>NZ_LMGO01000001.1:1090205-1557159 GCF_001427425.1 Achromobacter sp. Root565
TCGCTGCCATTGGCCAGCGCAAGCCAAAAGGGGCTTTCGTCGACGGGCAAATTGATTAGGTGGTTCAGTACCTGTATTCCATCTTTGGAGTGCACCAGTCCGCCAATGCACTGAAGTACAGCTTCCTCATAGTCGTGTGCGTTGTGGATCACGCTGCGGTCAAAGMACCGTAGTGCCTTGCCCAAGAGTTGCGATAAGTCGATCAGGCGGACCCACGCCAGGGAATCCTGTACCGCTTTGGCAATTGTGTTTTCGAACGCTTCTATTTCTTTGGCATAAATGCGGGGAAACGAAAKCGCGCCTGCGTAGTTCACCAGGTTTTGCTGCCTTACGAGCGTCTTGSCCAGGTTTKGATTAGTCGCAGCCTGTTTCTTCATCCCCTCGAAATAATTGCTGATGAACGTTCCACTCTGCAGTTTGTGTGCGTTCCGTCCGGCGTATTCCGTCTTGAGCTTTACGGAATAAGTAATCAGGTAATGAAGCTCGCTGGCGATCCCGATCGGATCCTGCAATGCAACCACCAGGGGCGTGAAGTCCTTGCGCGGCAACAACGCGATATACATGTTGCCCAATACGTTGTGGTGGTTTGGCGCTTCTTCTGGGAACTGGATCTCGCTCCATGCGAARGGCTTGGGCGCGCCGTGTCCGGATGGCGAGACGAGTTCRGGCGCCGCCTGTCCCAGCAGCGTCGCGTCGAAGATGTGTTCCTGATAGGCATTGCCGGCAGGTCTGCATTGCGTGCTCAACGCATCTCGAAGSCCTCCATCGTTGGTCTCGATAGCCCAKAGGRTGCGGTGGGASAGCAGCGTGTCGCTCACCAGAATGTGGACGGTTTCGGCCGYCTCTGTGTCAGGAGCGAAAAGATATGTCGTGGCGCCCACGGTATTGGGCGGGCTTAGCCTGCCCGGCGTTGCGTCTTGTTCGTCGGCCTCACTCCACCAGATGCGAGCGAACTTGACGTCTTCAGTAACTTGGTAGTGTTGCGTCCACATACGCCCATTCTCGAAGTAGCAGAGATAGACGTAGGTGCCCGGGCGCAACGTGCGCAAACCGTACGCTTTGCCCGCGGTGAGSGTGGGGTAGCCCGCCGTGTTCAGACGGGGAAACACTTCCGCATCCCACACATAATCGGCAATGCCATAGCGCAGCGGATATAGAGGCACACCGCGTTCACAGGGCGGTGGGGAGATGGCTTTGCCGAGGCGTTTCTCGTTCGGGCGAATAGAGCCTAGTGCCTTTTTGAAGTTCACGGGATGGGTTTCCTTTACCGCGTCGCGAGCGCCGAGAGTCGTGCTTCGGCGTCCACCAAGCGCTGCTTTCCCGGAATGTGCCGTTCGATCAGAATTTTGCGAAGCACGCCATCCTTCGCGAAAAAATCTTGCGGGTACCGAAACCGCAGATCGACGTAATGCCGAACGTCGCGTTCCAAGGTGAGCGCAAGCTGATCCGCGGCCTCGCGAACGAACAGGTCGGTGCGCCGCCACAAGGCCTTTTCATTCTTGGGGTCGTCGTACGCCGGCGTTTGTSGGCGAATACTGCGCACGCAGTSGCGCACGAACCACGCGAGGCTGGCCTGATCGAGTGAAATCTCGTCGGCTTTCGTCAGGGCGATGGGCTCGTCCAGCGCAGGCGCGGCTTGTCCCTGTACGGAAGAGCCGGCACCCAACCACTCGCCCTGACGCTCGTCGCCCGCATACCAGATGAAGCGTTGGATGGGGCCGAACAGCCTGGACAGGGACTGCGCCGTCAAGCCTTCGCAGAACTCTTCGAGCGCCCGCGCGCCATTAAGGCTGAACCTGAGCGGAAATCCGTCTGTACCCGTCAATTGGTGCAACTGTTGGAGGTGGGCGACGAGGAGGTSGATATCGTCGGGAGCCACCAAGATGATTCCTGCTTGCTGGCGGAGCCAATGTTYGACGGCGTGGGTGAATAATGCCTCGTCGAGCGGAACTAGCAGGGGGCCATGGCGATAGCCTGGATTTCGATATTCCCGAGGCGTATCGCGCCAGACCCAGYGATACTCGAATCCACGCCTGATTTGCAGAAGGTCGTTCTCGAGCGTGTCGCTGTGCGCGCCGTCCAGAAGAATCCAGGGGCGGGTTTCCTGTTCAAGCGTCGCCCAGTCGGGGCATGGCAACGCTTTTACTACGCGACGTGAGCGTGTCGCTGTGCGCGCCGTCCAGAAGAATCCAGGGGCGGGTTTCCTGTTCAAGCGTCGCCCAGTCGGGGCATGGCAACGCTTTTACTACGCGACGCGTCCATCGGGACGCGTCGGCCATCAAATCAGTCGGTGCACTCGCCATGTCCGTGTCACTCGTCAATAGAACGAAAAGCCGTTCAATCTAAGGCGGGACCGTCCCCCTGGATATATGAATAGTTCGAAAGCTCAGAGGAGCTCGTCTGATTTGTCAGGAAGTTGGATCAGGAGCCCTTACTCCACACGCGCCCCGGAAGCCGCCACCACCTTCCCGGCCGCTTCATAGTCCGCCTTCAGCAGCTCCTGAAATTGCGCCGCCGACTTCGCTTCGGCTTCGACGCCCAGCGAAGCCAAACGCGACTGCACCTTGGGATCGGCCAGCACCTTATTGACCGCCGCGTTGATCTGGTCACGGTCCGCAGCGGAGATGCCGGCCGGAGCCAGCAGGCCTAGCCAGGAATCGAAGGCGTAGCCGGGCAGGCCGCTTTCGGCGACGGTGGGCAGGTCGGGGGCGAAGCGTGAACGCGCCTTGCCGGTGTAGGCAAGGAACGTGACGCGGGGATCGTTGCGGTACGCGGTCACCCCGATGGTGGCAGCCGTGACGGCCTGGACGCGGCCGGCCAGCAGTTCGGTCACGGCGTCGCCGGTGGACTTCATGGGGATGTGCTGCATCTGCGCGCCGGCGGCGGTCAAGAACGATGCCATGCCCAGGTGCGAGGCACTGCCGTTGCCGGCGGACGCGTAGTCGTAGGCGCCGGGCTTGGCCTTGACGGCCTGGATGAATTCGGCCGTGTTCTTGGCGTTCAGCGAGGCCGACGCGAGGATGATGTAGCCGGTGTTGCCAATGTAGGCGACGCCCGTGAAGTCCTTGTAGGGGTCGTAGCTGAGCGTCTTATAGAGATACCCGGCGATGTTGTGGCTGGCGGCGGCCAGCACCAGGGTGTTGCCGTCGGGCTTGGCGCGGGCGACCTGGGCGGTGCCCACGGTGCCGCCGGCGCCGGCGCGGTTTTCGATCACGATGGAGGCGTCCAGGGCCTTGCCCAGTTCGTCGCCGATCGCGCGCGCGATGGTGTCCTGGACCGCGCCGGTGCCGTAGGGCACGACGATGCGGATGACGCGTTGGTCGGCCTGCGCGGCGCCCATGCCGGCGACGGCCAGAGCAAGGGCGAGCAGGGTGGTGCGGCGTGCAGCTTGGAATCGGGTGGTCATGAAGCGGACTCGTGGTTGGGCGCGCGCCTGTCGGAATGCGGCGCGGGCATGGCGGCGTTGGACTCTAATCACTTAAGCGGTCGGGACCAACGAATTAATCGCCGCTTGTTTATTGCTTCCAGCGATAAGGCCCGGCCGCCGCTAAAGGGGACAGACCATGGGCTTTATCATGTGGCCATCGCCCAAGCCGCGCCCCCAAGTTGCCGGCTCCTTTTTTTATCCGGCGTCCCTGCCCTGATCGCACAGGAGATTTATTAGTGGTTCGATCCGCAACGACAGCATCCCGATCCCTTCCATCCCGCCACCATGCCGCCGTTTCCTGGCGGCGCAGACGGGAAAGGCCCTGGCTGGCGGCCTGGCTGCTGGCGGCGATGCTGAGTTGTTTATCGTTCCTGTGGCATGCACCGGCCATGGCGGCGTTTCCGCTCTTGACCCCGGCGGCGGCGGCCGAACCTGCCGCCGCACCGTCGGCGCTGACGCCCGCCGCGCTGGCCGATTTGCTGGACAATCCCCAAGCACGCCAAGCCCTGATCGATCAGCTTCGTGCGCAGGCGGCAGGAGACAAACCGGCCGCCGCAGGCGCCCCGCCATCCAAAACCACAGCGGCGAAGCCGACGCCCGCCACGCCGGCCGAGCCGACGTTGCAGGAGCGCATGGCCAACGGCGTTCAGCGGTTCCTGACCGGGGTTGCGGCCGATATGGGGCAGGGCGTTGACGACATGCGCGCGCTGGCCTCGGGCCAGAACCTGCGCATGGACAGCGGCGAGGCGCGCAGCGCGCTGCTGCCACTGGCCCTGGCCGCCGCAGCGACCATCATCGCTTTCATCCTGCTTCGCATGATCGCCATGCGCATCTACACGCGGATCGACCATTGGGTGGCCGAGCACGGTTGCGAAACCGGCACGGCGCCCGTGCGTGACAAGCCGGCGTCCATGAAGGTGCTGACTCGCCGCGCGGGCGCCATCGTGGGTGCGCTGGCGATCGACGTTGCCGTCGTATTGCTGGCCGCCATGGCGGGCGGCGCGGCGGCGTTGTGGAGCACGCCGGGGCGCGGCACCCTGGACGGACTGGCCTCGCTGTTCCTGCAGGCCTTCGTGGCGGTGGAGATCGTGAAGGTGCTGATCCGCACGGTGTTCGCCGTGCGCCATCCGCATCTGCGCCTGTTGCCGATGTCGGACGAGCTGGCCAAATACTGGAACGCGTGGCTGGTGCGCATCGTGGCGGCGGCGGGGTACGGCACGCTGGTGGTCGGTCCCGTGATGGCGGCGGCGTTGTCGCCCGCATTGGGCCGGTTGACCACGATGCTCATCATGCTCGCGGTGTACGTCTACGCCGTGCGCGTCATCTGGCATAACCGGCAGGCCGTGCGCGAACGCCTGGACCGCCGGGCCGCGGGCGCGGCCACGTTCATGGGATCGCGGCTGCGGCTGCTGTCGCGCATCTGGCACGTGCTGGGCATCGTCTACTTCACGATCCTGCTGGTGGTCAGCCAGGTCGACCCGACCGATGCGTTGCCGTTCATGGCCCGCGCCACGGCGCAGACGCTGCTGGTCATCGGCGTGGGCAGCCTGCTGATCCTGTTGCTGAACGCGGTGCTGGCCAAGCCGATCCGCCTGTCGGACGACCTGCGGCGGCGCCTGCCGCTGCTGGAGGCGCGCGTCAACGCCTACGTGCCGGCCGCGCTGAAGGTGGTGGGCTGGATCATCCGCATCGTCATCGTGCTGCTGATCCTGGACGCGTGGCGGGCGTTTGACCTGTCGCGCTGGCTAGCGTCGGACGCCGGCGCGGCCGCGATCAAGGTGGTGCTGAATATCGTCATCGTGCTGATGATCGCGATGCTGGCCTGGACCGTGATCGCCAGCATCATCGAACACCGGCTGAGCCAGAGCGAAGAACGGGGCATGCCCAGCGCGCGCGAGCGCACGTTGCTGGCGCTGTTCCGCAACGCCGCGCTGATCGTCATCGTGACCATGACGCTGATGGTGCTGCTGTCGCAGATTGGCATCGACGTCGGTCCGCTGATCGCGGGCGCCGGCGTCGTGGGTCTGGCCATCGGCTTTGGCGCGCAGAAGCTGGTGCAGGACATCATCACGGGCGTCTTCATCCAGCTTGAGAACGGGATGAACGAAAACGATGTGGTGCAGGTGGCGGGCGTTTTCGGGACGGTCGAGAAGATGACCATCCGCTCGGTCGGCATCCGCACGCTGGACGGCGGCTACCATCTGGTGCCGTTCTCGTCGGTGGACGTGGTGGCCAACCACATGCGTGACTTTTCGTATCACCTGGGCGAGTACACGATCGCGCATCGCGAAAGCGTGGACGATGCCATCGAGCATCTGCGTGCGGCGTTTGCCGAGCTGATGACCGATTCGGTGCTCGGACCGGAGATCCTGGAAGACATGACGGTGGCGGGTGTCACGGCGGTCAACGACAAGGGCGTGACCATCCGCATCCTCATCAAGACCACGCCGGGCATGCAGTGGGCGGTGCAGCGCGGCTACAACCGCCTGCTCAAAAAGCACTTCGACGCCGCGGGCATCGAGCTGCCGTACCCGCACACGGTGGTCTACTTCGGGCAGGACAAGCGCGGCTTTGCGCCGCCGGCCAACGTGCACGTGCAGGCCGAGCGTGTGGACGAGGGCGACAGCGCGCGCGCCGCGGGCCATACGCGCCGCCGCCTGAAGCCGGAAGCCAGCAACGAGGATTCGGCCGAGGTGCTGGGCAATGAGCTGGAGGCACGGGCCGAGGCGGAAGCGGAGGCCGAAGCAGGGGCCGACGCAGCGGCCGAAGCCAACCCGGCGCGTACGGAACCCCGCCGCACCTAGGCTAATCAGAATAAAAATATTTGCATGGGCAGTGATACCTTTTTCTTTCTCGGCTGGCATGGGAAATAGAACCCACCAGATCGAGGTCGCTGCACCATGCAAATTCCCGCTTTTCCCAAACGTCCCAGTCACGGATTGACGCTGGGCGCCGCCTGCGTGGCGGCCGCGCTTGCGTCCGGCATGCCCATGCTGGCCGTGGCCCAGCCGGCGCCCGCGCCGCAGCAACAGCTTGATGCCCGCCACACGTTCGACATTCCCGCGGGGCCATTGGGCAGCAGCCTGGCCCGGTTTGCGATGCAGGCGGATATTGCGCTGGCGTTCGAGCCGGCGCTGACCGATGGGCGTAGCAGCGCCGGTTTGTCGGGTGCGTATACGGCTGCCGAGGGCGCGCGCCGGCTGTTGGCTGGCAGTGGCCTGGAAATGGCCGCGCGTGCTGACGGTTCGTACACCTTGCGCCGGCGACCCGTGGGCGACGAAGCCGCGATGCTGCCCACCGTTACGGTGACCGGCAAGGGTGCCTACGACGGCGCCAACCCCTATTTGGTAAGCAGCGCATCAACGGCCACGAAGACCGACACGCCGCTGATGGAGACGCCGCAGTCGATCTCGGTGGTGACGCGCGAGCGCATGGTGATTCAGGGCGCGCAGACCGTCAGCGACGGCTTGAGCTACACCGCCGGCGTGCACAGCAATGTTTCGGGCGACAACCCGACCGACAACACGTTGATGGTGCGCGGCTTCCAGCAGATCAATTCCAATGCCTACACGGACGGCTTGCGCAACAACCAGACCGGGTATTTCTCGCCGGAGCCATTTGGCATGGACCGTATCGAGGTGTTGAAGGGGCCGTCGTCGGTCCTGTATGGCCAGGGTTCGCCGGGCGGCACGATCAACTTCGTGTCCAAGCGCCCGCTGTTCGAATCGCACCGCGAGGTCACGGCGTCGGTAGGCAACCACGACCTGGTGCAGGGCGCGATGGATATCGGCGATGTCCTGGATGCCGATGGCACGCTGGCCTATCGGCTGGTTGCGCTGGGCCGCGACGCCGACAGCGCCATCGACGGCATTCCCGATGACCGCATCTACGTCGCCCCGAGCCTGACGTGGGCGCCGTCGGCGCGCACTTCGTTCACGCTGTTGACGTCGTATCAGCGCAACCGCAACCTTTTCACCAGCAACCTGCCGTATTCGGTGCTGGATGGCTCCAATCCCAATGGACGCGTGCCGCGCCACCGCTCGCTCAATGAGCCGGGGTTTGACCGCGAGCAAAGCGAGCAGACCAGCATCGGCTACGAGTTCAGCCACGCGTTTTCGGATGCCTGGACGTTTCAGCAGAATGCCCGCTATACGCACTTCACGGGCTACGTAGACCAGCTCTTTCGCAATAGCGGCGTCATCGATGGCACCACAATCGCGCGCTATTATCAGCTGCGCGACCAAGATAGCGACAGCTACGCCATCGACAACCGGCTGGTCGGAAAATTCTCGACGGGGCCGCTGGATCACACGGTGCTTTTCGGCGTGGACTACCAGTACAGCGACCGCAGCGCCGACTCGCAGACGGGCAACGCGCCATCGATCAACATCTTTCGTCCGGACCGCAGCGTGCGCATCGACACGTCGCGCTACACGTCGCGGCTGAGCACGGCCGACACGACGCGTCAGATCGGCGCCTACGTGCAGGACCAGATCAAGCTGGACAATTGGGTGGCCACGCTGGGCGGGCGCTACGACTGGGCCAACCAGCGCGCGCGCAATCGCCTGCTCGATACGCGCACCGACACGTCGGCGCAGGACTTCTCGGGCCGTGTGGCCTTGGGCTACACGTTCGGCAGCGGCTTTTTCCCGTACGCCAGCTATGCGGAGTCGTTCACGCCGCTGACGGGCAGCGACATCAACGGCGCGCAATTCAAGCCCGAATCGGCGCGCCAATATGAAGTGGGCGTGAAGTATCAGGCGCCGGGCTCGGACAGCTATGTGACCCTGGCCGCGTTTGATCTGCGCCGGCAGAACGTGCTGACGCCCAATCCGCAGAACACGTCGTTCAACGTCCAGGAAGGCGAGGTGACCTCGCGCGGCATCGAGCTTGAGGGCGTGCTGCGTCCCATCGAGGGGCTGAACGTCATCACCTCGTACACCTTCAACGCCGTCGAGGTGACCAAGGACAACCCCAACTTTGCCGGTCTCAGCAACCAGGGCAAGGTGCCGGTGCGCGTGCCGCGTCACCTGGCATCGCTGTGGACGGACTACACGCTGCAGTCGGGCGCCCTGCGCGGTCTGACGATGGGAGCGGGGGTGCGCTATACGGGCACGACGTTTGGCGATGCGCAGAACACCTTCAAGGTGCCTGCCTACACCTTGGTCGATGCGATGGTCGGTTACGACTTCGGACGCGCCAACTCGTCGTTGCGCGGCCTGAGCGCCGCGATCAACGTGCGCAACCTGACCGACAAATACTACGTGGCGGGCTGCTTCCTGAACACGGCATGCCTTTTGGGTGCCGGCCGCAGCGTGATGGCGAACGTGTCGTACAAGTGGTGACGGCCGCGACTAGCCGCGCGCCTCAGTGGGGCCGCGGCAGCACCGTCGTCCAGTATCCCCCGAAGCGCGAGGCGATCTGCACTGGATAGGTCGCCTCCAGCATGGCGAGCGCCTGCTGGGGGTTGCCGACGGGGAAGGTGCCCGACACGCGCAATCCGGCGATCTCGGAGGAACAGCGCAAGATGCCGCTGCGGTAGCGCGCCAGTTCGTCGATGACGTCGGCGAGGCGCATGTCGTCCGCCAGCAGCATGCCGTGCGTCCAGGCCGTGATGGCGGGGTCCAGCGCGCGGGCCGGCTCTACGACGCCGGCCTGCAACACGGTCTGCTCGCCGGCCTGGATGACGCGCGCATCGGCCCCGTCCCGGCGCGGCGTGGCGCGCACGGCGCCTTCCAGCACGGCGAGCTGTGTCTCGCCCGATTGTTGGCGGACGTTGAAGCGGGTGCCCAAGGCCTCGAAGATGCCCTCTGCCGTCTGCACGCGGAACGGCCGGCGTGCGCCCGCGGGGTCGGCTGCGGTCTCGATGAAGATCTCGCCGCTGCGCAAGACGACCAGGCGCTGGCTGGCGTCGAAGCGCAGGTCGATGGCGCTGTGCGTGTTCAGCCGGACTCGGCTGCCGTCGGCCAGCGTGATCTGCCGAAGTTCGCCCGCGGCGCTGCGGTAGTCGGCGGTCCAACCTTCGGACTGGGCCAGCCGCCAAGCCGCCAAGCCGCCGGGAGCGGCAATGCACAACGCCGCCAGCTTGGCGAGCGCGGCGCGGCGGGATTTCGTCGGTCGGTCAAGCGCGGGCATGGCCAGCGCCGCAGGCGCTTCGCCCAGCTGCGCCAGCAGTCGCTCTGCGCGCTGCCACGCGCCTTCATGCTCGGGGCTACGGGCGCGCCATGCCAGCCAGGCGCGGCGGTCATTGTCGGATACCGGCTCGTCGTTCATCACGACGAGCCACTGCGCGGCCTCGTCGAGGATATCGCCGCTGATGACGGCCACCGGATGCCTGGCGTTCATTCCATGCACGCCAGGCATTGCCGAAAGGCGCGCGCCATGTAGCGTTTGACGGTGATGAGTGAGACGTCCAGCCGAACGGCGATGTCTTCGTATTTCATGCCTTCCACCTGCGACAGCAGGAACGCGCGCCGCACCGGGGCGGGCAGCGCGGACAGCATCGCATCGATTTCCAGCAGGGTCTGCAGGATGATGAGCTGGTGTTCGGGGGAGGGCGCCAGATCCTCGGGCAATGCTGCCAGCGCTTCCTGGTAGGCGCGTTCAAGATCGCGGCGCTGGTACCAGTTGACCAGGATGCCGTGCGCCACGGTTGTCACGTAGGCGCGCGGCTCGTTCAGCAGCGCGGGCAGGCGCGAGGCGAGGATGCGGGTGAACGTGTCGTGCGCCAGATCGGCGGCGTCGCTGCCGTTGCCAAGCCGGCGCCGCAGCCACTGCTGCAGCCAGCCATGATGATCGCGATACAGCGCGTGGACTTGTTGTTGGTGTTCTGAGGTGTTCGCCGTCATGGCCCGAATCGCGCTCATGCGGGACATGATCGCACAAATGCAAATAAGAGTATTTCGCATTGTATTGGGGCGCACGAGGCGGCGCAAGAATGGCGCGTGGTGTAGGCCGGGCCGGTTGCGCGTTCGATGGGGCGCGGATCACACCGGCCTGGCCGAAGGCTTACCGCTCCGTCTGCACGCCCGCCGCGTTCAGGCGTTCCGTTACGGCCGCGTAGCCGGCGCGCGTCATGTTGGTCTTGCGGATCGCCTGGTCGCAGGCCTTGCGGTCGTCGGGGCAGCCGGCCTTGGCGGGCATGTCGTTCGCCACAACGAAGTAGTCGATCACGAACTTGGCCACATACTTCTTCGCGGGCTTACCTTGCAGGAATGCGGCGATGTCGGCGCGAAAGTCCGCAACGGTCTTCTCGGCGACGGGCGTCCAGTTCTGACACTGCGAGAACGTGGCGACGCCATCTGCGAAGGCCAGCTTGGCGCAGGTCAGCATCAGATCATCGGCGGGCTTGGCGCCTGCGGGCAGCGTGGCGCGGACCGTGGCCCCGCGCGTGCCCGCGAACGTGACCGCGCCCGCCTTCACCGCCGCCGCGTCGATCGTTGCCTTGAACACGAAGGGCTCTTCGACCACGGCCGGCAGCTTGTCCGTCGGACCCTTGGCGTACATATCCGAGACGTCCGCGGGGTCCACACGCGATATGTCCATCATCCGGCCCAGCAGGCGCCAATCGGCCGCGAGCAGCGCGTCATGCTCTTCGCGTATGCCGTATTCGAGCACGGCCCGCTCGATCTCGGTGGGCGTGTACGCGGCGTGGGCCAGCGTGGGCAGCAGCGCGGTGGCAAAGGCAGCAAATGCGACGGGAAGCGACTTCATGAAGACTCGGTAGAAAGAAAAGGTCCGCAAGGGTAACCGAGATACGCGACATGGGATCGGGTGAATAAGCGGCTTGCGGTATAAACGAGCACCATCATTTCTGAGCAAGGGAGTCTCGTGTCCAGCAAACCCGGAGCAGGTCGTTTCATTGCCGCGACCGTCGGCGCGATCAGGCAGCACGGCCGCGCCATGCTGGCCGCCGCGCCCTGGTCGTTGGCGGTGTTCACGCTGACGTTGCCATTCGCGTTGACGACGTCCCGGCTGTACGGGTTTCTGGATTGGCTGATCCTCGCGTTGGCGCTTGTCTGCCTGATCGCTTTCGCGCGCACCACATACGCCTGGCATCGGGTCATTCTGCTTGGCCCGACCGCGCATGCGGCCACGGCACGCGGCGGCAACTCGGAAGCCCGGCATTTGGTGTTGCTGGGCGGGCTGACCATTGCAGTCATGGCCCTTGCCCGCGCCACCGGCGATCTGCCTTATGTGCTGTACATGCTGATGGGCGGCGCCAACGAACCGCTGTTCTACGGCGTGCTGATTGCGTTATTGACGGTGGTGTGGGTGCCGGTGTTGTACGGATTGGCTGTTTACGGACTCTGCCTGCCTCGCGCCGTGGTCAAGGGCGCGTACGGCTTTGGCCTGGTGCGCGCCGCGACGTGTTATCCGCGCTGGCCGTTGATGTTGGGGTTTGTTGTGTTGCTGATCCTGGCCGCGCATGCCGCCAATGATCTGCTTCCGTTGATGTATGACTACGTGGGCGTGCAGGCGCTGCAGGGCGTGCTGGGCGCCCTGGCGTGCGTTGCCATGACGTTCCTGCTGACGGCGATGATTGCCGTGGCGTATCGGGATTCTGGGCTCGCTTCCGAGTTGACCTGATAGCGTTTCTATTGGCCGGTGTCAGACACCCCGGGGGCGGCAGCCACATCATGGCGGCTGGCTCGTAGGGGTGTCTGACACCTAGGGCAGGGCCGCATGTGCAATGCAGCGGCCGCATTGGTGCGCATCGCACAACATCGTGCTTCCCGCGCCGTGTCTACCGCGCTCGCGGGCGCAGTCCTACGATGCCCTCACTGTCTCTACCGACCTTGAGGATCCCCATGAACGACTCGTACAACGCCGCCCGGCGCACGCTGCTTGCCGGCAGCGCGCTTCTGGCGAGCAGCGCCTTTGCCATCGGCGCGCAGGCAGCCCCGCAGCGCAATTCCCAACCCCAACGGAGCACTTCCATGGACAGCAACACCTTCGTCACCAAAGACGGCACGACGCTGTACTACAAGGACTGGGGCGCCGGCCCGGTCGTCACGTTCTCGCATGGCTGGCCGCTCAATGCCGATGCGTGGGATGGACAACTGCACTTCCTGGCGCGCAACGGCTTTCGCGTGATTGCGCATGACCGGCGCGGTCATGGGCGTTCGTCGCAGCCGTCGGGCGGCAACGACATGGACACCTACGCCGACGATCTGGCGCAGTTGATCGAGGCGCTGGACGTGAAGAACATCGCGATGGTGGGCCACTCCACCGGCGGCGGCGAAGTGGCGCGTTACATCGGCCGCCATGGAACGAAGCGCGTGTCGCGCGCCGTGCTGATCGGGGCGGTGCCGCCGGTGATGCTGAAGTCGGCCGCCAATCCCGAAGGCCTGCCGATGTCGGTGTTCGACGGCATCCGTGACGGCGTGGCGGGCGATCGCTCGCAGTTCTACAAGGATCTGGCCGTGCCGTTCTACGGCGCCAATCGCCCGGGTTCGAAGGTGTCGCAGGGCCAACTGGACCAATTCTGGCTGTGGAGCATGCAGAGCGGCCAGAAGAACGCCTACGAGTGCGTCAAGGCGTTCTCGGAAACCGACTTCACCGAAGACCTGAAGAAGATCGACGTGCCCACGCTGTTCATGCATGGCGAAGACGACCAGATCGTGCCGATCCATGACTCGGCCAAGAAGGCGGTGCGCCTGGTGAAAAACGCGCAGGCGATCTACTACCCGGGCGCGCCGCACGGCCTGACGGCCACCCTGCAGGACCGCATCAACGCCGATCTGCTGGCTTTTCTGCGCGGCTGACGCGCGCGCCGCCACGCATCTACCCGGCGCGAGGGCGCCGGTTTCCGGCCGGCCGAACCGGCCGCCTTCAAGGAGATCCCGTCATGTTTACCGCAGACACTTTGGACCCCATTACACACCAGGCCATCGATCTGGTCCCGTCCCGCTACGCCGTGCAGGTGGGCGATATCGATGCGCTGGTTGTCAGCGACGGCGTGCTGCCGCTGCCCACCTCGACGATGGCCACCAACGCCGATCCGGCAGATCTGGCCAACTGGCTCGACCACATGTTCATGCCGCCGGACGCCTTCGACTGGCCGCTGAACGTGATGGTCGCGCGCAGCGGCGACCAGACCATCCTCATCGACGCGGGGCTGGGCGGCCAGTTCTCGGGCTTTCCGCGGGCAGGCCAGTTTCCGCAACGGCTGCAATCGGCGGGCATCCCGCTGGAGGCCGTGACCGACGTCATCATCACGCACATGCACATGGACCACGTAGGCGGCCTGCTGGTCCCCGGCGTGAAGGAGCGCCTGCGCAAGGATGTGCGCATCCACGTCAATGCGACCGAAGTCGCGTTCTGGACCTCGCCGGACTTTTCGCAGACGGTCATGCCCAAGCCGGTACCCGCCGTGCTGCGCTCGACCGCGACGAGCTTCTACGAAACGTACCGCGACCAGATCCAGGTCTTCGAGGATCGCAAGGAAGTGGCGCCCGGCGTGATCGTGCGCCTGACGGGCGGGCACACGCCAGGCCACTGTGTCGTGGACCTGATCTCCGGCGGCGAGCGCCTGATGTTCGCGGGCGATGCCATCTTCCCCGTGGGCTTTGACCACCCGGAATGGCACAACGGCTTCGAGCACGACCCCGAGGAGTCGGCCCGGGTGCGCGTCGGACTGTTCCGCGAGCTGGCGGAAAACAAGGGCCTGCTCGTGGCGGCGCACCTGCCGTTCCCGTCGGTGGGCCGGGTGGCGGTTGACGGCGACGCGTTCCGCTGGGTGCCGGTCATCTGGGACTTCTGATCTCCGGCGTGCCCCCTGCGCCCAAATCCCAATACAGCCCGGTCATCAACCCGAGCGCCTGCCGCAGCAGTGCCGGCGGCAGGTGCTCGTTGGGCGCGTGCTGCGAGCAGCCGGGGTACGAGTGCGGCACCCAGATCGTGCGCAGGCCCAGCACGTCGGTGAAGATGTCGTTGGGCAGCGAGCCGCCCAGGTTGGGCAGCAGGGCGGTCTTTTCGCCGGAGGTGCGTTCCAGCGAGTCCACGGCCCAGCGCACCCAGGCGTCGTCGGGGTCGATGCGGGTCGCGCGGAACATGGATTCGCGGGTGAGCGAGATCTGCACCATCGGAAAACCGTGGCTGTCCAGATGGCGGCGCAGGGCCGGAATCAGGTCGTCCGGGTCCACGCCCACCACGAAGCGCAACTGGCAGCGCGCCCACGCGCGCGGCGGGATGGCGTTGACGGGCGTGTCGGGGTTGCCGGTCTTGTAGGCCAGCACCTCGAACGAACACCAGCCGAACACGCGTTCGGCGGGCGACAGGCCGGGCTCGCCCCAATCGGGTTCGATCTCGGGGCCGTCCGTGCCGCCGTCCACCTGGCAGTCGGCCAGCGCGCGCCGCACGGCCGGGGGCAGTTCCTTTGGCACCCATTCCGGGATGCGGATCTGGCCAACGGGTGAGGCGATGCTGGCAATCGCGTGGGCCAGCTGCAGCCCCGGGTTGGAGATCAATCCGCCCCAGTTGCCGGAATGATGGCCGCCGGCGCGTGCCTCGATCGTGAGGTCGAAGTTCAGGCTGCCGCGCGCGCCCAGGAAGATGGTGGGACGGTTGGCGCTCAGGCGCGGGCCGTCCGAGGCGATCAGCAGGTCGGCGGCCAGCAGGTCGCGATGTTCGGTGCACAGTTCGCGCAGGCCCATCGAACCGGTTTCCTCGCCCATCTCGATCAGATACTTGGCGTTGAAGCCCAGCTTGCCGCGCGTCTCCAGCACCAGCCGCAGCGCCTCCATGTTGATGGTGTGCTGGCCCTTGTTGTCGGCGATGCCGCGGCCGTACCAGCGGCCCTCGGCCTCGGTCAGCGCCCACGGCGACAGGCCTTCCTTCCATTCCCGTTCCAGGCCCCGGATGACGTCGCCGTGGCCGTAGCCCAGCACCGTGGGCAGGGCCGGATCCTCGATCCGCTCGGCGTACAGAAACGGCGCCAGCGCTTTCGGATGCGTGAGTGTGCGGCAGGTGAAGCCCAGCGCCTCGAACGCCGGGCGGATCTCGGCCTCAAGGTAATCCGCCAGCACGGCGGCGCGTTCGGGGTTCTGGCTCTCGGTGGGCAGCGCCAGGCGGCGCGCCAACAGTGCGCGGAAGGCGCCGGAATCAAAGCAGTGTTCCGCCTGGGCGATGGCTTGTGCGCGGGTCATGGCTGGGTGGCTCCGAGGGGAAGGGGGGACGTGGTCGGGTAGAGGTGGCAGGCGACGATGGCCTGTTCGCGCAGGGCTAGCGCGGGCCGTTCGGTCTTGCATTGCGCCATCGCGTGCTGGCAGCGCGGATGGAACGGGCAGCCGGACGGCGGATGCAGCGGGTCGGGAAACGACAGCCCCAGCCCCATGTCTGGGATGCCCAACCCGGGTTCCGGGGTCAGCACCGACGCCAGCAGTGCCTGCGTGTAGGGATGGCGCGGGTCGTGAAAGAGCCGGGCGGTGGGCGCGGATTCCACCACGCGGCCCAGGTACATCACGGCCACGTGCGTGGCGATGTGCTCGACCACCGCCAGGTTGTGGCTGATGAACACATACGTCAGATTGAAATCGCGCCGCAGGTCCATCAGCAGGTTCATGATCTGCGCCTGCACCGACACGTCCAGCGCGGAGGTGGGTTCGTCGCAGATGACGATCTCGGGCTGCATCACCAGCGCGCGGGCAATGGCGACGCGCTGGCGCTGGCCGCCGGACAGCTGGCCGGGCGTGTTGTGGGCCAGCCGCGGCGGCAGGCCCACGCGTTCCAGCATGTCGATGGCCTTGTGCATCTTGGGGTTGGGAATGCCGTGCACCTCCAGCGGCAGCGACACGATCGAGGCAATGGAGCGGCGCGGATTCAGCGATGAGTACGGGTCCTGGAAGATGGGCTGCACGCGCCGGGCGAGGGCGCGCCGATCCATCTGCCGGATGTCCTGGCCATCGAGGCGGATGGCGCCTTCGGTCGGCGGCGTCAGCCCCAGCAGCATGCGCGCCAGCGTGGACTTGCCGCAGCCGGACTCGCCCACGATACCCAGCACCGCGCCCCGGTCAACCGCCAGGTCCACGCCATTGACCGCGTGCAACGTGGAACGCGGGCGGAACATCCCGGCGCGCACCGTGAATTGGCGGCTGACGCCATCGGCTTGCAGCAGCGCGCTCATGCCGGCACTCCTTCGGCGCTGAGGATGCAGCGCCATTGCTGGCCATCGGCCTGGCCGTGGATGGGAACGGCCTGCCGGCATTGCGCCTGTGCGTAGCGGCAGCGGTCGGCGAAGGCGCAGCCGCGCAAGTCGCCGACCAGCGACGGCACGACACCGGGTATGGTGCCCAGCGCCTCGCCTGGCGCCGTGCGGCCGGGCACGGGGATACAGCCCAGCAGCCCTTGCGTATACGGGTGATGCGGCGTCGCAAAAATGTCGGCGACGGGGCCTTCCTCGACGATCTGTCCCGCATACATCACCGCCACCTGCCGCGCGATGCGCGCAACCACGCCCAGATCGTGCGTGATCAACACCATCGCGATGCCCAGTTCGGCCTGCAAGTCGGCCAGCAGCCGCAGGATCTGCGCCTGGATCGTGACGTCCAGCGCGGTGCTGGGCTCGTCGGCGATCAGCAGTTCGGGGCCGCACATGAGCGCCATCGCGATCATCACGCGCTGGCGCAGTCCGCCGGACAACTGATGCGGATACTGCCCCAGCCGCTGGCCGGCCGAGGCGATGCCGACCTTTTCCAGCAGCTCCACCGCCCGGTCCCGCGCTTGCTGGCTGCTCGCCTTGCAGTGGTGGATGTAGTGTTCGGTGAGCTGTTCGCCGATGGCGTAGGCGGGGTTGAGCGCCGTCATGGGCTCTTGAAAGATCATCGCCATCTTGCTGCCGCGCAGCGCATTGACGCGCCGCCCGCGCGCCTTGGACAGGTCTTCGCCCAACACCGCCAGCCGGCGCGTGCTGCGCCGGGCGGCCTTGGGCAAGAGGCCCATGATGGCAAGCGAGGTCATGGACTTGCCGCAGCCCGATTCCCCCACGAGGCACAGCGTTTCGCCGCGCTTGACCTGGAAGGACACGTCGCGCACCGCGTGCAGCGGTCCGCGTGGCGTGGCGATGTCGACGGTCAGGCCCTGGACGTCCAGGACGATATCGGTGCCGTTCATGCTCAGGCCCTCTCTTCAGGCGTCAGGAGTTGATGCAGTCCGTCGCCGGCCAGGTTGATCGCGAAGATCAGCAGCGCCAGCGCCGACCCGGGTATGGCGATCAGCCAGAACGAGAAGAACATGTAGGCCTTGGCCTCGGAGATCATCAATCCCCACGACGGCAGCGGCGGCTGCACGCCCAGGCCCAGGAAGGACAGCGAGGCTTCCAGCAGGATCGCGCTGGCGGCTTCCAGTGTGGCAATCACGATGAGTTGCGGCACGACGTTGGGCAGGACCTCGCCCCAGACGATGCGCCACGTGCTGGCGCCGGCGGCCTGCGCGGCGGCCACGTACTCCAGCGACCGCACCTGCTGGGTGGCGCTGCGCATCACGACGGCGTAGCGGTCCCACTTGAGCAGGCCCAGCACCAGAATCACCACCCACAGCGAGCCGCCGACGATGGCCACGGTGGCCAGCGCCACCAGGATCACGGGCATGGACAGCCGCGTGGTGATGAGGAACGACACGGCCATGTCGACCTTGCCGCCGAAGTAGCCGGCCGCCATGCCCATCGCCGTGCCGATGAGGCCCGAGATGAGCGCAACGCTGATGCCGATCAGCAGCGAGATGCGCGCCCCGTAGAACAGACGGGACAGGTAGTCGCGTCCCAGCTGGTCGGTGCCCAGCGGATGCAGCCAGGTGCCTTTCTCGTACCAGACAGGCGGGACGGTGCGGTTGGCAAGGTCCTGGAAATAGGGATCGTGCGGCGAGATCCACGGCGCCAGCAGCGCGATCAGCACGATGATGAAGAGGATGCCGCCGCCGGCCAGCAGCGCTTTGTTGCGCCGCAGGCGGCGCCAGCGCAGCGTGGACGCGGACAGTTCCAGGGGACCCGCGGCGGGGGTGGCGGGCGTGAGCGTAGGCGTGTTCATGTCAGGACACCCGGATGCGCGGATCGAGCCACGCGTTGGCCACGTCGGCGGCAAGCGTCAGCAGCACATACAGCACCGACAGCAGCAGCACGATCAGCTGCATGACCGGATAGTCCTTGTATGTGATGCTCTGATAAGCCAGGTACCCAAGGCCGTCGAGCGCGAAGATGGTCTCGATGACCACCGAGCCGCCCAGCAGGTAGCCCAGCTGCACGGCGGCCAGCGCCACCACCGGCACGATGGCGTTGCGCAAGGCGTGCTTGAAGATGACCTTGCGCGCCGGCAGGCCCTTGGCCCGCGCGGTGCGGATGTAGTCGGCGCCCAGCACCTCGATCATGCCGGCGCGGATCAGGCGCATGAATGCCGGCGCGACGTAGTAGCCCAGCGCGATGGCGGGCATGACGAAGTGCTGCCACGTGCCGCTGCCCGACACCGGCAGGATGCGCAGCGAAATCGAGAACAGCATGATCAGGATCAGCGCGAAAAAGAAGTTCGGCAGCGCCTGGCCCAGCACGGCGATTGCCAGACAGACGCGGTCGATCAGGCTGCCCTTGTACAGCGCGGCCAGCACGCCCAGCGGGATCGAGATGAAGAGCGCAAAGGCGAGTGCCGCCATGCCCAGCTTCAACGTGGTCGCCAGCTTGGACAGGATCAGTGGCCCGGCCTCGGTCTTGAAGTACACCGACGTGCCGAAGTCGCCCTGCAGGATATGCCAGAGCCAGTCGGCGTACTGGACGATGATCGGGCGGTCCAGCCCGTAGGTCTTGCGGATCATGTCGATGTCGGCCTGCCGCGCGCCTTCGCCGGCCAGCGCCAGCGCCGGGTCGCCCGACAGGTGCAGCAGCAGGAACGCCAGGATCGACACGGTCAGCGCCACCAGCGCCGCCAGGCCCAGGCGCCTCAGCGTGAAATAAAGCATAGGACTTCCTCTCTGTTCAGCAGCGCCGGGCGTTTGCTAAGCCCGCCCGGCGCGGACCGCGCCTTACTTCCAGCTCATGTCCCAGAAGCGCACCAGCTCGTCCGAGTAGGGCTTGAAGTTCACGTCCTTGGTGGCGACGTAGTAGGCGGGCAGCGTCCACAGGGGAACGGCGTAGGCCTTTTCCGCGATGATGTCCAGCGCCTCTTTGTAGGCCGCGTTGCGCGGCCCGCTTTCGATGGTGTTGTCGCCCTTTTTCAAGAGGTCGCGCACCTTCGGGTCGCGGGTGATGTCGTCGCTGCCGAATGCGAAGTACACCGGCGTGGACGCCGACACGTCATTCACCAGGTTCGAGCCCCACGTCTGGTGCGTCAGCGACGCCTTGTTCGCGCGGATCATGTCGCGCATCGCGGCGTACTGCAGGAAGTTCAGCTTGGCGCGGATGCCAACCGCCTGCAGGTAGTTGATGATGGCTTCGGTCTGGTTGCGTTCGCGGTACGCGACGATGTCGATGTCAAAGCCGTTGGGATAGCCCGCTTCGGCCAGCAGCTTCTTGGCCTGCGCGGGATCGTACTTGTAAGTGGGCGCGCCTTCCTGCGTGCAGCCCACCTGCGACGGCGTGCAAATGGTGTTGATGAGCCCGCCGCCTTCGCCCACGATGTTCTTGAGCATCGCGTTGCGGTCGATGGCGTGAATGATCGCGCGGCGTACGCGCTCGTCCTTCAGTTGCGGCGCGGGCGTGCCTTCCAGGATGTTCATCTGCATGAACACGATGCGCATGGTGTTGCCGGTGACCATCTGCAGGTTCGGCATGCCGCCGAGCTGTTCGGCCTGGTCCTTGGGCACGCTCATGATCAGGTCTTCGCCGCCCGAGATGACCTCGGCCATCTGGGTCTGGCGGTCGGGGATGAAGCGGATGACGACCTTGCCGATCTTGGGCTGCGCCTTGGGCGAGTCCTTGAAGTAGTCGGCGTTGCGTTCCAGCGTGATGGACTTGCCCGGCTGGTAATCGACGACCTTGTACGGGCCCGAGCCCACGGGCTTGGCGTTCATGCCCTTGGGGCCGACTTCCTGGTAATACTTCGCCGGGTGGATGGCGACGGTGGTGGAGAGGTATTCCTTGGCGCTGGGGAAGGGCTCCTTGGTCGTCAGGCGCACCTTGTACTTGTCGATCTTTTCGACCTTGTCGATCCACGACACGTTCTGCTGCGTGACCGCCTTGTTCTTCGGATCGGCCACGAAGTTCAGCGTGTAGACGACCGAGTCGGCGTCGAACTCCTCGCCGTTGTGGAATTTGACGCCTTCGCGCAGCTCGAATTCCATGGTCTTGTCGTCGACCTGTTTCCAGCTCTTGGCGAGCTGGCCCTTGTACTCGTTGGTGACGGGGTCGCGGTACAGCAAGGTGTCCCACACGTTGGCGGCAATGATGACGCCGATGCGGACGTTGTTGAAGTACGGGTCGACGCTTTCCGGCGCCTGGTCGTAGGCCATGCGCAGGGTGTCGTCTTTCTTGCCGGCAAGCGCCGGCTGGGTGGCCAGCGCGGCGCAGGCAAGCAGCGTGGCAGCCAGCGCCTTGAGCGGCGTGGAACGGCGGGAGGACTGCGCGGGTGCAGCGCGGGTGAAGCAGCAAGGGGTGAAGCGACAAGGTGTGAAGCGACTTTCAGCCATGGTGAAGGCTCCTCTTGATGACACTACATGTGTTGCGTATCTATCGTCTCGCTCCGGCTCTTGAGCGCCGCATCGCATTTGCGCTGCAGGTGCTGCCGCATGATGGCTGCCAGCCGGTCCGCGTCGCGCGCGGCAAGGGCCTCCGCCATTTCTATGTGTTCGCGCATCGCCAGATCCCATTTCTGGCGATTCTCGTTCGAGACGAAGCGCAGATTCTGGATCCGCGCGTTCTGCGCGTCGTAAAGCTGTTTGAGCAAACTGTTGTGCGCCGCCAGGCTGATGCGTTCGTGGATCTCGCGGTTGACGCGGAAGTACGTCGGCAGATCGTGGCGCGCATGGCTGGCCATCATTTCGTAGGTCAGCGCGCGGATCTCGGCAATCTCGACATCCGTCGCGCGCTCACACGCAAAGCGGCACGACATGGCCTCCAGGCCGCCGATCACTTCGAAGGCCTCGCGGATGTTGGCTTCCGACAGCGCGACCACCTGCGCGCCGCGGTTGGGTTCGATCTGCACCAGGCCTTCGGCGGCCAGCACGCGGAACGCCTCGCGCAGCGGGGTGCGCGACACGCCAAGCAGGTCGCACAGCGCGCGTTCGTTCAGCCGGGTGCCGGGCGGGAACTCGCCCTGGATGATGCGTTCGCGTAGCGATCCGGCCGCCGATCCCGCCAGCGTGCGTCCGTCGCCGGCGGCGCGGACGGCCGGCGGAGCGGAGTCGGTGGCGAGATCGGACGAGGCAACAGCCTCGGCGTGATCCGGCGAGAAGCTAGGATCGCTGCGCATTGGTATACAAAAATTCCCCTTGTTTTCGCAGACTATAAACCTGTCTTCCCTGCGGTTTTGATGGGTGTATACCCTAGGTTATCGACGTAAAAACAATGAGATAGAGTGACGCATGCCGCAAGTCCGCCAGGCCGCCGAGCGCTGCCTGACCGCCGCGCAAAGTGCCTTGGTATACAAACCGTCCACATTGGGGCCACGCATGCTCTCGCTGAACACCCACCCGTCCGGCCGGCATTTCCTGCAGATTCCCGGACCCACCAACGTGCCCGACCGGGTCCTGCGCGCCATCGACCTGCCTACCATCGACCACCGCGGACCCGAGTTCGGTGAGCTCGGCAAGGCGGTGCTGTCCGGTCTTAAACATGTTTTCCAGACCGAGTCGCCCGTTGTGATCTTCCCGGCGTCGGGCACTGGCGCGTGGGAGGCGGCGCTGGTCAATACGCTGTCGCCGGGCGACCGCGTGCTGATGGTCGAAACCGGCCACTTCGCCAGCCTGTGGCGCAAGCTGGCCGGGCGGCTGGGGCTCGAAGTGGACTACATCGAAGGCGACTGGCGTCATCCGGTCGACGCCGGCGTGATTGGCGAGCGGCTTTCGGAAGATGCGCAGCACCGCATCAAGGCGGTGTGCGTGGTGCACAACGAGACCTCCACCGGCGTCACCAGCGACGTCGCCGCGGTGCGCGCCGCGATCGACCAGGCCGGTCATCCGGCGCTGCTGATGGTCGACACGATTTCTTCGCTGGGCTCCATCGACTACCGCCACGACGAATGGGGCGTGGACGTGACGGTGGCGGGTTCGCAGAAAGGGCTGATGCTGCCGCCGGGCCTGTCGTTCAACGCGGTGGGGCCGCGCGCGCTGGCGGCGGCCGAGACCGCGCGCCTGCCGCGGTCGTACTGGGATTGGCGCGAGATGCTCGGGCCCAATGCGAAGGGCTATTTTCCGTACACGCCGTCGACCAATCTGCTGTACGGCCTGCATGAAGCGCTGGCCATGCTGGCGGCCGAAGGCCTGCCGCAGGTGTTCGCGCGGCATGAGCGCCATGCCCGTGCCACGCGGCTGGCGGTGGCGGGCTGGGGGCTGGAACTGCTGAGCGCGGATCCGGCCGCGCATAGTCCGGCCTTAACCGCCGTGCTGATGCCCGAGGGCCACAGCGCCGACGCGCTGCGCAAGGTCATCCTGGACCGCTTCGATATGTCGCTGGGGCAGGGGCTGGGCAAGCTGTCCGACCGCATCTTCCGCATTGGCCATCTGGGCCACTTCAACGATCTGACGCTATGCGGCACGCTGGCGGGCGTGGAGATGGGGCTGGCCGCGGCCGGCGTCCCGCACCGCCCGGGCGGGCTGCAGGCGGCCATGGAATACCTGACCCGCGCGCCGGAACGTGCGGGGCAATGAACACACAACAACGAGGGAACCGATGAATACGCTCATGCAGCAGGCGATCCAGTTCGCCAACGACCACGAATCGACCTGGGACCGCAGCGTCAAAGGCAATTTCGGCGTGCACCTGAACGATCCGCCGCCCTGGAACCGCCTGCTCGGCCCCATCCATGACCGCGGGCCGGTGTCCGGCGTGGTGGTGGTCGACGGAAAGACCGTGGCCGAGTGGGGAGAGCCGGACCGCGCCGACCTGACTTTCAGTGTCGCCAAGCTGTATCTGGCCATCCTGGCCGGCGTGGCGCATGACCGCGGCTTGCTGCCGGATGTGGACGAGCCCGTCGGCAAGCGCGTGCCGGGCATCGGCTTTGACGAAGGCCGCAACGCGTCCATCACGTGGCGCCATCTTCTGCAGCAGACCAGCGACTGGGAAGGCGAGCGCTTCGGCGTGTCGGACCAGGCGGACCGCTACCGCGCCGTCACCTTCGGCGTGCCGCCGGACGGCAAGAAGGGCGATGCGCGCCCGTTGCAGGAACCCGGGACCTATTGGGAATACAACGACGTCCGCATCAATCAGCTGTCGTACGCGCTGCTCCATCTGTTCCGCAAACCGCTGCCGGAGGTGTTCCGCGAGGCCGTCACGCGGCCTATTGGATGCAGCGAAGACTGGCAATGGGTCGGCTACGACAACGCCTGGGTCGAGATCGACGGCCAACGCATGCCGTCGGTGCCAGGCGGCTCGCACTGGGGCGGCGGCATGTCCATCAGCGCCAAGGATCAGGCGCTGATTGGGCAGATGCTGCTGAACGACGGTCAGGCCAATGGTCAGCAGATTCTGTCGCGCGAATGGCTGCAGGCCATGCGCACGCCCTGCGACATCGCGCCGTACTACGGATACCTGATCTGGCTGAATCACGAGGGCAAGGTGTTTCCCAGCGTGCCTTCGTCCAGCTTCTTCGGGGTTGGCGCGGGCAGCTCGTTCACGTGGGTGGAACCCGAACGCAAGATGGTCGTGATCGTGCGCTGGCTGAATTCGGCCCATGCGGATGCGCTGTTCGGGAAGATCCTGGCGGCGGTGGATGCGGGTGTCTGACACCAGCGTTACGAGGCCGGTGTCTGACACCTCTGCTGCAGGTGTCTGACACCCTTACGCGTTGACCGTCAAGGTGGGACGGCGCTGCTCGGGTGTCTGACACCGACATCAACACCCGCTGCAGGTGTCTGACACCCTTACGCGTTGACCGTCAAGGTGGGACGGCGCTGCTTGGGTGTCTGACACCGACATCAACACCCGGGTTTTGCGGCATGTCAGGTTTTTTCGGGCAAGATGTGGCGTTCGCGTTCGGCCGCGCAGTGCCGCGCGGCCACGCCTCACACCCTTATCCGATCAAGGAACCACGCCATGAATTACCGCCGACTGGGAACCAGCAATCTCCGGGTCTCGCCGCTTTGCCTGGGCACCATGATGTTCGGGGAGCAGACGCCCGACGACGAGGCCGCGCGCATTGTCGCATCGGCGCGTGATCATGGCTTGAATTTCATCGACACCGCCGACGTCTACAACGAAGGCCGGTCGGAAGAGGTCGTGGGCAAGCTGCTCAAAGGCCAACGCCACGACTGGGTGCTGGCCAGCAAGATCGGCAATCCCGTCGGCAAGGGACCGAACCTGGCGCACTACTCGCGCCAGTGGCTGACCCGCGGCGTGGAGCAGAGCCTGTCGCGCATGGGCACGGATTTCATGGACATCCTGTACCTGCACCGCGACTACCACGAAGAAAACCTGGAAGAAGCGCTGTGGGCGCTGGGCGACTTGATCCGCGCGGGCAAGCTGCGCAGCTTCGGGCTGTCGAACTTCCGCGGCTGGCGGATCGCCGAAGTGATGCGCCTGTGCGAAAAGCTGGGTGTGCCACAGCCGGTGGTGTGCCAGCCGTACTACAACATGCTGAACCGCGGGCCGGAAGTCGAGATCCTGCCGGCGTGCAAGCATTACGGGCTGGGCGTGGTGCCGTATAGCCCGATCGCGCGTGGCGTGCTGACGGGCAAGTACCTGCCGGGCCAAGCGCCCGCGGCGGATACGCGCGCCGGACGCGGCGACCGCCGCATCCTGGCCACGGAATTCCGCGAGGAATCGCTGCAGATCGCGCAGAAGCTGGTGCAGCACAGCGCCGCGCGCGGCGTGCTGCCGGGCCACTTCGCCACCGCCTGGGTGCTGGCCAATCCGGTCATCACCGCCGTCATCGCCGGCCCGCGCACGCTGGCGCAGATGGACGACTACTACGCGGCGCTGGACGTGACGATCACGCCCGAGGACGAATCCGTGGTGAACGAGTGGGTGACCCCGGGCCACGCATCGGCCCATGGCTACAACGATCCGAGCTATCCGTTTTACGGGCGCCCGGTGACGGCGGCATAAATAGGCGCGGGGCCACGCCCCGCGTCACTTGCACAACCGCAGGCTAGGCCGAGATGCCATGCAGCATCATCTGTTCGGCCACCTGCGCGATGCCCATGCGCGCAATCCGGCCGCGCCGCTCGGCATCCACCATGCTGGTGATGATCCCGATCAAGAGTTCGCTGAGCGCGGCGGCGGTCATGTCCACGCGGAATGCGCCCTCGCGCTGACCGCGTAGAAAGAACGCATCCAAGGTTTCCTGATAGCCGGACCAGCTGTTCATGATGTCCGGCTCCAGCTCGGTGTCGGGCTTCCAGTTGTAGATCAGGAACGCCGTCAATTCCTTGTGCGCCAGGTGCTGTTCGATCAGGCTGCGCAGCGCCGTGCGGGGCGGGGCGGTTTCCAGGTGCGAGTCCGCCAGCGCCTGCTTCATGACCTGCGCGCAATGCGTCATCAGGCGCAGCACCAGTTGATCCCGCGTCTTGCAGAACCGGTACAAGGTCGCCTTGCTGACGCCAACGGCCTTGGCCAGCTCCTGCAGGGTCGCCCGCGGCTGATCCACCATCGCCAGCGCCAGCGCGACGAGCAGCCGTTCGTGGCCGGTCTCTTCAGACATTGCCTCCTCCCCATTTGTGGTTATCCCTGGGCCGGTATTGGATCATGGGCGATTCACTTTGTACAAACTTCCGCGGATTTATCAAGTAAAGACTTGTTAGCCGTCAAATTTAAGCCTAAAAGCAGCAAATGAATCAATATTGATTCAAATCGTTCTTTCAGGTAGCATCAGCGTCTCTTTGAATTCAGAACGCGCAGCGCGGGGGTGGTAAATGATGGTGAACAAAGCATGGCGGCTGCCCCTGGCGGTGTTGACGACCGCAATCCTCCTGGCCGGTTGCGGCGGGTCCGATAGTGGCGAACCGCAGGCTGCGGAACCGCGTCCGGTGCAGGCGCTTGCCGTGCAGCCGCAGCGCTACACGTTGACGAGCGAACTGCCCGGCCGGGTTGAGCCCATGCGCGTGGCCGAGGTCCGGGCCCGCGTGGCCGGCATCGTGCTGAGCCGGGACTTCGTCGAAGGCGCCGACGTCAAGGCAGGCGATGTGCTGTTCCGCATTGATCCGGCGCCGTTCAAGGCGGCCTTGTCGCGTGCGCAGGGCGAGCTGGCCAAGGCGCAGGCCGCCGTGTCCGACGCGCAGGCCGTGGTCAAGCGCTATACGCCCCTGGTCAAGATCGAAGCCGTCAGCCAGCAGGACTTCGACACGGCCAACACCACACTCAAGAGCGCGTTGGCCGCGCGCCGTTCGGCGCAGGCCGACGTCGAGACCGCTCAGCTCAACCTGGACTACGCCACCGTCAAGGCGCCCATCTCGGGCCGCATCGGACGCGCGCAGGTGACCGAAGGCGCGCTGGTGGGCCAGAACGAAGCCACGCCGATGGCGACGATCCAGCAACTGGACCCGGTGTACGTGGACTTCAACCAGCCCGTCGGCGACATGCTGCGCATGCGCGCCGCCATGCAGGACGGCAGCCTGGGCGAAGGCGAGGGCGCCCGCATCGCCATCACGATCGACGGCACCGATCAGCAGCGCGAAGGGCGCCTGCTGTTCTCGGACATTGCCGTGGATCGCAGCACCGGCCAGGTGGCCCTGCGCGGCGAGTTCGCCAACCCCGACGTGCTGCTGCTGCCCGGCATGTATGTCCGGGTGCGCACGCATCAGGGCGTGGATCCGGAAGCGATCCTGGTCCCGCAGCGTGCGGTCACGCGCAGCACCGATGGCAAGCCGCAGGTGATGGTGGTCGGGGCGGATGACGTCGTGGAATCCCGCGCGGTGCAGACCGGCACGATGCGTGGCGGCGATTGGCACATCACCGAGGGCTTGGCCGCCGGCGACCGGGTGATCGTGGGCGGCGTCAGCGCCGCGGTGCCCGGCCAGAAAGTCAGCGTGACGCCCGTGAACGAGTCCAAGGTGGCCGCCGCCGGCGATGCCGCCGCGTCCGCCAAGCCATAAGCGGCCCTCATGAATCGCGCGCAAATCCGAGGTTAGACCATGTCCAAGTTTTTCATTGGCCGCCCCAATTTCGCCTGGGTGGTGGCCATCTTCATCTCGCTGGCGGGGCTGCTGGCGATTCCGTCGCTGCCCGTGTCGCAGTTCCCGGTGGTCGCGCCGCCGCAGGTGACGATTGCCGCCACCTATCCCGGCGCCTCCGCGACGGTGCTCGTCGATTCGGTGACCAGCGTCATCGAGGAAGAGCTGAACGGCGCCAAGAACATGCTGTACTACGAGTCGTCCAGCAGCTCAAGCGGCAGCGCCGAAATCACCGTCACGTTCCAACCCGGCACGGACCCGGACCTGGCGCAGGTGGACGTGCAGAACCGCATCAAGAAGGCCGAGGCGCGCCTGCCCACGGCCGTGACGCAGCAAGGTCTGCAGGTTGAGCAGGCCAGCTCGAACTTCCTGATGATCTACGCCCTGACCTACAAGGGCGAGGACGCGCACAAGGACGTGGTCGGGCTGTCCGACTACGCCGCGCGCCACATCAACAACGAGATCCGCCGCGTGAACGGCGTGGGCAAAGTGCAGTTCTTCGGCGCCGAAGCCGCCATGCGCGCGTGGATCGACCCGCAGAAGCTGCTGGGCCTGGGCTTGTCGGTGGCCGATGTCAACGCGGCCATCGCCGCGCAGAACGTGCAGGTGCCGGCCGGCAGCTTCGGCAGCCGTCCCGGCGCGCCGGAGCAGGAGCTGACCGCGACGCTGGCCGTGAAGGGCACGCTGGACAATCCCGAGGAATTCGGGCGCATCGTCCTGCGCGCCAACCCGGACGGCTCGTCCGTGCGCCTGGCCGACGTGGCGCGTCTGGAAGTGGGACGCCAGAGCTATGACTTCGAAACGCGCCTGAACGGCAAGAAGTCGGTGGGTGCAGCGGTGCAGCTTGCGCCGGGCGCCAACGCCATCGACACCGTCAAGGCCGTGAACGCGCGCCTGGAAGAATTGTCGGCCTCGTTCCCCGAAGACGTTGAATATTCGGTGCCGTTCGACACGTCCAAGTTCGTCAGCGTGGCCATCACCAAGGTGGTGCACACGCTGCTGGAAGCGATGGTGCTGGTCTTCCTGGTGATGTTCCTGTTCTTGCAGAACTTCCGCTACACGCTGATCCCGACCATCGTGGTGCCGGTGTGTCTGCTGGGCACCTTCGCGGTGATGTCCGTGCTGGGCTTCTCGGTCAACATGATGACGATGTTCGGCATGGTGCTGGCCATCGGGATTCTGGTGGACGACGCCATCGTCGTGGTCGAGAACGTGGAACGCATCATGGCCGAGGAAGGTCTGTCGCCGCGCGAGGCCACGGTCAAGGCCATGGAGCAGGTGTCCGGCGCCATTGTCGGCATCACGCTGGTGCTGTCGGCCGTGTTCCTGCCGCTGGCCTTCATGAGCGGCTCGGTCGGCGTGATCTACCAGCAGTTTTCGCTGTCGCTGGCGGTGTCGATCCTGTTCTCGGGGTTCCTGGCCCTGACGTTCACGCCGGCGCTGTGCGCCACGTTTCTCAAGCCCATTCCGAAGGGCCATCACGACGAAAAGAAGGGCTTCTTCGGCTGGTTCAACCGCGTCTTCAACCGCCTGACGGGCCGCTTCGAGGCGCTGAACACGCGCCTGGTGCGCCGCACGGGCCGCTACATGGTCATCTACGCGGCCATCGTCGCCGTGCTGGCCGTGCTGTACGTGCGCGTGCCCGAATCCTTCGTTCCGCCGGAAGACCAGGGCTACGTCATCGTCGACGTGCAATTGCCGCCGGGGGCGACGCACATGCGCACCGACAAGGTGGTGGCCGACGTCGAACAGCACCTGCTGTCGCTGGACGCCATGGGCGATGCCTTCACCGTCATGGGCTTCAGCTTTTCGGGCACCGGCCAGAACGCGGGCATCGCGTTCCCCACGCTCAAGGACTGGTCCGAGCGCGGCAGGGGCCAATCGGCCACCGACGTGGCCGACAGCGTGAACGCGAAATTTGCGGTGATCGACGACGGCGCGGTGATGGCCGTCAACCCGCCGCCCATCGAAGGGCTGGGCAACTCGGGCGGCTTCGCGCTGCGGCTGCAGGACCGCGGCGGCCTGGGCCGCGCGGCGTTGACCGACGCGCGAAACCAGCTGCTGGCGCAGGCCAACAGTTCGCCCGTTATCGCCTACGCCATGATGGAAGGCCTGGCCGACGCGCCGCAGTTGCGCCTGGACATCGACCGCGAGAAGGCCGAGGCGCTGGGCGTGGGCTTTGACGTCATCAGCACGGCGATCTCGGCGGCCTACGGCTCGGCCACGGTCAATGACTTTGCCAACGCGGGACGCCTGCAACGTGTGGTGGTGCAGGCCGACGTGCGCGACCGCATGACGCCGGAAAGCATCCTGCAATTGAACGTGCCGAACAAGACGGGCGGCATGGTTCCGCTTAGCGCGTTCGTCAAGACGGACTGGGAGAACGGCCCCGTGCAGATCTCCCGCTACAACGGCTATCCGGCCTTCAAGATCGCCGGCGACGCGATGCCCGGCAGCAGCACCGGCCAGGCGATGGCCGAGATCGAGCGCATCGTGGCGGGTCTGCCGGATGGCATCGGCTACGAGTGGACGGGCTTGTCGTACCAGGAGAAGTTCGCCGGCTCGCAGGCGCCCATGCTGTTCGCGCTGGCCTTTCTGGTGGTCTTCCTGCTGATGGTCGCGCTGTATGAAAGCTGGTCGATTCCGGCGTCCGTCATGCTGATCGTGCCGATCGGCGCGCTGGGTTCGGTGCTGGCGGTGACGGTGCTGGGCATGCCGAACGACGTGTACTTCAAGGTGGGGCTCATCACCATCATCGGCTTGGCGGCCAAGAACGCCATCCTGATCGTGGAATTTGCCAAGAGCCTGCGCGAGCAAGGGCATTCCCTGGCAGACGCCGCCATCCAGGCCGCCAAGCTGCGCTTCCGTCCCATCGTCATGACGTCGCTGGCGTTCATCCTGGGGGTGGTGCCGCTGGCGCTGGCCACCGGCGCGGGCGCGGCCAGCCAGCGCGCGCTGGGCGTGGGTGTGATCGGCGGCATGCTGACCGCCACGCTGCTGGGCGTGATCTTCGTCCCCATCTTCTTCGTGTGGGTGCTGTCGCTGGTGCAACGCAAGCGGGGCAAGGCCTCGCCCACGGCGACGCCCACCCCCGACGCCACGCCGCGCACGGCGCAGGAGTAATTCATGTTGCAGACCTTCTTTCCCTTGCGGATGTCCGCGCTGCTGCTGACCGCGGCGCTCGCAGGCTGCTCGCTGGCGCCGGTCTATGAACGGCCGGCGTCCCCGGTGGGCGATCACTGGAGCCTGGCGTCAACTGGCCCCGGCGAATCCGCCGCGGCGACGCTGGACTGGCAGTCCTTCGTCACCGACGACGCCTTGCGCAAGCTGGTGGAACTGGCGCTGGCCAACAACCGCGACCTGCGCCAGTCGCTGCTCAACATCGAGGCGGCCCGGGCGCAATACCAGATCACGCGCGCGGACCGGCTGCCCGGCATCAAAGCGCAGGGCACGGGCACGCGCCAACGTGTTCCCGGCGACCTGAACGCCACCGGCGAGTCGGCGGTGCAAAGCAGCTACCAGGCTGGCCTGGGCCTCACGGCATTTGAACTGGACCTGTTCGGGCGCGTGCGCAGCCTGTCGGACGCCGCCCTGCAGGAATACCTGTCGACCGAGGCCACGGCGCGCAGCGCGCAGATCAGCCTGGTGGCCGAGGTGATCCAGGCCTATGTGGCCCGCGACAGCGCGCAGCGCCGCCTGGATGTCACCCGCCAGACGCTGGCCAGCCGCGAGTCGTCGCTGGCGCTGATCGTCAAGCGCCGCCAGGCGGGCACGGCCACGGCGCTGGACTATCAGGAAGCCCTGGGCCTGACCGAACAGTCGCGCGCGGAAATGGAACGCATGGACCGCGAAGTCCGCCAGGCCGGCAATGCGCTCGGCCTGCTGGTGGGGATCAGCGACCTGTCGCCGTACCTGCCGGTGCGCACGGCCGATGCCCCGATGCTGGTGCAGGAGATCGCGGCGGGCGCGCCGTCGGCGCTGTTGGAAAACCGGCCCGACATCCTGGCCGCCGAGCATCAGTTGCAGGCGCGCAATGCCAGCATCGGCGCGGCGCGGGCGGCGTTCTTTCCCAGCATTTCGCTGACCGGGCTGTTCGGCAGTTCCAGCGCGGACCTGTCGGGCCTGTTCGAATCCGGCCAGCGGGCCTGGTCGTTCACGCCGCAGATCACGCTGCCGATTTTTTCCGGCGGACGCAATGTGGCCAATCTGGACCTGGCCAGCGTGCGCAAGGACATCGCCGTGGCGCAGTATGAAAGAACCATCCAGACGGCGTTTCGCGAGGTGTCCGACGCGCTGGTGGCCACCGAGACGCTGCGCCGCGAAGAAGCGTCGCGCCTCGCGCTGGCGCAGTCCAGCCAGATCGCCATGCAGTTGTCCGAGGCGCGCTATCGCGGCGGGGTCGACAGCCACCTGCGCTATCTGGACGCGCAGCGCAGCGCCTACACGGACCAGATCACCTACATCGACGTCAGCGCGCAGCGCCAGGCGGCGCTGGCGACCCTGTTCAAGGCGCTGGGGGGTGGCTGGCCGGCCCTGCAGCCGCCGCAGGCGGCGCTGGACTGAGCGGGGCGGGCAGCGCGGGTCTGTTGCACGCTGAACCGTCCCGCGGCCCGCCGTCCGCCTACGCCTTGCGCAGCCCGGCCCGCTGCATGGACGGCTGGCCCGCGCCGTCCAGCTCCACCGGCTGCTTGCCGCGCCCGATCAGCCAGGCGCAGAACGCCGACACCACGCCCGCGAACAGCACGTACAGGCAGATCAGCCATGGCTGCCCGCCGCCGGTCTTGAGGAGAGCCGTCGCGATGATGGGTGTGATGCCCGACGCGAAGATTCCCGAGAACTGGTAGACAAAAGAAATGCCGGTGTAGCGGACCTTGGCGTCGAAGAGCTCGCAGAACAGCGCGGCCTCCGGTCCGTAGATGGCGGCATACAGGATCCCGAACGGAATGATGATGGCCAGCCAGATCAGCATCACATTGCCGCCGCTGTTGATCATCATCCAGAAGCCGGGGAAGGACGCGGCGGCGGTGATGAGCGATCCCCAGAAGTACACGCGCGTGCGGCCGATGCGGTCGGACAAGCGGCCGAAGAACGGGATGAAAAAGCACATCACCAGCGCCGCCGCCATCACCCCGATCAGCGCCTCGGTCCGCGTAATCTTCACCGACTGCGTCAGGAACGAGATCGAGAACACGCCAAAGACGTTGAAGAACACGCCGTCGATATAGCGCGCGCCCATGCCCTTGACGACGTTGCCGGGATAGCGCCGCATCATGTCCATGAACGGGATGCGGCTTTCGGCGTTCTGCGCCTTGACCGCCGTGAACTCCGGCGTTTCCTTGATGTTGAGCCGGATGTACATGCCCACGGCCACCATGGCTGCGGACGCCAGGAAGGCGACGCGCCATCCCCACGCCATGAATTGCTCGTCGGTCAGCAGGACGGACAGCAGCGCGACCGTGCCGGAGGCCAGGCACAGCCCGATCGCCAGTCCGATCTGCGGCAGCGACGCATAAAAGCCTTTTTTCTCCGGCGGCGCGTACTCATAGGCCATGAGCACCGCGCCGCCCCATTCGCCGCCCAGCCCGATTCCCTGAAACACGCGCAGCAGAAGCAGCAGGATCGGCGCCCAGATGCCGATCATCTCGTACGTGGGCACCAGACCGATCAGGAAGGTGGCGATGCCCATGATCATCAGCGTCATCACCAGCATGCTCTTTCTGCCGATGCGGTCGCCGAAGTGGCCGAAGATCAGCCCGCCCAGCGGCCGCGTGACGAAGCCGACGGCGAAGGTCGTGTACGCCAGCATGGTCGAGACCAGCGGGTCGCCGGTCGGAAAGTACAGCTTGTTGAATACGATGCCGGCGACGACGCCATACAGGAAAAAGTCGTACCACTCGATGGTGGCGCCGATCAGCGAGGCGGTGACGACTTTGCGCACCGCCGCTTCGTTTTGCTTGGCCATGTCCAGTCTCCTTTGGTGGGTCGGCCAGGCAATCTGCGCTGCCGCGGCCGGGTCTGTCTGCGATATGGATTTCCTAACCGGGGTCCGTCATTTCCATCCGGGCGGGCGTGCGCACCGTCTGCGTGCGCGCCTGCCGCACGTCTTGCAGCATGAAATCCGCCGCGCGCTCGGCCAGCATCACGACCGGCGCGTTGGTGTTGCCCGAGACCAGCGTGGGCATGATCGAGCAATCCACCACGCGCAGCGCCGACACGCCGTGCACGCGCAGGCGTTCGTCGACCACGGCCAGCGGATCGCTGCGCGGCCCCATCTTCGCGGTGCCTGACGGATGGAAGATGGTCGCGCCATATTCGCGGCAGAAGTGCAGGATCTCGTCGTCCGTTTGCACGTCCGCGCCGGGGCGGAATTCCCGTTTCATCAGGCCGGCCAGCGGCTCGGTCGCGGCGACCTGGCGCGCATACCGGACGGCGGCGACCGCCATGCGGCGGTCCAGGTCCGTCGACAGGTAGTTAGGCAGCATGGACGGCGCGTCGAACGGGTCCGTGCTGCGCAGGCGCACCCGGCCGCGCGAGGTCGGCCGCAACTGGCACACCGAATACGTGCAACCCGAAAACGGATGCACCGTGCCGCCCGCCATGTCGGCCGACAGGGTCGCGAAATGGAACTGGGTGTCGGGCGTGCGGCTGGCCGGATCCACGCGGCAGAACAGGCCGCCCTGATTGATGCCCACGGCCAGCGGACCGCTGCGCAACAGCAGCCATTGCAGTCCCATGCGCAACCGGCCGGTCAGGCTGCGCAATTGGTCGTTGGTGGTGATGGGCCGGGTGGTCTCGTAGATCAGGCGGACCTGCAGATGGTCCTGCAGGTTTTCGCCCACGCCCGGCAGGTCGCGCACGACGCCGATGCCGAACTCGCGCAGCACGCTGGCCGGGCCGACGCCGGATAGCTGAAGCAGTTGCGGCGATTGCAGGGCGCCCGCGCACAGCACGACTTCGCGCCGGGCGCGCAGTGTGCGGACCTGGCCGCCTTGCCGGTAGCGCACGCCGCAGGCGCGGCTGCCTTCGAACAGCACGGCCATCGCGTGCGCGTCGGTCTCGATGCGCAGGTTGGGGCGGTCCTGCGCGGGGCGCAGGTAGGCCACGGCGGTGGAGCAGCGGCGGCCATTGCGCGTGGTGAGCTGGTAATAGCCCACCCCCTCCTGGTCGCCGCTATTGAAGTCGCGCACGTGCGGCACGCCCAGCTTGCCTGCGGCTGCGATCAGCGCTTCCACCAGCGGGTGCGGCGTTTTGATCGATGTGGCGTTCAGCGGACCCTGCGTGCCGCGGGTGGGGCCGGGGCCCAGATCGTTGTTTTCCAGCTTGCGGAACCAGGGCAGGCAGTCGTCCCAACTCCAGCCCGTGTTGCCGGCAGCGGCCCAGGCGTCGTAGTCCTGGCGCTGCCCGCGGATGTAGATGAGGCCGTTGATGGCGCTGGAACCGCCCAGCGTGCGGCCGCGCGGCCAGTAGATGCGCCGGTCCAGCATGTTGGGATCCGGATCGGTGTAGAAGCCCCAGTTCACCACCTTGTGAAACATCGTCTTGCCGTAGCCGATGGGGATGTGGATCCAGGGATAGGTGTCTTTCGGTCCGGCCTCCAGCAGGCACACCGTGTGCGCGCCGTCCGCACTCAACCGGTTCGCCATCACGCATCCGGCCGAGCCGGCGCCCACCACGATGTAATCGACGGTATCGGACATATCCGCGCGGTCTCCCTTATATTGTTCGGCAGGTCCGACCGGCTCGCGCTCCGCAATGCGGACCAGGCCGGCATCTGAGGCGATTCTAGGAAGCGCGCGCACAGAACAAAGCACAACACGCGCTGGGGCAGACAAATGGAACAGAACATGCAGCTTCGGTTTCAAAATCGCAGTGCAGCATCGGAACCGGCGGCCGACGGCCGGTCCGATGACCCGGGCGCGCAGCAGGAGGCCGCCCGTTCGCTGCGGGCGTTGCTGGTGCTGGATCACCTGGCCCGGGCACAGCATCCGCCTACGCTGGCGCAGCTTGCGCAGCGGCTCGACATGCCCAAGACCACGCTGATGCGCCTGCTGGCGGCCATGCAGCGCGCGGGCTTTGTTGCCGCCACACCCACTGAAAACGGTTTCGTGCCGGGTCCGCAGGCCACATCACTGGCGCTGGCCACGCTGCGCGCCAGCGCCTTTACCCGGGCGTGCCGCGCGGTGCTGACCAAGCTGGTCGGCACCCTGGGCGAAACGTGCAACCTGACCGCGCCCGACGGCGACCAGGTCGTCTACATGGAGCGCGTCGAGACGTCCGAGCCCCTGCGCCTGTTCTTTGCCGTGGGCAGCCACGTGCCGATGCACTGCACGGCCAGCGGCAAGCTGTTTCTGGCCTCGATGAATCGCCTGGAGCGCACCCGCGTGCTGGCGCGCCTGCCGCTTACGCGCAATACGCCGCGCACGCTGACCGACCCGGCCAAGCTGGAAGCCGAACTGGAGCGGCTGGCCGTGCGCGGCATCGGCATCGATAACGAGGAGTTCGTGCGCGGCATGAGCGCGGTGGCGGTGCCGGTGCGCGATGGCGAGGACCGCGTGGTGGCGGCGGTGGCCTGCCACGCGCCGACTGCGCGAGTGATGCTGGACGATCTGCTGCGCGCGGTGCCGGTGTTGCAAGGCGCGGCGCAATCGCTGCACGACGTGCTGGCGGCGCACCGGCCGGGCGGTTAGGAAGGGTGCGGGGCGCTCAATGGCTCATGCGGCCGCCGCTTACCATCCAGCGCGTGCCATACCGGTCGACCAGCGCGCCGTAGGCTTCTGCCCAGAACGTCTTTTTCAGCGGCATCGTGACGCTGCCGCCCTCGGCTAGGTGGTCGAATACGCGGTGCGCGTCCGAGACGGTGGGATACACGAGCGCCAGCGCCACGCCCCGATTGCCCGGGTAGGGGTGGCCGGCGGTGGCGTCGCTGCCCAGCAGGGTCTGTTCGTCCAGCGTCAGGCGGGCGTACATGATGCGCCCGGCGTCCTCGTCCGATAGCGCCGGCATGGCGGCATCGGGCGGCGCATCGGCGTAGCGGATCAGCGCATCCAGGCGGCCGCCCAGCACGCGTTCGTAGAAGCGCATGGCCTCGGCGCAATTGCCGTCAAAACTGAGATACGCGGATAACTGGGGCATTATGGCTCCGTGCGAGGTGGGGGGCGGCGGGTCCGCATGGCCAAGGCGGGCGGCGCGAGCCTATGATGGGAGTCTGATCCGTTAACGGCCGGGAGACAATCAATGCAACTAGGAAGCTGCCACTGCGGACAGATCGCCTATGAAGTCGATGGCGATGTGTCCCAGGTGCTGGAATGCAATTGCTCGCACTGCAGCCGAAAGGGCTACCTGCTGTGGTTCGTGCCGCGCGCGGCCTTGCGCATCACGTCGTCCACCCAGGCCATGTCCACGTACACCTTCAACAAGCACGTGATTTCGCACCATTTCTGTGCCAACTGCGGCTGTGCGCCATTTGGCTTTGGCGTGGGTGCCGAAGGCAAGGAGACCGCGGCCGTCAACGTGCGCTGCTTGCAAGACGTGGACCTGACCTCGCTGACCCGCATTCCGTACGACGGCCGCAACACCTGACCGGTCGGCTGCGGTCCATGATAGGTCAAAGCGGGTCCGCCGCGGCGCCGCGGGGCCGTAACGCGTTTATTCACAATGGAGAGGGACAATGAGCACGGTAAGGCTGCTGAGCGATGACGAGATCCGCAGAAATCCCGAGGCATGGGCGGTGTTCGAGGACATCCGCGCCACGCGCAAATCGGACTTCGTGAACAATTTCTGGCGGGCGCTGGCCAACGATCCGCCGCGGATGCGCAGCGTCTGGGAGCAGCTCAAGACAGTGATGATGGCCGAGGGCGAGCTGTCGCCGCTGGTGCGCGAAATGATCTACATCGCCGTGTCCACCGCCAATGGCTGCGCGTATTGCGTCCATTCCCATACGGCCTCGGCCCGGGCCAAGGGCATGACCGATGGCCAACACGCCGAACTGCTCGCGGTGATGGCGATGGCGTCGCAGACCAACGCGCTGGCGACGGCGCTGCAGGTGCCGGTGGACGATGCCTTCCACGTGAAATGACCAGGAGGCGGCCATGTCGCTGATTCCCTTGTTTCCGCTTTCCAACGCGCTGTTTCCCGCGGGCGTGGTGCATTTGCGCATCTTCGAGGTCCGCTACCTGGACATGATCCGCCGCAGCATCGCCGACGATACGGAGTTCGGCATCGTGGGCCTCCTGGCCGGCGGCGAGGTCCGCTCGCCCGAAGGCGTCGAGACGCTGTCACCCGTGGGCACCATGGCGCGGGTCGAATCCTGGGAGGCGCCCATGCCGGCCTTGCTGGAAATCCGGTGTCGGGGAACCTCGCGCTTTCGGCTGCGGTCCAGCGAGGTGGCAAAATACGGCCTTTGGATGGGCGAGGCCGAGCCCATCCCCGACGACCCGCCCACGCCCGTGCCGGCGGCCATGCAAGCCAGCGCCGATGCGCTGGGCCGGCTGGTGGCGCAGTGGCAGCAGGACGGCGTGCCCGCCGAAAGAATGCCGCTGGCCCCGCCGTTCCGCCTGGACGATTGCGGCTGGGTGGCAAACCGCTGGTGCGAACTGCTACCGCTGCCCCCGGACGACAAGGCAACGCTGCTGGGCCTGACGGACCCCGCGGCGCGCCTGGGGGCAATCCAGGACGTGCTGCGCGGACAGGGGCTGGCGTAGGGCGCGGCCCGACTTTATTTGGACACCATGGAAATCAGAGTAGACGAAGGCCTGCGTGCCTATATAGACCCGCTGACCGAGGACGAACACGCCGCGCTGGAGCGCAGCCTGCTGGCCGAAGGCTGCCGCGACGCCCTCGTGCTGTGGGGCGACCTGCTGGTCGACGGCCACAACCGCTACGCGCTTTGCCGCAAGCACAACATCCCGTTCCAGACCATCCAGAACCCGCACTTCAAGTCTATTGAGGACGTGCATCTGTGGATGATCGAAAACCACCTGGGCCGTCGCAGCGTGTCGGACTTCCAGCGGGGCGTACTGGCGCTGCGCAAGAAGGAAATCCTGCTCGCGCGCACCGGTCCGGAAGAGGGCGCGGCCGCGGGTGACGGGGCGTCAGAAGGACCGCCGCCCGACGGCTCGGCCGCCGATGACTCGCCGCCCTGGGACGAGGACGCGCCCGGGGCCAGCGCCGCGCCGATGCGCGGCCATGCCAATCCGGACTGGAAACCGGCTGTCCCCAGCCGACAGGCGCTAGCGCGCGCCGCCCGCATCAGCAGCAATACGCTCGGGCAGATCGAAAAGATCCAGAAGTCCGCGGCGCCGGAATTGGTGCGCGCGGTGAAGGAAGGCGCCATCTCCATCAACGCCGCGGCGGCCGTGGCGTCGCTGCCGGCCGAACGGCAGGCCGCCGCCGTCGCCGGCGGGCGCAAGGAACTGCAGCAGGCCGCCCGCGAAGTCCGGCAGGCCAAGGCGCCGCCGCCGCGCGAGGCGCCGCCGGAAGAACCCATTGAAGACATCGCGGACATGCCTGCTGAGATCGCGCGGCTGCGCCAATTGCTGGCCAAGCTGACCGATGAGCGCGATCAGCTCAAGAAGAAGGTCATGCACCTGACGGTCGCGCTGTCCGAAGCGCGCGGTGCGTCGGGCGGGGATGATTGACGCGCGATGCAGGAATAAGGGATAACCCTTAAACCGCATAATCCACGAAAAAAATTCGTGGATCGATGGGAATTTATATCGTTTTGAGGAAAGGCTTGCGCGGCTTTGTAATGCAGGTTCGCTTCAACGCTTCCTGCATTCACACCTGACTTTCCTTATGAATCCCATCGGTTATCGCATTCTTTCCCGGCCCGCGCCGGCCGTCGCCGCTGACGTGCTGGCCGGTTTCGCCAGCATCGGCTCGGCCCAGATCAGCGACTGCATGAATCGCCTGTACGGCGTGTCGGGCCTGCGTCCGCTGCATAACGGCGCGCGCCGCACGGTAGGCGTGGCGCTCACCGTCAAGACACGTCCGGGCGACAACCTGATGATCCACAAGGCGATTTCGCTGGGCGGATCGGGTGACGTGATCGTTGTGGACGGCTCGGGCGACACCAGCAACGCGCTGGTGGGCGAACTGATGATGATGGACGCGCAGTCGCGCGGCATCGAAGGCTTCGTGATCGATGGCGCGGTGCGCGATGCGGACGTGTTCGCCCAGGGCGAATTCGGCTGCTTTGCCCGCGACGTGTCGCACAAGGGTCCCTACAAGGACGGCCCGGGCGAGATCAACGTGCCCGTGTCGGTCGGCGGCCAGGTGGTCAACCCCGGTGACGTGGTCGTGGGCGATGCCGACGGCGTGGTGGTGATTCCCGCCGAACACGCCAGCGCCGTGCTGGCATTGGCCCTGAAGAAAGAAGCCGACGAAGCCGTGGCGAAAGAAAAGCTGCGCGCCGGGACGTACACCAAGCCATGGCTGGAAAAGACGCTGGCGGAAAAGACGGGGGCGGCCAAATGAGCATCGTTGCCGACCGCATCAAGCGCATCAAGCTGTCGCCCAGCGTCGCCGCGCGCGCCATCATTGCCGAACTGCGCGAGCAGGGCCGCCGCATCATCGACCTGACGATTGGCGAACCGGATTTCTCGACGCCCGAACACATCCGCCAGGCCGCCACTGCCGCCATGAACCGCGGCGAAACCAAATACCCGCCGGCGCAGGGCACGGTTGCCCTGCGCAAGGCCGCAGCCGCCCATCTGCTGGAAGCGACCGGCGTGGAATACCCGGCGTCTCGCGTCATCGTCAGCACCGGCGCCAAGCAGGTGATCTTCAACGGCCTGGCCGCGACGCTGAACGATGGCGACGAAGTGCTGATTCCCGCGCCGTTCTGGGTGTCGTATCCGGACATGGTCCTGGTCAACGGCGGCGTGCCGGTGGCCGTGGAAACGTCGCCCGCCACCGATTACAAGGTGACGCCCGACGCCCTGGAACGCGCCATCACGCCGCGCACCAAGTGGCTGATGATGAATGCCCCCAGCAACCCGACGGGATCGGTCTACACCGCCGACGAACTGCGCGGCCTGACCGAGGTCCTTGCGCGTCATCCGCACGTCTGGCTGATGACCGACGACATCTACGCGCGCCTGAACTTCACCGGCGAGCCGACGGTGCATCCGCTGCAAGTGGCGCCGGAACTGGCCGCGCGCACGCTGGTTGTCAATGGCGTGTCCAAGGCCTATGCCATGACGGGCTGGCGTATCGGTTACGGCGCCGGTCCCGACGAACTGATCAAGGCGATGGCGATCCTGCAGTCGCAAAGCACGTCGGGCGCCTCGTCGGTCAGCCAGGCGGCCGCGCTGGAAGCCCTGACGGGGCCGCAGGACTGCGTTGTTGAATTCGCCAAGGTGTTCCGCGAACGCCGCGACCTGGCGATCGCTGAATTGTCCGGCGCGCCGGGCCTGGACATCGTCGTGCCGCAGGGCGCGTTCTATGTCTTTCCGGATTGCTCGGGCCTCTTGGGCAAGAAGACGCCGGCCGGCGACGTGATCGCCAGCGACACGGACCTCACGCATTACCTGCTGCGCGAAGCCGGCGTGGCGGTCATCGACGGCCATGCCTACGGCGCGCCCGGCACCTTCCGGTTGTCGTTTGCGGCATCGCTGGACGACATCCGGCAGGGATGCGCCGCCATCCGCGAGGCCTGCGCCAAGCTGGCCTGACGGCCACGCTTTCGCACCGATACGGCGTCATCGCCAGTCTGTACACCTAACAACCATTCAAGGGGAATGAACCATGAAGCGTCACACTCTCTTCGCCGCCTGCCTGGGCCTGGCTTCGCTGGCCGCGGGCGGACTTGCCCACGCCGACCAGCTTGACGACATCAAGGCGCGCGGCGAGCTGGTTTGCGGCACGCTGGGCACGTCGCAGCCGTTCAGCTTTCAGGACGGCGCGACGCGCCAACTGGTGGGCTATGACGTGGACGTGTGCAAGCTCGTCGCCGACAAGCTGGGCGTCAAGGTCAACTACAAGCTGCTGTCGGTGGCGGCGCGCGTACCGGAACTGAACGAAGGGCGCGTGGACATTCTGGCGGCCAACCTGGGCTATTCGCCCGACCGCGCGCAGCAGATTTCCTTCAGCCACGCCTATTACGTCAGCCCGCAAAAGCTGATGGTGCGCAAGGATTCTGGCCTGGACTCGATCGAAGCCCTGAACGGCCGCCGCATTGGCGCCACCAAGGGTTCCAGCTCCGAGCGCGAGATCAAGCGCATCCTCGACAAGTCGCAGGTCATCGGCTATGGCGACAGCTCGGCCACGTACCTCGCGCTGCAGCAGAAGAAGGTGGACGCGCAGTTCGCCTCCGAGCTGGTGCTGGCGCGCCTGGTGCTGCAAAGCCCGCCCACCGCGCCGGTCAGCGTCATTGCCAAGGCGGTGTTTGATGAGCCGTGGGGCCTGGGCGTGCGCAAGTCCGAGCCGCGTTTCCTGGAAACGGTGAACCAGGCGCTGGACGAGGCCGAAACCTCGGGCGCGGCGGCCAAACTGTTCGATAAGTGGTTTGGCCCCGACACCCCCTACAAGCTGGAGCGCGGCTTCAAGATCGGCCCGATCGCCGGCTAAGGGGTCGACCCGAGCGCTGCCGTTCGCCAGTTCCCATCACGGCTTCCCGCGTCTTGCAAGGCGATGCGCGGGAAGCCGTGATGCTTGGCGTTGCGCGCCCGAACGCAGGAGATTGACAGGTTTATGAGCTTTCTAGACGCTTCCCAATACCAACTGCTGCTCAGCGGCATGGCGGTCACCGTGCAATTGTTCCTGGTTGCATGGGTCATGGCGTTTTCCATCGCGGTGACGCTGGTGGTGGTGCGCGCCACCAATCTGGCGCCGTGCCGCTGGCTGGTCGACGCCTATGTGGAATATCACCGCAACGTGCCGCTGCTGGTGCAGGTGCTGTTCTGGTACTTCGGCATGCCCGAGCTGCTGCCCGAAGGATTCCGGATGTGGCTGTACGCGCACAACGCCGAAATGTCGCTGGCCGCGATCGCGCTGGCGCTGGGGTCGGCTGCCTACATTGCCGAAGACATCCGCAGCGGTCTGCGCGCCATTCCCGGCACCCAGTTCGAGGCCGCCCGCGCGCTGGGCGCCAGCTATCTGCAATGCATGCGCTTCGTGATCGTGCCGCAGGCGCTGCGCATTTCCATTCCGCCGCTGGTCGGCCGCGCGCTGCTGCTCTTCAAGAACACCAGCGTGGCCATGGCGATCGGCGTGATGGAGCTGACCTACCAGGCGCGGGAAATCGAAAACGAGACCTACCGCACCTTCGCCACCTTCGGCGCGGCGACGATCATGTACCTGCTGGGATCGTTCCTGATCATGGCGCTCGGATCGCGCATCTACGCCCGTTATCGTCTGAACCGCGGAGGCCATGGTGCTTGATCTCCTGATGCAATACTGGCCCACGCTGCTCGTGGGCCAATACCCCAACGGCCCGCTGGGCGGACTGGCGCTGACGCTGATCCTGGCCGCGCTGGGTCTGGCGATGTCCCTGCCGCTGGCGCTCCTGATCGCGCTGGCCCGGGTAAGCCCCTACGGATGGCTGCGCACGGCCAGCAAGGTGCTGGTCAATGTGGTGCGCGGCATGCCGCTGCTGATGCTGATCTTCTGGGCCTACTTCGTGGTGCCCAAGATCACGGGCCAGGTGGTCAGCGGCTTCTGGACGCTGATCTTTGCCCTGGTTGTCTATGAAAGCGCCTACCTGTCCGAGGTGATCCGTTCCGGCATCGAGGCGGTGCCGCGCGGCCAGATCGAAGCCTCGCGCTCGCTGGGCGTGGGCTACTGGACGACGATGCGCAAGGTGGTGCTGCCGCAAGCGCTGTTCAACGTGCTGCCCAGCATGACCAGCCAGTTCGTGTCCACCGTCAAGGAAACCTCGCTGGGCTACGTCATCAGCGTCAACGAACTGACTTTCGCCGCCAACCAGGTCAACAACCTGGTGCTGACCCAGCCGCTGCAGGTGTTCGGCATTCTGGCCATCATCTACTTCATCGTGTGCTTCAGTCTGAGCCGCGGTTTGAGCTGGCTGGACCTGCGTATCCGCCGCACGCGGGCAATGGCTTAAAGGAACAAAACATGATCAATCTCGAGAAAGTGAACAAGTGGTACGGCGAGCATCATGTGCTCAAGGACGTGGACCTGTCGGTCGCGCGCGGCGAGGTGCTGGTGGTGTGCGGACCATCGGGGTCCGGCAAGTCCACGATGATCCGCACGATCAACCGGCTGGAACCCATCGAAAAGGGCCGCATCCTGATCGATGGCGCGGATATCTACGGCAAGGGCGCCAACCTGAACGCGCTGCGCCAGAAGATCGGCTTCGTGTTCCAGCAGTTCAACCTGTTCCCGCACATGAGCGTGCTGGAAAACGTGATCTTCGCGCCCGTGAGCATCCGCAAGCAGCCGCGCAAGGAAGCCGTTGAGCTGGCGCGCAGCCTGCTCGATCGCGTGGGGCTGGCGCACAAGATCGACGCCTATCCGGGATCGCTGTCCGGCGGGCAGCAGCAGCGCGTGGCGATCGCGCGCGCGTTGGCCCTGCAGCCGCCGGTCATGCTGTTCGACGAGCCGACCAGCGCACTCGATCCGGAAATGGTGGGCGAGGTGCTTCAGGTGATGAAGGGCCTGGCCAAGGACGGCATGACGATGGTGTGCGTGACGCACGAAATGGGCTTTGCGCGAGACGTGTGCGATCGCGTGGTGTTCATGGATGCGGGCGAAATCCTGGAAATGGATACGCCCGAGCGCTTCTTCAGCGCCCCGGCGCATCCGCGCGCCCAGCGCTTCTTGGCGGACATCCTGCATCCGCGGGGTTGATCCGGGCCGATCGGCCGCGGTGGTAATGTTGGGGGTTTCATGCGCTTTTCTTCGACCGCGGCGATGTACACCCTCAAGCAACTGGAGGCCTTCTACTGGAGTTCCGAACTGGGCAGCTTCAGCGCGTCGTCGCGCAAGCTGCACACCACCCAATCGGCCGTGGCCAAACGGGTGGGGGAACTCGAGGCCTTTGCCGGCGCGCCCCTGTTCGAGCGGCGCGCCAAGAAACTCCTGATGACCCCGCAGGGCCGCAAGCTGTTCGAACTAGCTAGCCAGATGCTGGAGCTGAACAGCCGGATCGTCCAGAACATGGCCGATCCGGCCAGCTTCGAAGGCGTGGTGCGCCTGGGCGTGACCGAACTGGTTGGCATGACCTGGCTGGCGGGGCTGATCAACCAGATCAGCCAGCGCTACCCGCGTGTGCAACTGATGCCCGAGATCGATGGCGGCATCACCCTTTACGAGCGGCTGGAGCAGGACGAACTGGATCTGGCGATCATGCCCGGCCCGTTCTGGGGTTACCAGTACGATTGCACGCACCTGGGCGCGGTCACTAATGTCTGGATGGCCAGTCCGGCGCTGGGCATCGATGTGGCCGCCGCGCTGACGCCGCAGGATCTGGCGCCCTATCCGGTGATTTCCCAGCCCACCAACTCGGCGCTATCGCATCTGTATGACGCGTGGTTCGCGGAGCAGGGAATGCCGGTCAAGCGGGTGTTGACGTGCAACAGCCTGGGCATGATGGCCCAGCTGACCATGCTGGGATTGGGCATCAGCTATCTGCCGGGCGCGTATTTCGCGCCGCTGGTGGCGCGCGGGGCGTTGTGCCAGCTGAATGTGCAGCCGGACCTGCCGATGATCAATTACTACGCGGTGCACAAGAAGAACATCGTCAATCCGGTGGTGTCCCGGGTGATCGACATTGCGCGCGAGGAATGCGCGTTCGAGGTGGCCGGTGCCTTCCTGCCCCATGTGCCGCCGGCAGCGCGGCCCATCGAGGCAGAAGGCGATGGGCCGGATCGGGACCCGGCCGAGGGGCAGATTTAACCGCAGCGGATCGCCGTCATCACATCCTTGTCGTCGACGATGAGGTTCAGGCGGGTGTTGTTGTATTCCATGGTGACAAGCTGGCCCGGGCGCAGCATGCGCGCAGTGGCGCTGCCGCTGCGCGTGCGCAGGTCTTCCATGAGGGAGGGCGTGGCTTTCTGGCCGATCTGCGATTGCAGGGCGCCAGCGTCGCAGCTCTTGCCGGTGCTGCTGCCCGGAATGGCCGAAGACGAACCGTAGGAAGCGCCGGCGCCGGTGCTCGATGAAGAGGACGCGCTCGAAGCGCTGGAAGCCGTCGCGCTGGACGTGCGCGAACCACCGGTATTGGCGCACGCAGCCAGGCTGGCAACCAGCAGGAAGGGGATCAGCTTGCGGATCATGTAGGACTCCTTACAACGAGCGGACAAAAAGCCATGATAGACCAGCGGCGAGGCGCTGTGCTCAAGGCGCGGCGGGCATGTGCAACCGGGCAACAGCGGCAGACGGCTGGCCGCGCATCAGGTCGCATCAGGTGTCTGACACCCGTATGGACGGTCTTCAGGCTTGAAGGGTGTTTCAAGGGTGTCAGACACCTTCAAGTTGCACCTGTGCTTCTTGGCCAGGTGTCTGACACCCGTATGGATGGTCTTCAGGYTTGAAGGGTGTTTCAAGGGTGTCAGACACCTTCAAGTTGCAYCTGTGCTTCTTGGCCAGGTGTCTGACACCCGTATGGATGGTCTTCAGGTATGAAGGGTGTTTCAAGGGTGTCAGACACCTTCGAATTGCACCTGTACTTTTTGGCCAGGTGTCTGACACCCGTATGGATGGTCTTAGGCTTGAAGGGTGTTTCAAGGGTGTCAGACACCTTCAAGTTGCAGTTGTGCTTCTTGGCCAGGTGTCTGACACCCGGGCTTGAAGGGTGTTTCGAGGGTGTCAGACACCTTCAAGTTGCACCCGCATCTTCAATGGAAGTCGCGGCTCTGCGACGACAGCCCGCCCAGCAGGTCGGACATGTCGACCAGCCTTTGCGCGATCAGGTGGCGCACGCCGTCCACGCTTTGCCAAGACCCGAATACTCCCAGCAGGGTGGCGCCCAGGAGTTCGCGGCGCTGGCGTTCGATCAGGTCGGGCCGGACCACCACGTTGACCGGGCCGGTCTCGTCTTCGAGGGTCACGAAGATGACGCCCTTGGAGGTCTGGGGGCGCTGGCGCACGGTGACGATGCCGCAGGCGCGCGCGATGCGCTTGTTGGGATAGCCGTTCAGCACCGAGGCGGGCTGGAAGTTGCGTGCGGCCAGTTGGGGGCGCAGCAGCGACACGGGATGGCTGTGGAGGGTCAGGCCGACGCTGCGGTAGTCGGCGGCCACGGTCTGGCTTTCGGAGGGGGCGGACAGTTGCGGGGCCTGGGCGTCCACGATTTCGGCGTCCCACAGCAGGTCGCGGCTTTGCACGCTGGCCGCGGCCTCCCAGCTGGCCTGGCGCCGATGGCCAGCCAGCGTGCGCAATGCATCGCCCGCGGCCAGCGCGTTCAGGTCGTGGCGGTTCAGGCCAGCGCGGCGGGCGAGGTCGGCGGTGTTGGCAAAGGGCGCGTCGGCCCGGGCGGCCTCGATGCGGCGGGCGGTGTCCTCGCGCATGCCCTGCAGCAGGCTGAGTCCCAGCCGCACGGCGGGGCGGGGCGTAACGTCCGGCGTACCGACGTCCGGCGTACCGACGCCCGGCGTATCGACGCCCGGAGCGTGTTCATGCGCGCGCCGCCGGGCGCCGGGATGGCCGTCGGGCAGCGTTTCCAGCACGGAATCCCAGCCGCTCACCGTCACGTCGGCGGGCAGCACGCAGACGCCGTGACGGCGCGCGTCCTGCACCAGTTGCGCGGGCGCGTAGAACCCCATGGGCTGGGAATTGAGCAGGGCGGCCAGAAAGGCTTCCGGTTCGTGGCGCTTGAGCCAGGAACTGGCATACGCCAGCAGGGCGAAGCTGGCGGCATGGCTTTCCGGAAAGCCGTACTCGCCAAACCCTTCCACCTGACGGAACAGGGCTTCGGCAAAATCCAGCGTGTAACCGTGCGCCAGCAGCCCGCCCACCAGCTTGACGCGGAACTTGTCCACGCCACCCTTGCGCCGCCAAGCCGCCATCGACCGGCGCAACTGGTCTGCCTCGCCCGGCGAGAAACCGGCGGCCACGACGGCGATCTGCATGACCTGTTCCTGGAAGATGGGCACGCCCATGGTGCGGCTGAGCACGCCGCGCACTTTTTCGCTGGGGTAGGTTTCGTCTTCCTTGCCCTGGCGCCGCCGCAGGTAGGGGTGGACCATGCCGCCCTGGATCGGTCCCGGGCGCACGATCGCCACCTGCACCACCAGGTCGTAGTATTCGCGTGGCCTCAGGCGCGGCAGCATCGTCATCTGGGCGCGCGATTCGATCTGGAAGACGCCGATGGTGTCGGCGTCGCAGATCATGTCGTAGGTCGGGGTGTCGCCTTCCGGGATGTCCTGCAGGGCCAGCGGCTGGCCGCGGCGCTGGCTGGCCAGTTCGAGCGTGCGGCGCAGGGCCGACAGCATGCCCAGCGCCAGGACGTCGACCTTCAGCAGCTTCAGCGCGTCCAGGTCGTCCTTGTCCCATTGCACGACGCTGCGGTCTTCCATGGCGGCGTTCTCGATGGGCACCAGGCGCGAGAGCTTGCCGCGTGAAATCACGAAGCCGCCCGGATGCTGCGACAGATGGCGCGGAAAGCCCATCATGGTCTGCGCCAGCGACGCCCACTGGCGCGCCACCTGGGATTCCGGGTCCAGGCCGCAGGCGCCCAGCGTGCGCAGCATTTCCTTCTTGCCGTCCCACCATTGGTGCGCGCGGGCCACGGCGTCGATGACGCCCGGGTCCACGCCCAGCGCGCGCCCCGTGTCGCGCAGCACGCTGCGCGGTCGGTACGAGATGACCACTGCGGTCAGGGCGGCGCGGTCACGGCCGTATTTGCCGTAGATGTACTGGATGACTTCTTCGCGGCGTTGGTGTTCGAAGTCGACGTCGATGTCGGGCGGTTCGTTGCGTTCCTTGCTGATGAAACGTTCGAACAGGTTGTTGCCGCGCTGCGGGTCCACCGCGGTGATGCCCAGGCAATAGCACACGGCGGAGTTGGCGGCCGAGCCCCGGCCCTGGCACAGGATGCCGGCGTTGCGGGCGAACTGCACGATGTCGTAGACGGTCAGGAAGTAGGCCTCGTAGTTGAGGTCCGCGATGAGCTCCAGTTCCTTGTCGATCTGCGCCGTGACGCTGTCGGGCACACCCTGGGGAAAGCGCCGGGCGGCCCCGGCCAGTGCTTCCTGGCGCAGGTAGCTGGCCGGCGTGTGGCCGGGCGGCACGATCTCGTCGGGGTATTCGTAATGCAGCTCGTCCAGCGAAAACGTGCAGCGGCGCGCAACCGCCAGGGTCTGCGCCAGCGCGTCGGGCGGATACAGGCTGGCCAGCCGCATGCGGCTGCGCAGGTGTTGTTCGGCATTGCCCGAGAGTTCGTAGCCGCATTGCGACACCTGCTGGCGGGTGCGGATGCCGGTCAGTGTGTCGTGCAGCGGCTTGCGCGAGCGGACATGCATCTGCACCTGGCCGACCGCCACGATCGGCAGTTGCGAGGCCTGGGCCGCGTGCTCGACGGCGGCGCGGTGCAGGTCGTCGCGCGACTGATGCAGCAGATTCAGCCCCACCCACGCGCGGCCCGGAAAGACGCGCGCCAGCCAGCGGGCCTGGTCGGCCATGCGGTCGGCGTCGGTGCCGTAGGCGGGCGTCAGGATGGCCAGGCATTCCGGCAGACTGCGCAGATGCGCGTGGCCGGCTGGCGGATCGGCAAGGTCTTGCGGGGAAAGGCGGTACTCGCCCTTGGGCGCCCGGGTGCGGCCCAGCGTGATGAATTCCGACAGGTTGCCGTAGCCTTCGCGGGTCTGTGCCAGCAGGGTCAGGCCGAGCGGTGCGGCGTCGGGCGCGGCGCGCAGCTGGAACGTGGCGCCGACGATGAACGGCAGCTTGAGGGTTTTGGCTTCGGTGTGGGCCCGCACCACGCCCGCCAGTGAGCACTCGTCGGTCAGGGCCAGCGCGGCGTAGCCGAGCTCGGCCGCCCGCGCGGCCAGTTCCTCGGGGTGCGAGGCGCCTTGCAGGAAAGAAAAATTGGACTGGCATTGCAGCTCGGCATAGCCGGGCAACTGGGCCAGGACCTCAGCGGGGTCCAGCGGATCGGGGGCGTCGTCGTCCATGCGCATGTCAGGCGTACAGTCCGTGCAGGAACCAGCGCGCGTCCTCGGCGTCGCGCTCGCGGTAAATCCAGTAGCGCGCGCCCGCCGCGTCTTCGGCGACGAAGTAATCGCGCACGGTCAGGGCGGGGTCCCACCAGCCGCTTTCGATGCGTTCCGGGCCGCGCATCAGCCGCAGCGCCTGGCCGGCGTAGTGGGGGCGATGGCCCGACAGCTTGAGGGGCTGCGGGGTTTCCAGCAGCCAGAACGGGCGGTCGAGCAGCGGCGGAAGAGGGACGGGGCGTTCGGGCGCGGCAAGCGCGTCGCCCCAAGCGTTGGCGGCTTCGGGGCGGTGGTCGGCGGTGGGCTGGGCATGGCGCACCCGGTCGCGGCCCAGCCGCGCCACCAGCAGGTCCAGGAGCCGCGCGTGGTCGGCGGCGGTGCCGCCCGGCTCGGGGAACAGCGTGGTGCTGGCGGCGGGCTGCTCGACGGTGTCGGGCGCGTGCAGCGTCACGGCGATGACGGGGGCTTCCAGCGTGAAGTGGTTGAGCTTTTCGCGCAGCAGATGCAGCAGCTGGGGCGCCTGCCAGATGGGCTGGGCCAGGGCCACTTCAAGTTCGGTGGGCGGGCGGGCGTGGCGGCCGCGTTCGTGGTCCATGCTGAGCACCACGCGCCGCACGGCCAGTTGGCGGGCGGTCAGCCAGCCGCCCAGCTGCTCGGCCAGCCGGCCCGCCACGGCCAGCACGGCGCTGGTGTTCTCCATGTAGTCCATGAGCTCGATCCGCCGCGAAAACTGGTTGGGCGGTTCGAGCCAGCGGTAGAGTTCGGGTACCTGGCCGTAAGCGGCGTCCAGCGCCTGCAGCAGATCGGGCGCGCTGCGCCGCTGCAGGCCCGCGCGGGGCAGGGCGCGCAGGTGCGCCAGCGTGTGGCAACCGATGTCGTCCAGCCAGTTGCGGCGGTCTTGCGCCTGGGGCAGCAGCGACAGCGGCAGGGCATCGAGCCGCCGCGCCAGGGTGGACAGCTTCAGTGTGCGGCGGGGAACGCGCCGGCCGGCGCGCCGCGCTAGCAGCCAAGCGCCCTTGGCCGTGGGCGCCATGCCCAGCGACACCCGCAGATCCAGCGCGCGCAGCGTGGCGGCGACCCGTCGGCTCAGCGCCCGCGGCCCCCGAAAGAACATCAGGCTGGCGCCCACGTTCAGCAGCACGGTGTCGCCGTCGGCCAGGGCGATTTCGGGGGTGTACTGCAAGAGGGCCAGCGCCGCGCCGTGCAGGGCGTCGGCCTCGGCCAGCGCATTGCGGGGCAGCAGTTCCACGCCAGGGGCGATGGCCACCGCGCCCGCGCGGCGCATGCCGGGCGTCACGCCGGCCTGGCGGGCGGCGGGCGTCAGGGCGGCGACCCGTTCCTGATCCAGAACGGCGAACGCCTCCTGTTCATGCGGCCAGTGCGGGCGTAGGGCGTCCAGCGGCAGGCAGCGCAGGTAGGCGGCGATCCAGAGGCGCATGGCGGGGAGAAGAGGGAGTAAGCGCGCCGGGCTCCAGGCCCACGTAGAGTGGGGTGTCGCAGACAGGCCCCCGGCGCTTCAGGATGTGGACGGACAGGCCGCCGGGCGCGGGCGCCAGCGCCAGCCGCAAGGCGGCGGGCGTGGCGGTCTGCGCGGCGCGGGACGGTCGCACGGCGATGAACAGCAGGTCGCTGGCCTGGGCGGCCAGGTGCAGGCGGCGCAGGGATTCGGGGCGCACGTGGGGCAGCCAGCAGATCAGCGCGCCGCAACTGGCGTTTTTCAGGATCTGTTCGCTGGCCCACAGCGCATCGACCGGTTTTTCGGGCGCCACCCAGAGCAGTTGCCGGGGATCCAGCCGCCAGCTCATCCAGCTGGCGATGTGCGGCACGTGCGGCGGCTGCACCAGGGCAATGGGACGCCGCGTTTCCAATTGGGCCAGCGCCGGACGCAGCAGGCGGATTTCTCCGATGCCGGGATGGGGGGTGAGCAGTTCGACGAGCGATCCGAGCGGCCAGCCGTTATCCGGCAGTTCGGCCGACAGCGCCGCGTGCCCGGTTGGCAGGGTGCGTGCGGCGCCTTTGGCCAACTGCGTGGCGCGCCACAACGCGGGATGGATATGTTCGGGGGGCTGCATGGCAAAGCGCCTGGTGCTCAATACCTGTATGAATATACAGTATTGTACCGGGCTTTGCGCCGGCCGGACGTATCGAAAAGTGCCCCGAAAAGTGCCCCGAAAAGTGCTAGAACCGCATGTCCTGGTACTTCACCCAGCGCGAGCCGCGCAGCAGCCGGTGGCCGATCCACAGTCCCAGGAACAGCGGAATGGCCAGGTACGTCGACACCACGCCGATCCAGTCGATGCGTTCTTCCAGGAACGCCTGATAGTTCTGTCCCAGCGTGACCACCAGACACAGCACGAAGGCCAGCAGCGGCCCGAACGGAAAAAGTCCCGCCTTGTACGGCAGGTTGGCGGTGTCGTAACCGTGCTTCACGTAGCCCTGACGGAAGCGGTAATGGCTGACCGCGATGCTCAGCCACACGATGAATTCCGTCATCCCCGCGAAATTGAGCAGCCAGATGTAGACGGCCTTCGGGCTGTACACCACGCTGAACAGGCACAGACACGCCAGCAGCGTCGTGGCCAGCAGCGCATACAGCGGCACGCCGCGCGGGGTGAGCCGCTTGAAGAGCGCGGGCGCCTGGCCCTCGGCCGCCATGTTGAACAGCATCCGCGTCGCCGCATACATGCCCGAATTGCCGGCCGACAGCACCGAGGTCAGGATCACCGCGTTCATCACCGTGGCCGCCGACAGCAGGCCCGCGTGCTCGAACACCAGCGTGAAGGGGCTGACCGCGATGTCCTCGACCTCGTTGCGCAGCAGTTGCGGATCGGTGTAGGGCACCAGCAGGCCGATGATCAGGATGGCCAGCACATAGAACAGCAGGATGCGCCAGAACACGCTGTTGATTGCGCGCGGCACGTTGCGCAGGGGGTTTTCGGATTCGCCGGCCGCCACGCCCACCAGTTCGGTGCCCTGAAAGGAATAGGCCACCACCATCGCCACGCCCACCCACGTCGCCGCGTTGCCGACGAAGGGCGCGTCGCCCACCTTCCAGTTGTCCATGCCCACCGGCCCGCCGCCGTGGATGATGCCGGCCAGCATCGCCACGCCCACCACGATGAAGCACAGCACCGCCACCACCTTGATGATGGCGAACCAGTATTCCGCCTCGCCGAAGCTGCGTGCCGAGAAGGCGTTCAGCCCAAAGGTCAGCGCCAGGAAGGCCACGCTCCATATCCATCCTGGGGTGTCCGGCAGCCAGTACGCCATGACGAGCTGCGCCGCCACCACGTCCACCGCCACCACTGTGGCCCAGCTCACCCAGAAATTCCAGCCCAGCGCAAAGCCGAAGCCCGGATCGACGTAGCGCGACGCATAAGTGCAGAACGACCCGGACACCGGCATGAACGTGGCAAGCTCGCCCAGGCTGGTCATGATGAAGTACACCATCAGGCCGATCACCAGATAGACCATCAGCGCGCCGCCCGGACCCGCTTGCGCGATGGCCGCGCCGGAAGCGACGAACAGGCCGGTGCCGATGGCCCCGCCCAGCGCTATCATCGTGAGGTGGCGCGCCTTGAGCACGCGGTGCAGCTGATTGTTGTCGGCAGTATTGCTGGCAGGCGCGGCGGCGCCCGAGTCGATGTTCGGTGTGTGCATTACGAAGGTGTAGGGTGGCCCGCGTCATCGGTACGATGCCGGGCGCGGCGCATTTTACAATGCGGCAATCGGGGCGCAGTCCCACCGTCTCAGGCCAGCACGGAGCAGTTTCATGGCGTCTTCCAGTTCTATCGAATTTCTTCCCGATCCGGGCGTCGACGTGCGCCAGCTCTTCATCCTGCTGCACGGCGTGGGCGGGTCGCCCGCCAGCCTGGAGCCCCTGGCCCAGGCGGTGCGCGCGGCCTTTCCGACCGCGGCCGTGCTGATCCCCGAAGGTTTCGAGGCCTTTGACGGCGGCGGCGCGGGCCGGCAGTGGTTCTCCGTGCGCGGCGTCACCGAAGACAACCGCGCCGAGCGCGTGGCCCAGGCCATGCCGCAGTTGGAAACCTACGTGCGCGAAGCCCAGGCGCGCTTCGGCCTGCTGCAGTCCGACACCGCGGTGGCCGGCTTTTCGCAGGGCGCCATCATGGCGCTGGAGCTGGTGCAGGCGCACGACGGCATGGCCGGCCGCGTCATCGCGTTCTCGGGCCGCTACGCGCAACTGCCCAAGAACGCCCCGCTATACACCACGATTCATCTGCTGCACGGCGCCGACGACGCGGTCATGAGCGTTTCGCAGGCGCAGGCGGCGCAGGCCCGCCTGGCCGAACTGCACGGCGACTCCACCATCGACATCGCCACCCACGTGGGCCACGAACTGCATCCCGCCCTGATCCAGCGAGCCATCGTCCGCCTGCAGACCTGCGTGCCGCTGCGCAGCTGGGAGGCCGCGCTGGGCCTGAACCAGACGCCGCCGGACGGCACGACGGTGCATTGATGGGAGGTTTGCCCCAACGCGCGGCCGACGCCGTCGGCGGCGCGCAAAGCATTTTCCGCGTGCTGCGCATTCTTAAATACGTCGGGGCGGCGCCGGCGCGCGGCGTGGGCCTGACCGACGTCGTGCGCGATGTGGGCCTGACGCCGCCCACCGCGCACCGCATGCTGTCGGCCTTGCTGCAGGAAGGCTTTCTGTCGCTCAATCCCCGGCTCAAGACCTACAGCCTTGGCCGCGAATCCTACATCCTGGGGCTGGCGGCCGAGAGCCGGCACGGCATCAAGGCCATCGCCGAATCCGCCGTGCTCCGGCTTGCGCAATCCACGGGCGACACCAGCTTCCTGTCCGTGCGCTCGGGACACGAAGCGGTCTGCGTGGACCGCAAGACCGGCGACTTTCCCATCAAGATCCTGACGCTGGAAGTCGGCCACCGCCGCCCGCTGGGCGTGGGGGCGGGCAGCCTGGCGTTGCTGGCGTTCCTGCCCAACGACGATATCGATCGTGTGCTGGCGCGCTATGACGCCAGCGCGGCGCCCGATCTGCCGTCCACCGACATGCTGCGCGAGGACATCGCCGCCGCGCGCAAGAATGGCTATGCGCTCAACCCGGGCCGCATCATTCCCGACATGCTGGGCGTGGGCGTGCCGGTGTTCGACCGCGAACAGCACGTGGTGGCGGCGTTGAGCGTGGCGGCGATTCGCTCACGTCTTTCCGGCGCGCGCCTGACCGATGTGGTGGCCGCATTGCAGCGTGCGGCCTCGGAATTGTCGGCGGACCTGGCGCCGCGCGTCTGACCGCCGCGCGGCGGGCGCAAGGCCGAGCGCGTCAGCGCCCCGCGCAGGCCTTGCCGCCATCCACCGGCAGGCAGACGCCGGTGATGTACTTGGCCTCGTCGCTCGCCAGAAACAGCGCGGCATGGGCAACATCCCACGCATCCCCCATCCGCCCCATCGGGCTGGCGCCATTGCGCCGCCGCCGCATCTCCTCGACGTCGTCGAATTGCCCCGCGATCTGCTTGTAGATCAACGGGGTGTCGATGACGCCGGGCAGGACGGCGTTCACGCGGATGTTGTCCGGCGCGTAGCGCACCGCCAGCGACCGCGTCAGATGGTTCAATCCCGCCTTGGCCGCGTAGTACGAGGTGTACGGATACGAATTGACCTGGATCGAGGCCAGCGACGAAATGTTGACGATGCTGCCCGAGCCCTGCGCCAGCATGGCGGGCAGCACATGCTTGCAGGTCAGGAACACGCCCGTCAGGTTGGTGTCCAGCACGCGATGCCAGCTTTCCTCGCTGGCCTCGATGGGATCGCCCATTTCGGTGATGCCCACGTTGTTGTGCAGCACGTCGATGCGCCCGGCGGCCGCCAGCACGGCGGCAACCGCGGCCTGGATCTGCGCGGAGTCCGTCACGTCGGCGGTCAACGCCTGGCAACGGCCGCCTTCGGCCTCGATGAGGGCGCACGTCTCGCGCGCGGCCTCGGACCTGACGTCCACCGCGAAGACCCGCGCGCCTTCACGCGCATACAGCGCCGCCGCGGCCTTGCCGTTGCCCCAGCCCGGGCCGGACGACCCCGCGCCAAACACCAGCGCCACCTTGTCTTTCAGCCGCTCGCCCATGTCATTCCGCCGAGATGTGGGCGAAGTCGGCCACCTTCTTCCACTTGGTCACGTCGTCCTGGATCATCGCGGCAAAGGCCTCGGGCTTGTCGGCGACAACATACGCGCCAACACCGGCGTACTTGGCCTGCACGTCCTTGTCCGCCAGCGCCTTGCGCGACGCGTCGTTGAGCTTGGCCAGCACGTCCTTGGGCAGGCCGGCAGGCGCCAGCAGCCCGTTCCACATTTCCGCGTCATAGTCGGGCAAACCCACTTCCGCGAAGGTGGGTACGTCGGGCAATTGCGGCAGGCGCGACTTGGCGGCCACCACGATCGGGCGCAGGCTGCCCGACTGGATGTGCGCCATCGACGACGCGGCCGTATCCCACAGGATGGGCACCTGACCGGCGATCACGTCGTTCAGCGCGGGACCGGTGCCACGGTAAGGCACGTGCATCATGTCCAGGCCGGACAGCGACTTGTAGTACTCCATCGCCATGTGCGTGGCGCCGCCGTTGCCGGACGACGCGTAGGAATACTTGCCCGGCGCGCCCTTGATCAAGGCGGTGAACGACGCATAGTCCTTGGCGGGAAAGTTCTTGTTCACCACAATCACGCCCGGCACCCGGATGATCTGCGTGACCGGCGTGAAGTCTTTTACCGCGTCGTAGGGCAGGTTCTTGTACACGGCGGGATTGGTGCCGTTGGTGCTGGACGTGCCCAGCAGAAGCGTATAACCGTCCGGCGCAGCCGAGGCCACGGCGCGGCTACCCACGGTGCCACCCGCGCCGCCCCGGTTTTCCACCACGACGGGCTGGCCGATCTGCTTGGCCAGCGCCTCGGCAAAGATGCGGCCGACCACGTCGGACGTGCCGCCGGGCGGGAAGGGCACGATCAGGCGGATGGGGCGGTCGGGGTAGGTGGCCTGCGCCGCGGCGGCGCCCGCCAGCGACAGCGTTGCAGCGGCGGCCGCCAGCTTGATCCAGGTTCTGCGCTTCATGATGGGTTGTCTCCTTGCTTGATTTTGTTGTGTGTCGAACCAGGCGTTGCGCGCCACCGTCAGGCGATGCGGTCGCCCGGCTTGATCTTGGCCGCCCGGCTGTCCACGCCCGGCAACATGTGCGCGGGGTCGCGCGTGACCACCACGTCCAGGATGGTGGGGCGGTCCTTGCAGGCATACGCCTCTGCCAGCGCGGCCGGCAGCTCCGCGGGGTCCTCGACGCGGATGCCGTTGCAGCCCAGCGCGCGCGCCACGTTGGCGTAGTTGGTGTCGACCAGATCCGAAGACTGGTAGCTGCCCGGGCCGTACATCAGGTGCTGCAGCGCCTTGATATAACCCGACGCCGCGTTGTTGACCACGACCAGCGTGAAGGCCAGCTTCATGCGCACCGCGGTCTCCAGTTCGCCGAGCGACATGTTGCAGCCGCCGTCGCCGGTCAGGCTGACCACCTGGCGTCCGGGGGCCGCCGCGGCCGCCCCGATTGCGCCGGGGATGCCGTAGCCAATGGAAGCAAAGCCCCGGTCCGGCACGAAGCCGCGGCCCGCGCGCTTGGTGTCGAACAGCAGTCCGCCCCAGTGCGCCGCGAAGCCGCCGTCGGCAACCAGGATGCCGTCTTCCGGCAGCGAGGCATTGATCTCTTGCATCAGCCGCGCCATGCCCACGGGCCGGTCGGCCGACGTCAGCTTGGCGTTCACCGATTCGCGCCAGGTGTGCATGGCCTGGCCGACCTCGTCCACGTAGCGTTGGCGGGCGTGCTCGCCGTGGGCGGCCAGGCGCGTGTCCAGGTCTTCCAGCGTGGCGCGCACATCGCCCCACAGCCGCAGGGCGGGCGTGGTGGTGCGGTCGAATTCCTCGGCCACGATGTCCAGATGGATGATCGGCGCGCCCGCGGCCAGCAGGTCGTAGCGGCGCGTCGCCACCTCGCCCAGCTTGCAGCCGACGACGAACAGGCAGTCCGACTTGGCGATCAGGTCGTTGGCAATGCGGCTGTAGCGGCCGAACAGCCCCGCGTTCAGCGGATCGTTGCAGGCGATCGCGCCCTTGCCGCTCATGGTGTGGGCGACGGGGATGCCGAACTTGCGCGCGAAGGCCTGGACGGTCTCGGCGGCATCGCTGATGTGCACGCCGCCGCCGCACAGCATCAGCGGGCGGGCGGCGCCGGCCAGCATGCTGGCGGCTTGCGCCAAGTCCTCGGCCGAGGGCCGGCAGCGCAGCGCGGGCGAGCGCCGGTAGTTGGGGCTGGAATAAAACTCATCGGCGTCAAAGACATGGACCGCGTGCGCGATGTCTTCGGGCACGTCCAGCACCACGGGGCCGGGACGTCCGCTGGTCGCCACGGCGAAGGCGCGCCGCACCAGCTCGGGAATGCGCTCGACCATCTCCACGCGCAGCACGTCTTTCACGACCGGACGCAGCACTTCCAGCTGCCGGGCTTCCTGCGTCATGTTCTTCCACGAGTGCATCCGGTGCGAGTCGCCGACCAGCGCCACCAGCGCCGTGCCGGCGTTGTAGGCTTCGGCCAGGCCGGTCACCAGATTGGTCGCGCCCGGACCCAGCGTCGCGTCGCACACGCCGGGACGGCCGCTGACCTTGGTGTAGGCGTCGGCGGCGAACACTGCGCAGCGCTCGTCGTTGATCAGGTTGTGATTCAGCTTCAGGCGGCGCGCCGCGTCATAGAACGGCAGCAGCTGAAAGCCGCCCATGCCGAACATCAGGCCGACGTCGTGCGCCGCGAACATGCGGGCGATGGCCTCGCCGCCGGTGATTTCCAGTTTCTCGGACATGCGGGTGATGCTCCTAGTAGGTGTCGCGCCCGCTCAGCAGGGCGTCGATAAAGGTTTTGAGCGGTGCGCCGACGCGGCAGCCCAGGTCTCGGGCGCGGGCGTTTGCAGAGGAAATGGTTCCTTCCTCGTAGCAGGAACGGGCGTTGCCGATGCGGGCGGTGTGCGCGGACACGGTCAAGGCGGCAATGCCGCGTTGGTCAAGCAAAGGCAGGCGGCCGATCCCGGCGCTGTCCTTGCCAATGCCCGCATCGTTGAAGGTGACCAGGCGCGGCGACGCCTGGACGCCGTCCGATTGCAGGCCGGCCAGCCGTTCGCCGTGCGAGGCCGTGATGGCGATCAGGCCGTCGTCACGCGAATCGACCAGCGAGACGGAGTCGGCGCCGACGACCAGCGGGGCGCCGTCCGGACCTGTCTTGAATACAGTGCGGGATTCCTTGACGTCGGCGAGCGGACGGGCGCTCTGCGACGCGCGCGCCAGCCGCGAGGCGGCCTCGGAGACGGGCATGCCCGGTTTGCCGCCCAGGTCTTGCGCCAGCGCGTTCACAAAGCTGATGACGCCGTTCCGGGCCATGTCCGCGCCGTCGCCGATGCGGCAGCTTTGATAACTTGCGGTGGCGGCGGGCACGCCCCAACGTTGCAGATCGTCCAGGCCCGCAATGCCGGCTTGCATCCAGCCAACGCCGGCGTCGTTCAGGACGACCGCCAGCACGCCGCCGCGCGCCGCGCAGTAGGCGGCATAGCTGCCGCCATGAGACCCGGCGATCACGACGCGTCCAGCATCTTGCGGCGTGAGCTTGGTGATGCTGTCGAGCACGCGCGCATCCCGGGCGCTTGCTGGTTGTTCCATATTATGAATTGTCCCCATCCTAGAGCGTCGCGGCCGGTGTGCCCGGAACGGCGTCTTCGAATCGTCTGATGTAGTTATTGGCTTGGGACGATTCTAGGAGCGCGGGTTTGGGAAGAGCAATGTCATCCCCATAATATGGAAATCAATTTTTGCGGGCTACTTCTCCCAGCCGCCGCCGAGCGCCAGGAACAACGCGATCTGGTCGCTGCTCAAATCCGCCTGCGATGCGGCCAGCGCGCTTTCATTGCTGGCCAGCGTGCGCTCGGCGTCCAGCACGGTCAGGTAGTCCGTCTTGCCGTACTGGAACAGGCGGCGCGCTTGCGAGGCCGCTTCCGCGCTTTGGTCGCGGGCCGCGCGCAGGGCGGTATCTCGGTCCAGTTGGCGGGCGTAGACGACCAGCGCGCTTTCGGTTTCGCGCAAGGCGTTCAGCACGGCCGCGTCGAAACGGGCGGCGGCAGCTTTGGTGGTGGCTTCGGCTTCGGCGATGCGGGCCTGCGCGGCGCCCGTGTTGGGAACCGTCCACGAGATCAGCGGGCCCACGCTCCAGCTGAAGGTGCCGCGGTCGCCGAACATGGCGGCCGGGCCGCCGGATGCGGCGGACAGGCCCAGCGTGATCTTCGGGTAGAGGTCGGCCGTGGCCACGCCGATGCGGGCGGTGGAGGCGGCCAGCGTCCGTTCGGCCTGGCGGATGTCGGGACGGCGGCGCAGCAATTCCGCGCCGTCCCCGACCGGGATCGTTTCGGTCAGCTTGGGCGCGGCGGCGCATTGCAGCAGGGCGGGCGGGATCTCGCCAGGCGTCTGGCCGGTCAACGCAGCCAGGCGGTAAAGCGCGGTGCGCTGCTGCGCCTGGAACGGCGGCAGGTTGGCCTGCAATTGTTCGAGCTGGCTGCGCGCCCGCGTGACGTCCAGCGCGGTGCCGCGGCCGGCGCGCTGCAGCCGGCTGACGGCGTCGACCGATTCCTTCTGCACCTGCACGGAATGCTGCGCCGAGGCAAGCTGCATGCCTGCCGCGCACATGTTGGCGTAGGCGCGCGCCGTCTCGGCCGCGACGGTGACGCGGGTGGCGTCGTACGCGGCCTGCGCGGCCTGCGCGTCATCGGTGGAGGCTTCCACGGCGCGGCGGATCTGGCCGAAGAGGTCCAGCTGATACGACACGCTGGCGCCGGTGGAATACGACCATCGGTTCGGCGGATCGATGCCGGGCTGAAGTTCCTGCAAGCCGGAAACGTGGCCGAACGTGGGCGAGGCATTGACGCCGATCGTGGGCTGCTGCTGGGCTTTCGTTTCCTGTACGGCAGCCTGGGCGCGTTCGAGATTGGCGCTGGCCACGCGCAGGTCGGTGTTCGCGGCCAGGGCCTTTTCCACCAGGCCGTCCAGCACCGGGTCGTTGTACAGGCGCCACCAGTGGCCGGGGACTGCCTCTTGCCGGTACACGCCGGCCTGCGCCTCCACAAAGGAGGATTGCGCGCTCGGCCGCTGGGAGACGGCCTCCGGCGGCACCTGGTAGTCGGGGCCGACGGCGGCGCATCCGGCCAGCGCGAGGGCCAGCGTCAGCGGGAGGAGGAGTCTGGTGTTCATGGCAGGTACGGCTTGGCGTCGATAAACGTTTGAGGATTTCCGCAAAAGTGGGTCGGTGCGCGCTGGCGTCAGGAAGAGTGGGGCGCGGCGGCTGCGGCTTGCGCGGGGCGGTCGTCCACCGAGACGGTGGCGGTCTGGCCGGCGACCAGGCGCACGCCTTCGGGCACCTCGTCGATCTTCACGCGCACCGGAATGCGCTGCGCCAGGCGGACCCAGTTGAAGGTCGGGTTCACGTTGGGAAGCAGATTGGCGCCAGTGCTGCGGTCGCGGTCCGCGATGCCCAGGGCAATGCTTTCGACGTGGCCGCGGATGTGGCGCGGTTCGCCCATCAGCGTCACGGTGACGGGGTCGCCTTCGTGGATGCCGGGCAGCTTGGTTTCCTCGAAGTAGCCTTCGACGTAGAACGAACCGGCATCCACCAGCGCCATCACGCCGTGGCCGGCGGTGGCGTAGGAGCCCGCGCGCAGATCCAGGTTGGTGATGCGGCCATCGCTGGCGGCCACGACGCGGCTGCGTTCCAGATTCAGGCGGGCGGTGTTCAGTTGCACCTGCGCCTGCGCAAGCGCGGCTTCGGTCTGCTGCACCTTGGTCTGGCTCTGTTCCACGGCTTCGGCCGCGACAAGCTGACCCAGCGAGCGGTTGCGCTTGGCATCGCGCAGCGCTTGGTCGTGCGCCACCTGCTGCGAACGGACCGAGGCCTGGGCCTGGTCGTACGCCAGCTGGAAGCGGGCGCGGTCGATCTCGAACAAGAGGTCGCCGGCCTTCACGTCCTGGTTGTCGTGCACGGGCACGCTGGTCACCAGGCCAGAGACGTCGGGCGCCACCTGCACGACATAGGCCTTGACGCGGCCATCGCGCGTCCAGGGTTCGACTTCATAGTGATCCCAAAGCTGCCAGCCGGCGTAAGCGGCGGCGGCGACGACGACGGCCGTCACTGCGAACTTGCCGATAGCAGCAGGGCGAAGGGCATTGGGGAGTTTCATACCTATCTCTGAAGAAAATGCGGGGAAATGAGGGAGACGCCGTACAGCAGCACCACGAAGAGCGCCAAATCAAAAAGCGCGGGGTGCCACACCAGGCGATACAGCCCGGCGCGTGCCAGCACGCGGCGCACGCCCCAGGCCACGGCCAGGGTGACGACGCCCAGCACGAGCAGCCAGGGGAAATAAATGCCGTAGAGATTGAATTCGCCAATCATGATGCTTGGCCCTCCAGGGTCGGATGGGCGGGTTGATAGTCGGGCGCGTCGGGAAAGAAGGCGCGGCGGATGCCGACCAGCGCCACCACGGCGCGGTCGCGCGCATGGGGGCCTTGCGGGGTGGCGGCAACACTGCACAGTGCGCGGTCGATCTGCGCCAGGAATTCCGGCGTCTTGTCCTGCACGCGGCCCGACGAACGGATCTTGAAGAACTGCGCCAGGCTGTTCAGCACCGGCTGGATCGTGGGTTCCGCCATTGGCAGATGGCGGCGCGCCCGCTGCAGCTCGGTGATGTCGCGGCCTACGCGCAGGTCCTTCAGCGCGTCGGCGGCCACCAGATCGTCGGGCCGCTTGGCCAGCGCCAGTCGCGGCTGCAACAGGCCGATGCGGTCCAGCATGCGGGCCGTATACGTGTGGCGCGAGGGCGCGCGCGGCGAACTGGCCAGCGTCGCCAGTTCTTTCCAGTTGGCGGCCTGGATGCGGCGTGCGCTCCAGTCGACACTGACGGTGCGGAAAATGGCCGCAATGATCGCGGCCGTGGCCACGCCCATGCACTGCGCGACCTGCGTGTCGATGAACGACACGACGTCGGCGGTGTTGGTGTCCTGCAGCGCCATGGTGCCCAGGAACCCGAACAGCATCGCCATGGCCTTGCCGGTGCTGGCCGGGCGGGCGATGAACACGCCCAGCACGAAGGCGGTCGGCAGCATGGACAGCGCCAGCATCTCGAACGAATGAATGGCCGGCATGATGCCCAGCAGATACAGCGCCGACAGCGGGATGGAATACACCGTGTAGGTCAGGAACTGCATGATGCCGGGCACGGGATTGTCCTGCGAGGCGAAAAAGCAGCTGAAGATCGCGGCCATCAGCGCGGCGGTGGCGCCGTTGCTCCAGGCCGTGCCGATCCAGAAGGCGCAGCACACCGAAATGGCCAGGCCCGCGGCCAGCGCCGACAGCAGCGCCATGCCGTGGTCGCGGTGCAGCGCGGAGTTCGGATCGCGGGTCGTGCGCGGGGCGCGCACCGGCGCGCCCTGCAGCCCGGCGCGGATGTCGCGGCGCAGCGCCAGGCATTCGTCATAGGTGTCGATCAGTTCGCGCAGACGCGCCATCAGGCTGGCCAGCAGCGCGTCGCGCCAGGTGGAACGGCTGTCGATGCCGGGTGTCAGCCGCGTCACGGCGGCGCGCAACTGCACGGCGGTCTCGTGCGAGGCCTGCGGGCCGGCGTTGATCCATTCCGAGATATCGGAGAGCAGCGACTGCACGGGTTCGGGCAGCGTCTGGCCGTTGGCCTGCAAGGCGCGCATGCGGTCTTCGACGGCGGACACGGCCGGCGTCAGCGCCGCGATCTGGTCCTGCATGGCGCGCACGGCGCCCGCGGTCCAGCGCAGGTTGCTGGTGTCGAAAGGAACGTGGGTGGACAAGAGGCGCAGTTGCGTGATGTCGTTGGCCAGTTCGCGGCGGTCCTTGTCGCGCTGTTCGGCGGCCTTGCCGCTGAGCGTGTCGTGCATCCAGTTGCGCGCATCGCGCACGGCCTTGTCCAGTTGCAGCGTCAACGCGGGCGCCAGGCCGCGCGGCAGCACGATGCTGTGGATCAGCGTGGCGCACACGATGCCCAGGCTGATTTCCTCGACGCGGGCCAGTGCCGTGTCGAACACGAGCGAAGGGTCGGTGACGCTGGGAAAGCCGATCATCGCCGCGGTGTAGCCGGCCAGCATGAACAGATAGGACCGCGGCGTGCGGTCCAGCACCGACATGTACAGGCAGGCGCCCACCCACAGCACCATCGCGCCGGTCATGACGACGGGCGAGTTCGACAGCCGCGGCACCATGTACACGGTGGCCGCCGACCCGAAGAAGGTGCCGACCAGGCGGTACAGCGCCTTGGAACGCACGGCGCCGGACCACGGCTGCGCCACGACGTAAGCGGTGGTCATGGCCCAGAACGGACGCGGCAAACCAATGCTGTAAGCCAGGTAGAGCGCCATGATGGCGCTCAGGTAGCTCTTGAGCGAGAAGACGGTTTCGCGGACGTTGGGCAGCTTCATGGCCGCGCGTCCTCTTGCGCGCCAGCGCCGCTGCGGCCCAGCGACACCTTCAGGGCGTCGAAGACGCGCAGGCAGGCTTGCAGATCGGATTCGCTGACGTCGTGAAAGATGCGGCGGCGCAGTTCAACCAGCACATCTTCGACCTGCGCGCGCAGCGCGTGGCCGGCGTCGGTCAGGTGCAGGGTGCGTGCGCGGCGATCGTGGGGGTCTTCGCGCCGTTCCATCAGGCCGGCGGCCACCAGTTGATCCAGCACGCGCACAAGCGAGGGGCCTTCGACGCCCAAAGCTTCGGCCAGCGCGCCTTGGCGAACCCCGTCGCCAAGACGGCCGGCCAGAATGACGGGCCACGCAGTCGCTTGAGAAAGGCCATAGTCGGCAAGCGCTTTATCGGCAGCGCCGCGGTAGGCGCGCGACAGCACCATCAGGTTGGCGGTGGTGGCCATGAGCTGGGAGTCGGAAGGAGTAAGCATGAATTCGATTGTATCCTATCTATTAGCTTACTAATAATTGAAAATGGCGACTATCCCGATAGATTTTTCCAATTGGGGAAATAGCAGGGCGGTTTTCCATGGGTGGAAAACAGGGCCGAAGACGGGAATGCGACTGCCCGTGTGAGCCGATTCGGGTGTCAGACACCCATGCAATGCCAGCCGATGCCGGCGTCAAACACTCAGGTCGAGGTGTCTGACACCCTGGCGGCACCGGTTCGATGGGAAGACGTTCTCAACGGGTGTCAGACACCGGGCAAACAACCCGCAATCGGGTGTCCGACGCCCACCGCCCGGCCGGGATCAGCCGTTGCAGTCGGCCCAGCAGTTCGGCGTTTCATACAGACGCACGCGCGTCAGTCGCAGTTCCGCGCCGTAATGGCCGTGGTATTGCGGCGCCAGCGTTTCGAAGACGATGGTCGCCAGGTTTTCCGCGGTAGGAATCCGGTCAAGCACGACCGTCTTGTGCCCGGGCAGGGTGTCCAGAAAGCCGCGCACGGCGTCGTCGCCTTCGTAGACCAGGAACGCATGGTCCCAGACGTCCACGATGTGCGTCTTGGCGATGTGCTTGATCTCGGAGAAGTCCATCACCATGCCGTTGTCGGACTCGCCGGGCGCCTGCACGATGTCACCCGTCAGGGTGATTTCCAGCACGTAGCGGTGGCCGTGCAGATTGCGGCACTGGCTGCGGTGATCGGGGATGCGGTGGCCGGCGTCGAACTCGAGCCTGCGGGTCACGGAAATCATCGCGTGCTCCGCAAGGCGTGGGGGTAAATCATGGAATGCCTATGTATTTGTGGGTTTGCAGGCTGAGCCGCCATTGCGGATGCTGCATGCAGTATTGGACGGCCTGCTCGGTGTTGGCCGCGCGCGCCGGTCCGTCCATGGGTTGCAGGAAGAAGTGTTCGAAATCCAGATGCGCGAAGGCGTCGGGCAGGGCGTTGAGCTGCGGGTAGACCAGCTTGAGCTCATTGCCGCGTTCGATCACGACCGGAGCTGTGCCCTTGGGGCTGACGCAGATCCAGTCGATGCCGGCAGGCGGCTTGATCGTGCCGTTGGTTTCGATGGCGACGGTAAAGCCGCGGGCGTGGATTGCGTCGAGCAGCGGCGCGTCCAGTTGCAGCAGCGGCTCGCCACCCGTGAAGACCACGTAGCGGTTGCCGGCGTCGGGGCCCCAGGCCGCGGCAATGGCATCGGCCAGCCGTTCGGCCGAGGCGAACTTGCCGCCGCCGTCTCCGTCGGTGCCGATGAAATCGGTGTCGCAGAAGGTGCAGGCGGCGCTGGCACGGTCGCTTTCGCGGCCGGTCCAGAGATTACAGCCCGAAAACCGGCAGAATACCGCCGCGCGGCCTGCGTGGGCGCCTTCGCCTTGCAGGGTCTTGAAGATTTCTTTGGCGGAGTAAGTCATAGGAGATGCGGGCGGTAGGGCGCCACGGAATTCGAGCAAAAGCGCACTATTTTACTTGGCGCGGCCAATATCCGCCGAAAGACCCTGCAAGACGTGGCCCGCCCCTGTAGACTTCCCGCCTATGTTTCACGTCCAAGACTCGCTTTTCATTGACGAGCGCGACCTGACCTTCACCATGATCCGTGCGCAGGGCGCCGGCGGGCAGAACGTCAACAAGGTGTCCAGCGCCGTCCACCTGCGCTTCGATGTGCGCGCTTCCCGCCTGCCGCCCGAGGTGCAGGATGCGTTGTGCGCCATCAGCGACCATCGCATCTCGAAAGAGGGCGTGATCGTCATCAAGTCGCAGTCCTTCCGCAGCCAGGAAAAGAACCGCGCCGAGGCCATCGAGCGCCTGGTGGGCATGGTGCGGTCGGCCATCCAGGTCGACAAGCCCCGCCGCGCCACCAAGCCGACGCGCTCGTCGCAACGCCGCCGCGTGCAGCGCAAGGTGCTGCACGGCGAGGTCAAGCGGCTGCGCGGCCGGGTGCAGGGCGACTAGGGCGCACCATGGCCGACGCGCGCCGCCGCTATCTGGTCACGCTGGCCTGCGTGTTCGCCGTCATCTGGGTGGCGCTGGCCATCAGTCCGCACGACCGCTCCGCCTGGGCGCTGGAAAACGCGCTGGTGCTGGGCCTGGGCGCCGTGCTGTTTGCGACGCGGCGCGCGTTCGTGTTTTCGCGCGTGTCGTACACGCTGATCTTTCTGTTCCTGTGCCTGCACACGGTGGGCGCGCACTATACGTATTCGCTCGTGCCGTACGACGACTGGTGGCGCGCGTTGACCGGCCGCAGCTTGAACAGCCTGCTGGGTTGGGAACGCAACAATTTCGACCGCGTCGTGCACTTTTCGTACGGGTTGCTGCTGGCTTATCCGATCCGCGAGATCTTCCTGCGCGTGGCCGAGGTGCGCGGCTTCTGGGCGTACTTCCTGCCGATGGACGTGACGCTGTCGACGTCGGCGCTCTACGAACTGATCGAGTGGGGCGCCGCGGAGTTCTTTGGCGGCGACCTGGGCGCGGCCTACCTGGGCACGCAAGGCGATATCTGGGATGCGCAGAAGGACATGGCGCTGGCGGCGCTGGGCGCGGTGATCGCCATGGCCATCACCGCACTGGTCAACTGGAAGGCGCAGCGCGACCTTGCCCGCGACTGGGCCGACAGCCTCAAGCCGGAGCGCCAGCGGCCGGCGGACCGCCAGACCGGAGCCGAAAATCCTTGATGGCAGCAGGGGCATGACGATATATCGGATAAATCCGATATATGATTCGGTAAATTGCGATATACCAATATGACCGCAACTTCCTCACCTTCCGACCAGAACGCCGCGCAACCCGCGATCGACGCCGACGCCATCCTCAAGGCGCTGGCCAATCCGGTTCGCCGCGACATCCTGGCCTGGCTGAAGACGCCGCATGCGTATTTCGAGGAGCGCCCGGGCCACACCTTCGAACACGGGGTGTGCGCGGGCCACATCGATGATCGCTGCGGTCTGTCCCAGTCGACGGTGTCGTCGCATCTGGCCGTGCTGCAGCGCGCCGGCCTGATCTCGGCCACCAAGGTGGGGCAGTGGGTTTTTTTTCGTCGCAATGAACCCGTGATTGCCGCGTTTCTGCGGCAGTTGAATCTGGATATGTAGCCCGTCTGCCATACCCGCAAGCGCCCCATTGCCGGGACGAAAGGATTTTGCATGAACCCCCTGTTTGAACCGCTGAAAGTCGGCGACCTGACCCTGCGCAACCGTGTCGTGATGGCGCCGCTGACGCGTCAACGCGCCAGCGCCGGCCGCGTGCCGAACGATCTGATGGTCGAGTACTACACCCAGCGCTCGGGCGCCGGCCTGATCCTGACGGAAGCCACGTCGGTCACGCCGCAGGGCGTGGGCTACGCCGACACGCCGGGGCTGTGGTCGCCGGAACAGGTCAAGGGGTGGCGCAAGGTGGTCGATGCCGTGCACGGCAAGGGCAGCCTGATCGTCGCGCAGCTCTGGCACGTGGGCCGCATTTCCGACCCGATGTTCCTGGACGGCGAACTGCCGGTCGCGCCTAGCGCCATCGCTGCCAAGGGCCACGTCAGCCACGTGCGCCCCAAGCGCGAATACGTGACGCCGCGCGCGCTGGAGACCGCCGAGATCCCCGGCGTGGTCGAGGCCTATCGCCACGGCGCGAAGCTGGCGATGGAAGCCGGTTTTGATGGTGTGGAGGTGCATGCCGCCAACGGCTATCTGCTGGATCAGTTCCTGCAGGACAGCACCAACCACCGCACGGATCAGTACGGCGGTTCCATCGAAAACCGCGCGCGCCTGCTGCTGGAAGTGGTCGACGCCTGCGTGGCGGTGTGGGGCGCGGGCCGCGTCGGCGTGCATCTGTCGCCGCGCGCCGATGCTCACGATATGGGCGATTCGGATCTGCCGGGCCTGTTCGGCTACGTGGCGCGTGAACTGGGCAAGCGTGGCATCGCGTTCATTTGCGCCCGCGAGCACGAAGCGCCGGACAGCCTGGCGCCGATGATCAAGGCCGAGTTCGGCGGCGTATTTATCGCCAACGAAGGCTACACGCGCGACACCGCCGAAGCCGCCATCGCTGCCGGCAAGGCCGACGCCGTCGCGTTTGGCGTGCCGTACATCGCCACGCCCGATCTGGCCGAGCGACTGGAACGCAAGGCCCCGCTGAATACGCCGAACCCGGCTACCTTCTACGCCTCGGGTCCGGAAGGGTATACGGACTATCCGGCGCTGGCGGCCTGAACCGCCGGCCGTTCATAGCGCGGCGCGCATTGGATACGTGAACAATCCGAAGTGCGCCGCGTTCAGGCCCAGATGCGCCAGCACGGCGGCGCCCAAGCCGCCGTAATGGTAGGCGGCGCCATACGCCGCGCCTGCCAGCCCGGCCAACAGCATCCATTGCCAACCGCCCGCGTAATGGGCCAGTCCGAACAGCACGGCCGCCACGGCCACCGCCGCCCACGCGCCCCATGCGCGACGGCGCCACCAGTGCGCCAGCTGCTGCTGCACATATCCGCGGAACAGCGCCTCTTCCGCCAGCGTCACCAGCAAGGCATTGTTGATTAGCCAGATCCAGCCTGACGCCGGCCATTTCGGCGCCCACGCCACCACGCCCAGCGCCAGCGCCAGTCCCAGGCAGGCCGCCACCGCGGCGGCGCATGCGAGGATCGCCGCCTGCACGGTCAGGCGCGTGTGGGCCGCGGCCATGGGCGGCGCCAGCACCAGCACCACCCAGAACCCCACGAGCGGTTTGTCCAGGTTCAGGTACATGCCGAAAGGGATCGCGTCCGGACTGAGCGGCGCGGGATCGATCGCGCGCAGGTTGTGAAAGCCGGGCAGCAGATGTGCAAAGAGCAGCACGGCCACGATCACGAAGAGCCCATGCCCGGCCACGCGCGCGGCCGACCTTGCGTGGGAGCGCACCAGCGCCGCGGCAACCAGCAGCAGCGCGGGCCATGTGAGCGCAACGAGATCGGCCGTCCCGTCGGCTAAAGCCCAGGTCCATGCCACCGCCAGCGGGACAAGCGCCCAACGGTGTGTGCAGGGCGGCCAGAGCAGGGCGGCGGCCAGGAACAGGGCAAACCAGGGCATGACGTGCGGCATGGGCGGGCGGGAAGCAATTGCAAAGGGCCGAGTGTAAGCGCGGCCTTCGCCAACCGCGGGGCTTACGCCGCCGGCGTGTTCGATGCTGCCTGCGCCACCCTTGATACCCGAGCCACCGTCGGCGGCTTTGCCTTGCCCGGCTTTTCAGGCGACCATGCGGCAGCGGCGGCACACGCCCCGCGCATCCGGCGGCCCCTACGCCGCCAGCAATGGAGTCAGGAATGAAGACAATCGCGTGGTTGATGTTGGCGGCGGCGCTGCTGCCGTTCGTGTCCACGATCATCGCCAAGGCCGGCGGCAAGAAATTCGACAACAACGATCCGCGGGCCTGGCTGGCGCGGCAGGAGGGTTGGCGCGCGCGCGCCAACGCCGCGCAGGTCAACACGTTCGAAGCGTTGCCGTTCTTTTATGCCGCCGTGTTGTTCGCGCTATACAACCAGGCGTCTCCCGCGCACGTCGCCACGCTGATGGCGTGCTGGCTGGGCACGCGGCTGGGCTATCTGGCGATGTACCTGGCGAACTGGGGCGCGCTGCGCTCGCTGGTCTGGACCGCGGGCGTGGGCTTTGTCATAGCGATTCTGTTTGCGGGCGTCTGACGCGACCAGCGCCGTTGAACAGGATCTGGGCCGCGGCCTTACCAGCCGCGCCCCAACGCCATCACTTCCATTCGAACATCGCGCGCGCGGTGCCCGAGCCTTGCACAGTGACCTCGCGCTCCTGCGCCTTGCCATCGAATGTGGCCGAGATCCGGTAGTTGCCCGCCGGCAGCTTCACCAGCATGTAAGGGCCCTGCGCGGTCGTCTGAAGCACAGCCTTGCCCTGCGCATCCCGGATCGCGACGGTCACGTCGGCCACGTAATCGGCCTTGCCGCCGCGTTGCGCGGCAAAGGTCAACGCCAGCGGATAGCTGCTGGATGCGGCCTTCATGGCTTCGGATTCGTCGATGCCGATGCCGCCGCTGACGTATTCGACCGAGCCCTGGTGCTGCACGGGCGGCATGGCCGCCTGGGCGGTGGACAGGACACCGGCTAGCGCAATGCTGCCCAGGGCCATGGCGGCGGCCATCGTGCAGCGTTCAAAACGTTTGTTCATGGAGTTCTCCTGCAGAAAAACCGGCGCGGCAGCGCGTTGCGGCTGCCCACGCCAGTAGCTTGCAACCATTCGACGTGACCGCGCAAGGCGAGTTCGCGTCCGTCCGCCTCGGAAATCAACCGTTTGTATCAGGCGCCCCGCGTCACGCGCCGCTGCCGGCCGCATGCCAGGAAAACGTCAGTTGGCTGACGCCGCTGACCGAGCCGTCCGGGGCGAACCGCCGTTCCTCCAGTGCACCCGTGCCGTTGCCGTGCAGCGCCATGACGCTGGAGCTGCGCGTGCCATAGTCGGGGCTGACGATGAACGGGCTGCTCAACAGGCGTTCGCGCGCCAAAGGCAGGCCGGTGGCCGGCAGATCGGCTTCGTCCGCCGGGCTGCGGTCGCCAAGCGCCGTGAACAGCGCGGGCAGGTCGGGCTGCGGCTGGTGGTGCAGCACGGCTGAGAACGCAGCCTTGGTGCGCGCCAGCTTGGGCCACGGCGTGTCCAGCAGGTGATTGGACAGGGCGTAGACGCCGGGTGCCAGCGCGCGGGGTCCGCCGTTGCGGTTGCTCAAGTACCAGGCTTGCCGCGCGTCGCCCACGATCAGGTTGAAGCCGTTGTACGCCTGGTCCATGGCGTGCACGGTCTCAAGGTAGGCCTGCGGCGTCATGGCGCCGCGCAGAAAGTCCTCGACCAGCGCGCCGCGCGACGGGGCGTTGTCCAGGTGCCGGCCGGGCTCGCGGAAATTGGTGACCAGCGCATAGCGACCCTGCGCAGTCGCGCCCATCCAGGTGCCGCCCGCCTGGCCATCGCGCCCGGCATAGATGGCCGGCGCGTCGGGCCATCGCGCCGCGGGGAGGGTGGGGCGCGCGTGGAATTCGTCGCGGTTCGCGGCGATCAGCACAGGGATGCCGGGCAGCGTGTGCAGGGCCAGGACGGCAAGACACATGATTCAGACCTGATGAAGGGTGGATGGGGCGGCAGGCCTGCCGGGCGCCGCGGTGAAGTCGGGACCGGCCAGCGTGACGCGCAAGGCTTCGATCTGCGCGGCCACGTCCCGCAGCACGGGTGACGGCGCCACGACGGCATCGGGGGGGACCGGCAGGCCTTGTTCGACGGCCGCGGCAATGCTGTCCAGGGTGGCGGCCAACTGAGCGACCTGAGCGGCGGCCGGCGCATCCTGACCGGCGGGCAGCGACCAGGCCGTGTCCGAGATGGCATTGGCCACGCGTTCCAGGGCCACTTCCACCGGCCACCAGGCTAGCGCGCGGCGGCTGACCAGGCGGGGTTCGGACAGACCGCGCTGCAGGGCGATGCGCAGGTCCGACAGGCGCGCGTAGGCGCGGGCGCGGAGATCGTGCCGGCTGCCGGGATCGGTCTGAAAGACGGTGTTCAGGTAGGCCGCCAGCGTGGACGTGGCAGCGGACACGGCATGGTCCAGGTTGCTGCGTTCGATGCGGATCCACGGCAGGTAGCCCACCAGCAGCACGATGGCCGCCGCGACGCCCACGTCGACCAGCCGCGCCAGCGCAATGGCCCAGCTTCCCGGTTGCAGCGCCCCGATCAGCAGCATGAGGATGGGCACCAGAATCGCCGAGAACAGCCCGTAGTTGCGCCGTATCGACCACGGCAGCAGCGCGGCCAGCGCGGCAACGGTGAGCAGGCTGGCCAAGCCGCCGCGATCCAGCGCAAGCACGGTGGCGCTGATCGCCACGCCGACCGCGCTGCCCGCGCAGCTTTGCAGCGCGCGCGCGAACACCGAGCCGAAGTTGGGCTTGAACACCACTACGACGATCAGCGGCACCCAATAGGACCGCGGCAGCGCGGCCGCCAGGGCGACGGCCTCGGCGGCGACGAGGCACAGACCCAGCCGGACCAGGTAGCGCAGGGTCGTCGGCCCGGGCCGGTAAGTGCGGATCAGCACGCGCCACGGCGTGCGCGCCGGTGCGGGCTGCAGGTCGGCAAAGGCGTCGGCCTCGATGGCCCCAGTGGCCTGGTTGGTCTGATTGGCGCGGGCGCCGTGCAGCAGCGGCTGCACCTGCTCCAGTGCCTCGGCCAGCTGCGGCATGCCCGCGCGGTGCAGCGCGGCGATGTCGTCGCGCGCGTCCGGCTGGGCATCGTTCTCGACCCGGTCGGCCAGGTGATTCATGACGCGGGCACATTCGTCCGGCAACACGCGGCCGGCGCGCGCCAGCGCCAGCGCGGCGTTGGTGAGCGGAGTGCACGCCTGCAATTGCGCAGCCAGCCGCGCCAGCCGGGGCGACGGGCCCGCCGATCGGCCTCGCGCGGCCAGGACGGTGTCGTAGGCCGTCGCCATGGCGGCTTCCATGTCGCGGCGCGCCGCCATCACCCGAGACGTGCCGATGGCCGCGAACATGGCGGCCAGCTTGCGGTAGGCCTGCGCCACGGCGGCCCGCTCCGGCGCGATGGGATTGACGACCCAGCCGGACAGCGTAAGCGCCAGCCCGAACAGCCCGCCCACGCCCACCAGCACCGGCGGCAGCCAGGGCGGCAGCGTGGGCGTCAAGCTGGACCCGACGATGACATACGTGGCAAATTGCAGCGTGGCGACGGCGGCGATGTTGTTGAAGGTGCCGATCAGGCTGGCCGCCAGCACCAGCAGCGTCATTGCCGCGGAGGTCCACAGGCCGTGGCCCGACATCAGATTGCCCAGCAGATAGCCGAACGCGCCGCCAAACACCGTGGAACCGATGGATAGCGCGCGGTTGCGGTAGGGGCCCCCGTTGTCGCCCGTGATGGCGGGCAGCGCGCCCAGCGCCACCAGCGCGGCCGCGGCGCCTTGGTCCAGCGCCATGCCCACCGCGGACGGCAGGCCGATGGCCAGGGCGGCCCGCAGCATCACCCAGGGGTTTACCGGGGACGGTTCCATGTGCGCCAGGCTCATCAGCCAGCGCATGTTGGAGGCGCGCGCGCCGTGGCTCGTCAATGGGCGGGGCAAGGTGGCCTCATGGGCGGCGCGGGTCAGGCCTTGATCAGCGGCGCCTCTTCGGGCGCGGCCAGGCGGAAGTAGTCGTCGGTGTTCAACAGGATGGACGCGTCCAGGCGTCCGGCATTGAACACGATTTCGTCATGGCGCTCGCGCAGGCTGGGATCCACCAGCAGCGCGAGGTCGGGATTGAAGCTGAAGGGCGGAATGGCGCCGATCTCGCAGCCCGTGAGCTCGCGCGCCAGGTCCTGCGATGCCAGCGAAGCCTTCTTGCCGCCCGCCGCGCGCGCGATGGCGTCCAGGTCGGCCTGTTTGTCCGCCGGAAAGACGGCAAGCACGTTCTTGCGCTGGTTGGACGAAATCTTCACGCGGCAGACCAGCGCCTTGGCGCCCTGGCTGACCTCGGTGCCGCGGATGGCGGCCACTTCGACGGACTTGCCGGCGGCAGCGTGTTCGAGCAGGCGGTAGCGCGCCTGATGCTGGATGAGCAGGGCTTGCAGGCGTTCAAAGACTTCCATGGGACAAAGGGGGCAGTGGCGGGCCGGGAGTCGGCCTTGTACGCGGAATCATACGCCCGCGGCGCGTCAGATTTCCCCGGTGAACGCGTAGCCCCAGCCCCAGACGGTGCGGATGGGCAATTCCACGTCCACGTCCTGCGCCTTGCGTCGCAGGCGGCTGACGACGACGTCCGTGCGGCGCACGGATTCGCGGCCCGAGTGCGGGTCGATACCCGGCGGATCGCCGCGCGGCATGCGCTTGTCCGGCGCGCCGGTCAGCTTGAGCAGGAACTCGCGCTCGGCCTGGGTCAGCGCCAATCGCGTGCCCTGGGGGCTGACCAGTGTCCAGGCGGCATCCAGGAATTGCCACTTGCCGGTCGGTTCGGCGGGCGCCACGGGCGGCGGCGCGGTCCGCGCATCGGCCTCCGCCGCGCGGCGGCTGGCGGTGGTGGGGACGCGGCGCACCAGCGCCTGCAGGGCTGCGGCGATTTCGCCAGTGACGACTTCGGGAGAAAAACAGGCGTCGGCGCCGCAGTGCAGGCCGAGAATGCGGTTCTCAGGGGTATCGAAGGCGGAAATGGCAACGATGCCGGCGGTGGTGTCCATGGCGCGCAGACCTGCGACGGCCATGCAGAGATCGGTAAATTCGGCTTGCATCACGAGCAGCGGGGTGCGGCGGGCTTGAAACAGGCGGAACAGTCCGTTGGAGTCTTCGCAAGGGCGCGGCGAGAACCCCATTTCGGCCAGTTCGTCGCTACGGCGCACGCGCTGGCCAGCGTCGGGAGCGAAGACGATCAGGTCTAATAGGTCATTCATGAATCGTTGTAAACATCATGCAGCTTGAGCTCTTGCATGATGAACGGACACAACGGTTTCCCAAGCCGCGCACAACGACACTTTCCTACCCGAATTCTCGGCCATGGACCCGCAGAGTGCCTTTTGCGGGCTTACGGAGCGGCGGGAGCCGCCTCGTTCCACCAGCCGCCGCCCAACGCTTGTAACAGCGCGGCGGTGTCGGTGTAGCGCGCGGCGTCCGCCTCGATGCGCGAAATCCTTGTCTGCAACACCTGCCGCTGGCTGTCCAGGAGGCTCAGGTGACTGATGCCGCCGGCCTGGTAGCGGCCCGCCGCGATGCGGCCGGCCTCGTCCGCGCGGCGCCACGCGTCGTCGTAAGCAGCAAAGGCCTCGCCGTCCGTCTGCAGCGCGCGCAACGCATCGGCCACCTGGCGAAAGCCATCAAGCACCGTCTGGCGGAATGAAGCGGCGGCGGCGTCATACGCGGCCTCGGCGGACCGCTTGCGCGCCCGCAGCTCGCCACCATGAAAAAGGGGCTGGACCAGCCCGAGTCCCAGGTTCCACACGTTGACGCCATCGGACAGCTCGTTCACGCCCGTGCGCTGCGAACCGAAACTCGCGGTCAGCGTGAATTGCGGATACAGGTTGGCCGTTGCCACGCCCACGTCGGCCGACGCCTTGTGCCACAGGGCTTCGGCCGCCAGGATGTCGGGCCGCTGGCGCGTCAGCGCCGAGGGCACGCCGGTGGGAACGTCGGGCGGCAGTGTCAGGTCTGCCAGACGCAGCGGCGGCGATTGCAGGGCGGCGGGCAGCACGCCCAGGTAGGTGGCAAGCTGATGGGTCACCTGCGCAAGCTGGTATTCCAGCGGCGGCACGGTGGCGCGGGTCTGCGCGACCAGCAGCTCCTGGTTGCGCAGGTCGGCCAGGGCAATGCCGCCTGCATCCAGGCGCTTGCGCATGATGTCCTGCTGGCTGACCTGCGCCGCCAACAGGTCGCGCGTGGCGGCCAGCCGCTCGGCCAGATCCGCCTGCCGGATGGCGGCAGTAACGACATTGGCCGCCAGCGACATGCGTGCCGCCTGCAGCTCGTGCGCCTGGTAATCCATTTGCGCGGCCAGGCTTTCCAGCGCGCGGCGGTTGGCGCCGAACACGTCCAGCGTGTAAGACACGTCGATCGAGGCGTTGTAGAGCGTGAAGGGCGGGGGCGGCTCGGCCACCGGCACGCCATAGGCGGCGGGATCGACCTTTTTGCGGGCCGCCGACAGATTGGCGTCCACGGCGGGCAGCATGCGGCCGCCGGTGTCAGCGGCCAGGTCTTCCTGCGCCTGGCGCAAGCGGGCGCGCGCTTCCTCCAGCGTGGGGCTGGCGTCCAGCGCCTGCCGCACCATGCGGTCCAACTCGTCCGACCGGAACAATTGCCACCACTGCGCGGGAATGTCGGCGCCCGCTTGCAGCCGCTGCTGGCCCGCGGACAGCGCATCCTGCCCGTTTGCCGTGTAGGCAGCCACGTCTGGCGCGGCGGGCGTATCGAAGTCGGGGCCCACCGCGCAGGCCGACAGCAGCGCGCACAGCGCCATCGAGGCCAGGGGGCGGGAAGCGGGCATGAGGATGGGGCGGGACATGGGCTTCAATCCAGGGTGCGGCGGTAGAACTTCACGGCGGCAGTCATGACGATGACGGTGAACAGCATCAGGGGCCAGATGTTGGGCCACAGGTCCCACCAGCCGTTGCCCTTGAGCAGGATGCCGCGGATCAGCCGGTTGAAATACGTCAGCGGCAGCAGGTTGCCCAGGTGCTGCGCCCACATCGGCATGCCCTGGAACGGAAACATGAAGCCGGACAGCAGCATGTTCGGCAGGAAATAGAACATGGTCAGCTGCATGGCCTGAAGCTGGTTCTGCGCCAGCGACGACAGCGTGATGCCGACGGTGAGATTCGCGGCGACGAACAGCAGCGCGGCCAGGTAGACGGACAGCAGGCTGCCCATGATGGGCACGTGGAAGACGAAATGCGCCGCCGCGAGAATGATGCTGGCCTGGATCAACCCGATGGCGATGTAGGGCACGATCTTGCCGGTCATCACTTCGATCGGCCGCACCGGCATCGCCAGCAGGTTTTCCATGGTGCCGCGTTCGCGCTCGCGGGTCATCGCCAGCCCGGTCATCATCACCAGCGTCATTGTCAGGATCACGCCCATCAGCCCCGGCACCGTGTTGTATTGCGAGATCTGCTCTTCGTTGTAGAGCTGGTGGATGCGCACGTCGAAAGGTGGTTGGCCGCCCGCCAGACTGGTAAGCGGTCCGGTCAAATCCTTTTGCGCGACGGCTTGCGTAAGCTGCGTGGCTGCGCCCAGCGCCATGCCCGTCGCCATGGGATCGGTGGCGTCGGCCTCGATCAGCAGCGCCGGGCGCTCGCCGCGCAGCAGGCTGCGGGTGAAATCGGGTGGAATGGTCACGACGAACAGCACGCGGCCCTGCGCCAGCGCGGCGCGGCCGGCTTCTTCGGTGTCCAGCTCCTCGACGATGTGAAAGTAGTCCGACGAGCGCATCGCCGCGATGAAGCTGCGCGTGAACGGGCTATGGTCCGCCGCGATGATGGCGGTGGGCATCTGGCGCGGATCGGTATTGATGGCATAGCCGAAAAGCGCGAGCTGCATGATCGGCAGGCCCACGATCATGCCGAAGGTGATGCGGTCGCGGCGCAGCTGCAGGAACTCCTTGAGCACCATGCTCCACCAGCGCGACCACGAAAAGCCGTTCGGGCGCGCGGTCATGGCTTGCTCGCGAAGTTGTCGGTGGACTGGTTCATCAGGTAGATGAAGACGTCCTCCAGGCTGGTGTCGATGCGTTCCAGGCGCAGGTCTTGGCCCGCCACGGCCGCGCGCAGCGTGCGTTCCAGCGTGGCCGCATCCCGGCCGCTGACGTGCAGCGCGGACCCGAACGCGACCGTCTGGTCGACTCCGGGCGCGCTGCGCAACTGCTGGCCCAGCGGCACCAGGTTGACGCCGTGGATCGCCCAGGTGGTCAGCCGCTGCTCGGCGATGACCTCGTCGGCGGTGCCTTGCGTCAGCAGCTTGCCGTACGAGATGTACGCCAGCTTGTGGCAGCGTTCGGCTTCGTCCATGTAATGCGTGCTGACCAGCACGGATATGCCGCGCGCCGCCAGTTCATGCAGTTGCTCCCAGAAGTCGCGCCGCGCCGTCGGGTCCACGCCGGCCGTGGGCTCGTCCAGCAGCAGCAGCCGTGGCTGGTGCAGCAGGCAGGCGGCCAGCGCCAGGCGCTGCTTCCATCCGCCGGACAAGGATCCCGTCAGTTGCCCGGCGCGCGTTTGCAGCCCGAGGTCCTGCAGGGCCCGGTCCACGGCTTCCTTGCGCTGGGGCATGCCGTACATGCGGGCGACGAAATCCAGATTCTCGCGGATGGTCAGGTCTTCCCAGTACGAGAACTTCTGCGTCATGTAGCCGACGTTGCGCTTGATCTCGGCGCTGTCGCGCAGGATGTCGTAGCCCAGGCAGGTGCCGCTGCCGGAATCCGGCGTGAGCAGGCCGCACATGAGGCGGATGCAGGTCGTCTTGCCGCTGCCATTGGGCCCCAGGAAGCCGAAGATCTCGCCTTCGCGGACCTGTAGCGACACGTCGTTCACAACGTGCTTGTTGCCGAAGTGCTTGTTCAGGCCGTGCACGTCGATGACGTTGCCGCCGGCGCCGGGCGCGTTCATGGTAGGGTCGCCTCCACCGGCTGTCCCGGATGCAGCCGCGCCGCCGCGTCGGGGGCGGGTCGCGCTTCCACCATGTAGACCAGCTTGCTGCGGCTTTCGCGGCTGTAGATAACGGGCGGCGTGTACTCGGCCTGGTCCGATACGTAATCGATGTGCACGGGTATCGGATCGCCGCAGCCGTCGCAGCGCAGCGTGGCTTGCTGGCCGATCTTCAGCGACCCGACCACCGTCTCCGGCACGAAGAACCGCACCTTGATGTTGCCGGGCGGCAGCAGGCTCACGACCGGACTGCCGGCCGGCACCCATTCGCCCACCCGGTACATGGTGTCGAAGATCCGCCCGGCGGCTGGCGAGGCCAGCCGTTTCTGGTTCAGCGTCCATTCGGCCTGCGCCAGCGCGGCGTCGGCGGCCTCCACTTGTGACGCCTGCGCGCGCCGGGCTTCGTCGCGGCCGGGCAGCCGGTTCACCTCGACCTGGGCCTGCAGTTCGCGCACGCGCGCCGCGTCCGACTGCGCCTGTTCGCGGCTGTCGTCCAGTTGCGAGCGTGCGATGCCGCCGATGCGGAACTGGGCATTGTCGCGGGCCAGCTGCGCGGCGGACCGGCGGCTGGCGGCCTGCGCCTGCGCCAGTTGCGCCAGGCTGACATCGACCTCCGGCGCCCGCTTGCCGGTGGCAATGTCCTCCAGTTGCGCGCGGGCCGCGGCCACCTCCGCCAGCGCCTGATCGCGTGCCGCGGCCTCGCGCGTGGCGTCCAGCGCGTACAGCGGCTGGTTGGCGTCGACCTGCTGGCCGCGCCGCACCGCAAGCGTGTCCAGGCGGCCCGGTTCGGACGAGGCGACATACACGTAATTGCCCTCGACATAGCCCTGGTAGAACGGCTGGTCGTTGTTGCCGCAGGCGAACAGCGGCAGCAAGGCGAGGGGGGCGGACAGGAGGCGTAAGGTGCGCATGGTCAGCGTCCTGGAGTCGGGGCAGAGGGGGAGGAGGGCGGAGAGGGCTGTGTGAACAGGCCGCCGGTCAGCATGGCAATGGCGTGGGCGGCGATCGCCTCGTTGCCGATGGACTGCGCCACCGGGTCGTCCTGCCAGATGCGGCGCCACAGGTTGGACGTGGCGAGCGGCAGCAGCGTCAGGCCGAGGATGGACAGAAATACCAGGCGCGGTTCGACACCCGGCGTGATGGCGCCCCGGCGCTGGCATTCGGCGATCAGACCGGCAAATGCGTGCAGCCGGTCCGACGGCAGATGGCGCAGCACGCGATCGCGCAACTGGCCGCCTTCATTGACGACTTCGTGCATCCACAGCGACGGCAGCCAGGGCTTTTCCGTGGCGCTTTGGACCACGCGGCCGACCACTTCGGTGATGAAACCGCGGGCCGCGGCAGCCGGGTCGGGCAGGGTGCCGGGCCCGTTGGCAGGGGCACCATCGATGACGGCACCACCGCCTTCCAGCGGCACGGGCGCCCAGACAAAGCCGATGACCGGCACGATCCGTTCCAGCACCACCGCGTCGATCAACTGATCCCGGCTTTTGAAGTAGTAGTGCAGCATCGCGGGCGTCACGCCCGCGCGCTGCGCAATGTTGGCAATGGTGGTCGCGGCGACGCCCTGGGCGGCGAACAGTTGCGTGGCCAGATCAAGCAAATTGGCGCGGGCGGTGGCGTTGTCCGGACGCGGCGGGCGGCCGGGGCGTCGGGCGGGAGGGTGAGCGGCGGCAGACATGCGGCAGATTCTAATTAAAGACTTAATTAATTAAAAGAGGGTTCGATCAACAGGGTTACGGCCCGGCCTCGCAGCCGTCGATGGTGTAATGGGCCGGTTCCCCACCCTGCCGCCCGGGGGTAGTCCGCGAGGCCCGGCCGGCGTTACGAAGGAGACCGAACCTCATGCCGCAATCCGCATCAACCAACCGCCGCATTGTGCTGGCGGCCCGCCCGCACGGCGAGCCCACCGACGCCGACTTCCGCCTGGAAACCGGCGACATTCCCCAACCCGGGCAGGGCGAGGTGCTGCTGCGCACCGTATACCTGTCGCTCGACCCCTACATGCGCGGCCGCATGAGCGACGCGCCGTCCTATGCCGACCCCGTGCAGATCGGCGAGCCGATGGTGGGCGGCACGGTGACGCGCGTCCATGCCTCCAACAATCCGCAATTCCAGGTGGGCGAGTGGGTGCTGGCGCAGACCGGCTGGCAGGATTTCGCGGTGTCCGACGGCGCCGGCCTGCTGCGCCTGGGCGCCAAGCCCGAAAACCCGTCCTGGTCGCTGGGCGTGCTGGGCATGCCAGGCTTTACCGGCTACATGGGGCTCCTGGACATCGGCCAGCCCAAGGCCGGCGAAACGGTCGTCGTCGCGGCGGCCAGCGGCGCGGTCGGCGCCGTGGTCGGCCAGATCGCCAAGATCCATGGCTGCAGGGTCGTCGGCATTGCGGGCGGGCCGGACAAATGCCGCTACGTGGTCGAGGAACTGGGCTTTGACGAATGCGTGGACCACCGTCAGCCGGATCTGCCCACGCGTCTGGCGAACGCGGTGCCGCAAGGCATCGACGTGTACTTCGAAAACGTGGGCGGCGCCGTCTTCGATGCCGTGCTGCCCCTGCTGAATGCGCGCGCGCGCATCCCGGTGTGCGGGCTGATCTCGGCCTACAACGCCACCAGCCAGGCCGAGGGCCCGGACCGCCTGGGGCTGCTGATGCGCACCATCCTGACGAAACGACTGCGGATGCAGGGCTTCATCATCTTCAACGAATACGCGCATCGCTACGGCGAATTCCGTGAGGCCATGCAGGACCTCATCAAGCAAGGACGCATCAAATACCGTGAAGATGTGGTTGACGGCCTGGAGAACGCCCCGCGCGGGCTGATCGGGCTGCTCAAGGGCGAAAATGCCGGCAAACGCATTGTGCGTGTCGGCCCTGATGAATGGAGCGCTACATGAACATCCTGATCGTGCTGACTTCCCACGACACGCTGGGCAATACGGGCCGCAAGACGGGTTTCTGGCTGGAAGAGTTTGCGGCGCCGTACTACGCGTTCCTGGACGCGGGCGCCAAGGTCACGCTGGCTTCGCCGCTGGGCGGCCAGCCGCCGCTGGATCCCAAGAGCGACGATCCGGACGCGCAGACCGACGACACCCGCCGCTTCCAGAAGGACAGCGAGGCGCAGCGCGTGCTGGCATCGACGCGCCGGTTGGCCGAGGTGCAGGCGTCGGATTTCGACGCGGTTTTCTACCCGGGCGGCCATGGCCCGCTTTGGGACCTGGCCGAAGACGCCAGATCGGTGGCGCTGATCGAGACCATGCTGGCCGCGGGCAAGCCGGTGTCGGCCGTGTGCCATGCGCCCGGCGTGCTGCGCCACGCCAAAACGGCGGACGGCAAGCCGCTGGTGCAGGGCAGGCAGGTCACCGGCTTTTCCAATGCGGAAGAAGCCGCCGTGCAACTGACCGATGTGGTGCCGTTCCTGGTCGAGGACGAGCTGAAAAAACTGGGCGGCCTGTACAGCAGCGGCCCGGACTGGCAGTCGCACGTGGTCAGCGATGGCCTGCTCATCACGGGCCAGAATCCCGGCTCGTCGGTGGGCGTGGCCAAGGCGCTTCTGGAACGCCTGAAAGCCTGATCGCCGTCACGGCAACATGGCGGAAAAGCGTGGCCCGGCCGCGCGCCCAGCGTGCGGCGGCCGGAGATCGTTGCGGATTGTGTCAGAATCCCGGCTTTCCGATATGCGCGTGCCGCGATGCCGTTGCGGCGCGCAGATTTTCCAATGCCCCCCGACGTACCCGAAATTCCCGCAGGATCCTACGAAGCGGCGCTGTTTGCCGCGATACAGGCGCGTGACCCGGCCACTGGCCGGCATTGCAATAGAGTGGCTGCGCTAAGCGTGGCGCTGGCCCGGGCGTGCGCACTGCCCGAGCACGAGGTGGATGTCATTACCGTCGCCGCGCGGCTTCACGACGTGGGCAAGATCGGCACGCCCGATCGCGTGCTGCACAGCCCGCACCGGCTGGTATGGGAAGACTGGGAAATCATGAAGGCGCACGCCGCCGCAGGCGCCGCCCTCATCATGCAGACCGCGATGCCCCAGCGCGAGACCATTGCGCTGGCGGTGCGGCACCATCACGAGCATTTCGACGGCTCCGGTTATCCGGACGGCCTTGCCGGCCACGTCATCGCGCTGCACGCGCGGATCATCTCGGTGGCCGATTCCTACGATGCGCTGGGCGATGCGCGGCCCTACCATCCGGCGCGCTCGCACACGCAGATCATGGACATCCTGCACCAGGAGGCGGGATCGAAGTTCGATCCCGACCTGCTGCGCGTGTTCGAATCGTTGATCCGGGAAAGCCGCCTGCGCGTGCCGTAGCGGATTACTTCAGACGGTAGGTGGCCGCGACGGTGGCCAGGTCCTGCAGCGTGCGCTGCTGCCAGGCCGCGTCGTGGCCCAGTTCCTCGGCCAGGATGCGCGCGACTTCCGGGGCGGCCAGCATCGCCGCCTCGGCATCCAGGAACAGCGCGCGGTTGCGGCGCGCCAGCACGTCCTCGGCGCTGCGCGCCAGTTCAAAGCGCGCCGCGAAACGCACATGCGCTTCGGACAGGCCGCTGGCCTTGACCAGCATGCGCTGCGCGCCGGGCAAAGCCTGCAACGTCGGCAGATCGCTGCCGTAATAGCTGTCCGGCGTGCCTGCGTGTTCCTGCGACGGCGCAAGACCATTGGCGCCGTGCAGCGGCAGCGATTCGGTGCGGCACGAGGCCTGGGTCAGCAACTGATGCTGGATGGCGGTGTCGACCACGTCCTGCGCCATGCGGCGGTACGTCGTCCACTTGCCGCCAGTGACCGTCACGAGGCCGGCCTTGGACACCAGAATCGTGTGCTCGCGCGACAGCTTCTTGGTGGAGGCTTCGCCGGTCGCCTTGACCAGCGGACGCAGGCCGGCCCAGACGCTGGTCACGTCGTCGCGCGTCGGCTTGCGGCTGAGATAGCGCGCGGCGGTGCTCAGGATGAAATCCACGTCCTGCGCGCCCGCGTCGGGGTCCAGCGGCAGATCCTGGCGCGGCGTGTCGGTGGTGCCGACGATGGTGTGGCCGTTCCACGGCACCACGAACAGCACGCGGCCGTCGTCGGTCTTCGGAATCAGCACGGCGCGCTTGCCCGGCAGGAAATCCTGCGGCAGCGTCAGGTGCACGCCCTGGCTGGGCGCGACCATCGTCTGCGCGTTCTTGTCTTCCATGCGGCGCACGGCGTCTACCCACACGCCGGTGGCGTTGACCACGCAGCGCGCCCGCAGCGTGAACGTTGCGCCGCCGATCACATCCTGCACGGTCACGCCGTCGACCTTGCCATGGGTGGTGGTCAGGCCCGTGGCGCGCACGTAGTTGACCGCCGTGCCGCCCAGGTCAAACAGCGTGCGCATCAGGCTCATGGCCAGGCGCGCGTCGTCGAACTGGCCGTCGTAGTACAGCACGCCGCCCTTCAGGTTGCGCCCGCTCACGTTTTCGGCAAGGGTGGGGGCGTTGGCCAGCGTTTCGCGGCGCGACAGCCACCGGCTGGGCGCCAGGTTCAGCTTGCCGGCCAGCATGTCGTACATCTTCAGGCCGATGCCGTAGAACGGCTGGTCCAGCATGGTGTAGGCCGGCACCACAAAGCCCAGCGGCCACACCAGATGCGGGGCGTTGCGGTTGAGCAGGCCGCGTTCGTGCAGGGCCTCGCGCACCAGACTGACATTGCCTTGCGCCAGGTAGCGCACGCCGCCGTGCACCAGCTTGGTGGCCTTGCTGGACGTGCCCTTGGCGAAGTCGGCGCCTTCGATCAGCAGGGTCCGATAGCCGCGCGCGGCGGCATCGACCGCCGTGCCCAGGCCGGTTGCGCCGCCGCCGATGACGATGACGTCCCAGGAATGCGTGTTGTCCAGCGTGTTCAGAAGACGGCTGCGGTCGGGCGGGGTGACGGAGGCGAGGGGTTGGTTCATGTTCTTTGGGGGCGGCGGGGCCGCGAGGTAAATGCGTCGAGATGCTTGCCGGCAGGGCTGGGCGGACGATGCGGCCGCAGCGGGGCGCGGGTCGGGGTCAGGGTGTGGGTTTGGGGGGGTGCGGCGCGGCGGCGACATCGCAACGCACGCCGGAATCCAGCAACACTTGGGCCAGCGGCTCCTGCGGATGCGCATCGGTAAAGAAGCGGTCGATCTGCGAGATATGCGCCAGTTCCACCATGGCCTGGCGCTTGAACTTGCTGCTGTCGGCGGCCAGCCAGACCTCGCGCGATTGCTCGATGATCGTGCGCGCTACGCGCACTTCGCGGAAGTCGTAATCGCGCAGGGTGCCGTCGGCCTCGATGCCCGAAATGCCGATCAGGCCGATGTCGACCTTGAACTGGCGGATGAAATCCATCGTGGCTTCGCCGACGATGCCGCGATCGCGCGAGCGCACCACGCCGCCCGCGACGATGACTTCGCAATCCGGGTTGTCGGACAGGATGTCGGCCACGTGCAGGTTGTTGGTGATGACGCGCAGCCCGCGATGGCGCAGCAGCGCGCGCGCGATGGCCTCGGTGGTGGTGCCGATGTTCAGGATCAGCGAACAGCCGTCCGGCACGGCGCGCGCCACCGCTTCGGCAATACGTTGCTTGCCCGCGGCGTGCAGGCCCTGGCGCTTGCGGTACGCAATGTTCTCGATGGTGGACGCCTCGATGCGCACCCCGCCATGAAAGCGCGACAGCAGGCCGGCTTCGGAAAGGATGTTGACGTCCCGCCGCACGGTCTGCAGCGTGACGTCGAAGCGTTTGGCGAGCTCTTCGATAGAGGCCGAGCCCTGGGCCCGCACCATTTCGATCAGCGCGCTCTGTCGTGGATTCAGTGTCATGAGCGAATGATAAAACAACAAAAGCGAAAAATAATGACGCACCGCAAGATTGTTTTTTGTTCGCTTCTTCGGTAAAACGCACAAAAAACGAAAGCCATCTGAAAGAGTATGCTCATCATGTTGCGTCCGCGCGGGAATGCGGGGGGCGTGCAAGCTGGGACGCTGTGCCGAATACCGAAGTCCGTAAAACAGGGACGTATAAGTAGGTTGAGGAGACTAGATGCAGCTGACCTTGGACGGGATAGCTTTGCGGGCCGGCTCGCAGATGCACCTGTATCCCATGAGCCTGGCCCCGGTTCCGGGCGCCATGACCGTCCTGCTGGGGGCCACCCTGGCCGGCAAGACCTCATTGATGCGCATCATGGCCGGGCTGGACCGGCCCTCCGAAGGCCGCGTGCTGGCCGATGGCGCCGACGTCACCGGCGTGCCGGTCCGCCAGCGCAACGTGGCGATGGTCTACCAGCAGTTCATCAACTATCCGTCCATGTCGGTCTACGACAACATCGCCTCGCCGCTCAAGCTGCGCGGCGAGCGCGACACGCGTGAAAAGGTCCACGCCATGGCGGCGCGGCTGCACATCGACCATCTGCTGGAGCGCTATCCGTCCGAGCTGTCGGGCGGGCAGCAGCAGCGGGTGGCGCTGGCGCGGGCGCTGGTCAAGGATGCCCCCCTGATCCTCCTGGACGAGCCGCTGGTCAATCTGGACTACAAGCTGCGCGAGGAGTTGCGCGACGAACTGTCGGAATTGTTCGCGCTGGGGCGCTCGACCGTGGTCTACGCCACCACCGAACCGGGCGAGGCGCTGTTGTTGGGCGGCCACACCGCCGTGCTCGACGCAGGCGAACTGCTGCAATACGGTCCCACGGCCGAGGTCTTTCACCGCCCCAATTCGATCCGCGTGGCGCGCGCCTTCAGCGACCCGCCCATGAACCTGTTCGCCGCCCGGCGTCACAACGGCGGTTTTGTGCTGCAAGGCGATGTGGCGGTGGATCGCGCGCTGCCGGCGGGCGGGGATGCCGAGATCACGGCCGGCCTGCGCGCCGGCGCGCTGGATGTGGAATCGCGGCCCGGCCATGTCGAGCTGCCCGGCCGGGTCAAGCTGGCCGAGATCTCCGGATCCGACACCTTCGTGCACGCCGAGACGGCCGCAGGCGACGTGGTCGCCCAATTGCCCGGCGTGCACCGCTACACGCTGGACGAGCACGTGCGGCTGTATTTCGACCCCGCGCAGACCTACGCCTTTGGCCCGGACGGCGCGCTGCTCGCGGCGCCCCGGCAGCCGGCGGGGGCGGGGGAGGTGGCCTGATGGCGCAGATCGAGCTGGACCTGTCCCATTCGTACGTCGCCCACCCCAAGTCCGACGACGACTACGCGCTTTTGCCGTTGCAGTTCACCTTCCGCGACGGCGGGGCCTATGCCCTGCTCGGGCCTTCGGGCTGCGGCAAGACCACGCTGCTCAATTGTGTGTCGGGCCTCTTGCGGCCGTCGCATGGACGCATCCTGTTCGACGGGCAGGACGTCACCGACAAGACCCCGCAGGCGCGCAACATCGCCCAGGTGTTCCAGTTTCCGGTGGTGTACGACACCATGACGGTCGCCGAGAATCTGGCGTTTCCGCTGCGCAACCGGGGCGTGCCGCCCGAGCGCATCCGCGAGCGCGTGGGCCGCATCGCCGAAATGCTGGAGATGTCCGGTGTACTCGATCGCCGGGCCAGCGGGCTGACGGCCGATGCCAAGCAGAAGATCTCGCTGGGCCGCGGCCTGGTGCGCAGCGACGTGTCCGCGATTCTCTTTGACGAGCCGCTTACCGTGATCGACCCGCAGCTCAAGTGGGAGCTGCGCCGCAAGCTCAAGGAAATCCATCACGAGTTCAAGCTCACGCTGATCTACGTAACCCATGACCAGACCGAGGCGCTGACCTTTGCCGACCAGGTCATGGTCATGGCGCGCGGCCGTGCCGTGCAGGTGGGCAGCGCCGACGACCTGTTCGAGCGGCCCGCGCATACCTTCGTGGGCCATTTCATCGGGTCGCCGGGCATGAACTTTCTGCCGGCCCAATGGCGCGATGGCGCGCTGAGGGTGGGCCAGCACCGGCTGGACGGCGTACCGGTCGAGCTGGCCGCCAAGCTGGAAGGCGCCGGTCCCGTCAAAGTGGGCGTGCGTCCCGAATACCTGCGGGTTGCCGATGCCGGCGCAGCCGGCGCCGTGCCCATGCGCGTGGAACGCGTGCAGGATGTGGGCACCTACACGCTGCTGGTGGCTGATTTTGAAGGCACGCCGGTGCGCGCCCGCCTGGGCAGCAACGTCGTGGCCGGGGGCAAGGACGCCACGGTGTGGCTGACCGTGCTCAATCCCCACACCTGCTTCTACCGCGACGAGGAGCTGATCCGATGAAACCCACCGATCACCGGGCCTGGTTCCTGGTCATGCCTGTCGTGCTGTGCGTGGCGTTCTCGGCCATCCTGCCGCTGATGACCATCGTCAATTATTCGGTGCAGGACATCATCTCGCCCGAGCGCCGCGTCTTTGTCGGCACGGAGTGGTTTGCCGCCGCGCTGCAGGACGATGAGCTGCACGGCGCGCTGTTCCGGCAGATCGGGTTTTCGTTTGCGGTGCTGCTTATCCAGATCCCGCTGGGCATCCTGCTCGCGCTGTCGATGCCGGCCAGCGGCTGGCGCGCGTCGGCCGTGCTGGTCATCATCGCGCTGTCGCTGCTGATTCCGTGGAACGTCGTGGGCACCATCTGGCAGGTGTTCGGCCGCACCGACATCGGCCTGCTCGGCGCCACGCTGTCCTGGCTGGGCGTGGACTACAACTACACGGGCAACGACTTCGATGCCTGGGTCACCGTACTGGTCATGGACGTGTGGCATTGGACGCCGCTGGTCGCGCTGCTTTGCTACGCGGGGCTGCGCGCCATCCCGGATGCGTACTACCAGGCCGCGCGGATCGACGGCGCTTCGCGCTTTGCCGTGTTCCGGTACATCCAGCTGCCCAAGATGCGCGGCGTGCTGATGATCGCGGTGCTGCTGCGGTTCATGGACAGCTTCATGATCTACACCGAGCCGTTCGTGCTGACTGGCGGCGGCCCCGGCAACGCCACCACCTTCCTGTCGCAGTACCTGACGCAGAAGGCGGTCGGGCAGTTCGACCTGGGGCCGGCCGCGGCGTTTTCGATCATCTACTTCCTGATCATCCTGCTCTTGTGCTTCATTCTCTACAACTGGATGCTGCGCGCGGGCACCACGGGCGGTTTCGACGAGGAGCGGGGCAATGCGTGAGAAAACCACCTGGTGGCGCGCCGCCTTCCTGACGTTGTACCTGGTGTTCGCCATCCTGCCGCTGTACTGGATGCTGAACATGTCATTCAAGTCGAACACCGAGATCGTCAGCACGCTGACGCTCTGGCCGCGCGACTTCACGTTCGAGCACTACCGCACCATCTTCACCGATCCGGCCTGGTATTCCGGCTACATCAATTCGCTGATCTACGTCGTCATCAACACGGTCGTGTCGCTGGCCGTGGCGCTGCCCGCCGCCTACGCGTTCTCGCGCTACCGCTTCATCGGCGACAAGCACGTGTTCTTCTGGCTGCTCACCAACCGCATGACGCCACCCGCCGTGTTCCTGCTGCCGTTCTTCCAGCTCTACAGCTCGTTCGGCCTGATGGACACGCACCTGGCGGTGGCGCTGGCCCACCTGGTGTTCAACGTGCCGCTGGCGGTGTGGATCCTGGAAGGCTTCATGTCCGGCGTGCCGCGCGAGATCGACGAGACCGCCTATGTGGATGGTTACTCGTTCCCGCGCTTCTTCCTGACGATCTTCCTGCCGCTCATCAAGTCGGGCGTGGGCGTGGCGGCGTTCTTCTGCTTCATGTTCAGCTGGGTCGAGCTGCTGCTGGCGCGCACGCTGACGTCGGTGAACGCCAAGCCCATCGTCGCGACCATGACGCGGACGGTGTCGGCCTCGGGCATGGATTGGGGCGTGCTGGCGGCCGCGGGTGTGCTGACCATCGTGCCGGGCGGCATCGTCATCTGGTTCGTGCGGCACTACATCGCGAAGGGCTTCGCGATGGGCCGCGTGTAGGGATCGGGATAAGGGAGGGCGTGCCCATGTTCAGCTGGATGGTGTGGACCACTCCGGTCGCCGTGTTCTTCAGCTGCATCGTGCTGATGCTGGCGGGCATGACGATCTGGGAACTGAAGTCGCCCACGCAGGAGCGCAAGGGGTTTCTGCCCCTGCGCACCACGCGCGGCGACCGGCTGTTCATCGGTCTCATGGCCGCGGCGTGGCTCAACCTGGCGTTTCTGGGGTTTGGCCAGAAGGCGGTCGAGTGGTTTTCGCTGGATCAGCCGCCATCGGTTTGGATCAGCTTCGTGCTGTCCATGCTGCTGCTGGCGTTCATCATGAAAAAAGGGTGAGAGAAGGGCGCCAGACCCTTCGTTGGTTTCGGGCAGTCAGGAAAAGGACTATCGGCCAGCGTCTTCCCCGGCCAGCGGTCCGCAGCACGATAGGGGAAGACTTATCGAGGAGACAGGTCATGAAATTGCGCATGCACGCCATGGCGGCCGCTATCGCCCTGATCGGAACGTCAGGGGCTTGGGCCGGCGAGCCGGAGGCAAAGAAGTGGGTCGATTCGGAGTTCCAGCCTTCGTCGCTGTCCAAGGAACAGCAGATGGCCGAAATGAAATGGTTCATCGACGCCGCGGCCAAGCTCAAGGCCAAGGGCGTCAATGAAGTCAGCGTAGTGTCCGAGACCATCACCACGCACGAGTACGAGTCCAAGGTGCTGGCCAAGGCCTTTGCCGAAATCACCGGCATCAAGGTCAATCACGACCTCATCCAGGAAGGCGACGTCGTCGAGAAGCTGCAGACGTCCATGCAGTCCGGCAAGTCCATCTACGACGGCTGGATCTCCGATTCCGACCTGATCGGCACCCACTACCGTTACGGCGCCATCCTGCCGTTGTCCGACTACATGGCAGGCGCCGGCAAGGATTGGACCAATCCCAACCTGGATCTGAAGGACTTCATCGGCACCAAGTTCACCACGGCGCCCGACGGCAAGCTCTATCAGCTGCCTGACCAGCAGTTCGCCAACGTGTACTGGTTCCGCGCAGACTGGTTTGCGCGGCCGGACCTGAAGGAAAAATTCAAGGCCAAGTACGGCTATGACCTGGGCGTGCCCACCAACTGGTCGGCGTACGAAGACATCGCCACGTTCTTCTCGAACGACGTCAAGGAGATCGATGGCAAGCGCGTCTACGGCCACATGGACTACGGCAAGAAGGACCCGTCGCTCGGCTGGCGTTTCACCGATGCGTGGCTGTCGATGGCGGGCGCGGCCGACAAGGGACTGCCCAACGGCATGCCGGTCGACGAATGGGGGATCCGCGTGGCCGACGACAAGTGCACGCCGGTCGGCGCGTCGGTGTCGCGTGGCGGCGCCACGAACAGCCCGGCCGCCGTGTACGCGCTGACCAAGTACATCGACTGGATGAAGAAGTTTGCGCCGCAGCAGGCCATGGGCATGACCTTCTCGGAAGCGGGACCCGTGCCCGCGCAGGGCCAGATCGCCCAGCAGATCTTCTGGTACACGGCCTTCACCGCCGACATGACCAAGAAGGGGCTGCCGGTCGTGAACGACGACGGCACGCCGAAGTGGCGCATGGCGCCGTCGCCTTACGGCCCGTACTGGAAGGACGGCATGCAGAACGGCTACCAGGACGTAGGCTCGTGGACCTTCTTCAAGTCCACCAACCCCGACAAGATGGCGGCGGCTTGGCTGTATGCGCAGTTCGTCACGTCCAAGTCGGTGTCGCTCAAGAAATCCATCACCGGCCTGACCTTCATCCGGGACAGCGACATCAACAGTGAGTTCTTCACCAAGAACGCGGCCAACTACGGCGGTCTGATCGAGTTCTACCGCAGTCCGGCACGCGTCGCGTGGACGCCCACCGGCACCAACGTGCCGGACTATCCGAAGCTGGCGCAATTGTGGTGGAAGAACGTCGCCACTGCCGTCACCGGCGAAAAGACCCCGCAGGCGGCCATGGACAACCTGGCCAACGAAATGGATCAGGTGATGGCGCGGCTTGAACGGGCGGGCATGGCGCAGTGCGCGCCCAAGCTCAACCCCAAGAGCGATCCGAGCAAGTGGCTGTCGGACCAGCACGCGCCGTGGAAGAAGCTGGCCAATGAAAAGCCCAAGGGAGAGACGATTCCCTATGATCAGCTGCTGTCGGCGTGGAAGGCGGGGAAGGTGCGGTAAGCGCTTTCCGTCCGGTCCGTGCATGAACGCCACAGGCTGCCTGTGGCGTTCTTTTTTGGCTTGCGTGCCCAGGCAAACCGGATGGCCGGGCGTGTCACAATCTCGCCAGCCGCGCGGCGCGCGCCCTTGAATCTTCCGCATTCCGTCCTGCATGCCCCTTGCCAAGCTTGTCCCATCCCTGGTGTGCGCCGTGCTGGCGCTCTCCGCCGGTGCGGCGCACGCCGCCGGCTTCCAGCGCCTGAACCTGCCCATGGACCAGAACGGCCCCGGCCTGCAAGGCGCGGTCTGGACGCCGTGCGCCGAGCCCGCGGGCGAGATCAAGGTGGGCCGCATCGCCATTCAAGGGGTGCAGGGCTGCAAGTTGCCGGACGGGCGCTACCCGCTCATCGTCATGTCGCATGGCTCGGCGGGCTCGTATCTCAGCCACCACGACACCGCCGCCGCGCTGGCCGACGCAGGCTTCGTGGTTGCCGCGATCAACCACGTGGGCGACAACGCGCAGGACAAATCGCGGCAGGGCTATCTGTCGATTTTTTCGACCCGGCCCCGCGAAATGCGCCGGCTGATCGACTACATGACGGGCGTGTGGCCGAACAAGGCCAGCCTTGATGCCGAAAAGATCGGCTTCTTCGGTTTTTCGCGCGGGGGGTATACGGGCCTGGTGCTGGCTGGCGCGGCACCGGATCTGGCTGCGGGGCTGGCGATCTGTGCCGACCAGCCGTCGCTGCCGATGTGCCGCGACATCGCAGCCGGGAAGGTGCCGCAGCAACCATATCCGGCGGACGCGCGCATCAAGGCGGCGGTCATTGCCGATCCGCTCAATGTCTTTTCGGGAGACGCGCTCAAGCGCGTCACGCTGCCCATTCAGCTGTGGGCGTCGGAGCGGGGCGGTGAGGGCGTCAGCCCGGCCAGCGTCGAGGCGGTGCGCCAAGGGTTGGGCGCCGCGCCGGATTACCAGATGGCCGCTGGCGCTGGCCATTACGTGTTTCTGGCGCCGTGCTCGGCCGAGCAGGCCGAGGCGCTACCCGGCATCTGCCGCGACGAGGCGGGCGTTGACCGCAGCGCACTCCATCAAGCGTTGAACGCTCGCGTGACGGCGTTCTTCAAGGCGCGGCTGCAATAGCCGCGCGCCCGATCAGTGAATGACGCGTGCAGCCCGGCGCGCATGCTTGATTTCATACATGCGCGCATCGGCCAGCCGCACGGCGGCCTCCGCGTCCAGGCCGGCGGGATCCAGCGCCACCACGCCCGTGCTGGCCCCTTCATAGGCAATGGTGGTGTCGCCCAGCTTGTATCGCCCCATCGTGGCGGCCAGGATGCGCGCTTCCATCGCGCGCGCGGCTTCTTCGGCCTCGGCCTGCGGCGTCACGCCGCCCCCGTCCGACCGCTTGCGGGTCAGCTCGGGGCCGGGCCCGATCAGGACAAATTCGTCGCCGCCCACGCGTCCCACCATGTCCGACCCCCGCAGCGCTGCCGCGATGCGCCGCGACGTTTCCTGCAGGAAGGTGTCGCCCGCCTGGTGGCCGTACGTGTCGTTGATGCTCTTGAATCCATCCAGGTCGATGACACCGACCAGCACGGTGGCCTGTTCGCGCACGGCCCGCGCCAGCAGACGGTCCAGCGCCTCGAAAAGCGCGCGGCGGTTGGGCAGGCCCGTCAGCATGTCGGTCAGCGCATAGGACATCAGTCTGACGTTGGCGGCGTGCAGCTCTTCGACCAGCATTTCGCGCTCGATGAAGCTGGCGATCACGCTGGAAAACAGTTTCAGCACGGCTTCGGCCTGCGGGTTGATCTCGTGGCGCCGGGCGCTGGCCGCGCACAGGGTGCCGTACAGGGCGCCGTCATCGGCGCGGACGGGCGCACTGACGTAGGTCTGTATGCCAAGCTGCCGGGCCGCGTCCGAGTCGGGCCAGCACTGCGAGACGTCGCTGGTGCACATGCGGCCTTCGTCCAGTGCGCGCTTGCACAGCGTGTCATCCCAGGGCACGGACAGGCCTTCCGGAATCTGCAGTTGCCCCACGTTGCGCGCGTAGCGCACGTGCTGCAGATCGGCCTTCAGGTCGATCGAGGTCAGGTAAGTGGATTCAAGTCCGGTGACGGCGCCCAGCATGTCCAGCAGCGGGCGGGTCAGTTGCTCGACCGACTTGGCGGCGGGCAGGGTCGTCGAAAGTTCGGCGAGGATGGGATCCAGCACGGCTGCTCCTGGATGCATGGTCGGATGAACTTGCGGCCCGTGCTCCATGCCGGAGACCGGGCCGCCAATCTCGCCATTATGCACGGCCTTGGGTCCAGGCTGAAGACCGCTTATGCCATCACCAGCGACCGGTGCGCACACACGCCCGCCATGACGCCCGATGCGCTGGCAAGCGTGGCGTTGGACATCGGCGTGGACGCGTCTCCCGCCGCGAACACGCCGGGCACCGTGGTCTGCTTGATTTCGTCCACCCGGATGACGGGGCCCAGCGGCCCTTCGTCGAACGCGCACCCCAGCTGTTCGGCAAGCGGACTGGCCATGTGCGCCCGGCTGGCGACGAACAGTGCACGCAGCGGCAGCTCGCGGCCATCGGCCAGCACCACGCCGTCTAGCGCAGGCGCTTCGCCCAGCAGCGCGACCACGGGCGTGCGCTCCACGTGGACACCGCGCGCGGCAAGATGCCGGGCTTCGTCGGGCGTCGGTTCGAACTGCCCCTGCGTGAAATACGTGGTCGGGCCCCAGTCGGGCAGCATCATGGCCTGATGGGCCGACATCGGATGCGCGGCCAGCACGCCCAGCGGATTGCCAGCCACTTCATAGCCATGGCAATACGGGCAGTGCAGCACGGTCTGGCCCCACCGTGCCTCGAGGCCGGGCAGCGGCGGCAATTCGTCGCGCATGCCGGTGGCCAGGATCAGGCGCGCGCCGCGCACCTGCTGGCCGCTGGTCATCACGACGTCGAATCCGCCGTCCTGCGGCAGGGCCTGAATGGCTTCGCCGTCCAGAAACGCAACGGTCGGATAGCGGGCAAGTTGCGCACGCGCGGCGGCCACGATCTCGTGCGGCGGCACGCCGTCCTGGCCTAGGAACCCGTGCGCGTGGGCCGCATAGCGGTTGCGGGGCCGCGCCGCATCCACCAGCAAAACCTGCCGGCGGGCGCGCGCCAGTTGCATTGCGGCGGAAAGGCCGGCAAAGCTGCCGCCGATGATGATGACGTCGTAGTGCATGGGAACGATCCTCTCGCAGGGTTTCGATACTTGATAAGTTGCATGATAGGGGTGCAAGCGTTCTTATGCAACTTATGTTGTTGCGGTCTTCGCGATTGCGACGGGGAATGCCGCTTGCTGGAACATGCCCCGCCGGGAGCCGGGTTGCGCCGGTCCCCCGGGCGGGACTACCCTGAATTCCTCTACACCGGCAGCCGTCCACACGCGCCGGCCGCCAAGGAGACTGGCATGCAGCACACGACTGACCTGAACGGCCGCGTGGCCGTGGTGACTGGCGCGTCTTCAGGCATCGGACGCGCCACCGCGATCGGCCTGGCCGATGCGGGGGCGCGGGTGGTGGTGAACCACCGGGCGGGCGGGGACTCGCAGGCCCGGGGCGCGGCGGTGGTCGAAACGATCCAGCGCAGCGGCGGCACGGCGGTCGCAGCCGCCGCTGACATCAGCCGGGAAGCCGACGTCGACCATCTGTTCGAGCAGGCCGTGCAGCACTTCGGCCGGGTGGACATCCTGGTCAACAACGCGGGCGTCGAGCACCCGTCGCCCATCGCCGACATGACCCTTGCCGATTGGCAGCGGGTCATCGACGTGAACCTGACCGGCCATTTCCTGTGCGCGCGGGCGGCCGCCCGGGCTTTCAAGTCGCAACTCCCGGGCCCGGACCGCCAGAACCGTTCCGTGGGCAACATCCTCTTCATCAGCTCGGTGCACGAAGTCATCCCGTGGGCGTTCCAGGTGAACTACGCGGCGTCCAAGGGCGGAATTTCGCTGCTGATGAAATCGCTGGCGCAGGAGCTGGCGCCCGACCGCATCCGCGTCAACTCCATCGCGCCCGGCGCCATCCGCACCGCGATCAACCAGCCGGCGTGGGACACGCCGCAGGCGCTGGCCAAGCTGCTGGAACTCATCCCGTACGGCCGGATCGGCGAGCCCGAGGACATCGCCCAGGCGGCCGTGTGGCTGGCAAGCGATGCATCCGACTACGTCACCGGCACCACGCTCTTCGTGGACGGCGGCATGACGCTTTACCCCGAATTCCGCGGCGCGGGCTGAGGCCGGCATGTCCAAACCCCTGGAAGACTACGGACTCATCGGCAACATGCTGTCCGCCGCGCTGGTGGCGCGCGACGGCTCGATCGACTGGCTGTGCCTGCCGCATTTCGATTCGCCCGCATGCTTTGCCGCCTTGCTGGGCGACCAGCGTCACGGGCGCTGGCTGATCGCGCCGCACGGCAAGATCAAGGCTACGTCGCGCCGCTACGTGCCCGATACGGCGGTGCTGGAGACCCGCTTCGAGACCCGCACGGGGTCGGTGCTGGTGTACGACTTCATGCCGCTCAGTGATGACGACGAGCGCGTGGACGTGGTGCGCATCGTGCGCGGCGAGTCCGGCCACGTGCAGATGGACATGGAGCTCATCCTGCGCTTCAACTACGGCCAGAGCGTGCCGTGGGTGCGCCGGCGCGATTACGGACTGAACGCCATTGCGGGCCCGGACGCGGTCGAGCTGCATACGCCCATCGAGCTCGAAGGTCACGACATGAAGACCACGGCGCGGTTTTCGCTGCATCCGGGCCGCGTCGTGCCGTTCACGCTGTCCTATCACCGCTCGCACCGCACGCCCCGGTTCGTGCCGGACCGCGTCGAAAGCATGGACCGCACCGTCTCGTGGTGGCAGGAATGGGCCAAGCGCTGCCATTGGGATGGGCCGGGCGACGGCCGCCGCGATGCGGTGGTGCGCTCGCTGATCACGCTGAAACTGCTGACCTTCCAGCCCACCGGCGGGATCATTGCCGCGCCGACAACATCGCTGCCCGAAGCGCTGGGCGGCAGCCGCAATTGGGACTACCGCCATTGCTGGCTGCGCGACTCGGCGCTGACGCTGTACGCCTTGCTCAACGCCGGCTATCGCGAAGAGGCCGAGGCGTGGCGCCAATGGCTGCTGCGCGCGGTGGCCGGTCACCCCGATCAGTTGCAGATCATGTATGGCATTGCCGGCGATCGCTGGCTGCCCGAGCTGGAGATTCCCTGGCTGCCCGGCTACGAGGACAGCCAGCCGGTGCGCCGGGGCAATGGCGCGGCGGGACAAAGCCAGCTCGACATCTACGGCGAACTCATCGATACGCTCTACGCCGCGCGCGTCGCGGACCTGGCGCCGCTGGCCGAAGCCTGGCGCTTGCAGAACGTGCTGCTCAAGCCGCTGGAGCAGCGCTGGCGTGAACTGGACCACGGCATCTGGGAGGTCCGGGGCGAACGGCGCGCCTTCACGCATTCGCGGGTGATGTGCTGGGTGGCGTTCGACCGGGCGGTCAAGGCGTGCGAACGCTGGGGCTTGAAGGGTCCGGTGGATGCCTGGCGCCGGCTGCGCGAACGCATCCATAAGGACATCTGCGAGCACGGCTACGACCGCACCCGCGGCTGCTTCGTGCAGAGTTACGGATCGACGGCGCTGGACGCGAGCCTGCTGCTGATTCCGCAGGTGGGCTTTCTGCCGGCAAGCGACCCCCGCGTGGCGGGCACCGTGCACGCGATCGAACGCGAACTCATGCACGGCGGCCTGCTGCGCCGCTATTCGGTCGAGGACACCGACGACGGCCTTGAGGGCGAGGAGGGCGTCTTCCTGGCCTGCAGTTTCTGGCTGGCGGACGCCTACGTGATGCAGGGCCGGCTGGGCGATGCGGAGCGGCTTTTCGACCGCCTGCTGTCCCTGCGCAATGACCTGGGGCTGCTGGCGGAAGAGTACGACGTTGTGCGGCGCCGGCTGGTCGGCAACTTCCCGCAGGGATTCTCGCATATCGGCCTGGTCAACACGGCCTATAACCTGAGCCGCGCCATGGGGCCGGCGCAGCAGCGCGCCGAGCAGGACGCGCCACGGGCGTAGCGGGACGCGCCCCGGCCGGGGGGCGCGGGTGTATTCTCGCAATCACACGGCGCCGCCCGCCCGGCGCCGGTCATGCACATCACATAAAACGCGCGCCGCGGCTCGCCCGCCGGTGCGCCGCACCAGGAGAGACAACCATGCTTTTGACCGACGAACAGCAAAGCGTCCAGGAGATGGCGCGCCGGTTTGCGCAGGAGCGCCTGGCGCCCAACGCCGAACGCTGGGATCGCGAACACCACTATCCCGCCGACGCCATCGCCGAGATGGCGCAGCTCGGCTTCTTCGGCATGCTGGTGCCGGAGGCCTGGGACGGCAACGACAGCGGCTATATCTCGTACGCGGTGGCGCTGGAAGAAATCGCCGCGGGCAGCGGCGCCTGCTCCACCATCATGAGCGTGCACAACTCGGTGGGCTGCATGCCCATCCTGAAGTTCGGCAACGACGACCAGAAGGCGCAGTTCCTGCGTCCGCTGGCGCGCGGCGAGCATATCGGCGCATTCGCGCTGACCGAACCGCAGGCCGGCTCCGACGCCAGCAGCCTGCACACGCGCGCGCGGCGCGACGGCGACGACTACATCCTCAATGGCGCCAAGCAGTTCATCACGTCCGGCCGTAACGGACAGACGGTCATCGTGTTCGCGGTCACCGACCCCGACGCAGGCAAGCGCGGCATCTCGGCGTTCATCGTCCCCACCGACACGCCGGGGTACAAGGTGCTGCGCGTGGAAGACAAGCTCGGCCAGCACGCGTCCGACACCTGCCAGATTGCGTTCGAGGACATGCGCATTCCGGCCGCCTGGCGGCTGGGCGAAGAGGGCGAGGGCTACAAGATCGCCTTGTCCAATCTGGAAGGCGGGCGCATCGGCATCGCGTCGCAGTCGGTGGGCATGGCGCGGGCGGCCTTCGAATGCGCGCGGGACTACGCCCGCGACCGCCAAGCCTTCGGCAAAGCGATCATCGAACACCAGGCCGTGTCGTTCCGGCTGGCGGACATGGCGACGCAGATCCACGCCGCCCGCCAGATGGTGCTGCACGCCGCAGCCTTGCGCGAAGCCGGCCGGCCCGCGCTGACCGAGGCGTCCATGGCCAAGCTGTTTGCGTCCGAGATGGCCGAAAAGGTCTGTTCGGCGGCGATCCAGACGCTGGGCGGCTACGGCTACCTGAAGGACTTTCCGGTCGAGCGCATCTACCGGGACGTGCGCGTCTGCCAGATCTACGAAGGCACCAGCGACATCCAGCGCCTGGTGATCGCCCGCAATCTGTAGCCGGGTCGCGCAGCGGCTCGCTATTTGCGGGCCGCTGCGGCCGCGCGGCGCACGCCGGCCCGGCGGCGTGCCCACACGGTGTAGACGACGAGGTTCCCCACGATCAGCAACGCCGCCAGCAGCATCTGCGTGGTCCGGGTGATGCCCTCGGGATAGATGATGCCCAGCACGTAGTGCTCGATGAAGCCGCCCGCGTAGCCTTCTTGCCCCGCGCGTTCGCGCAATGACACTTCAAGCGGCGTCAGCGGACAGATCCAGCCCATGCCGATCACCATCGCCCCCCACGCCAACGCCGGCAGATGCCAGAACGCCATGCGCGGTTTCCACAGCGTCAGCAGGCCGCCAAACACCACGAACGCGACAAACAGGCCATGTACGACCAGCACGAGGTCGGCAAGGATGCGATAGGTCATCTTTGAAATTCGTCAATAGCAGGGTCGCCGCAAATCGGCGGGAGGTGCATTAAAGCGCATGCGTGCATGCGGCGTGCGTGGCATTGGCAACAAGGCAAGACGCCTGATGACCGAATAGAATGCGGGCGTGTTCAATCCAAGATACTTCCGGAACCCACGCCATGCACGCTTCGATCATCGCCGCCATCCAGGACGCAGAGGAACGGCTGCGCCAGGCCATGCTGTCCTCGGACATCGCCGCGCTGGAAGCGCTGCTGGATCCGGACCTGCTGTTCGTCAATCACATGGGCTGGACGGTCACGCGGGAGGATGACCTGGATGCGCACCGCGGCGGGCTGCTGAAAATCCACGCGCTGGACCTGTCCGATCAGTGCATCCTGCCGCGCGCCGATTGCGCGGTAGTGTCGGTGCTGGCCCGCATCGCGGGCAGCTACAACGGCGTGCCGGCCAACGGCACGTTCCGCTTCATGCGAACCTGGACGCCCGATGCGGCGTCGGGTTCCGCGTCCGGCGCGTGGCGCGTCATCGCGGCCAGTTCGGTGATGGTGGTCTGAAACGGCCCGGCGGGCTTCAGACTTTCAGGTCGCGCAGCAGCTTGGTCAGTTCCGGGGCGGTCATCAGGGAGACGCCCTGCGCCTTGGCATATTGCAAGGCGTTGTCGGACACGTCGCCCAGCGCGATATAGATGGCTTCTCGGGCGCCGCGCTTCTCGCGCACGGTCTGCAGTTCGCGCAACGGTTCCACGCCGTGTCTTGCCGCCTTCCAGCGCTTGGCGCTGACGATAGCCACGTGGCCGTCCTTGCTTAGCGCGAAATCGGCGCCGGGCGTCTGCAGGCGCTCGACCTCACAGCCATCGCGCCGGAAACCGGCTTCGACGGTCTTTGAGAAGTCCGCCCACGACATGGCGGCAACGGTTTCGGCCACCGCCTGCACACGGGCGCCGGACGGGGCGCGCAACTGCTTGTAGGCCGCCATGATGGAAATCACGGCGAATGGCACCGCGGCAAAGACACCCATTGCGGCATACTCCAGCGGCAGCGCGGCAAAGCCGCCGGCGCTGAGCAGCACGGCCACGCCGGCGCTCATCCACCAGGGCGAGCGCAGCAGCACGGCGAAGATGGAGTTCTGGGACATCTTGAATTTCATGGCAGCTCGCGGCGTGGGGGGATCAACAGGAAATCAGGCGCTCTCGCCGTCGTCGTCGGGGGCGCCGGCAAAGGCGCGAACCACGATGCGCACGCCGCCGCAGGTCACGATCTGGCCATCGCGGATCTTGGCCGTCTTGCGCGTTTCCACCACGCCGCCGACGCGGACCTGACCGTCGGCCACCAGCATCTTGCCGGCGCCGCCGCTGTCCACGACGCCGGTCGCTTTCAGCAGCTGGTTGATTTCAATGTAGGGGCTGCCTTCGGCAAGCGTGAATTCGATGATGGACATGAGGCGTGGGTCAGGGATTCGGGGTCAGGCGGGGCCGTTGCCGGGGGTGCGCGGAGGGACCGGATTAGCCGGGTTGCCGGCAGCGGCGGGCTGGTCTGCGGACGGGGCGGCGGACTGGGCCGCGGGTTGGGCGACGGGCTGGGTCACCGGCTGGGCCACGGGCGTATCCGCGGACGCGTCGGGGCTGGCGGCGGGCATGGGGCGGATGCCGCCGGTTTCAGCCCGCGCCATCCAGGCGATCAGCGACGAGCGCATGGCTTCCTCGACCGACATCTGGATGGGCTGCACCCATTCCTGCGGCACAAATACCGTATAGCCGCCAATCATGTAGCCCATCGGCAGGTAGACCGCGACGCGATCGCCCTGCGTAAACCCTTCGGGCAGGCCATCGGTGCCGCGGCGCGTCACCAGGCCCACCAGCTCCAGTTGCTGGCCGGGGATGCGCAGAACAACGACCTGCTGCGCCGTGTTCTTCGAACTGGGCGAAAAGTAATCCGCAAAGCTCTTGAGCGACGAATAGATGCTCTTGACCACCGGCAGGTTGGTGAAGGGCATCTCGACCAGCGTCAGAAAACGCTGCACGCGCTGCTTGGACACGAGGTAGCCGATGGCCAGAATGCCCAGGATGCCCAGCGCCAGACCCATGCCCGGCACGTAAAAGCCACCGATGAAGGGGCGCAGGAAAGTGAGCGCCACGCCCTCCGTCCAGGCCAGAAAGAGGTACAGCAGGTAGATCGTCAGCGCCAGCGGCAGGACGGTGATCAGGCCGCGGAAGAAGTATTTATAGAGACGGGTCATAGGCAAACGCAAAAATTAGGGTCGGACGAGCACATCGGCTCGCCGGGGAGGGCCGCAGCATAGCAGCCGTCGACGGGTTTTCCGGTAACAAGGCGGGCGCCGGCCAGGGGCCGGGCTGGGCGCATCCCTTCTTTTAGTGTGAACAGGCGCTAGCGGTCCACCGGCAGAAAGAGCGTCTCCTTGATCTCCTCCATCACGATATAGCTGTGAGATTCGGCGGACGCGGGCAGCCGCTTGAGGATCTCGCCCAGAAGACGGCGGTATTCATTCATTTCGGTCAGGCGTGCCTTGACCAGATAGTCGAATTCGCCCGACACCAGGTGGCATTCCATGACCTCGGGCACGTACAGCAGTTCCTGCTTGACCTTGTCGAAGACGTCGCCCGACTTGGCCGATAGCTTGATCTCCAGAAAGACCAGCAGATTCTTGCCGAGCGCCGCCGGGTTGACGCGCGCATGGTAACCCGTGATGACGCCCTCGCGCTCCATGCGCTTGATGCGGTCGGAGCAGGGGGTGGCCGACAGGCTCACGCGCTCGGCCAGTTCCGTGACCGAAATCCGGCCTTCGCGCTGCAAGATATCGAGGATTTTGAGGTCAATTCGGTCAAGGTCGCGCATTTCACTTTCGCCGGTCGAAAAACAAGGGTGGTCCGAGAAAAACCACTGCCGAAGCAAAATCTTCAGTGCTTTTCACTGCCAGAGGGGTCATAGACTACCGAAATTCCTAGTCAAAACCAAATACCGGAAAGAATCATGCATGTGATCGTCCTTGGCAGCGGCGTCATCGGCACCACTACCGCCTATTACCTGGCCCGGCAGGGCGCCAAAGTGACCGTGCTGGACCGCCAGCCCGCCGCGGCGCAGGAGACCAGCTACGCCAATGCCGGGCAGGTGTCGCCGGGCTATTCCACGCCCTGGGCCGCGCCCGGCATTCCGCTCAAGGCGATCAAATGGCTGTTCCAAAAGCATGCGCCCCTGGCAATCCGCCTGGACGGCAGCCTGTTCCAGCTCAAATGGATGGCCGCCATGCTGGCCAACTGTTCGGCCGACCGCTACGCCGTCAACAAGGAACGCATGCTCCGCCTGTCCGAGTACAGCCGTGACTGCCTGCGTGAACTGCGCGCCTCCACGGGCATTCACTACGAAGAACGCACCCGCGGCACGCTGCAGTTGTTCCGCACGGAAGCCCAGATGGAAGCCGCGCGCCGCGACATCGCCGTGCTCGAAGAGGTGGGCGTTCCCTACGAACTTCTCGATCGCCACCGCCTTGTGACGGCCGAGCCCGCGCTGGCCAATTCGGCGCACAAACTCGCCGGCGGCCTGCGCCTGCCCAACGATGAAACCGGCGACTGCCAGCTATTCACCCGCCGGCTGGCCGACATGGCGGCCGAGCTGGGCGTTGAATTCCGCTTCGGAGAAAGCGTCACGGGTCTGAACACCGCCGGCGGCCAGATCACGGGCGTGCGCGTCGGTAACGAAGTCCTCACGGCCGACCGCTATGTGGCCGCCTTCGGCAGCTACACCCGCGCTTTCCTCGAACCGCTTGGACTGGACCTGCCGGTGTACCCGGTCAAGGGCTATTCCCTGACCATCCCCATGAAGGACGAGGCCGCCGCGCCGGTGTCGACGGTGCTGGACGAAACCTACAAGGTCGCCGTCACGCGCTTTGACCAGCGGATCCGCGTGGGCGGCATGGCCGAACTCTCCGGCTTCGACCTGCGCCTGAAGGACGCGCGCCGCAAGACGCTGGAACTGGTGGTCAACGATCTGTTCCCCGGCAGCGGTCACGTGGCCCAGGCCGAGTTCTGGACGGGCCTGCGTCCCATGACCCCGGATAGCACGCCGGTCGTCGGCGCCACGCGCTACAACAACCTCTACCTGAACACCGGCCACGGCACGCTGGGCTGGACCATGGCTTGCGGGTCCGGCAAGCTGGTCGCGGATCTCGTCATGGGTCAGCGCCCCGCCATCAGCACCGACGGGCTCGGACTCTCGCGCTACGACCGCAGCGCCGCGTCCCGCCAGCGACTCGTGCTGGATGGCAAGGGCGCCTGAGTTGATCATGAACTGCGCCTGATCCCGCGTACGCGCCGCCAGCGGCGCACCCTCGACGGGCCGCCTCGATGCGGCCCGTGTCTTTTTTTGCGTGCGCTGAATTGAGCACGGTGCCGGCAAAACGGCACGTTGCTTTATGCCAAAATCGCCGCATGACCCATTTCCTGCACACTGCCGACTGGCAGATCGGCCGACAGTACGGCCAGTTTGAAACCGACGATGCCGCCATGCTGGCCGAGGCCCGTTTCGAGGTCGTCGCCCGCATTGCCACCCTGGCCGCAGAACGGCGCGTGGACGCCGTGCTGGTCGCCGGAGACGTCTTCGACACGCAGGCCGTATCGGATCGCAGTATCCGCCGCCTCTTCGCCGCCATGGCCGGCTACACCGGTCCCTGGGTAATGATCGCGGGCAATCACGACGCGGCGCTTGCCGACAGCGTCTGGAGCCGCGCCATGCAGTTGGGCTGCATTCCGGCCAATGTGCGCGTGCCGCTCACCACGGGCGTGGTGGACCTGCCGGATGCCAACCTCGCCGTGCTCGCCGCGCCGCTCACGCAGCGCCATACCTACGACGACGTCACCCAGGCTTTCGACACGCTGGAGTCGCCAGCCGGGCGCATTCGCGTGGGCCTCGCCCACGGCAGCGTTGCCGGCCGCCTGCCCGACACAATCGACGCCACCAATCCCATCGCGCCCGACCGCGCCGACCGTGCCAGCCTGGATTATCTGGCGCTGGGCGATTGGCACGGCTGCCTGTCCATCGACGCGCGCACCTGGTATGCCGGCACGCCGGAGCAGGACCGCTTTCGCGGCAACGAACCCGGCTTCGTGCTCGACGTTCGCATCGATGCCCCGGGCGCCGCACCCGCGGTCGAACGCATTGCCACCGGCAAGTACCGCTGGTCCGCCTGGACCGAAACGCTAAGCCTGCCCACCGATGCCCAGGCGCTGGGCGAACGCATGGCGGCGTTGCGGGCCGACGACGTCCTGCGCCTGGACGTGCAGGGCCACGTCAACCTCGAAACCTGGGATGCGCTGCAAAAGGCGGTGGCCGAGGCCGCTGCGCAGGTGCGCGCCTTGCTGCCCGACTTGTCCGGCGTGCGCCTGGAACCCGACGAAGCCGACTTGGCCGAACTGCGGGCCAGCGGCTACGTGGGCGAGGTCGCCGCGCAATTGCAGGCGCTGCAGGCGGACGAAGACCAGTCCGCCGTGGCCAGCGAGGCCCTACGCCTGCTGCTGCGGTTCCAGCGCGAAACCGCCACGCCGGGAGCCGCCAAATGAAGATCTCCCGCATTGCCCTCGAAGAATTCCGCAAGTTCCGCCAGCCGCTGTCGCTGGACGGGCTGCAAGACGGCCTGAACCTCTTTGTCGGCCCCAACGAGGCCGGCAAGAGCACGGTCGCGGCCGCCATCCGGGCCGCCTTCCTTGAACGCTACAGCACCAGCAAGGTCGCCGATCTGGCGCCGCGCGGCGAATCGGGCGCGCGGCCCACCGTTGAAGTGGCGTTCACGCACGCCGATCACGCCTACGTGCTGAAAAAGCAGTTCCTGTCCAAAGCCCGCTGCGAACTCGTGGTGGATGACGGCGCGCAGCGGCTGGACGGCGAAGAAGCCGAAAATGCGCTAGCCGTCTTGCTGGGCTTCGAGCTTCCCGGGCGCGGCCAGAGCAAACCTGACCTGGCCGGTGTGCCGGGCCTGCTATGGATCCGCCAGGGCGACGGCCAGAACCTGCACGAAGCCGCCAGCTATGCCGGCTCGCATCTGCGCGATGCGCTGACGCAGCTCTCCGGCGAGCTGGCGTCCGGAGACGGCGACCGTCTGTTTGACCGCGTATCGGCCGAGCGTGCCGCGCTGCTGGACGCCCGCAACGGCCGCCCCAAGGGCAGCTACAAGGACGCCGAGGACGCGCTCGCGCGCGCCATCACCGAGCGCGACGACTGCGGGCAGGCCATGGCGCAACTCAACGCCGACGTCGACCGCCTGGCCGAATTGCGGCGCGATCACGAACGCGCGCAGGCCGCGCAGCCCTGGAAAGATTTCGAGGCCAAGGCCGTCCAGGCCCGCGCGCGCCTTGCCGCCCTGGCCAAGGAACGTGAAGCCTTCGACGGACTGCAACGCGAGCAGGCGCAGGCCGCGCAAACCCTCGCACTGCTGCAGGACCAGGTCCGGCGCGATCAACAAGACGAAGCCGATTACCAATCGCTGCTGCGCGATGCGCGCGCGGCGCACGCCCACGTGCAGGCCATGCAGGAACCGCTGGCGCGCGCGCTGCAGCAGCGGCAATCGCATGCCGCCGCGGTCGAGGCCGCGCGCCGGCGCGTGGCACGCCTTCAAGTGCTGGCCGACCGGCGCGACCTGGACCGGCAATTGGCCCAGCTCACGCCCGAAATCGAACGCCTGGACGGCGCCCTGGTCGCGGCCACCCACCTGATCCAGCAAGGATCGGCGTTGCGGACCGAGGCCGTCCAACTCGAGATCTCCGATGCCGAGATCGAAGCACTGCGCAAGGCCGGCCGCGAACTCGGGAACCTGCAGTTGCAGCAACAGGCGGTCGCCACGCGCTTGCGCTATCGGCTTGATGCCGGCGCGCAGGCGCTGCTGGACGGCAAGGCCGTCAGCGGCGCGGGCGAAGTCCTGCTGACGGCTGCCGCCGACCTTGATCTGCCCGGTGTGGGCCGCCTGCAGATCGAGCCGGGCGGCCAAGACCTGCCGGCCCTGCAGCGCGAACTGGCGCGCGCGGCGTCTGCGAGCGCCGCGTTGCTTAAGCGAGCGGGCGTCGACACGCTGGCCGACGCGGAGCAGCGTCACGCGCGCTACACCGCGTTGCAGCGCGAACTCGAGGGCATGCGCAAGACGCTTACCATTCACGCGCCTCGCGGCGTGGATGCGCTGCGCACCCAGCGCGACGAGGCGCTGGCGCGGCTGGCGCAGTTGCAGGAACGGCTTGCCAACCTGCCGCATGCGCACGCAGCCGAAGACGGCCTCCAGGTTGCTGACGCCAACGCCGACGGTGGCTCCGGCATCGACGTCGACGTCGACACAAACGACGACGGCCTGCCCGACGCCATCCAGGCGCTGCGCGAGGCCGAAGCCGTCGCGGCGCAGGCGGAAAAGGCCGTTGCCGACGCGCAGCGCGCGCTGGATGCAGACACGGCGCGTGCCCAGTTGCTGGAAGGGCAGGCGGCCGCCCGGGGCGCCGAGTTGCAATCCGACGAACGCACGGCTCAACGCCACGCCCGCGCCGGCCGCCTTGCCGAAGTGCGCAGCGCCCACGACCAACTCGAACTGCGCGTGCGCGAGGCGCGCGCCTCGCTGGCCGAACACCGGCCCGAACTCGCCGAACAGGACGTGCAGCGGTTTGAAAAATCCGCCGCCATCGAACGCGACGCCCAACACAAGCGGCACGGCGACATCCTGCAATTGCAGGGCAAGCTGGACCAGGCCGGTGCGCAAGGCCTGGGCGAACGCCTGTCGGAAGCGCAGGCAGCCTGCGAGCGCCTTGAACGGCGCCGCGACGAATTCGCGCGGCGCGCCGCCGCACTGGACCTCCTGCAAAAGCTGCTGGCCGACAAACGCGCCGCCGCCACGCAACGCCTGCAAGCGCCGCTCGCCCGCCGGCTCAACCACTATCTGGCGCTGCTCTTTCCCGACGCCGCGCTGCGCCTGGACGATGCGCTGCTGCCCACGGCGCTGCGGCGGGGCGACGGCGAAGACGCGCTGGACGCCCTCAGCTTCGGCACGCGCGAGCAGTTGGGCATCCTGGCGCGCTTTGCTTACGCCGATCTGCTGCGCGAGGCCGGCCGGCCCACCTTGCTGCTGTTGGACGATGCGCTCGTCCACACCGACGACGCTCGGCGCGACTTCATGAAGCGTGCACTGTTCGACGCCGCGACACGGCATCAGATCCTGATGTTCACGTGCCACGGCGAGGCATGGCGCGACATGGGGGTGGAACAGCGCAGGATTGGTTAACTGCCGGGCTTCACTGGCGCGATTGCTCGTCACATGCAGCCTGACTGCCCGCATGCGGTAGCAGGCCGCCCTCAGCCGCGCTGGCCGTCAGCGCGACCGTCGCGGTCGGCCGCGCCAATATCCATCCACCCGCTCCACGGCTGGCCCGAAACCCCATCGTCGGCGCCCGCTGCACCCTCCGACCCCGCCCAATACCCGCTTACCAGTTGCGCGGGCCGCGTCTGAGCGATCACCCGCGCGCACAGATCCCACGCGTCCAGGCGCACGCTCAGTCCGGCGTAGACGCCGTGTCCCGCGCCCGCCTCGATGACGCCGGCCGCCTGCGCGCCTTCGCCCGCCCGGATCGCGCCCTCGGCGCGAATGTCCTCACCGGCAATCAAGCCCCACCCGCAGGCGAGATGCTCGCCCGACTGAATGGACCCGCCCGCCTGGATGCCGCAGCCGGCATTGATTTCCTGGTCCGCGCGCACGCCGCCGCCTGCCTTGATGCCTTGCCCGCATTTGATGGCGCCCTGCGTGCTGATGTCCTGGCCGGCATGCAGGTGGCCCGTCACGGCCAGGTCCTGTCCGGCGCAGATGTCCCACCTGGCGCGCACATTGCCGGCGCAATCCAGGCGCGTCGCAATCTCGATGCCCCAGTCGGCCGCGACGTCGCCGCCGGCGCGCAGGTTGCCGCCGCTGGCGATGTTGCCGCCGGCGGTGATGTTTTCACCCGCCACGATCGACTCGCCGGCGCGGATGCCGCCGCCCGTAATGAGGCTGCGGCCCGCGCGCACCACCGTGTCCACGTTGATGCCCATGCGGACTTCCAACGTTCCGGCAAACACGATGGCAGTGGCATCCAGCGTATCCAACCGCAGCACCGCGTCGGTCGGGCCGAACTGATCCAGCAGCCAGCAGGCGTCGCCGACGCGGCCGTCGGCGACCAGGGCATCGAGCACGGCCTGGTAGTCCCCCTGTCCGTTGTGATCGCGGAGGAACCATTTGTAGCCGCCCGCGCAGGGGTTCTTGGCTTTGACGAATTTCTTGGTGAGTTGCATGGCGCTGAATCGAAAGTGCGGTGCGTGGCCGCCGCGCAAGCCGGAAATGGCGTGCGAGCGGCGAAATGGAGACGAGCGCCCGCCACGCGGCAGTGCGCCCGCCGACCGGTTTCAGGCTGCGGGACGCGCGGATGTGCGCAGGCAGCCGGCAACGGGCCGGAGCAAAAAATCAGAAAGGGGAAGGGCGGGCGATTAGCCGGGCTTGGACCGCGCGTAAGCGGAACGCGCGGCGACCTCCTGCGAACTCAACAGCGTTGAGCGCAGGGCGCAGAGAGCGCAGGTGACGCAGGGAAGGGAGGATATGTCGGATTGCACGGGCCAGATGCTACCACCCGGACAATTGCCGTCAAGCGGGGACGGATGCAACCAAGGACGCCAACCGCCGGCTGGCGTCCTTGAGGCAAGCTGCGGTCAGTTCGTCAGAACGATGTTGCGGTCCTTGGCGATGCGCTGGCGCAGTTCAAGTTCGCGCTTGATCTGCGCGGCGTACTCGGCCGGCGTGTTGCCGTCCACGATCGATCCGCCGTCGGCCAGGCGCTGGGCGATCTTCGGATCCTTCAAAGCCTTGACCGCGGCGGCGTGCACGCGGTCAACGACGGCTTGCGGCGTGCCGGCCGGCGCCACCAGGCCGTACCACGCCATGTTGTCCATGTCGGGCAGACCACCCTCGGCGAACGTCGGCACGTCCGGCAGGGCGGGCAGGCGCTTGGGCGCCGCCACGGCCAGGGCGCGCAGCTTGCCGGCCTGGATGTGCGGCATGGACGAGGGCAGGTTGTCGAACTGCACGTTCACCTGGCCCGCGATCACGTCGTTCAGTGCCGGACCCGATCCGCGGTAGGGCACGTGAACCATGTCGGTCTTGGTCAGCGACTTGAAGAGCTCACCGTCCAGATGGCTGATACCGCCCGCGCCCGACGACGCATAGCTGTACTTGCCGGGGTTGTTCTTCAGCAGGGTAATGAACTCGGCCAGCGTCTTGGCGGGCACGCTGGGGTTGACCGTCATGACATTGGGCACGTTCACCATGTTGGTGATGGGCGTAAAGTCCTTGAGCGGGTTGTACGGGTTCTTGGGATTCGTGGCCGGATTGGTGGCCATGGTGCTGACCGTGGCCACGCCCAGCGTGTAACCGTCGTTGGCAGAGCGCACCAGGGCATCGGCGCCGATCGAGCCGCCGCCGCCGGCGCGGTTTTCCACGACCACAGGCTGGCCGAGTTCACGGCCCAGGCCCTCGGCCACGACGCGCGCAACGATATCGGTGGTGCCGCCGGCCGCAAACGGGACGATCAGGCGGATGGGTTTATTGGGGTAGGGGTCTGCGGCCTGGGCAGCGGAGGTCAGGCAGGCGCCGGCGATGGCGGCGGCCAGGACGGCCTTGGCATGTGACAACACGTTCAAGAGTCTTCTCCATATTGTTGTTCCGAGCTGGCCATCTTGCCGGGCCAGCTTCGGTGAGGCGCGCATTGCCGGGGTGTCGCAAGCCAACGCCTCGTGGCCGCATTCCACACAGGTATGTCCCCATGGTCAACTCGGGATTGTCCCTGCCATGAGAAATCGCAAAATTTCTAGTGCGCCCAAGAAAAGCCCGAAGATGACAGAAGTTACAGGAAAAAATCAGTCTGACAGGCAGTTGAACACAAATTGAGAAGCTTTCGGTGCGCAATCGCTGCGCAGTCATCTTGCTGTCATTAGCTGGGTACGTACATAAATTCCTGCATAACTTACAAGAATCTGATATTTTTCGGATGAGATTCTTGCCCGGTCTTGCAAGAAAGCTATTGCGTTTGTTTCTGTCTGCGCCGTTCAATTGGCGTTGGTTGATGTCCCCACGGGGCAACGTGTAGTGCAGCGACGCACCGGGCCAAGGGTTCCGTCCGTTTTTCAATCCCCGGTCTGTTTCGTCTCTCGCTGCATCGCGCTGGCGGGAGGGGGCCCGGACATTTTCGGAACGCCATGTCGCTGATCCTGATCCTCGCTCTGCCGTTCGCCGGCAGCCTGTGCGCCGCGCTGCTGCCTTCCAACGCCCGCAACGCCGAGGCGTGGTTGGCTGGCCTCATCGCCCTCGCGTGCGTGGTTCTGATCGCGACGCTGTATCCGGACGTCGCCAACGGCGGCGTCATACGGGCCGACATGCCTTGGGCGCCTGCCCTGGGTCTGCAATTCACCCTGCGCATGGACGGGTATGCGTGGCTCTTTGCGCTGATCGTCTCCGGCATGGGCGCGCTGGTGGTGCTGTACGCGCGCTATTACATGTCTCCGGAAGATCCGGTCCCGCGCTTCTTTTCCTTTTTCCAGGCCTTCATGGGCGCCATGCTTGGCGTGGTGCTTTCGGGCAACCTGATCCAGCTCGTGCTGTTCTGGGAAATGACCAGCCTGGCGTCGTTCATGCTGATCGCCTACTGGCACCACCGCCTGGACGCCCGCCGGGGCGCGCGCATGGCGCTGACGGTTACCGGGGCGGGCGGTCTCTGTCTGTTGGCCGGGGTGCTGATCCTGGGTCATATTGTCGGCAGCTACGACATGGACCGCGTCCTGGCGTCTGGCGACCTGGTCCGCGCCGACCCCTGGTATCCGGCCGTGCTAGTGCTGGTGGCGCTGGGCGCGCTGACCAAGAGCGCACAATTCCCGTTCCATTTCTGGCTGCCCAACGCCATGGCCGCGCCCACGCCGGTCTCCGCCTATCTGCACTCGGCCACGATGGTCAAGGCGGGCGTCTTCCTGCTGGCGCGCTTCTGGCCCGTGCTGTCGGGCACCGACGAGTGGTTCTGGATCATCGGCGGGCTGGGCCTCATCACCCTGGTGCTGGGCGCCTACGCGGCGATCTTCCAGCAGGACATGAAGGGCGTGCTGGCGTATTCAACAATTAGCCATCTGGGTCTCATCACGCTGCTGCTGGGATTGAACAGCACGTTGGCCCTGGTGGCCGCCATCTTCCACATGATCAACCACGCCACGTTCAAGGCGTCGCTCTTCATGGCCGCAGGGGTGGTCGATCACGAAACAGGCACGCGCGATCTGGGCCGGCTGTCGGGTCTGTACAAGGCGATGCCCATCACGGCAACGCTGGCGATGGTGGCTGCCGCCTCCATGGCGGGCGTGCCGCTCCTGAACGGCTTCCTGTCCAAGGAAATGTTCTTCGCCGAAACCACCTTCGTCAGTGCCGACCGCTACGTCCAGATCGGCCTGCCGCTGCTCGCCACCATAGCCGGCGCGTTCAGTGTCGCGTATTCGCTGCGCTTCATTCTGCAGGTGTTCTTTGGCCCGCCGGCCACCGACCTGCCGCGCGAACCCCACGAGCCGCCGCGCTGGATGCTGCTGCCCAGCGCGCTGCTGGTCCTGATGTGCCTCCTGGTGGGCATCGTCCCCGGCCTGACCGTGGGCCCGTTCCTGGCTACGGCTGCGCAAAGCATCCTGGGCGAAAACATGCCCGACTACAGCCTGGCCGTCTGGCATGGCTTCAACCTGCCGCTGGCCATGAGTCTCGTGGCCACGACTGCGGGCGTCCTGCTGTACCTGGCGCTGCGCGCCCATCAGCGCGCCAATCCGGGCCGGGTGCCGTTCATTTACCGCCTTGACGGCCGCCGCACCTTCGAGGCGCTCCTGGATGGCTCCAGCGTCGCCGCCGCCTGGTTGCTGCGCTGGGTCTCGTCCACGCGCCTGCAGGTGCAGATGGTGCTGATCCTGGTCGGCACGCTGTTCGTCGCGTGGCTGCCGCTGCGCGCGGGCGGCTGGCTGGACGGCGCGGTGCGCCTGACGCCGGTCGATCCCGTCTTCGCCTTGCTGTGGATCGTGGGCGGCACCTGCGCGCTGGGCGCCGCGTTCCAGGCCAAGTACCACCGCCTGGCCTCGCTGGCGCTGGCGGGCGGGGCAGGGCTGATCACCTGCCTGACGTTCGTCTGGTTCTCCGCGCCTGATCTGGCCCTGACGCAACTGTCCGTAGAGGTCGTGACGCTGGTGCTGCTGCTGCTGGGCCTGCGCTGGCTGCCGCGCCGCATCGTGCGGGACGACGAGGAAAGCCTGAAGGCCACGCTGCAGGCGCGGGGCCGCCGCCTGCGCGATCTGCTGCTGGCCGTTGCCGCCGGCACGGGCATGTCGGCGCTGGCCTATTCGGTGCTGGCGCGGCCGCAAACCAATCCCATTTCGTCCTATTTCGTGGATCGCGCGCTGCCCGACGGCGGCGGCACCAACGTCGTCAACGTGATCCTCGTGGACTTCCGCGGCTTCGATACGTTCGGCGAAATCACCGTGCTGGGCATCGTGGCGCTGACCGTCTACGCGCTGCTGCGCCGCTTCCGTCCGGCCGCCGAGAGCGCGGACATTCCGCGCCAGCAGATGGATCAGGACGGCGGCATCCCGGACGCGCCCGACATCAAGTCTGTGGTGCCCGGAGGCTCGATGATGGTGCCCGCGGTGCTGGTTCGCCTGCTGCTGCCGATCGCCGCGCTGATCTCCGTCTACTTCCTCTTGCGCGGTCATAACCAGCCGGGTGGCGGTTTTGTGGGCGGCCTCATCTTCGCCACGTCCGTCATCCTGCAATACATGGTCGGCGGGGTGTACTGGGTCGAGTCCCGCAGCCGGCTGAATCCGCAGAACTGGATCGGCATCGGGCTGCTGTGCGCCGGCATCGCCGCCGTGAGCGCATGGCTGGCGTACAAGCCGTTCCTGGCCGCGCTGGCGTGGGATGTCGCGCTGCCGCTGATCGGCCATGTCCACGTGTCCAGCGTGCTGCTCTTTGACCTGGGCGTCTACATGCTGGTCGTGGGATCCACCGTGCTGGTGCTGGTGGCGCTTGCCCACCAATCGCTGCGCGCGCAACGCAAGGCCGCCGCCGAGCTCCAGGCGGCCGCCGTTCAAACAGGAGAAGCCTGATGGAATTGATATACGCTGCCGCGATTGGCGTGCTGGCGGGCTCGGGCGTGTGGCTGCTGCTGCGGCCCCGGACGTTCCAGTTCATCATGGGCCTGTCGCTGGTCTCCTATGCGGTGAACCTCTTCATCTTCGGCATGGGCCGGCTCACGTCCGGCAAGCCGCCGGTGGTGGATCCGGCCATGGCGCATGATCCTTCCTGGTATGCGGATCCGCTGCCGCAGGCGCTGGTGCTGACCGCCATCGTCATCGGCTTTGCCACCACCGCGCTGTTCCTGGTTGTGCTGCTCGCCTCGCGGGGCCTCACGGGTACCGACCACGTTGATGGACGGGAGTCCCAATCTTGAGTTTCTGGCTTCAACATCTTCCTGTCCTGCCCATCATCATTCCGCTGGTCGCGGGCGCGGCGATGCTGCTGCTCGCCGATACCAGCCGCTATGCGCGTGGGGGGATCGCACTTGTATCGACGCTTGCGCAGCTTGCGGCCGCGATTGCCCTGCTGGTCGTGGCCGGCGGGGGCGTGCCCGGCGTCTGGGAAAACGGGGTAGGGGCCTACCTGGTTGGCGACTGGCCGGCGCCGTTCGGCATCGTGCTGGTGGTCGACCGCCTGGCCGCCGTCATGCTGACGCTGACGGCGGTACTGGGGCTGGCTACGCTGGTTTACGCGCTGGCCCGGTGGGACCGCGCCGGCGTGCATTTCCATACGCTGTTCCAGTTCCTGCTGATGGGCCTGAACGGCGCCTTCCTGACTGGCGACCTGTTCAACCTGTTCGTGTTCTTCGAAGTGCTGCTGGCGGCGTCCTACGGCCTGCTGCTGCACGGCTCTGGCGTGGCGCGCGTCAGCGCGGGCCTGCAGTACATCGCCGTGAACCTGGTGGCTTCGTTCCTGTTGCTGATCAGCATCGCGCTGATCTACGGCGTGACGGGCACGCTCAACATGGCGGACCTGGCCCTGCGCGCAGGCAATCTGGCGGGCGCCGAGCGCATGCTGTTCGAGGCCGGCGCCGCCATCCTGGGCGTGGCCTTCCTGGTCAAGGCAGGCGCCTGGCCGCTCAACTTCTGGCTGGTCAAGGGATATGGTTCGGCCGGCGCGCCGGTCGCGGCCATGTTCTCCATCATGACCAAGGTCGGCATCTACGCGCTGCTTCGAATCGGTTCGCTGCTGCTGCCCACCGGCGCACCCGCCGCCTTCAGCCTGGACTGGATGTTTGCCGCCGGGCTGGCCACGCTGCTGTTCGGCGCGCTGGGCCTCTTGGCCACCCAGCAGCTGGAAAAAATGGTCGGCTACTGCGTCATCGTGTCCGCCGGCACGCTGCTGACCGCGCTGGGCATGCCGGGCGTCACGCTCACGGGTCCCGCGCTCTTCTACCTGATCAGCTCCGTGCTGACCACGGGCGCGTTCTTCCTGCTGGCCGAGCTCATCGAAAGGACGCGCAGCTTCGGCGCGAACGTGCTGGCCGTTACGCTCGACGCCTTTGACCTGGATGATCCGACTTCGGTCAACCGCTCCGACGACGTGGTCGGCGTGGCGATTCCCGCGGCGATGGCGTTCCTGGGCCTGGCGTTCATTTCCTGCGCCTTGCTGGTGACCGGCTTGCCGCCGCTGTCCGGCTTTGTCGCCAAGTTCTCGCTGTTGTCGGCGGCGGTATCGGCCGCCACCGAATCGGCCCCGCCGATGGACGCCTGGCTGCTTGTGGCCGCCGTGCTGGTGTCGGGCCTGGCCGGCCTGATCGGCCTGGGCCGCACCGGCATCCGTATTTTCTGGGCCAGCGACGACCGCAGCACGCCGCGCTTGCGCGTGATCGAGGCAGGCCCGGTTGCCGTGCTGGTGCTGCTGTGCGTGTGCCTGGCCGCTGGCGCGGGTCCCGTGTCGGCCTACCTGGACGACGCCGCCCGCTCGCTCGACCAGCCCGCGTCCTACATCGACGCCGTCATGTCCGCGCAGACCGTGCGCGGCGTCAAGGGAGGAAGCTGATGCGCCGCCTTTACTTCCTGATTCTGCCCACGCTGCTGTTTGCACTGTGGCTGCTGCTCAATGAAAGCGTGTCGCCCGGGCAGATCGCCCTGGGCATCGCGCTGGCGCTGTGGTTCACATGGGCCGCCTCGCGCCTGCGACCGCTGCATGCGCGGCCGCGCCACCTGTGGAAGGTGATCCCGCTTTTCCTGCACGTGACGTGGGACATCATCAAGTCCAACATCGCGGTGGCGCGGCTGATCCTCAATCCGCGCCGCAATGAATTTGCGCCGGGATTCATCCTGATCCCGCTCACCATGCGCGACCCGCATGGCCTGGCGATGCTGGCCTGCATCGTCACCTATACGCCCGGCACGGTCTGGGTGGACCTGACCGAAGACCACGCACTGAAGCTGCACGTGCTTGATCTGCAAAACGAAGACGAGTGGATCGAACTGGTGCAGCAGCGCTACGAGCGCCCGTTGATGGAGATGTTCGAATGAATTCCGTACTGTATTGGGCGGCGTCCTTTGCCTTGCTCTGCTTTGCGCTGGGCATGGTGTTCGCCACCATCCGCCTCGTGCGCGGCCCTACCGCCCAGGACCGCGTCCTGGCCCTGGACACGCTGTACATCAACGGCATGCTGACGATGCTGGTGTTCGGCATCCGGTCCGGCACGTCGGTGTACTTCGACATTGCGTTGCTGATCGCGCTGTTCGGATTCGTGGGCTCCACCGCGATGGCGCGCTTCCTGTTGCGCGGCGAGGTCATCGAGCCATGATGGACGTCGATATCCCGCTCTGGGCCGGCATTCCCGCCACCATCCTGCTGGTGCTGGGCGGACTGCTGGCCGTGACCGGCTCCGCCGGCCTGCTGCGTTTCCGCACCTTCCAGTCGCGCATTCACGCGCCGACGCTGGGCAACACGATGGGCTGCGCTTGCGTGCTGGCGTCTTCCATCCTGGTGTTCTCGGCGCTGTCCGCACGTCCGGTGTTTCACGAAGTCATCATCACGCTGCTGCTGATTGTGTCGTCGCCCGTCACGGCCATGCTGCTGATGCGCGCGGCGACGTACCGAAACCGGCTTACCAAGGCTGAAGCGGACAGGGACGCGCGTTGATTTCAAACGGTCCCTGTTTTTTCGGCGTTGAAACGTAACCTTACGAATTCACGTCGCTGGTTATGTCCCCCATCGCGTCGGCGTGGGATAGTGAGGTCAGTGGACGGCGCGGTGGATACCGCGCCGTCCGGGTTCAATCTCTTCAAAAGGAGCTGACCATGAATACTGTTCCCATGCCTTCGAAGCGCCTCGCGGCCATTCTGTGCACCGCCGGCCTGATGCTTGCCGCCGGGGTGGCGCAAGCGCAATCGGCCGGCACCTCGGCGCAGTCCAGCTATCAGCAGGACGTCGCCGCCTGCAAAAGCGGCACGACCGGGCAGCCGCTAGAGACCTGCCTGCGTGAAGCCGGCGCGGCGCGCCAGGAGCGCAGCCGCCAGAATCTGCGAGAAGACAGCCCTGAACAACTGCAGCAGAACACGGTGGCGCGTTGCAACCGCCTGCCGGAAACCCAGCGTCAGAATTGCATCACGCAGATGACCGCGCCCGGCAACGTGCGCGGCAGTGTGCAGGGCGGCGGCGTGCTGCGCGAAACCGTGATTCAGGTGCCCGCCGGCACCGCGCCGGGAATGGCTCCCGCCCCGGGCATGGCCCCCGCTCCGGGAATGGCCCCCGCGCCAGGCATGGCTCCTGCCCCGGGCACCGGAACGATGTCCGCGCCGATCCGCCAGTAATCCGCGGCGTGAAGCAGGGCGCTTGAAGCCTGGCGCTCGATGCCGGGCGCGCGCAGTCGAGCCCATGAAGCAGGTGTTGAAGCAGCTCGCGGCCTGACGCGCCGCGCTGCTTCCGAGGCGCAGCCGCTGCCGCATTCAGGCAAAATGGCGGCTGTCGCCTTTTCTCACGCATATTCATGTCCGACGTCATCGCCCTGATTTTCGATTTCGACGACACGCTGGCCTCGGACAGCACGTCCGGTTTCCTGGACAGCATCGGCGTGGACACGGCCGCCTTCTGGAAAGAAGAGGTCGACCCCCTGCTGTTCCAGCAGGACTGGGATCCCGTCCCCGCCTACCTCTACAAGATGATCGAACTGTCCCGGCAGGGACGGCACGGGCTCATTACGCAGCAGCGCCTGAAAGACTGGGGCGCGCGCCTTGACCTGCACGACGGCGTTTCCACGCTGTTCCAGCGTCTGCGCGCCGCGGTGCGGGCCGAGCACCCGCAAGTGCAGCTCGAGTTCTATCTCATCTCCAGCGGCATTGGCGACGTGGTGCGCTCGACGCCCATCGCGCATGAGTTCACCGAAATCTGGGCATCTGAATTCGTCTATGGCGACGATGGCGGCATCGCATTCCCGCGACGCGTCGTCAGCTTTACCGACAAGACCCGCTATCTGTTCCACATCCAGAAGGGCATCATCGGCCGCGAATTCCGCAACAAGCCGTTCGAGGTCAACCGTAAGGTTCCCGAAGACCGGTTGCGCATCCCGTTCGATCAGATGGTCTTCGTGGGCGACGGCTACACCGACATTCCGTGCTTTTCGCTGATCCGCCGCGCCGGGGGCTTTGCCTTCGGGGTCTGGGATCCCAAGCACCGCGACAAGCGCAGCCGCGCCTGGGGCTTCATCGAGGAAGGGCGCGTGTCCAACCTTAATCAGGCCCGCTATGACGAAGAGGCCGAGCTGTATCAATGGCTCGAAGAAGCCGTCACCAGCCTGGCCGGCCGCATCGCGCTGAAATCGCGGGTGTACCGTGGCTGAATTGGCCCCGCTGGCGGCGGTCCCGCCCTGGACCGAGCAGGACGCGCGTTTCATGACCCTGGCCCTGGAACAGGCCCAGTTCGCCTACGACATCGGCGAGGTGCCGGTGGGCGCGCTGGTCGTATCCGCCCAGGGCGACATCCTGGGGCGAGGCTACAACCGCACCATCATCGACCACGATCCCACGGCGCACGCCGAGATCGTCGCCTTGCGCGGCGCCGCGCGCCAGCTTGAAAACTACCGGCTGCCCGGCATCACCGTCTACGTTACGCTGGAACCCTGCGTCATGTGCATCGGCGCCATGCTGCACGCGCGCCTTGCCCGTGTCGTGTTCGGCGCCTATGACCCCAAGACCGGGGCCTGCGGCAGTGTGCTGGACGTCGGGTCGGTGCCCAAGCTCAATCATCACACTTCAGTCACCGGCGGCGTGATGGCGGAACCCTGCGGCAATCTGCTGCGCCGGTTCTTCCGCGAACGCCGCGCCAAGGAAACCATCGCATGAGTACCCCCAAAGCCGCCAAGCCTGCCGCCAAGGCGCGCCGCGCCAAGGCCGACGCCATCCCGGCGCACGATCATCCGCACGATCACGGCCCGGACTGCGGCGACGCATGCGGCCACGACCATGCCCACGATCACGATCACGCGCATCATCACGGTCCCCAGCCGGACGCTCGCGGCATCTACCTGATTTCCCCGTCGTCCGCCGTGCGCGACCCCGCCACCGTGACGCTGGCGCGCGAACGGCTGGAGCAGCAGGGGTTCAAGACCGCGCTGGACCGCACGGCGCTGGCTGAACATCAACGGTTTGCCGGCACGGACGCGCAACGTCTGGCCAGCCTGACGCGCGCCACGAAGCAGAAGCTGCCGATCGTCATGGTGACGCGCGGCGGCTACGGACTGGGCCGGTTGCTGCATGCCATCGACTGGAAGGCCATGGCCGACAGCGGCAAGCGGTTTGTCGGCATGAGCGATTTCACGGCGTTCAATCTGGGCCTGCTGGCGCAGACCGGCGCGGTCAGCTACACCGGCGCCACGGCGGTCCAGGATTTCGGCGGCAAGAAGGTCGATGACTTGACCGACGCGCTGTTCGGCGAAGTGATGCGCGGCGAACTGGAGATTCTCAGCTTTGAAACGCAGGACGCCGACCCGGTCGACGCGCGCGGCATCCTGTGGGGCGGCAACCTTGCGATGCTGACCTCGCTGCTGGGCACGCCGTACATGCCGAAGATCCGCGGCGGCATCCTGTTCCTGGAAGACGTGGCCGAGCATCCGTACCGCGTCGAGCGCATGCTGATCCAGCTCTGGCAGGCCGGCATCCTGGCGCGCCAGAAGGCCATCGTGCTGGGCCGTTTCACCGACTACAAGCTGGCGCCGCACGACAAGGGCTACGATCTGCACGAAGTCGTGGCCTGGCTGCGCAAGACGGTCAAGGTGCCGGTCATCACCGGCCTGCCGTACGGCCATGTCGCCACCAAAGCCACCTTGCCGATCGGTCAGAAGGTCGGCATCGCCACCGAAAAGGGCCTCGCGCACCTGGTGCTGGACGAGCATCACCACTGAGGCGGGGCGGGCGGTCCGGCGCTCCCGCAGCCCGTTTGCTACACTAGCAGGTTTTCCCGCATGCGCTTTCGGGCGCCTTCAAACGTACATACACCGTGATATCCACCGCCAATCTCACCATCCAGTTCGGTCCCAAGCCCCTTTTCGAGAACGTCAGCGTCAAGTTCGGGGAAGGCAACCGGTACGGGCTGATCGGGGCCAATGGGTCCGGCAAGTCTACGTTCATGAAGATCATCGGCGGCGACCTGGAACCCTCCGGCGGCAACGTCGCGCTCGAACCCGGCGTGCGCCTGGGCAAGCTGCGCCAGGACCAGTTTGCATTTGAAGACGTGCGCGTACTGGACGTCGTGATGATGGGCCACACCGAAATGTGGGGCGCCATGTCCGAACGCGACGCGATCTACGCGAACCCGGAGGCGACCGAAGACGACTACATGCGCGCGGCCGATCTGGAAGCCAAGTTCGCGGAATACGACGGCTATACCGCCGAAGCCCGCGCGGGCGAGCTGCTGCTGGGCCTGGAAATCGCGGTGGACCAGCACAACCTGCCCATGCGTGAAGTCGCGCCGGGCTGGAAGCTGCGCGTGCTGCTGGCCCAGGCCCTGTTCTCGAACCCCGACGTGCTGCTGCTCGACGAACCCACCAACAACCTGGATATCAATACGATCCGTTGGCTGGAAAACGTGCTCAACGGCTACCAGAGCACGATGATCATCATCAGCCACGATCGTCACTTCCTGAACCAGGTGTGCACGCACATGGCCGACGTTGACTACGGTGAAATCCGCGTCTACGCCGGCAATTACGACGACTACATGCTGGCTTCCACGCAGGCCCGCGAGCGCCTGGTGGCCAACAACGCCAAGGCCAAGGAACGCGTCGCCGAACTGCAGGACTTCGTGCGCCGCTTCGCGGCCAACAAGTCCAAGTCGCGCCAGGCCACCTCGCGCCTGAAGCAGATCGACCGCATCAAGGCCGACCAGGTCGTGGTCAAGCCCTCGTCGCGCCAGAACCCGTACATCCGGTTCGAGCAGAACAAGGTCATGCATCGCCTGGCCGTCACCGTCGAAAACCTGACCAAGGCCTACGACGCGCCCGTCATCACCAAGTTCTCGGCCATGGTCGACGCCGGCGAAAAGATCGCCATCATCGGCGCCAACGGGGTGGGTAAGACCACGCTGCTGCGCCTCTTGGCCCAGGACCTGCAACCGGATTCGGGCACGGTGAAGTGGTCGGACAATGCCGACCTCGGCTACATGGCGCAGGATGTGTCCGACCAGTTTCAGCAAACCGACATCAACCTGCTGGACTGGATGGGCGACCACCGCCAGCCGGGCGACGACGACCAGTCGATCCGTTCGGTGCTGGGCCGCCTGCTGTTCTCGGCCGATGATCTGCCCAAGGCCCCGAAGGTGCTGTCCGGCGGCGAAAAGAACCGCATGACGTTCGGCCGCCTGATGCTGGGCCGGCACAACGTGATGCTGCTCGACGAGCCGACCAACCACTTGGATATGGAATCGATCGAATCGCTGCAGTTCGCGCTGGAAAAGTACGAAGGCACGCTCGTGTTCGTGTCGCATGACCGCGAATTCGTGTCCGGTCTGGCCACGCGCGTGATCGAAATCCTGCCCTCGGGCGAGATCGTCGACTACCGCGGCGGTTACGAAGACTACCTGTCCTCGCGCGGCATCGAGGCCTGATCCCGCACGGCGGGTCATGAAGCGGCGCACGGGTTCGTGCGCCGCTTTCTCATCTGCGCCACGGCCGCGCTCCATGCCGTTCGCCTGGCCGCCATGGACAAGCATTCAGCCGGACGCAATCTGCGCTGCGCTATCATCGGGCCCGACCCTGGCGGCTGTCCGGCCAGGCTTCTTTTTGTCCCCACATGTCCCCCTCCAAGCATGACGCGCCCGATGGCGCGCAGATCGGCACGTTTACCCTGACGGCCCGCATCGTAGCCATCGCCTTCTTCACCTTCATCTGCTACCTGGCGATCGGCCTGCCGCTGGCCGTGCTGCCGGGTTACGTGCACAACAACCTGGGTTACGGATCCGTGCTGGCGGGCCTGGCGATCAGCGTGCAGTACGTGGCGACCTTGCTCAGCCGCTCGCACGCCGGGCGCATGGCCGATACGGTCGGCCCGAAGCAGACCGTCGTCATCGGTATGGCGGCTTGCGCGATCAGCGGCATCTTCCTGCTGCTTGCCTATGCCTTTGAACGCACCGCTTGGCTCAGCCTGGCGGCAATCATTCTCAGCCGCCTGGCGTTGGGATTCGGCGAGAGCTGGGTCGGCACCGGCTCGGCCACCTGGGCCATCGCGCGGGTAGGGCCGCTGCACACGGCTCGCGTCATTTCGTGGAACGGCATCGCCACCTATGGCGCGCTGGCGTTGGGCGCGCCGCTGGGCGTGCAGCTCGAAAAACACTGGAGCATGGGCGCGCTGGGCGGCGCGGTGCTGCTGTTGGGGTTGGGCGGATTGGGCCTGGCCATGATCCGTCCGGCCGTCGCCATCGTGGGCGGGCACCGGATGGCCTTCAAGAGTGTGGTGCTGCGCGTGTTTCCGCACGGGGTGGCGCTGGGTCTGGGTTCGGTGGGCTTCGGCACGTTGGCCGCCTTTGTCGCGCTGTATTACGCCAGCGTCTCATGGGACGGCGCGGCAAGCGCGCTCAGCGCTTTCGGCGGCGCCTTCATCGGCGTTCGCCTGCTGTTCGCCGGCACCATCACCCGGTTTGGCGGATTCCGGGTCGCGCAGGTGTCGTTCGTGGTCGAGGCGGCCGGCCTGTTGCTGTTGTGGCTGGCGCCCAACCCTGGCATGGCGCTGCTGGGCGCCGCGCTTACCGGCTGCGGCTTCGCGCTGGTGTTTCCGGCCATCGGCGTCGAAGCCGTCGCGCGCGTGCCGGCCGGCAGCCGCGGCGCCGCGCTGGGCGCCTATTCGGCCTTTCTGGACCTGGCGCTAGGCGTGACCGGTCCGATCGCGGGCTACATATCCAGCGGCTTCGGCTACCCCGCGATCTTCCTGGCGGCGTCGCTGTCCGTCACGCTGGGCTTCGTCATTGCCTTTGGATTGCAGCGGGCGGCCAGTCGGCAGCCGACGGCGGTCTGAGCTTTATTACGAAAAGAAGTAAAGACATTCAATATTGATTGTTTGGATTCATATAACGAATTGTTAGATTTGAGGCTCGTTTTCACGCGCGCTGACGATTCGTTCCATGAACCTGACTTTCGACCACGTCCACAAGCACTTTGGCGACCTGCCCGTCGTCGATGGCTTCACCAGTGAATTCAAGACCGGCGAGCTGGTCGCGCTGGTCGGCCCCTCCGGCTGCGGCAAGTCGACCTTGCTGCATCTGGCAGCAGGGCTCGAAATGCCCACGCAGGGCAATGTGCTTGCCGACGGCAACAAGGTCACGGGCCCCCATCCCAGCCGCACGCTGGTGTTCCAGGAACACGCCCTGTACCCCTGGCTGACGCTGGAAGACAACGTGGCGCTCGCCCTGGAATTCCAGAACACGCCCAAGAAGCCCGCCCGCGAAGCCGCACGCGGCTGGCTGGCGCGCGTCAGCCTGGAAGGCTTCGAACACTACTATCCCCATCAGGTCTCCGGCGGCATGCGCCAGCGCGCCGCGCTGGCCCGCGCATTCATTGCGCAGCCCCAGACCATGCTGATGGACGAACCCTTCGGCGCACTGGACGCACTGACCCGGCTCAGCCTGCAGGACGTGCTGCGCCAGCTCATCGCGCAAGAAAAGCCCACCGTGCTGCTGGTGACCCACGACGTCGACGAGGCGCTGTTCCTGGCCGATCGCATCGTCGTGTTCAGCCCGCGTCCGGCGCGGGTGCTGCGCGAATTCAACCTGGCCCACCGCACCAAGACGCACGACCTGTCCGACCTGGCCACCGAGAAGCGCGAAATCCTGCGTCTCCTGGGCATTGGTGTCGGCGGTTCGGACGCGCACGCGGACATCGCGCTGGCTGCCTGACCTTCTTTCCCAATACCCCACGGCCGCGCTCGGGCGCGGCCGCTTATCGAATTTCCTGGAGCTCCTCTGATGAAACTGAAGCAATGGTTGTCCCTGCCGCTGGCCGCGGCGCTGCTGGCGGCTGCCCCCGCGATGGCTGCCGAGAAGTTCCGCGTAGGCTATCTGCGCGTGATGGACGACGCGCAGGCAATCGTCGCGCAAGAGGGCGGGTACTACAAGAAGGCCGGCCTGGATTCCGAACTGATCGAATTCAAGTCGGGCACCGACCTCATCAAGGCAATCGTCGGCGGCCAGCTCGACATCGGCGTGCTCGGTTTCACCAACGCGGTCGCCTGGGCCTCCAAGGGCGCGGACCTGAAGGTGGTGGGCGGCGCGCAGCAGGGCTATCACTCGCTGATCGTGCGTGACGATTCCGGCATCAAGGACATCGCCGGTCTGAAGGGCAAGACGCTGGCCTCGCAAGCTGAAGGCAGCACCGCCGACGTGGTCCTGAAGGGCGTCGTGCTCAAGCAGGGCAATCTTTCCGCCGACGACGTCAACGTCATGGGCGTGAGCCCGGCCGTGGCCGTGCAGTCGCTGGTGGGCAAGCGCGTGGACGCGGCCTTCCTGTTCGAACCCTACGACCGCATCGCGCAACTGGTCGCGCCGGTCAAGCAGATCTACGAAGTGGGCCAGGCCTGGCCGTTCCCGTGCATGGTCGTCATCACCTCGGGCGAAACGCTGGCCAAGCGCAAGGACGATGTCTGGAAGGCGCTGGACGCGCAAAACCAGGCCATCACGCTGCTGCAGAAGGAACCTGAACAGGCCTCCAAGCTGATCGCGTCCTACTTCATCGCCGAACCGACGCTCAAGACGCTGGCCCGTGGCGAACTGCCCCGCGAAACCGTCATCACCGAGGCCATCAGCACGCAGGTGTTCACGCCCAAGCTGACGGAAAAGGACACGGCCCGCATGCAGGAAATCGCTGACATCCTGCAAGCCCAGGGTTCGCTCAAGACGCGCGACGGCAAACCGTACGACGTCTCCAGCATCGTCGACCTGTCCTGGCAAGAGGCTCGCAAGCTTTGAGCGCATCTACCCGAGTGACCGGCGCCCGCAAGCACCTTGCGGGCGTTTTGGGCGTCCTGTTCATCCTGGCGCTGTGGCAAACGGCGGCGTTCGCGCTGCCCGACTTCCTGATGCCGGGCGTGCCTGCCGTCGTCGAGCGGCTGTTCGAAGACCTGGGCAAGCAATCGTTCCACCAGAGCCTCATGGGCACGCTGGGACGGCTGGGCGCGGGGTATGGGCTGGCGCTGGCCGCCGGCGTGGGCTTCGGCCTCGTGGCCGCCGTGCTGTTCTTCTTTCGCGAAGTCCTGCGCAGCGCCATCGTCATCCTGCAGTCGATTCCGTCCATCGCGTGGGTACCGCTGTTTCTCATCGTGATGGGCTTTGGCAACACGCCCATCATCGTGGTCGTGGCGCTGTCGGCGTTCTTTCCGGCCGCGCTCAGCGTGATGAACGCCACCGAATCCGTGCAACGCGTCCACGTGTCGGCGGCGCGCGTCATGGGTGCGACGCGCTGGGGGCTGATCAAGCGGGTGTACCTGCCGGCGGTGATGCCCGAGCTCATCACCGGCGCGCAGTTGGCGTTCGGCAACGCCTGGCGGGCGCTGATCTCGGCCGAAATGCTGATCGGCTTCGGCAAGGGTCTGGGCCGGTCGCTGGCATATTCGGGCGAAATCGCGGATATGACCGGGGTCATGACCAACATCCTCGTGATTGCCGTGCTGGCCGCGCTGATCGACCAGTTCGTGCTTGAAAACCTCAAGCATCGCTTGCTGCGCTACCAATACGTCTGACCTCCTCATCATGATGTCCCGCATGCGTCCATTCGTCCTTGCCGCGGGCCTGCTGCTCGCGGGCTTTGCGCTGGCGCAGCCGGAGACCTTTTCGGCCGCGCGGGCGCGCGGTGAACTTGTCGTGGGCGTGCCGTATCTGGCGCCGCCGCCGGTCGCCGGCGCCAAGATCCGGACGCCCGAAGGCCTGGATGCCGCCATCACGGAAAAGCTGGGCGCCAGCCTGAAGCTGCCCGTGCGGCTGGTTCAGTTGCCAGCCGCTGACGCCGCTCGAGCGCTCAAGTCGGGCGAGGTGGATCTGGTGCTTGCGGACCGCGCCGACGGACAGCCGCACACCGTTGCAGTGCAAGCCACTGGCTACGCCGCACGGCCCAAGGCCGTGATCCGCACCGACACGCGGATGCGCAAACCCGCCGACGTGCAGGGCCGCAGCGTGTGCATGGCCGAGGCGGCCACGCAGGCGCAAGCCCTGGCGCAAAGTTGGGGCGCTGCCGTCAAGACCTACCGCGTACCGTCGGATGCGCTGGTTGCCGTGCGCGAAGGGGAGTGCGACATCGGTCTGGTCGACGACGCCGTCTGGGAGCCGCTGATGCGCTTTCCGGAATGGAAGAAGTTTTCGTCGACGCTGACCGCCGATGGCGCTCGCCAGGAACGGGTATGGCTGCTGCCCGCGCAGGACGATGCCTCGCGCGCCTGGCTCGGCCAGGAAATGCGCGCCTGGGACCGCGCCGGCGCCTGGAAGGCCATGACCACGAAATGGGCACGCGACGTTGCCTTCGACGTCTATCTGGATCAGGAAGTCCCTGACTGCCACGGCTAGCGCGGCAACGGCGTCTGCCGATCCGCGCACTTACAATGCCGGGCATGACGCACACGCTGACCGCTCCCTGCACCTTCCAGGAAGACATCAAGAAAAGCCGCTTCGCCGCGTATGCCGCGCCGGTCGCCACGATCGACGACGCCATGCGCTTCTTTGCCGAGCACAGCGATCCCGAAGCCACGCACAACTGCTGGGCCTACCGCATCGGACAGGAATACCGATTCAATGACGATGGCGAGCCCGGCGGCACCGCGGGCCGGCCAATCCTGCAGGCCATCGAAGGCCAGGACATGGATCGCGTGGCGGTGCTGGTGGTGCGCTGGTACGGCGGGATCAAGCTCGGTGCGGGCGGACTGGTGCGGGCCTACGGCGGCTGCGCGGCCAACTGCCTGCGGTTGGGAGACCGCACGGAAATCGTCGACCTGGCGACGGTGCGCTGCGCCTGCGGCTTCGGCGAGATGGCGCTGCTGAAATCACGGCTGGCGCAGGCAGGCGCCGCCATTCAGCAGGAAGACTACAACGCGGACGGCGTCACGCTAACGTTCACGGTGCCGCGCGCGGGCCTGCCTGAATTGGAAGTCACCGCGGCTAACATCACGCGCGGCCGATCCGCATGGGAAGTCGTTTCGTAGCCGGACCGCGCCCTCGCCGACAGACATGACCCGCTGCGGCGGGAAGCCGTTGTCCCGGTGCAAAAGGAAGGGGCCCGATCCGGGCCCCTTGCTGTTTACGCGTCCTGGCTGTCTTGCGCCGCGGCGATTTCCTGGTGGACCTTTTCCATGTCCACTTCCTTGATCTTGGCGAGCAGTTCATTGAGCTGACCGCCGGACAAGGCGCCCGGTTGCGAGAACAGCAGGACCTTTTCGCGGAAGACCATCAGCGTCGGAATCGAGCGGATGCCCAGCGCGCCAGCCAGTTCCTGCTCAACGTCGGTATTTACCTTGGCGAACGTGACGTCAGGATGCTCGGTGGCGGCCTGTTCGAATACGGGCGCGAACCCGCGGCAAGGGCCGCACCACGGCGCCCAGAAGTCGACGATGAGGGTGCCGTCCGGCGTGATGGCTTCCTGGAAGCTGTCTTTGGTGAGTTCAACAATACTCATGAGAAATCCTTGCCGCGTGGGCGGCGAAAAGCGGTGGCGGAGACGCCGGGGGCCTGCCCCGGTGCTGATTCGGCGACGCGTAGTGCCAAGCCCTGAAAGCCAATAGTAGAGCCGGTCCAGGCCGCGTCGCAATGGTTGGCGCCGTCAACGGCGCAGATTGCGGCTCTCAGGCCGCCGATTTCGTGGAGACGCCAGACCCGTTTTTCAGCGAAGCGACGATCTCGAACGAGCGCAGGCGGTCTGCGATGTCATAGAAGTCAGACACGATCATGACCTCGTCGGCTTGCGTTTCCGCGACCAGGGCCTCGAGCTCGCGTTTGACGGTGTCCGGGCCGCCCACGATCGACGCGCCCAATCGTTGATTGACCGCCTCGCGCTCCCATTCGTTCCACACGCCGTCCATGCTGTCGACCGGCGGCTGCAATTGCAGGCGATGGCCACGCACGAGCGAGAGGAACTTCAGTTGCTGCGTGGTCGACAAAAAGCGCGCGGCCTCGTCGGTTTCCGCGGCAATGACCGGCACGCCGATCATCGAGTAGGGGCGGTCCAGCGTCTTGGACGGTTTGAACAAGTGACGGTACAGGCGCATCGCGGCCATGCCTTCCGGCGAGAAGTGCCCGGCAAACGAGAAGGGCAGGCCAAGTTCAGCCGCCATGCGCGCGCTGAAGTCGCTGGAACCCAGCAGCCAGATCGGCACATCCAGCCCTTCGCCGGGGATGGCGCGCACGGGCTGGCCGGGGCGCGAGGGCGCAAGAAAGGCGCGCAGTTCCTCGACCAGGGCCGGAAACTCAAGACCGCTGCGCGGATTGCGGCGCAGCGCCTGTTGCGTGGCGCCGTCGCTGCCGGGCGCGCGGCCCAGGCCCAGGTCGATGCGGCCGGGGTACAGGGTTTCGAGCGTCCCGAACTGTTCAGCGATGATCAGCGGCGCGTGGTTGGGCAGCATGACGCCGCCTGAGCCGACGCGCAGCGTGCGGGTGTGGCCGGCCACGTGGCCAATCAGCACGGCCGTGGCGCTGCTGGCGATGCCATTGATGTTGTGGTGCTCGGCCAGCCAGAAGCGGTTGTAGCCAAGCTGCTCCACGTGCTGCGCCAGTGCGACCGTATTGCGGAACGCGTCCGCGGCATCGCGCCCCTGCACAATCGGGGCCAGGTCCAGCACGGAAAAGGGGATGTTCGCCAGGACGCTCATGCGTGCGCCTCCGCTGCGAAGGGACAGGCCGGCAGCGCGGAAATGAAAGGGGAAGGGCGCAAAATGTACTCCATATGCTGATCTACATGGGGAGTGTATCGGCGAATTCAACCGAGCCCGCCAGCAACCATGCCCTCGGCCGGGTTGATTGATTTTTCCGATCCCTACAATAGCGGCAGGACGCGCGGCATCGCATCGCCGCGCTTTTGCCATCCGCCACACAGGAGACGCGCATGGGCGCCAGCGGCAACAACAACCGCATCGACAACATCGAATTCAACGTCGCGGACATCGCGCGCAGCAAGCGCTTCTACGGCGAGGTCTTCGGGTGGACGTTCACGGATTACGGGCCTACCTACACCGAATTCACCGACGGCCGCCTGAAGGGCGGCTTCACGGCGGGGGAAGCCGTGCGTCCGGGCGGCCCCCTGGTGATCCTGTACGGCGACGACCTGGCCGCCACCCAGCAACGCATCACGGCCGCGGGAGGTCGCATCAGCCGCGACACGTTCACCTTTCCCGGCGGCAGCCGCTTCCATTTCACGGACCCGGACGACTACGAACTGGCGGTGTGGACGGCGGGTTGAGGTGTCAGACATCCGGACTTCAAGGTGTCTGACACCTTGCCAACCAACCCCGCTTATTCCGGAAAGAACGCGTAGCGGATCACGAACAGCACGGCCACGAGCCACGTTGCCGGGTGCACGTCCCGCATCTTGCCCGTGGCGGTCTTGAGCACCACATAGCTGATGAAGCCGAACGCAATGCCGTTGGCGATCGAGTACGTGAACGGCATGACCAGCGCGGTCAGCGCGGCCGGCGTGGCTTCGCAGACGTCATTCCAGTCGATGTCGATGAGCTCGCGCATCATCAGTCCGGCGACGTAGAGCAGGGCGGGTGCGGTGGCGTAGGCCGGCACGGCGCCCGCCAGCGGCGAGATGAACAGTGCGGCCAGGAACAGCAGGCCCACGATCAGCGCCGTCATGCCGGTGCGCCCGCCGGCCTGCACGCCGGATGCGCTCTCGACGTAGGCGGTGGTGCTGCTGGTGCCCAGCATCGAGCCGGCCACGATGGCGGTGCTGTCCGCAAAGAGCGCGCGGCCCAGGCGATTGGGGCGGTCTTCGGGCACCAGGCCGGCGCGCTTGGCCACGCCCACCAGCGTGCCGGTGGCATCGAACACCTCGACCAGCACGAACACCAGAATCACGTGCACAAAGCCGGAATGCAGCGCGCCCATGATGTCCAGCTTGAAGAGCGTGGGCGACAGGCTGGGCGGCGCCGAAAAGATGCCCTTGAACTCGTTGTAGCCCATCACCATCGACAGCACCGTGACGACGATAATGCCGATCAGGATGGCACCGCGCACGCGCAGCGCATCCAGCGACGCGATCACGAAAAAGCCCAGGATGGCAAAGAGCGGACCGTGGGTGGTGAGATTGCCCAGCGTGACCTTGGTGGCCGGATGGGCGACCACGATGCCGGCGCTGGATAGCGCGATAATGGCCAGAAACAGCCCGATGCCGGCCGCAATGGCGCTGCGCAGCGAATGCGGGATGCCCTTGACCAGCCAGACCCGGATGCCGGATATCGTCAGGAACAGAAAGATGATGCCCGAGATGAACACCGCGCCCAGCGCCTGCTCCCAGGTGTAGCCCATGGTCTTGACCACGGTGAAGGCAAAGAAGGCGTTCAGGCCCATGCCGGGCGCCATGCCGATCGGCCAGTTGGCGATAAACGCCATTACCAGCGAGCCCAGCGCGGCGGCCAGGCAGGTCGCAACGAAGACCGCGTCTCGGTCCATGCCCGTCGAGGACAGGATGTCAGGATTGACGAAGATGATGTACGACATCGTCAGGAATGTCGTCAGGCCGGCCACGACTTCCGTTCTTGCGGTCGTGCCGTGCTCACGCAGCTTGAATAGCTTCTCCAGCATTCGAGTCCCCAGGGTTTTTGCAGGATTTTCAGGTTGTGGCGGGCAGGGCGGAAAGCCCCGTCCCATTCAAGAACCTGCGTATTTTCGCATCAGTTGTAAACTCTGCCGCCATGATCATTCTCGGCTTTGAAAGCTCCTGCGACGAAACCGGCGTCGCAGCCGTCTGTACGGAACGCGGCCTGCTCGCGCACGCGCTGCACACCCAGATCGCCATGCACCAGGAATATGGGGGCGTGGTGCCGGAACTTGCCTCGCGCGACCACATCCGCCGCGTGGTGCCGCTGACCCGCCAGGTGCTGCAAGATGCGGGCCTGCAGATGTCCGACATCGGCGCCGTCGCCTATACGGCGGGGCCGGGTCTCGCTGGCGCCTTGCTGGTCGGCGCCAGTGTTGCGCAGTCGTTCGCCTGGTCGCGCGGCTTGCCGGCCATCGGCATTCATCACCTCGAAGGCCATCTGCTGTCGCCGATGCTGGCCGATCCCCGGCCCGAGTTTCCCTTCATTGCCTTGCTGGTGTCCGGCGGACACACGCAACTCATGCGCGTGGACGGCGTAGGTCGCTACGAGCTGCTGGGTGAAACGCTGGATGACGCCGCGGGCGAGGCCTTCGACAAGTCCGCCAAGCTCATGGGGCTGGGTTATCCGGGCGGACCCGCGCTGTCCCGCCTGGCCGGCAGCGGTGACGCCTCGCGCTTCGACCTGCCGCGCCCCATGCTGCACAGCGGCGACCTGGACTTCAGTTTCAGTGGCCTGAAAACGGCCGTGCTGACCCGCGTCAAGGCGGCCGAGCAGAATGGCGCCCTGGACGAACAGACCCGCGCAGACCTGGCCGCAGCCACGCAGGCGGCCATTGTCGAGGTGCTTGCGGCCAAGTCGATCCGCGCCTTGAAGCAGACCGGGCTGCGCCGGCTGGTCGTCGCAGGCGGGGTGGGGGCCAACCAGCTCCTGCGCGCCAAGCTCGAAGCCGCGCTCAAGCCGCTCAAGGCGCGCGCGTACTTCCCGCCGCTGGAGCTGTGTACCGACAACGGCGCCATGATCGCGTTCGCGGCGGCCGAGCGGGTGAAGGCCGGGTTGGCAACGCTGGACGCCAGCGCCCACAGCTTCACGGTCAAGCCGCGCTGGGATCTGGCCGATATCGCCTGAAATGAAAACGGGCGGCCAGGCCGCCCGTTCAATCCCCCATCGCGTGGGGATTACTTCTTCTTGCTGCCGATACGGCTTTCGGTGCCCTGGATCAACCGGGCGATGTTGGCGCGGTGGCGGTAGAAAAGCAGGATGCCGATGATCGCCAGCGCCACGCCCAGGGCCGGCTGCGCCTGCCACGCCAGCCCTGATCCGAACACGTAGTACACCGGGGCGAAGAACGCGGCCACCAGCGACGCCAGCGACGAATAGCGGAAGAAAATGGCGATGATCAGCCAGGTTGCCGCGGTGGCGACGGCCAGCCAGGGCTGGATGGCCACCAGCACGCCCAGCGCGGTCGCCACGCCCTTGCCGCCCTTGAATCCCAGAAACACGGGGTACAGGTGGCCGATGAAGGCGGCCAGCGCCACGCAGGCCAGGGCGACGGGGCCAATGCCGGGCGCCAGCGTCTCGGCCAGCCAGATCGCGAACCATCCTTTGGCGGCGTCCCCCAAAAGCGTCAGCGCGGCGGCGGTCTTGTTGCCGGTGCGCAGCACATTGGTGGCGCCCGGGTTCTTGGAACCGTAGCTGCGGGGGTCCTGCAGACCCATCAGCTTGCTGACCACCACGGCGAACGGCACGGAGCCGATCAGGTAGGCCAGCACGACAAGCGCGACGGAAAACGCCAGGGAGGGTTCGGTTATCGCCATGGGAAGGGAATCCGTTGTTGTAGTAATGGCTGCGGATTCTACCCCGGGTACAATCCGCAACGTCACCCGCGTTTTATTTTCTTTCGGATGCACAATGCGAATTCTGGTTTCGAACGATGATGGCTACTCGGCCCCTGGCCTTGAAGCGCTGGTAGCGGCGCTGGAGGGGCTGGGCGATTTGACCGTCGTTGCGCCCGAGACCAACCATAGCGGCGCCTCCAACTCGCTCACGCTGAACCGGCCGCTGTCGGTGCGCACCGCCTCCAACGGCTTCATCGCCGTCAACGGCACGCCGTCCGATTGCGTGCACGTCGCGCTGACCGGCCTCATGGATACGCGACCCGACCTGGTCGTGTCCGGCATCAACAACGGCGCCAACATGGGCGACGACACCCTCTATTCGGGCACCGTCGCGGCCGCCAGCGAAGGGTATCTGTTCGGCATCCCCGCCATTGCGTTCTCGCTGGCGGAAAAGGGCTGGGAGCACATCGACTCGGCCGCGCGCGCCGCCCGCCAGGTGGTCGAGCGCCATCTGGCCCAGCCGCTCGCGGCGCCGGTGCTGCTCAACGTCAACATCCCGAGCCGCCGTTTCGAAGACATGCACGGATTTGCGGTCACGCGGCTGGGCAAGCGGCATCCGTCGCAACCCGTCGTGCGCACCACCACGCCCTATGGCGACACGGTCTACTGGATCGGACCGGTCGGCCTGGCCGCCGACGCCACGCCCGGCACGGACTTCCACGCCGTCGAGCAGGGCATCGTGTCCGTCACGCCGTTGCGCCTGGACCTGACCCAGCACAGCCAGCTTGACGAGATCCGCACCTGGGCAGAGCCGCTATGCGCAAACGGATAAGCCAGCCGGACATCACACCCGGCGCCGGCCGCAGCAGCCCGGCCCGCCACGACGCCGGCCGCCTGAGCCCAGGCTATACACCGGCCAACAGCAACACGCGCATCTCGGCCGCCACGTTGCAGCGGCAGGCGCAGGCGCCGGTGCCGCAAGCGGGCAGCAACCTTGGCCTGAACTCCGAACGGCTGCGCCAGGCCATGGTCCAGCGCCTGCGCACGCAAGGCATCACCGACGAACGCGTGCTGAATGCCATGGCCGCCGTGCCGCGCCACCTGTTCGTGGACGAGGCCCTTGCCAGCCGCGCGTATGAAGACGCCGCGTTGCCCATCGGCCATTCGCAAACCATTTCCCAGCCATGGGTTGTCGCGCGTATGATCGCGGCTGCTTGCGAAGACCGCGCACCCACCCGTGTGCTCGAGGTCGGCGCCGGTTGCGGTTACCAGGCCGCGGTGCTCGCGCAGTTCGTGCGCGACGTCCACACCATCGAACGCATACGCGGGCTGTATGAGCTGGCGCGCGAGCATTTACGCGCCTTGCGGCTCACCACAAGGATCCGGCTCATCTATGGAGACGGCACCTTGGGGCTGCCCGGCGTGGCGCCGTTCGATGCTATCGTTGTGGCTGCCGCAGGTCTGGCCATCCCGCAAGCGCTGCTGACGCAGCTTGCTCCGGGAGGCCGTCTCATCGCTCCCGAAGGGGGCTCGAACCAGCGCCTGGTTCTGATCGAACGCACGGGCGCGGCAAGCTGGAAAAGAACCGAACTAGAGGCCGTGCGCTTTGTGCCGCTACGGTCCGGAATACAATCTTGAGCGACAGGAGAAACGTATGCTCAACGGGCAGTTGCAACTGACCGATATGAATTTGGGCGCGTCCATGACGCGCCTTCGCCGCCCGCTCTTCGCAGTGGGGGTTCTCAGCCTCGCCATCCTGGCCGGCTGCGCATCCAAAGGTACTCGTGCCCCGGTGGTCGACATGACCGGCGGGCAACCCGCGCCGACGGCCACGTCCGGCAGCTATGTGGTCAAGCCGGGCGACACGCTCTACAAGATCGCGCGCGCCAACAACGTCGACATCGAAAACATCAAGCGCTGGAACAACATCAGCGACCCCAACCAGATCTCGGTGGGGCAGGTGCTGCGCATGTCCGGCAGCGCCACCGGCGGCGGCGCACAGACCGCGCCGATTGCCAGCAACCGGCCGCAGCCGCGGCCCCTCGACCAGCCCGAAACCCCCGCGGCCACCACGCCCGCACCTGATGCCACGCCCACGCCGCCTCCGGCGCCGGTCGACACGAAGCCGGCCACGCGTGCGGCCGACGCCGGTGTCATCAACTGGGCCTGGCCGGCCAACGGCCAGATCGTGCAGGCCTTCAATGCCAGCAGCAAGGGCATCGACATCGCCGGCGCGCTGGGCGACCCGATCACCGCCGCGGCGGATGGCCTGGTCAAGTACAGCGGCAATGGCGTGCGCGGCCTGGGCAACCTCATCATCGTCGAGCACCAGAACGGCTTCATCACGGCCTACGCGCACAACCGTGCGCTGCTCGTGAAGACCGGCCAGACGGTCAAGCGCGGCGCCAAGATCGCCGAACTCGGCCAGAGCGACACCACGTCGCCCCGCCTGCACTTTGAGATCCGCCGCCAGGGCACGCCGGTGGACCCGATGCAATACCTGCCGCCCAAATGACGCCCACCCTGGTATTCGACCTCGAGACCATCCCCGATGCCGACGGGCTGCGCAAGCTCAACGGCTGGGGCGCCGACGTGCCTGACCACGAAGTGGTCGAGCGCGCGCTGACCGCGCGGCGCGAGGCCGTGGGCCACGACTTCCTGCCGCTGCATCTGCACAAGGTGGCGGTGGTGGGCTGCGTGTTCCGCGACGACCAGGGCTTTCGCGTCAAGACGCTGGGCCAGCCAGACGATCCCGAAGCGGCCTTGCTCGCGGGCTTCTTCAAGACCATCGAGCGCTACACGCCCAAGCTCGTCAGCTGGAACGGCTCGGGCTTTGACCTGCCCGTGCTGCATTACCGCAGCCTGATCCAGGGCGTGCCGGCGCCGCGCTATTGGGACATGGGCGAAGAAGACCGTGACTTCAAGTTCAACAACTACATTTCGCGCTATCACACGCGTCACGTCGATCTGATGGACGTGCTGGCCAAGTACAACGGCCGCGCCAACGCGCCGCTCGACGAACTGGCCAAGCTTTGCGGCTTTCCCGGCAAGCTCGGGATGGACGGCAGCAAGGTCTGGGAGGCCTGGAGCACCGGCCGCGCCGACGAGGTGCGGGCGTACTGCGAAACCGACGTTGTCAATACGTGGCTGGTGTATTGCCGCTTCCGCTTCCTGCGTGGTGAACTCGACCGCACCGCCTACGAGGCCGAAATCGCGCTGGTGCGCGACACGCTCTCGGCCAGCGATGCGCTGCACTGGAAGGAATACATGGCGGCCTGGGACGCGGGCTGATCCGCGCGGGCAACCAGCCTGAACCCTTGCCCTTGCGCGGGGGCAGGGCACACCGACGGGGCCTCCATGGCCCCGTTCTCGCGTTTGCAGGGCAAGCAATCGACTGAAACAAGACGGCCGTAAACGAAACCTGGATGAAACCAGCCAGATCGCACAATGGCCTCGCTTTCTTCACTTTCAGGAGACCTTCATGTCCCGATTCGCTATCCGCTCCAATTTGGCCGTCCTTGCTATCGTCGCCGCGTCGAGCGGTTTCGCGGCTGGCTCCGCAATGGCTGCGCCTCCTCCTCCCGCCGAGGGCGGTCCGGCCGCCATGCACGAAGGCCATCGCGGCGGTGGTTTCCACAAGGGCATGCGTGACGGCCTGCTCATCCCCGGTCTGGGCCCCGTGTCCAAGGCCCAGGTTGCCGAGCTGAAACTCGACGCCAAGCAGGAAGCCCTGTTCAAGACCGCCCAGGAAGGGCAGCGCAGCCTGCACGAAGCGATGCGTGCCGACGGCGGCAAGCGCCATGACCTGCTCAAGTCGCAACTCGACAGCGGCAAGCTCGATCCCCGCGCGCTCGTCGAGCAGTCCGAAAAGCGCCGCGACGCGTTCGGCCCGCAGGCCAAGCAGGTGCGTGACCAATGGCTGGCCGTCTGGGATAGCCTGAACGACACGCAGCGCGGTCAGGTCACCAAGATCGTCAAGGAGCGCGAAGCCCGCATGGCCGAGCGCCACGCCAAGATGGAAGGCCGCCATGGCGACAAGGGCCGTCCCGGCAAGCCGGCTGCCCCCGCCGCTGGCGACGTCCCGCCGCCCGCACCGCCCAAGGCCAACTAAGGCTAGCCAGGGCCAACCAAGGCCAGCGACAGCCAACTCCGACCCCGGCACGCCGCGCGCGTGCCGGGGTTTTTTGTCGTGCCGCCATCCTCAATGGGTTTGCGGCTCCCGATTCCCCGTTTTGACGCATCCGCCCGGGCTGCGCCCCATAACAGGGCACCAGCGTGGTGCATCAACGGGCGCAACCGTGCGCGGCTCGGGCGCTGTCATCGCGCTGTCATCGCGCCGAAACCTGGCATGGACATTGCTTGAGGGAAGGTGAGCCGGCAGTACCCCTGCAGCAAGGCCGGCCAGCCGGATGCGCCATGCGCCGTCCGCTTTTTCGACAATCCGATCAGGACTCTCGCACCATGAAGAAGACGTTGCTAGCCTTGCCTTTTGCGCTTGCTGCTTGTTTTGCAGGGGTGGCGCAAGCCGAACCCACCGATCTGGGGGGCGGCTTCTCGCTCAGCGGTAATGCCACCATCGTCAGCGACTACCGGTTCCGGGGCTATTCCCAGACCGACTTCCGTCCTGCCGTCCAATTGGGGTTCGACCTGAACCACAGCTCGGGCTTCTACCTGGGTAACTGGAACTCCAATGTCTCCAGCTTCGTTTTCACCGACGGCAACCTGGAAATGGACTTCTATGGCGGCTGGAAGGGTGACGTGGGCGGCGGCTTCACGCTGGATGCAGGCGTGCTGCATTACTACTATCCCGGCTCCAGTTCCCCCAAGGGCGGCAACTACAACAACACGGACATTTATCTGGGCGCGTCCTACGGCAACTACAGCCTCAAATATTCGTACACGCCCAGCGACTTTTTCAGCACGCCGGACAGCAAGGGCACCTGGTATCTGGACGGAACGGCCACGTTCGACCTGGGCGACGGCTGGGGACTGCTGGGCCATCTGGGCTACCAGAAACTCAAGAACCAGACCAACATGGACGGCGACTCGATCGGGCACTACGTCGACTACAAGGTGGGCGTGACCAAGGACCTGAAAGGCTGGATCCTCGGCCTGGCGGCCGTCGGCGCCACCAAGGACAACTGGCTGCCCACCAAGTACGGCCACCCGTCGGGCCGCATCGGCGCCGTCTTCTCGGTGGCGCGCTCGTTCTGACGGCGGTAGCGGCGCCCTGAACGGCGCCGCTCCGGCCCCATCAAGGCCGATTTCCGGGATTGCACGAAGTCCTTCTACAATCATGGGTTGCGTGCAATTCTGGACTGCGTGAGATGTCTGACGTTTTGAGTATCGAATCCCTGGACCTGGAAGCCAGGGGGATCGCCCGTCGCGACGGGAAGGTCATTTTCGTGGAAGGCGCCTTGCCGGGCGAACGGGTCACCGCGGTCACGTTGCGCCGCAAGCCTTCCTATGAAACCGCCCGTGTCGACGAGGTGCTGCGCCCCTCATCGCAACGCGTGGAGCCCCGCTGCCCGCATTTTGGCGTCTGTGGCGGCTGTGCAATGCAGCACCTGGAACCCACCACGCAGGTGGCGATCAAGCAGCGCGCGCTCGAAGACACGTTCTGGCATGTCGGTAAGCTGCGCCCGGCGCTGATCCTGCCGCCGCTGCAGGGTCCGACCTGGGGCTACCGTTACCGCGCGCGCCTGTCGGTGCGCGTGGTGCCCAAGAAGGGCGGGGTGCTCGTGGGCTTTCACGAGCGCAAGAGCAGCTTCGTGGCCGACATGCGCGAATGCCATGTGTTGCCGCGCCACGTCAGCAATCTGCTGATCCCGTTGCGCGAAATGATCGCCTCCATGTCCGCGCCCGACCGCATGCCCCAGATCGAGGTGGCGCTTGGCGAAGGCGTGACGGCGCTGGTGCTGCGCCATCTGCTGCCGCTGACCGACGAGGACATTGCCATCCTGCGCGCCTTCGCGGCCAAGCACGACGTGCAATGGTGGCTGCAGTCCAAGGGTCCGGAGACGGTGCACGCGCTGGAGCCCGAGCACAACGACGCGCTTTCCTACACCATGCCGGAATTCGGCCTGCGCATGCCGTACCGGCCCACCGATTTCACGCAGGTCAACCACGCCATCAACCGCGCGATGGTGTCGCGCGCGCTCAAACTCCTGGACGTGCAGCCCACCGACCGCGTGGCCGATCTGTTCTGTGGCCTGGGCAACTTCACGCTGCCGCTCGCCACGCAAGGCCGAGAAGCCGTGGGCGTGGAAGGCAGCAAGGCCCTGACCGACCGCGCCTTCGATGCGGCATCGCGTCACGGCCTGGGCGATCGCACCAGCTTTGCCACGCTGAACCTCTTTGAAGTCGACGCCACCTGGCTGCGCAGCCTGGGCTACTTCGATCGCATGCTGATCGATCCGCCGCGCGAAGGCGCCCACGCGGTGTCGCAAGCGTTGTCCGACCTCACGTACGAAGAGCGTCCGCGCCGCATCGTCTACGTGTCCTGTAATCCCGGCACCTTGGCGCGAGACGCATCCATTCTCGTCCATGAAGGCGGCTACGTGCTCAAGAGCGCGGGCGTGATCAACATGTTCCCGCACACGGGCCATGTCGAATCCATCGCAGTGTTTGAAACGCTGGACGCCGAGGGCGTGCTGGAAGCGAAGGAACGCGCTCGTCAGCGCGCGATCCAGGCAGCGGCCGATGCGGCTGCCGCCGAGGAAGCCAAGCTTGCCGCAGCGGCTGAAAAGGCGGCGGCCAAGCAGGCTGCCACCGAGGCCTACGAGGCCCGCGTCGCCGCCGAGGCGCAGGCAGAACAGTAAACGGCAGCGGCGGGAAAACTCCCGCCGCGTGGCTGTATTGCGAACATTTAGTGCGAGCAGCCCAGGTTCTCAAGAATGGGGCAGTCGGGCCGCTCGTCGCCATGGCAATGCTGCGCCAGATGCTTGAGGGTGGCGGCCATTTCGCGCAGCGCCTCGGCCTTGCGCTCGAGTTCTTCAATGTGTTCCAGCGCAATGCGCTTCACGTCCGCGCTGGCGCGGCTGCGGTCCTGCCAAAGGGCCAGCAGCTCGTTCATCTGCTCCACGGAAAAACCCAGATCGCGCGCGCGGCGCACGAAGCGCAGCGTGTGCACGTCATGCTCGCTGTAGACCCGGTAGCCGGAATCCGTGCGCACGGCCGGGCCGATCAGGCCGATGCTCTCGTAATAGCGGATCATCTTGGCCGAGATGCCGGATTCCTTGGCGGCTTGTCCGATGTTCATGCTTGCCTCCCGCGGGGACGGAATGCCTTCAGGCGCAGCGCATTGCCCAGCACGAAGACGCTGGACAGCGCCATGGCCCCGGCTGCAAAGATCGGCGACAGCGACAGGCCGAAGGCCGGATACAGCGCGCCCGCGGCCAGCGGAATCAGCGCCGCGTTGTAGGCGAACGCCCAGAACAGGTTTTGCCGGATGTTGGCCAGCGTGGCGCGGCTGAGCGCGATGGCGTTGGGCACCCCGTGCAGGTCGTCGGCCATCAGCACGACGGACGCCGCCTCGATCGCGACGTCCGTGCCGGTGCCGATGGCGATGCCGGTGTCTGCCGCAGCCAGCGCGGGCGCATCGTTGATGCCGTCGCCCACGAACGCCACCTTGCGGCCGCCTTCGCGCAGCGTGGCGATCGCCTGAACCTTGCCGTCCGGCAGCACCTCGGCGCGCACTTCGTCAATGCCCAACTGGCGCGCGACCGCCTGGGCGGTGTGGCGGTTGTCGCCCGTGATCATCGCGGTCTTCAGGCCTTGCGCGTGCAGTGCGGCAATGGCGGATACGGCCGAGGGTTTGACCGGGTCCGTCACGGCCATCATGGCGGCCGCCTGGCCGTCGATGGCGACGTAGATCGGCGTCTTGCCTTCGTTGCCCCAGTCGGCGGCACGCGCGCCGAATGCGCTGACGTCGACGCCGCGCTCGGCCATCAGGCGCGCCGCGCCCGCCAGCACCGTGCGGCCCGCCACCGTGGCTTCGACGCCCGCGCCGGTGATCGCGGCAAAGCCTTCGGCCGCCAGCAGTTCGATCTTGCGTTCCGCGGCCGCGGCCACGATGGCCAGCGCGATCGGATGCTCGGAGCGCGCCTGCACCGAGGCCACCCACTGCAACACCTGTTGCGCATCCTGGCCCGGCGACGGCGCCAGTTCGGTCAGCGTGGGCTTGCCCAACGTCAGCGTGCCTGTCTTGTCGAAGGCCACCACATTGACGTCGCGCAGCGTCTGCAACGCATCGCCCTGACGGAACAGCACGCCCATCTCGGCGGCGCGCCCCGTGCCCACCATGATCGACGTGGGCGTGGCCAGCCCCATGGCGCACGGGCAGGCAATGATCAGCACGGCCACCGCGTTGACCAGCGCATGCGAGAGCGCCGGTTCGGGGCCCAGGAAGAACCACGTCAGGAAGGTGAGCAGGGCGGCCGCCATGACCGCCGGAACGAACCAGGCGGTCACCTGGTCCACCATCGCCTGGATCGGCAGCCGCGCACCCTGGGCCGCTTCGACCATGCGGATGATCCGGGCCAGCATGGTGTCCGCGCCGGTGTGCGTGACGCGCAACGTAAAGCTGCCCGATGTATTCAGCGTCCCGCCGGTGGCCTGCATGCCCGGCTGCTTTTCCACCGGCACCGGCTCGCCCGTCAACATGGATTCGTCGACATACGAGCTGCCTTCGATGATGTCGCCGTCCAGCGGAATCTTCTCGCCTGGCCGCACCATCACGATGTCGCCGGTGCGCACGCGTTCGATCTCGATGTCCTGCGCCTGGCCGTCCCGCAGCACGCGCGCCGTGCGCGGCTGCAGCCCGATCAGCCGCTTGATGGCCGCGCCGGTCTTGCCCTTGGCGCGCGCTTCCAGCATGCGACCCAGCAGGATCAGCGTGACAATGACCGCGGCAGCTTCGAAGTAGACGTTGCGCGCCGCATCCGGCAGCAAGCCCGGCGCAAAGGTGGCGACGACCGAATAGCCCCAGGCCGCGCCCGCGCCCAACGCCACCAGCGAATTCATTTCGGGCGCGCGGCGCCACAACGCCACAAGGCCCTTGGTGAAGAACTGCCGTCCCGGCCACACCAGCACGGCGGTAGTCAGCACGAACTGCAGCAGCCAACTGTTTTGCCGCCCGATCGTGTCCAACACCCAGTGGTGCATGGCGGGAATCAGGTGCGATCCCATTTCCAGCGCAAACACCGGCAACGTCAGGACCAACGCGGCGATGAATGCGCCTTGCAGGCGATGCGCCTCGGCGTCGCGCGCTTGCGACTGCCGTTCGGCATGGTCGTCCTGGGCGGCGATCGGACGCGCCTCGTAGCCCATCTTGCCGACGGCGGCGACCAATGCCTGCGGCTCGGCGGCAGCCGGATCGAACGAGACCAGGGCGCGCTCAGTCGCAAGGTTGACTTGCGCTTGCGCAACGCCGGGAACATTCGTCAGGGCTTTTTCCACGCGCTTGACGCATGATGCGCAGGTCATGCCTTCGATGGCGAGTTCCAATTCGGAAAATGAGGACGAGCGTGCTGCGTGCATGACTATCTCGGTCTGGATGGGAACGCCCAGTTTCATCCTTCCCATTATGGGAAGGTCAAGCGCCATTCTACGCTTGACCTTGACATGATGGGAACGTTTAACCTGCCCGACATGGTGGCACAAGCGCCGCCCGTCAACCTTCTGGAGAAAACCATGAGCTTCGCTTTCCAAGTGCCCGACATGACCTGCGGCCATTGCGTCAAGACGATTACCGGCGCCGTCAATCAAGCCGTCCCCAGTGCCGTCGTCGCCGTGGATCTTCCCGCGCATCTCGTCACCGTCACGGGCACCGACCAGGCCGAAAAGGTCGAAGCCGCCATCCGTGAGGCGGGGTACGAGCCGGCTCGCGTTTGAAGACACGCACCCTGTAGTGTGATAGCTTCAATCTTTCGATATTAATTGAGTTATCGGCGTAAACTATCAATCAATTAAATTAATTAAATTGGATTGTTTGATAGATGAGATTTATGATTCTTTTCATGGCGGGCCAGAAACCCGCCACTTAAGTTAGCAAACCAAGGAGAGAATCGAATGCTGCAAAACCGCGAAGGCCAACGTGTTCCGAATGTGACGTTCCCCGTTCGTGAGGACAACACGTGGAAGAAGGTCACGACCGACGATCTGTTCAAGAACAAGACGGTCGTGGTCTTCTCGCTTCCCGGCGCTTTCACGCCGACCTGCTCGTCCACCCACCTGCCGCGCTACAACGAACTGGCTCCCGCGTTCTTCGCCGCCGGCGTCGATAGCGTCGTCTGCGTGTCGGTCAACGACACCTTCGTCATGAACGAATGGGCCAAGGACCAGGAATCGGCCAACATCACGCTGCTGCCCGACGGCAACGGCGCCTTCACCGAAGGCATGGGCATGCTCGTCGACAAGAGCGACCTTGGCTTCGGCAAGCGTAGCTGGCGCTATTCCATGCTGGTCAAGGACGGTGTCGTCGAAAAGATGTTCATCGAGCCGGAAAAGGAAGGTGATCCGTTTGAAGTGTCGGACGCCGACACCATGCTGGCCCACTTCGCGCCGTCGGCCAAGAAGCCGGACCAGGTGGTCGTGTTCTCCAAGCCGGGTTGCCCGTTCTGCGTCGAAGCCAAGGCGCTGCTGGACAGCAAGGGCTACGCCCCGATCGAGATCCCGCTGGAAAACAAGGTCCGCGGCCGCGTGATCGGCGCAGTGTCCGGCAAGGGCACCGCTCCGCAGGTGTTCATCAACGGCGCCCTGATCGGTGGCCTGGAAGACCTGAAGGCGCACTTCGCCTGATACACCGGCGAGACGGCCGGGCAGGGGGCATGGCCTCCGCCCGGTCACCCGCACGCGCGGCGGTTGATTCCGCACTGCCCGTCGCGCTTCCCGGCGCATGGGCCGGCAGCGTCGCTGCCGCGCCATTCCCGCAAGTTTCCCTTCTTTTGCGCCCTTGTGCGGGCGCCGTGCGTCCGCAATCAGGACGCGGGACGGCGTTCGCCCCGAGGGCACGCAACAAGGCGGAATTTGCCTTCACATTCTGATCATTACGCGACAACGGGGGACTCCCAATCATGAAGACGCTGCATACCGACATTGCTGTCATCGGCGCCGGCACCGCAGGCCTGGCCGCTTATCGCGCCGCGAAGGCCGCGGGCAAGCGCGCGCTGCTTATCGAAGGCGGCCCTTATGGCACGACCTGCGCCCGGGTTGGCTGCATGCCGTCCAAGCTGTTGATCGCGGCGGCCGAGGCGGCCCACGCGGCGGCGCATACCGATGCGTTCGGCGTGCACGTCGGCGGAGAGATCACCGTCGACGGCGCCGAGGTCATGGACCGGGTCAAGCGCGAGCGCGACCGTTTCGTGGGCTTCGTGGTCGAGGGCGTGGAGAACATTCCTGCCGAAGACAAGGTGCGCGGCTATGCGAAATTCGTGTCCGACACCGTGCTGCGCGTGGACGACCACACCGAAATCCAGGCGTCGCGAGTCGTGATCGCCACCGGCTCGCGCCCGTCCGTGCCGCCGCCTTTGCGCGCGCTGGGCGATCGCCTCGTCGTGAACGATGACGTGTTCGCGTGGGACGACCTGCCGAACCGTGTCGCGGTCTTTGGTCCGGGCGTGATCGGGCTGGAACTGGGCCAGGCGCTCGCCCGCCTGGGCGTGGAAGTGCGCGTGTTCGGCATGAGCGGCAGCCTGGGCGGGATCAGCGATCCGCAGGTGCGGCAGACGGCCCGCAAGATCTTCCAGCGCGAGTTCTACTTGGACACGGACGCCCGCGTCCTGGAGACGAGCCGCGTCGGCGACGAGGTGGAGGTGCGTTACGTGGCGCTGGACAACAGCGAGCGCACCGAGCGCTTCGACTATGCGCTGGTCGCCACGGGCCGCCGCGCCAACGTCGATGGCCTGGGGCTGGAAAACACGTCGCTGGCGCTGAACGCGCAAGGCGTGCCGCAATTTGACCGGCTGACGATGCAGGCGGGCAACTCGCCCATCTTCATCGCTGGCGACGCCAACGCTGACGCGCCGCTCTTGCACGAGGCCGCCGACGAAGGCCGCATTGCCGGCGAAAACGCGGCGCGCTTTCCCGAGGTGCGCCAGGGCCTGCGGCGTGCGCCGCTGGGCGTGGTGTTTTCGGATCCGCAGATCGCGCTGGTCGGCGCCGGCCACGCGAAGCTGGTGCCCGGCACGTTCGTCACCGGTGCGGTCGATTTCAGCGACCAGGGCCGTTCGCGCGTCATGCTCAAGAACCGCGGCATGCTGCACGTGTACGCCGACATCGAATCGGGCCGCTTTGTGGGCGCCGAGATGATCGGTCCCAGCGCCGAGCACATCGGTCACCTGCTGGCCTGGGCCGTGCAGCAGGAACTCACGGTGGCGCGCATGCTGGAAATGCCGTTCTACCACCCCGTGATCGAAGAAGGTCTGCGCACCGCGCTGCGTGACGCCGCCTCGAAGCTGGCGCTGGCGCAAGAAGCCCTGCGCCAGGCCGACGTCGAAACGGTCTGAGCGCCGCAAACGTAGACGGGGCCGCGAACGCAAAAAAGGGCCGCGCCATGAAGGCGCGGCCCTTTGTCGTCTGCGCGGCGGCATTGCCCCGTTGCAGCGTGCCGCTTCAGTCGTCCGACTGTTTCTTCGGAACCGGGAACGGATTCTCGCGATACTGCAGTGTGAAGCCGGCCCGCTCGTCCTGCCCCAATTCGCGGGCCAGATACGGCATGGCCTGTTTCAGCGCGTCGTGCAGCGTCCAGGGCGGATTGATGAGGAACATGCCGCTGCCGTGCAGGCCATAACCGTCGATGGTCGCCTTTTTGACCGTCAGGGTGGCATGCAGCCAGCTCTTGACCTTCAGGTTCTCGAAATGGCGCGCCATCTCGCTGGCCTCGCGCCGTTGCACCAGCGGATACCAGATGGCATAGGTGCCGGTGGCAAAGCGCTTGATGCACTCCTTCACCGTGAGGAGCGTGCGGCGGTAGTCGTGCTTGTCTTCATACGACGGGTCGATCAGCACCATGCCGCGCCGCGTGGGCGGCGGCAGCAGCGCCTTGACGCCCTCGAAGCCGTCGTCGCCGTAGATCGTGGTCTGGCGCTGCGCGGCGCGGCCCTGGTGTTCCAGGTTGCCCACCAGCGTGTCGATTTCGGTGGGGTGCATCTCGAACAGGCGCAGGCGGTCGGACGGGCGCAACGCGTCCAGTGTCAGCCAGGGCGAGCCGGGATAGCGGCGCAGCCGGCCGTTGGTGTTGTAGTCGCGGATGCGCGCGACGTAATCGGCCAGCAGCGGCGGCAAGTCCTTCGCTTCCCACAGACGGCCGATGCCGTCCGCGAACTCGGACGTCTTGGCTGCCCAATCGCTGTCCAGGCTGTACAGGCCGGCGCCCGCGTGGGTGTCGATGACCCAGTACGGGGCGTCTTTCTTGTTGAAGTAGTCCAGGGTATGGACCAGGATGGCGTGCTTGAGCACGTCGGCATGGTTGCCGGCGTGAAAGGCGTGGCGGTAGCTGAACACGGGGCTTTCTGCCTCAGGCGGCGGGCCGGATGGCGGCCAGCTCGTCAGTGAAAATGCCGTCGATGCCCCAGTCGAGCAGCAGGCGCGCGCGCTCGGGGTCATTGACGGTCCAGGCCGCGATCCGGTAGCCGGCGGCGTGCACGGCGTCGATCAGTTCGCGGGTGGCGTCCTTCTGGTTGATGTTGAGCGCCACGCACTCGTATTTGGCAAGGCGATCGCGCCAGTCGGCGGGCACCTTTTCCACCAGCAGCGCGCGCGGCAGTTCGGGCGCGGCCTGGCGGGCGGCCTCCAGGGCTTCCTCGGCAAACGAGGACAGCAGCGGCGCCGTGCCGGCGCCTTGCCACAGTTCGCGGGCCGCCAGGGCGACGGCGCGGCCGGTTTCGGCTTCGCGGCCGGGGCAGGGCTTGATCTCGACGTTGCTGGCGATGCCGTTGGCCACCGTATAGCGCGCGACGGCGGCAAAGGTGGGGAGCGGTTCGCCGGCGTAGGCCGCCGAATGCCAGCTTCCAAAATCAAGCTGGGCCAGCTCGGCGTAGGTTTTGGCGGCTGCGGGGCCTTTGCCGTTGGAGGTGCGGTCGACGTCGTCGTCGTGCATCAGCACCAGCACGTTGTCGCTGCTGAGCTTCACGTCGTATTCGAACATGGTGAAGCCGTGTTCGGCGCCGACGCGCATGGCGGCCAGCGTGTTCTCCGGGGCCAGACGGCCGCCGCCGCGGTGCGCGATGGTGCGGGAGTACGGCCAGGAGGGAAGGTTTGCGGTCATTTGGTGCTGCTTTGGGGTTCTTTTGAGACAGGTTGCAAGGATACCTTGTTCTGCGAGACGTCCATGATCATGCGCGTGGCCAGATACAGGCGCGGCACGATGCTGTTGACCAGGATGTATTCGGCATCATTCGAATGCGCGCCGAATCCGCTCAAGCCCATGCCCTCGATGACGGGGCCGCGGGCCTTGAGCGCCGCGAAGGCGGCATCCGTGCCGCCGCCGCTGGCCCGGTCCACCACCTTCAGCGGCAGGTCGAGCTCCTGGTAGATCTTCACGCCGTGCTGGGCGAGGGCGCGCGACGCCGCGGTCGCTTCCAGCGGCGGGCGGCGGACCTCGAATTTCACGCTGACCTTGGATTCGGGCAGCAGCTTCTTCTGGACGCGTTCCTCCAGGGTGCGCGACAGGGCGTCGAAGTCGGACACGCGCAGGGCGCGGGCGTCGCCCTGGGCTGTGGCCAGTCCCGGGATGACGTTGCGGTTGGTGCCTGCCTGGGCGACGGTCCAGTTCAGCTTCAGCCCCTCGTCGGGCTTGGAGAGATCGTCAAGCTGCAAGAGCTGGTGCGACAGCTCGTAGAGCGCGTTGACGCCACCCTCTGGCCGGGCGCCCGCGTGCGAGGTCTTGCCTTGCACGGTCAGGTACGCCGCGCCGATGCCGCTGGTGGCCAGCGTCAGGCGCGGTTCCATGCCGCCGCCCTCGAACGAAAAGACTGCATCCTGGTCGGCGCCCAGGCGGGTGATCGTGCTGCGAGCTCCCGGCGAGCTGATCTCTTCGTCCCCGTTGATCAGCACGGTCAGCGTGCCGTAGTCGGAAAACTTCAGTGTTTTCAGAAGCGCGATGGTGTGCAGGATGGCCGCCACGCCGTGCTTGTCGTCCGCGATTCCAAGGCCGTAAGCCTTGTCGCCATCGATCCGGAACGGCTGGTCCTTCAGCATGCCGTTGCGGTACACGGTGTCCATGTGGGCGATCAGCATGATCTTCTTGGTGCCGCCGCCCTTGAATTGCGCATGGACCATCGGCCCGACCTTCTCGGGGGTGTCGTCAAGCCGGAAGACGTCGGCCGGCGCAATGATCTCGACGGTGCCGCCTAGTTCCTTGAGCCGGTCGCGGATCAGTTCGGCGATGCGTTCGACGCCCTCGACGTCCTTGCTGCCCGATTCGATGTTCACCAGATCGCGCATCGTATCGAGCATTGCCTGCTGCTGGCCCTTGGCCGCGTCCAGCACGTTGGTCACGGGCGCGGCCGGCGCGGCGTGGGCGAAGCCCAGAATCGCCAGGGCGGCGCAGGATTTCAGAAGAGGCAGGCGGTAAGGCATGAACGGCATCGTGGGGGACCTTTTTTGCGCGCGGGAAGGGGGATCCGGCCTGGCGCCGGCCGGGGCGGGGCGGGCTCCGTCGTGCGGGCTAACCCCAGGCCACGATACGAGGGCGGCGCAGGGGCGGTAATGGGAGTTTCCCGGGTTGACGGCGCGGGCCGTCCGTGGGGACGGATGGTCCGCCAGACGCTGCATTGCCCGGTGATTGGCGCCATGGCCGCGCGATGAATGAGAAATGGTAAAATCCGCCCGCTGAACCCGGTTTCAACCGGTATGGGAATAGAGGCGAATCGATTTCGCCTTTTTTTATGCGTTTTCGTGCGGCCCCGGGCGTCTACCCCCGGAGCGCGGCAACAGGGATTCCATGTTCGAATTTATTCGCAGCCATCGGCGCTGGATGCAGTTCATCCTGCTGATCTTGATCGTGCCTTCCTTCTTTCTGGTCGGGATTCAAGGCTATGACAGCTTCATGAGCCGGGAGCCCGAGCTGGCGACGGTGGCTGGCCAGCCGATTTCCCGCGCCGAGTTTGACCAGGCGCACCGTAACCAGCTAGACCAGTTCCGCCAGCGCCTGGGCGCCCAGTTCGATCCGGCTGTGATCGATACGCCCGCGCTGCGTGAAGGCCTGCTGAACCAGCTCATCAACCAGCGCCTGCTTGCCAATGTGGCCGCCGACAACCGTTTCTCGGTGTCCGACGAGACGCTGCGCAACACGATCGCCGCCATCCCTGAAGTCCAGGACAACGGCCGCTTCTCGCCCGAGCGCTATCGCCAAGTGCTGGCCGCGCAGGGCATGTCGCCGACGTCGTTCGAAGCCGGCCTGCGCCGTGACCTCGCCATCGCCCGCGTCCTCGAGCCCGTCGGCCAGTCGGCCCGCGCGCCCGCCGAAGTCGTGGCTGCCGTCGATTCGGCGCTGACGCAGGCCCGCACGGTTCAACTGCGCAACTTCTCCGCAGCCGACTTCCGTTCGCAGGTCACCGTCACGCCGGCCGACATCCAGGCCTGGTACGACGCCAACAAGCAGCAACTGCAGGTGCCGGAACAGGTCCAGGTCCAATACCTGGTGCTTGACGAAGCCGCCGCGACGCAAGGCGTGCAGGTCAAGGACGAAGACCTGGCTGCGTATTACGAACAGAACAAGAACCGCTTCGGCCAGCCCGAGCGCCGCCGTGCCAGCCACATCTTCTTCGAGCTGCCGTCGGGCGCGGAAGATGCTCGCAAGGCCGCGCGCGCCAAGGCGGAAGACGTCGCCAAGCAGGCCGCAGCCGATCCTGCCAAGTTCGCGGAACTGGCCGCCCAGAATTCGCAGGACTCGGGGTCGGCCGCCAAGGGCGGCGACCTGGGCTGGATTGCCCCGGGCGCCCAGGCGGGCCCGCTGGACAAGGCCATCTTCGGCCTCGCCCAGAATCAGGTGTCCGGCGTGGTCGAAAGCCCGTTCGGCCTGCATATCCTGAAGGTCACTGAAATCAGCCCGGCCGCCATCAAGCCGCTGGCTGAGGTCAAGGACCAGATCACCGCCGAAGTCCGCAAGCAGATCGCCGCGCAACGCTTCTCTGAAATGGCCAGCCAACTGAACAAGCAGGTCTACGACCAGCGCGACAGCCTGCAACCGGCCGCCGACGCCGTCGGCCTGAAGCTGCGCACCGCCTCCGGCGTGACCCGCGAGGGCCTGCTGCCTGCCGACAAGGCCGGCCCGGGTTCCGCCGCCGACAGCCCGGACGCCGCGCTGCTCGACAACCCGCGTGTGCGCCAAGTGCTGTTCTCGCCCGACGTGCTGCGCGAAAAGCAGAACTCCGGTGTGATCGAACTGTCGCCCGACACGATGGTGGCCGTTCGCGTGGCCGCCGTCGAGCCGGCGCATGTGCCGCCGCTGGACAAGGTCAGCGAAGTCATCCGCGGCAAGCTGCTCGACGAGCGCTCGGCCGAAGCCGCCAAGAAGGCCGGTGAGGCGGCGCTGGCTGCCAACAAGGCCAATCCCGCCGCCACTGAAGGCTTCGGACCCGCCATCACCGTGACGCGCCAGAATCCGCAAGACCTGTCGCGCCAGGTGCTGGACGCCGTGATGCGCCTGCCCTCGGCCGCGCTGCCCGCGTTCACGGGTGTGCAATCCGGCGTGGACTACACGCTGGTGCGTCTGGAAAAGGTGGAAGCCGGCAAGGCGGAAGCCGCCGACAAGGAGCGCCTGGCGCAGCAACTGGCGGGCGCCTGGGGCCAAGCCGAAAACGAGGCCTTGATCCGCATGCTGCGCGAGCAGTACGAGGTGAATGTCACGCCTGCCGCCGCCGATGTCATCCGCGGCGACCAGGCCCAGGCCGCGGGCTGATCGCCTTAGGAACCCCTCAGTTCAACATGGGCCGCAGCGCCGGCCACACGTTGTCCAGCAATTGAGGCTGGGCATCCTCGTTAGGGTGGATGCCGTCAGCCTGAAACATCGCCCGGTTCGTTGCGATACCTTCCATCAGGAAGGGCACGAGCCGGGCGTTTTCGTTTTTGGCGACATTGGAAAACACCGCGGCAAAGCGTTGGGCGTAGTCCCGGCCGTAGTTGGGCGGAATCTGCATCCCGACGATCAGCACGTCGGCATCGGCCTTGCGCGCCGCCTGGGTCATGGTCCGCAGGTTCTGTTCGGTCATGTTCAGGGGCAGGCCGCGCAGGGCGTCATTGGCGCCCAGTTCCAGCACCACGACGGCCGGCGCGTGCTGGCGCAGCAGAGCGGGCAGGCGGGCAACACCGCCGCTGGTCGTATCGCCGCTGATGCTCGCATTGACGACCTGGAACTTCGGGTATTGTTCGGAGATCCTCGCGGACAGCAGGGGCACCCAGCCCGTGCCGCGCTTGATGCCGTATTCGGCGGACAGGCTGTCGCCCACCACCAATACGGTGCGCGGCGAGGAACCCTGGGCCGCCGCGACGGTCTGAGCGTGGGCGGGCGCGGCCACGGCGGTCGCGAAGGCAGTCACAAGAAGCAGACGGGAAAATAGGCGCATGGATAGCAATAACTCAATCGTGGTGAAAGGGCTGGGCAAGCGGGTGGCCGATGCCGGCGGGTCGCTTTCTATCCTGGAAGGAATTGATTTTACGGTCGCGGCGGGTAGCGCCGTCGCCATCACGGGCAGCTCAGGCTCGGGCAAGTCCACTTTGCTGGGACTGCTGGCCGGTCTGGATGTTCCCAGCGTGGGCAGCGTACACCTTGCGGGCCAGGACTTGTTCGCGCTGGACGAAGACGGCCGCGCGCGCCTGCGGGCCAATCATGTCGGCTTCGTGTTCCAGTCATTCCAGCTGTTGCCAAACCTGACCGCGCTGGAAAACGTGATGCTGCCGCTGGAACTGGCCGGACAGTCCGCGCGCGAGGCCGCGCAGGCCATGCTGGAGCGGGTCGGGCTGGGCGCGCGACTGCACCATTATCCGCGCACGTTGTCGGGCGGCGAACAGCAGCGCGTGTCGCTGGCCCGGGCGTTTGTGGTGCAGCCGGACCTGCTGTTTGCCGATGAACCCACCGGCAGCCTCGACGCCGCAACCGGCGTGACGGTCATCGATCTGATGTTCGACCTGCACCGCGAACACGGTACGACGCTGGTGCTGGTCACGCACGATCCGCAACTGGCGGCGCGTTGCGGGCGGCAACTGGTGTTGGCGGCCGGCCGGATGGTGCCGGACGCCTGAAGCCAATTGCAATTCGCAAATTGCAATTGGCGATTTCGATAGAAAACACCGTTTGTGTCTGCGCAGCGTCACTCGGAAAAAATGCCTGAATTCCGATTGCTGCCGCAAATGCTCGAGAGTAGGCTGATTTGCAAGTCAGTCGGCAGGAACGCCAACGCACACGCCGCGGCTCACGCCTTGCAGTTGGTCGGATGGTGAACTTGGCTCGGCCTTAGCTTTTACGCAGAAGTGCCGCTAATGGAATGAAGAATGCCGTGTCGTTCTATTTCTTCCCAAGCCAAGGAGTTGCCATGTCTGTTCGTGCATCTATCCATGCGTCCTTGTTTGTTGCGTTGCTGGCGCCTGCGGTTGCCAGTGCCAGCGGTGGCATCATCCGCTTTGTCGGGGCCATTGTGGAACCGGCGCTCTGCATGCCGCGCGTGACGCCGGCAAGCGCGGCTGCGCTTCCCCGAGTGGCCTGCGCGCCGGAATTCCGGACGCACGCAGTCGATCCGGCGCTGCGGGTCAAGACCTCGGTGCGGGAAGTGCCTGCGCAAAATACCGAAGAGCCGGCTTCGGGCAAGCGCTATCTGGTGACGCTGGAATACCTGTAGGACTGGCGCTGTCCCAGCGTGCCGGCACAGCATGAACCAGGTAACGCGCGGACGGCCCGGCCGCCGCGCGGTCAGCCCAGGTTGCGGATTTCCACCACGGGATCAACGTCCGCTGCATAATCCACGCCGTCGATTTCAAAGCCGAACAGCCGCAGGAAATCGCGCTTGTAGCCCGCAAAATCCGTCAGCGCATAGAGGCTGCTGGTGTCGACCTGATTCCACAGCGCTTGCACGCGCGCCTGCACCTTCGGATCCAGTTCCTTGTAGTCGGCGCGCAGCCGGCCTTCGTCGTCCAGGATCGGCGTCGGGCCGCACAGGCTGTCGCGATAAAGCCCATATACCTGTTCGATGCAGCCTTCGTGCGTGCCGTCTTCCTTCATGACCTTGAAGAGCAGCGACAGGTACAGCGGCATCATCGGAATGGCCGAGCTGGCCTGCGTCACCACGGCCTTCAGCACCGATACCCGCGCGTCGCCGCCGCGTGCGGCCAGCTTGGCGCGGATGTCCAGTACGCGCTGGTCCAGGTCTTTCTTGGCCGCGCCGATGGAACCGTTCCAGTAGACGTCGTGCGTGATCTTTTCGCCCAGATAGGTGAAGGCGGTGGTGGTGGCGCCGTCGGCCAGCACGCCGGCCTCCAGCAGCGCGTCGATCCACATCTGCCAGTCTTCGCCACCCATCACGGCGACGGTGGCGTCGATCTCGTCCTGCGAGGCGGGCTCAAGCACGCCGTCCTTGATGAGTTCCTTGTCGGTATCCAGGCCACGCAAGGTCACGGACTTGCCGATAGGCTTGAGCGTGGAGGTATAGACCTGGCCTGTCTTCGGGTGCGTGCGGCGCGGGGCGGCGAGGCTGTAGATGACCTGGTCGACCTGGCCCAAATCCGCCTTGATGGCGGCGATGGTCTTTTGCTTGATTTCGTCGGAGAAGGCGTCCCCGTTGATGCTTCTGGCGTACAGCCCTTCGGCTTCGGCGAACTTGTGGAACGCGGCGCTGTTGTACCAGCCCGGCGTGCCCGCCTTGCCGGCGTCGCCCGGCCGTTCGAAGAAGACGCCCAGCGTCTGCGCGCCACAGGCAAAGGCCGCGCTGATTCGCGCGGCCAGTCCATATCCCGTGGACGCGCCCAGGATCAGCACACGCTTGGGGCCCCCGGACACCGGTCCTTGCGCCTTCACGTAGTCGATCTGTTGCTTCACGTTGGCTTCGCAGCCGGCAGGATGGGTGGTGACGCAGATGAAACCGCGCACGCGGGGCTTGATGATCATGGGAGCCTCTTGTTGGGAATACGCCAGGGGCCGATGCCGGAATGGGCATCAGGCGAAGCGCATTGTACGGGAGGCGGCCGGCCCGCAATCGCGGGGCTGCCGCCGTTCAGCGCCGGGCCTACGTGCCGCGGGCAGTCCGCGCCGCAGCGGCGCTTTGCGCGCGGCCGCGCCGCCATTCGATCATGCCGATTCCCACGCCGCTGGCGCAGATGATGGCGATGCCCAGCCAGGTGAGCGGGTCGGGAAAATGGCCCCACACCAGCCAGCCCACCGACGTGGCGCTGATGATCTGCAGGTAGATGAACGGCGCCAGCGTGGATGCCGGCGCGCGGCGGTAGGCGGCGATCTGGAACAGGTGTCCCACGCAGCCCGTGATGCCGGTCGAGATCAGCACGGCCCAGTCGAACGCCGACAAGGCCTGCAGGAAGGGCAGGGCGGGCGGCAGGATGAAGGGCAGGGCAAGGGTCAGGCAGATCGTGCCCACCGCGCCGCTCCAGATCAGCGAGGTGAACGGATCGTCGCCGGCGACGCGGCGCGTGGCGATGAACTGGGCCGTGAAGCAACAGGCCGTCAGCAGGCCGAAGATCGTGCCGACCGGATGCAGGCCGCCGCCGGGGCGGATGACGATCAGCACGCCAACGAAAGCGATGCCGGCCGCGACGAAGCGCGACATGCGCGCGGGTTCCTTCAGGATCCACGGCGCCAGCGACAGCACAAGCAACGGCGCCAGGAAATTGATGGACGTGGCCTCGGCCTGGGGGATGTAGCTCAGTGTCGTGAAGAACATGAGCGTGGCCAGGAACATCGAGCCGCCGCGAATAAGCTGCTCACGCGGCTTGGTGCTGCGCAACACGCGCATGCCGCGCGCGGGCAGCACGAGCGCCAGCACCAGGACCAGGTGGATGGCATAGCGGAACCATGACAGCACCAGCATGGGCACGCCCGCGTCCATGACCCATTTGCCGCTCGCGTCCAGGCACGAGAGGGTCCACATCGACAGCACCAGCAGCAGTACACCGATCATCGGGCCGCGTGCGGCGGACGCGCCGGGGCGCGGGCGACCGTTATCGGCCGGGGACATGGACGGTACTCCTTTCAGCGTGCACGGGGCATGGCGCCTTTGGGGCGATGGGCGGCTGACATGATACGCTCATCGCGCCGGGGGAAAAGGCCAATGATAGAACTACGCAACGTCGAAACATTTTTCTGGGTCGCCACGCTGGGCAGCTTCCGCGCCGCGTCCGACAAACTCAACACCACGCAGCCTGCCGTCTCGCAGCGCATCGCTTCGCTGGAGGCCGACCTGGGGGTCAAGCTGTTCGAGCGTGATGCGCGTGGCGTCAAGCTGACCGCCAAGGGCCACGAACTGCTGTCGCACGCGGAGCGCATGCTGCAGGTGCGGCGCGACATGTTCGAAGCCGCGCGCGAGCAGAACGTCATGTCAGGCACCGTGCGCATCGGCGTGGCCGAGACCATCGTGCAGACCTGGCTGCCCGCGCTCATCGAACTGATCCACGCGACGTATCCCGCGCTGGTGCTGGAAATCGAAGTGGACACGACGCACGTGCTGCGCTCGCATTTGATGTCGCGCCAGATCGATCTGGCCTTCCTGATGGGCCCGGTGCTGGAGGCGCGGGTCGAGAACCTGCCGCTGTGCACCTATCCGCTCGCGTGGGTCGCCAGTCCGCTGCTGGATCTGGGGCCTGAACCCCTGACGCTTGCGACGATCGGCAAGCTGCCGATCATCACATATCCGTCCAACAGTTCGCCTTACCGCATCGTGCGCGACATGTTGACCCGAGCGGGCGTGGCGTCGCCGCGCATGTATGGCAGCGCCTCGATGTCGATGGTGGTGCGCATGACGCAGGACGCCATCGGCACCAGCGTCATCGCGCCCGTGTTTTTGGGCAAGGAGCTGGCGCGGGGCGAGTTGCGCATTCTGCAGGTGCAGGCCGACCCGCTGCCCGAACTGAGCTTTACCGCAACCTGGGTGCAGGGCCCCGACAGTCATGCCGTGCGCGTCATTGCGCAGCTGGCGCAAAAGGTCGCCGCACAGACCTGAACGGCAAAAACTCCCGTAGGTGTTTTCCCGACTCGGTGGCGCCGCCGGGGGCCTTTCAACGTGCCCGAGACGCCAGCCTTCGCGCGTGACAGCTGGCCGCAAAGCCGCGCCGATGCGTCGTTTGCGCGAAATTGCGCTGCAGCGGCCCGCGAGACCCAAAAAATATTTATACCCCCACATCGGAACATACGATTGGACGGTCGCCGCCCCTGACGATGCAATGGCGCTCATAACGGAGTAGCGGCTGGATACACATCCGTGACCACCGATTCCTACAGGCGCGCGACCAGGACAACGGGATCCCGCGCGCGACACACGATCCCGCAGCCAGGAGTTTTTCCATGAAGAAGTCCCTTGCTTTCGCCGCCATCGCCGCCAGCCTTCTGGCCGGCGTCGTCCACGCCCAGGACCTGCCCAAGACCCACTTGAAGATCGTGGGCGGCCTGTCGAACCTGACCGCCTATAACGACTACGAAAAGCCGTTCTGGACCAAGACCATACCCGAGCAGTCCAAGGGGCAGGTCACGGCGGAGATCAAGGGCTTCAATGAAATGGGCTTGAAGGGGCCCGAGCTCCTGCGCCTGATGTCGCAGGGCGTGATCGAATTCGGCACCGCCACGCTGTCCTACTTTGCCAGCGACAATCCGATCAACGAGGCCATCGACCTGGCCGGCCTCGCGCCCGACGTCAAGACCGCGCGCGCCGTGACCGAAGCCTTCGAACCCGTCTACGCCAAGCTCTACGGCGAAGGCAACAACGTCAAGCTGCTGGGCATTTCCACCTATCCGGCGCAAGTGCTGTTCTGCAATGCCGAGATCAAGGGCCTGGCCGACATCAAGGGCAAGAAGGTCCGCACCAGCAGCCGCACTACGGCCGAGTTCGTCGAGGCGCTGGGCGGTTCGAGCGTGACGATGGCCTTTGGCGAAGTCGTTCCCGCGCTGCAAAACAAGGTCGTCGATTGCGCCATCACGGGCTCGCTGTCGGGCTATTCCGCCAAGTGGTACGAGGTGTCCACGCACCTGGTCGCGCTGCCGATCAACTGGAATCAGCAGATCCATGCCGTCAACCAGAAGGCCTGGGACAAGCTGGATCCGAAGGTGCGCACGTTCCTGCAAGCCCAGATCACGACGCTGGTCGACAACATCTGGGATGCCGCCGCCCGCCAGACGCAGGAAGGCTATGACTGCAACACCGGCGCGGCCGCATGCCCCTTCCCGGTCAAGGGCAAGATGGTCCTGGTGCAGCCGTCCGAGGCCGATCAGGCGCTCCTCAAGAAGGTGGCGCAAGAGGCCGTCCTGCCCAAGTGGGCCGCCCGCTGCTCGGCGCAGTGCGTGAAGGACTGGAACGCAACCGTCGGCAAGACGCTGAACCTGACCGCAAGCAAGTAAGTGCCAGGATGCGCCGGCCTGCGGGCCGGTGCAGATTACGGCCGGTGATGGCGCGCGGTAGCCCGTGACCTTTGCATGAGGTCCGCGGCGCCCGCACGCGATGGCAGGCCGTGCCACCCGAGGTTCCATCCATGACTCAAACCGAACACTTCCGTCTGCTCGGCGGCCTTTTGCGGCGCGCGGAGAGCTTTTCCCGCGCGGCTGTGTGGGCCGGCGGCGCCCTGACCGTGGCCAGCGTGCTGCTCATCTCCTTCGACGTGCTGGCCCGCAAGTTCCTGGGCTTCACGACCGGGGGCGCGGATGAACTGTCCAGCTACGCGTTTGCCATCAGCACTTCCTGGGCGCTGGCGTTCGCCACGCTGCAGCGCGCCAACGTGCGCGTCGATGTGCTCTACCAATATTTGCCAGTGCGCCTGTCGGCCGTGCTGGATTGGATTTCCATGGTGGCGATGGCCGTCTTCATGGTGTTCCTGACGTATTACGCCTACGACGTGGTGGTGACGTCCTGGACGCAGAAGTCGGCGGCCAACACGCCGCTCGCCACGCCGCTGTGGATCCCGCAGGGCCTGTGGGTGCTGGGTCTGGCGTGGATGTGCATCACGGTCGCGCTGATGCTGGCGCGGGCGTCCGCCGCGCTGGTCACGGGCGACATTGAACTGGTCAAGCAGATCTGCGGCGTGCGTTCGGCGCAGGAAGAAGCTGACGAGGAAGCCGCCGCCGGCGAGCGCATGGTGAAGGGAGAAGCCGCATGATTGCCACCGCTTTGACACTGCTGCTGGTCCTGATCGGCCTTTCCATCCCCGTGGGCGCCGCGCTCGGCGTGCTGGGCCTGATCCTGGACCCGATGTTCTCGATGCTGCCGCTGACGCGGGCCATCGGCGAGATCTCCTGGAGTTCGAACAACGAGTTCCTGCTGGTCGCGATTCCGCTGTTCATCATGCTGGGCGAGGTTCTGCTGCGCGCCGGCTTTGCCGAGCGCATGTACAGCGCGATGAGCCTGTGGCTGTCGTGGCTGCCGGGCGGATTGATGCACGCGAACATCGGCGCCTCGACGCTGTTCTCGGCGACCTCGGGCTCCAGCGTGGCAACCGCCGCCACTGTGGGCACCGTCGCCATTCCGCAGATCCGCAAGTATGGCTACAACGAGCCCCTGTTCCTCGGCAGTCTCGCCGCGGGCGGCACGCTGGGCATCCTGATCCCGCCGTCGATCAACCTCGTCATCTATGGCGTGCTGACGAACTCGTCGGTACCCAAGCTGTACCTGGCCGGCATCATCCCCGGTTTTGCGATGGCAGCGCTGTTCATGCTGACGGTCGTGATCGCCTGCGTGGCCAAGCCGTCGTGGGGCGGCAAGAAGATCCACGCGACGTGGGGCGAACGCATCGCCAGCCTCGTGCATCTGGCGCCGCCGCTCGGCATCTTCTTCCTGGTGGTCGGTTCGATCTACGCGGGCCTGGCGACGCCGACCGAGGCCGCTGCGCTGGGCGTGCTGGGCGCGTTCATCCTGGCCGCGTGGTTCCGCCGCCTGACGTGGTCGATGCTGCGCGAGGTGCTGGAAGGCACGATGCGGTCCACGGCCATGATCATGCTGATCGTCATCGCCGCCAGCTTCCTGAACTTCGTCATGTCCGCGACGGGCTTGACCGATGCGCTGACCAAGTCCATCACCGGCCTGGGCCTGTCGCCGGGCTGGATGCTGCTGATCGTGGTGATCTTTTACCTGGTGCTGGGCTGCTTCATGGAGACGCTGTCGATGATGATCACGACGATCCCCATCGTGGCGCCCATCATGATCGGCCTGGGCTACGACCCGATCTGGCTGGGCATTGTCATCATCGTGCTGGTCGAGGCCGCCCTCATCACGCCGCCCGTGGGCCTGAACCTGTTCGTCGTGCAAAGCCTGCGCAAGAGCGGCTCGATGAGCGCCGTAATTGTCGGCAGCCTGCCGTTCGTGGCGGCCATGTTCGTGATGCTGGCGCTGCTGGCGTTCTGGCCCGACATCGCGCTGTGGTTGCCGCGCGTCTTCGGTTGATAGCTCTTTGATTCCGGCGCGGCCCGTCGGTCGCGCCGCTTTCCACTCTTCTTCGCAGGACTGATATGAAAGCCGTATTCAAAATCGACGACGCCAATCCCCGCCAGGTGGAAGTGGCCTTCAACAAAGTGATCGTGGCGGGCTGGGCCGGCCGCGACATGGCCGCCATCGAACACCATATCGAGGAACTGGCCGCAATCGGCGTGCCGCGTCCGAGCAGCGTGCCGCTGTACTACCGCATCGCCGAGAACCAGCTTACCCAGTCGGCCGACGTGCAGGCGCTGGGCGAGGAATCGTCGGGCGAGGTCGAGACGTTTGTTTTTGCGGTCGATGGCGAGATGTACGTCAGCATCGCGTCCGACCACACCGACCGCAAGCTGGAGACAGTGAGCGTGGCGATGTCCAAGCAGGTCTGCGTGAAACCCGTGGGCACCGAGGCCTGGCGGCTTGCGGACGTGGCGGGGCACTGGGACGAGCTGATCATCCGCGCCTACATCGTCGAGAACGGCGAGAAGGTGCTGTACCAGGAAGGCCCGCTCTCCACGTTGCGCACGCCGCAGGACCTGATTGCGGGCTATACGGGCGGCGGCGCGATCCTGCCGGAAGGCGCGGGCATGACCTGCGGCACGGTGGCCGCCATCGGCGGCATCCGCCCGGCGGCGGATTTCACGATGGAACTGCACGATCCGCGCCTGAACCGCACGCTGCGCCACCGCTATCATGTCGAGTCGCTGCCCGTGGTCGCCTGAAGGCCGCCACGCTCGGCGCTGAATCCGGGCGCGTTCCTTGCGAAGGCGTCCGTCCGAACACTTACGCCGCCAGGCGGCATTAGGACAATGATGGTTTCGACCTTGAATGATCTGACCTCGGCCCTGCGTGAGGGCCGCAGCACCTCCGTTGCGCTGACCGAAGCCGCGCTGGCGCGGGCCCAGGATCCGGCGGGCGAGGGCGCTCGCGCCTTCACCAAGCTCTATGCCGATTCGGCGCTGGCGCAGGCGCGCGCGTCGGACACGCTGCGCGCGGCCGGCATCGTCCGGTCGGCGATCGAAGGGCTGCCCATCAGCATCAAGGACCTGTTCGACATCAAGGGCGAGACCACGATGGGCGGCTCGGTTGCGCGCGAAGGCGAGCCTGCCGCCGAGGAAAGCGCCGAGGTCGTGCAGCGCCTGATCGCCGCGGGCGCCGTCATCATCGGCCGGACCAACATGACGGAGTTCGCCTATTCGGGGCTGGGCATCAATCCGCATTACGGCACGCCGCTCAATCCGTACGACCGCGCCACCGGCCGCATTCCCGGCGGCTCGTCGTCCGGCGCGGCGGTGTCGGTTGCGGACGGCATGGCAGTTGCGGGCATCGGGTCGGATACGGGCGGCTCCGTACGAATTCCTGCCGCGCTGTGCGGCCTGACCGGGTTCAAACCCAGCGCCTGGCGCGTGTCCATGCAGGGCGTGCTGCCCTTGTCGGCGAATCTGGATTCCATCGGCCCCATCGCCGCCAGCGTGCGCTGCTGCGCCGAACTCGACGCCATCCTGTCGGGCGACGCGGGACCTTTGCCGCAGGCGCTGCCGGTGCGTGGCCTGCGCCTGGCCATTCCGACGACGCTGGCGCTGGACGCCATGGACAAGCATGTCTCCGACACCTTTGCGGCGGCGGTGCAGCGGCTGGAAGCAGCCGGCGCACTGATCGACCGGATCGAAATTCCGGAATTCGCCGAACTGGCCGCCATCAACAGCAAGGGCGGCTTCACTGCCGCCGAGGCCTGGGCCTGGCACCGCGACCTGATCGCACGCGCGGGCAAGCGCTACGATCCGCGCGTGGTGTCGCGCATCATGCGCGGACAGGACATGACGGCGGCCGATTACATCGAACTGCTCGACGCGCGCGAGGCGTGGGTCGCAGCCGTGGACCACCGCATTGCCGGTTACGACGCGCTGATCATGCCCACGACGCCCATCGTGGCGCCGCCTGTCGCGGACCTGCAGGGATCCGACGAGGCCTATTACGCTGCCAACGGGCTCATCCTGCGCAATCCCACCCTCATCAACTTCCTGGACGGCTGCGCGCTGTCCTTGCCCTGCCACGCGGCGGGCACGGCGCCCGTGGGCTTGATGATCGCGGCCAGCAATGGCGCGGACCGCCGCGTCCTCGGCATCGGCCTGTCGGTCGAAGACCTGTTCGCCGCCCGCTGAGCGGCGTTTTCCCGCAACGAGAGATCCCATGCCAGACGCCGAAAACGTTAGAACCAGCCTCGCGCTTGCCCGCCAGGCGCGGCTGGATGCCCGCAGCGGCCGCCTGACCGGTCCCACGGCGAATCTGGCGCCTGGGCACGTTCAGGCCAACCTGGCGATTCTGCCGCGCACGCTGGCGGCGGATTTCCTGCATTTCTGCCAGCGCAATCCCAAACCGTGCCCCTTGCTGGCGATGTCCGAGCCGGGCGACCCGGCGTTGCCCGAGCTCGGCGCGGATATCGACATCCGCACCGACATTCCGCGATACCGCGTCTGGAAGGACGGCGAACTCGTGGCCGAGCCGACGGATGTGCGCGACCTCTGGCGCGACGATCTCGTGTCGTTCCTGATCGGCTGCTCGTTCTCGTTCGAGGAGGCGATGCTGGACAACGGGCTGCCCGTGCGCCACATCGAGCAGGGCAGCAACGTGCCCATGTACCGCACCAGCATCGCGACACAGCCGGCCGGCGTGTTCGGCGGTCCGCTGGTGGTGTCGATGCGGCCCCTGAAGGCGGCGGACGCGATCCGGGCGATCCAGGTGACGTCGCGCTTCCCGTCGGTGCACGGCGCGCCCGTTCACATTGGCGATCCGTCGCTTATCGGCATCGCGGATATCGGCCGCCCCGATTATGGGGATCCGGTGGAGATCCGCCCCGGCGAAATGCCAGTGTTCTGGGCCTGCGGCGTCACGCCGCAGTCGGTGGTGGCTGCGGTGCGGCCGGAATTCTGCATCACGCATGCGCCGGGCCATATGCTGGTCACCGACCTCATCAACAGCCGCATGGCGGTGTTCTGACCCGGACGGGCCCGTGGACGGCCCGTCGGCGGGCCGTCAGCGCAATTGCATCAGCGCCTTTACGCGCTGGTCGTAATCGGGCGGGAAGGTCCAGAAGCGCATGCCTTGCTGCGTAAAGCCTTCCTGCAGGCCGCGTTCGGCCGGCGCCTTGTGCCATAGGAACTGCATCAGCACGTCGCTGCTGACCCACGCGTTGCCGAACCAGAAGCTGTGGGCGCGGCGATTCATATCGGGAATGGCGCGCGGATCGACCCAGATCATGTCGAAGTTCAGCCGCTGCGACGCGGCGTTGATGAACGCCACCTGCTCCTCGGTCAGGTCGTCCGCATTGGGACGGCCGGCGCGGGACGCCCGCTGGTGGCGTGCCGCGAAGCGCAAGGCGCGATCATCAAGATTGGCGCCCAGGCTCACGCGTTCGGTCAGGTCGATGTACTGGCGCAGGTCCGTCACGAAACGGTAGGTGTCTTCGTCGGGCGCCGCGAAATAGATCTGGCCCAGGCGCAGCCGTGCGCGCAGCGCCTCGCGGCTTTCGCCGTCGCGGGGTTGTGCCAGCGTGGCGAGTCCTTCACTGGCGATCCGCGCGCCCGCGCTGAACGCCAGCACGTTGATGTGCTCGGCATTCGTGTTGCGCGCGAGCAATTCCAGGAGGCGTGCGAAGGCGGGCACCGAGGCCCGCGCGGTTCGGACATCCGTGGCATAGGACAGCAGGCTGCCGGCCGACGGCCAGAGAAAGGCCAGGACGACCGCCTGGCGGCCCGTGAAGTGATGAAACTGCGCGGCCTGCGCGGTGCCACGCCACACCGCGTTGTTAAAGCCGTGCACGTAGACGATCAGGTCCCGGTGACGGCTGACCGCCAGGGCGTCGTTGATGAGCGCAAAGTAAGCCTGTGCCTCGGGCGAGGTTTCCGCATCGCTTTGCGGGGTGAGGGCAACGAGTTCCTCCATGCGCTCCAGGCTGAGCACCGGCCGGCCGCGCTGACTGCCCGAGGTGGAAAGCTGGCGCAACTGATCCCAGTCCAGCGTGCCGTCGCCAATCTGCACCTTGGCCACACCCATGCGCAGTGTGTCGCTCGGAAAGATCGAATAGAAGGGTTGGCGCGATTCCAGGAAGACGGCGCGGTTGGTGGCGTAGAGCAGCGGAATCGAGGTGATGTCGGCCGTGTCCTTGTGCGCGAAGGGGTCGACCTGGCCCGTCGTGAACTTGACCGGCGTGGGCATCAACTGCACCGGGGAGGAGCAGGCTGTCAGCAGCGTCATGAGCAGCGCGGCCAGCACGGCGCGGGCGGTTCGCAATTGGCGGACCGGCGGCGCAAGCGAGCGGGCATCGAGGAAACGCATGCGGTGGGCCCGGATCAGGTGGGAGGATTGGCGCGGCGCGGGCGCCAACGGCGACGCGCGCTGCACCCCCGTCATTCCATTGAAATCGGCAAAGGCACGCGAGGATTGTCGCCGTGGTGGAGGCGGGGGGCAAGGGGGAGGGAGGGGCGGTGCGGGGCGCCGCTCCGGTGGGGGACGGCTGTGGGTGTCTGACACCCTTTGTACGTCGGCCAAGGTGTGGGACGGGTGTCGGACACTCGGGGCGATCGGAGGATTCGGCCGGTGTCAGACACCCGGGGATTGCGGCATTCGGAGGGATCGGCTTCGGTGGCCGATTTCTTGGGTGCGCCGGGTGTCAGACACGCGGGGGTTAGAAGATGTGCCTGAAGCCCACCGCGGCGCCGACCTGGTTGCTCTTGCCCGCGATTTCGCCGCTGGCGGCGTCGCTGACCTTGTTCCAGTCGACGGTGCCGTACAGTTGCGAGCGCTTGGACAGCGAGTATTCGGCCACGGCGACCAGCGCGTAGCGCTTGCCCTTGTCGCCTTCGACGACCACGTTCTCGCTGCGGTCGTAGTAGGCGGCGCCCGTGATGGCCCAGCGCGGGGTAGCCTGCCAGGTCACGCCGGCGAAGTAGCCGTTGTCCTTGCGGTCCAGGCTGGCGGTGGTGGTGCCGCCCATGACGCCGTTGACCCAGCCCGTTTCGTCGCGGCCGTTGAAGTAGCCCGCAAAGACCTTGGCCGACTCGAACTGGTAGGACGCGTTCAGGTTCCAGGCGCGCTGGCGTTCATCGGAATCGGTGGCGGCGTAGGTCTGCTGCCAGGCGGCGCCCAGGCCAAGCTGGCCGATCGTGTAGCGCAGGCTGGCGCCATATTGCTGGCCGGCCTTGCGGTCGTCCCAGTCTTCGCCGTTTGCCCACGACGCCACGACGGCCAGATTGCCGAACGTATTGGCGTACTTGGTCATGTTGTTGGTGCGCACGCGCGACATGGCGGCGGGCAGCCAGGCGTTCTGCTCGTAGTTGCCGACGGTCAGCGGGTCGAAGTAGTCGGCCAGCAGGTCGAACATGGGCGTGTTCTGCAGACCCAGGGTCAGCGTACCGATGCTGCCGCCGTCCAAACCGACGTAAGCGAGGCGGCTGAACGCCTTGGACGTGTCCGATCCCCGGCCGTTCTGCAGATTGATGCCGTTTTCCAGGCGGAAGAAGGCGCGGTTGCCGTTGCCCAGGTCTTCGGAGCCGCGCAGGCCCCAGCGGCTATTGGAGATGGCGCCGTTTTCCATGGAGATGCGGCTGCCGTCTTCGCCCACGGCGCCCGAGCTGGTGCTGAGGTAGCGGATGCTGACGTCGGCGATGCCGTACAGGGTGACGCTGGTTTCGGCGCTTGCTGCGCCGGCGGCCAGGCCAAGGCCGGCCGCAGCCAGCGATAGGGTGATGCGTTTCATGTTGGACTCCTCCAGGTGTAGCTGATTTGTGATTGCGCCACGCTGGTAGCGTGGCTTGCGGCGTCCGGCGGTTTGCCGGGCGCTTGGCCGCTGCACCGACGCCATGGTTGGGCGCGGGTCCGGAGCAGAGGTCAGCGTGCAAGATGCGCCATGCCGGTGCAGCACACGGGCGCCTGGGGATTCTAAGTAAGTTGGCGGATGGGGAATATCGAAAATATTCGGCGTTTTCCCGGGTTTACACGCCGATAAACCCGCGCCGCGCCGATAGCGGACGAACAAAAAAGAAAAACCCCGTTCGTTGGAACGGGGTTCGTGTGGCGCAGACGCGACGTTACAGCGTCATGTGCAGCGGCAGCCAGGTGGCGATGCCGGGCACCACATAGAGCAGCAGCACGGCGGCGATCATCAGGAAGAACATCGGCAGCGACGCGCGCGCGATGTAGGGCAGCTCCCGACCGCTCATGCCGGACAGCACGAACAGGTTGAACCCCACCGGCGGCGTGATCTGTGCCATTTCCACCACGAACACGATGAAAATGCCGAACCAGATCAGGTCGATGCCGGCGGCCTGCACCGTCGGCAGCAGCACGCCCATGGTCAGCACCACGATCGAGATGCCGTCCAGGAAGCAGCCCAGGATGATGAAGAACACCATCAGCGCCATGATCAGGCCGAACTGCGACAGGCCCAGTCCGCCGATCCATTCCGCCAGCGCTCGCGGCAGGCCGATATAGCCCATCGCCAGCGTGAGGAACTGCGCGCCCGCCAGAATCAGCGCGATCATGCAGTACAGCCGCGTGGCGCCCAGCAGGGACTGCATGAAGGTGGAGCCGTTCAACGAGCCCTGCAGCGCCGACAGGATCAGGGCGCCCACCACGCCGACCGCCGCCGCTTCCGTGGCGGTGGCGATGCCGGTGTAGATGGAGCCCAGCACCGCGCCGATCAGGAGGAGCACCGGGATCAGGTGGCGCGAACGCGACAGCTTCTGCATGAAGCTCAGGCCGGGATCCGCCGCCGGCACTTCGCCGGGATTGCGGATGGCCCACCAGGCGATGTAGCCGCTGAACATCAGCGCCAACACGATCCCCGGAATGATGCCGGCGATGAACAGCTTCGCAATCGACACATCCGCCGCTACCCCGTACACGATCATGATGATCGAGGGTGGGATGAGCAGGCCCAGCGTGCCCGCGCCAGACAGCGTGCCGAGGATCTTTTCCTCGGGATAGCCGCGGCGCGTCAGTTCGGGAATGGTCATCTTGCCGACCGTGGCGCACGTGGCCGCGGATGAGCCCGACACGGCGGCGAAGATCGCGCAGCCGATCACGTTCGTGTGCAAGAGGCGGCCCGGCAGCCGGTTCAGCCAGGGCGCCAGCCCCTTGAACAGGTCTTCGGACAGCCGCGTGCGGAACAGGATCTCGCCCATCCACAGAAAGAGCGGCAGGGCGGTCAGCGTCCAACTGGACGAGGCGCCCCAGATCGTGACGGCCATGGCGTCGCCGGCCGGACGGCTGGAGAAGATCTCCATGCCGATCCAGGCGGTGCCCGCCAGCGTCAGGCCGACCCAGACCCCGCAGCCGAGCAGGACAAAGATCGAAACGACCAATAAGGTAATGACGAGAAGTTCATTCATGGGTTTGCTGCGAAGTGGCGGCGGCGATGCCGCGCGAACGGCGGACCAGTTCATCGACGAGGGCGACGAAGAACAGGATCGTGCCAGCGGCCATGGTCGTCTGCGGAATCCAGAGCGGCGTGGCATCGTTCGACGTTGAAACGTCGTTGAACAGCCAGGAGTCGTAGGTCAGTTTGATGCTGAAGAAGGCGAAGGCGGCGGCCAGCAGGGAACCGACGGCCAGGGCAAAGATGTCCAGCCGGCGGCTGCCGGCTGGATTCAGCGAATTCAGCAGCAGCGTGACGCGGATGTGCTCGCCGTGCTTGAACGTGCTGGCCAGGGCCAGGAAGCCGGCGGCGGCCATGAAATATCCGGCGTAGGCATCGGTGCCGGGGATGTGCAGGTCGAGCTGGCGGCCGAGGATGGCCGCCAGCACCGAGACCAGAACGCCTATCGTGCACAAGCCGGCCAGAAGGCCGGCTGCGCCGTAAAGACCATCAAGAAAACGGCGCATGGCGATATCACTGCTTCTTGTAGGCGTCGATCATGGCCTGGCCATCAGCACCAGACTTCTTGAGCCAGTCTTCCAGCATGCGCTTGCCGATCACGCTCAGGCCTTCCTTGAGTTCGACCGTGGGCTGGATGGTTTCCATGCCGTTCTTGGCGAGCTCGGCCTGATACCACTTGTTCTTTTCCTGCGACAGCTTCCAGCCGCGTTCCTCGGCCTGCGCGCCGGCCTTCTTCAGGGCTTCCTGCGTGGCCGGATCCAGCGCGTCGAACGCCTTCTTGTTCACGATGATGGCGTTCTTGGGCAGCCAGGCCTGCGTGTCGTAGAACTTCTTGATGTACTCGTACGTCTTGGTGTCGTAGCCGGTGGAAGCCGACGACATGTACGAGTCGATCACGCCGGTGGCGAGCGCCTGGGCCAGTTCGGCCTGCTGCACGGTCACGGGCTGCGCGCCGACCAGTTCGGCGATCTTGGCCGTGACGGGGCTGTAAGCACGCCACTTCAGGCCCTTCATGTCGTTGATCTGCTTGATGTCCTTGTTGGCGAAGATGCCCTGGGGCGGCCATGCCACCGCGTACAGCAGCGTCATGCCTTGCGAGGCCAGCTTCTTTTCCAGGAACGGCTTCTGAGCCTGGTACAGCTTGAACGACGCGTCGTAGCCAGTGGCCAGGAAGGGCAGGCCGTCCAGTTCGTAAATCGGGTCTTCGTTGGCGAAATTGGTCAGCAGGATCTCACCGATCTGGGCCTGATTGCCTTGCACCGCGCGCTTGATTTCGGGCGCCTTGTACAGCGAGGCATTGTTGTGCAGCGTGATCTTGAGCTTGCCTTGCGACAGCGAATCGACGTCCTTGATGAAGGTCGTCAGGTTCTCGACGTGGAAGTTGCTGGCCGGGTAGGCGCTGGGCAGATCCCACTTGGTCTGGGCCTGTGCGCCCGCGCTGAATGCCAGGACGATGCTGCCGGTCAACAGCGAGATTTTCTTGTACATGGTGGTCCTTCTTTGCGAATGGTGAAGACGGGTCTGGCCCGATAGGCATTGCGAAAAAAAGAAAGCGCGGCGCGGCGTCGCGCCGCCTGAGCGCCGTGCCATTCTATGTTGCTGTGCGGTAACAAAGCGCGGGAAATCGCTGTTTTACGGGTAATTCCTAGGGGGGCGCTGTTGTTCATTGGTTGAAGGTTCAATGAAGCCGCGAAGTTTGCGTCGCGCGCTGACGGCAAGCCGGCCGGCGCGCGTTTTTTCTTCTAAGATTGCGCAATCGAAGATGCTGTGAAGAGGGCCGCGTGAATTTCGTTTTTCGCCGTGATGAGTTGCTGGTCGAAGCATCGTCCAGCGTGTTGCCGGATACGGCGTTGTGCGAACGGATTGGTCTTGCCGCCGCGGCCCTGCAGCCGGTCTGGATGGAGACAGGTTCGCCTTATCGCACGGTATGTGTCGATCCCGGCCTCGAAGCGCCAGAAGGCTACGCATTCAAGAAGCTGCGTTCGCTCTTCGGCGTGTTCGACGATGAATCGATGGCGCTGGCCGGCCGCGCCTATCAGATCGCCGAATGGGCGCGCACCCACCGGTTTTGCGGCGCCTGCGGCACGCCAGCCGAGCGCGTGACGCACGAGTTCTGCCTGCGGTGCCCGGCCTGCGGCCTTTCCGCCTATCCCCGCATCTCGCCGGCCATGATGGTGCTGATCCGCAAGGGCGACAGCATCCTGCTGGCGCGCCATGCCAACGGACCCGCCGCGCGCTACACGGCGCTGGCCGGGTTTGTGGAGCCGGGCGAAAGCATCGAGCAGACGGTCCACCGCGAGGTCTACGAGGAAGTCGGCCTCAAGGTCGGCAACTTGCAGTACTTCGGCAGCCAGCCGTGGCCGTTCCCGCATTCGCTGATGGTCGCGTTTACCGCCGACTACGTCTCGGGCGACATCCGCATCCAGGAAGACGAAATCGCCGACGCCCGCTGGTTCGGCCCGGGTGACGAGATGCCCGACATCGCAGCCCGCATCTCGATCGCCGGCTGGATGATCCGGGCCAATCTGCCCGTGGGGTGGACCGCGCCGTAAGGACGATGCGGCGTCCGCCGCGGTAGGGGTATTCCCTCGAAACGAGGGATTTTTTGCGGCTTCCGAGTATTTTTTATTGATGAAATATATATAAATTATTAGTATTTCGTTCAGTTAACACTCGGCTTTCGCCTCTATGACCCCCACTTTGATTGCATCGTCGGCGCATCTTGCCGGCGGCAGCGCGCCCGATCTCTCCGAGGTGGAGTTCGGTCTCATGATCGCCAGCCATGCGTTCGATCGCTGGACGGTGCGGTGCATGGCGGCCGCGGGCCTGCCGGATCTGACGCCCACCGACGTGATGGTGTTTCACCACGTCTACCACCGCGAGCGGCCCAAGAAGCTGGCCGATATCTGCTTCACGCTCAACGTCGAAGACACCCACATCGTCAGCTATGCGCTCAAGAAATTGGACCGGCTGGGCGTGGTGCGCGGCGAGCGCAGCAGCAAGGAAGTGTTCTACAGCGTCACGCCCGAAGGCGCGGCGATCCTCAAGCGCTACGGCGAAATCCGCGAGCAATGCCTGACCGCCGGCCTGGATGGCCCGGGCGGGGGCGGGCTGGAATTCAGCCGCCAACTGGCGCACATGCTGCGCGCGCTATCCGGCCTGTACGACCAGGCGGCCCGCGCCGCCACGTCGCTCTGAACCCAACATGCGGGGCAAGGCCCCGATCTGTCAGCAACCCGACCGTGGCCGAACGCGCTCCGGCGATCTCTTGTTTTCAAGGACACCTATGAAGTGGCAATTCTGGATTGACCGTGGGGGCACCTTCACCGACATCGTGGCGCGCCGTCCCGATGGCACGACCACCACCGCAAAGATGCTGTCGGAAAACCCCGAGCAATACCGCGACGCCGCCGTGGCCGGCATTCGCAAGCTGCTGGGCATCGCGCCCGGCCAGCCCGTGCCCGCCGATCAGGTCGAGTGCGTGAAGATGGGCACCACGGTGGCCACTAACGCGCTGCTGGAGCGCAAGGGCGAACGTACCTTGCTGGTCACGACGCGCGGTTTCCGCGATGCGCTGCGCATTGCCTACCAGAACCGTCCGCGGCTCTTCGACCGCAACGTGCTGCTGCCGGAGATGCTGTACGAATCCGTCATCGAGGCCGACGAGCGCGTCGCCGCGGACGGCGAGGTGATCCGTCCGCTGGACGAAGCTGCGCTGCGCCGCGATATGCAGGCGGCGTACGACAGCGGCATCCGCGCGGTCGCCATCGTCTTCATGCACGCGTGGCACGCCACCGGCCATGAAGCGCAGGCCGCACGCATCGCCAACGACATCGGTTTCACGCAGGTGTCCGTGTCGCACGAGGTCAGCCCGCTGATCAAGTTCGTCTCGCGCGGCGATACGACCGTGGTGGACGCCTACCTGTCGCCCATCCTGAAGCGCTACGTCGATCAGGTGGCTGGCGAATTGCCGGGAATCCGGCTCATGTTCATGCAGTCCAGCGGCGGTCTGACCGACGCGCACCGCTTCCGCGGCAAGGACGCGATTCTCTCGGGCCCGGCCGGCGGCATCGTCGGCATGGTGCGCACCAGCGAGATCGCCGGTTTCCCGAAGGTGATCGGCTTTGACATGGGCGGCACGTCCACGGACGTGTCGCACTACGCGGGCGAGTTCGAACGCGAATTTGAAACCCAGGTGGCCGGCGTGCGCATGCGTGCGCCGATGATGAGCATCCATACGGTTGCGGCCGGCGGCGGCTCGATCCTGCATTTCGATGGCGCGCGCCTGCGCGTCGGCCCCGATTCCGCAGGCGCCAATCCGGGACCGGCGTGCTATCGCCGCGGCGGTCCGCTGGCGGTGACGGACTGCAACGTCCTTCTGGGAAAGATCCAGCCCGATTTCTTCCCCAAGGTGTTCGGACCCGAGGCCAACGAGCCCCTGGACCGCGATGCCGTGGTCGAACGCTTTTCCGCCATGTCCGACGAAGTGCGCGCCGCCACGGGCCGCGAGATGTCACCCGAGCAGCTTGCCGAAGGCTTTCTCGAGATCGCCGTGGGCAACATGGCCGAAGCCATCAAGCGCATCTCGGTGCAGCGCGGCCATGACGTAACCGAATACGCGCTGACCGTGTTCGGCGGCGCGGGCGGGCAGCACGCCTGCCTGGTGGCCGACGCGCTTGGCATGACGACGGTCTTCGCGCATCCGCTGGGTGGTGTGCTGTCGGCCTATGGCATGGGCCTGGCGGACCAGACCGACATGCGCCAGAAGACGGTCGAGAAGGTGCTGGACGCGAGCCTGATGGGCGAGTTGAAGGACGAACTGGACGTTCTGGCGGGCCAGGCGGTCGGCGAACTGCGCCGCCAGCACGTCGCCGAGGCCGACATCACGGTGCAGCGTCGCCTGCATCTGAAATACCGCGGCACCGACACCGCGCTGGAAGTGGCGTTCTCGGACCTGGACCAGGCGCGCCGCGACTTCGAGGCCGCCTACCGCCAACGCTATTCGTTCCTGATGCCCAACCGCGAACTCGTGGTCGAGACCATCTCGGTCGAGGCGACCGGCGGCGGCGAGCGAGTCGGCGAAGCGTCGACGTCGCGCACCCGCGAGGGCGCGTTGACGGCCCGCCGCGTGGTCAGCATGTACAGCGCGGGCGCCTGGCGCGACACCCCGCTGTACGTGCGTGAAGACATGGCCGGCGGCGACGTGGTATCGGGCCCGGCCATCATTTCCGAGCCCAACCAGACCACGGTCGTCGAGCCCGGCTGGCAGGCCGAGCTGACGGGGCAGGACCACTTCGTGATCCGCCGTGTGGAAGCGCGCCGCGAACAGCGCAAGATCGGCACCCAGGCCGACCCCGTCATGCTCGAGGTGTTCAACAACCTCTTCATGTCGATCGCCGAGCAGATGGGTTACCGCCTGCAGAACACGGCGTACTCGGTCAACATCAAGGAACGCCTGGACTTCTCCTGCGCCATCTTCGACGCGCAGGCGCGCCTGATCGCCAACGCGCCGCACATGCCGGTGCACCTGGGGTCCATGGGCGAGTCCGTGCGCACGGTCATGAACGCCAACGCTGGCCAGATGATGCCCGGCGACGCGTATGTCGTGAACGATCCGTACCACGGCGGCACGCACCTGCCCGACGTCACGATCATCACACCGGTGTTCGACAAGGCCGGGCGCGAGATCCTGTTCTACGTGGGATCGCGCGGCCACCACGCCGATATCGGCGGGACCACGCCCGGCTCGATGCCGCCGGATTCCAAGACGGTCGAAGACGAAGGTGTGCTGTTCACGAACTTCCAGCTCGTCAAGAACGGCGAGTTCCGCGAAGCGGCGGCGCGCGGGATTCTGGGATCGGGCCGGTGGCCGGCGCGCAACCCGGATCAGAACATCGCCGACATGCACGCGCAGATCGCCGCCAATGAAAAGGGCGTGCAGGAACTCTTGCGCATGTGCGATCACTTCGGTCTGGACGTCGTGCGCGCCTACATGGGCCACGTGCAGGACAACGCCGAAGAGGCGGTGCGCCGCGTGATCTCGGTGCTGAAGGACGGCAGCTACGAGTACCCGCTGGACAACGGCGCGGTCATTCGCGTGGCCGTGCGCGTGGATACCGAGGCGCGCAGCGCCGTGGTCGACTTCACGGGCACCTCGGCGCAGCTGGACAACAACTTCAACGCGCCGGGTGCGATCGCCGTGGCCGCCGTGCTGTACGTGTTCCGCACGATGGTCAACGACGACATCCCGCTGAACGACGGTTGCCTGGTGCCGCTGTCCATCATCGTGCCGGAAGGCTCGATGCTGCGCCCGAACCCGCCCGCCTCGGTGGTCGCGGGCAACGTGGAAACGTCCATGTGCATCGTCAACGCGCTGTACGGCGCGCTGGGCGTGCTGGCCGCCAGCCAGGGCACCATGAACAACTTCACGTTCGGCAACGCGCGCCATCAGTACTACGAGACCATCTCCGGCGGCACCGGCGCCGGTCCCGTGCGCATCGACGCGGCCGGTCCGCATGACGAGGGCTTTGCGGGCACGTCGGTCGTGCAGGCGCACATGACCAATTCGCGCCTGACCGATCCGGAAGTGCTGGAGTTCCGTTTCCCGGTCCGTCTCGAGTCCTACGAGATCCGCAAGGGTTCGGGCGGCAAGGGCCGGTATGCCGGCGGCGACGGCGGCGTGCGCCGCGTTCGCTTTCTGGAAGACATGACCGCGGCCATCCTGTCCAACAACCGGCGGTTTGCTCCCTTCGGCCTAGCTGGCGGCGAGCCGGGTGCGATGGGCCGGAACACCGTTGAACGCGTGGACGGCACTATCGAGGAACTGGGTCCGCAGGACAGCGCGCAACTGCGCCCAGGTGATGTGTTCGTCGTGGAAACGCCGGGAGGCGGCGGCTTCGGCGCGCAGTGATGCACGCCCCGATGTCCGGTCCCGATCACTCGGGGTCGGACATCACGTCCAGCGCGATATCGGGGCGCGCCTTGCGGTCGTAGACGCGCAGGGCGACCGCGTCATCGGTGATCTCGAACATTGCCGTCGCCAGGGTGTTCTCGTCGTCGGGATCGTCCTTGGCGGTGCGCAGGATCGGCAGCTTTCCCTCGGTATCGAGCAGGGCTGCCAGCATGTCGGCGCTGCCGGATTCCGGCAGCCACGCATCCACCAGGCCTTCGATCCGGTTCTGCCGCGCCCGCGACGAATCGGTGATGATCTGCGCCTGGCCCCGGGTGGCGGCGTGCACCATGTGGTTGGCGTGCCCGTAGCGCCGGCCGATGTCCAGCACGGACACCGAACCCGGCGTGACCTCGGCGCTGAGCAGGCGCGCGTCTGACGCCGCGCCCAGCGTGTGATGAAAGCCGCCGGCATGGGGCAGGTCGCGCAGCAGCGCCACCGCCTCGTCCAGCGTGGCGCAATCCAGGACCGCACGCGCCACGAACATGCGCGGCACACCCGCATGCCGCTGCTTGTTGCGCAGGTTGTTGATCGTCTGGACCAGGCCCGCGCGATTGGCGGCGAAGGTGTGGCCGGGCAGGGAGCCCGGGTAGTAGAAGCTGAGGTAACCCGGCGCATCGTCCAGCGCGACGTCCACCAGATGGCAGCGGCCATACAGATACGGATCGCCGTCCTCGTTGTGGCCGATCCAGCGCGTGCCGTCGGCGGTGCGCAGGGCGGCCGACGTGCAGCCATCCGTGCTGCTGTGCAGCAGATCGCCGCGGCAATGCCATAGCAGCACATCCTTGATCGGCATGCGCAGACCTTCGGCCAGGCCGTCGAGTTCTTCCCAGATCTGCGGCAAGGCGGCCTCTGCCTGCTGCGCAAGCTCATCCACAAAAGGATGGCCCCGCCACGGCCGCAGCGCTTCCCAGGTGCCGCTCTGTTTCAGATACGACCCCATGACGGGGCGGGCCAGCTTGCCCAGCGCCAGGCCGACCTGGCGGCGGTTTCCAGCGATGCGTACGTATTTGCAGGCCATCGAAAACCTCCGGATGTCTCGCGGATTGTAAGGGGTCCGTCCTTCCGCCGGGCTCCACCTGATGCGTTAAGATCGTCGATAAGTTGCACCGGCGAACCCGGCGCAGCCCAGGAATCATGCCCTTACAACAAGCCCGGGGTGCCTGGCGCTCCCCAAGAGGAGAGTTTCATGATCAAACGTAAAGTCGCCGCCGCAATGGTGGGCCTGTCCCTGACCCTGTTCGGCGCCGCTTCGGCCGCTCAGGCCCAGGGCAGGGAATTGGTGGTGGCCACCGATACCGCTTTCGTGCCGTTCGAATTCAAGCAGGGCAACACCTATGTCGGCTTCGACGTCGATCTGTGGGCGGCCATCGCGAAGGAACTCAACCTCAAGTACAAGCTGCAGCCGATGGACTTCGCCGGCATCATTCCCGGCCTGCAGACCAAGAACATCGACGCCGCGCTGGCGGGCATCACCATCCGCGACGACCGCAAGAAGGTCATCGACTTCTCGGATCCCTATTACGAAAGCGGCCTGGCCATCCTGGTGGGCGAAAAGAACACCGACATCAAGGACGCCAAGTCACTCTCCGGCAAGACCGTCGCCGTCAAGACGGGCACCGCGACCGTGGACTTCCTGAAGGCTCAGGTGCCCGACGCCAAGCTCAAGCTGTTCCCCAACATCGACAACGCGTACCTCGAACTGGCGACCGGCCGGGTCGACGCCGCCGTGCACGATACGCCCAACGTTCAGTATTACGCCAATACGGCCGGCAAGGGCCGCGTGAAGGTGGTCGGCTCGGTCAAGAGCGGCGACTTCTACGGCATCGCCTTCCCCAAGGGCAGCGAACTGGTCCCCGAGGTCAACAAGGCGCTCGCCAACCTGAAGGCCAGCGGCGAGTACGACGCGATCTACACCAAGTGGTTCGGCAAGAAGCCCTGACCGGCTCGCCAAGCGGTACTTTTCACGGACGCGCCACCGCTCCAGGCCGCGAGGCGCGTCCGCCATGATGCGGGCGCGCCGCTGCGCGCCATAGGGGGAAGATCGTGGAGTTTGACTGGGCTGTCATCGAGGACGCGTTACCCAATCTGCTGACGGGTACGCTTATGACCATCAAGATCACGTTCTGGGGCCTGGTGGGCGGCTTCCTGCTCGGCGCGCTCTCGGGCGTGACGCGAGCCTACGGGAACGCGATCGTGTCGGGCATTGCGCAAGTGTATGTCGCGGTCATCCGCGGCACGCCGATCGTGGTGCAGGTCATGTTCATCTACTTTGCATTGCCGCTGCTGGCAGACATCCGGGTCGACGCCGAATTCGCGGCGATCGCCACGCTCATCATCAATTCGGGGGCGTACATCTCGGAAATCGTGCGGGGCGCGCTGCTGTCGGTCCACAAGGGCCTGAAGGAAGCAGGGCAGGCCATGGGCCTGCCTTTTCATAAGATCCTGCTGCACATCATCGGTCCGGTTGCGTTCCGGCGGATGATTCCGCCGCTGGGCAACCAGTGCATCATCAGTCTGAAGGATTCGTCGCTGTTCATCGTGATCGGCGTGGCGGAACTGACCCGTCAAGGGCAGGAAATCATGGCCAGCAATTTCCGGGCGGTCGAAATCTGGTCCGCCGTGGCGATCATCTATCTGATCCTCACGGGCCTGATGGCGTTGACCCTGCATCTGGTCGAAAAGAGGATGCGCATCATATGAGCATGGTTGAATTTCATAACGTCACCAAACGCTTTGGCGACTCGACGGTGCTCAACGGCATCTCGCTCAATATCGACGCCGGTGAAGTCGTGGTGGTGGTCGGGCCGTCGGGCTCCGGCAAGTCCACCTTCCTGCGCTGCATCAACGTGCTGGAAACGATCAACGACGGCGATCTGCTGGTCGATGGCCTCAGCGTGAAGGGCGACGCGGCGACGATACGCGAGATCCGGCGCGAGGCCGGCATGGTGTTCCAGCAGTTCAATCTGTTCCCGCAGATGACGGCGCTGGAGAACGTCATGTTCGGCCCCGTCCACACGCGGGGCCAGGGCCGCGCCGAGGCGCGCCAGCTTGCCGAAAGCCTGCTGGCCAAGGTGGGCCTTGCCGAACGCATGAACCACTATCCTTCGGAGCTTTCCGGGGGCCAGCAGCAGCGCGTTGCGATTGCCCGTGCGCTGGCGATCATGCCCAAGCTGATGCTGTTCGACGAGCCCACCTCCGCGCTGGATCCCGAACTGCGCCACGAGGTGCTGAAGGTCATGCGCGACCTGGCCGAGGAGGGAATGACGATGGTGGTCGTCACGCACGAAATGGAATTCGCGCGCAAGGTTGGCAGCCGTCTGATCTTCATCGATGCCGGCAAGATTGCTCACGACGGGCCGCCCGAAGAGCTGCTGAGCAATCCGCCCAGCCAGCGCCTGAAGGACTTTCTGCAGCACGTGACCTGACGTGAAAAAGGCGTCCGGCTTGTGGCCGGACGCCTTTTCTGTGTGCGCGGAAGGAGGCCCTCAGCCCTTCACGCGGACGATCTTCTGCACCTGCGGCACATGCCGGATGGCGCGGATGACCTGGGCCAGATGCTTGCGGCTGTCGACCTGAATGGTCAGGTGCAGCGACACGGTGGACACGGCGTCGTCGTGCATCGTGACGTGCACGATGTTCGCGTCGGCGGCCGTGACTTCCGCCGCCAACCGCCCCAGCACACCGCGCTCGTTGCGCGTGACGATGTCCAGGCGCGTCGCCAGGTGTTTGGCTGTCTGCGCGTCCCAACCCACGTTGATCCAGCGCTCCGGCTCGCGCAGGCGCTGGCGCAACGCGACGGGGCAATCCGCCGTGTGCACCACCAGTCCATGGCCCATGCGCATTCCGGCCACGATGGGATCGCCGGGCAGCGGACCGCAGCAGGGCGCAAGTTGCACCGCCTGGCCTTCGTTGCCCTGGATCAGGATGGGCGCGCTGCGCGCAGAGGTCAGTTCGTCCACCGCGGCGGCCGTGGTGGCGACAAGCTGGTGTTCCGGTGCGAAGCGGCGGGCCACCACCGCGGCAAGCCGCTTGCCCAGCCCGATGTCGGCCAGGATTTCCTCGCGCGAACTGGCGCCGGTACTGCGCGCCAGCTTCTGCCAGCCCGGGTCGTCGGTGGCGGGCAGGGGCATATGCAGCTCCTGCATTGCCTGGGCCAGCAACCGTTCGCCGAAAGCCACCGACTCTTCGTACTTGACGGTGCGCAGGTAGTGGCGGATTTCAGAACGCGCCCGGCCGGTGCGCACGTAATTCAGCCATTGCGCATTGGGGCGCGAGGCCGGCGACGTGACGATTTCCACGGTGTCGCCGCTGCTCAGTTCGGTGCGCAGCGGCACGAACTCGCCATTGACCTTGGCCGCGACGGCCTGGTTGCCGATGTCGGTGTGGATCGCGTAGGCAAAGTCGACCGGCGTGGCGCCGCGGGGCAGCGAAATGATCTTGCCGCGCGGCGTGAACACGTAGACGGCGTCCGGGAACAGGTCGACCTTGACGTGCTCGAGGAATTCGCCGGAATCGCCGGTCTGGCTCTGGATGTCCAGCAGCGATTGCAGCCACTGGTGCGTGCGTTTTTGCAGATCATTGAGCGTCAGGTCCGCACCCTTGTACAGCCAGTGCGAGGCAACGCCTTCCTCGGCGACGTGGTGCATGTCGCGCGTGCGGAACTGGAACTCCACCGGCGTGCCGTACGGGCCAACCAGCGTCGTGTGCAGGGACTGATAGCCGTTCACCTTCGGGATGGCGATGTAGTCCTTGAACTTGCCGGGCACCGGACGGAAGAGCTGATGCAGCGTGCCCAGCGCCAGATAGCACTCGGGCAGCGTGTGGACCACGACGCGAAAGCCGTAGATGTCCAGCACGTCCGAGAAGGACTTTTTCTGGTCGACCATCTTGTGATAGATGCCGAACAGGGTCTTTTCGCGGCCGCTGACTTCGGCCTCGATGCCAGCGGCGGGGAGGGCGGCCCGCACGGAGTCGGCGATCTTGGTGATGACTTCGCGGCGGTTGCCGCGCGCGGCCAGGACGGCCTTGTACAGGACCTGGTACCGGTTCGGGTGCATCGCGGCAAAGCACAGGTCCTGCAGCTCGCGGAACAGCAGGTTCAGGCCGAGCCGATGCGCGATCGGCGCATAGATGTCCAGCGTTTCGCGGGCGATGCGGCGGCGCTTTTCGGGATTGACCGCGTCCAGCGTGCGCATGTTGTGCAGGCGGTCGGCCAGCTTGATGAGGATGACGCGCACGTCGCGCGCCATCGCCAGCAGCATCTTGCGGAAGCTCTCGGCCTGTTGCTCGGCCTTGGTGGCGAAGTCCAGGCGGTCCAGTTTGGACAGGCCATCGACCAGCTCGGCGACTTCAGGTCCGAATTTCTCGGCCAGCTCGTGCTTGGCGATGCCCTGATCTTCCATCACGTCGTGCAGCAGGGCGGCAGACAGCGCGTTGACGTCGAGCTTCCAGCCCGCGCAGATTTCGGTGACGGCGATGGGATGAGAGATGTAGGGCGAGCCGCTGGCGCGGAACTGGCCCAAGTGCGCCTGGTCCGCAAAGCGATAGGCTTCGCGCACGCGCTCTACATCGTTCTTGTCGAGATAGCTGCCGATGATTTCGGTCAGCGGCGCCAGCGAGGCGACCGGGGATCCGGTCGCGTCCGCCGCTTCTTGCGCGGCGACGGACGGTGGCGTGGGGGAATTCTTGTCTTTCTTGCCCGTGCGGCGCCCGAGACGGGAGCCGGCACGCAGGGCGGCAAGCAGACCAGATGAAGCGTACTTCAGCCCGGGAAAAGCCATGCTTGCAGCCCCCCGGCGCGTATCAGGTGGGAACTTTACGCAGCATTTCCACGCCGGTGAGTCCGCCAGCGATTTCGCGCAGTGCCGTGACCGTGGGCTTGTCTTTGCTGTCCAGGCGCGGGGCGTGGCCTTGCGCCAATTCACGGGCGCGATACGTCGCGGCCAGCGTGAGCTTGAAACGGTTGGGGATTTGATTCAGACAGTCTTCGACAGTGATGCGAGCCATTAGGACACCTGGTGCTGATGGATGATGGGGAGAATGCGTTCGGCTCAGTGTTCGGCCGGGATGCCCAGTTGCGCAAACAACTCGGCGTGACGGGCGGCCTGAGACGAAAAACGCAGCCGAGCAGCGCTGACGATTTGGGTCAGCTCCGACAGGGCTACGCTAAATTCTTGATTAATAATAACATATTCGCATTCAGGCGCGTGGGCGATTTCGCCGCCCGCGGCCATCAGGCGGCGGGCGATGACTTGCGGCGCATCCTGTCCGCGCGCCTTGAGCCGGCTTTCGAGTTCGTCGATGGACGGCGGCAGCACGAAAATGCCGATCGCGCGCGGAAAACGCTGCTTCACCTGGCGCGCGCCTTGCCAGTCGATTTCCAGTAGCACGTCACGTCCCTGGCTGGTGGCTTCGTCGATGCGGTCGCGCGGCGTGCCATAGAAATTGCCGTGGACCTCGGCCCATTCCAGCAGGTTCTGCGCTTCGCGCATCTGCTTGAAATCGTCGATCGACACAAACCGGTATTCGCGGCCGTCTTCTTCGCCGGGGCGGGGTGCGCGGGTGGTGCAGGAAATGGAAAGCAGGATGGAGGAGTCCTGGGCAAGCAGGGCCTTTACAAGGCTGGACTTGCCGGCGCCGCTAGGCGCGACGACCATGAAGACGTTTCCGGGAGTGGCGTGCATGAATGAATGTGACCGGCGTGTGATGCTGAGACTCGAAGAATAGCAAATCGCGCGGTTGGCCGCGCGCGCCGCGGGCCGGTGAATCTGCGCTGGCGCAACGGGGCATTGGGTGCGAAACGGCGCGAGGGTCATCCCTTTGGCGGGAATGTTGAAAGTGTGTCGGGCTTGGAACCTTCGCTTGCAGCATCCGTAAGACGATTCGGGTAGGATTTCGCGCATTCATAAGACGGAGAATCCGATGAACACGAACGAGATCGATCCGCCCCGCGTCGCCCTGGTCACGGGCGCCGGCACCGGCATAGGCCGCGCAGTCGCGCTGGAGCTCCTGGCGCAGGGCTACCGCGTCGTGCTGGCGGGCCGCCGGCGAGAGCCGCTGGAAGCCACCCGGACGGCGGCGGGCGAAGATGGCCTGCGGGCGCTCGTCGTGCCCACGGACGTCTCGGACGAGCAGGCAGTCCGGGATCTCTTCGATACCGCCCAGCGCGAATACGGACGCCTGGACGTGCTGTTCAACAATGCCGGCCGGGGCGCGCCGGCCGTGCCGATCGAGGAATTGCCGGTTGCCGTGTGGCGTGAAGTGGTCGACACCAACCTGACGGGCATGTTCCTGTGCGCGCAGGCCGCGATCCGCATCATGAAGGCGCAGAACCCGAGAGGCGGCCGCATCATCAACAACGGTTCGATTTCCTCGCACGCGCCGCGGCCGTTTTCCATTGCCTACACCGCGACCAAGCACGCGGTGACCGGGCTGACCAAGTCGATCTCCCTGGATTGCCGGGCGTACAACATTGCGTGCGGCCAGATCGACATCGGCAACGCCGCCACGGATATGACCGAGCGCATGGCAGCCGGCATCCTGCAGGCCGACGGCAGCACCAAGGTCGAGCCGCGCATGGACGTCGCGCACGTGGCGCAGGCCGTGGCTGCCATGTCCCGTCTGCCGCTGGACGCCAACGTGCAGTTCATGACGATCATGGCGACCAACATGCCGTTCGTTGGCCGAGGCTGAGCACTTCTTTCAGGAACGAAACCGCCGGCACCCGCGTGCCGGCGTTTTTACGTTTATCCCCTGGCGCCCGCTTGGCGCCGTCCGCCAGCCTTGCGCTTAGCGCGAAGCCTGCGCCAGCAGCTGCTTGGGCGGGGTATCCAGGTACGCGCGAGCGCCCAGGTAGCGCTTGGACCAGTAGGCGGTCTTCATGTCGTCGACGCGCACCTTGGTGCCGCGGCGCGGGGCATGGACAAACTTGTTCTGGCCGATATAGATGCCGACGTGCGAGGTGACGCCGCGTCCGCGCGTGGCGAAGAACACCAGATCGCCGGGGCGCAGTTCCTTCTTGGCGGACACGGTCTTGCCTTCGCTGCGCTGGGCGCGCGCAGTGCGCGGCAGCTCCAGGCCGGCGATTTCCCGGAAGACATACAGAACGAGGCCGCTGCAATCGAAGCCCTCGGCGTCATCGCCGCCCCAGCTATAGGGCGTGCCGATAGCCTCCAGGCCGGCCTGCACGACGCGCTCGCGCAGCGTCAGGACGGTGGGCTCTTGCGCGAGGCGTAAGCCGCTGAGGGTGGGGCGGGCTTGGTCGGAGGCCAGCGATGCTTGAGCGGCGCCGGGAATCCAGGAGAGCGTCAGGGCCAGCAGGGGCGCTGACAGAAATGCGGGGGTGCGGAATTGGGCAAAGCGAAACTTTCGCGTGGGCGGCGTCATTACGTCACTTCAGAAATCGGAGTGGGCGGCATGGCTTTGCCTGGGAGGCAAGCCGGCGGAAAGGGGAGCGGTTTACAGGCGGAAAGCAAGAAACGCCTCAAGATTATAGTGTAATAATGTTTCATTACATTTGTAGTGCAATGCAGCATTATCGCGGGCGTGCTGTTACGGCCCGCCCACCGCGTCACGTAACCGCGGAGCCGCGCATCGCGTCCCTGCGACGCAACCAGCGCGATACCCACACTGGTGTGCCGGATGACATTTCATTGCCCAACGCCTCGGGCATAATCGACCGCATCGGCCCCCGGTGTTGCCGCCGCGCGCGGTCGATGCAGCCAAGACAGATAAGAAGGCGGAGTAGAGCTCAATGATGAACGCAGTACACCCTTTGTCGTCCATGAATCGGCCTGAGGCCCTGCCGTTTGAACCCTTCCAGGACGCGCTGTCCGCCGTTGACCGGCTGGCGGAAATCTATGCGCGCAATACGGCTTTCCTGCGTACCGCATTCCGCGAGGTCCTGAAGGGCTCGGGCAATGGCAGCGCGCGATTCCGCGCCTACTACCCGGCCATCCGCATCGTCGTGGAAACCTACGATCCCATCGACACCCGGCTTTCCTATGGCCACGTGGCCGAACCGGGTTACTACCAGACCACCATCACGCAGCCGGCGTTGTTTCGCGACTACCTGATCGAGCAGATCGGCCAGTTGTTGCAGAACCATCGGGTGGCGGTCGAAGTGGGCGAGTCCGATTCGCCGATACCGCTGCATTTCGCCTTTCCCGAGGGCGCCTACGTGGAAGGCGAACACCTGGAGGCCCTCAAGCGGCCGCTGCGCGACCTGTTCGACGTGCCGGACCTGGCGGTCACCGACGACGCCATCGTCAACGGATCGTGGCGCGGCAAGGACGGCGAACCCAAGCCGTTGGCACCCTTTACCGCGCAGCGCGTGGATTATTCGTTGCACCGGCTGCAGCATTACACCTCGACCGCGCCCACGCATTTCCAGAATTTTGTGCTGTTCACCAACTACCAGTTCTACGTGGATGAGTTCTGCGCCCGGGCCCGCGCCCTGATGGTCAGCGGCAACGAAGACTACGAAATGCTGGTCGAGCCCGGCAACCGCATCACGCGCCGCGGCGAGAGCGGTCCCGGCGACGAGGCCCAGGCGGTGCGCCTGCCGCAGATGCCGGCGTACCACCTGGTGCGCGGTGATCATTCGGGCATCACGTTGGTCAACATCGGTGTCGGGCCGTCGAATGCCAAGACGATCACCGACCACATCGCCGTGCTGCGGCCGCACGCCTGGCTGATGCTGGGCCATTGCGCGGGCCTGCGCGACTCCCAGCGGCTGGGCGATTATGTGTTGGCGCATGGCTACGTCCGAGAGGACCACGTGCTGGACGACGATCTGCCCACCTGGGTGCCCGTGCCGGCGCTGGCGGAGGTGCAGGTGGCGCTGGAGCAGGCGGTCGAAGAGGTGGCCGGGCTGTCCGGCTGGGACCTGAAGCGCATCATGCGCACGGGCACCGTGGCGACGATCGACAATCGCAACTGGGAATTGCGCGACCACGTCGATCTGGTGGAGCGATTTGCGCAGTCTCGCGCGATTGCGCTCGACATGGAGTCGGCCACGATCGCGGCCAACGGCTTTCGCTTCCGGGTGCCTTATGGGACCTTGCTGTGCGTGTCCGACAAGCCGCTGCATGGCGAGCTGAAACTGCCAGGCATGGCTAGCGCCTTCTACCGGCGCCAGGTCAACCAGCATCTGGAAATCGGCATCCGGGCGCTGGAACGGCTGCGCGACATGCCGCCCGAGCGGCTGCATTCGCGCAAGCTGCGCACGTTTATGGAAACGGCGTTTCAATAAAACGGCCGCCACCGGGAGGCCTCGGGGGCGGATCCGTCCCCGGCGCCCGGCCATTTTTCATGTCGGGGCCGATTGCGCTATTCTCGCGCGTTGCTCGGTAATCCCAGGGCGTTTGCGGACCGTTGCGCAAGCGCCATCCAGACGTGAAGGAACGCATTTTGGCACCATCGGAACACGATGATCGTCGCTCAGGCGGCACGCGCAACGCGCAGGCGGACAGGCCGTCCGAATTGCGGCGCACGCTGTCGGCGCGCCACCTGACCATGATCGCGGTGGGCGGGTCGATCGGCACCGGGCTATTCGTGGCGTCGGGCGCGACCATCGCCAAGGCGGGCCCCGGCGGCGCGCTGCTGGGCTACGTGCTGATCGGCATCATGGTCTATTTCCTGATGACCAGCCTGGGCGAGCTCGCGGCTGCCATGCCCGTGTCCGGCTCGTTCTCGACCTATGGCGCGCGGTATGTCGAGGACGGTTTCGGCTTCGCACTGGGGTGGAACTATTGGTACAACTGGGCGGTTACGGTGGCCGTCGACCTGGTCGCGGCGCAGCTCGTCATGGCGTACTGGTTCCCCGACGTACCCGGCTTTTATTGGAGTGCGCTGTTCCTGGCCATCACTTTCGGACTGAACGCCATGTCCGCCCGCGGCTTCGGCGAGGCAGAGTTCTGGTTTGCGTTGATCAAGGTGATCGCCGTGCTGGCCTTCGTCGCCATGGGCGTGATGATGCTGCTAGGCATCATCCGGGGCGGCGAGACGGGCGGCCTGGCCAACTGGACCGTGGGCGACGCGCCGTTTGCGGGCGGCTTTGCCGCGCTGATCGGCGTCGCCATGGTGGTGGGCTTTTCGTTCCAGGGCACAGAACTGATCGGCATCGCAGCGGGGGAATCCAAGGATCCGGCACGCAATCTGCCGCGCGCCGTGCGTCAGGTGTTCTGGCGCATCCTGCTGTTCTACGTGGCCGCCATCCTGGTCATCGGCCTTTTGATTCCCTATACCGACCCGCACCTGCTGCGCAACGATGTCGAGGACATCAGCGTCAGCCCGTTCGCGCTGATCTTCGAACGCGCGGGGCTGCTGGGCGCCGCCTCGGTGATGAACGCAGTGGTGCTGACCTCGGTGCTGTCGGCCGGTAATTCGGGCATGTACGCGGCCACGCGCATGCTCTACAGCCTGGCGCGTGAAGGCAAGGCGCCGCGGATCTTCGGTCGTATCTCGCGCAGCGGTGTTCCCCTGTGGGCGCTGCTGGCCACCACCGTTGTCGCGGCGCTGTGCTTCTTCACCTTCATCTTCAGCCCCAACGACGTGTATATCTGGCTGCTCAATACGTCGGGGATGACCGGGTTCATTGCGTGGCTGGGCATCGCCATCAGCCATTACCGCTTTCGCCGCGGGTATGTGAAGCAGGGCAACAGCCTGGCGGATCTGCCGTACGTGTCCCCGTTCTTTCCCTTTGGTCCGATCTTTGCGTTCGTGCTGTGCCTGATCATCACGCTGGGCCAGAACTACCAGGCGTTCCTGGAGGACAAGATCCAGTGGGGCGGCGTGGTCGCCACCTACATCGGCATTCCGCTCTTTTTGCTGATCTGGGCCGGTTACCGCCTGACGCGCGGTTCGCGCTTTGTCAGCTACCGCGACATGCGCTTTCCGGACGCTCGCGCCCGCAGCGAATATCTGGATTCGGCGCTGCGGGGCGAGCCGGCGGCGGGCGAGGTCCGGTAACGGCGGGCATCAAGCGGGGGTAGCAACCCCCGTGCCCCTTATTCGATGTTCTGCGCCTGCTCGCGCATCTGCTCGATCAGCAGCTTCAGGTCCATGGCGGCGCGGGTGACTTCCATGCTGCCCGCCTTGGAGCCCAGCGTGTTGGCTTCGCGGTTCATTTCCTGGAACAGGAAGTCCAGCCGCTTGCCCGCGCTGCCGGCATTCTTCTTGCCTGCTGCGGGCTTGCCGCCGCCGTCGGACAGCAGGTGACGCAGTTCTTCCAGGTGCGAGCGCAGGCGCGACAGTTCCTCGGCTACGTCGATGCGCAGCGCAAAGAGGTTGGCTTCCTGCGACAGGCGTTCGGACAGTTCCGCGCCGGAAATGTGGGTGAATCCGCCGGGGAAGGCGGACTCGACGCTTTCGCGCAGCTTGGCGGCCTGGCGCTCGCGGTGGTCGGCCAGCAACTGCGGCAGATGCGCCTGCACGATATCCACGACGCGCGCGACGCCATCGGCGCATTCGCGCATCATGCCGGCGAGGCGTTCGCCTTCGCGCTCGCGGCCTTCCTGAAGCTGGGTCAGGGCCTGCTGGGCAGCCTGCAGGCACGCGGCGCCCCAGATCTGCGGATCCAGCGCATCATTGCCGCGCTGGCCGGGCCAATTGAACAATTCCGCCAGACGCGGGGACGCGATGTCCGGGATGATGCGGCGCGCGGCCTGGAGCTGTTCGGCCAGGCTGTCGAGCCAGGCGGGATCCAGCTTGGACAGATCGGCATTGGCCGCACGGGTGAAGGACACGCGGATTTCGACCTTGCCGCGGGCCAGATTCGCGGTCAGCAGTTCGCGCAGGGGCGTTTCCACGTGGCGCAGTTCATCGGGAAGGCGGAAATACAGGTCGAGAAAACGGCTGTTGACGCTGCGCAGTTCTATGGCGAGAGTGCCTTGTTCTAAGTCTGCTCGGGCGTTGCCGAAGGCGGTCATGCTGCGGATCATGGTGTGCGTGTCCTGGTGATTCTTGGAATGGAAGCCGGTTGCGCCGGGGCCCGCGGCGCCCAGGTCCTGGGCAGCGGGTCTGTGTTTTCAACCGGATACATCGCGGCAGGATACTCCAAGCGTGATTTTCCGGTGGCGCCTGCCCGTACAATGCCGCGAATCTAAGCCAAGTCTGGAGCCTGTTGTGACCACCATCCCCACCCAAGCCCGGCCGTCGGGCCGCGCCGCCGACCAACTGCGACCGTTCAGCCTGGAGCGCGGCTTTACGCGTTACGCCGAAGGCTCCGTGCTGGTGAAGGCAGGCGACACCCATGTGCTTTGCACGGCAAGCGTCCTGGACAAGGTACCGCCTTTTCTCAAGGGCAAGGGCGAAGGCTGGGTAACGGCTGAATACGGCATGTTGCCGCGGGCCACGCACACGCGCGGCGATCGCGAGGCTGCGCGCGGCAAGCAGAGCGGCCGCACGCAGGAGATCCAGCGCCTGATCGGCCGCAGCCTGCGCGCCGTGTTCGACATGAAGGCACTGGGCGAACGCACCCTGCACCTGGACTGCGACGTGCTGCAGGCCGACGGCGGCACGCGTTGCGCCAGCATCACCGGTGCCTGGGTGGCGGCGGCCGATGCGGTCGGGCTGCTGATGAAGCGCGGCGACCTGGCGGTCAGTCCGATTCGCGACGCCGTGGCTGCCGTGTCGGTAGGCCTGGTCAACGGCCAGGTGGTGCTGGACCTGGACTACCTGGAAGATTCGGCGTGCGATGCCGACGTGAACGTCATCATGACGGGCAGCGGCGCCTTCGTGGAAGTGCAGGGCACCGGTGAAGGCGCAACGTTCACGCGGGCTGAGCTGGACAGGATGCTGGTGCTCGCCGAAGGCGGTATTGCCAATCTGGTGAAGGCGCAGCGCGCCGCGCTGGCTTGATCTGCCGGGCGGCTGGCGTGGCATTGAACACGGTGTCTGACACCCTTGTGAGATAGCGGGCAATTGACGGGCGTGCCTGCGGGTGTCAGACACCTGCAGCGTGANTGGCATTGAACACGGTGTCTGACACCCTTGTGAGATAGCGGGCAATTGACGGGCGTGCCTGCGGGTGTCAGACACCTGCAGCGTGATCTGGGGGGCGGGTGGCGTGGCATTGAACACGGTGTCTGACACCCTTGTGAGATAACCGGCAGCTGACGGATGTGCCCGCAGGGTGTCAGACACCTGCAGCGTGATCTGGGGGGCGGCTGGCGTGGCATTGAACACGGCGTCTGACACCCTTGTGAGATAACCGGCAACTGACGGATGTTCCCGCAGGGTGTCAGACACCTGCAGCGTGATCTGGGGGGCGGCTGGCGTGGCATTGAACACGGTGTCTGACACCCTTGTGAGATAGCGGGCAATTGACGGGCGTGCCTGCGGGTGTCAGACACCTGCAGCGTGANGGGCAATTGACGGGCGTGCCTGCGGGTGTCAGACCCCTGCAGCGTGATCTGGGGGGCGGCTGGCGTGGCATTGAACACGGTGTCTGACACCCTTGTGAGATAGCGGGCAATTGACGGGCGTGCCTGCGGGTGTCAGACACCTGCAGCGTGATCTGGGGGGCGGCTGGCGTGGCATTGAACACGGTGTCTGACACCCTTGTGAGATAGCGGGCAGTTGACGGGCGTGCCTGCGGGTGTCAGACACCTGCAGCGTGATCTGGGGGGCGGCTGGCGCGGCATTGAACACGGTGTCTGACACCCTTGTGAGATAGCCGGCAACTGACGGATGTGCCCGCAGGGTGTCAGACACCTGCCGCGTGATCTGGGGGCGGCTGGCGCGGCATTGAACCCGGTGTCTGACACCCTTGTGAGATAACCGGCAGCTGACGGATGTGCCCGCAGGGTGTCAGACACCTGCAGCGTGATCTGGGGGCGGCTGGCGSGGCATTGAACCCGGTGTCTGACACCCTTGTGAGATAACCGGCAGCTGACAGATGTGCCCGCAGGGTGTCAGACACCTGCAGCGTGATCTGGGGGCGGCTGGCGTGGCATTGAACACGGTGTCTGACACCCTTGTGAGATAACCGGCAGCTGACGGATGTGCACGCAGGGTGTCAGACACCTGCAGCGTAGCCACAACGCAAAAAAAGCCGCAGATGCGGCTTTTTTAGTGCGTAAGTCGCAGGCAATCGCGAGTTACTTCGGCAACAGCGCCTCCACCTTGCCCACTTTTTCCAGCCCCCAGATCGTGGAAATCAATTCGCGCAGTTCTTTTTCCGTTGCCGCGTCCGCGTAGCGGCCCAAGCTGAGCGTCTTGTCTTCGATCTCAGGGCGGCTGAGCGTGTTGCCCGGGTCGCCCTTGGGTTCGTCGACGCGGCCATGCAGCACGCGGCCGTCGCGGGTGTAAACCGTGACCTTGCCGATCCAGCGTTGCGGATAAGCGCCGTCGACTTCCGCGTCGAGCGCCATTTCCACCTTGCCGCGGAAGGCGGCGACGCCGGGGTCGTCCAGGCCCGCGTCGAATTCAGCCAGGCCCGCGCGGCCCTGGCGTGCGATCAATGCCAGCACCGTGCCCATCGAGAATTTGGACTGGTGCACCGTCTGCGGATTGACGACCGGCCCGAGGACGTCGATGGCGCCCTGATGGACATGCGCCACGACGCGTTCGACGTCGTCCTCGGTGAGGTGGTTGTCGCGCAACGCCTGCTGCAGCGCGTCGGCGGCCGGATGGGTGTGACGGCACGAGGCATGGAACTTGAACGAGGTTTCGGCCAGCGCCCAGCGCTGCCCCAGGCGGTCGCACAGGCGGCTGGGATCGGCGTCTGTGGACATGCCGGCCGCCATGCCCTGCGGGCCTTCCAGGATGTGGCGCGCACCCGTGAAACCTTCGCGCGCGAGGTACGCGGCGGTGATGCCGTCCGCAGCCGCTTTGGCCGTGTGCAACTGCTTGGAATCGGCGGCGTCGCGCAGGAATTCCCACAGGCCCGCAGCTTGCGTGCCGGCCGAACCCAGCGCGTGCAGCATCTGTTCCGGGGACAGGCCGAGCAGCCGGCCGGTGGTGACCGCAGCGGCCAGCGTCCCCGCCGTGCCGGTCGTGTGGAAGATCTTGTAGTGCGAGCGGCCCAGGAACTCACCGACCCGAATGCCGACCTCGTAGCCGGCCACGGCGGCGGTGAGCAGATCGCGGCCCGAAGCGCCCAGCGCCTGTGCCACTGCAAGGGCAGGGGGGAACACGACGGCGGCGGGATGGAAGACCGAGCCGTTGTGCACGTCGTCCTGTTCCACCACGTGCGCGGCGGCCGCATTGACCATCGCGGCAAAGAGCGGCGTGGTGCGGCGGCGGGTAATCAGGACTTCGCTGGGGCCGTCCGCCGGACCCATCGCGGCGGCATAGCGGTCGATCGCCTGGACTGCGCGGGCCGACGCGCCAGCCAGGATGGAGGCCAGGCAGTCGAGCAGCAGGTCTTCCGCGCGGCGCAGCACCGGGGCCGGGATGTCTTCGTAGCGCAGGTTGGCGGCAAAGGCCGCAAGTTCGGCGCTCAGGTGCGGGGTGTCTTTGTCTGCGGTCATGTCGGAAGGTGGCGTGTCAGAAGGAGCGGGGCAGGCCCAGGATGTGTTCGGCGACGTACGACAGGATCAGGTTGGTCGAAATGGGCGCCACCTGATAGAGGCGCGTTTCACGGAACTTGCGCTCGACGTCGTATTCGGTGGCGAAGCCGAAACCGCCATGAAACTGCAGGCAGGCGTTGGCGGCTTCCCAGGACGCATCGGCGGCCAGCAGCTTGGCCATATTGGCCTGCGCGCCGCAGGGCTCGTGGGCGTCGAACAGCCGGCAAGCCTCGTAGCGCATCAGGCTGGCCGCTTCGACGTTGATGTGCGCGCGCGCGATGGGGAACTGCACGCCCTGGTTCTGGCCGATGGGGCGGCCGAACACCATGCGTTCCTTGGCGTACGCGGTGACCTTGTCGACGAACCAGTAGCCGTCGCCGATGCACTCGGCGGCGATCAGCGTGCGCTCGGCGTTCAGGCCGTCCAGGATGTACTTGAAACCCTTACCCTCTTCGCCGATCAGGTTTTCTTCGGGGATTTCCAGGTTGTCGAAGAAGAGCTCGTTGGTCTCGTGGTTGACCATGTTGGGGATCGGGCGGATCGACATGCCATGCTTGACCGCGTGGTGCAGGTCAACCAGGAAGATCGACATGCCCTCGGACTTGCGCGTGACCTGGTCGAGCGGCGTGGTGCGCGCCAGGAGGATCATCAGGTCCGAGTGCTGCACGCGCGAAATCCAGACCTTCTGCCCATTGATGACATAGCGGTCGCCGCGCTTGACGGCGGTGGTCTTGATCTTGGTGGTGTCGGTGCCGGTGGTGGGTTCGGTGACGCCCATCGACTGCAGGCGCAGCTCGCCGGCGGCGATGCGGGGCAGGTATTCGCGCTTCTGGGCTTCGGAGCCGTGGCGCAGCAGCGTGCCCATGTTGTACATCTGGCCGTGGCAGGCGCCGGAGTTGCCGCCGCTGCGGTTGATTTCTTCCATGATGACCGAGGCTTCGGTCAGGCCCAGGCCCGAGCCGCCATATTCCTGCGGGATCAGCGCTGCCAGCCAGCCGGCTTCGGTAAGGGCGCGGACGAAGTCCTCGGGGTAGCCGCGTTCTTCGTCGACCTTGCGGAAATATTCGGAGGGAAACTGCGCGCAGAGGTCGCGCACGGCTTCGCGGATGTCCTGGTAGGCGTGGGAGGCTTGGTGCATTTGGCTGACTGTTCTGTTTGAAGGATTGGATCGGTACAGGGTCGAATGTGCCGCAAGGGCGAGCACGTGCCAATTCACAAATCATTAATACGGGGTTCCTGAACGCAAAAGCGCACCTTCATGACGGCCGTGCGTCATGTCCTCGCCGAGTTGTGTCAAGAAATTGCCAAACTGCATCTCCATAATCCGTGTCACTGCCGCGAAGGCGGCCAAGGCTATACATGGATGGATATGCGGAAAAATCTGAGGGTCACGACGGCGCTGTCGGCCATTCTTGCGGTGTTCGTCGTGCTGTTCGCCGTCGCGGCGGCGGCGGGCATCACGGTCTTGCGTGACAACCGCGCGGATATCGAGGCCCTGGGCCGGGGAAGCATCGAAAGGGCGAGCGATCTTGCCGACATGACCAGCCGGCTGTTCCAGGCGCGTGCGGCGCTGACGGACGCCAAGACGGCGATGGAAGGCGGGCTGGAGGAAGCGCGCAATACCTCGCTGGCGCAGGCCGATGCGCTGCTCAAGCAGGCGGCCACGAGCCTTGCGCGTCTGCGCGCCAACCCTGACGACAGTGCGCAGGGCGCGCCGCTGTTCGCGCAGGTGTTGACCGCCTATGCCGCCTTCGCGGACCAGACGCTGGCGCCGATGAGCAAGGCGATCCAGGGCTGGAACGGCATCGAGGTCAACCGGCTGACGGATAAGGCGCTGCCCGCCAGCGGCGCGGGCTATGTCAAGCAGGTGGAGGCCTACCAGGCTTACGCCCGCGAACACGGGCAGCAAGCGGTGGCCAGCGCAAGCCGTACCCTGGAACGCGTGATCGTGGTGGCGGCGGCCATGCTGGGTTTCGTCCTGGTGGCGGCCATCCTGATCCGGCTGGGGTTCCGCCGCAGCATCGTGCGGCCGCTGAACGAGGCGGGGGCGCACTTCGACCGTATCGCGGACGGCGATCTGACGCGCGTGATCACGCAGCGTGGCGACAACGAGATCGGCGTGCTGTATTCGGCCATGCGCCGCATGCAGACGGGACTGTCGGCCGCGGTGGCGTCGGTGCGGCTGGGCGTGGAGGAAATCCATACCGGGTCGGGCGAAATCGCCGCTGGCGGCGCGGACATGTCGGACCGCGCGGCCCGGCAGGCAGGCTCGCTGCAGGAAGCGGCGGCCAACATGACGCAGTTGGCGCACACCGTCCAGATGACCGCCGGCAATGCGGACCTGGCCAGCCGTCAGGCGGTCAGCGCCACGCAATTGGCGCAGCGCGGCGGCCAGGCCGTCGATGAAGTCGTGCACAGCATGCAGGGCATCGCCGACAGCGCGCGGCGCATTGGCGAGATCGTTGGCGTGGTGGACAGCATCGCGTTCCAGACGAACATCCTCGCGCTCAATGCCGCCGTGGAAGCGGCCCGTGCGGGCGAGCAGGGCAAGGGCTTTGCCGTGGTGGCGGGCGAAGTGCGGTCGCTCGCGCAGCGCAGTGCCCAGGCGGCGCGCGAGATCAAGGGGCTGATCGAAGACTCGGCCGCGCGCGTGGATGCCGGCGTGCGTCACGTGAATCTGGCGGGCGACACCATGCGCGACATGGTGGCTTCCGTGGACCGCGTGACACAGATCGTGGCCGAGATTTCCAGCGCCGCCGCCGAACAGGCGGCCGGCATTGCGTCGGTGAACGACGCGGTGGCCGATATCGAGCGATCCACGCAGGAAACGGCCGCCATGGTCGAAGAGACGGCGGCTGCCGCGGCGGCGCTGGAAGCTCAGGCGCAAGGACTGCGCCGGGCCGTGGCCAAATTCCAGATTGCGCAGGGCGCGCAGGCAGCGGCGCGCGAGGCCTCAGCCGGCGAGCTCCGGCAGGACGGCCCCTGTGTAGCGCTCGGCCACGAGCGACAGGTTCCCGTGCTTGACCTTGTGCTTGACATGGGCGGCCGCCGAGGCGATGTCCTCAGGGCGGATGCGCTCGCATAGCGAGGGCGTGACGGTCAGGGCGCCCACGCCCAGCGTCACGAACGGAAAGAAGCGCGGCACGCCGTAACGGTCCTCGGCCTCGATGCCACCGTTGCGGCGGCCCTGCTCGTCGTACAGGGACATGGCGCCCTCGTTGAACTCGGCAATGATGCGCTCGATGCGCGCCATCCAGTCCGGGCTGCGCAGCAGCACCACGAAGTCGTCGCCGCCCACATGCCCGACGAAATCGCGCTGCGGATCGCAGTGACGCTTGATGACGTCGGCGGTCAGCATGATCATGTCGTCGCCGCGCCAGTAGCCGTAGACGTCGTTGAAGGGCTTGAAATTGTTCAGGTCGCCATAGCAGATCGTGAAGTCCGCGGCGTCTTCCAGCAGTGTGGCGATGTGCCGGCTGATGGGGATGTTGCCGGGCAGGGACGTCAACGGATTGGCGTAGCGCGCCGCCTCGATGCGCATCTCGGTCACCGAGCGCACCAGGGTTTCGCCCGTGGCCAGGCCGTCGTAGCGGCCGTCGCGCGTGATGATGAGCCCGTCCATCAGGTAGCGCTGGTCTTCGGAAATCAGCACGTGGCTCAACTGGTCGATGGACACATTTACGTCCACCAGCACCGGTTCGGCGTTCATGAAGGTCGAGCAGGCGTCGCGGCCGAAGAGCTCGCGCGTGTAGCGCTGGGCGTAGTGTTCGGAAAAGTCCCGCCGGTTGATGATGCCGACCGGCCGGTTGTCGGCGTCGACGACCGCCACGGCGTGCAGGTTCTTGTGCTCGATGAAGAGACGATGCACGTCATCGTTGGTGTGCTTGGTCAAGAGGGCGGCCGGCGCCTCGACCCGCAGGCTGACGGCGGTGCCGCCGGCGGCGCGCTGCGATACCGGGGCCGACGTGCGCGAGCGCAGTGAATCGCGCAGCGGCGGCGTCAGCTCGGTCAGCAGCGTTTCGTCGGGCATGCCCAGGAACCACCCCTGCGCGTAGCGGATATCCAGCTCGCGCACGACGGCCAGATCCTCGGCGGTTTCGATGCCTTCGGCGATGATCGACGTGCCCAGGTGTTGCGCCACCTTCAGGATGGCGCGCACCATGTTCTGCTTGCGCTCGTCGTGGCCGATGCCGTCAAAGAAATACCGGTCGATCTTGACCAGCTCGGGCTGGGTTTCGGCCCAGAGCTGCAGGTTGGAATTGCCGACACCGTAATCGTCGAGCGCGATGCGCATGCCGGCCTCGCGCAGACAGGCAAAGGCGTTGTGCAGTTCGGCCATGCGGTCCGACAGCGGATCCTGTTCGGTCAGTTCCACGACGATGCTGGCGGGCTCCAGCGCGCAGTCCTTGAGCAGCCGGCTGGGCATGTCGTGGCCCCAGAGCGTCCAGTAATGGAGCAGGGCAGAGCCAGACAGGTTCAGGAACAGCTTGCCGCAGGCGTCGTTCTGTTCGAACCCGCGCGCGCCCGCGCGGAAGCTGGCCAGTTCAAGCTGCGGGTGCAGCCCCTGCCGGCGCGCTTCGGCGAACAAGGCGTCGGGAAAGTGCAAGGGGGTGTCGGCGGGGCCACGGATCAGGCTTTCGTGGCCGTAGATGCGGCTGTGCGAGAGGTCGACCACCGGTTGAAAGCGCGGCCGCAACAATCTTTCGCGCAGGATGCCAGCCAGACTGGCGTGGGCGGACACTCCGTCAGGGGAATTGCGGGGAGCACGGGCCGCAGCCGGCCGTGGCAAAGCGTGAATGGAGTTCATCGCCGGGGCATTGAGATACGATCAGTGACAAGATAGGTCATATTGACAACAAAATATGTCTGCGTTGTTGCGACAAATCGTGTCGTGCAATCTTCAGTCGCTGTTACAAAAGTGTCAACAACGAATTCACACGTTGGTGGTACCCGCGCCAAAATTGTGGGAAGCCGGCCTGCGGCCGGCCCGGCCCTATACAATCCGCTCTATGACTTCCCCCAAGATTCCCGACTCCCTGCGCCGCGTTGTCCTGGCCTCCAACAATGCCGGCAAGCTGCGCGAGTTCTCCGCCTTGTTCGCGCCGCTGGGCATCGAGCTGGTGCCGCAGGGCGACCTCGGCGTGCCGGAAGCGGAAGAGCCGCACGTCACCTTCGTCGAAAACGCGTTGGCCAAGGCGCGCCATGCCAGCCGCCTGACCGGGTTGCCCGCCCTGGCGGACGACTCCGGCCTGTGCGTGGCCTCGCTGGACGGCGCGCCCGGCGTATATTCGGCGCGCTATGCCAAGATGCACGGCGGCGAAAAGTCCGATGCGGCCAACAACGCGTTGCTGGTGCGCAACCTGGCGTCCGTCGCCGACCGCAGCGCCTGGTATGTCGCTGTGCTGGCGTTGGTGCGTTCCGAGAACGACCCGCGTCCGCTTATCGGCGAAGGCCTGTGGCACGGCGAGATCATCGACGTAGCTGAAGGCGCCAACGGCTTTGGCTACGATCCGCACTTCTACCTGCCCGACATGGCGCTGACCGCCGCGTCGCTGGATCCCGACGAAAAGAACCGGGTCAGCCATCGCGCCCGCGCGCTGCGCGAGCTGCTCAGCAAGCTGAGCCACGCTTGACCACGGCGCCGCCGAGGCGCCAGGAATTTTTTGCATGTCCATCACCATTCCCATCCGCAACGACATGGGCGCGACCAAGTCGCGCCTCGTTGTTCCCGCCGGCGCCACGCTGACCAGCCTGCCACCGCTGTCGGTCTACGTCCACGTGCCGTGGTGCGTGCGCAAGTGCCCGTATTGCGACTTCAACTCGCATGCGGCGCCTGGCGAGATTCCCGAACGCGCCTATCTGGATGCGCTGCGCAGCGATCTGGAACAGTCATTGCCGTCCATCTGGGGCCGTCAGGTGATTTCCGTCTTCATCGGCGGCGGCACGCCCAGCCTGCTGTCGGCCGCTGGCCTGGACGAGCTGCTGGCGATGCTGCGGGCTTATCTGAATTTGTGGCCGGACGCCGAGATCACGATGGAGGCCAATCCCGGCACGGCCGAGGCGGGCCGTTTCCGCGACTACGCGGCCAGCGGCGTGACGCGGTTTTCGCTGGGCATCCAGAGCTTTGACGATGCGCAGTTGAAGAAGCTGGGCCGCATCCACGATGCCGCGCAGGCGCGCGCGGCCATCGACATGGCGCAACAGGCGGCGGCCCGGGTCAACCTGGACATGATGTTCGCCTTGCCCGGGCAGACGCTGGAAGCCTGTACGGCCGATCTGCGTCAGGCGATTTCGTTCGGCACCGAGCACCTGTCGCTGTATCACCTGACGATGGAACCGAACACGGTCTTCGCGAAGTTTCCACCCGAAGACCTGCCTGACGACGACACCAGCGCCGCCATGCAGGACGCGGTGGAAGCCGAGCTGGCCGCGGCGGGTCTGGCGCGCTACGAGGTGTCGGCGTACGCCAAGCCGGGCGCCCGCAGCCGCCACAACATGAATTACTGGGAATTCGGCGACTACCTGGGCATTGGCCCCGGCGCGCACGGCAAGCTGTCGTTTCACGACCGCATCGTGCGCGAGGCGCGTCTTCGTGGTCCGGATTCCTGGATGCAGGCCGCCATGGCGCGCGACGGGAGCCATCTGGCCGAGAGCCGCCAGGTCGGTCCGGACGAGCTGCCGTTCGAGTTCATGCTCAACGCCTTGCGCCTGAAAGACGGCGTGGCTGCCACGGCGTTCAACGAACGCACCGGTTTGTCGCTTGCCGTCATTGCGCACCAATTGGAGGCAGCCTCGAAACGGGGCCTGCTCGACGCCGACCCCACGCGCCTGCGCGCGACGTCTCTGGGCTGGCGCTTCCTCAATGACCTTCAGGAAATGTTCCTGTAAGGTGCACGCACCAAGGTGGGGCGGTCATGCCCCACCTTTTGCACCACGATGGTGCTACATTCCCTCAAGCCTGACATGCCTCCCCCGGGAATACCGGGGCTAAACCTGGCACGCTTATTGCTTCCCTCTTTTATGCCAGTCGACGGGCAAAGCCCTCGACCCTTTTATCTAATGGAGATGACATGGCAAGCCCGAAAGACGTCCTGAAACAGATCGCCGATAACGAAGTGAAATTCGTGGATTTCCGCTTTACCGATACGGTTGGCCGTGAGCACCACGTTTCCGTGCCCACCACTGCGATCGATGAAGACAAGCTGGAAAGCGGGCAGGCTTTCGACGGTTCGTCGATCCCGGGCTGGAAGGGCATCGAAGCCTCTGACATGCTCCTCATCCCTGACTGCGCCACCGCCAACCTGGATCCGTTCCGCGAAGAGCCGACGCTGATCCTGTCGTGCGACGTGGTCGAACCGTCGGACCTGAAGGGCTATGACCGCGACCCGCGTTCGCTGGCCAAGCGCGCCGAAGCCTACCTGAAGTCCTCCGGCCTGGGCGACACCGCCTACTTCGGTCCGGAACCCGAATTCTTCGTGTTCGACGGTGTGACCTGGAACACCGACATGTCGGGCACGTTCGTCAAGATCAAGTCCGAAGAAGCGCCGTGGTCCACCGGCCTGGAATTCGAAGGCGGCAACACCGGCCACCGTCCGGGCGTGAAGGGCGGCTACTTCCCCGTTCCGCCGGTCGACTCGTTCCAGGACATGCGTTCCGAAATGTGCCTGCTGATGGAACAGATGGGCGTGCCGGTTGAAGTGCACCACCACGAAGTGGCTGCCCCCGGCCAGCTCGAAATCGGCACCAAGTTCAGCACCCTGGTGCAGCGCGCCGACTGGACCCAGATCGTCAAGTACGTCGTGCACAACGTGGCCCATGCCTACGGCAAGACCGCCACGTTCATGCCTAAGCCCATCGTTGGCGACAACGGTTCCGGCATGCACGTCCACCAGTCCATCTGGAAGGACGGCCAGAACCTGTTCGCGGGCAACGGCTACGCCGGTCTGTCCGAGTTCGCCCTGTACTACATCGGCGGCATCATCAAGCACGCGAAGGCCCTGAACGCCATCACCAACCCGGGCACGAACTCGTACAAGCGTCTGGTCCCGCACTTCGAAGCGCCCGTGAAGCTGGCCTACTCGGCCCGCAACCGTTCGGCTTCGATCCGCATTCCGTACGTCGGCAACCCGAAGGGCCGCCGCGTCGAAGCGCGCTTCCCGGACCCCCTGGCCAACCCGTACCTGGCCTTCTCGGCCCTGATGATGGCCGGCCTGGACGGCGTCCAGAACAAGATCCACCCGGGCGATCCGGCCGACAAGAACCTGTACGACCTGCCGCCGGAAGAAGACGCGAAGATCCCGACCGTCTGCGCCTCGCTGGAAGAAGCGCTGGAGTCCCTGGACAAGGATCGCGAGTTCCTGACCCGTGGCGGCGTGTTCAGCAACGACATGCTCAACGCCTACATCGACCTGAAGATGGCCGATGTGACGCGTCTGCGCATGACGACGCACCCGGTCGAATTCGACATGTACTACAGCCTCTGATGGTGTGAGGCCGTGGCTGGGGGGCGCGCGATGAGGTAGGCAGAAACTTTGCCCACACCACGCGCACCACCAGGTAGCCCCCCGACGAATTGCCCGCCCGGCCCCGCGCCGGCGGGCAGGGCGCCGGGCAGGCGCGCCCGTCGCGGACGCGTTCCGCTTTCCCCTGTCCATTCGGGTACGTTGAAAATGAATGTTGAAGCTCTCGATCTGCTAGCCACGTCAGTTTTCCTGGTCAACGAGCGCGGCCACATCGAATACGCCAACGCAGCCGCCGAGGACCTGTTCGGCCGATCGCGCAAGCAACTGGGCGGGCATTCCGCCGCCACTCTGTTCGACAACCCTGAAAATATCCAGTCATCCATCGACCGCGCCGCGGGCGGCAGGTACGCCGACGTGAGGCAACTGGCCTCGTTGCGCCGCGCCGCCGAATCCGTGGAAGTTGCGGTGACCACCGTGGGACTGACCGGCCAGCGTTGGCCGGTGCTGATCGAGACCCGCGAAATCGAGCAACGCGTGCTGGCCGACCGCAACCACCGGCTGGTGGACGAGATCGAAGCCCACCGCGAATTGCTGCGCAACCTCGCGCATGAAGTCAAGAATCCCCTGGGCGGACTGCGCGGCGCCGCGCAACTGCTGGAAGCCGAGCTGCCCAGCGCAGCCCTGGCCGAATACACCCAGGTCATCATTTCCGAAGCCGACCGCCTGCAGGCCCTGGTGGACCGCCTGAGCGGCCCGCAACGTGTGCCGCTCAATGCGCGGCCGGTGAACATCCATGAAATCTGCGAGCGCGTCTGCGCGCTGATCCAGGCCGAGTTCCGCAACGACGTCACGATTCAGCGCGACTACGACGCTTCGGTGCCGGACCTGAAGGGCGACGCCGCCCGCCTGATGCAGGCCGTGCTCAACGTGGCGCGCAATGCCGCGCAGGAACTGGTGGCGCGCCCGCAAGGCCCGCAGACCGAACCCGGCGTGGTGACGCTGCGCACCCGCGTTGCGCGGCAGGTCATGCTGGCGCATCGGCAGCACCGCCTGGCGCTCGTGCTGTCCATCATCGACAACGGTCCGGGCGTGCCGGACCACATCCGTGACCGCATCTTCCACCCGCTGGTCACAGCCAGGGCTGGCGGCACCGGCCTGGGCTTGAGCCTGGCGCAGGACTTCGTGCAACAGCACGGCGGCATCATCGAATTTGAATCCCGACCGGGGCGCACCGAGTTTCGCCTGGTCCTCCCGATGGAGCCCGCAAACTGATGAAACCCGTATGGATCGTCGACGACGACCAGGCCATCCGCTGGGTCCTCGAAAAGGCCCTGGCCCGCGCTGGCGTCACCACCCGCAGTTTTTCCCAATCGGCCGACGTGCTCGAGGCGCTTTCGCGTGAGACGCCCGTGGCGCTGGTGTCCGATATCCGCATGCCCGGCGGCAACGGCCTCGAGCTGTTGCGCCAGCTGAAGGAGCGGCATCCTGGCCTGCCGGTCATCGTGATGACCGCGTTTGCCGACCTGGACAGCACGGTCTCCGCCTTCCAGGGCGGCGCGTTCGATTACCTGGCCAAGCCGTTCGACGTGAACGAGGCCGTCGCGCTGATCCAGCGTGCCATGCAGGAATCGACCCAGCCGGAAAGCCCGGACGGGCAGGGGGAAGCCGCACAGAACAACGAGCGCTGGATGATGACGCAATCGTCGTCCACCGCCATGCAGGAAGTCTTTCGCGCGATCGGCCGGCTGGCGCAGTCCAAGGTCACCGTCCTGATCACCGGCGAATCCGGCACGGGCAAGGAACTGGTGGCCCGCGCGCTGCACGGCCACGGCGTGCGCGCCAGCGGACCGTTTGTGGCGCTGAACGCGGCGGCCATCCCGCGCGACCTGCTGGAGGCTGAACTGTTTGGCCACGAGCGCGGCGCGTTCACCGGCGCCAATAATCTGCGCCGCGGCCGCTTTGAAGAGGCGCACGGCGGCACGCTGTTCCTGGACGAAATCGGCGACATGCCGATCGAGCTGCAGACGCGTCTGTTGCGGGTGCTGGCCGAGGGCAGCTTTTACCGTGTCGGCGGCGCCCAGCCCGTACGCGTGGACGTGCGCATCGTGGCCGCCACGCACCAGCCGCTGGAGCAGCGGGTCGAGCAGGGCCTGTTTCGCGAAGACCTGTTTCACCGCCTGAACGTGATCCGGCTGCGGCTGCCGCCGCTGCGCGAGCGGGTCGAGGACATTCCCGCGCTGGCGCAGCATTTCCTGACCGCCAGCGCGCGCACGCTGGGTGTGCCCGTCAAGCGGTTGACGCCCGAGGCACTGGCCGTGCTGACCAAGTTCGACTTCCCCGGCAACGTGCGCCAGCTTGAGAACTTCTGCCATTGGCTGACAGTGATGGCGCCCGGCCAGACGGTCGACCGCGCCGACCTGCCGCCCGAGATCCGGGCCATGGAGCACCAGCCGCAGGCAGGCCTCGCGCCATCGCGGCCTCCCGTGACGGTGGCGGGCGTGGGCACGGTCGTGCAGGCCAGCGCTTATTCGTCCGAACCGGCAGAGGACGGCGCGCCGCGCAACTGGCAGGATTCGCTGCTGCGCGATGCGCAGTACCGGCTGGAGCGCGGTGAGCCGGCGGTCATGGCGACGCTGACGCGCCAGTTCGAGAAGATCCTGCTGCAAAGCGCGCTGGATGCCAGCCGCGGCCGCCGCGTCGAAGCCGCATCGCGGTTGGGAATCGGGCGCAACACCATCACGCGCAAGCTGCGCGAGCTGGGTATCGAAGACGAATAGTCCCCCGGGGCGGGCCTACATCCCGAGCAGGCTCTCGCACAGGCGCGGCGACTTCAGTTTCTGCAGCCACCACTTCATGGCTTCGCCCGGCGGCTCTGCCCGCCAGGCGTACGCCACGTGTTCCGTCAGGGACATGCCTTCATCCGTTTCGCACACCACCAGCAATCCCTGCGCCAGGTAAGGCGCGGCCAGCGTCAGCGGCAGATAACCGCAGCCTAGGCCGCGCACCTGCGCGTCGATCTTGGCCTGCATCGACGGCATCACCAGCGTCGGCTGCTCTGACAGAATGCCGCGCGACTGCACGGGCAGGTTGCGCGAGGTATCGGCAATCACCACAGCACAGTAGCGCGTGATGTCCGCGCGGCTGAGCGGTTGGGGAAGCGAGGCCAGTGGGTGGTTCGCCGCCACGCAGAACCCGAACTGCATCACGCCGATCGCCTGCGAGCGGTAAGGGCCCGTGGGTTCGCCCGCCGCGCCCGCGCCGATCACCAGGTCGGCGCGGCCGGACGTCAAGGCATCCCAATTGCCGCTCAGGACCTCGGTGGAAAAGCGCAGCGTGGTGGCGCTGCCCACCGCATGGAATTCGTCGATCAGGTCGTAGATGGGGCGCCACGGAATCACGGCGCTGACGGCGATGCGCAGCTGCACTTCCCAGCCCGTGGCGATGCGCTTGACCCGGCTGGCCAGCTCGTCCAGCGACTGCAACAGATGCCGCCCGTCCTTGAGCAGCGCCTCGCCCGCGGGGGTCAGCAGTGCGCGATGTCCGGAGCGGTCGAACAGCAGCACGTCCAGCCCGTCTTCGAGCTTGCGGATGGAATAGGTGACGGCGGAGGGCACCTTGCCCAGTTCGCGCGCCGCCTTGGCAAAGCTGCCGTGGCGCGCGATCGCGTCGACCAGGACAAGGAGTTCAGGGGTGATGGGCTGCATGGAATGGCGGCAAGTGAAGGTATTCAAATAATTTGAACGAAGTCATCAAAATATAGCGCCAAAACCAAGCGGCAGGGCGCGCAGAATACCACTCATGCCGGGGATGCAGACAAACGGCAAGGCAGAAAGCCAAGCCGGGATGCACCCCCTAATCATTCATATTATTGAAACAGGAGTTCAAGATGCTTACGATTCGCCGCGCTGCTGAACGGGGTCACGCCAACCATGGATGGCTCGATTCGTTCCATACCTTCTCCTTTGCCAACTACTACGACCCGGCTCACATGGGCTTCGGCGCGCTGCGTGTCATCAATGACGACCGCATCGCCGCCGGCCGCGGCTTCGGCACGCACGGGCACCGGGACATGGAGATCATCACCTACGTGCTGAACGGCGCGATCGCCCACAAGGACAGCATGGGCAGCGGCTCGGAAATCCAGCCGGGCAACGTCCAGCGCATGAGCGCCGGCCGCGGCGTGATGCACTCCGAGTTCAACCCCCGGCCGGACGCCGAAACGCACATGCTGCAGATCTGGATCGAGCCGAACGTGACCGGCATCGCGCCGGAATACGAAGAGCGCGCCTTCAGCGATGAGCAAAAGCGCGGCCGTCTGCAAGCCCTGGTGACGGGTGACGGCGCTGACGGGTCGATGAAGATCCATCAGGACGCCCGGCTGTACGCCGGTCTGTTCGACGGCGACGAGTCGGCTTCGCTGCCGCTGGCTGCCGGCCGCCGCGCCTGGGTCCACGTGGCCCGCGGCAGTGTGACGGTCAACGGCGCCGCGCTGAACGCCGGTGACGCCGTGGCGATCACCGACGCCGGCAGCGTCGACGTGTCGGGCGGCAAGGACGCCGAAGTGCTGGTGTTCGACCTGGCCTGACGCCAACGGCCGGGCGGATTCTGGAATCCGCCCGGTTTCACACATTACCGGCCGCGAGGCCATTAAGATGGCCCCAGGCCTATCCATGCGGAGCATTGCACCATGTCGACCCTGTCCCAAGCCGGCGAAAGCCAGATCGAAACCGTAGTGGTGCCGCGCACCAGCGACCTGGGCGGATTTTCCGTCCGCCGCGCCATTCCCTCCATGCAGCGCCGCAGCGTTGGTCCGTTCGTCTTCCTGGACCAGATGGGACCGGCGGACTTCGACGTCGGCGCCGGCATCGACGTGCGGCCGCACCCGCATATCGGTCTGTCCACCGTGACCTACCTGTACGAAGGCTCCATGGTCCACCGCGACGGCGCGGGCAACACGCAGACCATTCTGCCGGGCGAAGTGAACTGGATGACCGCCGGCCGCGGCATCGTCCATTCCGAACGCTCGTCGCCAGAAAGCCGGCTGGCGCCGCAACGCCTCTGTGGACTGCAGATCTGGGTCGGGCTGCCCAAGGCGCACGAAGAAACCGATCCGGGCTTCACGCACTACGGGCTGGATGCGCAGCCGGTGATCGAAGGCGAGGGCGTGCGCGCCCAGGTTGTGGCCGGTTCGCTGTTCGGCAAGACGTCGTCGGTCAAGACGCTGTCGCCGCTGTTCTATGGCGACCTGCAACTGCAGGCCGGCGCGACCACGGTGTTGCCAGCGGAGCATGAAGAACGCGCCGCCTACCTGGCGCAAGGCGAGGTGGAAATCGACGGCCAGACCTACGAGAGCGGGCGCCTGGTTGTCTTCGCCCCGGGCAAGCCGGTGCAGATCCGCGCCAGGACGGCCGCACGTTTCGCGGTGCTGGGCGGCGAGCCGCTCGACGGTCCGCGCTTCGTGTGGTGGAACTTTGTGTCCAGCAGCAAGGACCGCATCGAGCAGGCCAAGCAGGATTGGCAGCGCACGCGCTTCGATCAGATCGTGCCCGGCGACGAAACCGAGTTCATCCCGCTGCCCGAAGCCCGCGCCTGAGCGGGGTGGGATGACAATGCGTGATGGGGGATGTCATGCCGCCCCATGATCGTGTAACTTTTATTGTTTATTTTTGAGGGTTACACTGTCGCCGGAGATCACCATGAACACCAGCCACGCACCCGAATTCCGACAGCTGGGCGATCACGTCGCCCTGGACATGATCAACACCGTCGAGCAGAGCAGCGCCGGCCCGGTCGACCGATGGCAGTCGGATGCGGACGTGGCGGGCTGGCTGTCGCTTGCGGGCGTTGCCGCCGCGCAGGGCGCCGCGCCTTCCGGTCTGCTGGAAAGCGCGCGCGGACTGCGCGAAACCGTCCGAGCGTTGGTGGCCCAGCGCAAGGCGCACGCGCCGCTGGCGTTATCGGCGCTGAATCGCGCGCTGGCGGCGGGCGGCAGTCACCTCGAGCTTGCGCCGGTGGATGACGGCAGCCTGGTGATGTCGCGCCGGTACCCATCGCAAACGGCGGCGCAATGGTTGCTTCCGGTGGCAGAGGCGGCGGCCGATCTGCTTGCGCATGGCGATTTTCGGCTGGTGCGTAAATGCGAAAGCGATACCTGCTCGTTGTGGTTTTACGACCGGACGCGGTCGCACAAGCGTCGCTGGTGCAGCATGGCGCTGTGCGGCAACCGGCACAAGGTGGCGGCGTTCCGGCAGCGCGAGGCAGCCGACGCCAGCGCCAAGGCGAAATGACAACACGCGACGACTCCCAGCCCGGCTCATGCCGGGCTTTTTCATGGCTGGCTGCCGGGAAGGCTGGGGTTGGCAATTCGGAAAACCGTTCGTAACTTGTAAAACGGTTGTTGACAGGTTACGAGAAATGCGTAGACTGTGCCGTGAAACATCCAACCCGTCGCAGGATGCCGGTGTCTGACACCCTGGGGAGATGATCTCCAGCCTGCCGTAACGCCTCAACGGGTGTCAGACACCTACATTGCGACAGCGCAACAACGGCAGACACCCGCTTCTTTTCGAATTCCGAATCCCTCCCGGAGACCATCATGAACGCCCAGTCCGACAACATCGTCCATTACCGCCACGCGCAAGCCGACGGCCTGCGGTTTTTCTATCGCGAAGCCGGCGATCCGCAAGCGCCCGTGCTTCTGCTGCTACATGGCTTTCCCACGTCGTCGCATCAGTTCCGCACCGTCATCCCGCAGCTGGCCAAGCACTTTCGCGTCATCGCGCCCGATCTGCCCGGGTTCGGTTTTACCGAAGTCCCGGCCGAGCGCGGCTATCGCTACACCTTCGACAACCTGGCCAAATCGCTGGAAGCGTTTGTCGACGAACTGGGGCTGACCCGCTACGCGATGTATTTCTTTGACTACGGCGCGCCGACCGGATTGCGGCTGGCGGTGGCGCACCCCGAGCGCGTGACCGGTCTGGTTTCGCAGAACGGCAACGCCTACCTCGACGGCCTGGGCGATGCCTGGGCGCCCATCCGCGCCTACTGGAACGATCCGACCCCCGCAAACCGCCAGACCATTCACGACGCCATCCTGAACTTCGAAGGCACGAAGTGGCAGTACGTGCATGGCGTGGGCGATCCGGACGGCGTCGCGCCCGAAGGCTATACGCTGGACGCGGCCCTGCTTGAACGGCCGGGCAACAAGGACATCCAGCTAGATCTGTTTCTGGACTATGCGAACAACCTGACGCAGTACCCGGCATTCCAGGCGTTCTTCCGCCAGGCCCAGGTGCCCACATTGGCGATCTGGGGCCGCAACGATCCGTTCTTCATACCGCCCGGTGCAGAGGCCTATCGCCGTGACAACCCGGATGCCGTGGTCGAACTGCTGGACACCGGCCACTTCGCGCTGGAAACTCACGGCCATTACATCGCCCAGCGCATCGTCGATGTGTTGGGACGCTGACCGGCGAGGGCGGCCCGATGGTCCCACCGCCCGGTCTTCACGGCAGGAGCCCGCATGACGCGCCACTTTGACGACCTTCAGCTGGGCAGCATCGAGATGTTCTGCCTGGCGGCGGAACTCACCAGTTTCACCGCCGCCGCCAACGCCGCGGGCGTTACGCCGGCGGCCGTCAGCCGCAGCGTCTCGCGGTTGGAAGCGCGGCTGGGCATCCGGCTGTTCGTGCGCAGCACGCGGCACATCCGGCTTAGCGACGAGGGCCGCGCCTACTTCGAGCAGGTGCGCCCGGCCATTGCTCAACTGGTCGACGCCGAACGTCAGGTGGGCGGGCAGGGCGCGGCGGGGCGGCTGCGCATCAGCCTGCCCACGCCCTATGCGCATTACCGCGTCCTGCCGCTGCTGCCCGCGTTTCGCGAGCAATATCCCAACGTGGACGTGCACGTCCACATCAGCAACCGCAATGTCGATTTTGCCGACGACGGCTATGACCTGTCGGTGCGCGGGCGCGCGCCCGACGACTCGGCGCTGATCGCGCGCAAGCTGGAGGACGCGGAGCTGGTGGTGGTCGGCGCGCCCGGGTACCTGCGCAGGCGCGGCACGCCGCAATCGCTGGAAGATCTGGCCGCGCACGATTGCATCCAGTTCGACCGGCCCAGCAGCGGGCGCCGCATTCCGTGGACGTTTCAGGTGGAGGGCGAAGCGGTCGACATCGTGACCGACGGCGCCTATGGCACGGGCGAGGACGTGCTGGGCGGCGTCACGCTGGCCCGGGCGGGCGCGGGCCTGTTCCAGACCTATCGCTTTGTGGTCGAAGACGACCTGCGCGAGGGCAGGCTGGCCGAGGTGTTGCCCCAGCATGGCGGCAGCACCCGGCCGTTCGTGTTGCTGTACCCGCATGCCCGGCACGTATCGCGCCGGGTTCGGGCGTTTGTCGATTTTCTGGTCGACAAGCTGGCGGACTGAGCGGGGTCAGGCGCCTTTCAGCTGGGCAATGACCACCAGCATCACCGCCGCGTTGCCCGGCTGCTGCGCGACCGAATTGGCGGTGCGCGCGTGGCCGGCCTTCTCGCCGAGCACCCGCGCAAACAGGCCGGATGCGCCATCCAGCACGGCGGGCTGATCCAGAAAGCCCGGCGCGCTGGCGACATAGCCTTCGACGCGGACAAGGTGGTCCAGGCGGTCGAAGCTGCCGGTGTGCTGGCGGATCTGCGCCAGCACGTTCAGCGCGGCCAGTTCGGCGGCCTGCCGGCCCTGGTCGACGGTAAGCTCCGTCCCGACTCGGCCCTGCCACGCCACGTGCCCATCGCGCAGCGGCAATTGGCCCGAGATAAAGAGCAGGTCGCCCGCCTGGCTGACGGCGGTGTATTGGCCCAGCGGCTGGGGCGCGGGTGGAAGAATCAGGCCGAGTTCGGCCAATCTGGCGTCAATGGACATGGTGGATCTCTCGGTGATGCGACGCCCGCCGCGCGGCGGGCGTCCGCTTGGGTTGCTACCAGTGGCCGGCGGCGGCGCCGCCATCGACCGGAAGGATCGCGCCGGTGGTGTAGGCCGAGTCCGTCAGATAGGTGACCGCCCCGACGATGTCTTCCACCTTGCCCATGCGGCCGGCCGGCTGCAACGAATTCAGGAAGCCGAATGTGGCGGGGTCGTGCATGGGCGTCTCGATGATGCCGGGCGCCACCGCATTGACGCGGATGTTCCGGTCCGACAGTTCGATCGCCAGGGCCCGCGTGGCGTGGTTCAGGCCGCCCTTGATCAGCACCGGCAGCAGCGCCGGGACGCGGCTGCTGGGCTGCATGGCGATGCTGGCCGTGATGTTGACGATGTGGCCGTCGCGGTATTCCGACATGTGCGCCGCCGCCTGCTGGGTGATGTGAAAGAAGCCCTTCAGGTTGGTGTCGATGATGCGATCCAGGTCTTCGTCGGTGTATTCGCCCAGGGGCTTGGGAATGAAGATCCCGGCGTTGTTGACCAGCACGTCGATGCGGCCGAACCTCTCGGTGGCCTGGTGCACGATGTCGCGGGCGGTGCTGGCCAGGGCGATGTCGCCGGCCACGGCCAGGAAGCGGTCGGGCAGGCCCAGGCCTTCCTGCGCCAGGCGTTCGGCGGCCGCATCCAATCCCTGCTGGCTGCGGGCGTTGCCCACCACGTTGTCGCCGCGGCGCAGGTATTCCTGCGCCAGGGCAAATCCGATTCCGCTGGACGCGCCCGTGATCACTACAGTCTTGTTCGACATTTCAATACTCCGGTTTGGCATTTGAGGGTGCCTGCGCGCTCAGACAGTGAAACGAACTATAGGAGCGGGCGGGCCGGCGATAAATGCCCGCGGCGGAACATGAATTGATACCTGGCGGAACAAGCCGGAGCGATCGCGCTGTGCGCCCGCGCTGTCCGGCGATAAGATGCGCTACCCGTGCATAACGACAAACGGGAGGGAGACATCATGCATCGCTACACCCACAATGCGCTGCGCGGCCTGGCCGCGCTGGCGCTGATCCAGTGCGCCGTGCCCGCGCACGCCGCGGGCTATCCGGCCAAGCCCATCACCTTCATCGTGCCGTACACGGCTGGCGGCACGACCGATCTGGTCGCGCGCACGGCGGGTCAGAAAGTGGCAGAGAAACTCGGGCAGCCGGTCATCGTCGAGAACCGTCCCGGCGCGGGCGGCAACATCGGCATGGACGCGGTCGCCAAGGCCGCGCCGGACGGCTATGTCATCGGCTTTGGCGCAGTATCCACGAACGCGCTCAATCCGTTCGTGTACCCGAAAATGCCGTTCGACCCGACCAAGGATTTCACGGGGATCAGCATGTTGGGGGCGTCCTCCGTGGTGCTGGAGGTGGGCCCGTCGGTCAAGGTGGACAGCGTCAAGGACCTGGTCGCCTACGCCAAGGCGAATCCCAATACGTCGTACGGCACGCCCGGCACGGGCACGTCCATGCACCTTGCGGGGGTGATGTTCGACCAGTTGACCGGCGCCGGCATGCAACACGTGCCCTACAAGGGCAGCGCCCAGGCGCTGAACGATCTGCTGGGCGGCCACCTGCCGGTGATGTTCGACAACCTGCCCGCGTCGCTGCCGCACATCAATGCGGGCAAGGTCCGCGCGCTGGCTGTTACCGGCAGCAAGCGCGCGCCGGCGTTGCCGGACGTGCCGACGCTGGCCGAACTGGGGTATTCGGGCGCGGTGGTGGATCCGTGGTTCGCGGTCTATGGCCCAGCCGGCATGTCGCCTGACGTGACGCGCGTGCTGAGCGACGCCTTCCAGGCGGCGCTTGCGATGCCGGACGTCAAGGACAAGCTGGAGAAGGCCGGCTTCATGCCCTATGGCTCGACGCCGCAGGAAGTCGAGCGGCTGACCCAAAGCCAGCACGAGGCCTTCAAGGCCTTGTCGCAGGAGGTGAAGCTGTCGACGGATTGATCCGCCGGGCGGCGCCCGCGCGTTCCGCTACCGGCCGCGCGCCAGCGCCTGTTCGCGCTGTTCTTCAAGCGCCTCGCGGCGGATGAAGTCGCGTACGAAGGTGTCGGCCGGGTTGTGGTGCAAGTTGTAGGGCGTGTCCCATTGCGCGATGCGGCCCTTGGCCATCACCCCGATGCGGTCGGCAATGGCGAACGCTTCGGCCTGGTTGTGCGTGACCAGGATCGCTGTGTGTCCCGTGGTCTTCAGGATCTCGCGCACCTCGAAGGCAAGCCGCTCGCGGGTGTCCACGTCCAGGTTCGAAAACGGTTCGTCCAGCAGCAGCAGGTCGGGCGAGGGCGCTAGCGCACGGGCCAGGGCCACGCGTTGCTGCTGGCCGCCGGAGATCTCGTGCGGATAGCTGTTGGCGGCGTGCGCCAAACCGACGAGTTCCAGCATTTCTTCGACGCGGCGCGCACGGTCTGGACGGGGCAGCTTGCGCAGGCCGAACGCCACGTTCAGCGCCACGGTTAGGTGAGGAAACAGCGCGTAGTCCTGGAACATCATGCCCACGCGGCGCAGCTCGGGCGCGACCTGTTCGGTGGGCGACGAGATGACCGAGCCATCCAGCAGGATGCGGCCGGCGCGCACCGGCTCGAAGCCGGCAATGGCACGCAGCACGGTGGTCTTGCCGCAACCGGACTCGCCCAGCAGGCAGCCGATATGACCGGCGGGCAGTCCCAGCGACAAGTCCTGCACGATGGGCTTCAAGCCAGCGGGCGTGTCGTAGGCGAGGGAAATGTGGTCGATTTCAAGCAGATCGGGCACGGTGATCAATGTCCCATTTTCAGATTGGTGCGCGCCAGCAGGATGACCGGCAGCAGGCCGGCCAGCACGATGGCCAGCGCGGCCACGGCGCCTTCTTCATATGTGCCGCGCGCGGCTTCCGCGTAGAGCCACGTGGCCAGGGTGTCGAAATTCATGGGGCGCAACAGCAGGGTGGCGGGCAGTTCCTTCATGGCGTCCACGAACACCAGCAGCGCGCTCGCGGCCAGCGCGGGGCGCAGCAAGGGCAGGTGGACGCGGCGCAACGTGCCGCCCGACGTCTCGCCCAGCAGGCGCGATGCCTGTTCCAGCGATGGCGGGATGCGCGCCAGGCCGGCTTCCAGCGCCCCGGTCGAAATCGCCAGGAAGCGGATCGCATAGGCGCACACCAGCGCGCCCATTGAACCCATCATGAACAAGCCCGTGCCGCCGAACACGCGTGCGACTGCGGTGTCGATCCACACGAACGGCGTCAGCAGGCCGATGGCCAGCACCGTGCCGGGCACCGCGTAGCCCAGGCTGGCGATGCGCGCGCAGGCGCGGCCCGGGTTGAAGCCGGCGCTTTCACGCAGGGTGCGGCCCGCCCACGCAACGATCAGCCCGCACAGCAAAGTGACCACCGTGGCGCTGGACGCGACGATCAGGGTGTTGCTCAGGCCGCCAATCAACTGGTCGGACACGCCGCCCACCAGGTGAAGCCGCTTGTAGGTTTCAACGACGAGATACAACGCCGGCGCGACGAATCCGATCAGGACGGGAATCCAGCCCAGTATGGCGGCCACGGCGGCCGCCGCGCCATGCAGCCGGCGCGGCTGCATCGGGCGCATGCGCTGCGTGTTGGCGTAGCGCTGCCGCTTGCGGCCATGGCGTTCAAGCAGGATCAGACCAATGACGATCGCCAGCATCGTCAGCGCGATCTGCGCTGCGCCGGCCAGGTCAGAACGGGTTACCCATGTGGTGTAGACAGAGACGGTCAGCGTCTGCACGCCGAGGAACTCGGAGGCCCCGATGTCGTTCAGGGTCTCCAGCAGCGCCAGGCTGACGCCCACCACGATCGCCGGACGGGCGAGGGGCAGCGCGACGCGGCAGAACACCGCCACGCGGCCCGCGCCCAGCGTGCGGGCGGCTTCAAGCAGGCTGGCGGCCTGCGTCATGAACATGACGCGGGTGCTGAGGTAGACATAGGGATACAGCACGAAACCCAGCACGAAGATCGCGCCATAAATGGAGCGCAGGTCGGGCAGGCGGAATTGGCGCGGGCTGTCGAAACCCAGCATGGCGCGGATCGCCGTCTGGATGGGCCCGATGGGATGCAGCAAGTCCAGGTAGGCGAAGGCGATGATGTAGGTGGGCACCGCCAGCGGCAGCAGCAGCGCCCAGGTCAGCATTCGGCGGGTGGGAAACTCGTACGCGGTCACCAGCCATGCGGCGCCCGTGCCAAGCAAGGTCACGACGATGCCCACACCGGCCAGCAGCATGACGGTATTGGCGAAGGCTTGCGGCAACACATAGCTGGCCAGGTGGTGCCAATGTTCCAGGCTGCCGCCCAACGCCCACCAGCCCAGCGTCAAGACCGGCGCAAGCACCGCCAGCGCGATCAGGGCCGCGCCAACGAGCCAGCCGGTTCCGCGTTCAGACCAGCGTAGCCGCAGCGGCCTGGGCAAGGATTCTGTATGCATGCTTCAAAGTCGGTTGCATCAATGGCAAGGCCTGCTCCCCCAAAAAAGCGGGAACAGGCCCTACGCTTTGCGCCCAATCAGGCGCGCGCGTGTCACTACAGCAGGGTCACGCCATGCCCGGGGGCAGGCGGTCCGGCAGCTTATCAGTTGTCGAAGCCGACCTTGTCGACGAGTTCGCTGGCTTGCTTGCGATGCTTGGCGATCTCGGTCAAGGGCAGGGGATCGACCTTCAGTTCGCCGAAGCTGGCAATCACCGGGTCCAGCTTCACGCCCTTGCGGACGGGGTACTCGTAATTGGCCTGCGCGTACAGGGCTTGGGCCGGTTCCGAAACCAGGAAGTCCAGCAGCTTGACCGCGTTGGCCTTGTTGGGGGCGTGCGCCGCGACGGCTGCGCCGCTGACGTTCACGTGCGTGCCGCCGCTCTTGGCATTGGCGAAGGTCGGGCGGATGACCTTGATGGCATCGCCCCACTTGCGCGCGTCGGTGCCGGGTTCGGCGTTCTTCATGTGGCCGACATAGTAGGCGTTGGCCAGACCGATGTCGCAGATGCCGCCCAGAATGTCGCGCGCCACGTCGCGGTCGCCGCCGGCCGCCTTGCGGGCCAGGTTGGCCTTCACGCCGCGCAGCCATTTTTCGGTGGCTTCGGCGCCGTCATGCGCGATCATGGAGGCGACCAGCGCGGTGTTGTAGGGGTGCTGGCCAGAGCGGATGCAGACCTTGCCCTTCCACTTGGGATCGGCCAGATCTTCGTAGCGGAAGGATTCGAGCTTCAGGTCCTTTTCCACGTACAGCACGCGGTCGCGCAGCGACAGGGCGTACCATTTGCCATCGGCGCCGCGCAGGTTGTCCGGAATGACCGAATTGAGCGTGTCGGACTTGATGGACTGCGTCACGCCGCCGTCCACCAGATCCAGCAGGTTGCCGATGTCCACCGTCATCAGCACGTCGGCGGGCGACTTGGCGCCTTCGGCCTTGACGCGTTCCAGCAGGCCGTCCTTGACGAAGACGGTATTGACCTTGATGCCGCTTTCCTTCGTGAAGGCATCCAGCAGCGGCTGGATCAGCTTGGGTTCCCGGGTGGTGTACAGGCTGACTTCCTCGGCGGCGTTGGCCGACACGGTGAAGGCAGCAGCGCCGGCGAGCGCCAGCGCGCGCAGCAGCGAATTCAATTGGGGACGCTTGATCATGAAGGAACTCCAGCTAGGGCCGAAACGAAGGTTGCCGCGGGGCGCCGCCATTTACAGCGACGCGCCGCTGCGAAAAGCGGTCTGCTAACGAAAATGATTATCAAGTGAGAACGCGACGATAACAGGAAGCATTGAGCCGTTCAACTATCAGTAAGCATAGGGTTCAAGACGTTGATCCCCGTCAAGTTGGAATAAGGGTATTACGGAATAATGAGAGCAGTTATCATCAAGTCCCTGTAGAATAGGGACAACCCTAATGCCGACCGCGGCCTTTTTTTGCGGCTCGGAATGACCTCGCGGCATAGCCGGGCTTCGCCCGGCCACCGCCCGCCCTTACTGAATACGACATGGCTGCTTTCAACACTGAGCGCGTACTTAGCGTGCACCACTGGAACGACACCCTGTTTTCCTTCACCACGACGCGTGATTCGGCCTTGCGGTTCCACAACGGCCACTTCGTGATGATCGGCCTCGAAGTTGAAGGCAAGCCGCTGCTGCGGGCCTACAGCATCGCCAGCGCCAACTACGAAGAAAACCTCGAATTCCTCAGCATTAAGGTGCAGAACGGCCCGCTCACGTCGCGCCTGCAGCACCTGAAAGAGGGTGACACCATCCTCGTCAGCCGCAAGCCCGTCGGCACCCTGGTCGTGGACGACCTCAAGCCCGGCAAGCACCTGTTCCTGTTCGGCACCGGCACCGGTCTCGCGCCCTTCATGAGCATCATCAAAGACCCGGACATCTACGAACGCTTCGACAAGGTCATCCTGGTGCACGGCGTGCGGTGGGTCAGCGAGCTGGCCTACGCCAACTACATCGAAAACGAGCTGCCGAACAACGAATTCTTCGGCGATATCGTGCGCGACAAGCTGGTCTATTACCCCACCGTGACGCGCGAGCCTTTCCGCAATCAAGGCCGCATCACCGAGCTGCTCGAAAACGGCAAGCTGTGCGCCGACATCGGCATTCCGCAAATCAATCCCGAAACCGATCGCGCCATGATCTGCGGCAGCCCGCATATGCTGGCTGACATCAGCGCCATGCTCGACAGCCGCGGCTTCGCCGTGTCGCCGGGCGTGGGCCAGCCGGGTGACTACGTCGTCGAACGCGCCTTCGTGGACAAATAAGCCAAGCAGTTTCGGTTTCGTGGTTTCAACAAAAAACCCATCGCATTCGCGATGGGTTTTTTGCTTTGGTGTTTTTACCGCTGCAACGAGCCAGCGGTGTCTGACACCCGGTGGAGAGCTGCCGCAAGCCTGCTAAGGCGACTCATGGGTGTCAGACACCTGGATGCAGCGCCGGCAACTCAACCTGCGTAAATCATTCGGGCTGAATGCCGGCCTTCTTGATGATGTCGCCCCACTTCTTGGATTCCGCCTGCTGGAACTTGGTCAGCTCGTCGGGCGTGGAGGAGGCGGCGTCGGTGCCGGTCTGCGCGTAGAACTGTTGGGCCGGCTTGGCCTTGGTGGCGTTGACCAGCAATTCGTTCAGGCGCTTGACCACGTCGGGCGGCGTGCCGGCCGGGGCGTAGGCCGCGAACCAATAGCCCATCTCGTAGCCGGGCACGCCGGCCTCCGAAATGGTCGGCACGTCGGGCGCCAGCGGCGAGCGCGCCTGGCCCGTGACGCCCAGCGCGCGCAGCTTGCCGGATTTGACCTGCGGCAGGCCCGTCGCGGTGTCGGTGATCATCATGTCAATCTGGCCGCCCAGCAGGTCGGTGACGGCGAGCGGGTTGCTCTTGTAGGGCACGTGCAGCAGTTGCACGTTGGCCATCTGCTGCAGCAATTCACCGGCGATGCGGCTGCTGGAGCTGCCGCTGCCAAAGCTCAGCTTGCCCGGCGACTGCTTGGCCTGGGCCAGGAAGTCGCCCACCGTCTTGGCGGACGAACTGGGATTGACGACCATGATCTGCCCACCCTTGCCCAGCAGCGTGAGCGGCGCGAAATCCTTGACGGGATCGTAGGTCAGCGACTTGTACAGGTGCTCGTTGGCCGCATGTGTGGTGTTGGTGGTGATCAGGACCGTGTAGCCATCGGGCGCTGCGCGCGCGCCGGCTGCCGCGCCGATCATCGCGCTGGCGCCGGGCTTGTTCTCGATGACGACGGCCTGGCCCGTCTGTTCGGTGACGCCCTGGCCGATGGCACGGCCGATCTGGTCGGTGGCGCTGCCTGCGGCGAACGGCACGATGAAGGTGATGGGCTTGGCCGGAAATTGCGCCATGGCCGATAGGGGCAGGGCGGCGGCCAATAGCAGGGCCAGCCGGCCCTTGGTCGTGATGCGCATGTGTGTCTCCTGTGGTGTTTTTTTATCGGAACTGAAATCAGGCGGCCGCTGGGCGGTCGCCGGGTATGTCTGGCAGACGGCTCGCCAGCTCGGGGCTGACCTCCACCGTCATGTCCAGCAATCTGAAAGACAGGCTCTTGCCGTGCGTGTCGAGGTTCAGCGCGTCGTTGACGCCGCCGTCCAGTACACCTTCCAGCACGAAGTTCATGGCGTTGAGCATCGGCAGCGAAAACCGCGTCACGCGCTTGGGATGGCGGTAGGCGAACCACTGTGCGACGCGCGCTTCGGTCACTTGCGCGGCCATCACGTCATAGCATTCGGGGTCCCAGGCGATGAGGCTCAGGTTCGAGATGTCTCCCTTGTCCCCGGAGCGGCTGTGGGCAAGCCGGTACAACGGCACGGCGAGCAGGGTGTGGTTCATGGCGCGATCTCCTCCAGGAAGTTCCAGCCGCTCTTTACGGCTTCGCGGGGAATGGTGCAGGACATCATGTTCAGGCGCGGGCGCAGGGCGGTGCGAACGCCGCCACCGCCGGCCGGGCCGCAGGTGTATAGCGCGGTCACTTCGCGCAGCACGCGTTCGGCCTGCGCGCGATCGGCGTTTTCCGTGGCCAGCCGCAGCCGCACGTCGCGGGCGCGGCTGTCGGGCAGCGCGCGGCGCATTTCGCCCGCGTCGTCGCCCAGGATGCTGATCGCGCCGATCAGGTCGGCGCGCAGCTTGTAATCGGCGCCCAGACGCTTTTGCACGATATCGGCGGCGAGGCGTGCTCGTGCTTCGGCCTGCACGCCAGCGTAGGAAATCTCCGCTTCCGCCAGCCAGCCGCCGCGATAGCAGACGTTGACCTTGAGCTCGGCGGGCCGGGCATGGCCCGTGATGCCATGGACGGCAACCCGGTTGCCGCCCAACTCGACGACGCGCGCCTGGCTCAGGTCCGCAACCACGTCCGGGGTCAGGTAGCGGGCCGGATCATGGACTTCATACAGCAATTGTTCCTTCACGGTGCGCGCATCGACCGCACCGCCCGTGCCGTCGGCCTTGCCGATCACGAATTCGCCGTCGGCCTGGATCTCGGCGATGGGAAAGCCGGCCGTATGCACGTCCGGGACTTCCTTCAGCCCCGGCACGCAGAAATAGCCGCCGGTCACCTGCAGCCCGCACTCGAGCATGTGGCCTGCCATGGTGGCGCGTCCCAGACGCGGCCAGTCGGCGGGATCCCAGCCGAAATGCGCCAGCGCCGGACCCAGCGTCAGCGAGGGGTCGGCCACGCGGCCGGCAACCACGATCTGCGCGCCGGCGGCCAGAGCCTGGGCGATTTCTGAGGCGCCCAGATAGGCGGTGGCGCTCACGATGTCCAGGCCGTCCAGCGCGGCGCCCAGACGCTGCGCCAGCAGGTCGCGATGCTCGGCGCCGTTCAGCGCGTCGCCATGCACAACGGCGATGCGTGGGGCAGGCAGGCCCTGTTCACGCGCCAGTTCTGCGATGCGACGCGCGGCAGCGGGCGGGTTGGCCGCGCCGAAATTGCTGACGATGTTGATGCCGTGGCGCAGGCAATCCGCCAGGATCGGACCCACCAGTTCGTCCAGCAACGGTTCATAGCCGCGGCGGGGGTCGTCATTGCGCGCAAGCTGCGCCAACGCCAGCGTCCGTTCCGCCAGCGTCTCGAAGATCAGCGTGCCGCCGCCTTGGGCGGCCAGGGTGCGGACCACGGCCGCGGCGCCATCGCTGCGGTCGCCGGAAAATCCGGAGGCGCAGCCGATGAGCAAGGGAGATTGAGACATGAGCAGTCCAGGCGCGTTCAAGGGGTTGGAACGACTATAGGCAAGGCGCGATCATCCGTAAAATAGAAAAATCGGATTGATTAATACAAGAAAGCCATGAATCTATCGTCCCGCCAATTGCGTGCCTTTGTCGCGCTTGCCGACGAAAGGCACTTCACGCGCGCCGCCCAGCGCTGCCATTTGACGCAGCCGGCGTTCAGCGCCCTGATCCGTTCGCTTGAAGACAGCGCCGGCGTGCGGCTCTTTGACCGCAGCACGCGGCATGTCGAGCTGACTGCCGAAGGCCGCGTGCTGGATGCCACGGCGCGGCGGCTGTTGGCGGATATGGACCTTGCGATGGGCGATCTGCGGGATCTGGCGGAACGGCGCCGGGGCAGGGTAACGCTGGCCGCGCTGCCGTCCCTTGCGGCGGGATGGCTGCCGAATCTGCTGGCCCGCTTCCGGCATGATCATCCGGGCATCGCGCTTGACCTGCGGGATGCCTTGCTCGATCCCTGCCTGGACATGGTGCAAAGCGGCGTGGCCGATTTTGCCGTGGCGTCCCGGCGGCCCGACATGACCGATCTGGATAGCGAATTCCTGCACGCGGATCGCTACTTTCTGGTGTGCCGCGTGGACCATCCGTTGGCGGACCAACCGCGTGTGCGGCTGCGCGACGTGTTGCGGCACCCGATCATCCAGCTTGCACGCGGCAGCAGTGTGCGCAAACATCTGGATGAAGCGCTGGGCGCGGAGGCGCCGTTGCCCGTTTTCGAGGTCGAGCACCTGGCGACCGTCACGGGTCTGGTGCGGGCCGGTCTTGGCGTGTCGGTCGTGCCCGCGATGACGCTGTTCCATTTCCGCAGCGACGACCTGCGCGTTGTGCCGCTGGCGGGCCGCGCTTTGACGCGGCCGCTGTATCTGGTCCGCCGCAAGGGCCGCAGTCTGTCGGTGGCTGCGCAGGCACTGGCCGAATTGCTGATTGCGCATCGGGGCGATATCGGCGGCGCCGGGCATCCGCCGGGTGCGCAAGATCAGTCCTAAACCCGCTTACGGCGAACCGCTACTTTCGCAAAAGTCTATTGCTGGATAAACTCCGATAGTTGTAGCTTCTATCCGTCACTAGAAGGATTCCGCCCATGAGCAAGCAAATCATTCATACCGACACCGCGCCCGCCGCCGTCGGCCCTTACTCGCAAGCGGTTGCCGTCAGCGGCACCAAGACTGTCTATCTCTCGGGCCAGATCGGCCTGGAGCCCGGCACCGGCGACCTGGTATCTGAAAACTTCGACGCGCAGGTGCGTCAGGCGTTTGCCAACATGCAGGAAGTCATCAAGGCTGCGGGCGGCACGCTGGAAAACGTGGTCAAGCTCACGCTTTTCCTGACCGACCTGGGTAAGTTCACGGCGGCCAACGCCATCATGGCCGAGATCATTCCCCAGCCGTTCCCGGCGCGCTCCACGATCGGTGTGGCCAGCTTGCCGAAGGGCGCGCAGTTCGAAGTCGAAGCCATCATGGTCCTGTAAGGCGCGCCCGGACGTTTCATTCCAGGGGTTCGTTCCTACATGACGGCCGCAGCCGTGGCCTCCAAGCGTACCGGCGCCGACAAAAACGGCGCCGGCAAGATGACGGATACGGAGCGCAAGCTTCGTAACCTGGGTTTGGTGCTGCCCGAGGACTTCGTGCTGCACCTGCCGCTGCGCTACGAAGACGAAACGCGCGTCATTCCGATCAGCGCCTTGCGTCCGGGCTTTGCCGGCCAGGTCGAAGGCGAGATCACCAAATCCGAGGTCCTCTACCGGCCCCGGCGCCAGCTCACCGCCACATTGGCGGACGAGAGCGGCGAACTCCAATTGCGCTGGCTGAACTTCTACCCCAGCCAGCAAAAGCAAGTGACCGTGGGCAAGCGCCTGCGCGCCCGCGGCGAAGTGCGCGGCGGGCTGTTCGGCCGCGAGATGGTGCATCCGCGGCTGACCAACGCGGATTCGCCGCTGCCCACCGCGCTCACGCCCGTCTATCCCACCACCGAAGGGCTGCCGCAACCGGCGTTGCGGCGGGCCATTGCGCAGGCGCTGAACACCGCCAACCTGTCGGACACGCTGCCCGATGCGGCGCGCGCCCGCTACGACCTGCCGCCGTTCGAACCCGCGATCCGCGCGCTGCACACGCCCGCCCAGGGTGAATCCGAACAGGCCCTGCTGGACCGCGTGCACCCGGCCTGGCGGCGCATCAAGTTCGACGAGTTGCTGGCGCAGCAGCTCTCGCTCGCCGCCGCTCGCGCGGCGCGCCGCATCAAGGAAGCCGAATCGCTGCCCGTGCAGAACGGGGCAGGCGGGCTGGTGGCACGCTTGTACGACACGCTGCCCTTCAAGCTGACTGGCGCGCAGCAGCGCGTCGTGCAGGAAATTTCGGCGGATCTTGCCAAGCCTTATCCCATGCACCGCCTGTTGCAGGGCGACGTAGGTAGCGGCAAGACCGTCGTGGCGGCCCTGGCGGCGGCGCAGGCCATCGCGGGCGGGGCGCAGGTTGCGCTGATGGCGCCCACCGAAATCCTGGCCGAGCAGCACTTTCGCAAGCTGTTGTCCTGGCTGCAGCCGCTGGGCGTGAACGTCACGTGGTTGAGCGGCAGCCTGACCGCGAAGGCCCGGCGCGAAGCCGTGGCCGCCGCCGCCGATGGCAGCGTGCAGCTTGTCGTCGGCACGCAGGCGCTGATCCAGGACCATGTTGAATTCCACCGGCTGGGCCTGTCCATCGTCGACGAACAGCATCGCTTCGGTGTCGGCCAGCGCCTTGCGCTGACGCGCAAGGGCGAAACCGTGCGCGGCCGCATCGTGCCGCACCAGCTCAACATGAGCGCCACGCCCATCCCGCGCACGCTCGCCATGACCTTCTTCGCGGACCTGGACGTGTCCGTGATCGACGAGCTGCCGCCCGGCCGCAGCCCCGTGGTGACCAAGCTGGTTTCGGACGCGCGGCGCGAAGAGGTCATCGCCCATATCGCGCAGGCCGCGCGCGGCGGCCAGCAGGCGTATTGGGTCTGTCCGCTGGTCGAGGAAAGCGAAGCCCTCGAACTGCAAACCGCCGTCGACACCTACGAAGGCATGCGGACCGATCTGCCGGACCTGCGGATCGGCCTGGTGCATGGCCGCCTGCCGCAGGCCGAGAAGGCCGCCGTGATGCAGGCTTTCCGCGACGGCGAGATCGATCTGCTCGTCGCCACGACCGTCATCGAAGTCGGGGTAGACGTACCAAATGCTTCGCTGATGGTGATTGAACACGCCGAGCGCTTCGGCCTTGCGCAGCTGCACCAGTTGCGCGGGCGCGTGGGGCGGGGCACGGCCGAGTCCGTGTGCGTGCTGCTCTATCAGACGCCGCTGTCGCAGGTCGCGCGCGAACGCCTGCGCGCCATGTTTGAAACGTCCGACGGTTTCGAGATCGCCCGGCGCGATCTGGAACAGCGCGGCCCCGGCGAATTCCTGGGCACGCGCCAGTCGGGCATGGCGCTCTTGCGGTTTGCCGACCTGGAAACCGATGCCGCGATCGCCGAAGACGCGCGCGACGCTGCCGCGTGGCTGCGCACCGAACATCCCGCCGCCGTCGAGGCGCATCTGGCGCGCTGGATGCGCGGCCGCGAAGACTTCCTGCGGACCTGACATGCGGCCCGTCAACCCTCTTGAATCCTCAAGCGCCGGCCACGGGGCCGGCGCCATAACCCCGGGGGCGTAGTCCACCATGACTCTCACCGAACTCAAGTACATCGTCGCCGTCGCCCGCGAGCGGCACTTTGGCCGCGCGGCCGAGGCCTGTTTCGTCAGCCAGCCGACGCTGTCCGTGGCCATCCGCAAGCTGGAGGACGAGCTGGGCGTGACCCTGTTCGAACGCGGCGGCTCGGAAGTCGGCGTGACGCCCATCGGCCAGCGCATCGTCGCGCAGGCGCAGAAGGTGCTCGAGGAAAGCGCCAGCATCAAGGAGATCGCCAGGCAGGGCCACGATCCGCTGGCCGGCCCGCTGCGCGTCGGCGTCATTCACACCATCGGGCCGTACCTGCTGCCCAAGCTGGTGCCCGTGCAGATCGGCCGCACGCCGCAGATGCCGCTGCTGCTCCAGGAAAACTTCACCGTCCGTCTCGTGGAGTTGCTGCGCCAGGGCGAAATCGATTGCGCCATCATGGCCTTGCCGTTGCCCGAAGCCGGCCTGGTCATGCAGCCGCTCTATGACGAACCCTTCGTGGTGGCCGTGCCAAACGACCATGAACTCGCGCAGCGCAAGTCCATCGACGCCCAGGACCTGAAACAGCAGACCATGCTGCTGCTGGGCAGCGGCCATTGCTTCCGCGATCAGGTCCTTGAAGTCTGTCCCGAACTGTCCCGCTTCTCGGCGGCCAGCGATGGCATCCAGCGCACGTTCGAAGGCTCGTCGCTCGAGACCATCCGCCACATGGTCGCGGCCGGCATCGGCGTCACGGTGCTTCCGATCACTGCCGTGCCCGAAAATCCGCCCGCCAACAGCCTGTTGCGCTACGTGCCGTTCGAAGGCCACGTGCCCGAGCGCCGCGTGGTGCTCGCATGGCGGCGCAGCTTTCCCCGCCTGGCCGCCATCGAGGCGCTGGCGCAGGCCGTCTATGAATGCGAACTGCCCGGGGTGAAGATGCTGGCGGGCGAAGCAGCGGCCGTGCAGGATTGACGCGGCGGCCGTAGCCGGCCAATGGCGCCTTTGCGCGGGGCGTCCTCACGCGGGGCGTCCTCACGCGAGGCGTCCGCACGCCGCGTCAATCGGTCGCAGCCCATTGTGAGAACGGCTTCGCCACAACGGCCGTTCTGTCGTGTTTGCAGTGGTATTCTTATTTCCGCCTTTTTCCATAGGAGCTAGCAATGGCCAAGTCCACCAAGAAGACCTCGAGCGTTCCGCGCATCAACATCGGTATTTCGGACAAGGACCGCGCCGCGGTTGCCGGCGAACTGTCCAAGTTGCTGGCCGATTCGTACACGCTGTACCTGATGACGCACAACTTCCACTGGAACGTCACGGGGCCCATGTTCAACACGCTGCATCAGATGTTCATGACGCAGTACACCGAAGAATGGAACGCGCTGGACAGCATCGCCGAGCGCATTCGTGCGCTGGGCCACTACGCGCCGGGCACGTATCGCGAATACGCCAAGCTGTCGTCGATCGCCGAACCGGAATCGGTGCCGGACGCGCTGGAAATGGTGCGCCTCTTGGTCGACGGCAACGAGTCGGTCGCCAAGACCGCGCGCGCTGCCTTCGAAAAGGCCGACGCCGCCAACGACCAGCCCACGGCCGACCTGCTGACGCAGCGCCTGGACGTGCATGAAAAGAACGCCTGGATGCTGCGCAGCCTGCTGCAGTGATCGGGACGGCCGGCTTTTCTCGAGGAAAGCGGCCGGTTCTTTAGGCTTGAGCTAAATGGCCGCCCAGAGGGGCGGCCATTTTTTTGCCTTGCGTGCGTGCCCTACAGGTCGTAAACCGGAATGGGCGGAATACGTTTGGCCGGCGGCGGAATGCGCCACGACGCTCTGCGGCGCAGCGCGCCCAGCAGTTTCAGCCCCTGCGGCCAGTCGGCCAGGCCGCTGTCCGCATTGATATGGCCGGCGCCGGGCAGGACCACGACGCGGCTGCCCCAGTCCGCCGCGAAGACGCGCGCGCGTTCCAGCGCGCAATAGGGATCATTGTCGCTGGCGACCACCACGCTCTGGAAAGGCAGCGGCTGGCGCGGGATGGGCGCGAAGCCGCGCAGGCAATCGGGCGTATCGGCGCGTTCGACGTCGGCGGGCGCGACCAGCAGCGCGCCGGCGACCTTGGCGCGCAAGGGGACCGGGAGGGCGGCGCTGATCAGGCAGCCGAGGCTGTGCGCCACAAGCAGGACCGGGCTGCGGGCGTCGTCGACCTCGGCCGTCAGGCGGGATATCCAATCGGCCGCGCTGGGGTTTTCCCAGTCGTGCTGCTCGATGCGCCGAGCGTTGGGCAACAGGGCCTGCCACCGGGACTGCCAGTGGTCGGGGCCGGAGTTTTTCCAGCCCGGGACGATTATCGGTTGGAGTCTCATGCGGCACATGATGCCGCCGCCGTTTAGTAACTCAAACGAATTAATGGTCTTTTGCATATACGGCGTTCGGAATAAGGCGGGGCGCCCCAAACGATGCCGCAGTGCATCACAAAACCCCGGAAAACCCTGCGCCAACCCACCCAAAAGCCGAGATATTTCAGTGTATGCTTGCCGTGCAAATGCACCGCCAACGGGCATGACATCTACGTTTCCGGCCGTCAGCCCGTTGATGGATCAACGATTAAAAGTCATTCGAGGAGTCCACTCATGAAGCCAGTTTTCCGTCTGACCCCGGTCATCGCAGCACTGGGCGTCGCCGCTGGTTTGACGTTTGGCGCGGCCGCGCACGCGCAGACGATCAAGATCGGCGTTGTCGGCCCCACCACCGGCGCGGTCACGCAGTATGGCGATATGGTCCGTGAAGGGGTCGATACCGCGGTCGAGCGCATCAACGCCGCTGGCGGCATCAATGGCAAAAAGCTGGAAACCGTGGTCATCGACGACGGCTGCGAACCCAAGCAGGGTCCCAACGCCGCCAACCGTGTCGTCAACAGCAAGATCGGTTTCGTCGTGGGCCACGTGTGCTCGGGCGCCACCATCGCCGCCGCCGACATCTACAACAACGAAGGCGTGGTCATGGTCACCCCGTCGGCCACGTCGCCGGCCCTGACCGACGGCAAGAACTACGAGTTCATCTTCCGCACCATCGGCCGTGACGACCAGCAAGGTCCCGCCGCCGCCAAGTTCATCCTCGACAAGATCAAGCCCAAGAAGGTCGCCGTGCTGCACGACAAGCAGTCGTACGGCCAGGGCATCGCCACCGCGGTCAAGAACGACCTGGAAAAGGGCGGCGTGGCCGTCGCCGTGTTCGAAGGCATCAACGCCGGCGACAGCGACTACTCGGCGGTCATCACCAAGCTCAAGAGCCAGGGCGTGGACTTCGTCTACTACGGCGGCTACCACCCCGAAATGGGCCTGCTGCTGCGCCAGGCGGCCGAGCAGGGCGTGAAGGCCAAGTGGATGGGTCCGGAAGGCACGGGCAACCCGGACATCAACGCCATCGCGGGCGACGCCGTCGAAGGCATGCTGCTGACGCTGCCGGCCGACTTCACGCAGAACGCCGCCAACGCCGACATCGTCAAGGCGTTCGAAGCCAAGAAGCGCAACGCCAGCGGCGCGTTCCAGATGACCGCCTACGCGGCCACGCAGGTCATCGCGGACGGCATCAAGGGCGCTGGCTCGGACGATCCCACCAAGGTCGCCAAGTACCTGCACGCCAATTCCTTCGACACGCCGATTGGCAAGGTGTCGTGGAACAAGCAGGGTGACCTGACGAACTTCCAGTTCGACGTGTTCACCTGGCACAAGGACGGCTCCAAGACCGTCTACAAGTAAATCGCAGGACGGCGGGCCGCCGCAGGCTCGCCGCACGCGAAAGGCGCTTGTCCTGCGCCACAAAAAACCGGGCCGCAAGCTGATCGCTTGCGGCCCGGTTTGTCATTGCGGGGGCTGGGGCAGGGGGCTGACGCCCCGTCGCTTACAGGCCCTGAACGCGGCGGCCCGTGTCGGCCTCGAACCAGTGCAGGGGATGGCGGCCGTCCGGGCCCACATTGACCTGCATGCCAACCTTGGCCGACGACTCGGAAAGCTGGCGCGTCGTGCAGCGCACGACCAGCGTGCTCTTGCCGCAGCGGCAGTGCACGAGCTGTTCCGAGCCCAGGGTTTCAACCATTTCGACTTCGGCGGGAATGCCCTGGGTGTTCAGCAGCATGTGCTCGGGGCGCATGCCCATGATGATCTTGCGGCCGCGGACCTGCGACGGCACCTGCAGCGGCGAGATCTCGAGCTGGTTGCCGTCGGCGGTCTGCACCGTGCCATCGCCAGCCACCTGCACTTCCATCAGGTTCATCGGGGGCGAGCCGATGAAGCCGGCGACGAACGTCGAGGCGGGTTTTTCAAACACTTCCATCGGGGTGCCGATCTGCTCGGGAACGCCTTGGTACATGACGATCATGCGGTGCGCGAGCGTCATGGCCTCGACCTGGTCGTGCGTCACGTACAGGCTGGTCGTGCCAAGGCGGCGATGCAGCTTCATGATTTCCAGGCGCATCGCCACGCGCAGCTTGGCGTCCAGGTTGGACAGCGGCTCGTCGAACAAAAATACCTTGGGTTCGCGAACGATGGCGCGGCCCATCGCGACGCGCTGCCGCTGGCCGCCCGAAAGCGCGCGCGGTCGGCGGTCGAGCAGGTGGCCCAGTTCCAGGATCTGCGCGGCAATGTCGACGCGCTTCTTGATCTCGTCCTTGGAGAACTTGCGGATCTTCAAGCCATAGGCCATGTTTTCGAACACGGTCATGTGCGGGTAGAGCGCATAGTTCTGGAACACCATCGCGATATCGCGCTCGGCGGGTTCCAGCGTGTTGACGACCTTGTCGTCAATGACGATTTCGCCGCTGGTCACGGTTTCCAGGCCGGCGACCATGCGCATCAGCGTGGACTTGCCGCAGCCCGAGGGGCCGACGATGACGATGAATTCACCGTCCTTGACGTCCATGTCGATGCCATGGATGACCGGCACGTTGCCGGCATAGGTTTTCTTGACGTTACGGAAGCTGAGAGTAGCCATGAGTTATTCGTGTTCGGAGTCGTGTTCGGGTGGGCGCGCGGGGGGTGCGATCATTTTTCAGTGTCGACCAGACCCTTGACGAACCATTTCTGCATCAGGATGACGACCAGCGCCGGCGGGATCATCGCGAGCATGGCGGTGGCCATGGTGATGTTCCATTCGGTCACGCTGTCGCCGCCGCTGATCATCCGCTTGATGCCGATGACGACGGGGTACATGTCTTCCTGCGTGGTGACGAGCAGCGGCCACAGGTATTGGTTCCAGCCGTAGATGAACTGGATCACGAACAGCGCGGCGATGCTGGTCTTGGACAGGGGCAGCAGCACGTCGCGAAAGAAGCGCACGGGGCCCGCGCCGTCGATGCGCGCAGCCTCGATCAGCTCGTCCGGCACCGTCAGGAAGAACTGGCGGAACAGGAACGTGGCCGTGGCGGACGCGATCAGCGGCAGGGTCAGGCCCGCATAGCTGTTGAGCAGGCCCAGATCGGCCACGACCTTGTAGGTGGGCGCGATGCGGACTTCGACCGGCAGCATGAGCGTGACGAAGATCATCCAGAAAAAGAACATGCGGCCCGGAAAGCGGAAGTACACGACCGCGAAAGCCGACAGCAGCGAGATCGCGATCTTTCCGATCGAGATCGCCAGTGCCATGATCAGGCTCACGTACATCATGCGGCCGACGGGCGCGCCCGACGAACCGCCCGACGATCCGCCGAAAAGCGCCTGCATGTAGTTGTCCACGAAATGCGGACCGGGAATCAGCGACATCGGCGCCTGAGCGACTTCCTGCGCGGTCTGGGTGGACGCGACGAAAGTGACGTAGAGCGGAAATGCCACCATCGCCACGCCGCAGAGCAGAATGACGTGGGCCAGAATATCCAGCCAGGGACGGCGTTCAACCATTGTTATCAGCCTCGGACAAAATCAATACTGCACTTTGCGGTCGACGTACCGGAACTGTACGACCGTCAAGGCAACCACAATGAACATCAGGACGACGGACTGGGCGGCGGACGAACCGAGATCCAGGCCGCGGAAGCCGTCGCTATACACCTTGTAGACCAGGATCGAGGTCGACGTGCCCGGGCCGCCTTGCGTCGTCGTGTCGATCACGGCAAACGTGTCAAAGAAGGCGTAGATGATGTTGACCACCAGCAGGAAGAACGTGGTGGGCGACAGCAGCGGGAAGACGATGGTCCAGAAGCGGCGCGCGGGGCTGGCGCCATCGATCGCGGCGGCTTCGATGAGCGAACGCGGGATCGATTGCAGGCCGGCCAGGAAGAACAGGAAGTTGTACGACACCTGCTTCCAGACGGCCGCGATGATCACCAGGGTCATCGCCTGATTGCCGTCCAGGCGGGGATTCCAGTCCACGCCCGACTTGCGCAAGGCCACGGCCAGGATGCCGACCGAAGGCGAAAACAGGAATAGCCACAGCACGCCGACGACGGCGGGCGCCACGGCATACGGCCAGATGAGCAGGGTCTTGTAGAGCCCGGCGCCGCGGATCACGCGGTCGGCCATTACGGCGAGCACCAGCGACACGCCAAGGCCAACACCGGCCACCAGCACCGAAAACACGGCGGTGACGCGGAAGGAGTCCAGGTAGCTCTGTTGCGAGAACAGTTCCATGAAGTTGTCCAGGCCGACGAACTGCGAGGACAGACCGAAGGGATCTTCAAGGCGCATGGACTGCCACATGGCTTGTCCGGCGGGCAGGAAGAAGAACACCACGGTAATGATCAGCTGCGGCAGGAGCAGCAGATAGGGCAAGGTCTTGTGCCCGAATACAACGCGTTTTTCCATAGGGGGAACCCAAGGTACAGAAAAGCGGCGGTTGAAATAACCGCCGCCTGAAACCGCCATCGCGCATGCCGCGCGTGGCGCCCGGAGCCCGAAAGCACCGGCACTCATAAAAACACGATAGGCTTAAAGCCCCAGAAAAACCAGGGCTTTAAGCCTCGTAAGTCCTTGTCGCAACATGGAAAATGCCGATTGACAAGGCGGTCAGATCACGCGAAAGGGCGTTACTTTACACTCTTCTCGAACTTTTCCAGCAACTCGTTGCCGCGCTTGACGATGTTCTCGGCGCCGTCCTTCGGAGCAACCTTGCCCGAAACGATGCGTTCGATTTCAGCGTCTTCGATTTCGCGGATCTGGGGCAGGAAGCCCAGGCGCAGGCCGCGCGATTGGGCGGTCGTTTCGACGTTCAATTGCTTCACGCCGACTTCGGTGCCCGGGTTCTTGTCGTAGAAGCCTTCCTTCTTGGTCAGCTCGTACGCAGCCTTGGTGACGGGCACGTAGCCGGTCTGCTGGTGCCAGCGGGCGGCGATTTCGGGGCTGGCCAGGAACTTGAAGAACGCGGTCACGCCCTTGTAGGTTTCGGGCTTCTTGTTGGCGAAGACCCACAGCGAGGCGCCGCCGATGATGGTGTTCTGCGGCGCGCCTTGCACGTCGGCGTAGTAAGGCAGCGTGGAGGTGCCGAACTCGAACTTGGCGTTCTTGGCGATGTTCGCGCGCAGGCCGGACGAGCCGGTGATCATGGCGCACTTGCCGCTGATGAACAGCGAGTTGGGCTCGTCGCCGCGGCCGCCATACATGAAGATGCCTTCCTTGCCGAGCTTGGCCAGGTTTTCCAGGTGGCGCACGTGCAGCGGGGTGTTGATGGCGATGCGCGCATCCACGCCGCCGAAGCCGTTGTCCTTGGTGGCGTACGGCACGTTATGCCAGGCCGAGAAGGTCTCGAGCTGGGTCCACGACGGCCACGACGTGGTGTAGCCGCATTCCTGGCCAGCGGCCTTCAGCTTCTGGCCGGCAGCGGCCAGCTCTTCCCAGGTCTTGGGGGGATTGTCGGCGTCCAGGCCAGCCTTCTTGAAGGCGTCCTTGTTGTAGTAAAAGACGACGGTCGAGCTGTTGAACGGCATCGACACCAGCTTGCCGTCGGCCGACGAGTAGTAGCCAGCCACCGCGCCGATGAATTCCTTGGGATCGATCGGATTGCCGGCTTCTTCGGACATCTGCTGCACCGGCTTGATGGCGCCCTTGGCGTACATCATGGTGGCGGTGCCGACTTCGAAGACCTGCAGGATGTCCGGCGCGTTGCCGGCGCGGAACGCGGCGATGCCGGCGTTCATGGATTCACCGTAGTTGCCCTTGTAGATGGCCTTGACCTGGTAGTCGGGGTTCTTCTTGTTGAATTCCTCGACCAGGCCGTTGACGCGGTCGCCCAGCGCGCCTTCCATCGAATGCCAGAACTGGATCTCGGTGGCTGCTTGCGCGGAAGCGCCGGCGAAAGCCGTCATGATGGCGGCAAAGGTCAGTGCAATACGATGGGATCGCATAAAGGGTTCTCCAGTTGGGCGTGTTGCGAACGGGTTGTCCGGGCGCATGAAACACGACACCTTATGAATTGTTTGTGACAAAACCGTGACTTTCACATCACTACAAACGCCTGTCAAATTGCGCGTTTCATGCGCGAACGAACATTTCTGGGGTTTTTGCTGCCCGGAAGTGACCGTTTACAATTGCCGCCTATGAAAAACGAACTTTCGATTGCGTTCATCGGCGGTGAGGGCAGGGTGAGAGCCCTGGCCGCGCGCCCGGCCGGCAAAGTATGCGCCGCCAGGGACGTTCATGTCATTGACATAAACCAGCATGCAACGCGCGCATCGCAGGCGGGGCGGCCGACGGGCGCGCGAGCCCGTAATGGTCGCATGGTGCGCACCGCCGGGGCACTGTTCGCGCGCGCGACACGGAACATGCAAGGTGTTGCGGCTTCGACACGTCAATGGATGCAAGACAACGTCGCGATTGCGCGAATGGCTGCAGTTGGCGCAGTGCGCGGGCCGATCGGAGCGTGCCGCCAATGACACCGTCCGCCGCGCGCTTTCCGGCCATGACCCGCCTGCAGTTCGGCATTTCGGTGCTGTGCATGCTGGCTGTCGTGGTCGGCTCCAATATCCTGGTGCAGGTGCCGCTCAATGACTGGCTGACATGGGGCGGGCTGTCCTATCCGGTGGCGTTCCTGGTCACCGATGTGCTCAACCGCCGCTTCGGCCCGGGCGCCGCCCGGCGCGTGGTGTGGTTTGGCTTTGCCGCCGCCCTGGCCGTGTCCGTCTGGGTGGCCTCGCCGCGCATCGCGCTGGCCTCGGGGCTGGCGTATATCTGTGCGCAGCTCGTCGACATCCAGGTGTTCGACCGCCTGCGCGACCAGCGCTGGTGGCGTGCGCCGCTGGCGTCCGGGGTGCTGGGCGCCATATTGGATACGGCGGTGTTCTTCAGCGTGGCATTCGCCGCATCCGGGGCGCCGTGGGTCACGTGGATGCTGGGCGACCTGGCGATCAAGCTGGTCGTCAATATCAGCATGCTGGCGCCGTTCCGTGCCCTGATGTGGAACCTGGCCAAGCCCGCGAACGCTTAGCCGCGTTCCGCTCCGTCTGCGCGAGGCCATGACTACGCGCGTCCGATGCTGTTTTAAGCCGGACGCGCGTTTTTTATTAATCCGCCAGACATTATTTGCGCGGTACGCAGTAAGTCCGGCGTAAGCACTGTATTTAAATGCGTTCTTAAACGCCGTATTAATGCGTTTTCATATAAATAGCCTAACCATAAATTCCAGCAAAGCGCCAGCGGACATCGCAGCCGGAATTGCGTTTTCTCCAACGAATTCACCGCATTACGCGAGCTATCCGTCACGAATAAAAGCCCCAATTGAAATATTGGGGATTACACGCAGTGACAGTATGACGGCTTGCTTTCAGAATACCGGCCACACCGTGTTTTTGCCCAAGAAGCCGGCGACGGGCAATGCGGACGAAGGGGTACTCTCCCGATAAGCCGTGTTGGACAGAGCCGCTCAAAACCTCGCTGGAGAACTCCGCATGAAGTTTCTGAATCGCCTTACCCCGGTAGCCATGGCGCTTGGGGCACTTGCCTTGGCTGGCGCCGCGCACGCCGCCGACACGATCAAGATCGGCATTCCCCAGCCCATGACCGGTCCCAACACGCAATACGGCGACCAGATCCAGGCCGGCGCGCTGACCGCCATCGAGACCATCAACGCCAAGGGTGGCGTCAAGGGCAAGAAGCTCGAACCGATCCTGATCGACGACGGCTGCGAACCCAAGCAGGCCGTGCCCGCCGCCAACCGCGTGGTCAACTCCGGCGCCAAGTTCGCCGTGGCCCATGCATGCTCGGGCGTTACGGTCGCCGCCGTGAAGGTCTACGAGGAAGAGGGCATTGTCGGCATCACCCCGGGCGCCACGTCGCCCCTGGTCACCGACACGATCAAGCCGCATTTCTTCTTCCGCACCATCGGCCGCGACGACCAGCAAGGTCCGTACGCCGCCGGCTACATCGCCAAGACCTTGAAGCCCCAGAAGGTTGCCGTGCTCCACGACAAGCAGACCTACGGCTCGGGCGTGGCCACGCAGGTCAAGGACGCGCTGGCCAAGGAAAAGGTCAACGTCGCGCTGTTTGAAGGCATCAACGTCGGCGACAGCGACTACTCGGCCATCATCACCAAGCTGAAGTCCGCGGGCGTGGACCTGGTCTACTTCGGCGGCTATCACCCCGAGCTGGGCCTGCTGCTGCGCCAGGCGCGTGAACAGGGCCTGAAGGTTCAGTTCATGGGTCCGGAAGGCACGGCCAACCAGGATCTGGTGGCAATCGCCGGTCCGGCCATCGACGGTCTGCTGGTCACGCTGCCGGCCGACTTCACCAAGCTGCCGGGCAACGAAAGCATCGTCAAGGCCTTCAAGGACGCCAAGCGCGATCCGGACGGCGCCTTCCAGATGCCGGCCTACGCCGCGGTCCAGATCCTGGCTGACAGCATCAACGCTGTCGGCGAAGATCCGGCCAAGGTCGCCGACTACATGCACAAGACCACGTTCAACACCGGCATCGGCAAGGTCGAATACGATGCCAAGGGCGACCTGAAGGACTTTGAGTTCGCCGTCTATAAGTGGGACAAGGACGGAAAGAAGACCCAGCTGTAAACTCGCGATCCCGCCGGCGTGTCGCCGGCGTGTAGGGCCTGCTGTCTCCGTCTTGCCGTAATCCGCGTAGCGATGCGCCAAAAGCGCTGTGCGGCCGGCAAGGCGGCGCCGGCAGGCCCTTATAAAATACGCCCAGGTTTCCGGCTCCGGGTCTCGCTACCGGAGCCGGAACTATTTGGAGCAATGGAATCATGTCCGACCTCATACCCCAACTTACCCAGCAATTCTTCAATGGATTGTCCCTGGGAGCGATCTACGCGCTGATTGCCATCGGCTACACAATGGTCTACGGCATCATCGGCATGATCAATTTCGCCCACGGCGAAATCTATATGATCGGCGCCTATGTGGGCCTGGTCACCTTGACGGCAATCGGCACCAACAGCGGCTTGCCGACCCCCTTCATCATCGCGGCCATGCTGCTCGTTGCCATTACGGTTACCGGCATCTACGGCTTTTCGGTCGAACGCGTGGCGTACCGGCCGGTGCGCGGCAGTCCCCGTCTGGTGGCGCTGATTTCCGCCATCGGGATGTCGATCTTCCTGCAGAACTGGGTGGCCCTCGGCCAGGGCGCACGCGACATGGCCGTGCCCTCGCTGGTGTCGGGCGCCGTGCAGTTCCACATGGGATCGGACTTCGACGTGACCGTGCCGTATTCGCGCCTCATGATCATCGTGGTGACGGTGGTGCTGATGATCGCGCTGACGCTGTTCATCAAGTATTCCCGCATGGGCCGCGCATCGCGCGCCTGCTCGCAGGACATGCACATGGCCAACCTGCTGGGCATCGACACCAACCGCGTGATCTCGTTCACGTTCGTGATGGGTGCGATCCTGGCGGCAGTGGGCGGCGTGCTGATCGCCATCACCATCGGCAAGCTCAATCCCTTCATCGGCTTCCTGGCCGGCATCAAGGCCTTCACGGCGGCGGTGCTGGGCGGTATCGGCAGCATCCCCGGCGCCATGCTGGGCGGCGTGCTGCTGGGCCTGGCCGAGACCTTCGCGGCCGCCTATATATCGTCGCAGTACAAGGACATCGTGGCGTTCTCGCTGCTGGTCCTGATTCTGCTGTTCCGTCCCACCGGGCTGCTGGGCAAACCTGAGGTGGAAAAAGTCTGATGTCGACCAACAATCTCAAAAACGCCACGATGGCGGCCGTGCTGACGGCGGTCATCGTCACCCCGGTCTTCGGTCTGCAGCTTATCCGCCAGGGCGCGCGCACGTCGATGGAATCGAACTGGTCGCTGGTGGCGCTGGCCGCGGCGGTGGTGTTCGTTTTCCAGCTGCTGCGACCGTGGCTTGCCATACCGTTCAAAAAGTTGAAGACCAGCCTGCCGACGCTGTCGTCGGCGCCCGCCCGCAACCATAAGCCGCTGATGCTGCTGCTGCTTGCCGTTGCGGTGATCTGGCCGTTTTTCGCGGGCCGCAGTTCGGTGGACATCGCCACGCTGGTGCTGATCTACGTGATGCTGGGCCTGGGCCTGAACATCGTGGTGGGTTTTGCCGGGCTGCTGGATCTGGGCTTCGTGGGCTTTTACGCCGTCGGCGCCTACACGTATGCGTTGCTCTATCACTGGGGCGGCTGGAGCTTCTGGGAAGCGCTGCCGTTCGCGGGTGCAATGTCGGCGCTGTTCGGTTTCGTGCTGGGCTTTCCGGTGCTGCGGCTGCGCGGTGACTATCTGGCCATCGTGACGCTGGGCTTCGGTGAAATCATCCGCCTGCTGCTGATCAACCTGAATAAGATGACGGGCGGTCCTGACGGTATTTCCGGCATTCCGAAGCCGACGTTCTTCGGCCTGGAAATGACGCGCCGCCCCAGCACCGAGGGCGGAACGACGTTCCATGAGTTCTTTGGGCTGACGTTCCAGAACCAGGACATGGTGATCTACCTGTACATGATGGCGCTGCTGCTGGCGCTGGTGACGCTGTTCGTCTCCACGCGCCTGATCCGCATGCCGGTCGGCCGCGCCTGGGAGGCGCTGCGCGAGGACGAGATCGCCTGCCGTTCGCTGGGCCTGAATCCCACGCGCATCAAGCTGTCCGCATTCACGCTGGGCGCCATGTTTGCCGGCTTTGGCGGCGCGTTCTTCGCGGCGCGCCAGGGCATGGTGAATCCGGAGTCCTTCACGTTCATCGAGTCCGCGCTGATCCTGGCCATCGTGGTGCTGGGCGGCATGGGTTCGCAGGTGGGTGTGATCCTCGCTGCCATCCTGCTGACCGTGCTGCCCGAACTGGCGCGCGAGTTCGCCGAGTACCGGATGCTGATGTTCGGTCTGGTGATGGTATTGATGATGATGTGGCGTCCGCAGGGGTTGTTGCCCATGAAGCGTCCCCACGTGGAGCTGGCTAAATGAGCGAGGCATTGCTGAAAGTTTCCGGCCTGACCATGCGGTTCGGCGGCCTCCTGGCCGTCGACAGCGTGGGTTTCGAGGTCATGTCCGACGAGGTCTTTGCCATCATCGGCCCGAACGGGGCGGGCAAAACCACGGTGTTCAACTGCGTGGGCGGCTTTTATGCGCCAACGGCCGGTGAAATCGTCATGGACGGCAAGCCCATCACGGGTCTTGCCAGCCACAAGGTGGCGCGCCATGGGCTGGTGCGCACGTTTCAGAACGTGCGCCTGTTCAAGCAGCTGACGGTGCTGGAAAACCTGCTGGTCGCGCAGCATACGCAGGTCGAGTCCCGGCTTCTGCCTGGTCTGCTGAAGACCAAGGGCTATCGCCAATCCGAATCCGAGGCGCTGTCGCGTGCGGCGCAATGGCTGGATTTCATGGGCCTGCGCGAGTTCGCCAACCGCGAAGCCGGCAACCTGGCCTATGGCCACCAGCGGCGTCTGGAAATCGCGCGCTGCATGATCACCAAGCCGCGCCTGCTGATGCTGGATGAGCCGGCCGCGGGTCTTAATCCTCAGGAAAAACGCGATCTGCAATCGCTCATCGACCAGCTACGCCGCGAATTCGGCGTGGCGGTGCTGCTGATCGAGCACGACATGAGCCTGATCATGGGCATTTCGGACCGCATTCTGGTCATGGAACACGGCAAGCCCATCACGACCGGCACCCCCGAGCAGGTGCGCAACGACGAGCGCGTCATCAAGGCGTACCTGGGGGAGGAATGATGCTGAAGCTGGAAAACATACACACGTACTATGGCGCCATCCAGGCGTTGAACGGCGTGTCGGTGGACGTCAACCAAGGCGAGATCGTCACGCTGATCGGCGCCAACGGGGCGGGCAAGACGACGCTGCTGATGACGGTCTGCGGCAATCCGCGGGCGCGCGAAGGCAAGATCACGTTCGAAGGCGAGGACATCACAAACAAGGACACGCACCACATCATGCGCAGTGGCATTGCCATTTCGCCTGAAGGACGGCGCGTGTTCAAGGACCTGACGGTCGCCGAGAACCTGATGATGGGCGGCTTCTTCTCCAAGCGCGACCAGATTGAGGCCGGCATTGACCACGTCTACGGTCTGTTCCCGCGCTTAAAAGAGCGCGCCAGCCAGCGCGCGGGCCTGATGTCGGGCGGCGAACAGCAGATGCTGGCCATCGGCCGCGCGCTGATGACCCGGCCGCGCCTCTTGCTGCTGGACGAACCGACGCTGGGCCTGGCTCCGCTGGTGATCGCCCAGATCTTCGACATCATCCGCGAGATCCGCGAGCAGGGCGTGACCGTGTTCCTGGTCGAGCAGAACGCCAACAAGGCACTGGGCGTGGCGGACCGCGGCTACGTGCTGGAAAACGGCCGCGTGGTACTGCAGGACACCGGCGCCAACCTGCTGGTCAACGACAAGGTGCGCAAGGCGTACCTGGGCGGTTGACCTCTTCCCCACGAAGGAAGCAGGCGCATCGAAAGATGCGCCTTTTTTTTGTTTTGGCGGTGGGAATGCGTAGCGGCCGGTGTCTGACACCCTTGAAGCACTGCGGCTGACCCGGGGTTATCGCACTTGGGTGTCAGACACCTCGTTCAGCGGCACTTCGCGTAGCGGCCGGTGTCTGACACGCTTGAAGCACTGCGGCTGACCCGGGGTTATCGCGCTTGGGTGTCAGACACCTCGTTCAGCGGCACTTCGCGTGGCGGCCTGTGTCTGACACCCTTGAAGCACTGCGGCTAACCCGGGGTCAACTCACCTGGGTGTCAGACACATCATGCCCCTTACGCGGCGATCCGTTCCGCGGGCTGGTCGGCCTGGTAGTGCGCGATGGCGGCGCGGGCAAGGGCGTCGATGGAGTCGGTGAGGGTCACGCCCAGGCTGGGGCGCAGGGCGTGGGGGACGGCCAGGGGCAGTTCCGTGCAGCCCAGCACCACGGCGTCGGCGCCGCGGGCCTTCAGGCGGGCGATGCATTCGGCGGCGGGCGCGAAAGCGTCTTCGAGCTGGTTTCCCTTGACGGCGCGGATCGAGCCCATGCAGAAGCGTTCGACTTCGTCGTCGTCAGGCACGATGCACTCGTAGCCTTGGGCTTCGAGGTGGCGCTGGTAGAGACCGAGCTTGAGCGTGGCAGCGGTGCCCATCAGGCCGATGCGGCCGCTGGGCAGGCCGAGCCGGCGCAGGTCTTCGATGACCGCCTGGATGATGTGCAGCACCGGCAGTTGCGTGGACGCGGCGATCTCGTCGAACCACAGGTGGGCGGTGTTGCACGGAATGGCGATGAGCTGGGCGCCGGCCTGTTCCAGGAAGCGCACGCCATCAACCATGTGGGGCAGGGGGCTTTCTCCGCCGGCCATGTAGGCGCTGGACCGGTCAGGAATGCGGGGATCGTTGCGCAGCAAGGTGGGAATGTGTTGCTGGTCAACCGTGGCGGGCGTCAGCGCCGCCAGGCGAAGGGCAAAGGCCGCGCCGGCCATGGGGCCCATTCCGCCCAATACACCCAGGTAGCAGCCCTGGGAAAACGTCTTCACTTTAGGTACTCCGTGCTCATGCATCACCGGGCGTCAGGACATGGCCCGGGCGTTCGGTGCCCGTCCGTTCCCCGTCCCAGACCTGCCTGCCGTTGACCCACACGGCGTGGATGCCCCGGCTTGCCTGAATGGGCGCTGAAAAAGTGGCCGCGTCGGTGACGGTGGCGGGATCGAACAGCACCAGGTCAGCATGATACCCCTCCCGGAGCAGGCCGCGCCGGGCGACGCCGTACTGGGCCGCGGCCAATCCCGTCATCTTGTGGATGGCGGACTCGAGCGACAGCAGGTTCTGTTCACGCACCATGGTGCGTAGCACGTTCGTGAACGTGCCCCATTGGCGGGGGTGCGGATGCGGGTCGAAGGGCAGACCGTCCGAGCCAACCATGGTCAGCGGATGGGCGAAGATGCGTTTGACGTCCGACGGGTCCATCAGGAAATAGATGGCGCCGGCCGGGGCCAGCCGGGCGACGGCGGCTTCGTCGTCCAGGCCCAGTTCGGCCATGACGTCGCTGAAGTCGCGGCCCGTGGCCTCGGGATAGCCTTTGGACCAGGTGATCATCGTGCGGCTGGCGAGCCGCGCGCGGTCCAGCCGCAGCATGGTCGACGTCGCGGGGTAGGGGTGGCAGTCCAGGCAGACGGGCTGCGCGGCCGCGGCGCGGCTGATGAGGTCCAGCGTTTCGCGGGTGCGGCCGTGATTGCGTTCGCCGGCCAGCTTGTGATGCGAGAACACCACGCGGGATTCGGTTTCGCGGCCGATGAGCAGCGCCTCTTCCATGGCGGGCACGATGTGGTCGGCCTCGTCGCGCAGGTGCGTGGCGTAGATGCCGGCTCGGCCGCGCAGCGGTTGGCACACGTCGATGATCTCGTCCGTGGGCGCGGCGCTGGCCGGCGGATAGAAGGTGCCGGTCGATACGCCGAACGCGCCGGCGTCCAGCGCTTCCTGCATCAGGTCGCGCATGGCGGCCCGTTCGGCGTCGTTGGCCGCGCGCGAGGTGTCGTCCATGACGGCGACGCGCAAGGTGGTGTGACCCACCAGCGGAATCACGTTGACGGCCGCCGGCGTGTCGCGCAGGGCGTCCATCCAGGCGCGGAAGGTGCCAAAGCGGAACAGCGCTGGCGGACCCAGCAGATCGAGCGGCTGCGGGACCTGCGTGCGCGCGAGCGGCGCCAGGCTGATGCCGCAGTTGCCGGTGACGACCGTGGTGATGCCTTGCGACACCTTGGGCAGCATGTCGGGATGCGCCAGCAGGTAGCCGTCATCGTGGGTGTGCGAGTCGATGAATCCCGGCGCCAGGACCTGGCCCCGGCCGTCGATGACCGGCACGCCTGCGGGCTGGGCAAAGCTGCCCACCGCCGCGATGTGCCCGCCGCGCACAGCCAGGTCGCCGTGGGTGGCGGGCCCGCCCGAGCCGTCGATGAGCGTGGCGCCCGCGACGATGAAGTCAGCCTGCAAGGTGTCTGCCGTCATGAAGAATGCTCAGTCCAGTTTTTCGATGCCGGCGGTGTCGATGATCTGCTGCCACTTGGCGGTTTCGCGATCGATCAGCTTCTTGAAGTCCGCCGGGGAGCCGGTGGCAGGTTCCGCGCCCAGCGTGGCCAGGCCCTGGCGCACTTCCGGCGCTTGCAGCGCCTTCTGAATGGCGGCGTTCAGCGTCGCCACCACGTCGTCGGGCGTGCCCTTGGGCGCGACCACGCCGCCCCAGGCGACGGTCTCGTAGCCCTTCAGGCCGGATTCGTCCAGCGTGGGCACGTCGGGCATCAGCGACAGGCGCTTCAGGCTGCTGACGCCGATGGCGCGGACCTTGCCGCTCTTGACCAGCGGCGCGGCCTCGGACGTGTTGACGAACAGGTAGTCCAGGCGGCCGCCCAGCAGATCCTGGATGGCGGCGGGGCCGCCGTTGTACGGGATGAACATCACGTCCAGCTTGGCCATGCTCTTGAAGAGCTCGCCGCCCATGTGGCCGGTGGTGCCGACGCCCGATGCGCCATAGGACAGACGGCCCGGCTCCTTGCGGGCGCGGTCGATCAGTTCCTGCACGCTGTTGACGGGCGAATCGGCCGGGACGATCAGGGCGTTGTACAGGTCGAACATGTGGGCGACCGGCGTCAGGTCCTTGTCCACGTCGTACGGCAGGCGCTTGAACAGCGAGCGGTTGACCGCCAGCGTATTGATGTTGCCGTAGCCGACCGTGTAGCCGTCCGGGGCTGCGCGCTTGATGAGCGCAATGCCGATGTTGCCGGCAGCGCCAGGGCGGTTTTCGACGACCATCGTGGCGCCGGTGTCCCGGGCGATCTGCGTGGTGATCAGGCGCGACAACACGTCGGGCGAGCCGCCAGCGGCGGAAGGCACCACGAAGGTGATCGGCTTGTCGGGATAGCCGGCGGCCGAGGCGGCGCCGGCAAAGGCGACGCTGAGCGCCGCCATGGAAAGACTGCGAAGGAGCGCGCTGCGCATGGTGGATTTCCCCTGGTTTTGTTTTGTGGAGCGGGCAGATTACACCCGCCCATGCGGCACTGCGTCATCGAAAAATGTCTCAAACCTATAATCCCCCGTTATTGGAAAAGGGGAAAAAAATGGAAGCCGATGGGTATGCCGACGAGGTCGGGCCGAGCGCCGGGCGGCCGCTGAACCTGCGCCAGATCGAGGTGTTCCGAGCCATCATGATGGCCGGCTCGATCAGCGGGGCGGGGCGCATGCTGCATGTGTCGCAGCCAGCCGTGAGCCGGGTGCTGGCCCTGACGGAAAACCGCCTGGGCTACCGGCTGTTCGAGCGCGTCAAGAGCCGGCTGTCGCCCACGGCCGAGGCCCGGCGCCTGTATGCCGAGGTCGAGCAGGTGTATGGCGGTATCCAGCGCGTGAACGACCTGGCCGCCAGCCTCGGGCAGTCGGGCGCGGGCATGCTGAAGATCGTGGCAAGCGCCAGTTTCGGGCAGCGCCTGATCCCCATGGCGCTGGATCGGTTTCGCGGACGCAATGCGGGCGCGCGGGTCGATTACCGGAGCGTGACGTTCGACGAGCTGGCGGCGTACTTTCTGTCGGGACAGGCGGACATCGGCATTTCCATGCAGCCGCCGGATCATCCGAACCTGACGTCGGTCCGGCTGGCGCGCGTGCCGGTGGTGTGCGTGCTGCCGCCCGGGCATCCGCTTGCCAGCCACGACGCGGTGCGGCCGGAAGACTTTTCGTCGGCGGCGTGGATCGGCTACCCGCGCGATACGCCGCTGGGACGCGCGCTGCAGCCGTTCTTCGGCGAAGGCCCGCACTGCGCGGCGGCGATCGAGGTGCATTCGCCTGTGACCGCCTGTTCCTTCGTGCAGCAGGGCCTTGGACCGGCGCTGGTGGATGCCTGGTGCGTCACGCCGGATCAGGCCGCGCACATGGCGCTGCGTCCGATCACGCCCGAGGCCAGCGTGGAGATCTGGGCGACGCATTCCAATCTGAGCGCGCCGCCCTTGCTGGCACGGCGCTTTCTGGCTGCGGTGAAGAAGATCCTGGAGAGCGACGCGCTGCCCGGGGTGACGCCGGAATAGGACTTCCGTGCGTCAGCCGGGCAGCGCAGCCGCTTACAGTCCTTCGGCCTGCAGCGCGGCCTTGACGCCGGCGTTGGCCTGCATGCGCTCGAAGAACGCGGACAGGTTGGAAAGGCCGGACAGGTCCACTTCCTTGGCGTGCGCCCAGCGCAGCACGACGAACAGGTAGGCGTCCGCGACCGAGGGCGCGGCGCCTGCCAGATACGACTTGCCCGCCAGTTGCGTGTCCAGTTGCGCGAACAGCTTGGTCAAGAGCGCCGAGGCCGAGGCGGCCAGTTCCTTCTGCGCGCCTTCGTCCTTCAGGTAGCGCTGCGCGCCGAAAAGCAGCGAGAACGTCTTGTGGACGTCGGAGTTGATGAAGCCGACCCAGCGGCGCACTTCGGCGCGTGAACGCGCGGTGCCGTCGCCCAGCAGCGTGCTTTCGGGCGCCTGTTCGGCCAGGTACTCCAGGATGGATACGTTCTGCGTGATTGCCCAGTCGCCATCGGTCAGTGCAGGCACGGCGCCCAGCGGATTGATCCGCAGAAACTCGGGCTCCTTGAGCGCCTCGCGGCTGAGTTTGTGCGTTTCATACGGCTTGCCGATCCACTCGAGCACGATGTGGGAAGCGAGCGAGCACGCGCCGGGCATGTAGTACAGTTTCATCTGTCGGAGACTCCTGGAAGGAAGAACGGGAGATCTCCCGTCCGTGGGCGCTATGGTACGCCAACCGGGTATGCCATTCGCGAGTGGTCCCGCGTCTCTCCGTCATGCCTTCCGCGCCCGCTTTTCAATCTGTCGCCGCCGGAGATGTCCATGCAGTCACGCACCGCCGCGAGCACGCGCGCAATTCCCTTTCTCTTGTCTTTGACCCTGGTTTGCGCCGCCGCGCCCGCGATCGCGCAAGCCTCGCAGGAACCGCCCTCGGCGCCTGCGCGCGTGATGCCCGTTGTCGGTGGCCTGGACCATCCCTGGTCCATGGCGTTCCTGCCCGACGGCGGCATCCTGATCACCGAACGACCGGGGAACCTGCGGCTGTTGCGTACGCCCGGCGGGTTGTCCAAGCCGCTGACCGGTGTGCCCAAGGTCGCCGCGCGCGGCCAGGGTGGCCTGCTGGACGTGGTGCTGTCGCCGGACTTTGCGACCGATCGCTACGTGTATCTGTCGTATGCGGAGTCGGACGGAGACAAGAGCGGCACGGCCGTGGGACGCGGCCGGCTGGCCGACGATGCCAGCGGGCTGGAAGACTTCAAGGTGATCTTCCGCCAGGAGCCCAAGCTGTCGTCCGGGCTGCATTTCGGATCGCGCCTGGTGTTTGACGGCAAGGGCTATCTCTACATTGCGCTGGGCGAGAACAACCAGCGGCCCACGGCGCAAGACCTGGACAAGTTGCAGGGCAAGGTCGTGCGGCTCAAGGCCGACGGCGCTCTGCCAGACGACAACCCCTTTGTGGGCAAACAGGGCGCGCGGCCCGAGATCTGGTCGTACGGCCATCGCAATCCGCAAGGCATGGCGCTCAACCCGTGGACCGGCGAGCTCTGGGAAAACGAACACGGGCCGCGCGGCGGCGACGAAGTCAACGTGGTGCAGCCGGGCAAGAACTACGGCTGGCCGCTGGCGACCTACGGCATCAACTATTCGGGCCTGAAGATTCCCGAGGCCAAGGGTGAGACGCTGCCGGGGATGGAATCGCCGATCTACTGGTGGCCGAAGTCGCCCGCCATCAGCGGCATGGCGTTCTATGACGCCGACCGCTTTCCGGCCTGGCGCAATTCGCTCTTCATCGGCGCGCTGGGCAACCAGAACCTGATGCGCCTGACCGTCGACGGCAATCGCGTGGTCGAGAAGGAAAGGCTGCTGGTCGACCGCAAGCGCCGGATCCGCGACGTGCGGCAGGGGCCGGACGGTTATGTGTATGTGCTGACTGACGCTTCGCCGGGCGAACTGCTGCGGGTGGCGCCGGCTGAAACAGGAGGGTGACCGTCATGAAGACGTATGAACTCATCGGGTCCGCGGGCTGCGGCTCCGCCATCGTCGAGATGGCGCTGGTGCTGGCCAATGTGCCGCACGTGCTGACGGACGTGCCTTATTTGAAGCCCGGTCCCGAGCGGGACCGGCTGCTGCATCTGAATCCGCTGGGGCAGGTGCCTACCCTGATCCTGCCCGACGGCGAGGTCATGACCGAAAGCGCGGCGATGATCCTGCACCTGAACGACGTGGCGCCGCAGGCAGGTCTTGCGCCCTCGGCGGACAAGCCGGAACGGGCGCGCTTTCTGAATCTGCTGGTGCGGATCGTGGCGGCGGTCTATCCCACCTTCACATACGGCGACGATCCCGCGCAGTGGACGACGCCAGGCGATGCGGTTGACCTGCTGCGCGAGCGCGTCCACACGCGCCGCGCCGAGCTATGGCAGGAATTGGAACGCCAGGCGGGCGCGCCGCACATGCTGGGGCGGCGGTTTTCGGCGCTGGACCTGTATGTGACGGTCATGACGCATTGGCGCCCGGGTCCCTCGTGGTTCAGTGCGATGTGCCCGGCTTTGACTGCGGTGGCGCGCGAAGCCGCGATGGAACCCAATGTGGCCAAGGTGTTGCAGCGGCACTTTCCGCCGCCCAGCGAATAACGCGGGCGGCCGGGCAAGGCAGCGTCAGGTGGCGGCACGCCGGCGCGATTTGCCTCGCGCCTCGCGCAAGGCGATGTACACGCCGCTGCCCGCAATGAAAACGGCGCCCAGATACGCATAGGCGTCGGGCGCCTCGCGCCAGAATATCCAACCCAGGATCGTGGCCCAGACCAGGCCCGTGTAGTCGAAGGGCGCCACGACAGAAGCCGGGCCGATGCGGAATCCCTGCGTGATCAGCGCCAGCCCCAGCGTGCTGAACAGCGCCACGCCACCGAAATAAGGCAGGTCTTCGACGGCCGGCGCGCGCCACACCCACGGCAGTCCGATCGCGCTGCACACCAATTGCCCCAGCACGATGTAGAACGTGGTGGTCAGCATGCCTTCGGCGCGGTTGATACCGCGCGCCGTGATCATCATGACGGCGTAGAGCAGGGCGGTGGTCAGCGGCAGCAGGGTGGCGGCCTGGAAGGCCTGCGTGCCCGGGCGCACCACGATCAGCACGCCCGCAAAGCCCGCCAATACCGCCAGCCAGCGCTTGCCGTCGACACGTTCCTTAAGGATCAGCACCGACAGCGCGGTGACGAACAGCGGCGCGGCAAACGCGATGGCGGTGGCTTCGGCCAGCGGCAGCGCCTGCAATCCAAGATAGAAGCAACAGGCCGAGACCACGTTGATGGCGCCGCGCGTCAGGTGCAGGCCGGGATGCGTCGTGCGCAGCACGCGGCGTCCACCCAGCCACAGCGCCAGCGCGGTCACGAAAGGCAGCGCGATCAGCGCGCGCAGGAAGAGAATCTGCAGCGGGTTGTAGCTGGCGCCCAGCCACTTGGCGTTGGCGTCGCTGAGCGTCAGAAAGAAAATGCCGCCCGCCACGCAGGCGATGCCTGCGGCTGCGGAATGTTCACGGACGGCGGGTAATGCGGTGCTTGGGGACATCTGAAACCTGCAAGGGCGGCGGTTCCTGCCACCGGTGGATGAAGAACGGAAGACTTTTTCAGCTTTGCGCGCGGTAGGCGGCAATGGCGACCATCGCCCAAGCGGCCAGGAAGGCCGTACCGCCGAACGGCGTGACCGCGCCCAGCCAATGCGTGCCGGTCAGCGTCAGCACGTACAGGCTGCCCGAAAACAGCACGATGCCGACGAACATCACGACGCCCGCGGCCGACAGCAGCGGCGACCCGAAGCGGGCACCCAGCAGCGCGATGATGAAGATGCCCAGCGCGTGGACCAGGTGGTACATGACGCCGGTCTGCCACACGGCCAGCATGTCGGGCGTCAGGATGCGCTTGAGCCCATGCGCGCCGAACGCCCCGGCGCCCACCGCCACCATGAGATTGATCGCCGCGAGTATCGTGAGCTGCCGGTCCGTCATTGCGTGTCCTTGAGAGAAATGCGAGGGGGATTTTGCCGCCGCCTATGATAGGCCCAAATATGGTGCATGATCGGCCGCCACGGTTCCCGCCTTGCGCGTCGATTTCCAAATGGGATATTATAAATTCAATTTGGTAATTCAGCCGCCCCATGCGCTGGCCGGGTCCTCCGGTTGGCTGTTCGTCCAAGCGGCGCCCGGAGCAGATCATGACCATCGCCCTGACCGATAAATCTCTCGCCAAGCGCGGCGCCACCACCAAACGTCCGCCGCGCCCCAGGCAGCTTTTTCGCGGCCTGATCGACAGCCCGCTCACCGACATTGCCCGGGACGTGCACCGCGGGCTGCCCGCGCAGATGGTCGACGATGCCGCCGATTACCTGCAGGTGCCCAAGTCGGAAATCATGGCGATCACCGAGGTCAAGGCGGCGTCGCTGTCGCGCTGGACGCGCGAAGGCCAGGCGCTGCCGCTCGGTGAATCCGACCGGCTTGCCCGCGTCGCCCGGGTGGTGCGCGTTGCCCGCCAGGTGCTGGGCAGCGACGAGGAAGCGGTGCTATGGCTGAACACGCCCGTGCCCGCGCTGGGCAACGTCAAGCCGTTGTCGCTACTGACCTCGGACGCCAGCAGCCGCATTGTCGAAGACACGCTGGCCCGCGCCGCCGCGGGCGTTTACGCATGACCGACTACGTTTCGCTCTGGCGCATTGGCACCACGGCGGGCAAGTACCGGGCGGACGACCTCTCCGGCGCCGGGGCGGCCGCGGTGGGCGGACGCTACAACAGCCCGGGCACGCCGGTCGTGTATGCCTCGGCCAGCGTGGCGCTGGCGGTGCTGGAAACGGTGGTGCATTTTGCCGCCCGCGCGTCCGAGCACGCCAACCGCTACCTGATCGAACTGGCCGTGCCCAACGGCATCTTCGAGGCACGCCAGTCGCTGTCGCTGGTGCAGTTGCAGGACGACTATCCGTTCTGGGACGCGGTGCCCTTTGCCGAGGCCTCGCAGGCCGTGGGCGACAACTGGGTGGCGTCGGGCGTGTCGGCGCTGCTGGAATTGCCCAGCGCCATCGTCCCGTACCGTGGCGTGCCGGACTGCAATTTCCTCATCAATCCGGCGCATCCGGACGCCGAGGATATCGTGGTGGTGCGGCGTGAACGCTTCATCTACGATCCGCGATTGCGGCCGGCGTAAGCATCCAAAAGCAGGCGTCAAAGCAAACGCGCCCGGTGCCGGGCGCGTTTGTTTTTTGATTGCAACGCTGGCGTCAGTCGACCGTCAACACGGCCCGGCCCACGACCTTGCCTTCGCGCAGCGAGGTCAGCACGCGGTCCGCCTCGGCCAGCGCGTGGCGGTGCACCGGCATCGGCGGCACCTTGCCCGCCCGCACCAGTTCCATCAATTCCTTCAGTTCGGCCAGGTTGCCCACATAGCTGCCGATGATGGACAGCGCCTTCATCGGAATCAAGGCGATGGGCCAGGTGGATCCGCCGCCGAACAGGCCGACGATGATGAGCTTGCCGCCCTTGGTCAGGAAGTCGAACGCCAGCGAGGTGGTGGCCGGCGCGCCGACCAGATCGATTGCGGCCCGCACCGGCTTGCCGCCGGCGGCCTGCATGATCTGCTGCGCGGCATCGGGTGCGGCGCCGTCAATGGCCGCCAGCGCGCCCGCGTCCAACGCCGCCTGGCGCTTGGCCGGGTCGATGTCGACGACGATGGCGCCCGCGCCGCCCAGCGCCTTGATCAGCGTCAGGCTCATGAGGCCCAGGCCGCCCGCGCCGAAGATCACGACGGGATGCTCGCGGTAGATGTCGGCGCCGATCTTCTGCAATGCGGAGTACGTGGTGAGCCCCGAGCATGCGTACGGTGCGATCTGCGCGGGGTCCAGGTCGCCGATGTCGATGAGGTAGCGGGGATGCGGCACCACGATGTGGTCGGCATAGCCGCCAGCGCGATGCACGCCCAGGCAGGCGGGCGCCGTGCAGTGGTTCTCCATGCCGGCCGCGCACGACGCGCATTTGCCGCATCCGATCCACGGATAGACGAGGTAATTGCGGTCGGTGGCGAGGCCTTGCGCGTCGGGGCCGGCCGCCACGACGGCGCCAACCGTTTCGTGGCCCATGGTCAGCGGCAACGATACGCCACGGTCCTTGAGCGACAGGGTCCGGCCCTGGCCGAGGTCGTAGCCGCCTTCCCACAGATGGATGTCGCTGTGGCACACGCCGGCCGCGCGGACCTTGAGCAGCACCTGCGACCCCTGCGGGGTGGGCGTGGGCTGGTCCATCTCCTGCAGCGGTTCGCGGAAATTGACGACGCAATAGCACTTCATGGTTGTCTCCTTTTTATTTCTTGACCAGGGGGCATTCGCTGTCGGCGAGCGACACGAAGACCTTTTCGCCCGGCACCGTGGACAGGATGCGGTAGTAGTCGTTCGGATGCTTGGATTCGGCAGGCTTTTTCACCTCGACCAGGTACAGGTCCATGATGACGCGGCCATCTTCGGGGCGCACCCGAGCATTCTTGATCAGTTTGGTCGTGATGGGCAATTCGCGCATTTTCTGGTTGACCACCGCCGCGTCGAAGGTGCCTGCGGCCTGCGCGGCCTGCAGGTAATGCGTGGTGGCTACGTAGCTCAGGGCCTGCACGATGGACGGCGCGCGCGTGACGCCCATCTTCTTTTGCCAGCGCTGCGTCCAGGCGCGCGTGTCCTCGTCGGCGTCCCAGTAAAAGCCGGTGGGGAAGGTCAGCCCCTGCGCGACCGGCAACCCCATCGCGTGGACGTCGTTGATGAAGGTCAGGAACGTCAGCATCCGCTGCTTGCCGCCCGCCAGACCGAACTCCTGCGCCTGCTTGATGAGGTTGACCAGATCGCCGCCTGCGCTGGCCAGGCCCACGACGTCAGCCTTGGAAGACTGGGCCTGAACGAGGAACGACGCAAAGTCCATGGCGCCCAGCGGGTGGCGCGTGCTGCCCACGACCTTGCCGCCCGCACCCTGCACGAAGCGCGACGCGTTGGTTTCCAGCGATTTGCCGAAGACGTAATCGGTGGTGATGAAGTACCAGCTCTTGCCGCCGCTCTCGACGACGCTTTTGACCACCGCGTTGGCCAGCGCGTAGGTATCGGGCGCCCACTGCGTGCTGAGGTTGCTGCATTGTTTGCCGCTGAAGTCTCCGGCAAAACCGCCGCTGATCAGCGCCGTGCCGCCTTTTTCGCGCGCCACGCCCTGCGCGGCCAGCCCGGCCGAGCTGGCGCCGCCGTCCACCACCGCGACCAGATTCTGGGTGTCGAACCAACGGCGAACCAGCGCGGACGCCACGTCGGCTTTGTTCTGGTTATCCGCGCCGACGACCTCGACGGTCTTGCCGGCCACCTTGCCGCCGAAATCCTCCACAGCCATGCGCACGGCTGTCTCGGACCCGAGGCCGCCCAGGTCGGAATAGATGCCGGAGCGGTCGTTGGATACGCCCAACCGCACGACGTCGGTCTGGGCTTGGGCCGCGCAGGCGGCCAGGGTGGCGGCCAGAGCCGCCAACACGGGTTTGATACGCATCTTTCTGTCTCCCAGCCCTGAAACGGACCGTTTTAATGAACGTTATGGATGACGCGACAACTCGGGAAGGCGGCGCCGGTGCTCCAGCCGGCTGAAACTTATTTCACATTGGTGAATGCAAATTCCTGTGCAAGAATTTAGGTACCTGCACATGAAAAGTCAACACGGTGGAACACCCTAGTGCGGGTGCCGAAACCCCGTTGCCACGAAGGAGGGCCGACGCCGTGGAAGTGAAACTTGTCGCTCGCACACTGGAGTTGCTGGAGCTGTTTGCGCAGACGAAACGGCCCATGCCGCTGACCGAACTGGCCCAAGGGCTGGGCGCGCCGATGTCGAGCTGCCTGGCGTTGGTGCGCACGCTCGTGGCGCGGGGGTATCTGTACGAAGTCCGGCGCCGCGCCGGGTATTACCCCACTGGCAAACTGCACGGTCTGGCGGCGCAGATCCTGGCGGGCGACCCCTGGCTGGATCTGGTGCGGCCGCGTCTTTCCGCGCTGCGCGACGCAGCCAACGAAACCGTGATGCTGGGCAAGATCCAGGATGGCGCCGTGGTGTTCCTGGACGTGGCCGAGTCGACGCAGCCCGTGCACTACGCGGCGCGGCCGGGCGAACGCCGGCCGCTGCACACCAGTTCGGTCGCCAAGGCCATCCTGGCGCGTCTGCCGGCCGCCGAGCGCGACCACGTGCTGGCGGCGGCGCAATACACGCGCTACACGGACCGCACACTGACAACCCGCGAAGACCTGCTGGCTGACGTGGACAGAGCTGGCGAGCGGGGTTGGGCGTCGAACGTGGGGGAGAGCGTTGCGGACCTGACGGGCTTGGCCGTCGCACTGGATCTGGGCGGCGAATGGTACGCGCTATGCCTGGCAGGGCCCACGCCGCGAGTGTGGGCGCAGCGCGAGGAGAACCTGATGCATCTGCGCGAAGCGGCCGAGGCGATCCGGCGCGATCGGGAGGGATAAGCGGACGGCGATATCAGGGCCCGCGGCGCACCAGCGTGGATTTACCGAACAAGCTCTCGATCAGATCCACCGCGAGCTCCGCTGTCCGGTTGCGCACGTCGAGCGCGGGATTCAGTTCCACCACGTCCAGCGAACGCATGAGGCCGGTGTCGGCAATCATTTCCATGCAGAGCTGGGCCTCGCGGTAGGTGGGGCCGCCCATGACCGTGGTGCCCACGCCCGGCGCGATCTCGGGATCCAGGAAGTCCACGTCGAAACTCACGTGCAGGTGCGTGTCGGCGTCCAGGCCAGCCAACGCGGCCTGCATGGTGGCGCGCATGCCCATCTCATCCAGATACCGCATATCGAAGACCTCGAGGCCGGCGTCGTGCAGCAGGCGCTTTTCGCCGGGGTCGACGCTGCGGATGCCGATCTGGCGCACGCAGGACGGATCGATGTCCGGGCACTCGCCCGACATGCCGGTCAGCGGCGCGGGGCCGTTGCCGCACAGGCAGGCCACCGGCATGCCGTGCAGGTTGCCGGTGGGCGTGAGCAGGTGGGTGTTGAAGTCGGCGTGCGCATCCAGCCAAAGCACGCGCAGCTTTTTGCCGGCGGCGCGGCAATGCCGCGCGACGGCGCTGACCGAGCCGATGCCCAGGCTGTGGTCTCCGCCCAGCAGGACGGGCAGACGGCCTTCGGCCAGTTCTTCGTACACGGCATCGTGCACTGCCTGATTCCACGCGGTCACTTCTTCCAGGTGACGATAGCCGTCCACCGGCGGCAGCCAGGGATTGGCGGGGCCGTACAGGTTGCCGCGGTCGCGGACCTGAAAGCCCTGGGCCTCGATGACCGGTCCCAGATCCGCGACTCGGAGCGCTTCAGGTCCCATCGACGCGCCGCGCGCGCCGGCGCCGATGTCGGTCGGTGCGCCGATCAGGGTGACTTGGGTAGGCAGGGTGGGGGTGTTAGCCGAGTCGTTCGTCAACGCGTTCGTCAATTCGCATGCTCCGTATTGCGGTGTTCAGAGTGGGGGATCAGGCGGCGGACAGCACCGCCGCCAGTTGGTCGCACGCCCAGTCCACCTCGTCCCGCGTGACGATCAGGGGCGGCGACAGGCGCAGGGTATGACCGTGGGTGTCCTTGACCAGCAAGCCTCGCGCCTGGAGCCGTTCGCACCAGAGGCGGGCGCCGCCAGCGTCCGGCTCCAGTTCCACGGCCAGCATCAGGCCGCGTCCGCGCACCTCGCGCACGGGGCCGGGCAGCGCGCGCAGGCGCTCCAGAAAATGCGCACCCACGGCGGCGGCGTTCTCGATCATGCCTTCCTCGGTCAGCACCCGCAGCGCGGCGCGCGCGATGGCGCACGCCAGCGGATTGCCGCCGAAGGTGCTGCCGTGCTGCCCGGGCTGGAAGACGCCCAGCACGTCGGCATTGGACAGCACGGCGGACACGGGATAGAAGCCGCCGGACAGCGCCTTGCCGACAAGCGTGACATCGGCTTCGATGCCTTCGTGCTCCTCGGCCAGCAGCTTGCCCGTGCGCCCCAGGCCGGTCTGGATCTCGTCCAGGATCAGCGTGATGCCGCGCTCCGTGCAGCGTTGGCGCACGCTCCTGAAGTACCCGGGGGGCGGCATCACGACACCGGCTTCGCCCTGTATCGGTTCGACTAGAAACGCGACCGTGCGGTCGGAAATGGCGTCATTGAAGGCGTCGAAGTCGCCAAAAGGCACAACCTTGAAGCCGGGGGCGAACGGGCCGTAATGGCCATAGGCGTCGGGGTCGGTGGAAAACCCCACGATGCCCAGCGTGCGGCCATGGAAATTGTTGGCGCACACGATGATCTCGGCCTCGCCCTCGGGCACGCCGCGCACCTCGTAGCCCCACTTGCGCACGGCCTTGATGGCGGTTTCCACGGCCTCGGCACCGCTGTTCATGGGCAGGATCTTGTGGGCGCCCGTGAGGCGCGCCAGATCTTCGTAGAAGCCCGCCATCTGGTCATGGCGGAAGGCGCGCGACGTGAGCGTGAGCTTTTGCGCCTGCTCGGTCATGGCGGCCAGGATGCGCGGGTGGCAATGGCCCTGGTTGACGGCGGAATACGCGGCCAGGCAGTCCAGGTATTTGCGCCCGTCGACGTCATAGACCCAGACGCCGCTGCCGCGCGCCAGCACGACGTCCAGCGGATGGTAGTTGTGCGCACCCAACTGATCTTCGATGTGGTCGCGGCGGCTGGCGGCGGACTGCGCGCCGGGCTGGGGGGTCATCACGGCATGCATGCACGTCTCCCAAGGGCGTATTGGGGCCATCTTAGCGCCGCCAGCACGGCTTGGCATTGCCATTGCATGACAAAGGCCTTTCCGGGGCTGGTGCGCCGGGTGCTGCACAATAGCGCCTGTGCCGGACCGTCGTCCGGCGTTCCGATTCTGTGGATAGCTGACATGCTTGTGCACCAATTGCTTAACAAACTGATGCGCGGCGCCGCGGTGGCGGCGCTGGGATTGGCGGTGGTTGCGCCGGCAGCGGCGCAGGAACAGCCCCTGCGCATCGGCGTGATTGCCAGCGTGGCCAACGAAGCCACCGAACTGGCGATTGCCCAGGCCAAGCAGCAGGGATTGGACGTCAAGCTGGTGGAATTCAATGATTGGGTGCTGCCCAACATTGCCGTGGCCGACGGCTCGGTGGACGCCAACTTCTTTCAGCATGCGCCGTTTCTAGAGCTCTTCAACCAGCGGCGCGGCGCCAACCTGCAGCCGATTGCGTACGGCTATTCGACCACCATCGGGCTGTTTTCCAAGAAGCTGAAGAAGGGCGACCCGGTGCCCGAGGGCGCGACCATCGCGGTGCCGAACGACCCGGTCAACACCGGCCGCGCCTTGCTGCTTTTGCAGTCGATGGGGCTGATTACGCTCAAGCCGGGCGTTGCCCATCAGGCCAGCCTGCAGGACGTGGTGGCCAATCCCAAGAAGCTCAAATTCGTCCAGATCGAAGGCTCGCAGTCGGCCCGCACGTTCGATGATGTGACGGCGTCGGTCACCTACACGACGTTCGCCAAGCAGGCGGGGCTGAACGAAAAGGATGGGCTGGCCTTCGACAATACCGATCCGGACAGCATCCGGCGCTACGCCATCCGCTGGGTGGCCAAGCCCGAGAAGGCGCAGGACCCGCGTCTCTTGAAGTTCATTGCCATCTATCAGAACTCGCCCGAAGTGAAGGCGACGCTCAAGCGGCTGTATGGCGATCTGATTTCGTTTCCCTGGTAGGGCGTTAACCGGTCGGCAATCGGAATAAAATCAGGGTTTGCCCCGACAAACCCTTCTTATCAAAGGCCGGCCGCGCTGCGTGCCGAACCTGATTCCAATGTCTGACCTCGATGACCGCGACCGGAAACTCTTGACGCTGCTGGCCGACGACGCCACGCCCAGCTATGCGGAGCTGGGCAAACAGCTCAACCTGTCGGCGCCCGCGGTGCACGAGCGGGTCAAGCGGCTCAAGCGCGACGGGCTCATCAAGGGCATCGCCGCCAAGCTCGATGGCGCAAAGATGGGCCGGCCGCTGCTGGCCTTCGTGCATGTGGACACGATCAACTGGACGATCACTCAGCAGGTGCTGGGCCTGGCCGAGTTGAACGAGGTCGAGGAGATTCACACCATTACCGGCAAGAGCGCCATGCTGCTGAAAGTGCGCGTGCGCGATACCCAGGCGCTGGAACTGCTGCTGGCGCGCATCCACCAGATCGAAGGCATCTCCAACACGACCAGCGATATCGCCCTGACCAGTTATCTGGAGCGCGGGCCGCTGCCTGAGGCCGCCTGATCGCAGGCCGCCTGAACGGCAGCCCCGCGGTTCAACGGGCAGGGGCGGCTCGCAGCCGCAGGCGCGTGATTTCCGACGGCGCCCACAAGCGCTTGGGCGGGCCCCAATAGCCGGTGCCGCGGCTCGTGTAGACCCACATCTGTCCCAGCCGATGCAGCCCCGCCGTAAACGGTTGCTGAAACCGGACGAAGAATCCCCACGGAAAGAACTGCCCGCCATGCGTATGGCCGGAGAGCTGCAGCGTGTAGCCGGCCGGCTCGGCCGCCGCCGCGCTGCGCGGCTGATGGGCCAGCAGGATGCGCGGAAAGGCGTCGGCCGGCGCGCCGGCCAGCGCCGCGCGCGGATTGCTGCGTTGCTGCGGGTCGAAGGCGCCGGCGCTGAAGTCCGTGACGCCGGCCACCACCACCGGCAGCCCCGACGGATGGATCACGGCATGCTCGTTCAAGAGAACGCGCAGCCCAAGGCGGCGGAATTCCGTAATCCACGGGCCCGCGCCCGAATAGTATTCGTGGTTGCCGGTGACCAGATACACGCCGAACGGCGCGCGCAGATCGCCCAACGGACGGGCTTGCGCGGCAAGCTGCTCGACGCTGCCGTCCACCACATCGCCCGTGATGGCGATCATGTCGGGCAACTGGTCGTTGACCGCGTCGACAATGGCTTGCACATAGCGGCGCTTGATGGTCGGGCCGACATGGATGTCGCTGATCTGCACGATGGAAAAGCCGTCCAGGTCTTGCGGCAGGCCGGCGATCGGCACGTCCACGTCGACCACGCGGGCGCGGCGCCGCGCGTTGTAGAACCCCGCCAGCGTGCCGGCCAGCGCAAGCCCGATGACCGTCCACGCGCTGGCGCGCCGCAGGGCGATCCACGGCAGATCGGCACCTGCTGCCAGATTGCCCAGCCACAGCAGCAGCATGAGCGCGTCGCGCAGCACGGTCAGCACAAAGAGCGACGAGAACAGTCCCATGGCCAGCAGGCCGACCCAGGCGATGCGGTCGCCCCACGGCGGGTTGACGGAGGACCGCGCCAGCATGCCCATCGGGATCAGCACGCACGAAAGCACTAGAAAGAGGATGGCGGCGGCAGTGCCTTCACCGCCAAGCAGCAGGTCGGGGATCAGGCGGGCGCCGACGTACACATGGGCGAGGGCGCCCAGGGTCAGAAAGCGCAGGAAGAATGAAGATTGGCGCAGGGACACGGCGGCGGGCGGGCGCGCCGTAGCCGACGCGCAGGGAATCAGGGAACCGCCATTCTATGCTCCGCCGGCGCCTGGACTGATAAACGCAGCGCTGCGCGTCCGCCTGGCGCAGCACCACCGCCTGGCGCGGGACCCTCAGACCGGCAGCTCGCCTTCCCGGCAGATCAGGCTGGCGTCCATCTCGTCAAGGCGGTTGATGCCCAGCATGGCAATGTTGCGATCGACCTCGGCGCGCAGCAGCCCGATGGCATGCGCCACGCCTTGCTGGCCGCCCACCGCCGCGGCGTAGTTGAAGGGACGGCCCACAAACACGCAGCGTGCGCCCAGGGCCAGCGCCTTGAGCACATCGCCGCCGCGCCGCACGCCGCTGTCCATCATCACCGTCATCGCACCGGCCTGGGCGACCACGCCCGGCAACGCGCGCAGCGGCGAGATCGCGCCGTCGAGCTGGCGCGCGCCGTGATTGGACACGATGATGCCGTCCGCGCCATGCTGCCGCGCCAGTGCGGCGTCGCGTGGATGCAGGATGCCCTTGATGACGAGCGTGCCCGGCCATTGCCGGCGGATGTGCGCCACGTGTTCCCAACTGAGATGGTCGCGCGCCGAGAAGTCGCGCAGCACCGACGCGGAGACGATGGGCGCGCCGCGCGTGGCGAAGGAATTCTCGAAGTGCGGCATGCCATGCGCCAGCAGCGTGCGCAGGAACGTGCCGGCCAGCCAGCGCGGGCGCGCCAGTCCGTCCAGGGCCAGGCGCAGGCTGGGCTTGAGCGGCGTCGAGAATCCGGTGCGCACGTTGTTCTCGCGGTTGGCGGACACGGGGATGTCCACGGTCAGCACCAGGGTCTCAAAGCCCGCGCGGCGCGCGCGTTCGATCAGCGCATCGATCTTGGCGGGGTCGCCGGGCAGGTACGCCTGGAACCAGGTGCCGGGCGCTTCGGCGATGACGGCTTCGAGCGGGATCAGCGACGTCCCGCTCAGGATCGCGGGCACGTTCTGCTCGCGTGCCGCGCGGGCCAGCACGATATCGCCGCGGTAGGCCGACAGCGCGCTGATGCCCATGGGCGCGATGCCGAAGGGCGACGCGTAGGTGCGGCCAAACAGGTCAGTCTGCTGCGTGCGGCGGGACACATCCACCAGCACCCGCGGGGTGAACGCGTACTGCGCAAAGGCCTCGCGGTTGCCGTTGAGCGATTGGTTGTCTTCGGCTGCGCCGGCGATGTAGCCGAAGATCGGACGTGGCAGCCGGCGGCGCGCCGCGGCTTCGAAATCGTCCAGGGACAGCATGCGCCCGAGCGCGCGGGGCAGCTTGGCGGCGGCGCCAGGGGTGACGATGGGGGTGGCGTCAGGGGATGCGGCGGGCAGGGCGGTGGTAGTCATGGCGGGCCGGTAAAAGCCCGTAATCTAGCAACGCCTGTTGAACGCAGAAAGCGAATAAAACAGAAGCGGCCCGTTCGCTTGCGGCGAACAGGCTGCGATACGGAGGTCTAGGCCTGCGTGGGCAGCGCCAACAGCTCACCCATGCGCACCGGGCCCAGCACCGAGGGCGTGTCGGCCCAGCGGATCTTGTCCGGTCCGAACAGGACGATGGCCGTGGAACCCAGCTTGAACCGGCCCATCTCGGCGCCCTTTTCAAGAAAGATGGGGGCGCGGGCGGCGGCGTCGTAGCGCACGGATTTGACCCGGCGCTTGAACGGCGTCACCAGACCGGCCCACACGGTTTCGATGGACGCCACGATCATCGCGCCCACCAGCACGACGGCCATGGGACCGTGTTCGGTGTCGAAGATGCAGACGACGCGTTCGTTGCGCGCGAACAGGCGCGGCACGTTGCGGGCGGTCAGCGGATTGACGGAAAACAGGCGCCCGGGCACGTGGACCATTTCGCGCAGCGTGCCGGCGACGGGCATGTGGACGCGGTGATAGTCCTTGGGCGACAGGTAGATGGTGGCAAACTGGCCGCCCTGGAACGGCGCGGCGCGTTCGGTGTCGCCGCCGAGCAGGTCGGCGAGCCCGTAGCTGTGGCCCTTGGCCTGGAAGATGCGGCCTTGTTCGATGGCGCCCATCTGGCTGATGGCGCCATCGGCCGGACACACCACCGAGCCCGGTTCTTCGTCCAGCGGCCGCGCGCCGTCTTTCAGCGCACGCGTGAAGAAGTCATTGAAGCAGTCGTAGGCCAACGGGTCTTCTTGCAGCGCCTCGCTCATGTTCACGCCGTACTTGCGGACGAAACGCGAGATCATCCAGTTCTTCACCGCGGGTTCGCGGCAGTCCGATGCGTATCCGAAGAAGCGCGACACCAGGTGGTGCGGCGCGAGATACTGGCTGGCAAGAAATAGTTGGTCTTTGATAGGCATCTATGGCGCTAAAAAACGCGTCCCGCATACAGCGGGACGTGGTTGATGGTTGCCGCGCGGGCCAGGTCGACGCTGGAGTCCGGCAATTCGCCGCGATTGTAACGCGGTTGGACGCGCGCGGCGCGCAAAAACGCGTCAGGCCGCCTTGGCCGCCAGCTTGGTCTTGTAGAGCCAATCCTTGTAGTCGTCCAGGTCGCCGTCGAACGGGTTGACCTTGCCATCGGCGACGATGATGAACTGGTCGGTGGTGGCGCGCAGCAGGTGACGGTCGTGCGATACCAGCACCAGCGTGCCCTCGAACTGCGCCAGCGCATCCGTCAGCGCCTCGCGCGTTTCCAGATCCAGGTGGTTGGTCGGCTCGTCCAGCAGCAGCAGATTGGGGCGTTGCCACACGATCAGCGCCAGCGCCAGCCGCGCCTTTTCTCCGCCGGAAAACGGCGCGATCGAGCTGGTAGCCATGGCGCCGTTGAAATTGAAGCTGCCCAGGAAGTTGCGCAGTTCCTGTTCGCGCACGGTCGGCGCGATCTTGGTCATGTGCCAAAGCGGCGATTCGTCGTGGCGCAGCATTTCGACCTGATGCTGGGCGAAGTAACCGATGGACAGTCCCTTGTTGAACTGCGTGTCGCCGGCCAGCGACTCGATCTCGCCCGCGATGGTCTTGATGAAGGTCGACTTGCCCGCGCCGTTGATGCCCAAGAGGCCGATGCGCTGGCCCGCCTGCAGCGAGAAGTTGATACCCGACACGATGATCTTGTCGGACACGGCTTCCGTGACCTCGTCCTCGATGCGATAACCCGCGCTGACCTTGTCCATCGTGAGCAGCGGATTGGGCGCGCGCAGCGGCTCGCGGAATTCGAACGAGAATTCGGCGGCAGCGCGCAGCGGCGCGACTTCTTCCATGCGCGCCAGGGCCTTGATCCGGCTCTGCGCCTGGCGTGCCTTGCTGGCCTGCGCCTTGAAACGGTCGATGAACGATTGCAGGTGCGCGCGCTGGCGCATCTGCTTTTCCATCATGCCCTGCGCCAATTCAAGCTGTGCGGCGCGCTGGCGTTCGAAGGACGAATAATGGCCCGAGTAACGCTTGAGCTTGCGCTCGTCGATGTGGACGATGACGTTGACCACGCCGTCCAGGAAATCGCGGTCATGCGAGATGACGATGAGCGTGCCCGGATAACGCTTGAGCCAATCTTCCAGCCAGATGATCGCGTCCAGGTCCAAGTGGTTGGTGGGTTCGTCCAGCAGTAGCAGATCGGACGGGCACATCAGCGCCTGGGCCAGGTTCAGGCGCATGCGCCAGCCGCCCGAAAAGCTGGTGAGCGGCAGGTGCATCTGCGCCTGCGTGAAGCCCAGGCCGGTCAAGAGCTGCTCGGCGCGCGAGTGGACCGTGTAGGCGTCGGCGTCGGCCAGCGCCGCATAGATCTCGCCCATGCGCAGACCGTTCTCCGCGCTTTCCGGCTCGGCTTCCAGCGCGGCCAGTTCCGCTTCCAGCTTGCGCAGCGTGGTGTCGCCGTCAATGGCGTACTCGATGGCTGGGCGGTCGAGCGCGGGCGTTTCCTGCGCGACGTGGGCCACGCGCCAGGATGCGGGATAGTCGAGGTCGCCCTGGTCGGCGTGCAGCGTGCCGCGCAAGAGGCCGAACAGACTCGACTTGCCCGCGCCATTGGCGCCGATGAGGCCGATCTTGTCGCCGGGATTCAGAAGCAGGTCGACCTTGTCGAGCAACGGCTTGACGCCGCGCATGAGTGAAACTTGTTGGAAACGGATCATGGATGTAGGGCTGGATGGCGCGGTGCGCGCGCGGCAAGGCACCCGCGAAGGGCGCGGTGCGGGAAAGCGGAAACCGGGGCGGGATGGCGCGCGCAACGTGCGCGCCGGCGCGAGGAGGATCGGATGAAAGCGAACCCCATCCGAACGAAGGGGGGGATTGTACTCGGCCGGACAGGTCCGGGTGGGGAGCTTCGGCCGGACAGGTCCGGGCGGGGAGCTTCGGCCGGGGAGCTTCGGCCGGACAGGTCCGGGCGCGTAGCTTCGGCCAGGAAGCTCCGCCTCCCTACGGCGCCTGAATCGCCGCAGCCAGGGCCAGCACGCGTTCGGCCTCGCTTGCGTGCAGGTTCTCCACCAATGCCCCGTCGACCACCGCCACGCCCTTGCCCTCGGCCTGCGCGGCTTGCCACGCGTCCAGGCGCTTGCGCGCCGTGTCGAGTTCTTCAGGCGTCGGCGCAAAGGCCGCATTCGCGGCGGCGATCTGGCGGGGATGGATCAGCGTCTTGCCATCAAAGCCCTGGTCGCGTCCTTGCCGGCAGGTGTCCTGCAGGCCCGCGTCATCGTTCAGGTCCAGATGCACGCCGTCCAGCACGGCGAGGCCGTGCGCCCGCGCCGCCATCACCGCCAGCGAGCGCGCCAGCAGGGTCTCATTGCGCGAGGGCGTGTGGCGGGCATGCAGGTCCTTCACCAGATCCGACGTGCCAACGACGATGGCGGCCAGCCGCGGGTGGCCGCCGGCAATGGCATCGAGCCGTAAAAAGCCCAACGGCGTCTCCGCCATGGCCCACAGTGGCAGGTCCGCGGGCGCGCCGGCCGCATCGAGCGCCTGCGCCAGCGCCGCCAACTGGGCGGGGGTCTCGACCTTGGGCAACAGCACGGCATCGGCGCCGGCCTGTGCGATGGCGCGCACGTCGTCGAGTCCCCAGGGCGTGTCCAAGGCGTTGACGCGCACGATGCACTCGCGCCGTCCGTAGCCGCCTTCGCGCAGTGCGGCGGCGACCTGGGCGCGGGCCTGCGCCTTGGCGTCGGGCGCCACCGCATCTTCCAGGTCGAGGATCAGCACGTCCGCATCGAGCGTACGCGCCTTGTGCAATGCACGCGCGTTGGCGCCGGGCATGTAGAGAACGGAACGGCGGGGGCGGATAGGGGCATTCATGCGGGCGGTCTCAGAGTTTGGGCAAGCCGCCAACTATGGTGACGGGCGTGGTGCAGACGTAGCCCACGCCATAGACGGTGCGGATGCCCAGGTCGCCGCCGGCCAGCTCGCGCAGCTTGCGCCGCAACCGGTGCATGTGGGCGTCCAGCCGGTGCGTGTCGTAGGCCTCGGCGCTGGCGCCCAGGGCTTCAACGAGGCGGGCGCGCGACAGCGGCAGCGGGGCCGCCTGGATCAGCGCGCCGATCAGGCGGCTTTCGGTGTCGGTGATGTCGACGCTGACCTGGCTGGGCGAGGTCAGCGTGCGGCGCGCGGGGTCGAAGCGCCAGGCGTCCGATTGCGCGTCCTCGGCGTTGGCGGCCGGCACGACGCGCAGGCGCCGCGATAGCGCCACGAGCGTGGCGCCCAGCTCGGCCAGGTTGACGGGCTTGGTCAGGTAGTGGTCGGCGCCCAGGCTCAGCCCCGACACCTTGTCTTCGCTCAGGAGCCGTCCGGTGAGCATGATGATGCCCATGGACGGATAGGTGGTGCGCAGATGCGACACGCGCGCCAGCCCGTCGCCGTCCGGCAGCATGGCGTCCAGCACGAGGATCGCGGGCGTGACGGTGAGCAACAGCTTGTCCAGCTCGGCCAGCGAGCCCGCAGTGAGGATGGCTTTGTCCAGGCCCAGGTCCTGGATGTACTCGGCGATGGAATCGCGCCAATCCCCGTGGTCGTCGACGACGATGATCGTCACGGCGCGGCGCGCTCTCGCGGTCCTTGGGCGAACAGGTGTGTTCTCGTCATGCTGTGAATTCTTTGAGGGCCGCGTTCGCGCGGAAAATCGGGGGACGACGTTATGCGTATCTGATCTGCGTGCGCGCAGAATATCATTCCCGCCGATGCGGCGGCGCGGCATGGATCAAGGATGTGATCCAAGCGATGGGCAAAAATCGATTGGTCAAAAATTGCGCAGCCCGATGCGCATCGCCCGAAAGGCCATCAGCCGGGCGTTTCGGTTTTTCTTATCCACAAATTCTGTGGATAAGAAAAACCAGCCCGGATACCGTCCCACCTACGAAGGGAGTAATTCCACCGGCACGCCATCGGGCACTTTGCGCATCCGATCGCGCTCAATCCGGGCCGGCGCAAAGCGCGTTTTGCGCGCAGCAGCATTTTGCAGCAGCACTGACAGCACCGAACCCTTATCCTGGATCCATCGCGTCTTGCCACGCAGCAGCTTGGCCGCGTTCTCCGCGGTGCCCAGCCGGTACGACATGGCGTTGATCTCGATCGAGGACTTGCCGTTGAACAGCGACTCGTCGATCTCGGTGATGGCGGCCGCGTCCAGGTTGTTGCTTTCGTGGTCGATGCGGTAGACGTACTTCAGGCTATGGAAGGGGTCTTCCACGACGATGAGTTTTTCCGACCCGGACACGTCGGACATCATGCCGATCACGCGCGACTCGACCATCTGGTTGCCGCGTTGTTCTTCGGTGTAAATGAAAATGCTGTGCCGCACGGGGGCGGACTGGGCCGGCGCGGCCCCTACAAGGCGAGAACGATCCATACCTGAACGAAAAGAAGCGGGGAGGGGGCGCAAAGGCCCCCGGAGATGCGCATGATACCAATTGTTTCAGGTGTGTGCTGTAACAACTGACGTTGGCGGCCCCCGCCTGCGGGAAATCAGCCGCGCGTGCCCAGCTTTTCGCGGCGCTGGCGGACGGCCAGGGCCAGGGCGTCAAGCACGGGCTCGGTCTGCGTCCAGCCCAGGCAGGCGTCGGTGATGGAAACGCCGTGACGCAGCGGCTCGCCGGGCTTGAGGTCCTGGCGGCCTTCTTCAAGATGGCTTTCGATCATGACGCCCGTGATGCGGCTGTCGCCTTGGGCCAGCTGGGCGGCGATGTCGTTGGCCACGTCGATCTGGCGCAGGTGCGACTTGTTGGAGTTGGCGTGCGAGCAGTCGATCATGACCTGTTCGCGCTGGCCTGCCTTGCGCAGGGCGTCGCAACAGGCTTGCACGCTGGCGGCGTCGTAGTTCGGGCCTTGCTTGCCGCCGCGCAGGATCACGTGGGTGTCCTGGTTGCCGCGGGTTTCGAAGATGGCTGCCATGCCCATCTTGGTCATGCCCATGAACGCGTGCTTGGCGCTGGCGGCGACCATCGCGTCGGCAGCGATCTGCACGCCGCCGTCGGTGCCGTTCTTGAAGCCCAGCGGGCAGCTCAGGCCGGAGCTCAACTGGCGGTGGCTGGGGCTTTCCGTGGTGCGCGCGCCGATGGCGCCCCACGCGATCAGGTCGGCGATGTATTGCGGGCTGAGCAGGTCGAGGAATTCCGTGGCGATGGGCAGACCCAGGCCGCCGATGTCGAGCAGCAACTCGCGGGCGCGGCGCAGGCCTTCGTTGATGCGGAAACTGCCGTCCAGGCGCGGGTCGTTGATGTAGCCCTTCCAGCCGACGGTGGTGCGGGGCTTCTCGAAGTACACGCGCATGACGATCAGCAGGTCCTTCTTGTGCTCATCGGCGGCGATGCGCAGCTTGCGCGCGTATTCCATCGCTTGCGCGTGGTCGTGAATGGAGCACGGGCCCACCACCAGCACCAGCCGGTCGTCGCGGCCATGCAGCACGTCGGCGATCTGCGCGCGGCTTTGCTCGACGAGGTTCTGGATGCTGGCCGACACCGGCAGTTCATCCTGCAGCAGCGCGGGTGAAATCAGCGGGCGCACGGCGCTGATGCGGGTGTCGTCGGTGCGCGTGTTGTCCTGGGTGGCGTCGGCGGCGCCGACCTCGCGGTCGTGCAGGGGATCATCAATGCGGGTCAAGGGAAGCTCCGTGCCGGTAAATGCGGGAAAGTCCGCCATTATCGCACCCGCGGACGGTGGAGGCGGATGGGTGGTCTCGGCAAGCGAATTAACCCGTTATCGATAAAGACATGTTTTGCGTGGATGCCTTAGCATTGATTCACGCTCTCAGTTGGCCGGCGCAACCGGCTCGCGGCAGGCGCAGGCGGGGGCCGTGTGCGGCTTCTTTCCGTGTGTACAGGTCCAGGACGGTCAGCAATGCCAAAACCCGATGCCGGAGCGTCCCGACGGATTCTTCTCGTGGAAGATCACCCTGTCGAACGCGCCTACCTGCAGAACATGCTGCTGGCGTTGGGCTACCGCCGCGTGGCGGGCTTGGCAAGCAGCATCGAGGCGGTCGGCGCGATCACGCGTCAGTACCACGATGTGTTGATCAGCGACATCGTGATGGGCGAAGGCGACGGCACGCGCCTGCCCAACGACCTGCGCCGGCTGGTGGATGCGGGGCGTCTGAAAAGCATGCCGCCCATCATCTGGATCAGCAGCCTCAGCGACGAGCTGCTGCAGTCGCATGTCCGGCTGGCCCTGCAGGCCGGCTGCCCGTCGGCGCAGGCGCTGTCCAAGCCCGTGTCGCGCCTGGCGATGCAGCAGGCCATCAAGAATGCGCTGCACAGCATCGACGACGAATCCGCGTCGCCGGACAAACCCAAATCCGTGCGCCGCGAGGTCATGGAAGCGGCGCTGAGCCAGGCGCTGCTTTCCGGCAACGGCATGAGCGTGGTGCTGCAACCCCAGATCAGCCTGTCGACCGGGCGCGTGGTGGCGGCCGAGGCGCTGTCGCGCTGGGTCGACCCCAAGCTGGGCGCCATCTCCGCCGCCGACTTCGTGCCGGCGGCGCATCGGCTGGGCATGGACCGCATGCTGTTCAGCCGGGTCACCGACCGCGTGCTGAGCGTGCTACGCCAGATGCAGGACCTGGACATCGCCGTGCCGATCGCGATCAACGCCTCGGCGTCCACGCTGTGCTCGCGCGACCTGCCGGGCTTGCTGGAACAGAAGGTGGGGCAGGCGGGCCTGCCTGCCCGGCTGATCAAGGTCGAGCTTACTGAGGACGAGCCGGTGAACGACTGGCTGGCGCTGTCGTCGACATTGAACCTGTTGCGGGTGCGGGGTTTTGAATTGGCGATGGACGATTTCGGCGCGGGCATTGCGTCGATGCGCCTCTTTTCGGCCATGCCGTTCAACGAATTGAAGATCGACCGCGACTTCATCGTGCATATGCACCGCGAGCCCGCCTCGCGCGCCGTGGTGGCCGCAGCGATTGAAATGGGGCGGGTGCTGGGCCGGCGCGTGGTGGCCGAAGGCGTCGAGCAGGAGCGCGATGTGCAACTCCTGAGCGAACTGGGCTGCGATGTGGCGCAGGGCTACGGCATTTCCGTGCCCCTGGAACCCGATGCGTTCATCGAGTTCTGCCGCACGCACTGAGGGTCATGGGTTGAACGTCACAGACCGAACACGGCGATGTCACCCGGATAGTCGACCGAGAACTTCAGCACGGTCTCGCGCGACTTGCCCGGCTCCAGTTCCCATTCCCACACCAGCTTGCCGTCTTCTTCCCGCTTGATGTCGCGCTCGGACGGCGACAGCAGCTTGACCACGATTTTCTCGTTGCGCGAAATGGGCAGGCGGTCCGTGAAGGACACCTGTTCCTTCGTGGCCTTGTTGTTCTTGACGGTGATCTTGTACTCGTAGGTGACGCGCTTGCCGCTACCCGAAAATCCGGTGCTTTCGGTGTAGCGGTTCACCAGTTGGCGCTTGATGGAGATGCCATCGTCGGCGCCGAGGGCCAGTTCCAGTTTTTCGCCGGGCATCACCGCCTTCATGGCGCCCGACGCCACGAAGGCATCGTCCAGGAAGGTATTGAGCGGTCCCGCCAGGAAGGGAAAGTCGGTGTTGTTGCTGGCTTGCGCCGTCAGGTAGACGGTCTCGCGAAGACCCGGCGTGGACTGGTATTGCAAGGCGGCGGGCAGTTTGGCCGTGGCAATGGCGACGCGCTGCGTGGTGTTGTCCGACAGCAGCGTGGCGGGATTCTTGATCTGGAACGACGCACTGGTCGCGGCGTTCTGGACCTGGGCGGTCGAGACCTCGATGACTTCGGCCTCCGGCTCGGGCAGCACGGCGCTGTCTTCCATTGCGCTGGCGCGCGGCGCGCGCTTGGCATGCATCTCGGCCTGCACGGCGGCGGGAGCGGGCGCGGCGACGGGACGGGGCGGCGGGGGGGGCGCGGCCACGTCGATGATCCATGGGCGCAGCGTGGGCGCGCCGCCGCCCAGCGACGGCCGGGCGGTGGACAGCGTCAGCTTCACGTTCTTCCAGTCTTCGCCCGTGTTCTGGCGGATGACGCCAAAGTAGCCCAGATCGACATTGCGATCGGCCGGGCGCAGCCGTGCATCGTAGGCAGGCGTCCAGCGCGCGCCGGCCACTGCGTACGACAGCGCCAGATCCAGCTTGCCCGCCCGCGCCATGTTGACCCGCAACGTCACGGTCTTGGTGCGGCGGCCCGATTCGCCGCGCACAAGGCCAAGCTGGGTCTGCAGCGCCGTCATTTCGCGCTCCAGCTCGGTCTTCTGTTCGGCCACGCGCCGCAGGCCCGCCAGCGTGGTGGCCAGCGACTCGGCGCTGAGCGTCTGGATCGCCTTCAGTTCGTCCAGCGTGAGACGGGCGCCGTCCTTGGCCGGCTCCGTGGCCCCGCGCTGCATCATCAGGATGAGTTCGCGCTGGTTGTCCAGCACCGCAGCTTCGTCGTCCAGCGCGGCCTGGCGGCTGACCAGCTTGTCGATCTGCGCCTCGATCTGCCTTACGCGTTCGTTCGCGGTCGCGGCCTGATAGACGTCGCTGACCTTGACGTCGAGCAGCGTGGCCTGGCCGGTGCTTTTGGCGGACACCTGCAACGAGTTTTCCTGCAGCGACGCCGGCAGGTTTTCCAGCACCAGCTCGTGTTCGCCCGCGGCAAGCTCGCTGTTGGCGGCGCGGGTGACGACGGCGCGGTCCTGGTAGACGGTGACGGCGCCAATGGAGGAGGGCAGCGCGGCGGCGGCAGCCAGGCCAGGAATCGTTGCAAAAGCCAGAGCCAGAAGGGTACGTCTCACGGGAGCACCTTTATAAAGTTGAGCGCGGCTGACACCGCGTCTCCCACGGGGACGCATCGCCGGCAAGGGCGTGAGTCTAGCCCCGGCGCCGCCGGGACGGTTTACAGAAAATGACAAACGCGACAGGCGGATACGGGCTGCTGCGGGCCTTACTCGCGTTCGGGATGTGCCAGCCGGCGCAGCATGCCGACGGCGTTTTCCGCGGCCACCGATCGGTCATGGCGGCGATAGGCCATGTCCAGCAGCGCGTGCGGCGCATCGCCCTTGATTGGGCGGTACTCGATGCCTTGCGCGCCCATGTGGCGCATGGCGGCAGGCACGATGGAAATGCCCACGCCCGCCGCCACCAGGCTGACGATGGATGCCATCTGCGGCGCCTCCTGGATGACGCGCGGCGCGAACCCGGCACGCTGGCAGGCGGACTGGATGGCGTCGTACAGGCCCGCGCCGATGGGCCGGGGATAGAGGACAAAGTCCTCCTCGGCCAACGCCGAGATGGGGATGGCGCGCTTGCGGCTGAGCGGATGGTCGGGTGGCAGGGCGATCAGCATCGGCTCGTCCAGCACGCGTTCGGATTCGAATTCGGCGTCCAGGACGTAGGGCGGGCGCACGAAGGCGACATCCACCTCGCCGGCGCGCAGCCCGCGCAGCAGCGTGACGGTATTGCTTTCGGTCAGTGTGATGCGCACGTCCGGATAGCGGTCGCGGAAGGCGCGGATGGCGCGGGGCAAATAGGGATGGAATACAGCCGACGCCGTAAAGCCGACCGTGATGGCGCCACGTTCGCCGCGGCCCAGCCGCCGTGCCATATCGACGGCGCGGTCCGCGCTGGCCAGGATGGCGCGCGCGTCGTCCAGGAACTGGGCGCCGGCCTCGGTCAGCGCAATGCCCCGTGGCAGGCGCAGGAACAGCGGCGTGCCGATCTCGCGCTCGAGTTGCTGGATCTGCTGGCTGAGCGGCGGTTGGCCGATGCCAAGGCGGGCGGCCGCGCGCGTGAAGTGCAGTTCTTCGGCGACGGCGGTGAAGTAACGCAGGTGGCGCAATTCCATCGTTTTTAAATATGAGCTGGTCCGGTTTCATATATTGGACATATGCAGGGGAAAAGTCTACTTTGTCTTCACGGGCTCATGCCCGGCGTTTTTCGAGAATCCTGATGTCTACCCCTTCTGCAAGTCCCGCCACGAAACCCGGCGCCCCGGCTCCCGATTATCTGGCGCGCGGCACGCCGGGACTGCGCCGCGCCCAGTGGGCACTCTTCGCCGCCGGCTTTTCCACCTTTTCCCTGCTGTATTGCGTGCAGCCGCTGATGCCGTTGTTCACCCACGCGTTCAACGTATCGCCGGCCCAGAGCAGCCTGGTGCTGTCGCTGTGCACAGGGTTGCTGGCCATCGCCATCTTCTTCGTGGGCCTGTTTTCCGCCGCCTTGCCGCGCAAACGCGTCATGGCGTGGTCGCTGTTCGCGTCTGCCGTCCTCGGCACCATCGCGGCCGTCGCGCCGGACTGGCAAAGCCTCTTGGCGCTGCGTGCCCTGCAAGGCGTGGCGATGGGCGGGGTGCCAGCAGTGGCCATGGCGTACCTGGCTGAAGAGGTCGAGCCCGGCACGCTGGGCTTCGCGATGGGGCTGTACATCAGCGGCAGCGCGTTTGGCGGGCTGTCGGGGCGGGTCATAACCGGCCTGGTGTCCGACCATTTCGGATGGCGCGCGGCGATGGGCACGCTGGGACTGCTGGGCATCGTCGCGGCCATGCTGTTCGTGTGGCTCCTGCCGGCCTCGCGCCGCTTTACGCCGCGCCGCGGCCAGGGATGGGCGGGCGTCTGGGCGGATGTGCGCGAAGGCGCTAGCGCGCACCTGAAGAATGGGCCGCTGTGCGCGCTGTTCGCCATGGGCGGGCTGCTGATGGGCGCGTTCGTCGCGGTCTACAACTACGTGGGCTTTCGCCTGCTGCTGCCGCCGTTTTCGCTCAGCCAGACTTTCATCGGGTTCATCTTTGTCGTTTACCTGGTGGGCATCTTCGCCTCGACCTGGTTCGGCCGCCTGGCCGACCGGCACGGGCGCGGCGCGATGCTGGCCGCGGGCTCGGGCCTGGCGCTGGCGGGCTTGCTGCTGACGCTCTCCAATTCGCTACCCGTGCTGATCGCCGGGATCGTCGTCTTCACCTTCGGCTTTTTCGCGGCGCACGCCGTGGCTAGCGGCTGGGTCGGACAGATGGCGCGTGGCTACAAGGCGCTGGCCGCCTCGTTCTACCTTCTGGTCTATTACGTGGGATCAAGCGTGCTCGGGGCGCTCGGCGGCCAATTCTGGACGGCCGGCGGTTGGCACGGCGTGGCCGCGATGGCGGGTGGGCTGCTGGCGGCCGCACTGGTGATCAGCGCGGGCCTTGCGTGGCGCACGGGACGGCGGCATGCCACGGCCGGCGCCGCCGGTCCCGCCTGATCGCGCCCTTTTTCCCCAGGAAGGGTAGCGTCGCGTTACGGAGGGTTGCGCCACGTGTGCTTCTATCGCGATACATTCTGTATTGCGATAGGGGGAACCATGCTGACCAAGCAAGACCGCGTGTCCCTGCCATGGACCGACACGCTAGCTCGTCTTGAAGACGAACGCATCATGCTGGAGCGCATTGCTGCCGGCGTACCGATCCGGCAGGTGCTGGAGCACGTGCTGCACGCCATCGAGGCGCAGTCGAGCGTGACGCTGCGCGCGTCCATCGCGCTGGTGGACGACGCAGGGACCGAATTGCGGCATGGCGCCGCACCCAGCCTGCCGGACGCGTTCAATGCCGCCGTGGATCGGGTGGCCATTGGGCCGATGGCTGCCTCGTGGGGCGCCGCGGCGCACTCGCGCACGCCCGTCTACACGGACGACATCGCCAACGATCCGCGGTGGGCGCGGTGGCGCGACCTTGCCTTGGCCAATGGCCTGCGCGCATGTTGGTCCACGCCAATCAAGGCGCCTGACGGGCGGCTGCTGGGCGTGTTCTCCAATTACTACGACGAAAGCCGGCTGCCGTCCGCGCAGGATATCGACGCGATCGCAATGGTCACGCGCAGCGCGGCGCTGGCAATCGAACGGCATCTGCTGGACGTCGCGCTGCGCCGCAGCGGCGAACGCTGGCGCGCGATGTTCGACGGCATGCAGGAAGCCTTTTTCCTGGCCGAAGCCCTGCGCGGCGAGGACGGCCGTATCGCGGACTTCCGCTTTCTAGAGGTCAACCCCGCTTTTGAACGCCAGAGCGGCATGCGCGAAGGCGACACGCTGGGCCACACGCTGCGGGAGATGATTCCCGGGGTGCCCAGTCAGATCCTGGATACGTTCGCGCAAGTCGTGGAAACGGGCGAGCCTACCCAGTTCGAGTTCGCGGTGCCGGCGCCCAAGGATGCCTGGTATGAGGCGCGGGCCCGCAAGGAAGGCCCCGATCGCGTGATGGCACTGTTTCTTGACGTCACCGCGCGCAAGGCCGCCGAGACCGAGCTGTGGGAAGGCCAGCATCGCAAGAATTTCCTGCTGGCGCTTGGCGACCGCATGCGTGAACTGCATCTGCAGCCTGCAATCGAGGAGACCGCCTGCGCGGGACTGGGCCAGCATCTGTCGCTGGGACTGGTTGCGGTCCTGGATTGGGCCGGTGATGGCGCGGCGCCGGTGGTGTCGACGAGCTGGCGGTCCGAGACCGACCTGGCGAGCCAGGACGCACTGGCCACGCAAGAGCTGGGAGAAGATTTCGTTGAAGCGGTGCGCAAGGGGCGCACGACCTATTTGCAGCCGCTGGTGGCGCAAGAGGGCGGCGACATCCGCCCGTCGGCCATCGTCGTGCCGATGCGCCGCTGGGCGCGGCAAGGCGGTGCGCTGTTGGTCCGCCCCTTGTCGAGCAGCCGGCTCAAGCCCGCGGATCTGGCGTTTATCGAGGAAGTCGCCGAACGGATGTGCGACGCCGTCGAGCGCTCGCAGTATGCGCGCATGCTGGAGCAGCGTGTCGAACACGCCATCGCCGAGCGCGACCGCATCTGGCGGATGTCTCCCGAGCTGCTGGCCGTGATCGACGGCCGGCGCCGGTTCGCCAGCGTGAATCCCGCCGTGCAATCCATTCTGGGATGGAGTCCCGATCAGTTCCTGTCGATGGGACTGGCCGAACTGATCCACCCGGATGACCTGGACGCCACGCGCGCCGCCTGGTCGCATCAGGGGCAGGCGGAGGGCGGGCAGCCCGCCCGCCACCTGGAAAACCGGGTCCTGCGCCGCGAGGGCGGCTACAGCTGGATCACGTGGAGCATGTCGTGGTCGCAGGACAGCCTGTACGTGGCGGGGCGGGACGATTCGGACTTGAAGGCGCAGGCCGAGGCGCTGGCCGACACCGAGAACGCGTTGCGCCAGGCGCAAAAAATGGAAGCGGTGGGACGCCTGACCGGCGGCATCGCGCACGATTTCAACAACATGCTCCAGGGCATTACGGGCGCGCTGTACCTCATTCAGCGCAAGTTGTCGGGCGGCGTGCCTGAACAGGCGCAGCGCTTCATCACGGTGGCCATGGACTCGGCGAACCGCGCGGCGCATCTGACGCAGCGGCTTCTCACTTTTTCGCGGCGCCAGCCGATCGATCCCAAGCCGTTCAGCGTCGAGGGCACGCTGCATTCCATGACGGATCTGTTCCATCGCTATACCGGCGAGGGCGTGAAACTGGTCTTCGATCTGGAGCCGGGCCTGTGGCCCGTCAACTGCGACAAGAACCAGTTCGAGAACGCGATGCTCAACCTGGTGATCAACGCCTGCGACTCGATGCCCAACGGCGGCATTTTGACTGTTGCGGCGGCAAATACGCATCTCGATGCGACGTCGCTGCGCCAGAGCCCGGGCGTCACACCGGGCGCCTTTGTCGAGGTCACTGTGTCGGACGTGGGGTGCGGGATGTCGCCCGATGTGCTGGCGCACGCGTTCGATCCATTTTTCACCACCAAGCCGCTGGGCGAAGGCACGGGGCTGGGCCTGTCCATGACCTATGGCTTTGCCAAGCAGGCGGGCGGCAGCGCCGTGCTGGAAAGCGCGGAGGGCGTCGGGACGTCGGTCCGGCTGTACTTGCCGCGGCATCAGGGCGTGCCGGAAATGGCGGCCGATACGCCGCGTGCGACGGGCACGCAGGCGGCGTCTGCCGGCCAGGCCTTCGTCATCGTCGTGGAAGACGACACGAACGTGCGCGAAATGGTACGCGAGTCGCTGGTCGACATGGGCCTGCATGTGTTGACGGCCGGCGACGGCGAGGCGGGTCTGGAGCTGGTGACGTCCACCCGCAACCTGAGCCTGCTGGTGACTGACGTGGGACTGCCCAACCTGAACGGCCGCCAACTGGCGGACGCGGCGCGCGTGGCGCACCCCGGCCTGCGTGTCCTGCTCATGACGGGCTATGCGGAAAGCGCGGCCAGCGCGGGCGGATTTCTCGAAGACGGGATGGAACTCATCGTCAAGCCGTTCTCGTTGGACGCGCTGGGTGAGCGAGTGCAGCGCATGCTGGAGCAGAGCGCAGGCCCGCAGCGCGCCAAGTAGGGGTCAAGTGTTTCAACGGCAGGTAAAAAATGCCCCGCATGACGGACTACTTCCGGGGGAGGAGAGGCAGCAGGGGTCAGGCACGGGGCTTGCGACTAGGTCTGGGCATTTCAACCAAGGAGCTCCGCTATGAAACACCGTGCCATGACTTGCGCGTTTGCTTTGATTGCCGGCCTCGCGACTGCCGGCGGCGCCTATGCCCAATCCACGGGCCGCAGCACCCCCCCGACCTCGCCGTCCACGACGCCGAATGACGGGGCTGCCGTGCCGCCGAACACCAAGGTGCCTCCGGGCCAGATTCCTCCTGCCCCGAACGCGGCGCCCAATACGGGCACCACGCCTCCGAACCTGGACAAGAGCGGTCACATGAAGTCCGACAAGAGCCATTCGGAAATGCCCAATCGCAAGCGCGAAGCCAATGACAATGTGCCGAATACCCCGGCCGGCGGCGCCTCGCCTCCTCCGGGATATCCGAACACGGGCGGCAGCAAGTAAGCAGCCCACGCAAAAAGGCTTCCGCGAGGAAGCCTTTTTTTATGGGACGTAGGGGCTGTGGGATCGGTGTCAGACACCCTTGGGGCGGCTTGGCAACTTGGCGGTTGCGTCTAACGGGTGTCAGACACCTTAGGTCCGAGGTGTCTGACACCCCCTGCGACGCTGTTACGCGCTGACGACGCTGTGCCCGGGTGTCTGACACCGTCATCGGACGCCAATACCGCCACGCTTCAATGCTGGCGGCGCAGTTCGGCCGGCGGCACGCGCAGCTGGCCGCGGTACTTGGACACCGTGCGGCGGGCAAGCAGAATGCCGTTGGACGCCAGTTGCTGCGTCAGCGCCACGTCGGAAAGCGGCATGGACGGGTCTTCGGCTTCAACCATTTCCTTGATCAACGCGCGGACTGCCGCGGCGGAACACGAGCCCCCCGATTCCGTGGCGAGCTCGCGCGAAAAGAAGTGGCGGAACTCAAAGACGCCGCGCGGGGTGGTCATGTATTTGCTGACCGTGGCGCGCGACACGGTGGATTCGTGCATGTTCAGGTCGTCGGCCACCTCGCGCAGCATGAGCGGGCGCAGCGCCACTTCGCCGTACTCAAAGAACATCTGCTGGCGCTTCACGATCGCCTCGGCCACCCGCTGGATGGTCGTATAGCGCTGCTCGACATTGCGCACCAGCCAGCGCGCCTCTTGCAGTTCCTGCGCCATGGGGCTGCGGTCGTCCAGCCGCGCGCGGCGGAAAAGGTCGGCGTAGGCGCTGTGCAAGCGCGCGCGCGGCATGGCGCTGCGGTTGGGCAGCACGCGCCAGCGTCCCTGCCATTTGTCGACAAACACATCCGGCACGACGTAGACCGGCGCATCGCCGCTGTAGCGGCCGCCGGGCTTGGGATCCAGGTGCCGGATGAGCGTGCAGGCGTCGCGCAGGTCGTCGTCCGAACACCCCAGCGCGCGGCGCAGGCCGGCGTAATCGTTCTTGCCCAGTCGCTCCAGATGATCCTGCACGATGCGCTGAGCCAGCGCCCGGATGCTTTCGTCTTCGTCGGGCAGCGCCGCCAGTTGCAGCGTCAGGCATTCGCGCAGGTCGCGCGCCGCGATGCCGGGCACATCCAGCTGCTGCACCAGGCGCAGGGCCGCCATCCATTCGCTTTCGTCGGGAATCGGGTTGATATCTTCATCGGCCGCAGTGCAGAGCGTGTCCAGCGGCGAGCGCAGGTAGCCGTCGTCGTCCAGCGCGTCTACGATGAATTCGGCCAGCAGGCGGTCGCGCGGCTGCAGATGGTAGTTGCCCAGTTCGAAGGACAGGCGATCGCGCATCGACACATTGGCGCAGGCCCATTGGCCCAGGTCGCTGTCCCCGCCGGACGGGGCGTGCGTGGGGTAGTCGCCGGAGTAGGCGGGCGCATCGGGCGGGGGCTCATCCACGTCCGGACTTTCCGAAGCCGCGACAGGCTCCGGCGCGGCCTGTCCATCGGTCTCAGTCATCTCGCCGCGCACGCCAGGCGCGGTCGAAGCCGCCTCGGGCTCCGACTCGTCCGGATCTTCAAGAAAGGGGTTGGTGGCCAGCGCGTGCTGCACGGCCGTCGTGAACTCCAACGCCGACATCTGAAGCAGCTTGACGGATTGTTGCAGACGCGGCGCCAGCGTCATTTGCTGGCGCAGGCGAAGTTCTTGCATCGGGTGGCCCAATCGAGTCTCCTGAAGGGGCAGCCGCCGGAAGGCGGCTCATTCCTCTTCTATACGCAAAGATCGTGCCAGCCTTGTGCGCGGGGCGAAGCCGCGTCGGGAACGCGGCATGCTGGGAGAGTATTACAAAGGGGGTGGTAAGAACTGCTCAGGCGGCCGCGCCGGGTTCGTCCTTTTCATAGACATCCAGGCGGTTGTATAGCGTCTTCAGACTGACGCCGAGCGTCTCGGCAGCCAGCCGTTTGTCGCCCGCATGATGCGCCAGCGTAGCCAGGATGAATTCGCGCTGGGCGCGCCCGAGCGGCATGCCCACGGGGAAGTTCAACGATCCTTCGCGCATCTGGGCCTGGTTGGGGCCTCGGTTGCGCGACAGCAGTTCGGCGTCCAGCTCGGTGTCGGCCATGATGTAGGCGCGCTGGATCACGTTGCGCAGCTCGCGGACATTGCCCGGCCAGTCGTGCGCCTTGATCGCTTCCAGCATGTGCGGGGAAAACGTCTTTTGCGTGCCGTGCTGGGCATTGAGCGTGTCCAGGAATTGCTTCGCCAGCAGCAGGGCATCGTCGCCGCGCTCGCGCAAGGGCGGTACGCGCAGCGGAATTACGAGCAGGCGGTGCAGGAAATCCTGGCGCAGCCGGCCGTCCGCGACCGAGGCGGCCGGATCCCGGTTGCTGGCACAGATGACACGCACATTGGCGCGCAACACGTCCGTGCCGCCCACGCGCTGATACGTACCCACTTCCAGCACGCGCAGGAAATGCACCTGCATGTCCGGCGGCATTTCCGTGACTTCGTCCAGGAACAAGGTGCCGCCGCTGGCAAACTCGAAATAGCCGGCATTCTGGGATACGGCACCGGTGAAGCTGCCTTTCTCGTGGCCGAAGAGTTCCGCATGCGCCAACGATCCGCTGATCGCGCCGCAATTGACCGCCACGAAGGGCTGGTCGCGGCGATCGCTCGCATCGTGGATGGCGCGCGCGACAATTTCCTTACCCGCGCCACTTTCACCGATAATGAACACGCTTGCATCGGTGGCTGCGGCAAGGGAGATCTGACTCCCCAGCTTGCGCATTTGCGGCGACATGCCGCTGGTGTCTGCGAAAACGGAAGTGGGGGAAGGCGCGGTAGCGCGCGTAGCGGTATTTCGACTAGCCATACTTGATCCCTAGTCCCGGAAGCGGGCCTGCAGCTCCATCGTAGAGGGCCGGCTGCCGTCTGATTGCGACGAGTTGCAAGTATTGGAAAACGTTGGTCGAAACGGGCGAATATTTGCGCCGGCCGACCCCATAGTGACTATTCTCACAGTTATAGAAGGGATACGGAGATAGCATGCCTCACCTGCTGATCGTCGATGACGACGATGCGATACGGGAAACACTGGCCGAAATCGGCCGCGATAGCGGGTTTTCGGTGGCCCTGGCGGCCAGCGTCAAGGACGCCCTGATCCAGCTCGAACGGCAAGCGCCGGACCTGGTGCTGACGGACGTCCGGCTGCCGGGTGGCAGCGGCATGGACATCTTCAAGAACGTTGCCGCGAGCAGCGCCGAAGTGGTGGTGATGACCGGCCACGGTACTGTCGACAACGCCGTCCAGGCCTTGCGCCTGGGTGCGACCGACTATCTGGTCAAGCCGATCTGCATGGAGCGCCTGGAGGAAATCCTCAAGCGCATCATGATCAATTCGGGCGGCGAGATGCCCGGCACCCCATTCGAGGAACCGGGCCGTTTTGGCAAGCTGTTTGGCAAGTCTGAACGGATGCAGACGCTATACCGCCAGATCGGGCGCGTGGCGCCCACCACGGTCACCACCTTGCTGATTGGCGAAAGCGGCACCGGCAAGGAACTGGCCGCCCATGCCATCCACGAACTCAGTCCGCGCCGTCAGCGGCCGTTCATCGCGGTCAACTGCGGCGCAATTTCGCCCAACCTGATCGAAAGCGAAATGTTCGGCCACGAGCGCGGCAGCTTTACCGGCGCCGATCGCCAGCACAAGGGTTACTTCGAACGCGCGGACGGCGGCACGCTGTTCCTGGACGAAGTCACGGAGATGCCGCTCGACTTGCAGGTCAAGCTGCTGCGCGTGCTGGAAACCGGGCAGTTCATGCGCGTGGGCACCAATCGCGAGATCGCTTGCGACATTCGCGTGGTGGCCGCCACGAACCGAAATCCGGAACAGGCCGTGCAGGAAGGCAAGCTGCGCGAAGACTTGTATTACCGCTTGAGCGTATTCCCCATCGAGCTGCCGGCGCTGCGCGATCGCGGCAGCGACATCCAGTTTCTGGCTCAGCGCTTCCTGCAGACGCTCAACGAAGAGTCCGGCAAGACCAAGGCGTTTTCGCCTGAGGCGGCCGCGGCGCTCGAGCAATACGAATGGCCGGGCAACGTGCGCGAGTTGAAGAATTTTGTTCGTCGCGCGTTCATCATGGCGGATGGCGACGTGCTGGATCTGGACATGCTGGTGCCACATGTCTCGCCCGGTGGCGAGTCGGCTGGCGGCCAGGTCAGCGTGCCCGTCGGCGAGACGCTGGCCGAGGCCGACCGGCGTCTTATCCTGGCGACGCTTGAACGGTGCAACGGCGTCAAGAAGCAGGCGGCTGCCGTGCTGGGCATCAGTCCCAAGACGCTCTACAACCGTCTGGAGGAATACGCGGCAGCGGGCTATGCGCTGCCTGGCGAGAATCCCCGGACGGGCGGGCCGTCCCGGGAATCCGCTTAAGACCGCTTATTTGTTGTAGCGGGTCTTCAGGTCGGCCATGCAGGCGTCCTTGGCATTACCGGACATGGCATCGCACTTTTCCTTGCCGACTTTATAGTCGGCATCGTTGCGCGTCTTTGCCGCGTCATGCGAGGCCTCGGCCTTTTCCTTCGCGGCCTTGGTGTCTGCCTTGGCCTTGTCGCGCGTGGCTTCGGCCTGTTGCTGGCAGACGTCCTTCTGGTTGCCCTTCATGCCGTCGCATTGCTTCCTGTCCATCTTGTATTGGTTGTCGATCTGATCGTTCGTGCGAACGCCAGCGGTGCCAGTCTGCGCGGAGGCCTGGAACGCGAGGACCGAAAAGCAGAGGGCAAAAGCGGGGCAAATCGTTTTGGACAGCTTCATGACTGACTCCTTTGGAAAGTGGTCCGATAGTTGGCGGACCCGACAGGGGTCAGAGCAAGCGCCGTGCCCAGCGCCGTCAGGCACGGCGCTTGCGCGGGGTACGGCGGCCCGGCCGCCATTCTCGGCTGGGCGCGTTTCAAGGAGAGCATTCATGACGACCCCACACGAACAACAGCCCGGAAAGTCCAAGGCCAACACCCCGAAGGACGACACGGAAGCGTCGAACCAGAGCGGGCAATTCGGGGCTGACAAGCCGACCGATAAGGAAGAGCCCTTCAAGCGCGAATCGGACAAGGCGCCGAACACCAAAGGGGCCGAGTATGAAGAGGGCGGCCAGTATCCGGGCAAGCGTCCCGGAGGGAAGTGACGCCGTTGTCCCAGCGCCGGCAGTCCCGGCGGCGCGGTTTCGCGCCGCATAAACGGTACCAGCGGGGCACCGGGCGGGGCATATCGGGCGGGCGCCTTCGTTGAATGCGTTCAGCGGGGCGCTTCGTTCAGGTCATCGGCCAAGCGAAACAGCAGCACGACGCAGTACAACGCGGCGATGCCGATCAGGCCGTAGACGACGCGCGCCGCCGCAGCATGCGGCAGGATTTTTGCGATCACATCCAGATTGACGGCGGCGATCAAGCCGCTGTTCAAACCGCCCGCCACCACGGCGATCAGCGCCGTCCAGTCCAGCGCGGACAGGCTGCACGTGGGGCTGTCGCGGCCATCGTCCGACACTGCCAGGGATACCGGCTGTGGCAACACGTCTGACAAGGGCTCCGGCTCATCGGGACCAGGACCGGCAAACAGCTCCTCGCTACGGGAAATTTCCATCGTCTTTCCTCATTGGGGCGGCGCGGGTCGTTCAGGGATCCGCGACGCCGATACGTAGGGGCTAGCCGCCGTTGCGGACCGGGTCGGGCGCATCGCGCGAGATGCCGGCCTCGTCCGCGTCCGTGATGCGATCGGTCGCGACGTCCGCGCCGTCGTCGTCCTCGAAGTCCGGTTCCACGCTTTCGCGTTCGCCGGTGGCCTGGGAATCGCTGTCGGTGTGCCGGCGGTCGAACGGCAGGTCGCTGGCGGAATCCGAGGAGTCACTGGGACCCAGATCGGGTCGGCCGCTGTCGTCGGGGTTCAGATCAGTGTCGGGAATACGGGGCATGGCAATCTCCGGATAGGACGGGGTGCGGATACGGAACGGCGCGAGGACGCCGCATGTGGTCGCGGATTGGCAGCAAGCGCCATGCCGAAGGCGCGGATCAACGGGGCGAGTCGGACGGGGTAGGAGCAGGGCAGGTATGGAAGTTGCTCCTGATGGGTGAATTTTCTACCGGGAGATTGTCATGTCCTTGATTGTCGCTGCACGGTTCCAGACCTTCGACGAAGCCACGCTGGCCGCCCAGAAGCTGTTTGCCGAGGGCTATACCGAGGACGACATCCACACGTTCTACGTCAGCATCGCCGGCGAGCACGGGCGCTTTCCGCTTGGCGGCGACCGCGTCGCGGACCCGGACGCCAAAGGCGGGCATTTCGGTGCGGTCGCCGGCGCGTCGCTATTGGGTCTGGTGTTTGCCTTGGTGGCGGGAGTGATCGCCGCGCAATTTGCCGCGTCGATCTTCATCACCATTGCGGCGGCCGGCGTGGGCGCCTATATCGGGGCGCTGGCGGGCGCCATGTGGGTGATCGGCCGCAAGAAGCGCGTGCGCACGGCGCCCGGCGAGCCCGAGAAATCCCACCCGCCGGTACGCCAGGCTGGTGTGATGCTGGCGCTGCATGTGGACATCGGCCACGAACAGCAGGCGCGCCAGCTTCTGCGCGAGGCGGGCGGCACGGATATCGAGCGGGCGAATGGCCGTTGGCAAGACGGCAAGTGGCAGGACTTTGATCCGCTGGATCCGCCGCGCCGCGTTGAAGCGCCCACGACCGCCAATTGAATGCCAATAGGCCCTCAGCACGGAGACATAACAATGAAGCCATTTTCAATTTCCTCGTTGGCGGCCGTCGCTGCGGCGCTCGTCCTGGCGGGCGCCGGCCCGCTGAGCCAAGCCGCCGAACTTGACGCGTCGGACGCGCGATTCCTGCAGGCGGCGTCGGGCGCCGGCATGTTCGAGGTGCAGGCGGCCGAGCTGGCCGGCAAGCGCGCGCAGGACGCGCAGGTGCGCGCCTTCGCGTCCAAGATGCTGGAACAGCACACTGCCGTGAACAAGGAACTGAAGGCGCTGGCCGCCGCGAAGAATGTGGCGTTGCCGGATCAACCGGCCGAGCCTGAGCGCGCCACGCTGCACGAACTGCGTGGCAAGACCGGCGCGGCGTTTGACCAGCTCTACATCCAGAAGGCGGCCGTGGATGCCCACGCCACCGCCAACCGCCTGTTCGAGACGGCCGCGAAGGAGTCGGAGGATGCGCAGGTGCGAGACTTTGCGGTACGCACCTTGCCGATGCTGAGCGACCACTATGCAATGAGCCGGGCGCTTCAGCGCGAACCCGCTGTCAATGGAGACCGGATCCATCCCGCTCCCAAGGGCGAGGCGCCGCCGGTGTCCCCGGCATCCCGATCCGCGCCGGCGTCGGTGGTGCCGGAAAAGTGACGTGCGTAGCGGGGCGCGGAGGGGCAGTGCGCGGCGCGCCCGCGCTCAGTCGCCCGCGCTGCCGGTGATGGGCAGCACGATGCCGGTGATGTAGCTAGAGCATTCAGGCGAAGCCAGAAAGACATAAGCCGGCGAGATTTCCTCGGGCTGCGCTGGGCGTTTGAAGTCCGTTTTTTCGCCAAACGACTTGATCTCTTCGGCGCTTCGGTCGGCCGGATTCAGCGGCGTCCACACGGGTCCAGGCGCCACCGCGTTCACGCGGATGCCTTGCTCGGCAAGATTGGCGGCCAGCGATCGGGTGAAGGCATGGATCGCCCCCTTGGTGGACGAATAGTCAAGCAGCTTGGCGCTGCCGTTCAGGCCTGTGACCGAGCCCGTGTTGATGATGGCGTCGCCCGCCTTCAGGTGTTCAAGCGCCGCGCGCGCCATGTAGAAATAGCCGGTGATGTTGGTGCGCAGCGTCTTGTCCCATTTCTCGTCGCTGATTTCCGGCAGCGTTTCGGTGTGCAGCTGGTAGGCGGCGTTGTTGACCAGGATGTCGAGTTTGCCGAAGTGCTTGGCGACCTGCGCCACCGCTTCGTTGCAAAAGGCCGCGTCCTGCACATCGCCCGGAATCAGCAGGCATTGGCGGCCCTCGGCTTGCACCGCGCGGCTGGTCTCCTTGGCATCTTCGTGTTCGTCCAGGTACAGCACCGCGACGTCGGCGCCCTCGCGGGCAAACAGAACCGCGACGGCGCGGCCGATGCCGGAGTCGCCACCGGTGATGATGGCAACCTTGTCCTGCAGTTTGCCGCTGCCTTTGTAGCCGGGCGCCTGGTACTGCGGTTTGAGCAGCATGTCGGCTTCAACGCCTGGCTGTTCGTCCAGATGCTGGCCCGGCATGGGCGGCGTGGGATGCGGGCGGTCGCCGGTCTGGGCGCTTTTGGGTGTGCTCATGTTTTCTCCCATTGGGCGGCGCGGGATGCGCCTTGCGCCCGGGAGTCAAGCAAACGCCGTGCCCGGCGGCCGCGTCGAACGGTCTACTGGCGCCCGACAATGATGCCGAGCAGAAACGCCGCGCCCGCCGCAAGCCCGACCGCCTGCCAGGGGCGCGCGTGGATGTATTCCTCGGTGCAATCCAGAGTTTCGCGCATGAGGTCATGCGCGTTGTCGGACGCATCGCGCAGGCTTTGACGCGTGGCTTGAAGCTGGTCGCTCAAGCGCGCCTTCAAGGCCTCAAGGTCCGTTGCCGAGCTGTCGCTGAGCGTGGCTTCCAGCTCGTCGATCCAGCTTTCCGGATGCCGCGAGCGCCGGTAGGCGCCACGATCGTCGGGGCCGTTCTCGGGAAAGTCGGAAGGCATAGGGGTATTCGTCGTGGCCATCGAAAGCTCCTGACTGTCGGGCGGAAAATGCGCCGTCGCGGCCGGCCCGGGCGGCCGCGTGGCGGGGCGAGGCTTACGCCTCGACCATGTCTCGGCATGCCAGCGTGCAGGCGATGCAGGCGCCCGCGCAGATCTGGCATTTTTCGGATTCGTGCGTGGAGCACTGCCTGGCGCAAGCGTCGCAGACCAGCGCGCACAGGGTGCACAGCGCCTGCGCGAATTCGCCTTCGCGGGCCAGCATGGCCGCGCATAGCCGGCAAACCGCCGCGCAGTCGGTGCAAAGGGCGATGCAGGACCTGAGCTGCGCCGGGTTCTGCCGCAGGCAACTGGCGGCGCACTGGTCGCACGCCACTGCGCATTCATAGCAGGCTTGCACACATTGTTCGAAGTTTGGGTCTCGCATTGCATCTCCTTGTGAGCGGCCGAGGCCGCGCCGCCACACAAGTGCAGGGCGCCCGGCGGCACATCCGCTTGCAATTTGAAGGTCTTGACAGTTTTTCCCGCGGGCGAGGAACCGTAGGATGAAGGTTCGCAAAGGCAGGAGATCACCATGAAACCTTCGTCCGCACCCAAATCCACCCCGTCGGCGCGCGCCGACAAATCCGCGCAGGACAACGCTAAGATACTGCCGCCGAGTGGTCCCGTCGACGTGCCGAATCTACCGGATAAACCCGACGCCGACACGCCCGATGAGGCGGCGCGCGACAAACGCGAAGTGGTCGACAACAAGACCGAGTCGAACTGGGCCGACGGCTCCGCGCCGCAACCCCGCGCCAAGAACGCGCGGTCGTCGATTTTCTGATCAGTCATCGGCCGCCTGCTGGTCGTGAAGGAACGCGAGCAGGCGCCGCTCGTCGGCGCTGAGCCCGCGAGGACCCGCCGGGGCGGCTTTGCGGGCCGGTAACGTGCCGGTCAGGTAAGCCTCCATGATTGCGGGGTGCACATAGCACGCGCGGCAGACGGCCGGCGTGTTGGCCAGCCGTTTCGAGACTTCTTTGATCACGTCCACGGCCTCCTGCTTGGCGCGCCGCTCGTCGTCGGCCTGGCGCACCTGCAGCGCGGCATAGGCCATCACGGAGCCAGCCCAGGTGCGGTAGTGTTTCGCCGTGTATTCGCCGCCGCCCGCGTTGCGCAGATAGGCGTTGACCGCGCCCGAATCGACCGGATGCTTGGCCCCGTCGCTATCCAGATACTGAAATAGTTGTTGGCCGGGAATGTCCAGGCACTGCTTGATGATGCGCGCGACCCGCCGGTCGGTGACCGTCACGTCGTGCGCCACGCCGCTCTTGCCCTGAAAACGGAACCGGAAGCGGCTGCCGGCCACGGTCGTGTGCCGGCGTGTCAGCGTCGTGAGGCCATACGATTTGTTGGCTCGTGCGTCTTCGCGTCCGCCGATGCGGATCAGCGTGATCTCCAGCAGGCGCACCAGTACGGAGATCACCTTGTCCTGCGTGAGGCCGGGGATTTTCATGTCGCGTTCGACCTGGCGCCGGATGCCGGGCAGGGCGTGACCGAAGGACAGCAGGTTCTTGTATTTGGTGGCATCGCGCACCGCCGTCCAGTCCGGGTGGTACCGATACTGCTTGCGGCCCCGCGCGTCGCGCCCCGTGGCCTGCAGATGCCCATCTTTCAGCGGGCAGATCCATACGTTCTCGTAGGCCGGAGGAATGGCCAGAGCGTTGATGCGCTGGATTTCGGATTCGTCGGTGACACGAGCGCCGTTCTGATCCAGGTAATGAAACGTATGGGCGTTGACCCGCACGCGGGTGTACCCGGGTTGCGTGTCATCCACATAGGTCAGCGCCGCCTCTTCGACGGGCAGCGGATCCGGGTCCTTTTGCGTGCGGGTGCTCATTCAATCTCCGGGTGCGCGCGGTAGCGCCCGCATCCAGCACGCCGCGTTCCCGGCCGGGCCTCGCAGGGCGGACGGCGGGTTTGGGCACGGCGCTTGCTGAAGACCGGGTTGGTGATCGTGCCGCCGGTACCCACGCCGGGCCTGAGGCGCCGCCAGCGAGAGAATCTTCACAGGAGAGTGCAATGCAAACCGTCCTGCAATTACATGTGCCGCCGAAGCCGGACCCGATTCCGCCCGGCTCGCCGCCGGGCGATCTGCCCGTGGATCCGGATACCGATGAGCCGGACGTGGATCTTCCCCCGCTATCCCCGCCCGTCAAGGAAATCGTGCCGCCGAAAGACGCCTGACGCTACGCGCCTGAACAACTCGAATCAACAAAAACCAAGGAGTCATTATGTCGACCATCCTGCTGATCATCCTGATCCTGCTGCTTATCGGCGCCGTGCCCGCTTGGCCGCATAGCCGTGGCTGGGGCTACTACCCCAGCGGCCTCTTGGGCATCGTCGTAGTGGTGCTCATTGTGTTGCTGCTGATGGGACGCATATAGCGCCATGACACGCTGAAGGCCGCCGGATGCCTGCTAGCGTTCGGCTGGCCCCGTCAGGATGGACGCCAAGGGGCGCCCGTCCTGGCGCGTACGCCGCGTCGGGCGTAAGATTTGCGGGTTTCAGCAGCAACCTATACCCGCAGCCCCGACATGAGTATCCCCTTACTGATCCTGATCGACAGCGTTCGGGACTATCTTCCCGTCATTGAATCCAAGGGCTTTCGCCCGATCCTCGCCACCACCGACCAGACTCGCGCCCAGGCCATCCAGGACCATGGCGCCGATATCCGCGCCGTTCTGACCCGTGGCGCCACTGGCTTGCGCGCCGACGAGATGGCCGCGCTACCGCAATTGAGCATCGTGTGCTCGCTGGGCGTCGGCTATGAAAATATCGACCTTGCCGCAGCGCACACGCGCGGCATCCAGGTCACGAATGGTCCGGGCGCCAATGCCGTGTCCGTGGCCGACCACGCGATGGCGCTGCTGCTGGGCGCCGCGCGCCGGCTGCCGCAGGCCGACGCCTGGGTCCGGCAGGGGCACTGGAGCGGCTTCATGGGTCCGCAAGTCAGCGGCAAGCGTCTGGGCATTCTTGGGCTGGGCACGATCGGCCTGGAAATCGCCCGCCGGGGCGCCAATGGGTTTGGGATGAGCGTGGGGTACTACAACCGCCGCGCCCGCCCGGAATGCGGCTATACGTACTTCGACAATCCGCGCGCGCTGGCGGCTGAGTCCGATTTCCTGGTGGTGGCCACGCCCGGCGGCGCGGGCACGCATCATCTGGTGGACGCCGGCGTGCTGGAGGCGCTGGGTCCGGACGGGTATCTCATCAATATCGCGCGCGGCAGCGTGGTCGACACGGACGCGTTGATTGCCGCGCTGGCCGAGAAGCGCATCGCCGGCGCGGGATTGGATGTGGTGGACGGTGAACCGACCATTCCCGATGCGTTGAAGCGGCTGGACAACGTGGTCCTGACGCCGCATAGCGCGGGACGCTCGCCCGAAGCGGTGGCGGCGACCGTTGCTCTGTTTCTGGAAAACGCCACGGCGCACTTTGGCGGCAAACCCGTCCTGACGCCGGTGCGGGACGCGAGCCTCGTGGCGGCGTGAAGCCGCGCGGCCGTTTGCCGACGTGAACGTAACGTCGGCGGATGTGCCGATGTTGAATGCGCCGACGTCGCGTCCTTTGGGGGACGCGGCGTCGGCGTCTTTGCGGCTACGGTTCGGCCACCCCGTCAGTGCGAGAACATGATCGGCACGGTCATGCTCTTCAGAATGGACGCTGTGGCGCCGCCCATGGCCCATTCCCGGAACTTGCTGTGCCCGTACGCACCCATGACGATCAGGTCCGCGCTGTAATCCGCGGCGGCATTCAGGATGGTGCTGCCGACGCCGACGCCCTTGATGTCGCGGCGCACGTGGTCCGGCGCGGGAATGCCGTGCGCCACGCAATAGGTGGCCAGGTCTTCGAAGGGGATGGATTCGATGTTGCGGGTGGCCGCGCCTTCGTCCATGGTCAGCACGACCACGTGCGAGGCGCCCTGTAGCAGCGGGGTGGCGTCGGCCAGCGCGCGGGCGGCTTCGCGGCTGCCGTCCCAGCAGAGTAGGACGCGATCGCCGATGACCGGGAATTCGCCGCTGGACGGCACGACCATGACGGGACGGCCCGCGGTCAGCAGGGTTTGCTCGACGAATTCGTTTTCGTGCGCGGCCTCGACGTCGTCGCGGTTCTGCTGGCTGACGATGATGAGGTCGCTGGCACGGCCGTGCAGAGCGACGGTGGCGCTGGGCGAGGATTCGCCGGCGCGGACGACGGCCGGTACGTCTGCAGTGGCGGCGGCTTCCAGAAAGGCGTTTTGTACCTCGCCCCGGTTCTGCGCCTGCAGGTTTTTGATGATGTTGAGCGAGCGCGACATCATGACGGATTCGCCGTAGTAATACTGCGGCGGCGCGGAGCTGGCGTAGACCCCCACCAGTTCTGCCTTGTGGCGCTTGGCCAATTCCAGCGCGAGCGCGGTGCGGCGCTTGCAGTCAAACCCGTGGTCCAGGTGGACGGAAATGCGGCGGTACATGGAGGGCCTCCTTGGTTAAACAAGCCATGTCCGTATGGTTGCCGTTTAACCTGGGCTCCCCATTGATGCGCGTCAAGCCGGTTGGAGTTTCACCCCGCCGGCTCAATGCAAGCCGCTATTGCGGCGCCGGGTCGCGTTGCACGCGGTCGCGCAATTGGCGGATCTGCCGTGCCTGCTGCGCGATGCGGTCCAGCGGCGCGGCGAGCGCCGGCTCGGCGGCGGCGATGACCGCGGGCACGCCCAGGCCGCGTGCCTCGCGCACGGGGACCGGGCCTTCCGGATGCAGCACATGCGCCAGCACGGCGCCATAGTCCCGCAGGGCTGCCGCCGCAGGGGACTCGGGCGGCAGGGCTGGCTGGATTTCCAGCACAGTGCCCGCGGCCGTGATGCGGCGCATGGCGTTGAGCAGGTTCACGGCGGTGTCCACGTTCCGGTCGCGATGCACCGGATTCTGCTGGAGCCGCTGCAGGGACGCCTCGGCGTTGTCGGCCGACAGGCAGGCAAGCCGGCGCAGTCCCACGATGTCGCGGGAGGCGGCGGCGCCGCTCTTGTCCTGTGCCAGGGCCAGCGCGTAGTCCGCATGCCGCTGCAGCGCGCGCGTCAAGGCGCCGGCAAGCTGCCGCGGCTCTTTTTCCGGCCAGACCAGAAATCCCACGAGCAGCGCCAGAATGCCGCCCAGGACGCTGTTGAACGCGCGCAGCGCGGCGAGCGTGGGCTCGTAGATCTCGGGCTGCTGGATGTGGCTGACCAGGACGAACTGCGACGTCAAAAAGAAGGTGAAAAGCGCGTAATGGACGGTGCGCGCGGCGAACGTGCCCAGCGCGATGGGCAGGACCGCCAGCGCCACGGATAGGGGTGTGGTGAGCAAAAGTCCCAGCAACGAGGCGCCGATGGCGCCGGCCACACTGCCGACCACGCGCTCGACCGTGCGCTGCCAGGTCGTCGCAAAGTAGGGCTGCAGAATGAAAACCAGCGTTAGCGACATCCAGTAGCCGTGGTTGACGGCGAACGTCTTGGATAGCGCCACTGCAATGGTGGCGCCCACGCCAACACGCAGCGCGTGACGGAAGGCGTCGGATTCGAACCGCAGGTTCTGGCGCAGCGTGCGCCAGGCCTGCCGGGCGCCGCTCGCATCGCTTGCGCGGTGCGCGGGCGCGGCCGGGGTGGCGGCGAGGTCGAACAGGGATTGCGTGACCGCCTGCGCGGTGTGCAGCAGGCGGTCCAGCACCGGCACCACGGTGGCAAGGTCCGGCGCGTAAGCCATGGCGCCGCCGCGCAGGTCGCGCAGTCCGGCGTTGTAGTGGGCCAGGCGCTCGCGCAGGCACTCGGCCTGCTTGGCGTCGCTGACGTCGGAGGTGCTGGCGATGGCGTTGCAGACGCTGGCGTAGCGATGCAGCGCGTGCGACAGGTGCGCCCCGGCGCTGCGGCCCAGCCAGCGCGGGGCGTTGGATTCCAGCAGGTCGGCGGCGGCGACCAGTGCGATGAAGCTGTCCTCGGCGCTGTCCAGCAGATACAGCAGTTGATGGGCGCGGGCCCGGCGCGACGGGCGGGCGTCGAGCACCTCGCGGATCCGGACGCGGGCGGCTTCCAGGGCGGCGCGCTGGGCGCTGCGCTGCGGCCGGACGACGGCGCTCCAGGCTTGTGGCTCTGCCGCGGGCGCCAGGCCGGAGTACATGCGGGCCAGCGCATCGGAAAAGTCGGCGAGGCCCCGGTAGCAGTGGGCGACCGCATGGGTCGCGTCCTTCCAGGGCCGGCGGCGCCAGACAAGCGCCGTCATCAGGATCGCCCATACCGCGCCAGCCAGGAAGAACAGGGTGTACCAGAGGCTTTCCTGAAGCGTCGGCGCCGGCAGCTCGGCGGCCACGACAAAGCCGGCCGACAGCAGCGTGCCCACAATGGCGGCAGCGGGGCCCAGCACCCGCAATAGCCCGCCGAAGGTGCAGCAGACAAAGGTCAGCGGCAGCAGCAACCACAGATGCGACGCGCTGGCGCTGGCCAGCAGGCAGAACAGCGCGCCGATCAGGCCCAACGCCAGCATCGACCCGGCGCGCTTGCGCAAGGGGCCGCCAGGGTCGCCGAAGCAGGCCCAGAACGCCGCGATGGCGGTCCAGCCCAGGCGCGGCTCGTGGACCAGCACGGCGAGGATGACGGGAGCCGCGCTGATGGCGGCGGCTTGCAGGGCATCGAGCCACAGGACATTGCGCAGGGAGGCGCGCCAACGGGTAAGCAAACTAGTCACGCGGATGAAGTGCAGCGAAAAGAGGGCGGGCCAGGGCCGAAAGACGGCAACCCTACCATGTCGACAAGACAGTGGCAGGAGGATTCGGGGAAGGCCAGGCAACAAACCTGCAACGGGCGAACGAGCCGCCCGCAAAGCCGCGCCAAACATGAATTTGCGCACCTTAACACTGATGGTTACATGTGTGTGACTTTATGGCTCGGAGGGCGCAGAATGCGTCAATATCGTGTCCCGATCTGCGCCCGGACAGCGCAGGCAAGCCGTCGGGACACTACCGGAGCAAGCCATGTCAAATACTGAGTCTTGCCAAAATCCCGTGGTCAGCGACGCGGAAATCACGGCAATGATCACCGGCAGGGACGGGCTGCGAGTGCTCCTGCAACCGCAAGTCGACCTGCTGACCGGTCGCATCGTTTCCGCCGAAGCGCTGGTGCGCTGGCAGCACCCGCAGCTTGGCACTGTGATGCCTAACGATTTCATCCCTGCGGTAAATCGGCTCGGGCTGGACTGCATGCTGTTTGAACGCGTGTGCGTGCGGGTCATCGACGCGCTTCAGACGCTGCGCCGCGTTGGCGTCGCCGTGCCGCTGGCGATCAACGCGCCGGCCACCACGCTGTCGGAAATTCGCTGTGTCGACTTCCTGCTGGACCGCGTGCGGGCCGCGGAACTGCCGCCGTCGCTGGTGCGTGTGGAACTGACGGAAGACCAGCCCATACACGACCTGGACGTGCTGCGCGCATCTTTGCTGCGCCTGGAAGAGGCGGGCTGCGAAGTCAGCCTCGACGACTTCGGCACCGGCCACGCGTCGCTGAAGCTGCTGTCGGCGCTGCCGCTATCCGAAGTGAAGATCGACCAATATTTCGTCACGCGCATGCGCCGCAGCGCCGTGGCCTTCGAAGTCCTGCGTACCGCCGCGGAGCTGGCTACCCGCCTGGGTTGGCGCGTGGTCGCCGAAGGCGTGGAGAACGTTGCCGACATTCCCGCCCTGCGCGCGGCGGGCTGCCGCTACGGACAGGGGTTTTCGTTGGGTCGGCCCATGCCGCTGGACGAACTGATCCTGCGGCTGCGCACTCAGCGCGACGGCGGAGAGCCGCTGGCAGCGCCTGCCGCCTACGCGTCGTCGTGGCTGGACGCGTTCGATGGCCCCGGCCAGGATGCTGAAACCGGACGGCCCGCCGTGCACACGGCATTGCTCTAGCCCCTGTGCAACGGTAGTTTTTACCGATCGGCGCGGCATTTTGCGCCTTCCGCTTCCGTCCCCCAAGAATCATGTCTGGCGCTTCCCGTTGCGGGCGGCGTTGGGCACGCGGGTTGCTCTATGGTCTATGCGGAATATCTCCGCCTACTAGGAGACGTGTAATGGCCAACCAAAACCAACCCGACCAGCAGAAGCAACCGCAAAAGCAACAATCCCAGGAGAATCCTCGGGACCGTAACCAGCCGGGTCAGCAGCCCGGCCAAGCTGGCGAGCAGATGGAGAAAGACCGTAATCAGCAAGGTCAGACTTCAGATCAGCAAAACAGGAATCAGCGCTAAATGCGCTGACTACGCCGGCCGCGTGACCAGCGCGCGGTTCGTTGCGTAGTGCCTGACGGCCCCGGCCGCGTCCGCTCTCCGTGGCGCATCCGGGGCCAAATTGCGTCTGCCACCCCCGGTTATGCCGACAGGCACAGCACTGCGGGTCCGTCGCGCAGCAATTCGGTGATGGGCAGCAGGCCGTGGGCGTCCGTGCGCACGCGGCGGCCGGTCAAGGCGTCATGCAGCGACAGGCCAGGACTGCCTGCCGGCAATCGCAGCGTCGTCCCGGCCCAGAACGCGCGCGCGCCGGCTGCGTCGCCACGCGCATACCCGGTCAAATGCAGGGCACACGTCCGCGCCGCGACGATGAGGGCCGTCTGACCCTCGTGTTGGCGCACATACGCCAGCACGTGGCCAGCTTGAGCGCCCTCGGCCGCGACCGAGTGGAATTCCCCACTCGTAAAGGGCGCAGGGGTGCGCTGGCGGGCCAGAAGCAGCCGGTGAATCAGCGCCTGCTTGACCGCGCCGGTGCGCCAGGCCGACTCGGACAGGTCGATCGCCACGTCGCGTGATCCGTCAGCGAGCAGCTTCGCACGCAACGCGTAGTCGACCGGCCTGCGATTGTCCGGATCGACCAGGCTGAAATCCCACAAATCGGTTCCCTGGTACAGATCCGGCACGCCGGGCAAGGTGTTGCGCAGCAGCGTCTGCGTGAAGCTGTTGACCATGCCCGCGGGCGCGATCTCCAGGGCAAAGGCGGCAATGCCGGCCAGCACGCGGCGGCCTTCGGGGTCTCCGCCCAGCCACGCCAGGCATTCCTTTGCGGCGGCTTCGTAGGTGGGATCCTGGTCGGTCCAGCTGGTGTGCAGCTTGGCCTCGCGCAGCGCCTTTTCCTGCCACTGGCCGATCCGGTCCAGCCACGCTTGCAGGGCGTCGGGCGACCAGTCGGGGGGATCCGCGCGCCACTCGCAGGGCCATGCGCCGATCAGCGTCTGGATCAGCATGTAGCGGTCTGCCCGCGTCATGCCGCCGGGCAATGCGTCGATCCAGCCGCGCGCGGCCTCCTGCCAACGCTCGGGCATTTCCGTCAGGACAGCCAGCCGCATCCGTGTGTCTTCGCCGCGCTTGTGGTCGTGCGTGGCGGTGGCGAGCATGGCGCGGGGATGGGTGCGTGCGCGGGCGGCGCAGGCGGCATGGAAATCTTCGGCCGATAGGCTGAAGCACGCTGGCGACGCGCCCACCTCGTTGCGCGACAGCAGCGGTCCGTAACGGTAGAAGAGTGTGTCTTCCAACGCCTTGGCGGCCAAGGGCGGCGTCAGTTGCTGGAAGCGGCGCAGGGCGGTGGGATGGTCCGTTTCGCCGTTGAGCCATTGCGCAATCTGCGCCAGCAAGGTTGCGTCGGCCGAGCCTTCGCGCGCCGCCATCGCCGTCGCGGCGCCCTGAACCGCGACCTCTCGCTGGTGGGCGTCGGCCGGATTGCGGCCCTCGTCCTCCGCATAGGTGCGGTAGACGGGAAAGGCGGCCAGCAGGGCGCTCAGCGCGCGGTCGATCGCCGTGGCGGTCCAGTCGCGCGTGCGCAAATCGCGGGCGGCGATCTGTTCCAGGCAGCGCACCAACGCCTGCCGTTCCGCCGGGAAATGCCGGGCAAGCATGCGCACCCGTGCCGCGCGCAGCTGCTCGGCGGCGTCGCGGTCATCGCCGGTCAGGGTGCGCCAGAACGCCTGCAGCGGCGCCTCGGCCTGCGGGTCGTGCAGCACCGCGCTCACCTGATCCATGAAGTCGTAGCCCGTGGTGCCGTCCGTCAGCCATCGCGGGTCCAGCGCCTCGTCATGCGCCAGGATTTTCTCGACAACCAGGTAGGGCTGGTCCTGGCGCAGCGCCGCGGGACGGTTGGCATTGGCATCGGCAAGCCGTGCCGACAACCGGCGCAAATACCCGCCCGGCGTTGCCAGGCCGTCGATGTGGTCGATGCGCAGGCCGTCCAGCACACCCTGCGCGTACAGCCGCAGAACCAGCGCGTGCACGGCATCGAACACGCCGTCGTCCTCGACGCGCACGCCGACGAGTTCGCTGATTTCAAAGAAGCGCCGCCAATTGATCTGGTCCGGCGCGGTGCGCCACCACACCAGACGGTAGTGCTGGCGTTCCAGCAGTTCATGCAGGCGCTGCCGGCCAGCCGGTTGCGCGGGGTCGTATTCGCGTAGCCACGCCTGACGCTCCGCGCCGCGCGGCACGGACGACGGGGTCAGCGGAAAGCGCTGTCCATGCACGTCCAGCTCGGGGGCCGACGCGCCGGTGTCCCATTGCGGCGTGATGGCGCCGTGTTCCAGCGATGCGCCGTACGGGTCACCGAGGACCGGCAGCAGCACCTTGTTGCGCAGCGCCGGCGTGGGCGGGTTCCATTCGATATCGAAGTAGGCCGCGAATGCGCTGGCGGGACCATAGGCCAGCACGTCGTGCCACCAGGCGTTGGCGGGATTCGCCGCCATGTGGTTGGGCACGATGTCCGCGATGAGGCCAAGGCCACGCGCCCGCGCGGCGCTGGCCAGGCGGAGCAGGGCGGGCTCGCCGCCCAGTTCGGGGCTGACAACGGCGTGGTCGATGACGTCGTAGCCATGGGTGGAGCCCTCCCGCGCGCGCGTGATGGGCGATAAATACAGGTGACTGACGCCCAGGTCTGCGTAATAGTCCACCTGCGCGCACGCGTCGTCGAGCGTGAAGCCTGCGTGCAACTGCAGGCGGGCGGTGGCTTGCGGTGTGCTCAAGATTGTCTCCTTCCGGCGCGCGCGGCATCCAGGCGGGCCTGCGCGGCGGGGTCTGCGAATGTCGCGCGGATGCTCAATGGCATACGCTGGCGCCAGTTGGGATGGGTGTCGATGGTGCCGGGCAGGTTCGGCTGATCCAGCACGCCCGCAATATCCTCCATCGGCACCAGCAGCAGCGGGCAGGGACTGGAGGACACAAAGCGCAGCAGCTCGGGAACCGGGGCCTGGCCGGGCGGCGTTTCCGCCTTCGGGTCCAGGGCGCGGGTGAGCGCTTGGCGGTCCTGCGCGCGGGCGGCGCGCAGGCTTTGCTCGTCGTCGTCGTCGCCCAGCAGATGGAGTTTGACGCGCCAGTCGATGTCGCGCTCTTCCCACCAGCCGCGCAGGGTCGGCAGATCGTGGGTCGTGGTCATGGCGGCGGCGTTTTCGGGCCATTCGGCGGGCGGCGTGAAGCCGGCGGCAGCCCGTGCGCCGGAGGCATCCGCGCCCGCGGCGACTGCTTCTGCCGCATCCGCGACCGGCGGTGCGTCCACCGCCTGGCGCATGAACCACAGCACGTTCATGCCGAGCACGCCGTTGTCGTTCAACCGGTCGTCGAAGCCTTCGGGCACCGTGCCCAGGTTTTCGCCGATGGCGCAGGCGCGGTGGCGCCAGGCCTCCAGCGCGATCAGCGCGAGTATCTCGTCCAGCGGATAGCGCAGATAGGCGCCGTCGGCGGGCGACGCGCCTTCCGGCACCAGCCACAGGCGTGCCATGCCCAGGATGTGATCGATGCGCACGCCACCGGTGTGGGCCAGCACCGCGCGCAGCATCTCGATGAATGCGGCGTAGCCGTTGGTGTGCAGCGCGCGCGGTGAAAACGCGGTGAGGCCCCAACCCTGTCCGAGCGGGTTGTAGATGTCGGGCGGCGCGCCAACCGACATGCCGCGCATGAGGTCGGCCTGCCGGCTCCACGCATGGCTGCCGTCCGGACTGGCGCCCACTGCCAAGTCGGCAAGCAGGCCCAGCCGCATGCCGGCCTCGCGGCCCGCCGTGTGCGCCGCAGCCAGGTTTTCCGCCGCGAGCCATTGGGCAAATTGATGAAAGTCCACCTCAAGCGGGTGATCCTGCGCAAAGCGTTTGACTTGAGAAGAGGCCGGATCGCGCAGGGCGGCCGGCCATTTCTGCCACGGCGGGATCTTGCCGTCCGGCGCGCGCTGCGCGGCATGCAGGGCCTCGAAGATCGCATGATCGCGCAGCGCCTGGCCACGGTCTTCGCAGAACTGCGCATAGCGGGCCCGCTGGCTGGAGGCGCCGCTGCTGGCAAATTCCGCATGCAGGGCGCGCAGCACCCGCAGCCGGATCGCCGCGGCCGCCGGCCAGTCGATGAGCTCCAGCCCGTCCAGCGCGCTGAGTTCGGCGGGCTCGACGCCGGCCAGCGCGCGCACCATGGCGTCCTGGCCGAGTACCGAGGCGGGCGCCGCGTACAGCACGTTCAGGAAGAGGCGGTTGGACGGCGAGTACGGGCTGGAGCGCTCGGGCTGCGCCGTGTACATCGCGTGGACCGGGCTGATGGCCAGCATGTCCGCGCCTTGCTCCGCGGCGGCCACCGCCAGTTCGCGCAGCGCGCCGAAGTCGCCGAAACCGTGCGTGCGCGGCACGGCGGCGCTTGCGTCCTGCCGCAGGCTGTAGACCTGCGCGGCCAGGCCCCAGCAGCGCGGGCCGGTCACGCCGGTCAGGTCGGCCAGGCTTGGGGCCTTCTGCGGGGCAACCGCGAGTGTGGCCTCGGCCGTTGTGAGCAGCAGGCGATGGTAGCCGGGCTCGTCGGGGGCAATCATGAAGGGCACGCGGTCGGCGCCGGCCTGGATGTGCCCGTCCAGGATGCGGCCGGACTCGCACAGGACGCGATACGGCCCGCGCGCGGTCTTGGGTAATACGGTGCGGGCGTTGCAACGCGTCACCAGCATGGGCGGCAGCACGTCCGCGGCTTGTTCCGCCAGGCGCCGCCGGCTGTCGTCGATATCGCGCGCGGTGCCCGCCGGCAGGTCCATGGCAGCCAGCAGGGCGCGCAACGTGTCGGGGGCCACGCGCTGCGGGCGCTGGCGCGCGTCCGTCCAATGTTCCGCGATGCCAGCGTCCAAGGCCAGCGCAGATAAGCCATCCGGCTCGGCCATGGGGCGCTTCATGCCGCTTCCTCCAGCAGCCAGACGGTGCAATCGGGACACAGCTCGCCTTGCGCGAGGCGGTCGCGCCCGCCCGGAGGCGATTCGAAGAGCAGGGTTGCGAACACATCGGGACCGGGCATGAGCGATTCCGGCACCGTTTGAGGCGTGGGTCCCAGATTCGTGTAGACCGTGAGCCGGGCGCCATCGGCCAGTTCCCAGCGGGCGAACACGCTGCGGTCTCCCACCGCCGCGGCGCCCAGGCTTATTGCGCCCGCCAGGCGTGGCGCAATCGACCGCGCGCGCAATTGCAGCAGCGCGGAATAGTCGCGCATCCACTCTGCCGCATCTGGCTCGTCCTGCCAGGGAGAACTGGCGTGGTACGTGGATTCGTCGTTCGGGTCGGGCAACTTCGCGGCGGGCGAATCGCCCGCGAATTCGGGGAAGGCCGAGAATTCGCGCTGCCTGCCGTCGCGCACGGCCTGCGCCAGTTCGGGATCGGTATGGCTTGTGAAATACAGGAACGGCGCACGCGATCCGCGTTCCTCTCCCATGAAGATCAAGGGGATCTGCGGCGAGAGCAATTGCAGCGCCACGGCCGCGCGCAAGCGCTGGGTATTGTCGACCAGGGCGATCAGCCGTTCACCGCGTGCGCGGTTGCCGGTCTGGTCATGGTTCTGCAGGAACAGCACGAAGGCCGTCGGCGGCAGGTCCGCGCTGCGCTCGCCGCGCGCCTGGCCGCCTCGGTAGGCCGAGGGTTGGCCCTGATACACCCAGCCTTCGGCCAGGCAGCGCGCCAGCGCCTGCGCGGGCGCTTCGGCGTAGTCGGCGTAATAACCGCGCGATTCGCCGGTCAGCAGATGGTGCAGCACGTGGTGCGCATCGTCATTCCATTGCGCCTCGAAGTCGCCGCGCAGCAGGCTGGCGCGGTTGTCGTCGTTTTCCACCACCAGATGCACGTGACGCTCGGCAGAGACCCCGTCGCGCACAAAGCGGGCAAGTTCGTGCAGCCACTCGTGCCCGGCGATAGCGTGGACGGCGTCTAGCCGCAGGCCATCGAAGCGGTATTCCGTCAGCCAGTACAGCGCGTTTTCCTTGAAGTACGTGCTGACGGCTTCCTGGCGAAAGTCGATGGCCGCGCCCCACGGGGTGTCGATGTCGGTGCGGAAAAAGGGCGCCGCGTAACCGGATAGGTAATTGCCGTCCGGGCCGAAGTGGTTGTAGACCACGTCAAGCATCACGCCCATGCCATGGCCATGCGCCGCGTCGATCAGGCGCTTCAGGTCGTCCGGCGAGCCGTACGCCGTATCGGGCGCATACGGCAGCACGCCGTCATAGCCCCAGTTCCGTGCGCCCGGAAAATCGGCGATGGGCATGAGTTCCAGCAGGGTGATGCCCATGTCCGCCAGTTCCGGCAACCGGGCGATCAAGCCCGAGTAGCCGCCGGCCATACCCGCGTGGACCTCGTAGATGACCGTCTCTTCCCACGGGCGGCCGGTCCATTCCGGGTGGCGCCAGCGGTACACGCCCGGCTGCACGACGACGCTGTCGCCATGCACATCGCCGTCCTGCAATCGCGAGGCGGGATCGGGAGTGATGGTGTGCTCGTCCAGCCGATAGTGGTAGCGGGTGCCGGGCGGGCAGTCGACGTCGGCTTGCGCGTAGCCGTCCGGGCCGGGGCGCATCGGAATGGGCGGATGGCCCTCGACCTCCAGCGCAAGGCCGGCCGGGGCGCTGGGCGCCCATAGCCGAAAGCGCGTGACGCCGCTTTCAAGCGGAATCGCGCCAAACGAGTACGAATGCGTCATGACGCGTCTCCGGGTTCCGCGCGCTGGGCCATCAGGACCAGGCTATGCGGGGCCACCGTCACGGACGGCTCGTCCCACGGCGCGGGCGCGGCGGGCTTGTCCGAATCCAGCTCCAGCGACCAGGCGAGCCCGGGCTCCGGCAGCGTAAAGGTCACCGCTTCGTGTGTGGGGTTCATCAGCAACAGCGTGACGTCGGCGCCGCCTTCGGGGCGCTGGGCGGCGCGGCGCAAGCCCATCACGCGATCCTGCTCTGCTTCCCAGGCCGGGCCGTCCAGTTGCGCACCGGCGGCGTCGAACCAGGAAATCGCGGGGATCCCCGGCTGGATCTCCTGGCCGGCATCGCCGTAGCGGGCGCTGCGCACGCTGGGATGCGCGCGGCGCAGCGCGGTCAGTCGGCCGACATAGCGGCTGAGCGCCCGGCCGGCGTCGCTTTGCGCCTGCGTCCAGTCCAGCCATGAAGTGGCGTTGTCCTGGCAGTAGGCGTTGTTGTTGCCGTCCTGGCTGTTGCCGAATTCGTCGCCGGCCAGCAGCATCGGCGTGCCGTCGGACAGCATCGCCGAACCCAGCAGCGCGCGTTGCACGCGGCCGCGCGTCTCGAGGATCTGGGGATCGTCGGTGGGTCCTTCCTCGCCCCAGTTGTGGCTGAAGTTCTCGGAATGACCGTCGTTGCCGTCCTCGCCGTTGGCTTCGTTGTGGCGGCCGTCGTAGCTGACGATGTCGGCCAGCGTGAAGCCGTCGTGCGAGGCGACGTAATTGACGGTGGACCAGGGGCGGCGATGGCGGCGGTCGAAGATGTCGCGCGACCCGCACAGCCGGGCCGCCATGTCGCCGCGCATGCCTTCGTCACCGCGCCAGAAGCGGCGGGTGGTGTCGCGGAACTTGTCGTTCCATTCCGCGAACCCGGGCGGATGGTTGCCAAGCTGGTAGCCGTCCGGGCCGATGTCCCATGGCTCGGAAATGAGCTTGAGCTTGGACAGGACCGGGTCCTGCAGGATGACGTCAAAGAACCCCGATCCGGGATCGTAGCCGTTGCCTTCGCGTCCCAGCGTCACGCCCAAGTCGAAGCGAAAGCCGTCCACGCCGTACGAGGTGGCCCAGTAGCGCAGCGAATCGGTCACCATCTGCAGCACGCGCGGATGCGACATATTCACCGTGTTGCCGCATCCGGTGTCGTTGATGTAGTAACGCTCTTCGCCCGGCATGAGGCGGTAGTAGCTGGCGTTGTCCAGGCCGCGCCAGGACAACGTCGGCCCCATCTCGTTGCCTTCGCAGGTGTGGTTGTAGACCACGTCAAGAATGACCTCGATGCCCGCCGCGTGCAGGCGGCGGATGGCCAGACGCAGTTCGTTGGGGTGCTGCATCAGGTAGCCGGGCTCGGGCGCAAAGTACGACAGGGTGCTGTAGCCCCAGTAATTGCGCAGGCCGCGCTCGGTCAGGAAGTGGTCCTGCAGGAATGCATACACCGGCAGCAGTTCCACGGCCGTCACGCCCAGGCGTTGCAGATGCTCGATGAAATGCGGATCGGCCAGGGCGGCGCAGGTGCCGCGCAGCGGCTGGCGCAGGTCTTCGCGCTGCATCGAGGCGCCGCGCACGTGGACCTCGTAGATCGTCGTGTCGTTCCACGACGTGCACGGCGCCTTGCTGTTGCCCCAGTTGAACGGGACTTCATCGGCCACGATGGCCTTGGGCATGGCGGGCGCGCTGTCGCGGCGGTCAAGACTCAAGTCCAGCCGCGAGTGATTCATGCGGTAGCCAAAGAGCGCGGGGCTCCAGTGCAGCGGTCCGCTCAACTGGCGGGCGTACGGGTCCAGCAGCAGCTTGTGGGGATTGAAGCGGTGCCCGTTCTGCGGGTCGTAAGGGCCGTGGGCGCGGTAGCCATACAGCAGGCCGGGCTGCGCATCCGGCAGATAGCCATGCCAGATTTCGTCCGTGCATTCGGGCAGGTCGAAGCGCCGCAGTTCCTTGCGACCTTTGGGATCGAAGATGCACAGCTCGATGCGGGTGGCGTGCGCCGAGAACACGGCAAAGTTCACGCCGAGGCCGTCGCTGGTGGCGCCCAGCGGTGTCGGCTGGCCGCCGGTGATACGGGTCAGTTGGGACGGATCCATGGAGTCAGCCTTCGTGCATCAGGAAGAGGGTCGAAAGAGGCGGCAGGGTGAGCGACAGGGCCTGCGGCTGCCCATGGGCAGCCATGTCGCCGGTGTGAGCCCCGCCCTGGTTGCCCTGGCCGGACCCGCCGTAGTGGGAAGCGTCGGTGTTCAGCCGCTCGGCCCAGCGGCCGGCGCGCGGAACGCCAATGCGGTAATCGTGCCGGGTGACCGGCGTGAAGTTCGACACCACCAGCACCTGCTGCTGACCGTCCGTGCGGATGAAGGCGACGACGCTGTTGTCCTGGTCGTCCAGGATCGTCCACGCGAATCCCGACGGATCCGCATCCCGCGCGTGCAGGGCGGGCGTGTCGCGGTACAGCCGGTTCAGGTCGGCCACCAGGCGCTGAATACCCAGGTGCCCGGCGTTGTCCAGCAGGTTCCAGTTCAGCGTGGCGTCGTGGTTCCATTCGGTGGGCTGGGCCAATTCGCCGCCCATGAACAGCAGCTTCTTGCCGGGGTGCGCCCACATGAAGCCGTAGTACGCGCGCAGATTGGCCAGCCGGGTCTGCGTGTCGCCCGGCATCTTGCCCAGCAGCGACCCCTTGCCATGCACCACTTCGTCGTGAGACAGCGGCAGGATGAAGCGCTCGCTGAAGGCGTACACCATGCCGAAGGTGATGTCGTGGTGGTGGTGGCGGCGATGGATGGGATCCTGCGACAGATAGCGCAGCGTGTCGTGCATCCAGCCCATGTTCCATTTGTAGTGAAACCCCAGGCCGCCCTCGGACACGGGCGCCGTCACGCCGGGCCAGGCGGTCGATTCCTCGGCAACCATGATCGCGTCGGGCACCTCGGCGCGCACCGTGTTGTTCAACTCCTGCAGAAATTGCACGGCCTCCAGATTCTCGCGGCCGCCATAGCGGTTGGGAATCCATTCGCCGGGCTGACGGCTGTAGTCGCGGTAGAGCATCGACGCCACGGCGTCCACGCGCAGCCCGTCGATATGAAAGCGCCGCAGCCAGTGGATGGCGCTGGCGATCATGAAGGCCTTCACTTCGTTGCGGCCCAGGTTGTAGACCATGGTGTGCCAGTCGGGGTGGTAGCCCTCGCGCGGGTCCTCGTATTCATAGAGCGAGGTGCCGTCGAAGGCGGCCAGCCCGTGCGCATCGTCCGGGAAGTGCGCGGGCACCCAATCCAGGAGGACGCCGATGCCCGCAGCGTGGCAGCGGTCGATGAAGCGCGCGAAGGCCTCGGGCGGGCCGTAGCGCGCGGTGGGCGCGAACATGCCCAGCGGTTGATAGCCCCACGAGCCGCCGAACGGATGCTCCATGATCGGCATCAGCTCCAGATGCGTGAATCCCATCGCGCGGGCATAGCTGGGCAGCTTGTCGGCCATCTGGTCCCAGCCGCAGACTCCCGAATCGCAGCCTGCCCAGGACCCGGCGTGGACCTCGTAGATGGACACGGGCGCATCGGGCGACTGGCGCGCGCCGCGCCCCTGCATCCAGTCGTCATCGGTCCAGGTGTAGGGCGCGGGATCGTCCACGATCGAGGCCGTGGCCGGCGCCATCTCGCTGCGCCGCGCCATCGGATCGGCCTTCATGAACTGATTGCCGTTGCGGTCGGTGATGGCGAACTTGTAGCGCTCGCCGGGGCGCACGCCCGGGATGAAGATCTCCCAGACGCCGGCCGCATGGCGCATCCGCATGCCGTGCCGGCGCGCGTCCCAGCCGTTGAAGTCGCCCGCGACCGCAACCCGCCGGGCGTTGGGCGCCCAGACCGCGCAGCGCAGGCCGCTCACACCGTCGACCTCGACCAGGTGCGCGCCCAGCGCCTCACCGGCCTCGTGCCAGGCGCCTTGAGCCAGCCGTTGCAGCGTGTTGTCGTCGAGCAGCGCGCCGAAGGCGTAGGGATCGGCGGTGGTCTGCTCGGCCGCCGGCCATTGGATCGCCAGGCGGTACGAGGCCCCGTCGCCGGCCTGCGCATACGGCACGCGGCCAATGAACAGGCCCTGCGCCTGTTCCGTCAGGGACGTCCGGCCGCCGTCCGGGTCCAGCGCCGCCACTGCCGACGCACCGGGCACGAAGACGCGCAGCCATCCGTCGTGCGGCCCCAGTACGCCGAACGGATTGTCATGAAGCCCATGGGCCAGCGCGGTCAGTTCCTGCGGATCGATATGACCCTCCGCCACATCGGCGGAGGGGAAAGAGGCGTGGGCTCCGCTCATGGCGTTTTTCCTTCGGCGTCGATGGCGGCGGAAAGCAGGACGCTGCGCGCCAGTTCCGTCAGGGCGCACAGCGGAATCGAGATCCAGTCTGGACGGTGGGCGGCTTCGTAGCTGACTTCGTACGCGGCCTTTTCAAGCTGCGCCAGGGTGAGCAGCGTGTTCTCCCGGTCCGCGCCGCCGGCCAGGTCGCCGCCGCGCGCGCCGCGGTAACCCTGCAGGAAGGCGTCGCACGCCTGCTGCCGGAAGCGCGACAACAGGGCGTCGCGCTGTTCGGCGGGTGCGACGGTCGGGGCCTGCACCTCGTCCGCGCCCGCGTTGGCGTCCAGATGCGCGCCGCCGATGAGATCGGTGCGGGCGATGGACGCGGCGGCATAGTCAAACGAGCGCAGCATCCCCGCCACGTCCTTGTAGGGGGACGACAGCGCGCGCCGCGCCTTCAGGCTGCTGATCGGTTCGCCCTCGAAGTCGATCAGGTAGGCGTCGGTCTGCGCGACCAGCACCTGGCCCAGGTGGAAGTCGCCGTGGATGCGCAGCCAGGGCGACCCGGCTTCGGCCTTCGCCATGGCGGACACCCGTTCGGCCAAGCGCGCATGATGCTCGAAGAACCATTCGGCGCAGGCGCGCGACGGCTCTTCCAGCTTGTCCAGTGCGGCCCGCAGGTTTTTCTCGGCGCGGTCGAGCAGCGCGCGCACCTGCTCGGCCCTCGCGTCGGCGTCGGATTCGCTGGCCGGACGCGACTGGAAGCCGGCGTCATCGGTCGGCGCCGCCAGCACCGTGTGCATCTGGCCCAGGCGCTCGCCGATGGTCGCGGCCATGACCGCGTAGCCTTGCAGCGTTTCCTCGTATTCCTCCGGCGACGTCCCCACCAGCAGCGCATTGGCCAGCGTGCGCTTCAGGAAGTCCAGCGTCCAGCTCCAGGCATCGCCCTCATTTGGCACGTACCCGTGCGCCACCGCCAGCGTGTGCACGACCCCATCGGCGTCCACGCGCTGCACTTCACCCAGCAGGGGCGGAATGTTGCCGTAGCCGGCGCGGGTCAGGTAGCGCGTCATTTCCGATTCCGGAGACAGGCCGGGCTGCACACTGCGGATGATTTTCAGGATCACCGCGTTGCCGACGATGACCGAGCTGTTGGACTGTTCGCCCGACAGCCAATGCATGTCCACGTCGCCGTCGAAGTCCATCTCCTTCAGGCCCGACTCCGGCAGGAAGCGGATGACGCCCGGCTTATCGCCCGGCTTGCCGCCGCTGCGGCCGTCCAGTTCGGCGCCGGCCTGCATGGCCTTGAGCGTGCTGCGCACGAACCCCGGCTGCAGGAAGGCGTCGGCCAGGATGCCGACCTCTGCGCCGCGGCGCACGCGCGCAATGGCGTACTGGATCACCGCGGTTTCGTCCCAGACCAGCACGAAGGGCGCCTGCGCCCGGATGCCCTTTACGCCGTCCTCCGGCTCGATCTCGGCCCAGTAGTATTCGCCGTCCGCCGATGCGAACGGGGTGGCGTAGGCCAGCCGCGCGCGAGAGGGCGGCTCCGAACCCGGGTACCAGCGCTGGCGCGCCAGATACTGCGGCAGGATCTCGCGTTCCAGCGTGGCACGCGAGGCGTCGGTCAACGCCGCGCCGCCGCGCGCCTTGAGCACCAGCGTGATCAGTTCGGGCATCTGTTCGGGCGCCGTCGCATGCCATCCGGGCGGCGCGGCATCCTGGCTCAGGTCCATCCAGTAAAAGGCATAGGGCGGCAGCGTCAGCAGATACGGCAGTTCGCCGATCGCGGGGAAGGGCGTGCCGCCCAGCATTTCAACCGGCACCCGGCCATTGAACTCCTGCATATGCAGCTCGACGGGCTGCGCTGCGTTCGACAGGTTGGCCACGCACAGGATCGTGGTGTCTTCCCAATGCCGCAGATAGGCCAGGATCTTGCGGTTGCCGGCAAAGATGAAGCGCAGCGTGCCGCGCCCGAAGGCATGGCTTTGCCCGCGCTGGGCCAGCAGGCGCCGCGTCCAGTTCAGCAGCGAATGCGGGTCGCGCTGCTGCGCCTCGACGTTGACGGCCTCATAGCCGTACAGGGGGCCCATCAGCACCGGCAGCGGCAGACGCTCCGGGTCGGCGCGTGAAAAGCCGCCGTTGCGGTCGGGCGACCATTGCATCGGCGTGCGTACGCCGTCCCGGTCGCCCAAGTGCACGTTGTCGCCCATGCCCAGCTCGTCGCCGTAATACAGAACGGGCGTGCCCGGCATCGACAGCAGCAGGCTGTTCATCAGCTCGACGCGGCGGCGGTCCCGTTCCAGCAGCGGCGCCAGCCGGCGGCGGATGCCCAGGTTGATGCGGGCGCGCGGCTCGGCGGCGTAGACGTTCCACAGGTAATCGCGTTCGCGGCTCGTCACCATTTCAAGCGTCAGCTCGTCGTGGTTGCGCAGGAAGATGGCCCACTGGCAGGTGGGCGGAATGTCCGGCGTCTGACGGATGATGTCGGTGATCGGGAAGCGGTCTTCCTGCGCGATCGCCATGTACATCCGCGGCATCAGCGGAAAGTGGAAGGACATGTGGCACTCGTCGCCCGCGCCGAAATACTCCTGCGCGTCCTCGGGCCACTGGTTCGCTTCGGCCAGCAGCAGGCGGCCCGGGTACTCGGCCTCGATCACCGCCCGGATCTGCTTGAGCACGTCGTGTGTTTCGGGCAGGTTCTCGTTGTTGGTGCCTTCGCGCTCGACCAGGTAGGGCACGGCGTCCAGCCGCAGGCCATCCACGCCCATGTCCAGCCAATAGCGCATGACGGACAGGACTTCCTTGAGCACCTGCGGATTGTCGTAGTTCAGGTCGGGCTGGTGCGAGTAGAAGCGGTGCCAGAAATAAGCGTTAGCCACCGGGTCCCAGGTCCAGTTCGACTTTTCGGTATCGCAGAAAATGATGCGCGTGCCGGCGTAGGCTTTGTCGTTGTCGGACCACACATAGAAATTGCGCGCCGCCGAGCCGGGCTTGGCCGCGCGAGCCCGCTGAAACCAGGGGTGCTGGTCCGACGTGTGGTTGACCACCAGCTCGGTGATGATGCGCAGGCCGCGGGCGTGTGCGGCCCGGATCAGCTTGCGTACGTCGGCAATGGTGCCGTAGTCCGAATGCACGCCGCGGTAGTCGGCGATGTCGTAGCCGTCGTCGCGGCGGGGCGATGGGTAGAAGGGCAGCAGCCAGATGGTGTTGACGCCCAGGCTGGCGATGTAGTCCAGCTTGGAAATCAGGCCTGGCAGGTCGCCGACGCCGTCGCCGTTCGAGTCAAAGAAGGATTTGACATGCAACTGGTAGATGACGGCGTCCTTGTACCAGAGGGGATCGTCCTGAATGGTTTGGGATTTACTCATCATGGCGTTGGGCGCGGGCTTCATCCATGCAGCGAAAGCCGCCACACGCGATAAGGTTGGTCGGGGGTCAGCGTCAGATTGCGGTGCTTCTCGTGCCAGGTCTCGCGGGTTTCAGTCAGCAGGTCTTCGGCGGACAACTGGCCGGCATCGGCCTCGCCAAACAGCCAGAACGGCGCCTCGACCCGCGTTTGCTGCGCCTGGAACGGATCCAGGCTGATGACAGCCAGCACCACGTTGCCGTGGCCCGGCGTGGACTTGTAGAACGCCAGCACGCGGTTGTTGCTGCTGGTGGTCAGGGTCAGCCCGCGATGCGTCTGCAACGCGGGGTTGGCGCGGCGGATTTGGTTCAGCCGTGTGATCTCGGCGCGGATGTTGCCAGGCGCGTGCCAGTCGCGCTGGCGCAGTTCGTACTTCTCGGAGTCCAGATACTCTTCCTTGCCCGGCAGCGGCGCGCCTTCGCAAAGCTCGAAACCGCTATAGAGGCCCCACAGTCCCGAACCCAGCGCCGCCAGCGCCGAGCGGATTAGGAATCCGGGGCGGCCCGACGTCTGCAGGAAGAACGGGTTGATGTCCGGGGTGTTCACGAAGAAATGCGGCCGGAAGAAGTCCGCGGCGGGCGGCGACGAGATCTCCTGCAGATAGGCCTCCAGTTCGGCCCGCTCGTTGCGCCACGTGAAGTAGGTGTACGACTGCGTGAAGCCGATCTTTGCCAGGCGGTACATCATCTTCGGCCGCGTGAAGGCCTCGGACAAGAAGATGACATCCGGGTGCTTGGCATGGACCTCGCAGATCAGCCATTGCCAGAACGGCAGCGGTTTGGTGTGGGGGTTGTCGACGCGAAAGATGCGCACGCCATGGCTTACCCAGAACAGCACCACGTCGCGCAGCGCGCGCCACAGGCCCAGCTTGCGGCTGCGGCGGTTCTGGCCGCCGTAGAAGGACACGTTGACGATGTCCTCATACTTCTTGGGCGGATTCTCGGCGTAGCGCATCGAGCCGTCTGGCCGCCACGAAAACCAGTCCGGATGCTGGGCCAGCCACGGGTGGTCGGGCGAGCATTGGATGGCAAAGTCCAGCGCGATCTCCATGCCGTGCTGCGCGGCGGCGTCCACCAGGTTCAGGAAGTCCGTCAGCGTGCCGAGCGCGGGCTCGATCGCGTCGTGCCCGCCGCTCTGCGCGCCGATGGCGTAGGGGCTGCCCACGTCGCCGGGCTCGGCGCGCAGGCTGTTGTTGCGGCCCTTGCGGTTGCGCTGCCCGATCGGGTGGATGGGCGGCATGTACAGCACGTCGAAGCCCATCTCGCGCACGTCGGGCAGCCGGGCGATCACGTCGTCGAAGGTGCCGTGGCGCCCCGGTTCGGCGGCCTGCGACCGCGGGAACAGTTCGTACCAGCTTGAATGGCAGGCCTGGACGCGATCCACCCAAACCGGGTAGGCGATGGCGGTGACGGCTTCAAAAGGGTGGTCGTCCAGGTGGTGCATGGCATGCGCCAACCCGGGATCAAGCAGCACGGCGACCTGCTCGGCCGTCGGCGGAACAGGGTGGGCCAGATCGGCGTCCGCGAAGGCGGCCAGCGCCTCGCGCACCGGTTCGGCATTGGCGCCGGCGCCCGATCCGGATTCGGCCCGAGCGAGGGCATCGCGCAACAGCGCCAGCCCCTCGTGGATCTCCAGGCTCAGGTCGCGGCCAGCCTGATGCTTGACCTCGATGTCGTGCGAAAACGTGTGCCACGCGTCGAACCACGCAGCGACGACATATTCATGCGCCCCTATGCGGCGGGGCCGGAAGGCGGCCTCCCAGCGGTCGTTCAGGCCGCGCGTCATGGGCACGGTGTGCCAGCGGGTCTCGTCCTTGGCGCGCCAGCGCACTTCGGCGGCCAGTTGATCGTGACCGTCCATGAAGATGTCCGCCTGCACGACGATGCGCGCGTGGGGAATGGTCTTGATCGGATAGTCGCCGCCATCGACGGCCGGGCTGATGTTCTCCAGCGCGACGCGCTGGCTGGCCAGATCGTCGGCACGGGTGCGGTGATGCCGCACGGCGTCGCGCACCGGCTGCGTGGGCTGGAACATCAACATCGCGCACTCGCCGCCCGCGAGGTTGCTGGCCTGCGCGTGCAGCCCCGTGGGCGGCGTGAAGGGGACGAGGTCCGCCGGCGGCAGCATCGGCGCCAGCGCATCCCAATCCATCGCCGCATCCTGCGTGGCCGAGGGGTTGATCGCGAGCGCTAGCTTTGCGCCGTCGCCGGCGTCGCGCAGCAGTGCCGTGCAACTGCCATCGCGTCCGCCCAGCAGACACAGCGGTCCCTTCAGCCGCGGTCCCGCGAACCACGCGTTCACCGTTTCCACGTCGGGCAGGCGGCGTTCGTCCTCATCCGTGAGCATCAGGCCATCGCCGGTGACGGCCGCGCTCCAGATGGCGCGCCTGCCGTCTTCCGACGGCCGCTGCGCGCCGGACTGCGGGGGGGCCGCGATGACGTCGCCGATGGCGCGCAGCCGCGCATCCTCTTCGGCCAGCCACGAGGACTTGAAGTCCCACCACGGCAGCGACGAGAATGCCGCGTCGAACGCCGCATCCCGCAGGCCCGCCAGGTGGGCGGGCGACAGGCCGGGCGTCCAGGCCAGCAGCCGCACGTCGGGGTTTTGGGCGCGCAGTGCGCCGCCCAGCTCGCGCCACGCGTCAGCGGGCAAGCGGTGGGGCGCCTGGAAGACAAATCCCTTGACACCGCTTCGGGCCCAGTCCAGGAGGCGTTCGGTCCACGCCGTCAAAAATCCCGGCGGCAGGGGGCCTTCAGGCAGATGCAGCACGCCGCGCTCTTCCTGCGTCAGCCGCGGGTCGCGCGCGGGCTCTTCATGCAGCGACCGGTACCAGCCCGGCTCGGCAGTCGCGGCCACCGCATTGCGGGCGCTGCGGTCCAGAATCACGTCCACGAACAGCGCCAGGCCGTGCGCCGACAACTGCGCCGTGGCCTGCGTGTACCACTGGGTGATCGGCGTTTCCTCGCCGTTCCACACCGCCGTATCCGCATCCTGCGCGGCGAGCGATCCCGGCTGCGGGCCCGTCAACCAGGGGGCAGGCACCAGCACGGCATTGAAGCCGCGTTGCGCAAGCCGTTTGCTCAGGGCCTCGATGGCGGAATCCCCGTCCGGCAGGCCGTTACGGGCGTGGTACAGGCGTACTGGGGCGCGGGACGGCGCAGGGACGGTGGAATGGGGCACCGGTATGGCTCCTTAAATGGCGGCCGGCATGGCGCCACCTGTGCGCTGCGGGCGGCGGTTGACGGCGGAGGCGCTGGCTGGCTGCAAGGCAGGGGCGGGCGCCGCATCGCGGTAGTCGGGTTCCACCAGCGAGCGGTACAGGCTCGCGTACAGGCTGACTGCAGCGCGCCAGCCGAAGTCGGTGTTCATCGCGTTGCGCTGCATCAACCGCCACAGAATGCCGTGGGCACGCAGGTCGATTGCGCGCTCGATGGCGGCGCTCATGGCGTGCGGCGTGTCGCCTTCAAAGAGCAGGCCGGTGGCCGACGACATGGCCGACAGCGGCGCGCGCGGACCGGGGTCCTGGATGGTGTCGGCCATGCCGCCGACACGCGAGCCGATCGGCAGCGTGCCGTAGCGCATGGCATACAGCGGCGTCAGGCCGAAGGGCTCGAAACGGCTGGCATGCAGCAATATGTCGGAGCCCGCGTGCAGGCGATGGGCGATGCCCTCGTCGTAGCCAATGTGGGTGCCGCAGCGCCCGGGGTAGCGGCGCGCGATGTCCTGCAGCGCTGCTTCAAGCCGGTGGTCGCCCTGGCCAAGGATCGCGATCTGCAAGCTGGGGTGGCGGTCCAGCGCCTCGGGCAGCGCGTGCACCGCGACGTCCGCCATCTTCTGCTCGGTCAGGCGGTTGCCCATGCCCATCACCGTCGCGGCCGGATCCGGCCGCAGGCCGAACTCCCGCTGCAACGCCGCCTTGCAGTGGATCTTGTTGGTCAGATCACGGACGGAATAGCGGTGGCTACGCAGGTAAGGGTCACGCGCAGGGTTCCACAGCACGTCGTCGATGCCGTTCGGAATCGGCAGCAGGTCGTCCGCGCGGCTACGCAGCAGCCCGTCCAGGCCGCAGCCGAACGCGGGCGTCATGATTTCGCGGGCGTACGTATGGCTGACCGTGGTGACGCGATCGGCGAACCGGATGCCGGCTTTCAGGAAATTGAGCTGGCCCCAGGCCTGCGCGCCATCGTCGTTGCGGGCCCAATTCGGCACCCCGAATTCGTCGGCGTTGGCCATCGGGAACAGGCCCTGGAACGCCAGGTTGTGGATGGTCATCACGCTTTTGACGTCGGGCAGGTCCGCGGCGCGCAGCAGCAGCGGCACCAATCCGGCGTGCCAGTCGTGCGCGTGCACCAGCGTGGGGCGCATTACGCCCGGCAGGCCGGCCGCCACGCGCACCGCGGCGTGCGCCAGCGCCGCATAGCGCAGTCCGTTATCGGGATGTTCATTGCCATTCTCGTCGGCATAGAGACCGCCGCGGTCATACAGGGCATCGTTTTCCAGGATCAGATAGTCGATGCCGGATTGCGGGCATTTGCCTTCCAGCAGCACGGCCGGGCCACCCGGCAGGTCATGCAGCGTGGCAACCTCGCGAACGCGGTTCAATTTGGCCTTTACGCCCCGATACGCAGGAAGCAACACGCTCAGGGGCATTCGCGCCTCGATCAGCGCGCGGGCCATCCCAGTGATGGCATCTCCCAGGCCGCCCGTTTTGGCCAGAGGGAAAGCTTCTCCCGCCACGATCAGGGTTCTCGTCTTTGGCATGCTTGCTCCAGTTGATAGGCCGGTCGAGACAATTGCGACTCGATTGCGATTCCGCCGAGGCCCGAGGCCCTTCCTTACGCAAGCGCTGTGCCCAAACGACAGTCCGTCAAAAAAATTGCGCAATGCAGCAGAAATACCCGTCATCCAAATGAAGGAACGGCGTGGCTCGCGAGGGCGGCGGTATGGGCGCTTTGTAATTTTTATCTGCGCACGCCCCCCAAAATCCCATCCATGCCGGGAACGGCGGTTGCTGAACGCAGTCGCTTTCAACGACGACCGCCGGGAGAAATGTATGGAAACAGTGTCGGACTTCGTGTTGAAGCGGCTGTCGCAGTGGGGCGTGCGCAAGGTGTACGGTTACCCGGGCGACGGCATCAACGGGCTCATCGGCGCATTCGGCCGCACCGAGGAACCGCTGGAGTTCATACAAGCCCGGCACGAGGAAAGCGCGGCGTTCATGGCTTGCGCGCACGCCAAATTCACCGGACAGGTTGGGGTGTGCCTGGCGACGTCGGGTCCCGGCGCGATTCACCTGCTGAATGGCCTGTACGACGCCAAGCTCGATCACCAGCCGGTGGTGGCGCTGGTGGGCCAGCAGGCGCGCAGCGCGCTGGGCGGCGATTACCAGCAGGAGGTCGACCTGATCAGCCTGTTCAAGGACGTGGCGCACGATTACGTGCAGATGGCGACGACGGCCGAGCAGGCGCGCCACATGGTGGACCGCGCGATGCGCATTGCCTTAGAGCGCCGCAGCGTCACCTGCGTCATCTTTCCGAACGATGTGCAGGACCTGCCGGCCGTACCGGTGCCGCCGCGCGAGCACGGCACGGTGCACACCGGCATTGGCGTTACATCGCATGCCGCGGTGCCGGGCCCGGACGCGCTGCGCAACGCGGCGGATATCCTGAACCGCGGCGAGAAAGTGGCGATGCTTGTGGGCGCGGGCGCGCTGCAGGCGGGCGAACAGGTCAGCCAGGTCGCCGAACTGCTGGGCGCGGGCGTGGCCAAGGCGCTGCTGGGCAAGGCCGTGCTGCCGGACAGCCTGCCCTACGTGACGGGCGCCATTGGCCTTTTAGGCACGCAGCCAAGCTGGGAAATGATGAACGAGTGCGACACGCTATTGATGGTGGGCACGTCGTTTCCGTATGCGGAGTTCCTGCCGCAGGAAGGCCAGGCGCGCGCGGTGCAGATCGACCGCGACGGGCGCAAGCTCAGCCTGCGCTATCCCGTGGAAATCGGATTGGTGGGCGACAGCCGGCTGACGCTGGAGGCGCTGATTCCGCTGCTGGAGCCCAAGAAGGCGCGCCGCTGGCGTGACCGGATCGAAAAGCAGGTCTCGGCCTGGCGCGATACCGTGCATGCGCGCGCCATGGTCGACGCCAAGCCGATCAATCCCCAGCGGCCATTCCTGGAATTGTCCAAGCGGCTGCCGCCGCAGACCATCCTGGCGTGCGATTCGGGTTCGTCCGCGAACTGGTACGCGCGCAATGTCGATATTCAGGCGGGCATGATGGGATCGGTGTCGGGCGGGCTGGCCACGATGGGTTGTGGCGTGCCTTACGCCATTGCGGCCAAGGAGGCTTATCCCGACAGGCCGGTCATCGCGCTGGTGGGCGACGGCGCCATGCAGATGCTGGGCATCAACGAGCTCATCACGATCGCCCATCGCTGGAAGGACTGGCGCAATCCCACGCTGGTGGTCATGGTGCTGAACAACGGCGACCTGAACCTGGTGACGTGGGAGCAGCGGGTGATGGGCGGCGATCCGCGTTTTGCGGATTCGCAGTGGCTGCCCAAGTTCTCGTACGCCGAATATGGCCGGATGCTGGGCCTGGAGGGCATCCGGGTCGACAGCCCCGACGATGTCGGTCCGGCCTGGGACCGCGCGTTGGCGGCGGGCCGCCCGGTGGTGCTGGAGATGGTGACCGATCCCGAGATGCCGCCGTTGCCCCCGCACATTCCCGCCAAGCAGATCGGCGCGTACTTCAAGGCGTTGCGCCAGGAAGATGCCGCGTCGGGCGGCGCCGCGCTGCGCGCCACGATCAAACAGTGGTGGGCTGGCTGACGCGCCGGCCCGATCGATCTTCTCACTTCAGGAGGCCCATCATGGCAACAACCGGAGGGACGAGTTCCCAAGAGCCCGGGCAGGGCGGTCAGCAAACGCCCGACCAATCGCCCGCCGAACAACCCAAGCCGGACGTCCCCGAAAAGGGCAAGGACGAAAAGGGCCATTGGCCGCCGGACAGCATTCCCAATCCCATGCCGGGCGTGGACCCGCAACAGACGCCGGGCATCGACCATCTGTGATGGTCATGCAAGGCATGCGGTCTGCGGGCCGCGCTCCGCGTGCGCCGTGCCGCGGGGGGAGCGACCCGCAGTTTTTCAAGGAGAACACATGAACAAGCGAGATAGGCTGCGCGATATGTTTCACACGTCGGACACGTCTTCGCACACGATGCGTGACCTGATTTCGGGCACCGAGGATCTGCTGCGAAGCACAGCCAGCTATAGCGGCTCGGAAATCGAATCCGCGCGCGACAAGCTCAAGCTTCGGCTGGACGCCGCGCGCGACCAGGCCCGTGGCTGGGAACGCGCCGCCTGGGACCGGGCGCGCGAGGTGTCGCACGCCACGGACGACTACGTGCATGAAAACGCCTGGAAGAGCATCGCAGGCGCGGTGCTGGTGGGCGTGCTGGCCGGCATCTGCATGATGTCGGATCACGGCAAGCGGCGATAACGCCCGCCGGGCGGGTCTCCCGCGGCCGGGGCCGGCTCTGCAGCGCGCAGGGCCGGCCCCGGCATTTTTGTGGGAACGTGATGTAAGAAATGCCGTTGGCTCGGACGTGATGCGCGGCGTCAAGGGCATGGAGGCCCTGGCACACGGCTTGCGTGCAACGCGGGCGGCGTGGCGAGCCTTTTGCCACGCGGGACGTTTCATTAAAGGAGAGACACCATGAACCAACCATTGACCGGTGCCGGCCATACGCAAAGCGAAACCAAGATCGTGGGCGGTCCGAAGAGCGATCCAAGCGGCCCCGGACCTGAAATCATGGCGGCCAGCACGCTGGAAGGCAACGACGTGTACAACCCCGCCGGCGAATCCCTCGGCAGCATCCAGGAGATCATGGTGGACGTTCCGCGCGGTTGCATCGCATATGCCGTGCTGTCGCGCGGCGGCATCCTTGGCATTGGCGACAAGCTGTACGCCATTCCGTGGAGCGCGCTGACGTTGGATACCGACCGCAAGTGCTTCGTGCTGAATGTGGACAAGGACGTGCTCAAGAACGCGGAGGGGTTCGACAAGGACAATTGGCCCAGCATGGCGGACGAGACCTGGGCGCGCGGCATCCATCAGTACTACAACCAACCTCCTTACTGGTAAGCCGGACAGCGAGGACGGCATGCTTCGCGAAGGCAGACTGATCGCGGTTTCTCCCTGCTTCAACGACGCCGTCGTCAGTTGTGCGGGCCTGCTCGCGGCGCGTCCGGACAGCACCGTGCTGACGGTGTACTCCGGCTTGCCGCTGGCGCCCGAAGCCGGCAGCGCAGCGGATCGCTGCAGCGGATTCAAAAACGGGCGCCAGGCCGTTCTTGACCGTCGCGCGCGCAACGAACGTGCCTTATCGCTGTTGGGCGTGCGAGGCGTGCAGATGGATCTGCTGCACGACGCCTACCTGGAAAGCGGCGAGGAGGGACGTCTGACGGGCGCGTTGGCCTCGGCACTGTCCGCCCTGCGGCCACGGGTCGTCTTGCTGCCGCTTGGCCTGCACAGCGCGGCGCACGTGCGCGTGTCCGAGGCGGGCCTGACGCTGCGCGCGCTGTTCCAGCGCGTTGAATGGATCGCTTACGAAGAGGTTGCGGACGCCGAGCCGGGGGCCGTCCAGGAACGCCTGGCGGATTTGCTGGGCCGTCGGATTCTGGCATCGCCGCTGGACGTTGGCACGGAGGTTGACGTTTTCGCCGCCCGGCAGCGCGCATTGGCCGCGCGGGGCAGCCTGGCGCTTGACCCGCCCGATGCCGCGCCGGGGAAGGCCCCGGGAACGGCGCCGGGCGCGTTGGCATCCCGTCCCGAACGTTATTGGCGCCTGTCGTGGCGGCGCGAGAAGGGATGAGGCTCAGAACCGGTTGAGGGGTCCAGCCGTCGCAAACCGCCTCATCCTTTTCGAGCATTGATGAACGATTGCGCATCCCGGACGATGCTCTGGTTGCGCCGGCCGCCGCGCCTCGCTATGGTGCAAGGTGTGCGGCGCTTTTCGCGCCGCTGTCCTATACAACTTCGGAAACCACAATGAGTTCGAACGCAGCCGACGCGCGTGGCCGGTCACGCTGGGGCACCGCCCTGGCGATATTGCTGTTGATCGGCGCAGTGCTCGCGGTGCTGGCGCTGGCCGCCACCCGCGTGGCCGAGCAGCGCATCGCCAGCATTCTGGGCCCGCGCAGCCAAGTCGGCAACGTGCAGGTCGGCCTGCGGCAGGTGGTGCTGACCGACGTCACCGTGCCGGGCGCCTCCGGTCAGCCCGGCGCGCGTGCCCGGCGCGTTGAACTTGAACCCGAGTGGACCGCCTTCCTGCGCCGCGAGGCCGTGTTCAAGCGGATCGTCGTCGAAGGCTTCGATTTCGCCGTGGTGCGCAGCCCCGATGGCGACATGCAGATCTCCCCCGCGCTGCAAGCGGCGCTGCGCGCGGGCGACGGCGATGGCAAGACGCGGCGCAACGGTCCTATCCGCGTGGCCGAGCTGATCCTGCGCGATGGCCGCCTGGACTATCTGGACGGCGCGGTGTCCAAACCGCCGCATCGCATTCCGTTCACGGACGTGCAGGCGCATCTGCAGCCCGTCGTGATTCCGGGCGACGGCACCACCAGCGACATGGAATTCTCCGGCAAGGTCGAGGACAACCGCAACGGCGAGGCCACCGTGCGGGCAAAGGGCAAGCTGGTGGTGGGCGGCACGGACGCCGACATCACGGTGGCGGCGCGCAACATGGACATCCGCCATGCGGCGCCTTATCTGGCCGATAACGGCGCCGGCTCGCTGTCCGGCGGATCCATGGACCTGGACATGAAGACGGCCATCGCGCGCCACGAGCTCAAGGCGTCCGGCACCGTCGCGTTGCATAACCTGAAGTTCAGCGGCGACGGCAGCCTGTTTTCGTTGCCGCGCAAGGCGGTGCTGGCGGCCATGAAGGACAAGACCGGTGTTATCCGATTTGAATTCGCGCTGGCCGGCAGCCTGGACAATCCAAAGTTCTCGGTCACGCGCGGCTTTTCGGCGCAGGTGGCGCGCGGGTTCGGACACGCCATCGGGGTGGGGGCAGAAGGCGCCGCCGAGGGCGTCGCGGGCGCCGTCAAGGAACTGGGCGATGCGCTGTCGGACATGTTGAGCCCAAAGCCCTGAACCCCGCGTCGCCGCGGGCGCCGTCCCGTTTACGGCACCGGCCGCGGCCGTCCCACCCGTGCGCCCATGACCATCTCCGTCACCCAGTTCACCAGGATCGACGTGTACGCCTGCTGCGAGGCCTTGTCGGTCAAGGCGTGGTCCGCGCCGTCCAGGATGCGGTGGGTCAGCGAATGCGACCGCCGGAAGGCCGACCGGTAATTCATGATCGTGGAATGCGGGATATAGACGTCGTGCTCGGCTTCCACGATCAGCACGTCGCCGGTGAAGTTGGCGCAGCACGACAGCGCGCGGTTGCTTTCGGGCTCGATGCGGGTGTTGCGGTAGGCGCGCAGGGTCTCTCGGTTGAGCTGGTTCTTGGGCAGCATCCATTCGTCGTCGCGGTACAGCGCGGGCACGTGCAGGGCCAGCCAGCGCACTCGGCGCAGCCCGCTCAGGATGGCGGCCAGATAGCCGCCGTAGCTGCTGCCCACCACGGCCACCGAGCCGCTGTCCAGCGACGGATGCGCCGCCAGGCGGTCGTAGGCCGCCATCACGTCGCGCAAATTGTCGTCGCGCGAAACCTGCATCTGCTGGGCTTGCGTGGCGGCGTGGCCGCGCAGGTCGAACGTCAGGCAGACGCAGCCCAGCGCCGCGATGCCCTTGGCGCGGGCCAGGTCGAATTTCTGGTCGCCGCCCCAGCCGTGAATGAACAGAACGCCCGGCACCTTGCTTTCGGGCGTGAGAAAGGTGCCGGCCAACTGCTGGTCCGCCACCGCGATGTCGATTGGGTCGCTAAAGGCGGCCATTGTCGTCCTCCAGGATGCCCCCCGATTTGGTGATCATACCGACGGCGGAATCTTCGCCGCGATACACGTATTGCTCCGACGTGGGCGCCGGTTCGTCCGCGCCGTAGCGCTCGCGCGTAAAGGCGGACACCGTCTTTAGCGACGGGGACAGCATGAACGCCTGCAATGCGGACAGCTCCGCGATGCTCGCGCCGCCGGCGCGCCATGACTGTTCCAGCACGCCCGCGCGGGGCTCGCCCCGGGCATTCTGGCCGATGCCGACGTCGTAATTGCGCCGCGACGCAAAGAAGTCAGGATACGCCGTGGATACGGCCGTGTCGTAGCGGCAGCTCAGGTCCACCGCCTGCCGTTCTTCGTCCGACAGGTTCAACGCCCGCAGTTCGTCGAAACCGCCGCGCGCGAAGGTCAGCGTCGAGCCCCCGTACACCGGCTCGCCGCTGTTGTCGCGGGTGAGGGCCTGCGTGCCCACGTACGACGCTTCCAGCTTGCCCACGCGGATCCAGCCCACGCTGTAGGTGGCGATCTGCGCCAGGTCTTCTTCCAGCACCAAGCCCAGGCGGCGCATCGTGGCGGCGTCCTGACCGTTCAGCGCGGCGCGCAGCTCCTGTGCGTTGCGCACGACGACCTGGCCGCGCCCGGCGTTGGCATCGGCGGGTTTGAGCCGCAGTGCGCCCGTCTGAAGCAACCGCTCGCCCGCGCGGTGGGCATCGTCAAGCGTAAAAGCGGTGTACCCGCGCAGCACGACCTCCTCCAGATCGCCCGCCAGCGACCTTACCCAGCCCTGCGGCGCTCTGGCTTGGGCATCGACCACGCCGTGGGTGACGGATTTGGTGGCCACAAAGGCGTGCGGCGTCACCCCGCCGAACAGGTCGGCCGCGCGTGCGATGCCCAGCTTTGCCGCGCGCGCCAGGCTGGTGATGCTGCGGTCGGGAACGTAGTAAGGCGGTGGCTCGCCGCGATTCCGGGTCGGCCGGAAGTCCGGGACGAAGCGCCTTCCCAGCAAGGCCGCGATCCGCAAGGCCAGCGCCTCCTGCGAGGCGATTTCATGTTCGGAGGCGCCAGCGCGCCGGGGGTAGGCGGCGACGGCGTCAGATGCGTCGGGTTGGGATCGATCCATGGCGGGCCTCATAGCAGTCGCCGAGCGTGGCTGGGGGGAGCGGCCTCTCCCTTGCGTTTGCGCATGCCCAGCTTCAGCTCGATCAGGGGATAGGCCACCAGCGCCAGGCACAATGGCGCCAGCGCATACACGGCGCGGTAAGCGAGCGCCGCGCCAAGCACTTCGGTGGGCGGAATCTGCGATCCCAGCGCGGCCACGAAGATCGCCTCGGTCGTGCCCAGGCCTCCCGGGACGCGGGTGATCACAGACGCGAAGCTCGTGCACAACAGGATGCCGAGCACGGCGGGGTAGCTTGCCTTGCCCTGCAGCAGCACAAAGCAGATCGCGCCCATCAGCGACCACGACAGCGCGGCCACAGCACACTGGGCGACCGCCATGCGGGCGTGCGGCAACGCGATGTGGTGTCCCATCCATGTGACGCTGCGGCGACGGGCGCGTGCGCACGTCACCACGTAGGCGATGCCCGCCGCCAGCAGCCCTAGGCCCAGCAGGCGCAACATGCCGGATCCGATTTCCCAACCCGCCGGCACCGGCACCGCGCCCAATGCGAAGACGATGCCCGCCAGCCACGCGTACCCGATCCAGTTCGACGCGGCGGCAAATAGTGCGACGCGCGTCGCCACGGACTTGCGGCAACCCAGCCGCGTGTACAACCGCAGGCGGGCGCCCAGGCCGCCCACCAGAACGCCCAGGTTCAGATTCAGCGCGTAGCTCAGCATGGCCACGCCCAGCGCTTTCGGCGCGGGCAAGTGATGGCGCGTGTACTTTTTGCCGAGCAGGTCCAGGCTGCCATAGGCAAGATAGCCGGCCACCACCAGCGCGGCCGCGATGGCGATGTTCTGGCCCGGAATCTTGCGCATCGCCACCCACACCTGCGGCCAGTCCACGGACCGGCCGAAGTAATAGAGCAGGCCCGCCACGACGATCAGCACGAGCACGGGCAGGACACGCTTGATCCGGGGCCAGCGGCGCCGCAGCGCCCGCATGGGAGACGAGTGCAGGATCTTCATGCCGTCTCCCTGCCGGTGTCCGCCGTCATGGATTGCAGACGCGGCTTGTGGGCCGGCAGGCTGCCGGCCCAAGCGGGAAAGCGCCGCAGAAAGTGGAATACCACCACGCCCAGCCACAGGCGGCGCAGCCGGCGCCGCGAGTTCTTGGCCATCTCGACCGGGCGGCAGTCCTCTGCGATCAGCCGGTCCAGGCTCTTGCGCAGGGCCGCATTCAGCGATGCGTCGCGCACCACCACATTGGCCTCCAGGTTGAGCGCAAGGCTCAGGGGGTCCAGATTGCTGGAGCCGATCGTCGACCAGTCGTCATCCACGCACGCCACCTTGCCGTGCAGCGGCTGCTTGCAGTACTCGTGGATCTCGACGCCCGAGTCGATCAGGTAGTCGTAGAGCATCGACGCGGCCAGCCGGGCGACCAGCACGTCGGGCTCGCCCTGCAGCAGCAGCCGCACGCGTACACCGCGGCGGGCCGCCTTCACCAGATCGCGCAGCAGGTGGTAGCCGGGAAAGAAATACGCGTTGGCGATCAGCACGTCCGAGCGCGCCGACCGCACGCCCGCGCGGTAGTAGCGCTCGATGTCGCTGCGATGGCTGACGTTGTCGCGCACCACCAGTCGGCCGCCGCCGTCGCCGGCGGGCAGGGGATCCATGCGCGCGGGACGGCGCCGCAGCCGCCGCTTGCCGTTGCCCAGCGCGGCGCGCGCGTAGTCGGCAAGGTCGGCCGCCAGCGGGCCCTCGACGAGAACGGCGTAATCCTGTTTCGCTTCCGGGCCGTAATCGGGCAGGTGGTCCGCGGAAAAGTTGATGCCGCCAATGAAGGAGCGCTGGCGGTCGATGGCCACGATCTTGCGGTGCATGCGCCGGAACACGTTCGTGCGCACACCCAGAAAGCGCGGGCGCGGATCGAAGACGTGAAAGCGCACGCCGGCCTCGGTCATGGCGCCGATGAAGGCCTCGCTCAGCTCGTCGGAGCCGTAGCCGTCGACCAGCAGGTCGACGCTGACGCCACGCCGCGCCGCGCGGATGAGAGCCTGCTGGATCTCCTGGCCCACGGCATCGTCGAACAGGATGAAGGTTTCGACCAGCACTTCGCTGGCCGCCGCGTCGATGGCCTCGACAACGGCGGGAAAGTACTCCGTGCCGTTTTCCAGCAGGGTATATCGGTTGTTTTCGCGCCAGCCCAGGTTCATAGCGCAATCTCCGCACAAATTGGCACATGATCGGAAAGGCGCGACCACACGCGCGACGCCAGCGGCACGGGCTGCCAGTCGCGCACGCTGCGCACATAGATGCGGTCCAGCCGCAGCAGCGGCCAGCGCGCGGGAAACGTCCGCGCGGGCCGGCCCAGTCGCGAGGTGAACACCTCGGATGTCCCGCAATCGCGCATCAGGGCGTCGGCGCGCAACCGCCAGTCGTTGAAGTCGCCGGCGATCAGCAGCGGCTCGTCGGCCGGCACGTCATGCGACACCAGCTTGCACAGACGGCGCAGTTGCTCGCCGCGATGGCGTTCCAGCAGGCCCAGATGCACGCAGATCGCATGCACGGGCGAGGCGAGCGCAGGGGGCCGCAGCACGCAGTGCAGCAGACCGCGTCCCTCGTGGCCGTCCACGCTTACGTCATGGTTGTGGTGACTTTCGATCGGGTAGCGCGACAGGATGGCATTGCCATGGTGGCCTTCAGGATAGACGGCGTTCTGCCCGTAGGCAAAGTCCGTCCAAAGCGTGTCGGCCAGAAATTCGTATTGCGATTGCGCCGGCCAGGAATCGTGGCGCCCGGCATGCGTCTGGTGTTCGCCCAGGACTTCCTGAAGAAACACCACGTCCGGCGATGCGGTGCGCAGCGCCTCACGCAGGTCGTGCAGCATGAAGCGGCGGTTGAAACTGGTAAAGCCCTTATGGGTATTGACCGTCAGCACCGTCAGCGTCGTGGTGTCGAGGGAATGCGAAGCGGGCATGAAAACTCCGGCAGATGCGATCCGGCGGAAGGAGCAAGCGGCGTGCCCGCGCGGTAACGAAACGTTTGGGAGCACGTCATTTTTTGCGGGAGGCGGGGCAGGGGACGCATGAGCAAATGAGAAATCAGCATTTCTCAAGCCCGGTGGCGCAGGCCTAAGATCCGCAGCTTCCAACCAGGCACAACCAGAGTCCGACATGCGCACCACCCGCCGCGAGTTCCTGTTGTCTTCCGGGGCGCTTGCCGCCTCGATGGCATTTCCCACGTCGCTCCTGGCGCAGTCCGCCACGCCGCGGCATGGCGGGGTGCTTAACGTGCACCTTGGGTCCGAGCAGCGGATCCTGAATCCGGCGCTGCGGGCTTCGACGGGCGTGTACATCGTTACCAGCAAGATCATCGAATCGCTGGTGGACCTGGATGCGGCCGGCAAGCCGGTGGGGCAACTTGCCACCGCCTGGACCGCCGACCCCAATGGCAAGACCATCACGTTCAAGCTGCGCGAAGGCGTGACCTGGCACGACGGCAAGCCGTTCACCTCTGCCGACGTGCAATACAACGCGCTGGAACTGTGGAAGAAGCACCTGAATTTCGGCACCGCGCTGCAGCTCTATCTGGAGGCGGTCGACACGCCCGACGCGCACACGGCGGTCTTCCGCTACAGCCGCCCAATGCCGTTGGACCTCTTGCTGCGCGCGCTGGCGGATCTGGGCTACGTGGTGCCGCGCCATCTGTACGAAGGCACCAACGTGCTGGAGAACCCGGCGAACACCGCGCCGGTCGGCACGGGCCCGTTCAAGTTCGTGCAGTACCAGCGCGGCCAGTTCATCATTGCCGAGCGCAATCCCAATTACTGGCGCAAGGGCGAGCCCTACCTGGACCGTGTGGTTTGGCGCATCATTACGGACAAGTCGGCCGCCACGGCCGCGCTGGAAACCGGCCAGCTTCAACTGAGCGCCTATTCGCAGCTCACGCTGGCCGATCTGGACCGCCTGAAGCAGAATCCGCAGTTCGAGGTGCGCAGCAAGGGGCTGGAGGCCAACGTCTTCAACAACACGCTGGAATTCAACTTCCGCCGCAAGGAACTGGCTGACGTGCGCGTGCGCCGCGCCATTGTCCACGCCATCGACATCGAGTTCTTCATCGAGAACTTCCTTTACGGCCTGGGCAAACCGGCCACCGGTCCCATTCCGTCATCGTCCGAGGCGTTCTTCCCGGCGGGCAGCAAGCCGCCGTACCCGTTCGACGTCAAGCGTGCCGAGACGCTGCTGGACGAGGCCGGGTACAAGCGGGGCGCCGGCGGCGTGCGCTTCACGTTGAAACTGGTGCCCATCCAGAACGGCGAAGACGTGCCGCTGCTGGCGACCTTCATCCAGCAGTCGCTGGAGGCGGTGGGCATCAAGGTCGAGATCGTGCAGTACGACATCGCGGGCGCGCTGTCCTCGGTCTACAAGGAACACAACTTCGATATCGCCACAGGCTGGCACCAGTACCGCGGCGATCCGGCGGTGTCCACGACGGTCTGGTACCGCTCGGGCAGCCCGGCGGGCGCGCCGTGGACCAACCAGTACGGCTGGCAGTCGGACAAGGTCGACAAGCTGATCGACGACGCTGCGTCTGAAATCGACGCGGCACGCCGCCGCGCGCTGTATGCGGAGTGGGTGCAGGCCGTCAACGACGAACTGCCCATCTGGATGGCGACCGAACGCCAGTTCTATTCGGTGGCCAGCCGCAAGCTGCAGAACGGCCACAACAACGCGCGCTGGCCGTCCAGCGACTGGCACGACGCCTGGCTGTCGGCGTAGGACCACGGCATGGGGTTCCTGACTCTCGCGGCGCGGCGGCTTCTGGCGGCGGCGCCCGCGCTTCTGATCATCCTGGCGGGTCTGTTCCTGCTGCTGCAACTGGCGCCCGGCGACACCGTGGATGCGCTGGTGGCGCAAATCGGCGGCGCTGACCCCGCCACCATTGCGGCCATGCGCACGCACTACCAGCTGGACGAGTCGGCCAGCGCGCGCCTGGGCAACTATCTGTGGCGTCTGGCGCATCTGGACCTGGGCTATTCCGCCATCTATGGCAAGCCCGTGGCTGCCGTGATCGCCGAGCGCTTGCCGGCGACGCTGCTGCTGATGGGATCGGCGCTGTCGTTCGCCTTTGCGGGCGGCATGGCGCTGGGCGTCATCGCGGCGCGGCGCGTCAATGGCTGGGCCGACGGGCTGATCTCGACGCTGGGCCTGGTGTTCTGCGCCACCCCGTCCTTCTGGTTCGGCCTGATGGGCATCTTTGTGTTCGCGGTGTGGCTGGACTGGGTGCCGGCCGGCGGATTTGAAACCATTGCGTCCGGCTACACCGGCCTGACCCGCATTCTGGACATCGCGTGGCACCTGATCCTGCCGACGACGACGCTGGCGCTGATCTTCCTGGCCATCTACCTGCGCATCATGCGCGCGTCGATGCTAGAAGTCGCCTCGCACGATTTCATCCGCACCGCTCGCGCCAAGGGGCTGCGCGAAACGGCCGTGGTGGCGCGGCACATGCTGCGCAACGCGCTGCTGCCGATGGTGACGCTGCTGGGTCTGCAGGCCGGGACCATGCTGGGCGGGTCGGTCGTCGTCGAAAGCGTCTTTGCCTTGCCGGGACTGGGGCGCCTGGCTTACGAGTCGGTCGTGCAGCGCGACCTGAACACCTTGCTTGGCATCGTGTTCGTGTCCGCCCTGCTGGTAATCGCCATCAATTTCATCGTTGACCTGCTGTATGCGCGGCTCGACCCCCGCATTGTCCGGAGCTGAACCATGGAAACGCTACGCCGATACTTCCATAGCCCCGTCGCCGTGCTGGGCCTTGTGCTGCTGGCCGCCGTCTGCGCGGCCGCGCTGGGCGCCGACTTCTGGTGTCCGCGCAATCCGCTCAGCCTGGCGGGCCGGCCGCTTCAATGGCCCGGCGACAACGCGCGCTTTCTGCTGGGCACCGATCAGGTTGGGCGAGACATTGCCGCGCAGATCCTGCACGGCGCGCGCGTCACGTTGGCCATTGGCCTTGCCGCCACCGTCGTGTCGGTGCTGATCGGCGTGGTGCTGGGCGCCGTGGCGGGCTATTACGGCGGCCTGGCCGACGACCTGCTGATGCGCGTGACCGAAGCCTTCCAGATCCTGCCGAACTTTCTGTTGCTGTTGGTGCTGGTGGCCGTGTTCGGTTCGGACCTGCGCACGGTCGTGCTGGCGATCGGCCTGGTGTCGTGGCCGCCCGTGGCGCGTCTGACCCGCTCGGAATTCCTGTCGCTCAAGACGCGGGAATTCGTGCAGGCGGGCAGGGCGCTGGGCATGGGCGACCTGCGCCTCATCTTCCGCGAGATCCTGCCCAACGCCTTGCCGCCCGTGATCGTCTACGCCAGCGTCATCATGGCCACCGCCATCCTGCTGGAAAGCGCGCTGGCCTTTCTAAACCTGTCGGACCCCAACGTGCCGTCCTGGGGCAACCTCATCGGCGGCGGCCGCGGGGTGATCCGGGTGCAGTGGTACGTATCCGCCATTCCCGGCATTGCCATCCTGCTCACCGTCCTGGCGATTTCGCTGGTCGGGCAGGGGGTGAACGATGCTCTCAATCCCAGGCTGAAACGATCATGACCGAACTGCTCCGCATCGAAAACCTTACCGTGAACCTGCCGCCCGGCGCCGACCGGCCGCATGCGCTCCGCGATCTGTCGCTGGCGGTCAACCCGGGCGAGATCGTGTGCGTTGTGGGCGAAAGCGGCTCGGGCAAATCGCTGACCGCCGGCACCATTCTCGGCCTGCTGCCGCAAGGCGTGCAAGCGAGCGCCGGCCGCGTGCTGTGGGAAGGCCAGGACTTGCTGAAGCTTGCGCCCGAGGCGCTGCGCCGGTTGCGCGGCAAGCGCATCGGCATGATCTTCCAGGAACCGATGACCGCGCTCAATCCGCTGCGTACCATCGGCGACCAGATCGCCGAGGTGTTCCGCACGCATACCCGGCTGTCGCGCGCCGTGATCCGGCAGCGCACGCTGGACCTGTTGGAATCCGTCCGGCTGCCCGACCCCGTCCAGGCGCTGGGCGCCTATCCGCATGAGCTGTCCGGCGGACAGCGGCAACGCGCGATGATCGCCATGGCGCTGGCGCTGGAACCGGCGCTGCTCATTGCCGACGAACCGACGACCGCGCTGGACGTCACGACGCAGGCGCAGATCCTGCATCTGATCCACGACCTGCAGCGCCGCAAGGGCACGGCCGTTCTCTTTATCACGCACGATTTTGGCGTGGTGGCCGAGATTGCAGACCGCGTCGCCGTCATGCAGCGCGGCGAACTGGTGGAAAGCGGCCCGGCCGACCAGGTGCTGGAGCATCCGCGCCATCCCTACACCCGCGCGCTGATTGCCGCGGTGCCGCCGCTGGCGCCCGCGCCCGCCCGCGCCGACCTGGACGCCAGCGCGCCCGCGATCCTGACCACGCAGGGGCTGTCCAAGACCTTCCGCAAACGCGGCTGGTTCGGCCGGCCCGGCCGCGTGACACATGCGGTGGACGACGTGACGCTGACCCTGCGGCGCGGCGGCACGCTGGGTATCGTGGGTGAAAGCGGATCGGGCAAGTCCACGCTGGCGCGCACGCTGCTGGGATTGCTGCCGCCCGATGGCGGTGACATCACGCTGGCCGGCGAACCCCTGTCGTTCAAGGGCGCGCGCGCCCGCCGCGCCCATGCGCAGCGCGTGCAGATGGTGTTCCAGGACCCGTACGGGTCGCTGAACCCACGCCAGCGTGTCGGCGAGATTGTGGCGCAAGGCCCCATCGTGCACGGCACGCCGCGCCGCGAGGCATTGGCCCGCGCGCAGGAACTCTTCGAACTGGTGGGCCTGTCGCCCGACGCCGTGCGGCGCTTCCCGCACGAATTCTCGGGCGGCCAGCGCCAGCGCGTCGGTCTGGCGCGCGCGCTGGCGATGCGGCCGCAGGTGCTGATCGCCGACGAACCGGTGTCGGCGCTGGACGTGTCCGTGCAGGCGCAGGTGCTGGCGCTGCTGGCGCGGTTGCGCGAGCAACTGGGCCTGTCCATCGTCTTCATCACGCACGATCTTCGCGTGGCAGCGCAGGTCTGCGATCACATCGCCGTCATGAAGTCGGGCCGCGTCGTGGAAGAGGGCGTGTGCGCCGACGTGTTCAACAATCCCTCCCATCCCTACACGCAGGCGCTGCTGGCGGCCGTGCCGGGCCGCCGGTGGGACCCGGCCGCGGTCGCGACGCGGCTCGCCGCCTGAACCGGCGGCGCCCCAATCATTGTTCAAGGAGTTTGAGTGACCTTACGCATCGATCACGTCGTCATCCAGGCGGGCCTGGATCTGGACGCCTCAGCGGCGCGCTTTCGCCGGCTTGGCTTTCAACTCACCGACCGGGGCCACCACTCGCTGGGGTCGAGCAACCATCTGGCGATCTTTGGCGACGACTATCTGGAGCTCATCGGCGTCGAGCCGCCCAAGGCCGATATCCCGGGCGCACGTTGGGAGCATCCGCTGGGTCTCGCGGGACTGGTGTTCAAGACGGCCAATGCCGACGCGACCTGGAAGGATCTTGCCAACCGCGACGTGCCGCTGGAAGGCGAGGGTGCGCGCAGCTTCCATCGGCCGGTCACCGCGGCCGGACAGACGCTGGGCGATGCGCGTTTTCGCACGCTGCGCATCCGTGCAGACCTGATTCCGAATGGCCGGGTGTTCTTCTGCCAGCACGAAACGCCGGAACTGGTGTGGCGGCCTGAATGGCGGGAACACCCCAATGGAGTGCGCGGCATTGCCGAATACGTCTACGTGACTGACGAACCCGCGGCCTCGGCCGAACTGCTGGAGCAGGCTTTTGGCCCCGGCGCGGCGCAGCCAGTGCAGGACGGCGTGGCCGTTGCCGCCGGCCGCGCCAGCATTCTGTATCTGACGCCAGCGGGCATCCAGACGCGCTTTGGCGTGGATGCCGCGCCGCTCATCGCGGGCGGCGAACGCGCCGCGGCGCTGACGCTGCGCACCGATGCGCTGGCGCGAGTGCAGGAGGTGCTGGCAGCCGCGGGCGTGGCGCATCAGGCACACAAGTCCCGCATCGTCGTGCCGCCGTTGGAAACCGGCGGCTTGATCCTGGCCTTCGTCGAATCCTGAGCCAGATGACGGGCGCGGCGTGGGCTAGTGCCCCGCGGACGCGCCCAGTTGCGCGTAGCGGCCGACCAGCGTCGCGCTGGCCTCATTCAGCCCCACAACGTCGACCTGACGTCCGGCCCGGCGCAGCTTGAGCGTCACTTTGTCCAGTTCACCGACGGCCGAGATGTCCCAGAAGTGCGCGGCCGACAAATCGATCACCACGTGGTCGACCGCTTCGTGAAAGTCGATCGCCGCCGAGAACCGCGAGGCCGACGCGAAGAAGATCTGGCCCGCGTAGCGGTAGGTGCGCGTGCGGCCGTCCTCGGACAGCGACGTGTCCACGTCGAGCAGCCTCTTCACCTTGCCGGCAAAGAACAGGCCGCTCAGCACCACGCCCACCAGCACGCCGCGCGCCAGATCATGCGTCCAGACCACCACGGCGACGGTGGCCAGCATGACCACGGACGACTGCCACGGATGCGAGCCCAGGTTGCGCAGCGAGCGCCAGTTGAAGGTGCCGATGGACACCATGATCATCACGGCCACCAGCGCCGGCATCGGAATCTGCGCCACCAGCGGGCCCAGCGCCACGATCAGGAACAGCAGGAAGACGCCCGCCACGCAGGTCGACAACCGCGTGCGGCCGCCGGCGCGCACGTTGATGACCGACTGGCCGATCATGGCGCAGCCGCCCATGCCGCCCAGAAAGCCCGTGACGATGTTGGCGATGCCCTGGCCCTTGCACTCGCGGCGCTTGTCGCTGGGCGTGTCGGTCATATCGTCCACGATCTGCGCCGTCATCATCGACTCCAGCAGGCCCACCGCCGCCATCGTCAGCGAGTACGGCAGGATGATGCGCAGCGTCTCCAGCGTGAAGGGCACGTCGGGAATCATGAACGACGGCAGCGCCGACGGCAGCGTGCCCATGTCGCCCACCGTGTTGACGTTCAGGCCCGCAAAGATGGATACGGCCGTCATCACGATGATGGCGATCAGCGGCGACGGCACGGCGGTGGTGAGCCGGGGCAGCAGATAGATGACGGCGAGCGCGGCGGCCACCATGGCATAGGTCACCCACGTTACCCCGATCAGCTGCGGCAGCTGCGCCATGAAGATCAGGATGGCCAGCGCGTTGACGAAGCCGGTCACGACCGAGCGCGACACGTACTGCATCAAGAGATCCAGCCGCAGGAAGCCGGCGGCGATTTGCACGACGCCCATCAGCACGGTGGCGGCAAACAGGTAGCCGACCCCGTGGTCGCGCACCAGTGGGGCGACCAGCACCGCGACCGCGGCCGTGGCGGCCGAGATCATGCCAGGCCGCCCGCCCATGAACGCAATGATGAACGCGATGGAAAACGAGGCGTACAGGCCGACGCTGGGGTCGACGCCCGCGATGATGGAAAAGCCGATGGCTTCAGGGATCAAGGCAAGGGCGACGAGCACGCCCGACAGAATGTCCGCGCGCGGATTGGCCATCCAGTCGCGGCGAAGCTTGGAAAGAACTGACATCGATTGGCTAAGCAGAATTGAACAAGCGCCAGGCGTGGATCGCGGTGCCTGCGTGCGCGGCAAATTATGGGCGAGCGCCCGTGGTGCTTGAGAGTTGTCCGAGGGATAGGCGCCCGGCCGAGCCACCCGGCAAGCCGGGTCCATCTGGGACCGCGACAGCGTCGCGGACGCGCACCCATTGCGGATGCGGCGGACGCGATTGTACTCCCCTCGAGCTGTTCCTACCGCATTCCGCCCGCGACGCTAGCGCGGCGCGGGCGCGGGCCCGGCGTAATACGCCGCCAGCGCCTGGATCTCGGCGTCGGTCAGGCGTTGCGAGAACGCCCGCATCACGCCCACGTCGTCGTTCTGCCGCGAGCCATTGCGAAACGCGTTCATCTGGTCGGTGAAGTATTCCCGCGACTGACCGGCCAGCCGCGGCAGCAGCGGCCCTTCGCCCATGCCGCGCATACCGTGACAGTTGGCGCAGGCGGGCAGCGCGCGTGCGCCGTCGCCATCGACGTCCAGCCTGCGGGCCGCCTCGCCGCCGAACTCGCCCACGTGCAACGGCGGTCCGGCAAGGGTGCCGTAGTAGGCGGCCACCTGGCCGATTTCTTCTTCGGTCAGCGCACGGGCAATGGTATTCATCAGCGGCTGCACGCGCGTGCCCGCCCGGAAGTCGGCAAGCTGCTTGGCCAGGTATTCGCTGCGCAGGCCGGCAAGGTTGGGGAAGATGCCGCCTGTGGGCGTGATGCCCGCGGGGCCGTGACAGGCCACACACGCCTGCACGGCGGCCGCGGGTTTGCCGTTGGCGGCAAGCTGCTTGCCCGCCTCGGGGTCGGCTTCGCGCAGCCACTTTTCCCAATCGGGGCGCGACGCGGTGAAATCGGTGGCGCTGCGTCCGGGCACGGGTTTCATCGGGGCGGGCGCCGTGCCCGCTGCGGCAGGCGTGGCCGGCGCTATGCCAGATGGCGCCGGCGCGGCGGCTTGCCCGCCTGGGATCTGCGGCGCCGCGCTGACTGCTTGCGGCGGCGGCTGGGGCACGGCGGAAGCCCGGATGGCCTCGTCGCCGCCGGCGCCCATCATCTGGACTCCCGTGGCAACCAGCGTGATGACCGGCACCGCTATCATCAGCCCGAGGGTGAAGAGAATGCCTGTGCGGTTTTCGCTCATGATGACACCAGCGGGCCCGGCGAACGCAGATAGTCCGCCTTGATTTTCTCTACGATCCAGTAGGCGGTGGCGCCCACGGTGCCGGTCGGGTTGTAGCCCGAGTTCTGCGGAAAGAGCGCCGCGCCCGTGACGAACACGTTGGGCACGTCCCACGACTGCCCGTAGCGGTTGACGACGCTGGTGTTGGGATCGTCACCCATCGCCGCGCCGCCCGTCAGGTGGGTGGACTGGTACGCCGTGGCCGAGAACGGCCGTTTGCGCGGACCGGGCTCGGTGCGCACGATGCCCTTCATGGCCCGCGCGATCTCATCGCCTTTCTCGGTCAAAAACGCCGACATGCGGATGTCGTTGTCGGGAAAGTCGTAGGTCACGCGCAATAGCGGCAGGCCCCACGCGTCCTTGTAGGTGGGGTCCAGGCTCAGATAGCCGCCGCGCCACGGCTGCGCCGAGCCGGTGATGGTGATATTCGCCGCATGGTTGTAGTGGCGCGCGACGGCCTTCTTCCATTCGGACCCCCACGACGGCGTGCCCTTGGGCGTAGGATGAAACCCGATGGGCGCGCCGCTGACCACCTGGATCTGCAGATAGCCGCCGCCCACAAACCCCACCGGCCCGTGATCGAAGTTGTCGGCGCTGAAATCGTCCATCGTCACCGCGACCGCGCCGGCCCCCATGAACGGGTTGATGTTGACCGACTCATCAAAAAACAGATTCACGCCCGAGGTGGTCTGGTGCGTGTAGTTGCGGCCCACGACGCCGGTGTTCGTGACCGGATCGAAGGGCTTGCCGATGCCGGACAGCAACAGCAGGCGCACGTTGTTGATGCCGAATGCGCAGAGGAACACGAGCTCGGCGGGCTGAAAGACCTCTTCGCCAGCCGCGTCCACGTACGTCACGCCGCGGGCGCGCTTCTTGTCCGGCGTCAGCTCCACGCGCAGCACGTGCGCGCCGGTGCGGATCTCGAAGTTCTCCATCTTCATGGCCACGGGCAGGATGCAGACCTGCGGCGAGGCCTTGGCAAAGTGCTCGCAGCCGAAGTTCGAACAGAATCCGCAGTACACGCACGCGCTCATGTGCAGGCCTTCGGTATTCACATAAGGCCGCGTACAGAGTGCGGACGGCTGCACATAAGGGTGATAGCCCAACTTGCGCGCGGCCTCGCCGAACAGCGCGGGTGCGTAGGGCACCTTCATGGGCGGGTTGGGGTAGGGGCGCGAGCGCCATGGCTCGAACGGATTGCCGCCTTCCTGCTTTTCGCCCTTGATGTTGCCGGCCTGGCCCGACGCGCCGATCAGGTAATCGAAGCGGTCGAAGTACGGCTCCAGCTCGTCGTATGTCACGCCCCAGTCCTGACAGGTCAATTCCTTGTCGAAGATGTTCGCGCCATAGCGTTCGGTGTAATGGCTGCGCATCACGAAGTCGGTGGGATCGAAGCGGTAGTAGGCCCCCGACCAGTGATTGCCCGCGCCGCCAAGGTGCGTGCCGGGGTAGGCGAATTGCCAGCGCCGCATCGGCAGCGCCTTCTGGTCCGTGCTGTTGCGGAACGTGTAGGTTTCCGTCGCGGCGTCCTGATGCAGCTCGTGGCGCCGTGTGTACTTGAGTTCGTCGTGGACGTTGGGCCCTTGGAAATCGGGCGAGGGCCAGCGCGCCTCGCCCCGTTCCAGCACCACGACCCGTTGATTGGCGGCCGCGAGCTCCTTGCCGATGATGGCGCCCGTCCACCCGCCGCCAATGATCGCCACGTCCACCGCAGGTAGCGATTTAGCCATGCTTGCCTCCCGGCGTCATCTTGTGGCTCACGGCGTTGGCAATCGACACCGGCTGGCCGGCCCAGATCACGCCATGGCGCTCGATGTCGTTGGAGAACGAGGCAAACGCGCCCGGAAACCCCACGAGTTTCCAGCCCACCATGTCGGCGTTGCCGCCGTACAGCGGGTCTGAGAAGAAGCCTTCAATCGTGCCTTCAAGCAAGGCCTGGAAGAACACGCCTGACGGCAACGGCGAAAAATCCGGCTTGCCTTCCTGCATGTCGCGCAGCCAGGCGTCTTGCCGCGTGGCGTCCAGCTCGGCGAACGGCTTGTCGTCCTGCTTGCGCGTGGCAGCGTCCAGCGCGGCGAGGCCGCGGCGGAACATCTCGGCCGGCGTGAACGATAGCTGGTAACCCTGTTCCGGCGTGCCTTGCTCAAACGGGCCTTGGCGGTAGAGCTGGCTGCCCGCGCCCCAGGCGCCGGCGAGCTGGCCGTCCAGGAACAGCGTCGCGCCGGCTTCCTTGGCCCCCGGCCCCAGATCGTCGGCCGGAATCAGGCGCGCGGCGATGGCGTCCATCGTCAATGCTTCCTGCGCATTGAAGAATTTGAGCGTTCGATTGGCGGCGCCGCCCGTGGCGGCAGTGTCTTGATGGGGAGTGGGGGAGGCAGGTTCCGGGGCGCTGATCGCGCGGGGGGCCCACGCAGCGCCGGGGACACCGACAGCCAGGGCTTTGAGCAGCCCCCGCCGGCCGGGTACAGGTTTATCACTCATGGTTCGCTCCCATGGCGAGGCAGGCACGCGACTTGCCCCTGGATGAAAAGAGATCCCGCGTCAGCCCGTTGGCCTGGGGCTCAGTGTGTCACCGTTGCCGACGAAGGAGCAACCATGAAACATCCGATTCTGTATCTGTGCGCTACGGCCATGAGCGGCTTGCTTGCTACCAGCGTTTCGGCGCAGCGTATTGAAAAAACGCTTGTTGCCCAGGCGCAGACGACTACGCCCGACGCGCGCACGACCAGCCAACCCAAGTCGCTTCAACAGTCCGGGACGACCCAGAAGTCCGCGCAAGGTAAAAAGGGCGATCACGCGAAGCGCGATTCGCCACGTGCGGGATCAAGCCCCCGGCAGGATGACGCGGGCGCCGACACGCGCGGCGCAAAGGGCGCGACGGGCGCCAATACGGGTTCGACCGGGCACGGCGGCATGCCGGGGTCGGGCGCATCGTCGGGGTCTGGCGGCACGGCCGACATGCGTGGGCAATAGGCGCAATGCCGGGCTCCACGTCGCGCGATATTCGGTTTCAGGTAATATTCAGGATCCTGTAAGAAAGAGAGCGCGGCGGATATTCCGACTGTTGCTGCTTCGGCAGCCTGGAGCCATCCGCCATCTATGAACGAAGACCCTCCTCCTAGCAGGGCGCCGCACATCTGCCGGCGCCCGTCATCTTCTCCTCCTGCTGCCGCGCCCAGGGCGTTCCTGCGCGCCGGATCCCTTAGCGCCACCGCGGCCACGCCGCGTCTCGGCGGCCGTGCGCCGCCGCGCCAGGCCGCGCCCGCCCGCGCGCCTGCGCTGCCGCGGCTGCGCGCCGCTGAAAAAACGCCTTCCCGCCGACGCGCATCGCTTGCGCGTCCGCTCACGTTTTCCGTGGAAAAGTGATGATTTTCGATTGGATGTCCGACCCTACCGCCTGGCTTGGCCTGGCGACGCTGGTCGTGCTTGAAATTGTGCTGGGTATCGATAACCTGGTGTTCATTGCCATCCTGGCGGACAAGCTGCCGCCCGAACAGCGCAATCGCGCACGCCTGATCGGCCTGACGCTCGCGCTGGTGATGCGCCTGGGCCTGTTGGCCAGTATTGCGTGGGTGGTCACGCTGACCGCGCCGCTCTTCACGGTGATGGGCGCGGAGATTTCCGGGCGCGACCTGATATTGATCCTGGGCGGCCTGTTCCTGCTCTTCAAGGGCACGATGGAGCTGCACGAACGCGTGGAAGGCAGCGCCAGCCACGACCAGACGCAGAAGCCGCAGCACGCCGTCTTCTGGCAGGTCATTCTGCAGATCGTGGTGCTGGACGCCGTGTTCTCGCTGGACTCCGTCATCACCGCCGTGGGCATGGTGCAGGACCTGAGCATCATGATGATCGCCGTCGTGGTCGCGATGGCCGTCATGATGCTCGCCAGCCGCCCGTTGATGGCCTTCGTGGGACGCCATCCGACGGTTGTGATCCTGTGTCTGGGCCTGTTGCTGATGATCGGTTTCAGCCTGGTCGCGGAAGGCCTGGGCTTCCATGTTCCCAAGGGCTACCTGTACGCGGCCATCGGCTTCTCGATCCTGATCGAGCTGTGCAACCAGCTGGCGCGCCGCAACCGCGCACGGGGCACGCATGCGCTGGGCCGCCGTCAACGCACGGCGCAGGCCGTGTTGCGCCTCTTGCGCGGCGGCCGCGCTGGCCAACCCGTATCCCAAGCGGACGAAGTGGTGGCGCTGGTCGACGGTGCGGGTGACGAGCCCGCCTTCGCGCCGGAGGAAAGCTCGATGATCGAGCGCGTACTGTCCATCGGTGCCCGCGACATCCGCTCCATCATGGTCCCGCGCGGCGACATGACGTGGCTGGACGTGGCCGACACGCCTGACATCATCGTCCGCAAGTTCGCCACCGGCCATTCGCGCCTGCCGCTGTGCGCTGGCGACCCGGCAAACGTTCTGGGCGTGCTGCACTTCAAGGAAGTGCTGCCGATGCTGCAGAACCCCGGTCCGATCGACCTCGTGGAACTGGCGCGCGAGCCGCGCTACGTGATGGAAACGACGCCGGTGCTGAAGGTGCTGGATGAGCTGCGCGCCTCGCGCGACCACATGTTGATCGTGGTCGATGAACACGGCGTGTGTGAAGGCCTGGTCACGCCGCTGGACGTGCTGGAAGCGGTGGCGGGCGACTTGCCTGAACATCAGGAAGATCTGCCCGAGGCCTTGCAGCTTTCCGACGGTTCATGGCTGCTGGGCGGCCGGTTGTCCGTGGACGAAGCCGCGCGCCTGCTGGATGCGCCGGCGTTGGCGGACGATTATCCCGATGCGACGCTGGCAGGTTGCCTGCTGCGCGCGGGCGGCCGGATCCCCGAGGCAGGCGATACCGTGCTGCTGCGTGACTGGGGCTTCGAGGTGACGCGCCGCGATGGCTTGCGCATCGACCAGGTGCATGCGCGTCCGCATCAGCCGCAGGTCAGCGCGGCCGACTGACGGGGCAGCGGGGCGGGCTGACCGCCTCAACTGCAGATGCGGCGCCACGGCGACCGGTTCACGGGGCAATAGCCCGGACACCGCGTCGCCACCGCCTTGCCGCTGACGCATTGCGCATTCGGCTCGGTGAAGCCGTACTCCATGCTGCCGTAGCATCCGCACAGTTCCAGCACAGTGCCCGGCGGGAGCTTCTGCGGCTCGGCGGGCGCCTTGCCTGCCGGCTTGGCAGCATTGGCCGCGCTTGTCGTGGCCGAAGTCGCCGCGGATCGCGTCGCGGCAGTTGCAGCGGGTTTTTCGGCGGATTTTGCGGCAGACTTTTCAGCGGGTTTTTCAGCGGACTTTTCCGCCGGATTATCCCCTGACGTCGCCGCAGGTTTTGCCGCAGCGGCCCCGGCGCCCAACCTTTCCTTCACGGCCGCCGCGCTCATGCCACAGCGTTTGGCGATGGTGGCCACGCTGCGTCCCGCGTCGGACAGCCCGCGCACGGTTTTGTCGCTGCATGCCGCCAAAGCCCCGGCCGGAGCCAGGAAACCCAGCATCAGCAACGCGCACGCGAATGCGCCTGGTCTGCATAGCGTCATGACGCGCCTCCCGCACCTTGGTGCGCCAGGGCAGAACCACGCCCGGTTGGACCACGAGTGCGGGCTAGCGTAAAGCGCCTAAATCAAGGGTGTCAATGCGGCCCAAACGGATCGCCCGAAGGCATTGCGCCCTCGGCCGCGAGCGGGTCGGACAGGCGCCATCCGGATACCAGCCGGATGGCGCCGCGTGCGTCAGAAGTTCCAGCGCACGTTCAGGAAGCCCGCGTTCTCGCGGCTGCCGCTGCCGAATTGGCCTTGGTAGCTCAGGCCGATCGCGGCATTTTTCGACACAGCCACTTCCGCCCCGACCTCGGCCACTGCGGCGTTGCGGGCGATGGGCGTGCCCGCCACCGTGAACGCCGGACCCGAGCCGAAAGCCATCGTGCGGTCGGGGTCCACGTCTCCCATGGCGTGGCGCCAGCCAAGCGTGGCGCGCAGGCGGGCGGGCGCGCCCGCGATCTGCGTGTCCAGGTTGCCGCGCAAGCCGACGGTGGTGGTCGTGACGTCGTTGCTTTGGCTGTCCGCCGACAGGGCCGCGGAGCCGCCGTCTTCCGAGAAGCCGCCCATGCGCTGCTTGATCCACGCCGCGCCGACAAAGGGTTCGACCGTCGCGTTCGGCGCAACCGGCATGGCGTAGCCCAGTTCGCCGAAGATCTGCGTGGTGTTGCCGCGGTAGTCTGCCTTCAGCTCCTGGCTGGCGCCGCCGATGGCGAGGTTGCGCTTCGTCTCGATGTCCTGCCAGCTATACGACGCGCCAGCCATGACGTTCCACGCGTTGCCGCTGGGCTGGACGAACGACTTGCCGCCGAACAGCGTGACGCTGTAGCTGTCGACGTCGGCCTTGGCGTTGCGGCTGTCCTGCCAGATCGTGCTGTCCTGGTAGCCCAGCGCAACACCCACGCGCCAGCCGTCGCCCACCCGGATGTCGCCACCGGCCAGCACGCCGCCGGTGCGTTGGCGGTAGCTGGGCGCATTGCCGTCGCCATCCTGGCTCTGCCAGTTGCCCAGTACTTCGGTCCACACGTTGCGCTGGCACGAGAAGCGCTCGGCGTAGCCGCCCGCGCTGCGGCCCGGCTCGCCGCACGCGCCGTCCTGGCCGCGGCCTTCACTGCGCAGGCTGTCGCGCAGGTGATTCAGCGGCAACGTCCGCACCGATTCCGAACTGCGCACCAGCGCCGACGACAACGAGGCGTGGCTGTCGCCGGACAACTGCTTGAAGGCTTCCGGCGCCTCGTCCCGGCTCAACCCCAGGATCGCCGAGTAAAGGGGCGAGCCGGGATTGATCTGCCCCAAGGCTTGCGCGACGGCGTTCTGGTTCGGCGTGTCCGTGACCGTCTCGAACCCGGTGTCGTTGCGCTGGAAGGTCACCGTGACGTTGTTGGGGTCGTAAGCCACCGCGCCGTCCAGGAAAGCGAGCTGGGGCAGGGTGGTCGAGGCAAAGGTGCCTTGCACGCCCTGATCCGCCGTCAACACCGTGTAGGTGCTGTTTGCGGTGAGCGGGGCGGTGTTGGTCACCTGCAGTGCGCCGTTGAGTGTCGCCGAGCCGGCTACGTGGACGTTGGTGGCCGCGGTCGGCCCCACGTTCACGGCCAGCGTTGCGCCAGCGGCGTTGCTGAAGTTGTTGCTGACCTTCAAACCGCCGCCCGCTGCGGGCGAGCTCTGGACCGTACCGGCGTTGCTGAGGCCGGCGATCGTCCCATTGCCGGCCAGCGTGGCGCCCGGATTGACCTGCACCGAAGCGGGCAGCGTGGCGGGCGCCTGCGCGCTGCCAAGCAGAACCGTGCCGCCCGCGATGATGGCGTTGCCCGTGTAGGTATGGTTGCCGTCGATCGCCAGCGTGCCGCCGCCTTGCTTGACGAGGCTCCCCGAGCCCGACAACGTGCCATTGAACACGCCGTCCGCGCCCTGGTTGAAGACCAGCGCCGCGTTGTTGGCGATGGCGCCTTGCAGGCTGGACGTGTCGCCAATCAGCGTCCCTGCATTGACCTGCGTGCCGCCGCTGTAGCTCGACACGCCGGCCAGCGTCAGCGCGCCGGCGCCTTCCTTCACCAATTGGCCCTGGCCGCTGACTGGGCCGGACAGCACCCCGTCGGTCGCCTGGTTCACGCGCAGCGTGGTGCCGGACGCGGTGCTGACGGCCCCCGCGATGCTGGTGCTGCTGCCTTCCAGCGTGCCGCCGGAGATAACCGTGCCGCCCGTGTAGCCGTTGGCGCCGTTCAACACCAGGGTGCCGTCGCCTAGCTTGGCAAGCGCGCCCGTGCCGTTGATCGGCTGGTTCAGCGTGAAGGTCTGGCCGGCGGCCACCACATCGATGCCGCCGCCCGCGCCATCGAGCGAGAGGTTGCGGGCCGTGGTGGCGAAAGCGCCGTCCGCGATGCGCAGCGTGCCGCCATTCAGGGAGACGCCGCCGCCGTTGCCCAACTGGTTGTCGGCGCTGACCTCAAGCACGCCGCTGCGGATCGCCGTGTTGCCGGTGTAGGTGTTGACGCCGCCAAGCACCAGCGTGCCGCCGTTCAGCTTGTCGATGCCGCCCGCGCCGGTGATGGGCGCGTCGATCGTGGCGGTGGCGCCGTTCTCGACCCGCACTGGCGTCTGCGCCTGTGCGATCGCGATGGCGCCGGCCGTGCCGGCTTGCAGCGTGTAGCCGTCGGTCAGGAACTGCAGGCCGGTCACGTTTCGCGTGCCCTCGATGGTGACCGTGCCCGCCGCGCCCGAGAACGCCGCGTACTTGCCGTTCCACCGGTCGGCGCTGGCGCCCGCCGTGTCGGTCCAGTTGGTGGTAACGGCGTTCCAGGTGCCCGCGCCGCCCGCAATGATCCCGTCGGGCGTGGTCTTGGCGCCGTTCCAGAACTGGATCTCACCGGGCTGCGTCTGCAGCACCAGGTTGATCTGGTTGGGCTGGTTCTGCAGCGTCAGGTCGGCGGTGGCGAGGCTGGACGGCAGCGTGCCGAACTGCACGCCGTTGTCGGTCAGTGTGCCGCCATAGGCGAACAAGCGGTACACGCCCGTGCCCAGGTTTCCGCCATCCGTGATGTTCAGCACGCCGTCCAGCCGCAGGTTCTGCGCCACGGTCACGGCTGTCGTCGCCGAATTCGGCGTGCCGAGCGTGAAGTCGAGCTGGGTGCCGTTGGACAGCGCCAGGCTGCGCGCGAACGAGATCGGATTGCCGGGGGTGCCCGCCACCAGCCGCGCGTTGTCTTCCAGTTCCACGTCGGCCGCGACCGAGCCCGAGCCCCCCAGATTGCCGCCGGGGTTGATCGTGACGGGGCCGCCGGTCAGCGTGCCGTCGACCAGCAGGGTGCCGCTGTTGACGGTGGTGCCGCCGCCCACGTTGTTGTTGCCGGTCAAGGTCAGCGAAGCGTTGCCGTCCTTGGTCAGCGTGCCCGTGTTGTTGCCCGTGGTGCTGATGTTGCCGGCATAAGTACCGTTGGCGCCGTTCTGGTTGAAAACGATGGCGCTGCCGTCCACGACGGTGATGTTGCCTTGCAGGCTGGTCGCGTTGCCGGCCAGCGTGCCGGCGTTGATCACCGTGCCGCCGGTGTACGCGTTGGGGCCGGTCAGCGTGACCGTGCCCGCGCCGTCCTTGACCAGTCCGCCGCCGCCCGTGATGGCGCCGGCGTACGTGCCGGTGCCGGGCGCCTGGTTGAAGACGACGGACGTGCCCGCCGAGGTGGCGATGTTGCCGGTTAGGCTGCTGGTGTCGCCGATCAGCGTGCCTCCGGCCAGTGTCGTGCCGCCCGTGTACTGGTTCTGGCCCGTCAGCGTCAGGGTCGAGCCATCCGTCTTGACGAGGCTGCCCGCGCCGGTGAGGTTACCGGCCAGCGTCAGGTCGTTGACGCCCGACACCGTCAAGGGCGCGCCCAGGCCGATGTCGTTGCCCAGCACGATTCCGGGTGCACCGGCCTGCAGCGTGCCCGCGCCGGCGACGGTCAGGTCGCCGGTGCCCAGCGCGGCGTTGTTGCCCGCGATGATCGTTCCGCCGGCCAGCACGGTGCCGCCGTTGTAAGTGTTGGCGTTGCCCAGCGTCAACGTCGACGTGCCGCCCTTGGTCAGCGGACCGGTGCCAGACACGACGCCGTTCAGCGCCAGGTCGCCCGCGCCGCCCACCGTGACCGGGCCTTGCAGCAGCACGTCGTTGGTCAGCGAGGCGCCCAGGCCCAGCAGGGTGGTGCCGCCCGCCGCGGTCAGCACGCCCGAACCCAATGCGGTGTCGCTGCCGATGGCGAGCGTGCCGCCGGAAAGCTGCGTGCCGCCCTGGTAGCTGTTGTCGCCCGACAGCGTCAGCACGCCCGTGCCGGTCTTTACCAGGCCGCCCGCGCCATCGATGTCGCCCGACAGGCCGAGGTCGGCGCCGGTGATCGTCGTGGCGCCGGCCAGCGTGATTGCGTTGGCGGCGTTGACTGGCACGCTGGCTGACAAGGTGGTGCCGTCGGCGGCGGTCAGGCGGCCGACGCCCAGCGCCGTGTCGCTACCCAGCGCAAGCGTGCCGCCGTTGAGCGCCACGCCGCCCTGGAAGCTGTTTGCGCCGTTCAGCGCCAGCGTGTCCGTGCCGTTCTTGATAAGGCTGCCCGTCCCGCCGATGTCGCCATTCAAAGTCAACGCGGCGCTGCCCGGCAACGTCAGCGCGCCATCGAGCTGCACGTCGTTGGCCAGTGCCACGGGCGCGGACGCGTCCAGCGCCGTGCCGTTGGCCGCGGTCAGCGTGCCGGTTCCCAGCGCGCCCGGCGCTCCCACGGTGATCTGGCCGGCATTCAGGCTCGTGCCGCCTTCGTAGGAATTCGCACCCGTCAACGTCAGCGTGCCGGGGCCGGTCTTGATGATGCCGCCCGCGCCGGACACATCGCCCGACAGCGTCATGGCCGCGCCGTTCGCGACGGTCACGCCACCTTGAAGCGCGACGTCGTTCTCCAGCGCGACGGCGATGTCATTCGACAGGGTGGTGCCGTCCGCTGCCGTGAACAAGCCTGTGCCCAGGGCCGTATTGGCGGCGACCTTGATCTCGCCGTCCTGCAGCACCGTGCCGCCCGCGTAGGTGTTGGCGCCCGCCAGCACCAGCGTGCCCGCGCCAGTCTTGGTCAGCGTGGCCGTGGGATCCGTGCCGGATATCGTGCCGGCCGCGGTGTACGCGCCGTCGGTGACGTCGATGGCGCCCGCGCCTTCCAGCGCGAGGTTGCGCGTGGTCGTGCCAGGCGCGGCATTGGCGTAACGCAACGTGCCGCCGTCAAAGACGACGCGATTGGCGGCGTTGCCAAGCTGGTTGTCGGCGCTGATCTCCAGCACGCCGCCTTCCAGCCGCGTGTCGCCAACATAGGTGTTGGCCTGCGTGAGGACCAGCGTGCCGCCGTCGCGCTTGGCGATGGTCGCATTGCCCTGCAGGGTCGTGTCCAGCGTCGCGGTCATCGACGGTTCGACACGCAAGGTGGCCACGCCATTGCTGTCGGGCAATGCGTTCAGCGCGCCGCCGGTCAGCGTGTAGCCGTCGGTGGAGAACTGCAGGCCCTGGAAGCCCTGCGTGCCGGCCAGCGTAACGGTGCCCGCCGTGCCTTCAAACACGCCGAAGCGGCTGCCCCACGTGGCGGCTGTGCCGGTGGCGTCGGCCCAGTTCTGCGTGGTGGCGTCCCAGGTGCCCGTGCCGCCTTGCCAGAACTGGATCTCGCCAGCCTGGGACTCGTTCAGCACGTTGACCTGGCCCGCCACGTTGGTCTGCAGCGTGATGAAGCCCGGCGGCAGGGTCCCCAGCGCCAGGTTCAGGGAGGTGGCCGCGCCCGAGTAGGCGATGATGCGGTACACACCCACGCCAAAGTCGGGCGTGCCGTCGATGTTCAGCGTGCCGTTCAGGTCCACGTCGCCGTGCACGTTGATGAGGCTGCCGGCATTGGGCGCACCCAATTGCGCGTCGATGAAGGACGCGTTGTCCAACGTCAGCGAGCCCAGGATCAGCGCGCCGGGTGCGGCGGAACTCACCGCAATCCGGCCGCCGTTGTTCACGTTCACGTTGCCGTTGGCCGTGCCCGTGCCGGTCAGGGTGGCGGCCGGGCCGTTGACGTTGACCGTGTTGCTGGCCAGCGTGCCGCCCAGGTTCACCGTGCCGCCGTTGATGTCGAAGACGCCGGTGTGGGTGCTGGCGCCGTTCAGCGCCAGCGTGCCCGCGCCGGTCTTGGTGATGTTGCCCGCGCCGGCCAGCTCGCCACCGAAGACGCTGTCGGCCGCGCCGCCCAGGCCGAGGCTGCCATCCACCTGCAGCTTGCCCGCGCCGGAAAGCGCGGCGATGAATTCGGCGCCGGTCAGTTGCAGCGTGGCGCCGCCATCGACGCGCACGCCGGAGGCCGATTCCAAGAGGTTGTTGCCCTGCGTAACCAGCGTGCCTTGGGCGACGCCGACGCCACCTGTCAGCGCATTGCTGCCACCGAGCGTCAACGTGCCCAAGCCCGCCTTTTCCAGACTACCCGCGCCGGACAGCGCGCCGACGTAAGTGCCCGTCGCGGCTTGATCGAAGGTGAGGGTGGTGCCCGCGCTGGCGACGACTGGACCGGTGATGCTGTCCGTGTCGCCCGTGATGGCGCCGGCCTGCAGCTGCGTGCCGCCGGCGTAGGAGTTGCTGCCGGCCAGCGTCAGCGTGCCCGATCCGGTTTTGACCAACGCGCCGTTGCCGGTGATGTCGCCGCCGAGGGTCCAATTGCCCGCGCCGTCCGCCGTCAGGGAGTTGGTCAGCGCCACCGCATTGGCCAGTGTCACGCCATCGGCCGCCGACAGCGTTGCGTTGCCGGTGACATCCAGCGCGCCCGTGCCAAGCGCGGTATCGCTGCCGGCGATCAGCGTGCCGGCCGACAGCGTCGTGCCGCCGGTGTAGCCGTTGTTGCCGGACAGCATGAGCGTCGCGCCGCCGTTCTTGATCAAGGCGTTGCCGCCGGTGATGTCGCCCGTCAGCGTCAGATTCTGGCCGCCGTTCACGGTCAGGTCGCCGCCCGCCAGCGCAATCTGGTTGTTCAGCGTCGTGGCCATTGCCGCATCAAGCGCCGCATCGCCCGAGACAGTGAGGGCGCCCGTGCCCAGCGCCTGGTCCGAACCGGCCACGATCAGGCCTTGTGCCAGCGTGGTTCCGCCCTGATAGGTGTTCTCGCCCGTCAGCGTCAGCGTGTTGGCGCCCAGTTTGGCCAGGCCGCCCGCGCCGGACACGTCGCCCGTCAGCGTCACGTTCTGCGCGCCCGACACTTCGAGCGGCCCGCCGTTCAGCGCGACGGCGTTGGCCAGTATCACCGGCGTGTTCAGCGCCTGCAGGCCCGCCGCCCCGTCAACCGTCAGCGCGCCGCTGCCCAGCGACGTATCGCCGCCAACCCGCAATGTGCCACCGTCGATCCGCGTGCCGCCCGCGTAGGTGTTGGCGCCAGCAAGCGTCAACGCGCCCGCGCCCGCGGCGGCAAGGCCGCCGGCCCCGGAGATCTCGCCGTCAAAGCGCAATCCGTTCGTCGTGTCCAGGTTCAGCGCCTGGCCCAAGACGACGTTGTTGGCCAGCGTCACCGCCTGGGTCGAGCCCAGCGTTGCCGCGCCATTGACCGTGAGATTCCCGGTGCCCAGCGCGGAATCGTCGCCCACGCGCAAGACGCCCGCTGTCAGCGTGGTGCCGCCGGCATAGGTGTTTGCGCCGGCCAGCGTCAGCGTCGATGCGCCGCTCTTGGTCAGCGATCCCGTGCCGTCGACCACGCCGCTCAGCGTGATGTCGCGGTCGCCGGTCACGTTCAGCGCTGAATTCAGCGTCGTGTCGTTGATCAGCGTCAGCGCCGGCCCGCCCGTCACACCCGACAGGCTGGCGCCGGCGTTGACGAGGAGGGCGCCCGTGCCGAGCGAACCGCTCTGGCCCAGCCGCAGGTTGCCGCCGTTCAGTTGCGTGCCGCCCGTGTACGTGTTGGCGCCGTTAAGCGTCAGCGTCGTGCCCGTGCCGCCAGCGATCAGGCCACCGTCGCCGCTGACGGTGCCCAGCAGCGTGGCGTCCTGCGATTGCGCCAGAGTCAGATCGGCGCCGGCCGCCACGTTGATCGCGTTGCCCAGCGACAGGGCGGAGGCGCTGTCCACCGCGGCGTCGGCCGTGACGGTCAACGGCCCGGCGCCGATCGCGCCGTCGTTGCCCAGCACCAGACGGCCACCGTCCAGCCGGGTTCCGGCGTACGTGTTCACGCCGTTCAGCGTGAGCGTGCCCGCACCCGACTTGATGAGCGTTCCGCCGCCCGTGATCGTGTTGTTCAGCGTCAGATCGCCGGCCCCGCCCGTCGTCAGGGCAGCGCCTAGCACGATGGCGTTGTTCAGTGCATGCGTGCCGTCGGACAGCAGGCTGGACGCCCCGGCAACGTTCAGCGCGCCGGTGCCCAGCGCAGAGTCGCTGCCCACGCGGATGGCGCCGCCGATCAGCGCCGTGCCGCCGCCATAGGTGTTGTTGCCGGCGAGCGTCAGCGTGCCGCTGCCCGCCTTCGCGAGCGAGCCGGTCGCGCCCGACACCGCGCCGTTCAGCGTCAAGTCGTTCGTGCCGGCATTGGTCAACGTCGCGCCCGCGCCGATGGCCACGTCGTTGGCCAGCGTCACGGCGGTTGTCGCGTTGAGCCCGGCACCGCCCGTGACATTCAGCACGCCCGAACCCAGCGCCGTGTTGCTGCCCGCGGCAATCGTGCCGTCGGCCAGCGTCACGCCACCGATGCTGCTGTTGTCGCCGCCCAGCGCCAGAGTGCCGGCTCCCAGTTTGGTGATGCGGCCCGCGCCGGACAGGGATTGGTTCAGCGTAAAGACGTTGCCCGCATCGGCAATGTCGAAGCCCGCGCCCGCGCCGATATCGATGGCGCGCGAGGTGCCGGTGTAGCCGGTGCCGGCCACGCGCAGCGTGCCGCCGGCAAAGGTCACGCCCGTGCCGGCCGCGCCCAGGTTGTTGTCGGCGCTGACCTGCAGCACGCCTTCGCTGATCTGCGTGCCGCCCGTGTATTCGTTCGCGCCGCCCAGCACCAGCGTGCCTTGGTCGCGCTTGTTAAGTCCCCCGGCCCCCCGGATCACGCTATTCACCGTGCCGGTCAGCGTCGGATCCACGCGGAAATTGTTGGGCCCGGCCGCCAGCCGGATCGCGCCGCCTTGCAGCGTGTACCCATTGGTGAAGAACTGCATGCCGGTCACGGCCTGTTCACCGGCCACGGTGACGGCGCCGCCCGACGTGCCGCCGAACACAGCAAAGTTGCCGGTCCAGCTTTGCGTCAGCGCGCCCGCCTGATTGGTCCAGTTGGTCGAACCCGCCTGCCAGGTGCCCGCGCCGCCCGCCAACGTGCCGTCGGCAAGCTGCTTGGCGCCATTCCAGAACTGCACGCTGCTGCCCGTGGTCTGCACCACCAGGTTCACCTGCTGGTTCACGGCGGTCTGGATCTGCAGATTCGACGGCACGGTGCCCGGGGGCAGGGAGCCCAGCGCCAGCCCGTTGTCCGTAAGCTGTCCGGTGTAGGTGATCAGCCGGTACACGCCTTCGCCAAAGCCGCCCTTATCGGTGACGTTCAGGTCGCCGTCCAGCGTCAGGTTGCCGTTGACCTGCACCAGCGTCTGCGGCGTGGCTTGCGGCGCGCCCAGCGCCACGTTGAACTGCGATCCCTGGTTGAGCGTCAGTCCGCCCAGTGTCAGGGTCTGGCCGGATGTTGCCGACAGCGCACCGCCCGAGGCAAGCGTCGTCAGGCCGCTCAGCACGCCCGAACCGGCCAGCGTCGCGCCCGCGCCCACATTGACCTGCGCACTGGCCAGGCTGCCGTTCACGTTCAGCCCACCCGACGCCACATCGAACGTGCCGCTTTGCGTGCTGTTGCCCGCGAGCGTCAGCGTGCCGGTGCCGTTCTTGACGACATTGCCCGCGCCCGTCAGCGCGCCGCCGAAGATCGAGTTGGCGTTGTCCTGTCCCATCTGCACCGTGGCGGCAGCGCCCAGGTCCAGCCGTCCGGCGCCCGCGAGCGAGCCGAACGTTTCGCTGTCCGCCAGCCGCAGCACCGTACCGGCGCCCAGGTTGACGGCAAGGCTGTCCGCCAGCGCCTGCCCGCCACGCGTTTCCACCGTGCCGGACAGCAGGTTCAGTCCGCCCGTGAACGTGTTGGCGCCGCTCAGCACCAACGTCTGCGCATTGGCCGCCACATCCACGCTGCCCGAACCGCTGATCGCGCCGGCGTAGGTCGCGTCCGCGTTCTGACCGATCACCAGCTTCGAATTGTTCAGCACGCTTGCGCCCAGGCTGCCCGCGCCCGCCAGCACCGTGCCGCTGCTGATCGTCGTGCCAGCATGCGTGTTGGCGCCAGACAGCGTCAACGTGCCCGCGCCGTTCATCACCACACGGCCCGGTCCTGCAATGGCGCCGGCCAATCCGATATCGTTTGCGCCGCCCACGGTCAGGTTGCCGTTCAGCGCAACGTTGTTCACGAAGTTGCGCGACGCCGTGCTCTGCAACGTGGCGTCGCCGCCGACGGCAAGCGTGCCGCTACCCAGCGCCGTATCGCTCGCGGCGATCAGCGTGCCCGCGTTCAGCGCGACACCGCCGCCATGCGTGTTGTTACCCGACAGCGTCAAGGTGCCGGCGTCGTTCAAGGCGATGGCGCCGCCGCCGGACAGGTTGCCCGACAGGTTCAGCGCCTGTCCGCCGGTGGCGATGCCCAGCGTGTTGCCCAGGCGGATGTTGTTGCCCACGGTCAGATTGCCCGCGGCCAGCGTCGCCGGCCCTTGGACGTCGAGCAGGCCGGTGCCCAGCCCTTGCGCGTTCGTCAACGTCAACTGGCCCGCGTTGAGCAGTACGCCACCGCTGTGCGTGTTGGCGGCCGACAAGGTGAGGTTGGCGTTGCCGTTCTTGACCAGCGTGCCGCCGCCCGACAGCGTGCCGGCCAGCGTCAGCGCCTGGCTGCCGCCGACAGTAAGCCGGTCACCCAGCACGAACTGGTTGCCCAGGCTGACGGGCGCGGCGCTATCCACCGTGGCCGCGCCGGTCACGTTGATCACGCCGGTTCCCAGCGCGTTGTTCGCGCCGGCGACGATCGTGCCCGCTGCAAGCGTGCCGCCGCCGAAACTGTTGGTGCCGTTGAGCGTCAAGGCCCCGGTGCCTGTCTTCACCAGCGTGCCGCCGGCTCCCGACAACGTGCCATTGAGCGTGAGGTTGTTGGCGCCGGCCACGGTCAGCGCGTTGTTCAGCGTAAAGTTGTTGCCCAGCGCCACGCCCGAACCGGCGAGGGTGGTGGCGCCGCTGACGGTGACCGCGCCGGTGCCGAGCGCGCCGGACGCGCCCACGTTCACCGTGCCGCCCGCCAGCGTGGTGCCACCCGCATAGGTGTTGGCGCCGTTCAGGTTCAACACCCCCGAACCGGTCTTCACCAGCGATCCGGCGGCACTGATCGGCCCATTCAGCGTCAGCGTTTCCGTGCCGTTCAGCGTCAGCGCATTGTTCAGCACGATCGCGTTCTGCAGCGCGACGCTGGTGGAAGAGGCCAGCGTCGCCGCGCCGTTGACCGTAAGCGGTCCCGCGCCCAATGCGGTGTTGTTGCCAACCACCAGTCCGCCGGCACTGATGCGCGTCGCGCCATGCGAATTCGCCCCTGTCAGCGTCAGGACGCCGGCGCCGCTCTTGACCAGCGCGGAGCCGCCCGACAGCGCGCCGGAAAGGGTGAGGGCCGACGCATTGGCCAGCGCAAGATCGGCATTGAGCACGATGTTGTTGGAGAGGCTGGTGGCGCTGCCGGGTTGCAGCGACGACGCGCCGTACACGACCAGATCGCCCAGTCCCAGCGCGCTGTTGCCGCCAAGCGCCAGGCTGCCGCCGCCCAGCCGCACGCCGCCCAGATGCGCATTCGCGCCATTGAGCGTCAGGACGCCCGCGCCGGATTTGTCCAGCGCGCCGGGGCCGGAGATGACGCCCGCCAGCGTCAGATTGTTCGCGCCCTGGACGCCCAGACCGCCCGCATTGAGCTGGATGGCGTTTGCCAGCGACAACCCCGGCGTGGCCGGCGAGATGGCGCCGCCGTTGCCGATCAGGGTCCCGGTGCCGAACGCGGTGTTGCTGTCGAAGTTGACCAGGCCGCCGTTCAACGTGGACTGGCCGCTGACGAGCGGCCCGTTGAGCGTCCAGGTGCCGCCATTCACGCGCAGGTTGTTGAAGTTGCGGTACACCGACGCGCTTGCTGTGCCGGTGCCGGTGGTGCCGGATGCGCCCGGATTCTGCAGCACGAGCGTGTTGTTGCCGTTCGCCCCGCCGTCCACCGTGCCGCCCTGGGCAAAGCCCAGCGCGATGCTGACGTCCAGGCCGGCCACGGCCAGATCGACGCCGACATCCGCGCCGCCCGTGGATATTGTCGATCCCGTCACGGCGGTGAACGTGTTGGTGCTGTTCTGCCCCATGCTCACGCTGCCGTTGATTGCACCCGCGTTGACGAAGCTGTTGCCGGTGGCGGAACGGCCAAGCCCGACGCGCCCGTTGATGACCCCGCCCGCCGCATTGTTCACGGTGACCGGCGCGCCGCCATAGGCGGCAATCACCGGGCTGGCATTGAGGAGCGACAGGGAGAGCAGTCCCGGCTTCAAGCCGATCGTTCCCGAGTTGTCGATGTTGATGCTGCCCGTGGCGTTGCTGCGCAAGGAGAGGGCAGTGCCGTCCAGCGTGCTGAGAACCTGCAGGCCCAGCACCGACAGGCCCGCGCCGTACAGGGTGCCGCTGTTGTTGACACGCACTGCACCGGCATTTGACGCGTTGCCCATGATCGCGCCCGACGTGCCAAGCGCCACCAGGGACAGCGTGGGATCGATGAGTCCCTGGTTGGTGAGCGTGGTATTGCGGCCCGTCAGCTTGACGGCGGCCGAACCCGGCAATCCCAGCAGGGGGCCCGCGGACTGGCCCGTCGGCGTCACCAGCACCGAGACGTCGTTGGCGCTACTGGTGACCGTGTTCCAGTTCAGCACCGACGCCGCGTCATTGCAGATGATGCTGGTGCCGGTTGTCGTGCACGCCAGCGCTGCTGGCATGGGCAACAACAGCATCGCGAGGACGCGCCAGACATAGTTCAGGTGAAGGGGGACGGGGAAATAGCCATGCCGGTGGCCAGGTGTCATTGTCAGCTCCAGGGACAGAAGGAGCCTTACCCGTTTTCGCACGCGTACCATCCGCAAACGGACAAGGCGATGCTGCAACTTCAGGTATCCAATCGGCGGTTGCTGTTGTTGTCCCGTCCGCTGAATAGGGGTCAGTGTTGGGGGCAAACTGGGGCGGGGCTGTAAATAATCTGCGTTAAACGTAACGGATAAATTCGAGAAAACAACGGATCGTCTCTAGTTGAAACGTACGACTAGTTACTACAGTTTCAAATAGAAATTACAGTTGTAGATAATGCTGCAGCGCACTTGTTCGGATTGTTCTTATTCTTGCGGGCAGATTATAAAATTCGACACAATTCATAAATGTATTAAGAAAAGCGTCGTAAGTACTTGATAGCGCATGAACTTTTGCGGCATTTAAAACGATGGTTTGAGATGTTCTTAGCGTATGAAGGACCGTCCGATGGTTTTGGGCGACATGCGTAGCGCTGATAGACCGATTTTCAGCCGCGCCGCACTTGATTATTTCCGGTCAGCGGGCGGCAACAATTCCAAGGTCAAAGCCCCGCGATCCTGGCTGGATCCGGGGCCCGTTTTGCCCGCTGCTCGCGTCAAAACGCAAGCAACCGTAAACGCCATCAGCCGGCCATTTCCTCAGCCACTGCGGCAAACGAAATTGCACCGAGCGCGGCGTGTGCGCGCGCCCGCGCCGCCGCCAGCAGCTCAGGGCCACGAGCGGTCCCTTCAACCGCCACGAACGTCACCTGCTTCAACCCGATCGTCGCCAGCACATGCCGCAGGTACGGCGTCAGGAAGTCCGGCTGCCCTGCGTCCTCGCCGCTGAACGTGCCGCCCGACGAAATCGCGACAAACACCGGACGGTCCGCGAGCACGCCGACCTTGCCTTGCGCAGTGATGTGGAACGTGTGGCGCACCCGGACCACGTGGTCCAGCCATGCCTTCAGCGCGGACGGCACCGTGAAGTTGTGCATCGGCGTGGCCAGCACGATGTGGCTGGCATCGTCCAGCATTCGGATCAGTCCGCCCGACGCGAGCAGCGAGCCATTTTCCGATCCGTCGGCCGCGGGCTCCTCTCGCGCCGCCAGGACGGCCGCATAGTCGCCATCCGCATGGGTGAGGGTGGTGGCGTCGAACTCCACGACCTCCAGTCCGCCTGCCGGGCCCGTCTGCGCCAGCCGGTCGATGATCTGCTGCGACAGGCGATAGCTTTCCGATTCGAGCCCCCGCGGGCTGCAGCGGATTCGAAGAATGCTCATTGGGAACTTCCTTTCAAGGGCTTGCTGAACCGGATGGCGCTGGTCAACAGGCCCTGCCGGAAGTAGAAGCGTTGCGCCAGCGCGTTGCCCAGGCCGGTATCGAGCACAAGCTTGTCGCAGTCGGCGCCGCGCGCGAGTTGGTCCAGTTCGGCGATCAGCCGGGCTCCCCAACGGCTGCCGCGCGCCGATGGATCCACCACCAGGTCGTCCACATACATGAAGCGGCCGTAGATCAGGTTTTCCTGATACCGATATCCGGCCAGCGCGACCGCCTGGCCGTCGCGCATGACGGCGAGCAGCCGGTAGTTTTCCTGGTGCATCCGGGCCAGGCGCTCAGTAAAGTCGTCGGCATGGGCCAGATGGGGACGCAGTTCGCGCATCAGCGGCAGGCAGGCCCGCCATTCTTCAGGCGTCTCCAGATGGCGCAACGCGGGTTCCGTGGAGGATGTGTGCATGGATAAGTACCTCAGAGGTCAGGGCGCTGAACGTACGCCCACCGTGAGTACGAATCTTAAAAACCACATGACATAATTCAAAGGGCCATAAATGCGCTTAAGGACTATGCCATGATTCCCGCAACACCCCACGGGCTGCAAACCGTCACCGACGCCGACGCCAACCCGCTGTATCGGCAGGTCTACGAGCGCTTTCGAAGCGCCATCGCCGAAGGCACCCTTAAACCCGGCGACCGAATCCCCTCAGCGCGCGCGCTCGCCAAGGAAATAGGCGTGGCGCGCGGCACCGTTGAAGTCGCGTACTCGCTGCTGGCCTCGGAAGGGTATATCCAGGCACGCGGGCAGGCCGGCACGGTGGTCGCGCCAAATCTGCAACCCCTCGCGCGCTCGGCGCCGGCGGTGCGGACACCGCCGACCGAGGTGATGGAAGATCGCTGGCCGCGACCTGGCACGCCGCTGCCATTCCAGATGGGGCTGCCTGCGCTTGACGCCTTTCCGCGCAAGATCTGGGCGCGCCTGGGCGCGCGCCATCTGCGCGGCATGCAGCCGCCGGACCTCGGCTATCCCGATCCCGCGGGATTGCTCGGGCTGCGAACCGCCACGGCGGCCTACCTGCAGGTGGCGCGCGGCATTCAGTGCACGCCCAGCCAGGTGTTCATCACGTCCGGCTACAACAACACCCTGCAACTCATCATGCAGGCGCTCTTCAAGCCCGGCGATTCGGTCTGGGTGGAAGATCCCGGCTATCCGCCCACGCGGACGCTGCTTGCGCAGGCCGGCATGCAGGCCGTGCCGGTGCGCGTGGATGCCGAAGGTCTCGTGGTGGAGGCGGGCATTGCGCAAGAGCCGCGGGCTCGGGCCGCCGTCGTGACGCCCGCGCACCATAGTCCGCTCTGCCTGTCGCTGTCGCTGCCCAGGCGCCAGGCCTTGCTGGACTGGGCAGAACGCAGCAGCGCCTGGATCGTGGAAGACGACTACGACGGCGAATACCGCTACGTAGGTCGTCCGCTCCCGGCCCTGAAAAGCCTGGATCAGCAGGGGCGGGTGCTGTATTCGGGCACGTTCAGCAAGGTGCTGTTCCCCGGCATGCGGCTCGCCTATCTGGTCGTGCCCGAAGCGCAGGCGCCGCGCTTCGAGCGCCTGTGCAGCCTGCTGGCGGGCGGCTCGCCGGCGCTGACGCAAGCCGTTCTGACCTCGTTCATCAACGAAGGCCATTTCGCACGCCATATCCAGCGCATGCGCCGCCTGTACAGCGAACGGCGCAACGCCACGGCGGCAGCGTTATCCGATGTGTTGGGTTCTCGCATGCGCATCGATTTGCAGCCGGGCGGCATGCACCTGGTGGCGCACCTGGAAGGCCATCAGACCGACCGCGAGCTGGCGGCGCGCATGCTGCAGCATGGCCTGTATGCGCAGGCCTTGTCGCACTGGTCGGCGGCGCCCGATGCGCGCTCCGGCCTGCTGATGAGCTTCACCAACATCGTGTCGGCCGAGCAGGCGGAGCAACTGGCCCGCCGGCTCCTGCAGCTCATGTGAGCCGCGCAAGGGCGAGGCCGGTCATTGGCCTGATACTGCGTGTCAGCCACCCGGTTTCCATATGGGCCATGATCCGCGCCGGGACGGGCGCGGCAAGCGCCAATTTCTGACATTTATCCGATTGAATCTCGGCCGTGGCCCGGCTATAAGCTTGAAACCGGGGCCCGAAAAAATCGACGCCCTGACTCCCAAGAAGCCCGAGCCGATGCCGCATCCATCCCCCCACGATGAACACGTCGACAGCAAGCCGGCCACCGGCGCGCGCGCCCAGACCGGCCGCGGATCCTTCCTTGAAGTGTTTCTGGTGTTCCTGCGCCTGGGCCTGACGTCCTTTGGCGGACCGGTGGCGCACCTGGGCTACTTCCGCACCGAATTCGTAGACCGGCGGAGATGGCTCGACGACTACGCCTTTTCCGATCTGGTCGCGTTGTGCCAGTTTCTGCCGGGCCCCGCCAGCAGCCAGGTCGGCATGGCGATCGGCCTGCGCCGGGCCGGCTGGGCCGGCATGCTGGCCGCGTGGATTGCGTTCACGCTGCCGTCGGCGCTTGCCCTGATCGGCTTCGCGCTGGGGCTTGCCCACTATGGCTGGCTGTCTGAGTCGGCGGCCATTCATGGCCTGAAGGTGGCGGCGGTCGCCATTGTGGCCCAGGCGGTCTGGGGCATGGGACGCTCGCTCTGTCCGGACCGGCCACGCGCCGCGCTGGCCGTTGCCGCGGCATTGCTCACCGTCGTGCTGCCCACCGCGCTGGCGCAGATCGGGGCCGTCGTGCTGGGCGCAGTCATCGGCGCTGCCTTCCTGCAACTGCCGCCCCGGCCCGTCCTGTCCAACGCCTCATCGGGCGTGCCTCGCGCGGCGGGTCTGGCGTCACTGGCGCTGTTTGCCGCTTTGATGGCGGGGCTGCCGCTCTGGGCGATGTTCTCGGACGGCGCGCTAGCCAGCCAGATAGCCGGTTTCTACCGTGCCGGGGCGTTGGTGTTTGGCGGCGGGCACGTGGTGTTGCCGCTGCTGGAGACCGCGTCGGTCTCTTCCGGAATGGTGTCCAACGCGGACTTTCTCGCTGGCTATGGCGCGGCGCAGGCGATGCCCGGCCCGTTGTTCACGTTCGCGGCCTTCCTGGGCGCCATGTCGTCCGGCCCCTTGTCCGGCTGGGCGGGCGGGCTGACCCTGCTGTGCGTCATCTTCGTGCCGGGCGCCTTGCTGCTCGCTGCTGCGCTGCCATTCTGGGACACGCTGCGCCGCCGGCCCGGCGTGCGCAACATGGTGGCCGGCGTCAATGCCAGCGTCGTCGGCATCCTGCTCGGCGCGCTGTACGACCCCGTCTGGACCAGTGCGATTCTCGGCAAGGCCGACTTCGGCCTCGCCTTGCTGCTGTTCGCACTGCTGGTCTATGCCCGCTGGTCGCCGGTATGGGTGGTGCTGCTGGCGGCCGTCAGCGGCTGGTCGCTGGGCTGGCTGGTCTAACCAATGAGCGCGCCCGATCTGATGCGAGGTGTCTGACACCCGCTGAGACGCTGCCACGCGCTGACGGTCGACTGCCCAGGGTGTCAGACACCGGCCCGAATGCGCGTGCGCTCAGGAACCCGGTCCAAGGCGCCGGCCCAGTGCCGGCGACAACAGCAGCAACGGCGCCACAATCACCGCCCCAATCAACGCCATGGCCGCTTGCGGCGCCATTCCGCTATCCAGCAGCACGGTCGCGATCACCGCCGATCCGCTCATCTGGAACAACCCGTAGACTGCCGCGGCGGTGCCCGCCCGGTCCGCAAACGGCTCCAGCGCCAGACTTAACCCTGACCCCAAAGCCAGCGAGAATCCCACGGTCAGCACCGCCACGGGCAGCATGAAAATCCATGCCGACAGCGGCGCCCACAGCCACGCGCCCAGATGCAGGGCCGACGCAATCAACAGGGCCACCATGCCGACACGCACCATGGTGTAGCGGCCGTACCGCGCGATGAACGCAGGCGCCAGGAAGAACGCCGCGATGTTGATCGCCGCATTGCCACCGAACCAGGCCGAAAACCCCAGCTCCGAATAGCCGAGCTGCTGCACCAGAACGACCGGCGCGGCCGACACGAACACCAGGATCATGGCCATGCCCGCCATGCCGAAGCACGCAAAGTACAGAAACCGGCCGCTCGCAACGATGGGCGCATAGCGGGGCAGGCTGTACAACGCGCCCGGCCGGTGCGCCGGCTTGGCCCGCGTCTCCTCGAAGCGCAGCGCAAGCAGCGCCGCCAACGCCAGCGCAAACACCGCCATGAACACGAACGTGCTGCGCCAGCCGGCATGCAGCGCCAGCACGCCGCCCACCATCGGCGCCAGCGCCGGCACCGTGCACAGCGCGCCGTTCAGATAGCTGTAGACCCGCGCGCCGACGGCCGGACTGAAGCAATCGCGCACGGCGGCAAACGCCACCAGCGACGCCGAACACGCGCCCAAGCCCTGCACGATGCGCGCCGCATAGAACACCTCGAGCGACGTTGCCGCCGCGCCCAGCGCGGAGCCCGCCAGATACGCCATCGCCCCGCACAGCGCCACGGGCCGCCTGCCATAGCGGTCGGCCAGCGGTCCGATCACCACCTGGCCCAGGCCCACCGCGAAGATGAACAGGGTGATGCTGGCCTGCAGCGCGCCAATGGACTCGCCAAGTGCGTGCGCCATGGCGGGCAGGGAGGGCAGGTAGATATCGATGGCCATCGGCGTGAGCGTGACCAGTCCCATCAAAAGACCGATCAGCCAGCGCTGGCCTCGGGGCGTCAAGGCAGACTTCATTGCAGGCTCTGGGCCCATTGCAGACCCGGGAAAACCCGACATTATCCATGATCGTGCGCGGCCGGGCTGGCGTAGAATGCCTTTCCCATGAATCCGCCCGCCTTGCGCCCTCGCATCGTCATCCTGTACTGCACACAGTGCCAGTGGCTGCTGCGCGCCGGCTGGATGGCGCAGGAACTGCTCTCCACTTTTTCGACCGATCTGGGCGAAGTGGCGCTGCAGCCCGGCACCGGCGGCATCTTCCAGATTACCTACAACGGCGACCTGATCTGGGACCGCAAGCGCGACGGCGGTTTTCCCGAAGCCAAGGTCCTGAAGCAGCGCGTGCGCGACCGGCTGGATCCGGGCCGCCCGCTCGGGCACATCGACGGCCACACCGGCGCCCCGACCGGCCCCGTCTCCACGCCCGATCGCTGACTCCACCCGCGTGCCATGAAGGGCTTTACCCATCTGCAGGCACGGTCGCGGCAATTGCCATCTTGGTCCAGTCAATACGCCAATTCTTGGATCTGTTGCGTGGGCATCCGCAAGGGTAACGTTGCGGTTATCAACCACAGCAGCAAGGAACTGGAATGACCCGATTGAACTGGCAAGAAGCCGCACCCGAAGGCGCGAAAGCCCTCTTTGGCATCCACCACTACGTCACGCAGCGCACGGCGCTTCCGGCGGAACTCGTGCATCTCGTGTTTTTGCGCGTCTCGCAGATCAATGGCTGCGCGCACTGCATCGACCTGCACAGCCGTGACCTGCGCAAAACCATGTCGGTCGAGAAGATCACGCTGGTACCCGTGTGGGACGAGGTGCACCACCTGTTCTCCGACGAGGAACGCGCCGCGCTGGCGTGGGCAGAGGAAGTGACCCGCGTCAGCGAAACCCACGCGTCGGACGAAGCCTATGCCGCCGCCTCGGCCGCGTTCGCACCCAAAGATCTGGTCGATCTCACGATCGCGATCGCTGCCATGAATGCCTTCAATCGGCTGGGCGTCCCATTCCGGGTTCCCGTTGCCGCCAAGGCATGACGATCTGAAGCGCGCCAGCCACACCTGAGCAGCGTTCCAATTAAGCCCGCGATAAGCAAAAAAAGGCCGGTCCTTGCGAGACCGGCCAAAGCAGCACTACCCCGAAACTTGCCTTGCGGCTACGCGGAGGACTCCGCGTGCTTGAGCGCTTCGCGCGCCTTGCGCTGGCGCAAGGCCGACACCCCGAGCAACGCGATCAGTCCCACGCATGCCAGGATGAAGCCCAGGCTGATGGGCCGCGTCACAAAGATCGACAGCTCGCCGCGCGACAGCAGCAGGGCGCGGCGGAAGTTCTCTTCCACCATGGGCCCGAGCACGAAGCCCAGCAGCAATGGCGCCGGTTCAAACCGCAGCCGGATCAGCGCATAACCCGCCGCGCCAAACAAGGTCACCATCCCCACATCGAACAGGTTGTTGTTCGTGCTGTAGACCCCCACGCAGACAAAGAACAGCGCGGCAGGGAACAGATAGCGGAAGGGAACGGTCAGCAGCCGCACCCACATGCCGATGAGCGGCAGGTTCAAGAGCAGCAGCAGCACGTTGCCGACCCAGAAGCTGGCGATCAGCCCCCAGAACATGTCGGCGTGCTCGATCATCATCTGCGGACCCGGCTGGATGCCGTGGATGATGAGCGCGCCCAACATCAGCGCCATGACCGGGTCGCCCGGAATGCCCAGGCTCATCGTCGGAATGAAGCTCGTCTGCGTCGAGGCGCTGGTGGCCGCTTCCGGACCGGCGATGCCTTCAATGGCGCCGCGGCCGAAACGGCGCGGTTCCTTTGCAACCTTCTTTTCCGTCGCGTACGAAATGAACGACGCAATGGTCGGACCCGTGCCCGGCAGGATGCCGAATGCCGCGCCGATGGCCGTGCCGCGCACCAGCGCGCCGCGCGACTGCTTGATGTCGCCGGCCTCGGGGCGCATGGACTTCATGCTGATCTTTGCCGACGTGACCTTGCTGTCGCTGCCGATACGGTTGATGTTCTTCAGGAAGTCCGCCACACCGAACAGACCCATGGCCAGCGCCACGATCTGCAGGCCGTCGGACAGTTCCAGGATGCCGAAGTGAAAACGCATCGTGCCCGTGTTGACGTCCGTGCCCACCACGCCCAGCAGCAGGCCGACCACCACCATCGCCACGCCCTTGATCGCCGATCCCTTGGCCAGCGTGGCGCCGGCCAGCAGACCCAGCATCATCATCGAGAAGTATTCGGCCGGACCGAACTTGAACGCGACGTCGACCAGCATTGGCGAGAACAGGATCATGGCCAGGATGCCGACGGACGCGCCGCAGAACGACGAGAACATCAGCATGAAGAGCGCAGAGCCGGCCTTGCCGTTGCGTGCCAGCGGATTGCCGTCCAGACACGCTACCGCATGCGACGCGGTGCCCGGCAGATTCAGCATGATCGACGTGATCCCGCCGCCGTATTGCGAGCCGTAGTAGATGCCGGACAGCATCACCAGCGCCGCGGTCGGCGTCATCGTGTATGTCAGCGGCAGCAGGATAGAAATAGCGGCTAGCACACCCATGCCCGGCAGCACGCCGATCAGGTTGCCCATGAACACGCCAAAGATCGCCCACATCAGGTTGTCCAGCGCGAACGCGACAGAGAACCCGTGCATCAGGTTAGTGAGGATTTCCATGGATCAACCCCAGCGGAACAACGGAAACTGGAGCTGCAACGCCCAGGAGAAAACCGCCACGCCGAGCACCGTGACACCGGCGGCAAGGATGGCTGCGCTGCGCCAGGTGTGCTGGCGATCGCCCATGGCAGAAATGAAGACCAGCACGAAGGTCGCCGGCACCAGGCCGCCGAACTTGCCGACCAGGATGAAGGACAGCAACCCGCCGATGATGCAACCCCAGCCGCGCCATTCGGGCGGCGCCACTTCTTCGGCATCTTCCTCGGCGGCCACGGGCGAGGCCGCCATCTTGGCAATGGCCAGGCCCAAGAGGACCAGCAGCACGCCCAGGATCGCGGGGAACATGCCCGGACCCATGCGGTCCAGGCTTCCCAATGTATAGGTTGACGCCTGCGCGATGGCGCCCAGGCCCAGCACGATCATCGTGCCCGCGGCCCACGCCTCGCGCCGCACGGCGCTGCGTTTTGATTGCATGGTCTTTTCCTCCCGTTGTTGTGCTTATGTCTGACTGCGGTCTGAACAAAAGCTGACACTGCAATGAATGCGGGAGTCTAAAAATCCAAACTTCCGTTCACCTTTCAAGGCTCGCGAAAGTTGCGCAGGGGTGTGCGTATCGCAACAAAACCGGGGGAAATCCCTAGGCTGTTTTCAAACGAAATGCGGTTGTTGCGCGCATGCGGAGCGCATGCGCGCATGGGTGCCGAAGCGCACTACAGGCCCAGTTCCGACAGCCCCGGATGATCGTCGGGACGCCGTCCCAGCGGCCAGTGGAACTTGCGGTCCGCTTCCTTGATCGGCATGTCGTTGATGCACGCATAGCGGTTGAACATCAGCCCGTCTTCGCCAAACTCCCAGTTTTCGTTGCCATACGAACGGAACCAGTTGCCCGAGTCGTCATGCCATTCGTAGGCATAGCGCACCGCGATGCGGTTGCCGGTGTAGGCCCACAGCTCCTTGATGAGGCGGTAGTCCAGCTCGCGCGCCCATTTGCGCGCCAGGAACGCACGCGCTTCCTCGCGGTTCGTGGCGAACTCGGCGCGGTTGCGCCAGCGGGTATCAAGGCTGTAGGCCAGCGAAACCTTCTCGGGATCGCGGCTGTTCCAGCCGTCTTCGGCCAGGCGCACCTTCTGGATGGCGCTCTCGTGCGTGAAGGGAGGAAAGGGCGGGCGGACTTCGGGCGTTGTCGTCATGGCAAGGGCCTCATGGACAGGGGTGGAAAAAACGGGAATAGGAGCGCGCGGACTCAGCCGTCCGCGTCAAGCAGCGCCTGGGCGGCGCGTTCGGCGCTGTCGGTGATTGACGCGTCGCCCGTGACCATGGCCACGGCAATCGCGCCGTCAATCAGCACCAGCAATTGGCGCGCACGCTCATCGGCGTGCGGCAGGCCCGCGGCCTGTACCAGCGACTGCACGTGGGCAAGCAAGCGCTCTTTGTGGCGCCGGGCGACTGCGCGGATAGGGCTATCAGCGTCGCCGATTTCGCCGGCGGCGTTGATGAACGCGCAACCGCGAAAGCCGTCGGACGCAAACCATTCGCGCAGCGCATCGAAGATGGACAAGAGGCGGGCGCGCGGCGACGGCGCGCGGGTCGTGGCGTCGATGAACCACTGCATCCAACGCTCGTCGCGGGCCGTCAGCGCCGCGGCCACCAGGACTTCCTTCGTGCCGTAGTGCTTGTAGATGCTCTTGCGCGAGACGCCGGAGGTCTTGACGATGAGGTCCATACCGGTGGCATTGATGCCGCCGCCATAGATCAGATGTTCGGTGGCGCGCAGCAGCTTTTCCTGCACGTCGGAAGCGGGGGTAAGGGCGGTGTCGGACATTGGGAGAATGATCGTTCTATCTGCAATGGGCAGATGGTAGAACGATCATTCTCCAAAGTCAATCACCAGTTGTAGCGCAGCGTCGCGAGCACCACGCGGCCCGGACCGTAGAAGCACAAGTTGACGTTGTTGCACGAGGCGACGTAGGCCTTGTCGAACAGGTTCGACGCGTTCAGGCTCAGCGTGGCGCCCTTCATGGCCGGGCTTGCGCGGCCCAGGTCATAACGGATCGCGGCGTCGGCCAATGTCACCGAAGGCACCTTCACGGCGTTGTCAAGGTCGCTGTACGTGGTGCCCAGATAGCGCGCGCCCGCGCCGAATCCCAGTCCGGCCAGCGGCCCCGTGTCGATGGTGTAGTCGACCCACAGCGACGCCATGTGCGCGGGCACGCCGGCAAAGGGCACCTTGCCGATCTGTTCCGGGTAGTTGCTCGACACCGTCGTGATGTCCGTGTAGGTGTAGGACCCGACGATATCCAGGTTGCGGGCCAGCGATGCCTTGCCTTGCAGCTCGAAGCCTTCCGAGCGCACCTTGCCGGTCTGCACCTGCGAATTCGCGTGTTCGGGGTCGCGCGTCAGCACGTTGCGCTGCTCGATCTGGAACACGGACGCCGTGATGAAGCTGTCGAACCCCTTGGGTTGGAACTTCACGCCCGCCTCGTACTGCTCGCCCTTGGTCGGACGGAAGGGCGTGCCGGCGTAGGTGGTGCCCGCTTGCGGCCGGAATGACGTGGCGTAGCTGACATACGGCGCCAGCCCCGTGTCAGACAGGTACACCATGCCGATGCGGCCCGCGAACGCGTTGTCGTTCTGCTGCGTGCGTGTACCGGTCAGGTTGTTGCGCGTACTGGCTTCTGACCAGTCCATGCGGCCGCCCGCCGTCACCACGACCTTGTCCATGATCTTGACTTGATCCTGCGCGTACAGGCCAAGCTGGCGCATGCGCTGGAACGTATCGTTGTAGATGGGCGGCGCGTCGATCTGGTAGCCGTAAACCGGGTTGAACGGATTGATCGGCGGCACGCCATCCATGCCGAATCCCAGTTGAGTGTCGAAGCTCGACTGCTGGTAGTCCAGACCGAGCAGCACGGTGTGCGCGAATGCGCCCGTGCGGCCCTGGTACTGAAGCTGCGTGTCCAACGCAAGCGTGCGCGCCTTCTCGTCCGAGCTGAAGGCGTAGCGTTGCAGGGACTGGTAATCCGGCTCGCCATCGGGCAAGGTGCCCCAGCCCAGTTCCGAGATCAACGCGCGGTAATGCGTGCGGTTCTGGTTGTAGCGGGCGTTCTGGCGCACCGTCCAGCTATCGTTGAACTTGTGCTCGAACAGGTAGCCCAGCATCGCCTGGTCCTTGTCGTAGCGGTCGAAGTCCGGCTCGCCCGAGAAGAAACTGCGCGAGATCCGGCCGTACGGCGTGGGCGTCAACGTGCCCACCGACGGCAGCCACTGATCGGTGGAGCCCGCCCGGATGCGCTGGAAATTTGTCAGCACGGTGAAGTGCGTGGCGGCGCTGGGCTGCCACGTGAACGACGGCGCAATGAACGCACGTTTGTCGCGCACCGTGTCCACTTCCGTATCGGCGTTGCGGCCCTGGCCGGTCAGGCGGTACAGCCATTGCCCGTCTTCTGTCACCGGACCGCTGAAGTCGAAGCCAAGCTGCGCGCGGCCCGGGTCGCCCGTCGTGAACTCCACTTCGCGCAGCGGGGTCTCGGTGGGCCGCTTGCTGACCTGGTTCACGATCCCGCCCGGCTGGTTCTGCCCATACAGCAGGGACGCGGGTCCGCGCAGCACTTCCACACGCTCCAGGGCATACGGATTCACGTCGTACGAGCCGTAGTAGCGGGTCGCGAGCGCCAGGCCGTCCAGGTAGATGCCCTGGTTGGACGCGGCCACGCTGAAGCCCCGCACCGTGATGTTCTGATGGCGCAGGTCGTCCGCCAGTTCGGCGCGAACGCCGGCCTCGTAGCGCAGCGCCTGCTCGGTTTTCTGAATGGCCTGCCACGTCATCTGGTCGCGGGTCACCACGGAAATCGACTGGGGCGTTTCGATCAGCGGCGTATCGGTCTTGGTGCCCGTCATGCTGTACGCTGCCACGAATCCCTCCACGGGGCCCCACGCGCGGCTCGACAACGGATTGGCAGCCACCTCGATCGGCGCCAGCGTGGCAACCGGCGCCTGCGCCGCCGGCCGCAGCGCGTAGCTGCCGTTTGCCAGGCGCTGGGCAGCCAGGCCCGTGCCGGACAGCAGCGCGGCCAGCGCCTCGGCGGGCCGGTAGGCGCCACTGACGCCGGGGCTTTGCCGGCCTTCGACATCCGCAGCCGAGTAGGACAGCATCAGTCCGGAATCACGGCCGAATTGCAGCAGCGCGCCGGCGAGCGGCCCCGCGGGAATGCGGAAGTTCGTGGTGGCGGTCTGCGCTTGCGCCGCACCCGGAAACGCCAGGACGGCGGGCAGGGCGCTCGCGATGCCCAGTGCCAGGACCAGGGCGCGCAGGGCTGGCCGCGGTTGGCGCGGCCTCTTGAAGGCGGGAAGACTCATTGGGTTCTCGATGTCGTTGGGAGTGAAGACAGGGACTTCAGCTCCTATGCCACGCGAGATCGGAAAACCCATCACGGAACCTGAAAATAATTTGCGGGTATGGGAGAGGGGGAATGCGCCGGCCCGCACGGGCCAGATTCAAACCGCCGACCCGCGCGGTCCGATTGACACCCAATAGCGCGTCATCGAGCGCATCGATACGGGCAGCGTCAGCGCCAGCGTCTCGAGCACCTTGTCGGTATTGCCCAATGGATACACGCCGGATACGCGCAGGTCCGCCACCGCCGGATCGCAGCGGATCACCCCGGGGCGGTATCGCGACAGTTGCGCCAGGAAGGCGTCAAGCTGCATGTCGTGCGCCGCCAGCACGCCATCGGTCCAGCTCAGATCGCCCGCGCGCGCCGGCTCAGGCGTTTGGACCTCGAGCGCGGTAAACGCGGCCTGCAGGCCTGCCGCCAGTTCGCGCCGATGCGCCGGCGCCTGGGCCGGCGTCACGATAAGCGGACCCGTCACGGCGTGGACGAGGCTGCGCGCGGCCTCCAGCCGCAGCGCAAGCCGCGATCCGGGCGTTTCGACCTCGCCGTGGCGGGTCTGCACGATAAACGGCGATGCCAATGCGTCGCGGGCGCGCACCGCGTCCACCAGGATCTCGCCGCGCGTCAAGCGAATGCGCCGCCCATCGCCGGCGCCGATATCGATCGCGCTATCCGTGTTGAGCAGCACGGTGGAGCCGTCGGGCAGCGTAAGCCGCCGCTGCTCGCCCACGCGCGTGCTGGCGTCGGCCAGCAGCGGCTGCCAGGGTTCTGTGCGCACGGCCCACCACGAGGCGCCTGCACCGGCCGCCAGCAGCGCGGCGGACTTCATGAAACGGCGGCGGCCGGTGGCTGCCGGGTGCGCCAGCGTCGCGTGCGCCAATACTGATGGCAATCCCGCCACGTCGCCCGCGCAGTGCTGCAGATGGTTCCATGCGCGCGCGTGCTCGGGGTCGGCCGCCATCCATGCGCGCCACGCGTGTTGCAGTTCGGGCTTGACCGCATCCGCGCGCAGCCGCACGAACCAGTCGACGGCTTGCCGCGCCACGGCGTCGGCAATCGGCGCCGCGGGCGCAAAGCGCGAAGGATCGGAAATGCTCACGTCGTGATCTCCCGGTCCGCGTCAAAAGAAGCACTGCAGCAACGCGCGGGCGACGTAGCGCTGCACCGTCGGCAGGGAGACGCCAAGCGTCGCGGCGATTTCGGACTGCTTCATGCCGTCCACCTGCGCCAGCAGGAACGCCCGCCGCACCGGCGCGGGCAGCCCACTGAGACGCCGGTCGATCTCGACCAGCGTCTCCAGCACCATGGCGCGAGACTCGGGCGAGGGCGCGAACGTCTCGGGCAGATCCGCCAGACTGCGCAAATAGGCCTGCTCGATGTCGCGGCGCCGGTAAAAGTTGGCCAGAATGCCGCCGGCCACCGTCGACAAGAATGCGCGCGGCTCGCGAATGTCGGCGCGCGCATTCCCGAGCACCCGCAGGAAAGTGTCATGCGCCAGATCGGCGGCATCCGTCGCGCTGCCCAGGCGCCTGCGCAACCATCCCAGCAGCCATCCGTGATGGCTGGCGTACATCGTGGTGATCGAATCCGCTGGTCGGGGAGGAGGGGATTCGATCATGGTTGGCCCGGCGAGATGGGTATGGTCGAGAATGAGAATGGATAGCGATTATAGAGGCGGCATTTGCCGATTGGCACGCACTCGGTACTCCTGCTTGCTATTTCTGTCAACTTCGTGCTAAAATCTTTTATCTATCGGCAAAACCCGCACTATAAGAACAACATTACAAGTGCACCACTAAGATTGCCGATATCTCTTCCCGGCGCCGCCTGCCTTCTGAATGCTCCCCCGCACCCGCGGCATTCATGGCCCGCCAGAATCTGTGCATGGTGCTCGGCGGGGGAAGCCATGTGCCTGTCCAGGAGCATGCTTATGACTCATCAATTGACTGCCAAGAAGGGAAGCTTCGAGATCCCCCCGCTGAATTGGAAAGCGCCCGAATCCAACAAGCAGTCCGACCGTCACGACGCGCCGTCCCGTAGCGCCGAGACCTCCAAGCAGGCCGACGTTTCACGCGTCAAGTCGTAATCCGGCAAGCCTCCGGGCCGCCAAGCCGGTTTCACCCCAGGGTGCGTTGCTGGACCTGATTGCGCCCATTCAACTTCGCCAGATACAAGAGTTCGTCAGCGGCCCGGAAAAGGCCGCTGACGGATTCGGCATGGCTCCACGAAATACACGCCACGCCAAAGCTGGCCGTCAGGCCGAACGTGACGCCGGTCTCTGACGTCACCGTGCTCGCGCCAATGCATGCGCGCATCCGTTCCGCCATCTCCACCGCCTGCTGCGCGCCGCGCGTGCGGCACAGCACCGCGAATTCCTCCCCGCCCACGCGCGCGACCACGTCTGACTGACGCCAGGTTGTGCAGCACAGGTCGGCCACGGCCTTCAGCGCCAGGTCGCCGCTGGCATGTCCGTGCGTGTCGTTGATGGTCTTGAAGTGGTCGATATCGAACAGGATGAAGGCCAGCATCGGCTGGCTTTCATCCCAATGCGCGCGCGCCGCCTCAAACCGCTTTTCAAACGCACGCCGGTTCAACAGTCCCGTCAGGTAGTCCGTCTCGGCGGTGTGCGCCAGATCCGCAATCAGCCTGTCGCGCTCCGCTTCCAGGCGTTTGCGCGCCGCGGCGTTTTCCTTAAGCACGCGCAGCGCATTGAAGACCTCTTGGACTTCGCCGTGGTATTTGCCCAGTGGAATCTTTGCCGGCGTCGACCCGTTGGCGACCGATCCAATGATGCGCGTGGCCAGCGCAAAAGGCTGGATCACGCGCTTTCGGAATTGAACCAGCGCCGCCGCCAGCGCCGCTACGAGCAGGGCGGTCGCCGCCAGGGTCACGGCGAGCAACCGGGCCGCTGACACGCGATGCGCGTCGATGTGGCGTTCCATCTCGTCCAGCAGCACGTCGCGAAATTCCGTGATGGCGCCCATCAACGGCACATACGCCGCAGCCAGCTCGCCGGTCGAGACCGATGCGTCGTCCCACTGCCGCGACGCCTGGTCGCGCACCCGTTCCAGATAGGCGAGGCCTTCCCCGAAATAGCGCTGCTCCATCCGCGCATACATCTTGGACGCCTGCGCATCCGGATGCGTTGCCATCCGCGCCCGGATCAGCGCGTGCAACGCGTCGATCCGGCCCAGCACCCGTTCGATGCGGAACTGCTCCTCGGCGGTCAGCTTCCGATGCCGGCTCAGGGCGGGCGTGTAGGTCGAGCCCAGCAGGCCGGCCTGTTCGCGCAGTTCGCTGGCCAGCAGTGCCAGCGTCAACAGGCTGGGCGCATTGGCTTCGCTGCGCATGACCAGCCCCGCGTTGACGGCCAGGCTCGCCTGCCATTGGGGAATGATGCGCACCATGGCGCTGACGCCGTCCCATAGCATCTGCCCGGATAGCTGATCGCGCGGGATGGCGATCAGCCGGTCCACGTCCTGGCGCGCGTCAGCCAGCGCCTGGCGTATGCGTTGGATCTCACTGCGCTTGGCCTTGCCGTCCGCGCCGGGATGCAGGGCTAGCAGCGCCTCGATCAGGCTGTCCGTGTTGGCGCGCGCGGCGGCCAGGGAGGTCATGACCGCTTGCGGCACGGGCAGGGCAGAACCCAGTGCCGCGTTCATGGGACCGCGCTCGGCAGAGGAATGCTCCAGGACACGGATCGTCGCCCGCACCGAGGCAAATGCCTGCCGCGCGTCCGACGCCGCGCCGTACGACTGCCAATTCTGATAGAGCAGGATGCTGGCCAGCACCGACACCAGCAACAGCACGCCGACAGCCAGTGCAATGAAATGACGTTCCAGCGATTTTGGCGCGACGGCAGGGCGCAACATCTCGGCGTGCAGGTCCAGGCAAAGTCGAAGCTGCGCAGGATACTGTAAATGCCCCTACCCAAAACGTTGTTTTGGCAGATTCCGGTCTATTTCAATTTGTGGTGGCAAGAATATTTCGCTGCAATGCGGTTGATTGCGATTTTCTGCGAAAACTTGCAGGGGAGGGGCGCGCCATGCCTTGCTGCGAAATAGGCGGGTACAGGTCGGCGCACGTCTCGTGCATCAAGCTTCGTGTATCAAGCTTCGTGCATCACGCTTCGTGCATCACTACGCGGTTGCGCCCCTGCTGCTTCGCCACGTAAAGCGCGGCATCGGCGGCCCGGAACGCTTCGTCCACGTCCGGCCCGGTCGACGGCCATTGGGCAACGCCAGCAGACACCGTCACACGGTTGGCGCCGTGCAATGGCCGCTGCGCGATGTGCGCCCGCAGCCGTTCGGCGACATTCACCGCCTCCGGCGCAGCCACGCCGGGCAACAGGATCAGGAATTCCTCGCCGCCATTGCGGCAGAGCACGTCCGACGGCCGCGAACATTCGCGCATGATCTGCGCCATGTCGCGGATCACCTCGTCGCCCACGGTGTGGCCGTAGGTATCGTTGATCCGCTTGAAATTGTCGATATCCAGCGCCACCACCGAAAACGGCGTGCTGCCGGCCTGCATCTGATCCACCGCGTCCTGCGTGCCGCGGCGGTTGCGAAGCCCGGTCAGCGGGTCCGTGATGCTGGCCAGGTTCAGCTTGCCGATCTTGTCCTGCAGGCTCGTGAAGCTGGCCATCACGGCACGCTTGAGTCGTTCGGCCTCGAAATACCAGGCTTTCACGGACTGGACCCGCTGCATCGCCACGGCCACGTCCTGATGCTCCACGTTCGTGGCCAGTTGCGACAGCGGTAGCGAAATCATCCGGGCGCACCACCAGATGGCCAGCAGGAAGGCCACCGCCAGTGGCGCGGCGTAGCCCAGCAACGCCCAGATCAGGTCGTGGATCGGTTCCAGCGTGATCTGGGCGGGCCGTTGCGCGACCACGCCCCAGCCGCTGATGGGCACCGGCGCGTATCCGGCCAGCATGTCCACGCCCTTGGTGTTGATGACGCGCATCGCCCCCGTGTTGCCCTTGATCACCGACGTGACCACCGGATTCGTCAATACCGTTTCGCCGACGCGCGTGGGATCCGTGTGATAGAGAAGCTGTCCTTCGCCGTCCACCACATACAGATAGGATCCATCGTGGTAGTGGTGCTTGCCCAGCAGCTCATTCAACGCGCTTTCGTTGCGCAGGTAGATCGTGCCCCCGAGGTACCCCAGGTAGGCGCCCTCGTTCGAAAAGATGGGGTGCGTGACATTGATCAGCAGATTGCCCGCGATCGACACGTACGGCTTGCTGATCATGGGCTGGCGTTTGCTCAGGGCGGCGCGGCTGCCCGGACTGTCGACCTGTGTGCCCAGAAAACTGCGGAAGGACGCCGTGGTCGCCAGGATGGTGCCGTCCGCGCCCACCACGCCCACCGAGTTGAAGCTGTCCGTCTGTTGTTGCACGCGCATCACTTCAGCGGCCAGCCGATCCGGCGACTCCATCAGATCCGGCATGTGCCGGGCGCTGTATCCCAGTTGCTGCTGCGCGGATCTCAGAAAACTGGAGGCGCCTTCCGCCAGTTTCGTGGCGTAGACGCGGTTGGATTCGAGCGTGTTCTCGATCAATTGCTCCCGCTGCACGCGATAGCTTGCATACAGGGCATTGGCCGTGGCGGCGATGGCGCTGAAGACGGTAAGCGCAAGCACAAGCCCGCGAAGATTGATTTGCATGGGATCGGAACGGGCAGGGGACAAGCCGGCGCCCGGTCGCTCATCCTGAATCCGAAGAGAATCGGTCGGGATAAAGGCCGGAGCGCGGTGATTGTAAGGCGACTGCAAGCATTACGGCAGGTTGTGCGGATCCTGTAGGGCTGGCTCCTGCGGGTCGTCCAGCAGGCGTGCGGCGGGTGACTGAGCAGCCGCGCCGGCGCGAAAATACCCCATCACCGTCGCCACGCTGGCATGGCCGGTCATCGCCATCGTGTCGCCCAGCGGCACGTTGCGTCGCCCGGCTTCCGTGACGAATCCCGAACGCAGACTGTGCGCCGAATACGCGCCGTCCAGTCCGGCCAGCCGGCTGCGGTCCAGCACGATGTCGCGCACGGCTGCGGCGGCCAGCGGTTCGCCCAAGACATCGCCGCGCCTGACCCGGCGGAAGATCGGCCCTTGCTGGATGCCGCTCGCCGCCAGCCAGTCCGCCAGCGCCTCGGCAGCCTTGCCCAGGATCGGTTTCTGGTCCTGGGCCCGCACGGCGCCCGTCTGGTTGGTCTTGGAATGCGCCATCGTATAGAGATAGCCGTCGCCCGTGCGCCGGGTGTTATCCATCGTGGCACGCACCACCTCCGACCGGCGCCGGCCGCCGCTGGCCCAGGCAAACAGGAGCAGCGCGCGATCGCGCTTGCCGCGCAACGTGTCGTCGCAGGTGTCCAGCATGGCCTCCAGCGGTTCGCGCGTCAGCGCCTCCTTGCGGGCGGGCGCCACGCCGCGGCGGGCATAGGCCCGGCGGGTCTTGGACACCAGCTCCCGCACGGCGGGGGTGCGGCAGGGGTTCGGGTGCCCCAGCAACTCATGCGCCTTCGACAGCACCGACAGACGCTGCAGCAGCGTGTTCAGGCTGGGCGCGCCCAGCCGGCCCTTCGCCTTCAGCCGCACCAGCTCCCGGTCCAGCGCCAGCGGCAACTCCCATTCCAATCCGCTCCCGGAAGACCGTTGCGCGTGGTCCACCACAAACTGAATGACCGCCGCCTCGGACACGGGCAACGCGAAAGCGCGGCCATACCGCAGCCCAAACCAGGCTGACCAGTACCGGATCGCCGCGCGGTAACTGGCTGCCGTATTGGCGGAACTGCCTTCGCGCAGCAAATCGCGCACTGCCGCGTCCGCGTGGCTGTCGAGCGTGTCCGGATCCAGCCGCGTCAAGGCGCCTGTCACCGCCGGCGTCGTGCCTGGCAAATCATTCATGTTTCCGCGCCCATGGCAGATAGCCGTCCCTTTGGTAATAAAACGATCAAATAATCCCGTCATGTTAGCTGGTGGGCATGGCGCGGCCGGGATCCGGCCATTAGGTTTGGCCGTGGGGTGCGGTGCTACGATTTCCGCACGCAAGTCAACTTCCGGCGCTTGGGCCAAACCATAGCGGTAAGTGTCCCGGCGGCGTTCCTTCAAGGAGCATTCCATGGCCGCAACCGTCGCAGATTATCTCGTCAACGTGCTTGCCGAAGTGGGGGTCCGCCGCATCTGGGGCGTGACGGGCGACAGTCTCAATGGACTGAACGACAGCCTACGAAGAATGGACCAGATCGAGTGGATGCACACCCGCCACGAAGAGACCGCCGCATTCGCCGCCGGCGCCGAGGCCGCGATTACCGGCACGCTGGCGGTATGCGCCGGCAGTTGCGGTCCGGGCAATCTGCACCTGATCAACGGCTTGTTCGATTGCCAGCGCAGCCGCGTCCCGGTGCTGGCCATCGCCGCCCACATCCCGTCGTCTGAGATCGGGCTGGGATACTTCCAGGAAACCCGTCCCCAGGACCTGTTCAAGGAATGCTCCGAATTCGTCGAACTTGTCTCCAATCCGGCGCAACTTCCCGGGATACTGGCCCGCGCCATCAACACGGCGGTCGGCAGGCAAGGGGTGGCGGTCCTGGTGATACCCGGCGACGTGGCGCTCGCGGCCGCGCCATCGGATGCGCCGGCATCGTGGCCGTTGCCTCCCGCGCGCCCGCACATCCGCCCGGACGCAGCGGCGGTCCAGGAGCTGGTCCATCTGCTGTCTGGAGCAGGGAAGGTGTCGATACTGGCCGGCAGCGGCTGCTCCGGCAGCCACGACGCGGTCGTCGCGCTGGCCCAGCGGCTCAAGGCGCCCGTCATCCATGCGCTGCGCGGCAAGGAACACGTCGAGTGGGACAACCCCTACGACGTCGGCATGACCGGCTTCATCGGCTTTTCGTCCGGCTACCACGCGATGGAGAACGCCGACCTCCTGCTGATGCTGGGCACGGACTTTCCGTATCGCCCGTTCTATCCCAAGCACGCAAAGATCGTGCAGGTCGATCGCGACCCGAGCGCTCTGGGCAGGCGTGCACCACTGACGTTGGGCATTGCCGCGGACGTCGGCGAGACCATCGCCGCGTTGCTGGAGCAGCTTGACGAGCGCCAGGACAGCGCCTTTCTCGACGCCGCGCTCCGCCATTACCGGGATTCCCGCAAGGAACTCGACAACCTGGCCGCACCGGCGCCGGCAGGCCGTCCGCTGCATCCGCAGTATCTGGCCCGCCGCATCAACGAACTGGCCAATGACGATGCCATCTTTGCGGCGGACGTCGGCTCGCCAACCGTGTGGGCGGCCCGATACCTCACCATGAACGGCAAACGCCGCCTGCTGGGCTCCTTCAACCACGGCTCGATGGCCAACGCGATGCTCCAGGCGATCGGCGCGCAGGCGGCGGCGCCGGGGCGGCAGGTGATTTCCATGTCCGGCGACGGCGGGTTCACGATGATGATGGGAGATTTTCTGTCCCTGTCCCAATTGCAGCTTCCCGTGAAGATCATCGTCTTCAACAACGGCTCACTTGGCTTTGTCTCCATGGAAATGAAAGCCGCCGGTTTCCTGGATACGGGGACGGACCTGTCAAACCCCAATTTCGCCGCCATGGCAGAAGCCGTCGGCGTCCGAGGCATTCGAGTCGAATCGTCGGAATTTCTGGATGCCGCCCTGCAGGAAGCGCTGGCCCATCCCGGCCCGGTGCTGGTCGACGTGCTGACCTCGGCGCAAGAGCTGATCGTCCCGCCCAAGATCAAGCTTGAACAAGCCAAAGGGTTTGGCCTCTACATGCTGAAGGCCATCATGAACGGCCGGGGCGACGAGGTGATTGAATTGGCCAGGACGAATTTGGGACGGTGAGGGGCGCGTGTTAGGCGGCGCGTCCCTTCCGAATCCCGTCTCAAGCGCTAAAAAAATTCTGCAGAGGTGGCGCAGCGAAACGCGCCGCCACTGCGGTCTCTTTTCACGCCAAAGCCCCAGCGGAGCGCTGCCAGATCGTTGTGTATTAAATCATACGTATGCTGTATGATATAAAACATCGATTCTCAGCAAGTCACGATAAGGTTCCATTATCGTGACTAATCCGGCGCGTTAACCCGACTCAAACATCATCATGGCCACTGGAATCACCGAATCAGACGTCTGGTCCGCCGCGGACGCGCTTTTGCTTGAAGGCGCACGGCCCACCATCGAGCGCGTACGACAGAAGATCGGCCGAGGCTCCCCCAATACGGTCAGTCCGCACCTGGAAACCTGGTTCCGCGCGTTGGGCGCCCGCATCCAGGATCCGCGCGCCTTCGCCGCACCGCCCGCCGTGCCTGATCCGATCGCGCAGGCGGCTACGCATTTCTGGGAAGCGGCGCTGGCCGCGGCGCGGGCAGAACAGGCCCAGGCCTATCAGGAACGCTGGGAAGAGCTCGCCAGTGAAGGGGAACGGTTCGCAGCGCAGGCCGAACAGCTGGAACAGCGCGAAGCACAATTGCTCGAGCGCGAGCGGGACCTGCAGGAAGCCCTGAAGGTCGCTACGGCCCAACTGGCAACCACGGAGGCCCGCTTGCAGGCAGCGGAAGGGCAATTGCGTCAGCGGGACACGGCGCTCGCCGCCACGCAGGACAGCCTGGAGGATGCGCGCGGCGCCAACAAGGCGTTGCTGGCAGACGCAGAACAGGATCGCGACCGCCACGCGCAAGCTATTGCCGCTTTGGAATCCCGCCACGCCGCCCACGAGCGGCGGTGGCTCAACGAGCTGGATGTAGAGCGCGGAGCCGTAAAGCGTCTGCAAGCTCGCCTGGACGCGTCCCAGGCTGCCGCCCAGCAGCAGGCAGATCAACTGCGAGACGCGCTTGCCGCCGCGCAAGAGCAACTTCGTTTGTCGGACCAGCAGGCGGCAGCCTTGCAGGCGCAAGCGCTGGCAGACCAGCGCCTGCAACACACCGAAGCCGTCGCCGCCGCCAATGCGCTTCAGGCCAGCCAGGTGCGAGAATCCGACATGGCGCAACGCCTGGCCGCCGCGTCCGCGCAGGTAAACGATCTGCTGGCGCAATTGAAGTCGCGGGACGCCCAGTTCAGCGACCTGGCCAATCGCTTGCTGGCGATTCAGGAAACGTCTCGGCCAGCGCCGTCGCCGCATCAACAGGACCCGGCGGAAGCCGAGCGTTCCGAATGACGCGGTAGCCGACGCGCAACTGGCAGTCCGCGACCCCGTACGACGGGATGCGTGACAGCACTGGGAAGTGGCGTAAAAAGATGCCCCGAATGACCAATCGTCCGGGGCATCTTTGCAGACCCTCAGGAAAAACCTTGCTCGTCGGCGTACCGGAGCAGCTCGGCGTTGGTTTCGATGTTCAGCTTGCGCATGGCCGACTGTTTTTGCGTGCCGATGGTTGCCACCGACCGGTGAAGGCGCCGCGCGATCTCGGTGACGGAAAGCCCCTGCGCAAACATCCGGACCACCTCAAGTTCCTTGGGCGACAGGCCCTTGGCCTTGCTTGCGCGCCCCATCGTTACATCGTTCTGGCTGAGCCGCTGGCTGATGCTGTTCGACAGGATCGGACCGCTTTCGCTCAGCGCGCGGACGCAGATGGACACCAGTTCGTCGATCGGCTCTTCCTTGCTGACGATGCCCGCCACGCCGACCTGGCGCAGCTGGTTCAGAATGCCGCTGTTGGACAGCATCGTGAAGACCACGATGGGAATTTCCGGGAACAGGCGCTGCAGCCGTTCAATCAGGCGCAAGCCGTCTTCGTCCGCGGACCGGGCGGCCATTGAAAAGTCGGTGACGATGAGATGGCAGGGATGACCCTGCACGGCAGTGACGAGTTCGAGGCCCGAGCGCGCCGTGGCGACCACCGTGAACCCCGGCACCTCGTTCAGGGAATCCGCAAGCGCGAGGGAAATGATGGGATGGTCGTCGGCGACGATGATCCGCACATCCTGATCGGACGAAAGCTTCATCATGGTCCCGCCATCGTGTTGATGATCGAATGAGCCTGGTGTACCCGGGTGCCCGGACTGCGACACGGCGCGGGGAAGCCGGTCCATGGCTGGCCCCACCAAGCTGAGAGCGCCACGATTTTCGGTACTTCCGTCGGTGAGCATTTTATGTTCAAACTCCACTGAAAAGGCGAGGAGAAACGGTTGGGCTGCAGGCAGAAATACGCGCCAAACGGGCTGCCAGGGCTATTGCGAAAGCCGCAGAATCTACCGTCGGCAACACACCTGATACATAGACAAGCTTCGAAAGCCCGTCGCCGCCATCCCAACAAGCGGACTGATCGAAGGCTAAATTTTGTAGGCTAGAGCTTCGCCAGCGTGTCGCGCAGCAGTCTCACAACCGCGTGGCCCTCCGCCTGGGCCGCTGAGCCCAGGCCCGCGTTGCGCAACTGGTCTTCCAACGCCTCCAGACGTTCGGTAATGGCTGTCATCTGCATGACGCTCAACGCGCCGCGCATCCGATGCAGCGTGCGGCCGAGCAGGCGCTGGTCGTTCATCTCCAGAGCCCGGACCATCTGCGCGATGTCGGTTTCCATCGTGCTGACGAACAGTGCGCGGTATTTTTCCGGGACGGCCGGCGCGGGATCGGGTTGCCGGGATGCCCGCGGCTGCGCCGCGGCTTCGGCAATGTCGGCCGATGGCGTGCCGGTTCCCTGCAGATGCCGGCGCAACGTGGATAGACTGATCGGCTTGACCAGCCACGACGTCATGCCCGCAGCCAGGCAACGCTCTTCTTCTTCGCGCATGGCATTGGCGGTGACACCGATGACGGGAATGGTGGCGCCCTGGGCCCGCAACGCTTTCACGAGTTCATAGCCGTTCATGCGTGGCATGTTCACGTCGGTCAGAACCACGTCGTAACGCGTAAGCCCCCACAGCATCAGCGCTTCCGCGCCGTCTGACGCCACGGTGACCTCGCACCCGAGTTGTTCAAGCTGGTGCTGCAAGGTCGCTTGATTGATCGGGTTATCTTCGGCGACCAGGATCGACAGGCCCAGCGGGGCAAAGGCGCCGATGTCGGTTTCCGGGGTCAATGCATGTTCTCCGCGAATCGCGGCCAGCATGCCGGCGGCAATGTGCTCGACGCTGGTGATGACCCGCACGGTACGGGCGGTGGGCGGCTTGGCGCTAGCGCTGGCCAGCACATGGTGGCCGGGCCAGTCGTGGAGGTTGCCGCTGCCGGGATACAGCACGTCCACCAGGATGTCGTCGGGCGCGCCAGCGGGCAGGGGAGAGGGCGCGGGAACCGCCTTGGCGCCCCAGCGCTTGAGCCATTGGCAGACGTTGTCGGATAGTTCGTGGTGCGGGCTTCGGACATGGACGCACAGGTTGCTCAGATCGGGCGGACTGGCAGGCTGGCCCGTCGCCACTTGCAGCGGCAGATCCAGCGAGAAGCTGCTGCCCAGCCCAAGCTCGCTGGTGACATGGATGCTGGTGCCCATCAGCCCGGCCAGGCGCGCGCAGATGGATAGGCCGATGCCGGCGCCGCGCACCGTATGCGAGCCGCTGTCGATCTGATAGAAGGGAACAAAGAGCTGCGCCTGTCCTTCCTTGGGAATGCCTATGCCCGTGTCGACCACCTGCAGCCGTAGATGCGTTTTGTCGGCCAACGTTTGCGCCACCGTCAGCCGCACGATCACGTGCCCGGAATCGCTGAACTTGATGGCATTGCTGAGCAGGTTGCTGAGGATCTGGCGGATGCGCACCGCGTCGCCCGTCATCCATTCGGGCACGGCGACGTCCACGCAGCAAAAGAGCAGCAGCCCCTTCTGTTCGGCCATCGCCGCGTAGGAGTTGGTGCATTCTTCCACCAGCTCGCGCGGATTGAAATCCGAAAATTCCAGCGCGAGCTGTCCGGCTTCGATCTTGGTGATGTCCAGGACATCGCTGATGAGCTGCAAGAGGATCGCCGACGAACTTTGCATGCGCTCCAGGTGCTGGCGCTGTACCTCGTCCAGCGTGGTGAGGCTCAGTAGTTGCAACGTGCCCAGCACCCCATAGAGCGGCGTCCGGATTTCGTGGCTCATCGTGGCCAGGAAGGTGGACTTGGCTTCGCTGGCCTTGTCCGCTTCGCGCTTGGCGTCTGTCAGCGCCTGCTCGATCACGGCGCGGGCGCTGATGTCGGAAAAAGCACACAGCACGACGTCCTGGTGGTTGTAGCGGGTGGGCGCATAAGCCACGTACAACGGACGTCCATCCGTGGACTGGAAGCTTGCAATCGTGCCCGGGCCGGCCGCCCCGAGCACCTGCCGCAGGAACAGGTTGGTCTGCGGCGAATTGTCCAGTTCCCGGCCGGCCTCGGCGCCCAGCCATTGCAGCGCCAGGCTGTTGCCAAAAACGACTTCACCCCCGGGTCGCGCCAGCACGCACAGCGCCACGGGCGCGGTCTCGATTAACGTGCGGCTGAATTCTTCCTTTTCGACGATGTCGCGTTGGGCGTTTGACGCCGGGGCAATGACGTGGCGGCTGTACCAGCGCGAGGACACGATGCCGGTGCCAAGACTGAGCAACAGCAGCAGGCCGGCGATGGCCGGGAGCCAGAGGTTGTCCTGGAAGAAAGCGCCATAACTCACGCGATAGGTGCCGGTCCACACGCCCGACGGGTCCGTGATGCGCAGAACGATGCCTTCTGCCGTGTATTCAAGGCCGTCCTTGGACGCGGCCGGGCCAGGAGGCTCGCCCAGCAGCAGCCCTTCGCTGCGGTGGGTCAGCCAGAATCCGCCATGCAGCGGCTTGCGCAGCGTCTTTTCAAAGATGTTGATCCGCTGGTGATTGAATTGCGTGGTCGCGTAGACGGCGGACGTTCCGTCCTGTCCCGTGGACCAGACCGACTGCGGCATGTCGGCGTAGATGATGCCCAGCATGCTGCCGGCAAGTGCCTCCGACCGGAACCAATGCACGCGCTTGGATCCCGGCGTTTCGCGATTTCCGGGAAGATCTTGCTCGATGAGACGTTGGCGCACCGTCTGCAGACGGCGCAATTCCGTTCTGACCGCGTCCGTGACGGCCAGGAAAGCGGCGGGGCTCAGGCGCTCATACCCCGACACCGCGCCGACGGCAGGCACGCTCATGCTGATGCTGTCAGCCTGGTTGACCAGGAAGATCGTGGAGGCGGGGTAGTACGACGCCGCCCAGAAGCTTGAATAGAAGTCGGCCACGAAACCGCCCAGGTTTGCTAGCCGGCGTCCGGCGGTAGGGCAGTCCGACGCCTGCTCGCACGCCAGCGAGAACGCCATTTCCGCATAGGTGTGCTGTCCTTCGAAGAGCTGCATGCCGAAGCGCTCCGGCACATCGGTCGCATGCAGGTTGATCGTCGTAGACAGGCTTTCGGCGGGGAGCGACGCGTTGTGGGCCCGAAGCTTGCCCAGGAATTGCTCCTGCGCCTGGATGTAGCCGACCAGGATGGAGAAATCGAGCTTGAGGCGATCGCGCTCCTGATCGACGATGCGGTTCAGTCCCCAATAAAGCGCGCCAATCAGGACCAGCGCAAAGGGCAGGATGCCGAACAGGGCAAAATTCAGCCAGCGAGACGTGCGGGTGATCCGGGCAAACGGAGTATCGGGCTTTCGCATGGCCGGCTCTTACCGTTGCACAGGGTTCGTGGCCTGCCGCGCGCTGGCGAGAAGCTGGCTGAAGCGATCGGGGCCGACGGCGGCCGAAATGAAATACCCTTGTGCGCAGTCGCAACCGATGCGCCCAAGAAAAGCAAGGTCGTGGGCCGTCTCGACGCCTTCGGCGGTCACCTGCAAGCCCAGTTGCCGGCCAAGCTGCACGGACGACACGAGCGCTGCCGCCTGGCTTTCGTCATGGGCCGCGCCGCTGACAAAGGCGCGATCGATCTTCAGTTCGGTGAATGGCGTCGAAATCAGGCTGTACATGGAGCTGTAACCTCGGCCAAAGTCGTCCTGCGCCAACCCGAAACCCTTCAATCGCAACCGGCTGGCCCCCATATAGTATTGGCCTTGTATGGCCGGTGTCTCGTCCTCGAGTAGCTCGAAGGTGATTTCGGGCGCCGCCACCCCCTTATTTACCACCAGGTCCTCGAGTTCGTCAGGCAGATCCGGGTCGTCCAGAAACTGAGTGGGCAGGTTGACGGAAACGGGTACTCGAAAGCCTATCCGGCGCCAGTTCAGGTGCGCGTTCAGGGCGTCTTCAAGGATGCGCCGCAGCAACGCCTTGTCCAGCCCGTGCCCGCGCACGGCGGCGAGAAACGTATCGGGCGACAGGCAGCCTAATGCCGGGTGCAGCCACCGCGCAAGCGCTTCGGCGCCGACGATTCGCCCGCTGGTGAGCGATTGCTTGGGTTGGAACCAGGCTTGCAGGTGCCCTTGTTGCAGCGCGTCCTCGATCGAGGCTCGGTCCAGCGCGGGGCTCGTCAGGCGCCGGACGCGCGGTGGCGCCAGCTGGTCGCGGCAAAGCAGGCTGGCCAGTTGGGAGGCGTGGTGCGGGGTAAAGGGCTTGGAAAATGAGCCCAGCACGGCAAGCCCCTTTTCCTTGGCCATCATGGCGACGCTGTTGATGATGCGGGGTAGACAGGCCGACACGATTGCCAGCCTGGGAGGGCGTTGCTGCCGGGCGAGCCGGTCGATGAACTGCACGCCATCCATGCCGGCCATGTTCAGGTCGATCAGCACCAGGTGATACGGCTGCCGCGCGATCTTGGCCAGGGCGGTCTCGGCGGATGGCGCCACGTCTGCCGGGCCAAATCCGGCCGACGCGAGCTGATCGGCGAGGTGAACGCATTGAAACGGATGATCGTCCACGATCAGGACCCGGTACTCCGACAGCTTTCTCGTCATGCGGCTTCCTTGAAGGGCATTAGCGCCTGGCACAACGCGGCGATTGGCAACGGCTTGAGCAGCACGGTGTTCATACCGGCTTCCTTGCTGCGCTGCAAGTCCTCGGTGAATGCACTGGCGGTGATGCCCACGATCGGTCGGGTGTAGCCCTGCCGTCGCAGTGCGCGGGTGAGGGCGTAGCCATCCAGCTCGGGCATGTGCAGGTCAGTCAGGATGGCGTCGAAATCAGGAAGTTCGGGCAGGGCCAACGCGTCGTTGCCGTCTGCCGCCATGACCACCGTGCAGCCCAGGTGTTCAAGCTGTTCTCTCAAGATCTGCCGGCTGACCGGGTTGTCCTCGACGACGAGCAGGTGCATGTCGAGCGCGTCGCGCGACGGCTCCAGCGCGGCTGGCGCCTTGGTGGCGACGCTGTCCTGCGCCAGGCGGACTGCCGCGATGATGCTGGCCAGGCTATGGCTGTCGGCCGTCCAGGTGTTTCGAGTAGGCCGCGGCTGGACGCCCGGCGGTTGTGCAAACACCCGGGCGCCGCTCCAGGCGGCCGGCGTCAGATCGCGTGACCAGGTTTCCACCAGGACGCCGCCTTGGCGCCGGCCATGCAAGGTGGCCTTGTAGGGCATTGCCAACGCGCCGCAGTGACGCAACCATTGGCACAGATTGGCGACCAGCTCGTTGTTGGCGCCCCGCACGAAGACCGGCCTGGGATCCAGCCGTACGCCCAGGTCCGCATGTGCGCCGTTGACCCGCGGCAGGGTCAGGATGAGCGACATGCTGGTGCCCAGGCCGGGTTCGCTGACGGCGCTGAGTGTTCCGCTCATCATCTCTGACAGCCGCCGGCATATGGCAAGCCCGAGACCGGTGCCATGGACATTCTGGTTGGAACCGGTTTCAGCACGGTAGTAGGGCTCGAAGAGGCGCGCGTGGTGCTTCGCCGAGATGCCCATGCCGGTATCCGCCACCTGGAACTTCAAGGTGGCGAAATGCGCATCCTGGCCGAGTATTTGCAGGCGCAACACCACCTGGCCCGAACCGGTGTACTTGATGGCGTTGTTGACGAGATTGTTGAGGATCTGGCGAACGCGGGTGGCGTCGCCCAGGACCCGCGCCGGCGCTGCCACGTCGGCCAGGGCGTGCAGGAGCAGTCCCTTGGCGTCGGCGCGCGCCGCATAGGTTCCGATCACGCTATCCAGCAACTGAACCGGCGAAAACTCCGAGGTTTCGAGCTTCAGGTAGCCGGCCTCGATGCGCGACAGGTCGAGCGTGTCGTTGATGGAGCTGAGCAAGGTTGCCGAAGACTGCTGCATCGTTTGCAGGTATTGCTGCTGCTGGCTGTCCATGGCGGTAAGGCCAAGCAACTCGAGCGTGCCAAGAATGCCGAACAGCGGCGTCCGGATCTCGTGGCTCATGGTGGTCAGGAACACCGTCTTTGCGTGGTTCGCGGCGTCGGCGTGCAGCTTTGCCTGGGTAATGGAATGCTCGACCCGCTTGAACGCGGTGATGTCGTTGATGCCGCAGAGGATGACGTCCTCGGCGCGGTAGGTGATCGGGGCGAACGTCAGGTAGAGGCACCGGCCGTCGTCCAGGGCGTACTCGCGTTCGGTGCAATGGCCGTCTTCGGACAGCAGCCGGGCCAACAGCGACGGATCTTCCAGCAGCCAATCCCGCGCGAGTTCGTTTGACAGCAGCGGCATGCCGTCGGCACGGCGCAAGAGGCACAGACCCACGGGCGCGACTTCGACCAGTCTTCGATTCAGCGAAACGCTTTCGGCCAGGGCTTCGTATTGGCGCAAGGCGGGGGCGACGAGTTTCTTGCGGATGTACCGTATGCCGAAGATGACGGCCGCGCAAAGCAGGAGCGCACCGCCCAGCGTGGCCTGGATGGCGTAGGCGGCGTCGCCCAGGATCCGGCTGACCGGCGTGTAGTAGACAAGCCGCCAGCCGTCTTCGCCGACCGATTTGCTGAGAACGACGTAGCGGGGCAAGAGGCCCGGGCCCCACCAGCCGAACGCGTCCTCGCGTCCGGCGTGCCGGCTCAAGCCCGCCAGGATTTGCGGGTCGTCCGGGCTGTGCAGCACGGGCGCACCATCCTGATCATGCAGGATGTAACTGCCGCCACGCAAGGAAGACAGGTCGATGGCCGCGTTGATGTCGCCGAGTTCGAGGCCGATCCACCCCGCGCGGGGCGCGGAGGAGTCGACGGGCGTGTACAGGTACAGCGGATTGGCGTTGTGCAGGGGCGGCTTGAGCCAGGTGATGGCATTTTGCCCGCCGTGCGCCGCGTTGGGATCCGCCATGGCGAGCTCGCGTGCGATCCAGGATTGCGCGGCGTCGTCCAGACTTGCGCGTTGACCGGGGCGCGGCGCGACGTACGTGGTCTGCCCATTGCGGATGGAACTGAACAGCAGTTGGGTGTGCGCGAACGCAATGTCGTTGAGGTCGCGCGGGGTGAGAATCAATGCCCAGTCGTAGGCGTTTGGTTCTTCGTGCAGGGGAAAGACGTTGATCTGCCCGGTGTTGCCGAAGTGCCGCGGGGTTTCGGAGGGGGGCGCGGCATCGGTATTGCGGACCAGGCTGGACGCCAGCGAGCGAAGCAGCGACTCGCGCTGATCGAAGAAGATCTGCGCGTTGTACGCGGCGGCGTTCATTTGCCGGCGGTAAGTGGAAACCGAGCTGGTAAACGACCAGTAAAGCAGAAATGCAGCGGCCGCCGCGATGCAGGCAAGCAACGCGGCGGCGAAAAGATGCAGGAGCAGCGTGGGGGCTCGGGGGACTGGCTGGACGTCTGGCGCGAGGGTGTTGGATTCCTTGACAGGCATGCGCCCATCGTAGGTAGGGCCCAACTCGGCGGATATAAGAATATTTTGAAAATACGCCAATGACGGGGCAAACGACCAAGCAAATCGTACTTTTACGATTGGTTTGTGTAATGGCGATCCATAAACTCGTCCGCTTATGAACGCTATCAACCAGGCCGAATCCGCCTCACTCGTCAGCGAGCCGTTACGAATCCAACCCGTGCTGGACGCCAAAGGTGTCGTCCGCGAAATGGCGCTGGTCGGCGGCCGCAGCGGTCACATCCCCGCGCTGCTTGCCAATGCCGCCTCGGCAGACGCCTTGCGCCGCGCAGGACGTGTTTTCCGCGCCGCGGGCTGCTTGGCAACGCTGTCCATGGATCATCCGCTCAACGTCAACGCCGACATTCTGCTTCCGCAGCAGCTATGCCAGGATCTTCGCATTGGCGCCGTGGCAGGCGACCAACTGCGCGAAACGCCGCAAGAAGCGCATCCCAGCCAGCCCATCTATCCGTGCGCCAAGGTTACGTACAACGTCCCCCTCAGCGATCGTCTTGCGCAGGGCGCCACGCTTTTTAACGGCTACCAGGAACTGCGGCCCGCGTTACGCGTGCGGCTGCTGCCTTCGCCACAAGTCCAGTTCGGCACGCTTCGCGCCATCGGGCTGCGGGTCGGCATTCCAGAAGGCATCTGCACCCGCCGCCCATTGCAGGAACGCTTTTTCAGCCTGCTCGGGCAGGCCTCCCGTCAAGGGCTGAAGGTATTGGCGCAGGACATCCGCAGAATCGATGACTTCAACTGGCTCCGCGCGCAGCCGGATGTGCTGTTTCAGGGCGAGGCCCTGTCCATCGCCTTGAGCCTGCAGTACGTGCAGGAATGGCTGACCAGCGCGGGCTCCGGCTGGCGGGCCTTTCAGTTGGGGACGTAGGCCAAGGCGGCATAGATCAAGGTAGCGTAGACCAGCCGTCACGGCGGATCCGATTAAAATCCGCGCATGCTTCCTACTCAAGTCATTCTGGCGCTGCTGGTGCTACAGCTTGCGCTCCTTATTCCCCTGATCGCCGTGGGCATCCAACTCGTGCGCTGGTTACATTGGCGCTTTCTCGCCAATCCCCAGACGCGGGGAGAGCGCCCTCGATTCACCGGCCCGGTGCTGGCCCTGATTTTCAGCACATTGGCGGCCACCGACTTCATCGGCTTCGAACCCTTCCTGACCCTGTCGCAGATGAATCCTGTGCCGGAGGGCGCACGCGCCTACTTCACCGTGGCGATGCTGGCCCTCGCGGTCTGGTGCTGGGCTTATGCCGGCGCGATCCGCAGCCGGTTCCGCACGATGCTGGGCGTCTCGTAGCCCCTGCGCCCTGTTCTCGTCACGGTTGGCCCTTGGGCGGACCTAGTGGCCCGGATAGACACCCTGGAACGGTTCATTGTCGGGCTCGCCAAAATTGGACCGATGGTAATTGGCGGGGTCGGAATGGGTCGCGCGCGTGGCGCGCGATCCGTCGGCGCGTTGAGAATCCATGTAACTGCAGCCGCTCAACACGAGTGCCAGCAAAGCGCCAGCGAAAGCCATGTTTTTCATGGCACACCTCCACAGTTTTTACCTGCGCCCCGGACCGGCGAACCCGGCCGGTCGCAGCGGCAAGCCGAGCAAGTAACGTTCCCATTCAAGTTCACGCCGATTTCGGATACATTCGACTGATTGCGATGGCTGGCAGGACGGGCGCCGCTCGGTCCGCATCCACCGCAATTCGGGGCGGCAGCCCCGCCAGGAGCCGCGTGTGATACCACGCCAGTCTGTCGACATCGCCCGGGTTCTTCTTGTCATCGTCATGCTGTTGGCCTTGATGGTCGGCAGCCTGTACGTCCTGCGTCCCTTTCTTCCTGGGCTGATCTGGGCCACGACGATCGTGGTCGCCACTTGGCCGGTGCTGCTTTCGATTCAGCGGCATTGCGGCGGGCGGCGCTGGTTGGCCACCGTGGCAATGCTCTTCATCCTGTTGTTCGTGATCGTGCTGCCGTTGTATCAAGCGATCTCGACGCTGGCGTTGCATGGCGGCGCCATCATGGCGGCGGTCAAGAGCCTGCCCGACTATGCGCTGCTGGCGCCTCCCGCGTGGATTGGCAACATTCCGCTGGCCGGCCCTCGCATCGCCCAGGAGTGGCAGACGCTGTCCGACGCCGGCGCGGGCGGGCTGCTGGCGCGCATTGAACCGTACCTGACCACCGCCGCGCACTGGCTGCTGGGTCACGCCGCGATCGTTGGCGTGTTCGTGATGCACATGCTGATCACCGTGATCATTGCCGGCATCCTATACAGCAAGGGCGACGCCGCGGCGGATCTTGCGCGGCGGTTTGCCAACCGGCTTGCCGGCCAGCGGGGCGTGGCCGCGATCAGGCTGGCCGCCTCTGCGATCCGTGCGGTGGCGCTGGGCATCGTCGTCACCGCAGTGGTGCAATCGGCGTTGGGCGGTATCGGGCTGTGGATTGCGGGCGTGCCGGCCGCGGGGGTGCTGACTGCGCTCATGGTGATGCTGTGCTTGGCGCAGCTTGGCCCGTTCCTGCCGATGCTGGGCGGGGTTGCCTGGCTGTTCCAGAACGATATGAAGCTTGCGGCCGCCGTGCTGCTGGTCTGGGCCATCGTGGTTGGCACCTTGGACAACCTGCTGCGGCCGATGCTGATCAAGCGGGGCGTGAACCTGTCGATGCTGCTGATCCTGTCAGGCGTGCTGGGCGGCATGTTCGCCTTCGGCATCGTCGGATTGTTCATCGGCCCGGTGATTCTGGCGGTGACGTCGACGCTGCTCAAGGCCTGGATCGATGAGGTGCCGCCACCGGCGGACGTCTATCCGGACGAGGCGGCCTTGGACGCAGACCATCCCGACGGATCGCAGCAGAAAAGGGCGTAACATCCGTCTCAAGGTGCGGGCCATGTGGCCCGCTTTTCGCAATACCCGGCAACACCGATGACAAAGCTTTTAACCGAGGCGCCCGCAGGCGCGCCTGACCTTTTCCTTTATCGCTTCAATCCGATGCACCAGGAGGGGGGACGATGAGCAACACCATGCGGCCCACCAAGCCCGGCACGCTCAGCCTGACCTCTCGCCCCGCTAAGCGCGCTACGGCAAACCGTAACGGACGTCCGACGAGATCGGACGGCTCCGCTGCGACGAGCAAGCCGTACCAGCGAGACCCGGCAGGCTCCAACCCGCGCGGGTCCGACGCGGACCGGACCGCGCGAAATGCGACTTCCGGACGCCCCGAGCGCTCTGGCAGTGAAGGCACCGGCCGTCCCGCCAGAGGCCCCGGCGCTGGCCGAGCCAATCAACCGGCCAAGCCCGGCATGAAACCCCGCGGCGCAAAGCCTGGCAACGTCAGCAGGGGCGAGAAGGGCGACAACGCCGGCAGCGCGGCCAGCCCGCGCAGCACCGGCTTCCGATCGGGTGGCCCGGTCAAAGACGTTGCATCGCCAGCCCGCGCCGCCCGCCCCGCGAGAACCCCGGCCGCCCCAAACACCGATCGCCTGGCCAAGCGGCTCGCGGCCGAGCTGCCGTGTTCCCGAGGCGATGCCGAACGCTACATCGAAGGCGGTTGGGTGACCGTCGACGGCAAGGTGCAGGAAGAGCCGGGTTTGCGGGTCGGACCGTCGCAAGCGGTCAGCCTGATGCCCGGCGCGCGGCTCGAAGAAGGCCGTCCGGTCACCGTGCTGGTCCACAAGCCGGCCGGCATGTACGCCGACGACCAGCGGGGTTCCGCGCTGGACCTTATCCTGCCCGAGAACCTGATGCCCGGCGACCGATCCGGCCAGCGCTACCTGAAGCGCATGTTCAACGGCCTCAAGCTGGTGACGCCCCTGGAGCGCGCTGCCAGCGGTCTGGTCGTCTACACCCAGGATTACGCGGTAGCTCGCAAGCTGGTGGAGGAGGGCCGCCACGTGGAGCAGGAGTACATCGCGCATGTCGAAGGCCAGTTGAGCGAGGCGGACCTCGCCCGCATGCAGCGCGGCATGGCGTACGAAGGCCGCGCCGCCACGCCGATGAAAGTGAGCTGGCAGAACGAAAGCCACCTGCGTTTTGCGCTGAAGTCGCCGATGCCGGGTTTCATTGAAGCCGTATGCGAGGCCGCGGGTCTGCGCTTGCTGGCGTTGCGGCGTCTGCGGATCGGGCGCTTGCCGATGGCCGGCCTGGCTGCCGGGCAATGGCGCTACCGGCTGGAGTACGAGCGATTCTGATGCGTCGACCCACCAGCTTCCAGATGGCCGATCCCGTGGTCGGACCGAATCCTCAAATGGGGCCGCGGGGTGATGCCGGGTATGCGGATATCGGGCGCCCGGACGCCGGACGCCGGCGGATGTTGTTGAACGCGGGCGCGCTGTGCCTGGCCGGCTTGGGGCTGGCGGGATGCGCAGGCGGGCGGCGAGGCTCGCCGAACGCCTCGCCGAATGCCGCAGCACGGCGCGACACTGCGCCCCCGCCTTCGCACGCGAAACCGGCAGCCGCGCCTGTGCCCGCACTGCGGCCCGGCGCCAAGGTCGCCATCGTGGCGCCGGCGTCGGCGGCCCCAAACGCCAGCGACCTTGCCGCCGAGTGGCTGGAAGACCGGGGTTTCGTTCCGTTGATCATGCCGGCATCGCGTACGCGGCTCGACGCCCCCTATGAATACCTGGCCGGTACCGACGCGCAGCGTCTGGACGACCTGCATGCCGCGTTTGCCGGGCCGGATATCGGCGCGGTGTGGTGCCTGCAGGGCGGTTTTGGCTCATGGCGGCTGTTGGATAAGCTCAACTTCGATTTGCTGCGCCAGAATCCCAAGCCCTTCATTGGCTATAGCGACATCACGGCCCTGCATCTGGCCATGCAGCGCCACGCCGGTTTTGTGACGTTTCATGGGCCGATGCTGGCGCAGGATCTGGTCGCGGGCAAGCGCGAGCCCACTGAATCCCATCTGCTGGCCATGCTTTCCGGGCAGATTGGGCAGGGGGCCTGGATTCAACCTCCGCCGGACACGCGTGCGGTGGAGCTGGTCGCAGGCACGGCCAGCGGGCGGCTGATCGGCGGCAACCTGGCCCTCATCGCCGCGCTGATCGGCTCCCGCCATGAGATCGACACCCGCGACGCGATCCTGTTTTTCGAGGACGTCAACGAGGCGCTGCCACGCGTGGACCGGCTATTGAGCCAGTTGGCGGCCGCGGGCAAGTTCGACGGCGTCAAGGGCGTGGTCGTGGGCAGTTTCACCCGCATCGCCGGGACGAACCTGGACGACGCGCAGGCGCAAAGCCTGTTGTATCCGCTATTGCTCGAGCAGGTTGGCGCACGCGGCATTCCAGTTCTGGCCGGCTGGCCAAGCGGACACGGCGAGCCCAACCTGACGCTGCCGCTCGGAGCGCGCGTCACCCTGGACACTGCGCGGGCGGCCTTACGGCTGGATCAGGCCGTGATACGGTAAAGTCAAACCTGAATACATTATTTGCCTCATTAATGGCGCATAATTTGCATCTATGTACCATTAGTGAGGCAATTTATATCAATAGCTTGACTCATTAATGATGCATTAACGCGTTTACAGCGCTATTATTGCGTCATGAAAAAGAAGATCGAGCCCAGTTTCGAGGCGGCCGAGGCCTTGGTTCGCCTTGGCGCGCACATCCGCACCGCGCGTTTGCGCCGCAACGAAACCGAAGCTACATTGGCCAGCCGCATGGGGGTGTCGCGCGCGACCATCAACCGGCTTGAAAGCGGCGATGGCGGCGTGTCCCTGGCGCTCGCGTTCGAGGCCTTGCTGCAGTACGGCTTTGGTGAACAGGTATTCGCGCTGGGCGAACCCGACCTCGATGGCGTCGGCAAGCGTCTGGACGCCATGCGCAGGCCTGCCCGGGGCAGCGGCAAGGCGCGGCATTCGCATCGCGCCGATCCTTCCAGCCTGTAGCGCGGCGGTCGACATCGTGCCAGCCAAAAAGCATAAAACCGTCGAAAGCGAGCTTTTCGTCTACGTGGATATCCGCGGTGAGGCCGTGCTGGCCGGGATCCTGACTCTGGACGACACCGACGAAAACCACTTCTTCGCCGAATTCACGTACGTGCAGTCCTACGTGAACGATCCGCGCGCGTTTTCGCTGGATCCGCTCAATCTGCCCCTGACTGACGCCACGACCACTTTCCGGACCGAAAGCCGCTATCAAACGTTAGGGGCCATTTTCGACGCGGCGCCGGATGCCTGGGGCCGCAATGTGATGCGCGTCGACAATGCGGGCGCCCGCGTGACGGAGAACGAGGTCTTGCTCAAAGGCCGCGGCATGGGCGTGGGGGCGCTCTTTTTCAGCGCCCGCCAGTTGACGCCCAACATGCGCAAGACCTACCGGCTGCCTGAAGTCAGCCAGTTGGAGTCGCTGGCGGACCTGCTGACGGACATCGATCAGGGCATCAAGCCCAAGGGGCTGTACCGAGACATCCTGGGCAGCTCCTGGGATATTGGCGGCGCGCGTCCCAAGACGATCGTGCGGGACGCGGAAGGCGAGATGTGGATTGCCAAGTTTCCCCGCAAGGGCGAGTCCTATGATCGCCAGCGCGTGGAGTACGCCAACCTGCAAATGGCCCGCGCCATCGGGCTGAACGTGCCGGAGATCCGCCTGGCGCAAACGCACCTGGGCGCCGTGCTGCTGACGCACCGGTTCGACCGCGAGCTATTGCCGGTTCAACACGGCGCGGACCCGGTCATCGCTCGGCGGCACTTCCTGAGCGGCGCCTCCCTGATCAGCCCGTCCGTGCACATCGGCAAGCGCGAACTGGACGGGCCGCGCGGCAAGGCCACGTATTCCTACGCGCGCCTGGCCGACGTGGCGCGCCGCATCTCGTCGAATCCCGTGCAGGACCTGCTGGAACTATATGCGCGGATGGTCCTGAACGTTGCCGTCCACAACACGGACGATCACCTGAAGAACGTGGGCTTCCTGAAAGACGACGGGGCGCTCACCTACCGGATGTCGCCGCTGTTTGATGTGGTGACCCAGGAAGGGTCGGCCCGCCATTACCTGCATATCGGCGCCGACGGCCGCGACAGCACCTTTGCCAATTGCCTGACCGAGTACCGGCGTTTCGGACTCCGGTCGGAAGCCGCCGCCAGATCGATCATCGGCCGCGTCCTGGACGTGGTGCGCGAGCGCCAGCGGTTCTACGAAGAAGCCGGCATGTCGCCGGCCGAGATCGCGCACGTCGAGGCCTCATTGATGGCGTGGCGCCAGCCGTGGGAGTAGGGGGCGATCACGCCTCGTGCACTGCCTGCGGGTCGAAAGCCTGCCCGCGTTCGACCATGCGCGCGTGAAAGTCGCGGCTGAGTGCGGCCAGCGTAACCTGGCCGAGGCGTTGCAGAAGCAGTCGTTGTGCCTCTTCGAATGCGCCGTCCAGTGACGCATTCACCGCCTCTTCGACGAGGCAGCCGGGGGACTCGCTGCGGTTGCCCATCGCGAAGATCTCGGGCGCGCCCAGGGCGTCGTAGATGTCGCGCAGCGTGACGTCGTTGAAATCGCACGAGATCGACCATCCGCCGCCATGGCCTTTTTCGGAGCGGACCAGACCCTGCTCGCGCAGGCCGGCCATGATGCGGCGGATCACCACGGGGTTGGTCTGCATCACGCGGCCCAGGTCGTCGGAGGTCATGGGACCGGGGTGCTCGGCCATATGCAGCAGAACGTGCAGGACGCCGGAAAGCTTGCTGTCTCTTCTCATGCAACCGATGCTATTGCATGACGCCGCACACGGTCAACGCGGCGTGGCTGTCAAAATAATTACATTTCGTGATAGATTGCAAGGTTGATCCCATGTCGACAGATTGCAAAGCGGCGAACTAGATCCGACGTTTGACGACGGGCCTACCGCCGAGACGATCAGGTTTGGCTCCTCCAACTCAGATAAAGATCACCATGACCCTCCGTTACTCGACACACGGTGCATCGCGCTTTCCCCGGCGGCCCTTGGCGCTCGCCGTTGCCTCCGCGATCAACCTGATGGCCGGTTCGGGCGTGGCGCTGGCCGCCAGTGTGCTGGTCGGCATCGGCGGTGATGGTGGTGAGGCGGACCTCTCCCAAGTGGTGGGTGGCGGTGGGGGTGGCGGGATTGGTGGAGGCGGTGGCGGCAGCGCCTACCTCAAGTCGGGTAGTCAAGGCGGCGGTGAGGGCGTCGGCGGCGCTCCCGGACCCTGGTCGGGCGGCACCGGAGCCAACGGGGGGAGCGGGGGCATGGGCGGGCTCGGGGGCTCGGGAAATACCCCGGGCAATGATGGCGCACCCGTGGAGAACCTGGCCGGCTCGCCGCCCAATACGCATCCCGGAGCGGGCGGCGGCAATGCATTAAGCTTTGTGATCTCGGGGGGGCGCATTACCCAACCCCTGGGTGCTTACGATTTCGTAGGTATCGGTGGCGGCGGCGGTGGCGGCGGAATGACGGCGGGCGGCACTGGGACGGCTGGAACGATGTCGGTCTACAACGGCTCCCTGTCCATCCGCAAGATGTTCGTCGGCGGTGGTGGCGGCGGCGATGGCGGCCCTGCCGGTGTCACGCCCACAGCAGGGGGCGGTGGAGGCGCCGGCTCGCTGATGCTGAACGAGGCGCGCCTTTACATCGACGAGAGCTTGTACATCGGCGGCGCGAGTGGCGGTGGCACACGCGGCGGACGCGGTGGCGATGGCATGGTCACCTTGATGGGTGGGTCGTTGTTGAACGTGGGCGTCACCGATGCGTTTGCCTCGGTGGTGCTGGGCGGCGGCGTCAATGGGGGCGCGGGTGTGCTGAACCTAGCGGGGGCCTCGACCCTGATGCTCAGCGGCGAGAACCAGAGCCTGCGGATTCAGAGCAACGGCGTGCTGAACATCGGCAACGCCTTGCGCGGCGCCGAGTCCGGCGGCAACATCGTCTCGCTCAACCGAATCACCAATGACGGACAGATTCATTTCAATCAATCCGATCTCGATTACGACTTCACGCCCTCGATCCAGGGCACGGGGACGGTCACCGTCAGCAGCACGGGTATCACGCGGCTGAGCGGCACCCATATGTATACGGGCGGCACGACCGTGGAATCGGGTAGCGTGCTGCAGGTCGGCAGCGGCGTAACCGGCTCCATTGCCGGCAATATCGCCAACGAAGGCGTTGTCCTGTTCAGCCGCACTAATGCCTCTTCTTACAGTGGCTCGCTCACCGGTGCGGGCACACTTGAAAAACATCTGGCCGGCTCGTTGACGCTCACGGGGAACAGCCCCATGACGGGCGCGATCCGGGTCGACGGCGGGGGCCTGACGTTGTCGGGGCCCAATGCCCGCCTGGGTTCCGTGTCCTCCTCGCTGGATATCGGCCAGACGGCGGCAACGACCATGGCGGTGTCGAACGGGGCCATCCTGACGACCGGAACGTCGACGATCGGCCGAGGGGCGGGGGGCGCCTTGCCCAGCACCGTGTCGGTCAATGGTGCGAACTCGGCGTGGTTGGCGCAAGACTTGACCCTGGGCGGGGCGAGCGCCGGCACGCTCAGTATCCTCAGCGGCGGTACGGTCAGTGCGACGAGAGCGGTGGTCGGGCAGGCCGCTATCGGCAATATGTCCATCGATGGCGCGCAGTCTTCGCTGACCGTGGCGGACGTGCTTGATGTGGGCAGCACGGTAGCCGGCGCGGGCACCATTACCCTTAGCAATGGCGCGACGCTCTCCGCCGCGCAGATTCGCATAGGTACGAATGGCGGCAATGGTCAACTCGTAGTGCGGGGCTCGCCCACAGACGGGATCTCGTTTGTCTCCGCGGCAGAGATCCGCAAGCCGGTAGGCGCGGGCGCGGCCAAGATCACCTTCGAGGGCGGTGGCCTGCGTGCAGTCGGGCCAACCTCGCTTTTTCAGGGGTTTGCGGCGGGCGAGGTGGTCATCGGCAATGGCGGGATGATCCTCGACAACAATGGCCAACTTGACCTTCATCTCTCGGCGCCCTTGTCTGGCACGGGGCAACTCCGCCTGCGCGGCACGGGCGGAGTCAGCTGGACGCAGGCGAACGCACACACGGGCGGTACCGTGCTCGAGGCGGGGTCGCTCACCGCCTGGAGCACGAATGTGCTCGGGTCCGGTGGGTTCGACGTGCGGGCCGGAGCAATCGCGACCCTGCAAGCGTCGCAAGACATCGGATCGTTGGCGGGTGCCGGCATGATCAGCGCTTCGGGCGGCGTGGGTCTCAACGTGGGAAGCAACAATGCGTCGACGACGTTCTCAGGAACACTGGGAGGCAGTCTGAACCTGCGTAAACTCGGCACCGGCACGCTCAGGCTATCGGGCGTGAACACCTATACGGGGGCAACGGTAGTCGAGGCAGGCACGCTGCTCGTGAGCGGGCAGGCCACGAGCTCCAACTTTACCGTCGCCGACGGCGCCACCCTGGCCGGGGCGGGCCGTGTCGGGGCCATGACCGTGCTATCGGGCGGCACGCTCGCGCCAGGATCAACCCTCGAGACCTTGCGGATCACCGGGTCTTTGCGGTTGGACGCGGGTAGCACCTTGGCTTACACACTGGGCGCGGCGGGTGCCACGCCGTCGGCCGGCGTCAGTTCGCATGTGAACGTCACGGATGACGTGACCTTGAACGGTTCGCTCTCGCTGGACAACGCGTCTGCCTTGGCAGGTCCCGGCTACTACCGACTCCTGAGCTACGGCGGCAACTTGCTCGCCAACAATCTTGGCGTACCGCTCAGTGTTGCGGGACAGCCCGTGGCCGTGGTCAGCAGTCTGCCGGGCTTCATCGATTTGCGCCTGGGTAGCGTCGGTGCGGATCAACTGCAAACCTGGATGGGCGGTGCGGGCACGTGGCGCGACACGTCCGCGCAATGGACCAACGAAAACGGCAACATCGCGCAGGCCTGGGCGGGCAAGACCGCCGTATTCAACACCGCGGGTGGCGGCACCATCACGGTCGAAGGAACGCAGGCCTTCGAAGGCTTGCAGTTCGTGGCCGATGGCTACGCGCTGCAAAGCGCGGTGCATGGCAACGGCACCCTGGGTGGGCTCGATACCGCGCCGGGGGGTAGCGAAGTTCGCGTTCTGCAGGGCGTGACCGCGAACGTCGGCGCGGTGATTGGCGGGGCTGGCGGCATCGATAAGACCGGCGGCGGCACGCTGGTGCTATCCGGTCCGCACATCTATCAGGGGGAGACGCGCCTTTCAGGCGGTACGCTGTCGGTTAGCGGCGACAGTAACCTCGGCACGGCGGGCGCGCTGCGATTCCAGGGCGGCACGCTGCGCATCACCGGCGATCAGTTTGCGTCGACCGGGCGCACGATTCTTTGGAGCGCACAGGGCGGCGGCTTCGACATCGAAGACGCGGCTCATACGTTCACGGTCAGTCAGGATCTGGTGGGGGGGGGCGATCTCTTGAAGCGCGGCGCCGGCACGCTCATGCTTGGCGGCGCGAATGCGTATGGCAACACGTTCGTCGAGGCGGGCACCCTGGTGGGCAGCGCGAGCGCCATCAACGGCAATCTGCTGAACCAGGGCGCCGTCGTCTTTGACCAGGCCGCGAATGCAACGTATCAGGGGGCGATCACGGGAACAGGCAGCTTCAGCAAGCGCGGCCTTGGCACCCTGTCGCTTGCGGCCGATGCCCATCAGCAGCAGTGGCGCGTGGAGGGCGGCGAGCTGGCCGTGATCGCGAATCGCTTCACGGGCGACGCCGACGTCGCAGCGGGCGCGTCATTGCGGCTGGATGCCAGCGGCGACGCTGCTTATGCCGATCGCGTGACGGGCCTTGGCACGCTCGCTAAGACCGGCGCAGGCCGGCTCGTCTTGGCAGGCGATAGCAGCGCATTCGCAGGACATACCGATGTGCACGCGGGAACGCTGATCGTGGGCAGCGCAGGCGCCGGCAAGCTGGGCGGCGCATTGACGCTCCGCCAGGGGGCCACCCTGCAGGGCACGGGCCAGGTGGGCACAACCACGCTCATGAGCGGCGCGACCATCGCGCCGGGCAATTCCATCGGCACGCTGACAGTGATGGGCGACCTCACGTTCTCGCCCGGCGCCACATACCTCGTCGAGACCGATCCCGACTCGGGCGGCAGCGATCGGATCGACGTGAGCGGCACCGCGCGTCTGGCGGGTTCAGTCGTGCACGTGGGGCCCGAGGGCGGTTTTGCCACGACGCGGCAGTACACCATTCTCACGGCCAATCAGGTCCAGGGCCAGTTCGCGTCGGTGCGTTCGAACTACGCCTATCTGGATCCGACACTGGGTTATGACGGCCAGAGCGTGACGATGCAGCTGGCCCGCAAACAGGTGGATGGCACGCAGCCGAACCCACCGACGCCCATGGCGTTTGCCGACGCAGCCAATACGAACAATCAGCGCGCCACGGCGAATGCGCTGGACAGCCTGCCCGCGGGCAACGTGCTGCATGAGTACATCCTGACGCTGCCGGCCGGTGCGCCGCCTGCGGCGTTCGACAGTCTTTCGGGCGAAGCGCATGCCGGGATAGCGGGCACGCTGATGGGACTGAGTTCCACGGTGCGCACGCTGCCGCTGAACCGTCTGCGCGCGAATCTGAATGCCGGCATGCGTGCGGGCGCCCCGACGGCGCAGGCGGGGTCGGGACCGGCGCCGGCGTCGGCGTTGCCCGTGTCGAATGCGCTCCCGGCCTGGGCGGAACTGGTGGGCAATTGGCAGACGATCGCAGGCGACGGCAACCACGCAGAGGTGCGCCAGCGCACGAGCGGTGTCTTCATGGGCACGGACCAAGCCGTGGGCAACGGCTGGCGCGTGGGTGGCGCCGTGGGCTACACCGATGGCAAGTCGCGCGTGGACGACCGTGCCTCGCAAGCCGATGTGTCGAGCTATAGCGCGGCGCTGTTCGGCGGCAAGTCTTTTGAAGCGGGCCGCGGCCGGCTGAATGTGATGGCCGGCGCAGCTTATACCTGGCACGACATCAGCATCGAACGCACTGCCCGCGTGGCCGGCGCCACCGAGAAGCTCACCGCCGATTACGGCGCGAGCACGGCGCAGGTGTTCACCGAAGTGGGCTACGAAATCGCCGTGTCCGATCGGGCGAGCGTCGAACCGTTCGCGGGGGTGTCGTACAGCGATCTGCGCACACGAGGCTTCAGCGAATCGGGCGGGTTCGCCGCTTTGCGTGGCCGTGGCGAGAGTCAGGACGAGGTGTCAAGTACGCTGGGTGTGCGCGGCCGCACGGCCTTCAAAGTGGGCAGCGCCGAGGGCACGCTGCGCGGTTCGGTCGGTTGGCGCCATGCATTCGACGATGTTACGCCGCGCGCCACGATGGCATTCGATGGCAGCCAGACGTTCACGGTTGCCGGAGCGCCGATCGCGCGCGATGCGGCACTGCTTGAGTTGGGCGCAGACGTGGCGATGACGCGATCCGCCACGCTGGGTGTGTCGTACTCGGGGCAGTATGGCGATGGCAGCCGCGAGCACGCGGGCTCGATCGATCTGCGTTGGCGGTTCTGAGGGGGATCAGCTCCGTTTGGCCCGCCATTCCCCCTTGCCGGCGGCGCTGCCGCTCATGGTGCGGCCGTTCACGACGCCCGCATAGCGCACGCCGTTGGCGGTGAAGGTGATCGACGTGCCATCCAGCCGGGCATCCGAGATCGGCACGGATCCCAGCTTGCCGGACAGCACCTGAAAGTGCTGATCGAGCTGCAGCGTCTCTCCGCCCATATCCCATTTGCCCTGAACCTTGGCCGGCACGATCCACAGGAGCGCCGTGCAATAGGTCTGGCAGTTCTCGGTGACGGTCTCGGAAGCGTCCGGCTCCCAGTCGCCCATGCGGAAGGTATTGGACACGACCCGCGTGCCGGCGGGCAGTTCCAGAAGTTTTGGCCGCAGTTTCTCGTTGATGGTGGACAGCAGGAACATCGTGATCACATCCGCCTGAGACAGATCGGTAGTGAAGAGATCCTGCGCCACGAAGGTGGCACGGTCGGCCACGCCGGCGCGCTTGGCGTTCTGCTGCGACAGCGCGACCAGGTCGGGGTTGTATTCGATGCCTTGCGCGGTCAGTCCGCGTTGCGCGGCCGTGATGACCGTGCGGCCATCGCCCGAGCCCAGGTCCATCAGCCGGTCCTTGGGCGTGACCTTGGCCATGTCGAGCATCTTGTCCACGAGGCTTTGCGGCGTGGGGACCCAGATGACGTCCTTGCCTTCCTGGCCGACGTCGGGCACATAAGCCTTCTGTTCGCCGGCCTTGGGGGGCGCGGCGGCGGTCTGCGCCATGGCGGCGGTCGCGCCCAGCAGCATGAATGCCATCGCGGAGGCCAGCATCGCCAGACGCAGGTGCGGGGTGAACACCTGAACTGCGGTCTTGGAAGAGTCGGGAAAGCGTGCGTTGGAGCGTTGCATGGTGAGGGTTCCTTGGACGAAGAGGACAGGGAAGAACGGGTTAGCCCGCGGCCTGGGCGGGCTTGAGCAGGCGCATCAGGGGCACGCCGGCTGCCAGCACGGCCAGCCCGATCAGGGCGCCCGCGCCGGCATACATGGCGCTGGAAACGACCAGCCCGGCGCAGGTCAGCGCCAGCAGCAGGGGAGGCAGCGGAAAGAGCGGCACGCGGAAGGGACGGGGGCGATCGGGATCCAGGCGGCGCAGTTGCCAGACGGACGCGGCCACCAGCATCATGAACAGCCAGAACACGGGCGCGGTGTACGCCACCATCGTCTGCACGCTGTTCTGACTGAAGGCGCCCAGCGCCACCAGCGCCAGCGTGATCACGCCCTGGACCACCAGCGCGCTGACCGGCGTTTCATTGCGGTCGTTCCAGCCGGCCAACGCCTGCAGCCGCGGCACGTCCCGGCCCAACGCGTAATACACCCGCGCGCCGGTGATGATGGTGCCGTTGATGGTGCTGAGCGCCGTGGCGCAGATGGTCAGGCTGAGCAGTGCCGCCGCGTACGGCCCGGCCGCAAGCTGCATGACTTCGGCGCCCAGCGCGGGCGTGTCCCGCAGCCCCTGCAAGCCAAAGATCTCCAGTAAGGCAAGGTTGGTCAGCACATAGGCGCCGGTGACAACCGCTGTGCCGATGAGCAGCACCCGGCTCATGTTGCGTCCGGGATCGCGCAGTTCGCCGCTGAGATACGCAGCTTCGTTCCATCCGCCATAGGTCAGCAGCACGAACACCATGCCCATGCCCAGCAGGCCTGCGGTATTGCCCGACAGTGGCGCGGGGTCCGGGGTCTTGAGCGCCTCGCCGCCTGTGGCCGTCAGGCAGGCGATCAGGACGGCGGCCAGGGCGATCACCGTCAGCACGGTAAAGACCCATTGCAGGCGCTTGGAATAGCGGGTGCCGATCAAGTTCAGGCCAGTCAGCACAACCACCGAGATGGCTGCGTGCATGGCGGGTCCCTGCGTGCCGAGCGGCAACAGCTGGTTCGCGTAGTCACCGTAAATGAAGGCCACCACCGCTATTGCGCCCGTCTGGATGACGGAGCAGCGCGCCCAGGCAAACATCAGCCCGACACGCGCGCCCCACGCCCGGGTCAGATACAGGTATTCGCCGCCGGCGCCGGGGTACGCCGATCCGAGTTCCGCATAGCAAAGCGCGCCCACCAGCATGACGAGCCCGCCCGCGCACCACAGGCCGATATACATGGCCTCTGAATGGGAATGCTGGGCGACAAGGGGAGGGAAACCGAAGATGCCGATGCCGATGACGACGCCCACCAGCACCATGGTTGCGTCCATGACCGATAGGCCGGTGGGCGCGCGGTTGTTCACGGCGTCAGGAACGGCGCTCATGGTTGCGCGCGCCATGGACATGGATCGGCACGCAGCGTAAGGCCGTGGAAGTCAGGGAGATCAGGAGGGCGCGTGGTGGGGGTGGAGGGCTGATTCGCGAAGAAACGCGAGCGGAGCAATGACATGCAATTCTCCCGAGGGTGGACGCGCGGAGTCGAGCTCAGGGCAAATGTCGGCATATGCTGACAATTGCCTGAACATAAAGCGACCGTTACGGAATGGGGAAAGTTCCGCAGGGTTTTCCTGGGTGAATCAGGTAGGCGCAAACGATTCTGGGTGTGTTCTTAGTCTCAAGTGAAATCCTATATTTATTCGATAACCAGTTGATTTCCTTATGATTATGTGACTTATGAAAAGCGCTTCTTAAAGTGAATTCTTAAAAGTAAATTCTCGGCAACGACCTCACGATTTATCGCCGCGCAGCCCACCAAATAAATTCACACCGGCTGCAGGAACGCGCTGCTATCCTGTTTTTTCGCACGCTCGCGCCCGTGCCGCCGCCGCGCGGACGAATGACACGCCACCGCAACTTCAGGAGCATCGACATGAAGCTTTCTCAACGCGCGTTGATCGCCGCCCTGGCGATGACCGCCCTCGGCGGCGTCGCCCCCGCCGCCATGGCGCACCACGGCTGGTCGTGGGCGGAATCCGAACAGATGACGTTGCAAGGCACGGTCGAACAGGTGCAGATCGCGCCGCCGCACCCCATGCTCAAGGTCCGGGCCAAGGACGGCGTGTGGACCGTTGAGCTGGGCAATCCCAGCCAGACGAAGGAAGCCGGTTTCATCGAAGGGTCCGCCAAGCCCGGCGATGCGATCACCGCCGTCGGCAACCGCGACCAGGACGCCGCCGCCAAGCGCATGAAGGCCGTGCAGGTGACGGTGGGCGGCAAGACCTACGACATCTACCCAAGCCGTATCAAGAAACCCTGAGCGCCCGCGCCGGATGCCCGAACTGCTGCGGCTCGCGCTCGAACAGCTTGAATCCGTGCCGCCGGCGATGTGGCTGCGCCGGTCCGGCCTCCTTTATCTGCTGGTCAACGCCGCGCATATTGGCGCGATCGGCCTGCTGATCGGGTCCATCGTGCCGCTGGATCTGCGCCTGCTCGGCATCCTGAAGCCGACCTCGCTGGCCGTCCTGGCGCCGGCGCTGGCGCGCACCGCTGCGACAGGACTGGCTCTGGCGGTGCTGACGGGCGCGTTGCTGTTTTCGGTGCGTCCGATGGAATATCTGGAAAATCCCGCATTCCTGGTGAAGATGGCGCTACTGGCGGCCGGCGCAGCCAATGCCTGGCTGGTGCACCGCGGCCATGCGTGGGCCGACGTCGAAAGCGGCCGGCGGCCCACGGGCAGGCTTCGCGTGCAGGCGGGCGCGTCGCTGGCGCTGTGGGTGGGTTGTCTGGTGGCGGGACGCTGGATCGGATTTTTATAGCTGCCGGTTCAGCAGTATGCGACGCCCTGCGCATTCACATACAGTGCGAACAGGCATTGGCCGGTCACCATGAACAGCCGGTTGCGGCGCGCGCCGCCAAAGCACAGGTTGGCGCAGCGGTCGGGCAGGGCGATGCGACCGATCGCTGTGGCGTCGGGTGCAAACACCATCACGCCGCTCACATCGGGACCCGGTCCCCAGCCGGCCCAGAGATTGCCGTCAGTGTCGCAGCGTATGCCGTCCGGAATCGCGTCGCCGTTCGCTTCGACAAAGGGGCGCCCGCCGTCCAGCGTGCCGTCATCCTGCACGCCGTAGACCAGGATGCGGTTCGGCGACGATCCGTTGTCGACCACGTACAGCAGCCGTTCGTCCGGCGAAAAGCACAACCCGTTGGGATTGTGGATGCCCTGAACCGCGATCTGTAGCTGTCCTGTGCCTGGGTCCAGCCGATAGACGTGCGTCGGAAGTTCCGGATCGGCCTTGAAGCCTTCGTAGTTGCTCAGAATGCCGAATACCGGGTCGGAGAACCAGATCGATCCATCCCGGCGCACCACAACGTCATTCGGCGCATTCAGTCGCTTGCCCTCGAACCGGTCGGCCAGCACTGTCAGCGTGCCGTTGTACTCGGTTCGCACCACGCGCCGCTCGCCATGTTCGCAACTGATGAGCCGGCCCTGGCGGTCGCGCGTGTTGCCGTTCACATACCCGGACGGCTGGCGGTGCACCGACACCGCACCCGTTTCCTCGTCCCACCGCAAGAGGCGGTTGCTGGGAATGTCGCTCCAGATCAGGCACCTGCCGTCCCCGAACCACACCGGGCCCTCGCCATACCGCACGCCCGTGGCCAGCCGTTCGATTCCAGCGTTGGTGAGCCGGATCTTGAGGAATCGGGGATCCAGCACCTCGATGGCAGGATCTGGATAGCTCTCGCTGGGTTCCCACATGGGACCTCCTACAGGCGGGTGACAAGCTGGCAGGCGGCAAGCTTGCCGGGATGGAACTGCCGCGTCCATCCGCCGATAGCAGCAAGCCGCCTGCCCGGACTGGTCCCGCATCCGTGCGCGTCACCTGAATTCGGGTGAGACGCAGCGTTTCGGCATCAGTTTCCGGTGGGAAGGGAAAGCTTGAAACCGTCCTTGGCCAGGCTATCGCGGATGTACTGGAACCGCTCGTAACCGGACAAGGTCATCGGCCCGTCATAGCCTTCGCTTTGCATCTTGCGGGGCGGGTAGTCGATATACGTCTTCATCAGCGGCGCGACGGCGTCGTTGATCATGACCATCGTCCAGGTCCGTTCCGTGACGTTGCTCATGAAGATGTCGTAACGCTCCTGCGGGTCGGCCCACAGATCGAACACCTGGGGCACCGTCGCGACATAGGACTCCGCGCCTTTCCAGCCCAGGTTCGTGTCCACGGCAAGCCCGCCGGTCACCGCACCGTCGTCGCCGCGCAGGTTGAACACCGCCTTGTAATTGGCAACGCGCACCGCGCCCGGCGACAGCTCGTTCTCGGTGAAGTAGAACCAAGACTTGCGGTCGCACTTGCCCGTGCCAAAGAAAACGGGCGACATGTCATAGCTGTCGAAAATGATCGGCTTGTTTTCGCGGTCATTCGTGGGCAGCTTCACGCCCGCCACCGCCGCAAACGTCGCCATCAGATCCAGGCCGCCCACCAGGCTGTGGTCCTTGGAGCCCGCCGCGATCTTGCCCGGCATCCACGCGATCGCGGGAACCCGGTTGCCGCCTTCGCGCACAGTGCCTTTGGTGCCACGCAACGGCGTGTAGCCCGCATCGGGATAGACGTCCTGCCAGGCGCCGTTGTCCGTCGTGTAGAACACCAGCGTGTTCTTGTCCAGGCCTAGCTCGCGGATCTTGTCCATGATGCGGCCGATGCGTGCGTCCAGTTCCACGACCGAGTCCGCGTACTTGCTCTTGGACATCGACTTGTGGATGTAGTCCGGATCCGGCATGTTGGGCTGGTGCACCTTCATGAAATTGATGCTCATGAAGAACGGCTGCTCGGACTTGGCGTTGCGGTCCAGATAGTCCAACGAGGCCTTTTCGACGTAGCGGTCAAAGAACGGAATCCCGACGACGCCTTCACGGCCATTGACCATTGGCGTATCGACATACTGGCCGTTGATTTTGAATTCCTCGCGCGGCTTTTCGCCGGCGTTGCCGGACAATGCGCCCTTGGTGACGCGCTGGAACATCTCGCGCACGTCGGCGGGCATGTCGGGGAACCAGGTGGGATCCGCGTAGGTGTAGGCGTTCAAGTGATAAAGGCCTGCGTACTTCATCTCGTCGTAGCCCTGGGCGTTGGGCAGGGCGTAGTCCGCTTCGCCCAGATGCCATTTGCCCGTAAAGAACGTCTTGTAGCCGGCGGTTTTCAGAACTGACCCGAGCGTCCATTCGGCTGCAGGCAAGCCGCCGCCCTGGCCCTGAAAGGCCACGGTGGTCATGCCGCTGCGGTTGGGGATGCGGCCGGTCTGCATGGCGGCGCGGCCGGGGGTGCAACTGGGTTGCGCGTAGAACGAGAAGAAGGTCATGCCTTCGGAAGAAAGCCGGTCGATATTGGGCGTTGGCATGCCGCGGCCGATGCCGCCGCCATACGGACCGAGATCGCCGAGGCCGGTGTCGTCGGAGACAAGCAGGATGATGTTGGGTTTGCGCTGGTCCTGCGCGGAAGCGGGGGCACAGATTGCCGCTCCCGCCAGGAAAAGTGCTGCGGCACCGCAAGTGAGCGTTCGTTTGGTCGCCATTTTCAACTCCGTTGTGAGAGTGAAACCAACCGCACGAAGCTGCAAACCGTGCGGTTCACATTGGCCTACGTACTTGGGTAACGTTCAGTCCGGGACGCGTCGTCCGCGGGATTTGAACTGCAATAATTTTCATCTTCCTTTCCCGCATGTCAACAAGATTCGATTGCGCGCCTGTCCATACCCGCATGCCCGGTGCAACCGCACTAGCGCAGTTGCGTTTTGCCGGCATGCGTTATCCGTGCTTATATTTCCGAAGCCCGTCGCGGGCCGGCCCTTTGGGAGATCACCATGGCGCTGAGCGATGTACGGGGCAATCCCGTTTCCAGCGATGAACCGGCGTCGATGGCTGCCTACGAGCAGGCGCAAAGCCTCTTTCACGGCTACTACGGTGACCCCTTGGGCGTCATCGACAAGGCGTTGGCCGAGGACCCCGTTTTCGTCATGGGCCACCTGCTGCGCGCGGGCATGATGATTACCGCCAGCGACAAATGCGTCGAGCCGCTGATGCGCGAAAGCGTGGAGGCCGCCGAAGCACTCGTCGACATCGCCAACGAGCGCGAAAGACGGCACACCGCCGCGGCGCGCGCCTGGCTGGACGGCAATTTCTCTACCGCGCTGCGACGCTACGCCGACATCCTGGCCGACTATCCCCACGACACGCTGGCGCTGCAGGTCGGCCATATCGGCGACTTCCTGCTTGGCCGCTCGGCCATGCTGCGCGACCGCGTGGCCGGCATTTTGCCCGCCTGGAACTGCAAAATGCCCGACTACGGTTACGTCCTGGGTATGCACGCCTTCGGGCTGGAAGAGACCAATCTCTACCGCGCGGCCGAAACCCAGGGCCGGCGCGCGCTGGATCTGAACCGGCGCGACCCCTGGGCCGTGCACGCGGTGGCCCACGTTCTCGAAATGCAGGGCAGGGTGGACGAGGGCATCGCCTGGCTCAACGGCCGCCGCGACGACTGGTCCAGCGACAACATGCTGTCCATTCACAACTGGTGGCACCTGGCCCTGTTTCATCTGGACCGCGAGGACATCGCCAACGTGCTCGCCATGTACGACGACCGGTTGCGCGAAACGTCCACCGGGCAGGTGCTTGACCTTATCGACGCATCGGCCATGCTGTGGCGCCTGTTGCTGCGCGGGATTGATGTCGGTTGGCGGTGGCAGCAGCTTGCCGAGGTGTGGAAGGCGCGCGGCGGCTCGGGTTACTACGCCTTCAATGACGTGCATGCCCTGATGGCCTTCCTGGGCGCCGGCGACAACGCCGCGGCGCAGACGCTCATCGAGGCCATGGAAGCCGCCGCGCAGGGCGCTGGCACCAACGCCATGATGACGCGCGACGTGGGACTGCCGGTGGCGCACGCGCTGCTGGCATTCGCGCGCGAAGACTACGGGCTGACCGTGAATCTGTTGCGCGACGTGCGCCTCATCGCGCACCGGTTCGGCGGCAGCCACGCACAGCGGGACGTCCTGGCGTTGACGCTGGTCGAGGCGGCGCTGCGCGACGGCGCGCGGTCGCTCGCAAAGGTGCTGACCGCCGAGCGCATGGGTCTCAAGCCCAATAGCGAGGGCAACCGCAAGCTGGCCTCGCGGGCCGCCGCGTTGTAACGGCTTCATTGCGAAAGGATTCTCTTCAAGGAGAACGCGCATGAAAAAGCACGCGAAGATCGGGTTGGCGTTGGTGGCAATACTGGGCGCGGCAGGCGCGATCGGCGCGTATGTCGTTGTCTCCGCGCCGCGCGCTGGGCCGCCCGTCGTCACGCTGGGAGACGGCAAGCAGGGCCCGGCGGCGATGGCCTGGATACCCGGCAACGAATTCCTGATGGGCAACGACCACCAGATGTCGCAACCCAACGAGCGACCGGCGCACAAGGTGCGCGTCAGCGGGTTCTGGATGGACGTGCATGACGTCACCAACGCGCAGTTCCGCCGTTTCGTCGAGGCGACCGGCTACGTGACGACCGCCGAGCAGAAACCGCGCTGGGAAGATCTGCGCGTCCAGCTTCCGGCGGGCACGCCGCGTCCCAACGACAGCGCCTTGCAGGCGGGCGCCATGGTGTTCACCGGGACCGAGACCGAGGTGTCATTGCGCGACTATTCCCGCTGGTGGCGCTTTGTACCGGGCGCGAACTGGCGGCACCCCGAGGGGCCTGACAGCAATATCGACGGCAAGGACGATCACCCGGTCGTGCAGGTGTCTTACGAGGACGCGCAAGCCTACGCCAAGTGGGCGGGCAAGCGCCTGCCGACGGAAGCCGAGTGGGAATTTGCCGCACGGGGCGGGCTGGAGCAGGCCACCTATACGTGGGGCAACGAACTGCTGCCGCAGGGCACGGCCATGGCAAATATCTGGGACACCCGGCAGCCGCAGCCGTTTCCGGTCGTAAAGGATGAAAAGGTGCAGGTCGGCACCACGCCCGTGGGCAGCTTTGCACCCAACGGCTATGGCCTGTACGACATGGCCGGGAACGTCTGGCAATGGACGTCCGACTGGTACCGCGCGGACGCCTTCAGGTTTCAGGCGCAATACCGCCAGCCGCCACGGGACCCGGCGGGCCCAGCCGATAGCTTCGATCCCGACGACGGCGCCACGCCCGTATCGGCGCCCAAGCGCGTGACCCGCGGCGGATCGTTTCTATGCAGCGACACGTATTGCATCAGCTACCGCGCCAGCGCTCGACGTGGCACGGATCCGCTCAACCCCATGTCGCATATCGGGTTTCGTACCGTCATGACGCCTCAGCAATGGAAGGCGGCGCAGCCTTCGCAGGGCAGTATCGCCAGCCGTTGATGCAGAACGTCGTCCAAGTGGTGTCATCACTGCGCCATGCGCGCCCGGGAGATCCGCATGCAGACTTCGATTCAACGCCCCTCTGTGCGGGGGCTGGCCTGGATGTGGCTCTGCATCCTATGTCTGCTGGCCGGATGCGCTGCGTCAGATCGCCACAAGCAGGCGGAGCTGGCGTCGTGGACTGACGGGCCATCCCGCATGGCCATCGTCGCGTTCGTGAAGGCGGTCACCGACCCAGGCAGCCCGGACTTCGTGGCCGACGAAGATCGCATCGCCGTCTTCGACAACGACGGCACGCTGTGGAGCGAGATGCCGATCTACTTTCAGGTGATGTTCTCGATGGACGAGGTCCACGCGCTGGCGCCATCGCATCCGGACTGGGCCACGCGCCAGCCTTTCATGGCGGTGCTGCAGAACGATCATGCCGCAGTGGCCAAGTCCGGCGAACGCGGCATGATGGAGGTCGTGCTTGCCACCAACACCGGCATGCCCGTCCCGCAGTACACGCAGCGCGTCGACCAATGGCTGCAAACCGCGCGTCATCCGCGCACCAAACTGCCGTATGACAGCATGACGTACGTGCCGATGCGCGAGCTGCTGGATTACCTGCGCGCGCACGGTTTCAAGACCTACATCGTGTCGGGAGGCGAAACCGAGTTCATGCGCGCCTGGACGCAGAAGGCCTACGGCATCCCGCCGGAGCAGGTCATCGGCACGGCGTTCGGCAGCGAGTTCGTGGCAAGCGGAAACGGGTACGCGCTGATGCGGTTGCCAAAGCTGGACTTCAACGATGACGGCCCCGGCAAACCCGTGGCCATCCAGCGTCAAATCGGCAAGCGCCCGATCCTGGCCTTCGGCAACTCGGATGGCGACCTGCAGATGCTGCAATGGACCACCGCCGGGCCGGGCAAGCGCTTTGGCGGCATCGTTCACCACACCGACGCCAAGCGCGAATGGGCCTACGACCGCGATTCGAGCGTCGGCCGTCTGGACAAGGCCCTGGACGCGGCGCGGGCGAGCGGGTGGACAGTCGTCGACATGGAGAAGGAGTGGAAGCGGATCTACGCGAAGGATTGGCAGTGACTCCCGGGCGACACCGCGCCGAACACCCGTTGCGAACAATTCTTGGTATCATTTGGAGGTTCTCGCCGCCTGACCACACTCCGGACAGGCGGCTTTTCCGTGTCATCGCGCTGCTTGCCGGGGCGTTTGAGCATGTCCAACCCCCTCCAGCCGCTCCAGCTTCTTTGCGAAACCCATTACGAATGGCTCTGCCAATGGTGGCGGCGTCAGCTCGGCCATGGCGACGAGGCCTCGGATTTCGCGCACGACACCTTTCTGCGCGTCCTGCGCAATCCCGAAGAAGTCCGCACACTGCGGCAGCCCCGCGCCTATCTGACCACCATCGCCCGCGGCCTGCTGAACGATCACTGGCGCCGCCGGTCGCTCGAGCGCGCCTGGCTGCAGGCCGTTGCCGCGATTCCGCCCGAGATGGAGGCGTCGCCAGAAATGCTGCTGGGCGTGCAGCAGGCGCTGCAGCAACTGGACCGAATGCTGGCCGATCTGGCGCCACAGGCGCGGGAAGTGTTCGTGCTGTCGCAAATGGAAGGCCTGACATACGCCGAGATTGCGGTGCGCACCGGGCTCAGCGACCGCACGGTGAAGCGGTACATGGCGCAGGGTTTCGAGGTCTGCCTGACCTTGCTGGAGTACTGATCGATGGCCGCCACCGAATCCAAGCCCCTGGACGCCGCGATCATCCGCGAAGCGGCGCGCTGGCTGGTGCGCCTGCACTCGGGCGAGGCAGGGCCGGCCGATCACGCCGCCTTTGAGCGCTGGCGTGCGGACAGTCCCGACCGTGAGCTCGCCTGGCAACGCGCGCAACGCCTGACGCAACAGTTCAATGCCGTGCCGGCCGCGCTGGGGGTGCCGTTGCTGACGCGCGAGGCGCGGGTCAGCCGGCGCACGGTGCTGCGTACGCTGGCGGCTGTGGGTTTCGCGGCGCCGGCCGCGGCATGGCTGGGATACCGCGTCAACCATCGGCAGGCGGGCGAATACCGCACGGCGGTGGGCGAAAACCAGGATCTGGTGCTGGCCGACGGCAGCCAGGTGCTGCTGAATACCGATACCGGCATGAACGTACGGTATTCCGACGCGGCCCGTGTGGTCCAGTTGCGCGCCGGCGAAGTCTACGTGCGCACGGCGGCCGACAAGGCGGCTCGGCCCTTTTATGTCGAGACGCCGCAGGGCCGTCTGCAAGCCCTGGGCACCCGGTTCGTCGTCCGGCAGATGGACACACGCGACGCCATGACCGAATTGACGGTGCTTGAGCATCGGGTCGCCGTCACGCTGGCAAATGGAGGATCAACGCGGGTATTCAACGCGGGCGAGTCCGTGCGCTTTACGGCGCACGCTTTCCTGCAAGGCGACATCCTGCCGGACGCGCCGCTGCGGTCTGGCGTTGCACCGGGGTGGACGCGCGGGGTGATAGAGGCCGACAACATGCGGCTGGACGCATTGCTGGCCGAAGTGTCGCGCTACCGGCGCGGGGTCGTCCGTTGCGACCCGGCTGTAGCGGGCCTGCGTGTGTCCGGCGTCTTCCGCTTGCAGGACACGGATGCGCTGCTTGCAGTCGTGGCCAACACCCTCGAGCTGCGCGTAACGACGCGGACGCCGTACTGGGTGTCCCTCAGCAAATAACAGTCGCGACGTCGTTTCACTTATTTACAACTGTGTTGGTCCCTGCGTGTCCCTTTTGTCCCGGCTCATCCGGCATATCGCGCATTGATGACCTGAACGGGATGTGAACACGTGGCACTTCAAAACCCCTCGTCCGCACGCGCCGCGACGCGCGTCTTGCGCCTGGCCGCATTGAGCCTGAGCCTGACCGCCGCATTTGGCGCTTCATCGTCCGCGGCGGCTCAACCGGCGATGCAAGCCGGCGCGCAGGACTACCGCATCCCCGCCGGTCCGCTGGACCAGGCACTTTCGGCTTTCGCGAAGGCGGCGGGCATCATGGTTTCCTTCCGTCCGGAAGACGCCGGCCGCTTGACGACGCAGGGCCTGAGCGGCAGCTACGGGGTGGACGCCGGCCTGGCCGGGCTGCTGGCTGGCACGGGCCTGGTCGCCGAGGGGCAGGGCGGGCAGGGCTATGTCGTGCGCGCGGCGTCGGCTGCAAAGCCTTCGGCGCAGGCCGCCGAGCCCGCCGCCAGCGCCAGTACGCTGGAATCCATCCAGGTCAGCGGCGACTGGCTGGGCACCGGCCTTGAAAACAGCGTGCAGACGTTTGGCGGCGCGCGGACGCTGCTGCGGCGCGACGAAATCCAGAACAGCGGCGCCACCAGCGTGGCGGACGCGCTGCGCCGCGTGCCCGGTGTGCAGATCAGCGGCAGCACCAGCGCCACGGGCAGCTCGGTAGGCCTGCACGTCGGCATCCGGGGCTTGAACCCCCGCAATTCGTTCCGTACGACGATGCTGCTGGACGGCATCCCGATGGCGATGGCGCCTTACGGGCAGCCGAACCTGGTGATGTCCCCGACCAGCCTGGGCAACATCGAGGCCATCGACGTCGTGCGCGGCGGCGGGGCTGTGCGCTATGGTCCGCAGAACGTGGGCGGCGTCATCAACTTCAAGACCCGCGCGATTCCCAACACATCCGGCCTGACCGCCGAGGCCTCGGCCCGCTACAACATCTTCAGCCACGGTGGCGCCAACACCCAATACACCGGCTTTTTGGGCACGCAGTTCGACAACGGCCTGGGCGTGGCGCTGATGTATTCCGGCATGGATGGCGAGCAATGGCGCGATGGCAGTGATGACCGCTACAACGACGTAGCGATGAAATGGCGCTTTGCGCTGACGCCCACGTCGGAGATCTACGGCAAGTTCGCGCATTACGACGTCAAATCCATGACGCCCGGTGGCCTGACCGTCGCCCAGTATCGCGATGATCCCTTCCAGAACACGCACCCGACCGATTACTGGAAAGGGCAGCGGGACCAGGTCGATATCGGCTACTTGAATTCGATTTCCGACACGCAGGAGTTCGAGGCGCGCGTCTATCACTACGACAGCTCGCGCCAGAGTTCGCTGATCAATCCCGCCGCGAACCGGAACGACTACCAGCCGCGAAACAACCAGGTCCTGGGCATCGAACCGCGCTACACGCAGCGCATCGAATGGGGGCCGACGACGCACGACGTGACCATCGGCTACCGCTACATCCACGAAACGGGTCAGGACCGGCGCTATTCGGAGTCGCTGACGACCGGGCAGCGCGTCGGTGTGCAGCAGGTGTTCGACAACGAAACCGAGGCGCACTCCGTTTACCTGGACGACCGCATTGCGTACGGCAACTGGCGCATCACGCCGGGCGTGCGCTACGAGCGCATCGACACGCACCGCCAGCCCAACGGCACCGCCAACGACACGCCGTTCGACATGCGCAACAGCCGCGGGCTGCCGTCGCTGAACGTTGCGTACCTGCTCAGCGACGCGCTGACGCTCTACACCAACTACAACACCTCGTTCGGCGCGGTGCAGTACACGCAGCTCAACTCCATGTCGGCGACGAATCCGCTGAGCCCCGAGATCGCGAAGACGGTCGAGGCCGGCCTGCGCTACTCGGGCGAGCAACTGCACACCGAGTTCACCGTTTTCGACCTGCGTTTCGACAACCAGATCCTGTCGATTCCCGGCACGAACCCGGCCGTTTTCCGCAATTTGGGCGCGACGACGCACAACGGGGTCGAATTCGCCATCGACTATGACTTCGACCGGTCCGGCCCGCTTGCCGGCCTGAACGTCTACGCCAACTACACGTACGTGCGCGCCATTCAGAAATCGGGTGAATTCGAAGGCAACGACGTGCCGTTCTACTCGCGCCAGACCGGCACGGTGGGCGGCCGCTATACGCGCAACAACTGGACGTTGAACTTGTTCACCACGGCGCAGAGCGGCCAATACTCGGATACCGCCAACACCGGGCCTGAGAATGCGGACGCGACCAACGGGCGCGTGCCTGGGTTCAGTGTCTGGAATACGCAGTTGGCGTACAAGGTGCCGCAATGGCGCGGCAGCGAAGTGGCGGTGGGGGTGAACAACCTCTTTGATCGCCGTTACTACACGCGCAACGTCGATACCAACGGCGGGCGCATGGTGGGCGCGCCGCGGATGGTCTACGTGCAAGCGCGATTGGCTTATTGATGGTCCGGCGCTTCTGGCTGACCTGCCATCGATGGGCCGCGCTCATTCTGGGCGGGGTGCTGATCCTGTCCGGGCTGACGGGCGGCTTGCTCGTGGCGGTGCGGCCGCTGGATCGGCTCTTGCATCCGGCGTACTTCGTGGCGGAAAGCCGGCCGGATGACAGCGCCGTACCACTGGAAACCGTGCGGCGCACTTTGGTGGACACGTTCGGCCCGGACGCGTCGTTGACGTTCGATCCGCCTCGCAAGTCAGGTGACACGTTGCAGGTGCGGGTACGCGGCGGCTGGCGCGGCACCATCTATCTGGACCCGTCGACCGGCCGGGAGCAGGGCAGGCGGGCAGAGAACGAAGGCGTTGCCGCCTTTCTCTATCAGTTGCACAGCGCGTTGATGTTGGGGCAGACGGGCAAGGCGGTGCTGGCGTGGGCTGCCTTGGCGTATCTGGTGTTGATGCTGTCCGGCCTGGTGATCTGGTGGCCGCGCAAATGGCCGCCATCGCTGCGCATGGTCCTCGACAAGGGAACGTTGCGGGCGCTGTTTGATGTCCATCGACAGGGCGGCGCGATTCTGGCGGTGTTCTTGGCGGTGTCGGTGGCGACGGGGGCTTATCTGGCGTGGCGTCCGATCGGTGGGTGGATCACGGCGGCCAGCGGGCAGGCTCGCGTGGTGGCGCCGAAGCTGCCTGAGCTGACGGGGCTGACGGCTGGGACGGCGCCGTTGCAGGCTGGCATGTCTCAATCGTCAGCCGCGATGCCGCCGCTGCAGACTGGGACGCGAGAGCCGCCGTCTCTGGACGCCTTCGCAGCGGCCGCCAAGGCCGAATTCCCGGGTGGTGAGATCGGCTTCATTCTCTACACGCCGAACCGTGACCGGCCGATGGCCATTCGCATGCGCGTCCCCGACGATCCGCATCCGAACGGGCGTTCCACTGTATGGATAGACCCTCGCGACGGCACAGTCCTGGCCGCGCATCGCTGGGACGAACTGGATCCGGGCACGCGGATCAACTCGGTGATCTATCCGTTGCATACCGGAGAGCTCGGCGGGCCGGCGGGTGAGGTTGTCGTGGGGGTGCTGGGGCTGGGGTTGGGTGTGCTGGGGGTCAGCGGTTTGTGGCTGTGGTGGCGGAGGAGGGCGTTGCGGCGGGAGCGGGTTTCTGCGGATCTTGGTGTCTGACACCTGAATCAGTCTTACGGATCGGTTGCCAACCTCGGTGTCTGACTCCCTCTGAGACGCCGCTACAAGTTGACGTTCATCTCCCTGGGTGTCAGACACCAGACGCAAGTCTCCGGAACCGCCAGACGACAGTCTCCTGGGTGTCAGCCATCTTCAACTAAACATCTCGGAAGCGATCACCATTCGCGTCGATCACCCGCTCGCCGTCTTCCTTGTTGAAGGCGCCTTGTTGCGCTGACGGCAGGATGTCCAGGACCGCTTCCGAAGGACGGCAGAGGCGGGTGCCCAGCGGCGTCACCACGATGGGGCGGTTGATGAGGATCGGGTGTTGGAGCATGAAGCCGATCAATTGCTCATCCGTCCATGTTGGATCCGACAATCCCAGTTCCTCGTATGGCGTGCCTTTTTGCCGAAGCACGGCACGCACCGGCATCCCCATGGCGGCGATCAACGACTTCAGCGTCTCGGCGTCGGGAGGCGTCTTGAGGTACTCGACGATGAGGGGTTCTTCGCCGCTGTTGCGAATGAGCGCAAGGACATTGCGGGAGGTCCCGCAAGCGGGATTGTGATAGATCGTGATCGAACTCATGGCATGTCCCAGTGGGTGCTGAATAAGAAATCCTTGTCGCGGGCAACTGCGACTACGCTTGGCGACACCGCGTCAGGTGCGCGCGGCGCCGGCTTCGTACCAGCCCTTGCTTTGATTCACGATCCGCACGACGAGCAGCATGACGGGCACCTCGATCAGTACGCCGACCACGGTGGCCAACGCCGCGCCGGACTGGAAGCCGAACAGGCTGATCGCGGCCGCGACGGCAAGTTCAAAGAAGTTGGACGCGCCGATCAGCGCGGACGGACACGCGATGCTGTGTTTTTCGCCGACCCGGCGATTGAGCCAGTAGGCCAGGCCCGAATTGAAGAACACCTGGATGAGAATCGGCACGGCCAGCATCGCGATCACCAGCGGCTGGCCGATGATGGCTTCGCCCTGAAACGCGAACAACAGCACCAGCGTCAGCAGCAGGGCAGCCATCGAGAACGGACCAATCCGCGCCAATGCGGCGTCGAACGTGGGCTGACCGCGTCGCAGCAAGGCGCGGCGCCACACCTGGGCCAGGATGACCGGCACCACGATGTACAGCCCCACCGACACGAGCAAGGTGTCCCAGGGCACGCTGATGGCCGACAGGCCGAGCAGTAGTCCGACGACCGGCGCGAAGGCAAACACCATGATCGTGTCGTTCAGCGCCACCTGCGACAGTGTGAAAACCGGATCCCCGCCCGTCAGCCGGCTCCAGACGAACACCATTGCCGTGCACGGGGCGGCTGCCAGAAGGATGAGACCGGCGATGTAGCTGTCGAGCTGGTCGGCGGGCAGCCATGCGACAAAAACGTGGCGGATGAACAGCCAGCCCAGAAAGGCCATCGAGAACGGCTTGACCGCCCAATTGATGAACAACGTCACGCCGATGCCGCGCCAGTGCTGCTTGACCTGCCCCAGTGCGCCAAAGTCCACCTTCAGCAGCATCGGGATGATCATCACCCAGATCAGAATGCCGACCGGCAGGTTGACCTGAGCGACTTCCAGGCGGCCGATGCCTTGGAAAACGCCGGGGGCCGCCTGGCCCAAGGCCACGCCCAGGACAATGCAGAGAACGACCCACAGGGTCAGATAGCGCTCGAAGACGCTCATGGGCGGGCGCTGAGGCTGCGCAAGTGCGGCGGGTGCGGTGGAGGGCATGGTTATTTTGAGTGAAGGCGGGTGCGGCGAACTTTGGTCCACCGGCGCAGCCGGCGCCAGTTTCAGGAAATTAGAGCAGGGGGAACAGTTCGCGGTGTCAGCAGGACGTACACGCACCGCCGTCGGTGACTACGCAGGGCGCGCCTTCGCAGCAGTGTTCGGTCAGATAGCCCAGTAAGCCATTCATGCGTGAGAAGTCGGCTCGGTAAATCAGGTTGCGGCCTTGCTGCTCGATGGACACCAGTCCGGCATGCGCCAACTCTTTGAGATGGAATGACAACGTGTTGCGTGCAACTTCGAGCTGGTCGGCGAGCACGCTGGGAGTCAGGCCTTCAGGACCGGCAACGACCAGGGCGCGGAACACGCGCAGGCGTTGGGTATGGGCCAAGGCAGCAAGGGCGAGGACGGCATGATCTTCATTCATGCGGCGAATAATACAACGATTGTTGAATTATTGAATGATTGGAGATGAAAAATGCCGATTTCAAGGGCGACCTCGGTGTCTGACACCCTTTGAGAGGCCGCTACTGGTTGGCGTCCATCTCCCCAGGGTGTCAGACACCTGCCGAAGTACGAATGCCGATTCCAGGGAAAACCTCGGTGTCTGACACCCTCTGAGATGCCGCTACAAGTTGGCGTCCATCTCCCCAGGGTGTCAGACACCTGCCGAAGTACGAATGCCGATTCCAGGGAAGACCTCGGTGTCTGACACCCTCTGAGATGCCGCTACAAGTCGGCGTCCATCTCCCAAGGGTGTCAGACACCTGCCGAAGTACGAATGCCGATTCCAGGGAAAACCTCGGTGTCTGACACCCTCTGAGACGCCGCTACAAGTTGGCGTCCATCTCCCCAGGGTGTCAGACACCTGCCGAAGTACGAATGCCGATTCCAGGGAAAATCTCGGTGTCTGACACCCTCTGAGATGCCGCTACAAGTTGACGTTCATCCCCCAAGGGTGTCAGACACCAGCCGAGGTACGAATGCCGATTCCAGGGAAGACCTCGGTGTCTGACACCCTCTGAGATGCCGCTACAAGTTGACGTTCATCCACCCAGGGTGTCAGACACCCGCCGCATGCGACCGCGTTCACTGCGGTAATTCTCCCGCCGCGCTCTCATCCAGCAGCCAATCCCGGAAAGCCGCGACGGCAGGAATCGCCAGTCTGTCCGGCGATGCCAGGAAGAAATACCCCGCGCCCGTACTGAACTCCTCATCAAGCGCCGGCGCCAGCACGCCTTGCTGCAATTCATCCGCCACCAGGAAGGTCGGCAACAGCCCAACGCCCAATCCCGACGCAACCGCCTGGATCAGGTGCGTGGTCAGTTCGAACTGCGCGCCCCAGCGCATCGAGCGCACAGGCAGGCCGTGGGCCTCGAACCAGCGTTGCCACACGGCTGGACGGGCCGCGACTTGCAGCAGCATGTGCTGGGCGAGGTCGGCCGGTTTGCGAATGGTCTGGCGCGCGGCGATCTCGGGGCTGATGACGGGGATGACTTGTTCATTCATCAGCCGATGGGGGAGCAATCCCGGCCAGTCGCCGTCGCCCACGGCGATGACGGCATCGATGCCGGCCAGGTCCAAGTCGAAGCGCGTCACGCGGGAATGCAGGTGAACCAGAATGCCGGGATGGCGAGCATAGAAGCGGTGCAGCCTGGGCATCAGCCACTTTGCGGTAAACGTGGGCAAGGCGGCCAGGTGGAAGGCGCCTCGGCCGGTGCGGTGCGAGATCGCCTGAAGCGACGCGCTGCGGATGCGCTGCAGGGCGGCGGCCAGTTCCTTCTGGTATCCCGTGCCCGCCTCGGTCAGCACGATCCGCCGCTTCTCTCGGCGAAACAGCGCGACTTCCAGCAGATCCTCCAGCGCTTGCACCTGCCTGCTGACGGCGCTTTGCGTCAGTGCAAGCTCGGTTGCCGCTCGCGTAAAGCTCAGATGGCGGGCGCTGGCTTCAAAGGCCAGCAGCAGGGACATGGAGGGAGTGAGGCGGCGCGGGTTCATTCAATTCGTGCATGAAATAGGTGGCCCCAATATAGCGGAATTGCCCAGTGTGGCTGCTTTCACGCGATGAATCTCAAACCGTGCGCGAAATACTTCATTCGTAAAACGAATGATCTATCCAACAATTTTCCGTTTTTCCGCAGCGCGCATTGGCTAGAGAATGTTGTCTACAGGCCGCACCTTGCGATCCATCAGGAGCAGGGCGGCGCGACGCGGTCAACATAGGGCGGCCACAGCCAAGTTCTGGCCGATCACGCATTTTTTGCACGGAGGTAAAGATGGATTTGGGTATCAAAGACAAGACGGCGCTGGTGTTGGGCGGCGGGGGTGGCCTGGGAAGCGCCATTGCGCAGTCGCTGGCGCGCGAAGGCGCCAAGGTCGTCGTGGCCGACTTGAACCTGGACGCCGCAAAGGCCACGGCCGACGGCATCGACGCCCAGGGACAGTCCGCCGTCGCCCTGCAATGGGATCTGCGCGCGTTGGACGCCTTCGACAGCCAAGTTGCGTGGATCGAGGCCAACGTCGGCCCCGTCGATATCCTGGTCAACAACACCGGCGGTCCGCCGCCCACGCCGTCCTTCGGGCAGCAGGCGGATCTTTGGCGCGAACACTTCGAAGGCATGGTGCTGTCGGTCATCAAGCTGACCGATCGCATCCTGCCCGGAATGCGCGAACGGCAGTGGGGCCGCATCATCACCAGCACCTCGTCGGGCGTGATCGCGCCGATTCCGAATCTGGGCATCTCCAACGCGCTGCGCATGTCGCTGGTGGGGTGGTCGAAGACGCTGGCGCGCGAAGTGGGCAAGGACGGCATCACGTCGAACATTGTGCTGCCGGGCCGCATCGCCACGGCGCGCATCTCTTTTCTGGACGAAGCCCGGGCCAAGCGCGAAGGGCGCAGCGTCGAGGACGTCAGCCGCGAAAGCACCAGCGCCATTCCGGTAGGCCGCTATGGAGATCCGCAGGAGTACGGCGACGCGGTTGCGTTCCTGGCCAGCGCGCGGGCCAGCTACATCACCGGTTCGACGATCCGCGTGGACGGCGGCCTCATCGCCAGCATCTAAGGGCTGACGCCTGCCTCAATCAAATCATTGGAAAAACAGACCATGAAACTGACTGCTGACGCAAAAGGCGTCTATCCCATTGCCCCGACGCCGTTCTTTGACGATGGTTCCGTCGACCACGCCTCGATCGACCGGATGATGGAGTTCTACCTGGCGTGCGGTTCGACCGGCCTGACCGTGTTGGGCCAACTGGGCGAGGCGCCCAAACTGGACTTCACGGAATCCCTGGAAATTGCCTCGCAGGTGATCGGCAAATCGCAAGGCATTCCCATCGTGGTGGGCGTGTCGGCTCCCGGGTTCGCCTCCATGCGTTCGCTGACACGCGAAGTGATGGATCGCGGCGCGGCCGGTGTGATGATTGCACCGCCCAACACCTTGCGCACCGACGATCAGATCGTCAATTACTACCATCAGGCGGTGGAGGCCATTGGCGACGACGTCCCGTTTGTGCTGCAGGACTATCCGCTGACGTTCTCGGTGCAGATGGCGCCCACGGTCATCCGGCGGATCGTGACCGATCTGGCCTCGTGCGTCATGCTCAAGCATGAAGACTGGCCCGGCCTGGAAAAGATCTCGGCGCTACGCCGCTTTGAAGCCGAGGGCTCCATGCGGCATATTTCGATTCTGTGCGGCAACAACGGCCTGTTCCTGGATTACGAAATGGCGCGCGGCGCTGACGGCGCCAATACCGGCTACTGCTTTCCGGACATGCTGTGCGACTTCGTCGAATGGGTGGGCGAGGGCAGGACTGAAGAGGCGCATGACCTGTTCGATGCGCACCTGCCGCTGCTGCGATATGAACAGCAGCCGGGTGTCGGGCTGGCCGTGCGCAAATACGTGATGATGCGCCGGGGCATCCTGACCAGCGCGGCGCAGCGCCGGCCGGGCAGTGCGCTGACCAATCAGGCGCGGAGCGAGGTCGATCATCTCTTGTCGCGCCTGGGCAAGCGCGATGCGCGGGCGCGGGATCTGGTCTAGGACGGCTGCCGCATCAATCTCCGGCGCGCTGAGCGCCCATTCCGATTTCACCAGGGAGAAAAAACCCATGACCGTTTCGGACGAGGTTCAATTCAAGGCGCTGTCCGGCGTCACCACAGCAACACTGACCACAATTCTGTTGAAGAAGGGGCTGCGCAACGTCTGGATCCGCGGCGCCTTCCCGTTGGCGCAAGGCATGGAACGCATCGTCGGCCGCGCGTTCACCGTGCGCTTCGTGCCGGCCCGCGAAGACCTGGCTACGCCGGAATCATGGTCGTCGCCGAAGTCCAGCCGCGGCGCCATCGAGCAGATGCCCTCGGGCTGCATCGCGGTGGTCGACGCCATGGGCGTCAAAGACGCCGGCATCTGGGGCGACATCCTGTGCGCCCGCATGGCGAAGCGTGGTGTTGCGGGCCTGGTGACCGACGGCGTCGTTCGCGATCTGGCCGGCGTGTTGGGCACCAAGCTGCCCGTCTGGGCGAGCGGTGCGGCGGCGCCTCCCTCGGTAGCCGGCCTGACCTTCGTGGATTGGCAGCAACCCGTCGCCTGCGGCGGTGTGGCGGTTTTTCCGGATGACGTAATCGTCGCCGACCAGGATGGCGCTGTCGTCATTCCTGCCGCGCTGCTGGCCGACGTGGTTGACGCCGCCGTCGAGCAGGAACGGTTTGAAGGCTGGATCATGGACGAGGTCAACAATGGCGCCGTGCTGCCAGGCCTGTACCCGCCGAACGAAGCCAACAAGGCGAAGTACGAGGCGTCCAAGAAGAAGTAACGCTGTACAAAAGGCGATGCCGGGGAAACCTGGCATCGCCTTTTTTTGCGCTTCAAGCGCCGGATCAGCGCTGCGCGGGCTTGCCTATGGTGGCGACGAAGGCCCGCGCAATGTGCAGGCCCGCCGCGTCGGCGTCGGCGGCAAAGCGCGCCCGATCCTCGGCCGCCTGCGTTTCCAGCCATCCCGGCGCAATGCGATTGACACGCTCAGGATTACCGCGCGTCCAATCGTGAACGACGTCGGCGCTGGCTTCGAAGTGGAACTGCATCCCGTAAGTCGCCCGGCCCACGCGGAAACACTGATTCTGGACGGTTTGCGACCGAGCCAGAAGGAGGGCGGTCTTGGGAAGGGTGTAGGTGTCGACGTGCCACTGAAAGCTGGTGAAGCCGTCCTGCAACTCGGCAAACAGCGGATCCGCGCGTCCATCGTCCGTCACTACCAGCGGCGTCCAGGAGAATTCCCGTGCCACGCCCAACAGGTTATCGGCGCCGTAGGCGCGGGCCAGTACCTGCGCACCCAGGCAGATGCCAAGGACGGACTTGCCGGCATCGCCGAACGCGCGCATCAGCGCGACCAGCTTGGGCAGGTAGGGATAAAGATCATCGTCCCGCGCGCTCGGCCAGCCGCCCGGAACGATCAGGGCGTCGAAGTCGTCGAGCGCAATGTCGCCGAGTCCGTCGCGATAGACCCGGAACCAGGTGATGTCGGCATGGGCTTCATTCAGCGCGCTCAGCAGAAGGCCGAGCTGCGTGTTCTCCATGGTTTCGATGATTGCGACGCGCGGGGGCATGGGTACTGGATTGGGACGGGCTAGAGAGGCTTGGCGCGCATCTTATCCGATGGCGACCGGACAACGGGGCGGAAACGGCTATTTCGTACTTTACATAATACACATTATGCGTATGTCGGCGATTCCGCAGTCCGAATACGCCTGACGGTCTCCGCGCCTCGCGCGGCCGATCCGCTTGTCGTCAGAAGCTGACCGCCAGGCCAACAGAAAAGCCGGACACGTTGTTGCCGAATACATACCGCCCGACCAGGCGGGTGCGCGTAATGAATACGTCGTAGGCGCTGGAGTCCAGTTCGAGACCGGCGCCCACTGAAGTCAGCCGGTCAAAGCCCAGAATCCCCTTCTGATCGCCCAGGAATTCCGAGTGAGTCAGTTCCAGGACGTATCGCAGCGGGCGTTGCAGCAGCAGCATGCCGGTGGGCGCCCGATAGCGGGCCCATAGATTCGCCGACTGCGCGATCGCGCTGCCGCTGACCGCAGCGGAACTGTCGAAGCTCTTCAAGCGGATGTCGGAATAGCGCAGTTCGACATCCACTTCATAGCCAGGCCGATAATGCTCGTAATCCAGCATGATCGAGCCGCCCAGTCCGTAGGCGTTCAGCGATCCCCGGTCCAGGAAGTCGATGTCCCGTCCTGTGCGTTGCCCCACGTACCAGCTTGCGGCGCGCAAGTCGCTGGTGACATTGCCCAGGGCGAAATTGAAGATGGGGCGAAGTTTCAGCTCGTCCGTCAACTTGAAGTCCCAGCCGATTCCCCCCGTGGCCGAGAGGCTGTTCCATTTGGTCGGAATGCTCCGGGTTTCGGCGCCTTGCGTTGCCACGAATGTGGGATCGTACCGGCTGCCCGCCAGCACGCCTTCCAGATAGACGGGAAACGAATCCGAAATCGTGTCCCCTCCTCCCAGCTGCGTCATGAAAAATTCAGTTGATCCCGACGTCGAGCCGCCGCCGCCGGCGATGTTCAGGGAGCTGGTGGTGATGTCCGGCACGATCGAGAACGACATCAATGCGAGCACGCCATTTGCCCGCTTTTGCAGGTCATTCTGCGTCAGACGCAGCCCCTCCTGGCCAAAGGCAAGGCCAGGAACCACGGCAAGCGCCGCCAGCGTGCATGCGCCAAAGCCGCCCGTGGCCCGGTGGCGCGCAACTCTGGATCCGCTGGGCATACGCACCTCCTATTTAACGGCGGGCGGATCGACCATTGATTGCCGCTGCGCAATCAGCAGTTCGTCGCTCTGGTCGATCCGTATGGTGCCGATGCGGGGAAATTCGAAGTCGATGATGATGTAGAGCGCCGCCGTCATGACGACGGCATACACGAGCCGGTGGATCAGCGTGTCGCGGTTGGACGATGCCAGGTTGAGGCCGACCAGCACCGCCGCCACCAGCGCCAGAAACCCCAGGAAGGCATAGGTGGCAATCGGCGGATGCACCTTTTGCGCCACCGTTTGGGCGGATGCCATATCGAACATTTCATTGACCGCGCCGGCGTAAGACGCGGCAAATGGCGGAACGCTGCTTCTGGCCGCCTGCATGGATGTCGCCCAGATTTCCTTCTGCATCGCCGCCACCTTTGCGGCCACCGCGTCTCGATGCGCAAGGTCCGCGACATTACGGTAATAGTCGATACGCCCGTCCACGTACCGGCGGAACTGCTCTCGCAAGGCGGGCTGCTGGCTCGCATCCAGCATGTCAATGCGTAGCCAGGCGGTCCCGATCGCATTGACTTGCCGATGTCGCCAGGGATTATCTATTACATTTTGTTAGCGACACCCCCTGCGCACTACGCCTTCCGGCTATTCCAGGTTGCATGCCTTCCCGACTAAGATCCTTATTTTTCAGCGACTTATGAAGAGGCTGCGGAGATGACTACCACCTACTTTGGCCTGACCGTCGTGAAAGACCGCCTGGTGCGGCTGAACGACATTCGTCGCCTGCCGTTCTTCTCGTTCTGGGAAGAAAGCAGCCGGGGCTCGGCGCTTTGCGAAGGCGATGAGGGAGAGATGTTTGTGTTCCTAAACGACTGGGAAAACTTTTCGGATCTCTTCATCAAGACGGGGAAGCATCGATACAGCCAATAATCGGCTTGGTGGGCGCCCCGGTGGCGTTGTACAAGCTGTACCGCACCCGCACGCTGCAATCCCGGCTTTGACCCAAAGAAAAAGGCGCTCCGAAGAGCGCCTTGATCCTACGCTTACCGCACCGTTCAGATCTTGCCCGGCAATGCGTAAGCGATCACGTAGTCGCCGCGGTCCGGCGAGTTGCGGGCGCCGCCGGCCGAGATGACGATGTACTGCTTGCCATCGGCGGTCGACTTGTAGCTGATGGGCGTGCCCTGGCTGCCGACCGGCAGGCGGACCTTCCACACTTCCTTGCCCGTCCCGGCATCGTAGGCGCGCAGGTAGTAGTCCTGCGTGGCGGCGATGAACACCAGACCGCCCTGCGTGGCGAGCGTGCCGCCGATGGTGGGCATGCCGATCGGGATCGGCAGGCCCAGCTTGACGCCGAAGGGGCCGGTGTCCTGCACGGTGCCGACCGGCACCTGCCAGACCATCTTCTGCGTCTTCAGGTCCACGGCCGTCAGCGTGCCGAACGGCGGCGCCTGGCACGGGATCTCCAGCGGCGACATGAAACGCACCTTGGCGTTGATCGCATAGGGCGTGCCGGACAGGGCCACGGGGCCCTGGATCGCGGCGGCTTCATTGCCGTCGCTCTTCTTGGCGTTGGCGCCGGCTTCGACCAGTTGCACTTCCAGGCCGACGCGCATGTCGTTGATGAAAAGGTAGCCGTTCACCGGGTCGATCGAGATGCCACCCCAGTTCATGCCGCCCAGCGAACCCGGCAGGTTCAGCGACGGATCCGTGCCCGGCGGCGTGAACAGGCCCGTGTAGCGCTTGGACTTGAAGTGGATGCGGCACAGCAGCTGATCGAACGGCGTGGCGCCCCACATGTCCGATTCCTTCATGTCGTTCGCGCCGATCGAAGGCATGCCGACGGAAAACGGCTGGGTCGGCGAGTAGGTTTCGCCGGGGATGTTGCCGGCTGGCACCTTGCGCTCTTCGACGCGCGTAAGCGGCTTGCCGGTCTGGCGGTCCAGCACGAAGATCTGGCCGGCCTTGGTGCCGAACACCAGCGCCGGCACGGTCTTGCCGTCGACGGGGAAGTCGGCGAAGGACGGCTGCATCGGGACGTCGAAGTCCCACAGGTCGTCATGCACGGTCTGGTAGACCCACTTCTCGCGGCCGGTGCTGGCATCGACGGCCAGCACGGACGCGCCGTACTTGCGGTCGAGCGCAGTGTGCTTCACGCCCCACAGGTCGACGGCGGCGCTGCCCACCGGCATGAACACGGTGTTCGACTGCGCGTCATACGACATCGGCGCCCACACGTTCGGGGTCGAGCGTGCGTAGGTCTGGCCGTCGGCGGGCGCGGCCTGGTCTTCCGGATTGCCCGGATCGAAGGCCCAGCGCAGCTCGCCGGTAATCACGTCGAAGCCACGCACCACGCCGCCAGGCATATCGGTGCTGACGTTGTCCGCCACGCGGCCGCCGATCACGATGGTGGTGCCGGCCAGCGTCGGGGCCGAGGTCGGGTAGTACTCGCCCTTGTCGGCGCCCTTGCCCATGCCGGCGCGCAGATCCACGCGGCCTTGCTTGCCGAAATCGGCGCAGAAGGCGCCGGTGTCGGCGTCCAGTGCGATCAGCTCGGGCGTCACGCTGTTCATCAGGATGCGGCGGCGGCAGGCGGCGCCGGCGCCCAGGCTCACGGCCTTGACCGGCGTCGCGCCCTCGACGGTGGGCTGCTCAAGCGGCGCATCGATATCGAAATAGGCCAGGCCGCGGCAACGCATCCACTTCTTCTGTTTGGCGTTGATCTCGACCTTCCAGAGTTCCTTGCCCGTGGTGGCGTCCAGCGCGATCACGTTGTTGTGCGGGGTGCACAGGAATACGCGGTTGCCGATCTGCAGCGGGGTCTGCTGGTCTTCGGCTCCGCCGCCACCGGGGCTGACGGGGGTGTCGCCCGTGCGGTAGGTCCAGGCAACCTCAAGGTCCTTCACGTTGTCGCGCGTGATCTGGTCCAGCGCTGCAAAGCGGGTACCGCCGGCGGTGTTGCCGTAGTGCGCCCAGTCCTTTTGTTCCTGGCCGGGTGCGACGGGCTTGAGCGCCAGGGTCTCGCCTTGCGACACGGGCGCGTGCGGCACGAACATGCCGGCCACGGTCGCGATGAAGGCCAGCGCCAGCACGGCGGCGGCAATGCGGGCCGGCGCCGGATTGGCCGGCAGCTTCTGCGCGCGGCGCAGCAGCGGCTGCGACAGCGCGACCAGGATGCCGAAGCCCACGAACACCAGCACGCGGGAGACGAGCGGCCAGAATTGCAGGCCGACGTCGATGACTGCCCAGATGGCGGTGCCGGCCAGCGCCAGCGCGAAAAGCAGGCCGCCATTGGCGCGGCGGCGGGCGATCTGGATGCCGGAGATGGCGAGCACAACGCCGCACACCACGAAATACCAGCTTCCATTCAGGGCCACCAGACGCGCGCCGTGGTAACCGAAAAACAGCCCGGCGGCCAGAATGCACGCGCCCAGCACAAACAGCCACACTTTTGCGAGCGCGGACAGGTCTTTATGTTGTTGATTCATAAGGGATTCCAAAACGAGACGGCCACTCAGTCAGCAATGCGTCTCAATGACCGGCCCAGAGTATAAGGGTTTGTCCTAGGTCAAGGAACCCGCAGCGGCGGCTAAATCTGATTCGGGTTGAGCTGCATCCCGTACGCAGCGCCCCATCGGTCGTACGAGCGGATCCATAACGTCCCGCAGGCCGAGCACGAAAAATGCGCATGGCGGCGACCTGCATGTTCCGGTGCAGTGGCGTCCACCCGCTGGACGCCACGGTACATCAGACGCGGATGCGCCTCGACCCGGCCGCCGTTCGCCAGCGCGTGGCAATGCGGGCACAGCCCTTTCAACGCGTCACCATCTTGGGCGCAGGAGCATGCCTGCCAATATGGCGGCCAAGGCGATCAGCGCCAGCGGCCAATGTCGTGAAGCGGCGGGATCCGGCGCGTCGGCGGCCTGGCGCGCTTGCAGCGCATAGCCTTCGACGACGGCGCCCTCGCCCATCTGGTCGCCAGTCTCGCCGCCCGGCACGCGAGCCGGCGCCTGTTGCCCGCTCGGCGATGCGCCGCAGTCCGCGGCACCGCAGGCGTTGCGCGCGGCCTGCCGGCTGTCTGCCAGCGCGGCAGCCAATTCGCTACGCTGCTGCGCGTCGGACTTCCAGGCGCCCCGGTCGATGGCCGCCAGCAGGGTCTCGATCAGGTTTTCGCGTGCCGCCGGATTGCTGGCCTCGAAGTAAGTCTTCAGGCCGAGGTCATGCTTGTCGTCGACATACACCTCCTTGACGTGCGCCCAGTCCGCGTCGCTGACGAGATCCGGTGTGGTGGTGTCCCACAGCAGCAGATTGGCCGGCAGCTCGGCCATGTAGCGGGCGCCGTTGTAGCCGCTACCCTGCATCGCCTGGATCCACGCGGGATTGAGGTAGCGGGTGGCCAGCTCGCGGTTGAACGTGCGCGACAGCGATTCCATCCGCACGTCGCCCCGCCGCATGTTTCGCGTATCGGCCACGTAGTTGCTGATCTGGCGTCCGGTCTGCTGGCGCACCGCCATGCCGATTCCGCCCAGATACGCGGCGGGCATGCTGGTGTCCAGCAAGCCATACGCGTTTGAGCTGCGGCTGAAGACGGCCGCGTCCACGCCCGAAAGCTGGGCGGCGAAGGCCTCGGCGTCGGCCGCGCCCGGGTCGGTTTCCCCGTAGGCATGGCCAAGCCTGTCCGTATACAGCCGGGCCAGCCGTTCGTCGGTCCATTCCGCCCCGGCCTGAATGGCAAATTGGGTCGATGGCGAATAGGCGCCGGGCGCTGTCGAGTAGATGCGCCGTCCGGCGCGGGTGGCGGCTTCGCCGGGAGCGACGCCCGCCGCGATCAGGATGCGGCGCGTACTTTGTTCGCTCTGCCGCACCGGGTTGTCGGCCTCCGGCGCGGACGCGGCCAGCCGTGCGGCCTTGGCAAGCATGGCAATCTTGTCGCGGAAATGATCGCGGTAGGTACCTGACGTGGTGACCAGCACATCGACGCGCGCACGCCCCAATGCCGCGCGGTCATCCAGCGCCACGTCGATCACTTCGCCCCGCGGATTCCAGACGGGCCGGGTGCCGAGCAGCCGCATGATCTGCGCTTCGATCATCCCTTCGTTCTGCGCGGACTCGCCAGACCACAGCACGAAGGCGACCTTGCCGGGCACCGCGCCATGCTCGCGCTGGTAGTTGGCGACCAGCTCCTCGGCCAGCTTTGCTCCCTGCTCCCACGCCTGCTTCGTCGGGAGACGCCGGGTTTCAGAGGTGTAGGGATTTCGGCCAGGCGGCAGCGCGTCCGGGTTGCGGATGGCGTCCGCCATGGGTCCCGGCGGGACATAGCGGCCGGCCAGCGCGCCGATCACGGCGTCCATCTCTTGCGGCGCGGCCAGGATGCGTTCGGTGTAGGCCTGAATCCGGGCGGCGGTCTCCGCCGGCAGCGCGGACGGGTCGCCGTCCAGCACGGCGCGCACCGCGCCGATCGCGGGTGCGTCGGCCGAGTCGCCCGCCAGCATGGCCTGCACCATGCTCGCTACCGTGTCCGGCCCCGGCGCCTCTCCCAGCACGTGACCGCCGATCGGGGTGACGGCGCTGTCCATCTCCTGCAGATAGGCCTGCAGGGCCGACGCGAGCGTTGGCCAGTCGGCCGTCTGCGGGTCCACATCGAGCGCCGTGGCAAACGGCTGCGCCGCAGCGCGCGCCGCGTCCTGCGTGGCGGGGGCCGAGGGGCTGACCGCTTCGAGCGCCTGCCGCAGCGCCTGCACGTGCGGCGCAGCAGGCAGACGGCCGATGGGCGGCATGAATCCGATCGTCACGGCCTGCGTGCGGCGCTTGTTGCCCACGCCGCCGTTGGCCTGCAACGGCGTGGGCTGGATGTGCGGCACATTTCCGATCAGCGCGCCCACCCAGTCGTCGCGGCCGGGCCCCTGCTGTTTGCCGGGCATCAGCGACAGTTGCGTGAAGATCGGCAGATAGGCGTCGGCCTGCCATGACTGCTGCATCCAGAGATAAAACGCGATGTACTGATGGTGCGGCGCCAGCGCACCCGTCGAACGCAGCGCCCCGGCATCCTGCAGATAGCCCCACACCGGATGCGGCATCAGCGCGACCTTGCCGAATCGCAGAATGGGCAGCACGATTGCGCGCTTGCCATCGGAAGCGGTATGCACCATGAGCCGGCCGGGCGGCGGGCCCCATTGCGCTTCGGTCTGCGCGCGCAGCGCTTGCGGCAGCCGTGCATAGGCGCGCAGGTAGTCGGCTTCCGGCAGCAGCACCGCATTGCCGTCGCTCACGCGCCGCGCCATTTCGTCCTGCGCGGCCTGCGTCTTCGCAGGGTCGCGCGCCGGCTGGGACGGATCCCACAGGCCGCCATCGATGTTGGACGCGTCGCGCGCCATCACTTGGGCAAGGTGCGCGGCGTCGGGCAGTGCGGCGTCGCCCACATCGTAGCCCTCTGCTTGCAATCGCCTGAGCAACGCGGCCAGGCTGGCCTGCGCATCGAGATAGGTGTCAGGGTCGCTGCCCACGTCCGCCTGGTCCGCGGCCTCACTGTGGAAGGCGACGACGATCCGTTTGTCGTGGTTGGCCATGCGATGCAGCCGGGCCCAGGCCAGCGCCCGGGCGACACGCCATTCGATCTGCTCGGGGATCGGCACATGGCGCACCGCGCCGTCGGGTTGCACGGTTCGCGCGCCGACCATCATGGGCTCGACGATGCCGCTGACCTCCGACAAGGCCAACTGTCCGCTGCGATCCGGCGCGAAGCCGCCTATGTCGCGCCGCCATTCGTCCGGGGTGCGCGTGTAATCGGTGGTGCAGCCCAGGACGGTGACGCCCAGCGCCCTCGCCTGTTCCACGCCGGCGCGATGATCGCGGTAATCGATCTGGCTGGCGCACAGGATCAGGACATCGATGGCCGCGCGCCCATCCGGTCCCATGAACGATTGCAGCGAATCACGGCTATCGCTGCGCCAGATCGGCACTGGCAGACCGCCCTGCCGTTCGACTTGTGTGATGAGCGCATCGATCACGCCCGTGTTCTCGCCCAGCGCGAGGCTGCGGTAGAACATGATGCCGACCCGAGGCCTGACGGATGCGTCCGGCAGCCGCTGGCCCATCCATGCCATGTAGTCCGCGGGCGATTCGAACGCCTGGGCATGCGCGGGGTGGTAATAAGCATGGTCGGCGTATCGGACGGGTGGTTGGACCTCGCCCGGCATTCCCAACAGACGTGCCCCCAGGTAACCAAAGAGCCGGACGTAATTGCTGACCGTGGCGTTGCGCCAGTAGACGATGGCGTCCGGGACGCTGTCCGCCGCCACGTTGCCGCGCAGCCATTCCGATCCGTTGATCACCAGCACGCGCGTGCTCGCGCCCGCCGCATCGAACTGGCTGCGGTATTGGGCAAGCTTCGGCCCGACGCCTTCCACCAGGACGAGGTCATACGCCGCCAGGTCCACATTGTCGATTCCCGGCAAATGCCCCGATCCGAGCCCGAACAGGTCGATCTGGAACCGGCCGGCCAGGCGCTGCACGGCCGCGCGCAGCGTGGTCGGCTGCTGGGCAACTTCGATCGACACGACGGCGATCCGCGGCGGCGCGGGTGCGGCCAGCAGGGGCGCGACGCCCATCATCGACAGCAGCGAGGCCACTATGAAAAGCAGCGTGAAGGCCAGATATCGCTGCAACGCGGGGTATTTGTTCAACTGGAGTTTCATCGCTTACTTGGACGCCGGCGCGCCTTGTTCGGGAACGTAGACGACCTGGCCGTCGGGAAGCCGGTAGGCAGTGCCCAGGCGATGGCCCTGCCCCGACAGTTTCTGGTCGGTCACGCGTTCGACCTTGATCTGCTGCTTCTCCTTGCTCACCACCTCCAGCGTTCCATCGGCGGTAGTGCGCGTGAGCGTCCAGCTGGCGTCGTCGCTCAGGAGGTCGGTCGACCCCAGCACCGAGAACAGCGCCAGCGCCATCGCAACGATGAAGGCAAGGCTTGCGTCGAACAGGTTGGCCACGCCGGCCAGCGGATCGTCGTGGACCGCGCTGTCGCCGTGCCGCCGGGCGAACCGCATGCGCGGCTTCACGAGACGGCTCCGTCAGCGGCGGCCTCATGGCGGCGCAGCACGCGCTCGGCATGCAGCCGGATCGCGTCCAGATCCTGCCGCTGCCATCCCTCGCGCACCATGACGATGACGTGCGCCACCACCCCGACAGCGATGCCCACGATGGTGGACGAGAACGCCACCACCATATGGTTCGCCAGCGCGGGCAGGTCGCCCTGCGCCAGACCGCTGAGGGCGGCCGCCATCGGGATCAGCGTGCCGATCAAGCCGAGCGACGGTCCGCACCGGACCGCAAAGCGCACCGCGTTGAGCGACCGGAGGCTGGCATGGTCGGCCTCGGCCAGCACCTGTTCTATCCGGATGTCCACGGGATCGTCGGCGGCCTGCGCTGCGTCGTCGATGCGCGCCGTGTAGCGCGCAACGGCCGACCGCCGCCCACGCAGCCGTTGCATCGCGCTACGCCCAAACATGCCCAGCGCGATGAGCGTCCATGCCACCAGGACGATGAGCAAGGCGATGACGGGTTGGAACAGCAATTGCGCGATGCCTTCCAGCAGGGACTTGATCTCCATGGCTTACAGCATCCGCGTGTAACGCAGGTAATAGGCGCGGCCGGGCATCACGTAATCGGCCTTTTCGTAATAGTCGCGGTCAAACAGGTTGGCCACGTCAAAGCGCAGCGAATCCTTTGGCGTGACGTTCCAGCGTGCGCTCAGGTCGACCACGGTGAAGGGTTCGTTGCCGAACACGCCGCCCCGTCCGCCGGTGTAGATGCTTCCCTGGCTGTTGTCGTTGTCATAGCGCGTGCCGACGTGACGCGCGGTCACGGTGGCCGACAATGCCCGACCGTTGCTGACGGTAAGCGACATGTTTGCCTTCCACTTGGCGACGTTGCGGATGGGCACCGGGCCGCTCGCATCGAAGTCTTCCGCCTGGATCAGACGCGTAAGGCTGCCCGACACGCCCACGCGGTTGGCCGGCAGACCGAACCACTGCCCGGCATCCACCGCCAGCCGGGCTTCGATGCCGCGCATGCGCGAATCATTGGCGTTCTCGTAGCTGCTGATCCGCTCCTGCGGCGTGTTGCTGACGATGACCGAGCGGATGCGATCGCGGATGCGTGAATCGAAATAGGTCAGGTCGGCGTCGACGCGATCGTCGGCATAGCCCAGGCCCAGGTCCCAACTGCGATTGCGCTCGGGCTTGAGGTTTGCATTGCCCATGCTGACGCGCCGCTGGGCTCCGGCGTACTCGACGTTTTCGCCCGCCAGTTCGCTGCCCTGCGGTGGCGCGAATGCGGTGCCGGCGGACCCATGCACGCGCCAGAACTCATTGAGCTTGTACACGGCGCCGCCCCGCGGATTAAAACTGGTGAAGCGCGACGAACCCGGCGAGAACGTGTTCTTGTACGGCGTGGACAGGGTGCTCGATTCGATCCAGTCCATGCGCCCGCCCAGCGTCAGGATCAGGCGATCCTCCAGCCAGCGGCTGCCCCACTCGGCAAAGATGCCGTTGCTGTCGCGGCGTTCATTCGGGCTGTAGGGCGCGAGCCGGTCGCCGCTCGCGTTGTAGCTGTAGCGGTCGGCCTCCACACGCTGCCAATCGGTGCCGTAGGTCAAGGTGTGTTGCGGGGTTAGCGTCCACACATCCTGCAGTTGCATGCCGACATAACGCGACTCGGTGCGGCTGGAACGGTAGCGCGACGCCGCGGGCGGCACGGTGAGGTAGTTGTAGTTTTCGCGCGAGGCATACAACACCGCCGTGACCAGGTGGTCGTCCGGCGAGACTTGCAACCGCACATCGCCACCCAGGCGGTCAGTCTGATTGGCGGACGCGTTGGGCGGGTCGAAACTGACCGGGCCCGGCGCGTTGTTGTTCAGGTCTGCCCAGTCGAGCGTCGCGTCGATGCGCACGCGGTCGGTCAGATCGCTGCCGATACGGGCCTTGCCCGAGGTGCGCCGGAAGTCGCTGTTCGGCCGCTTTTCTCCGGCGCCGGTCCGAAAATCGCCATGCTGGTTCACGTAGCCAAGCGCCAGGTCGAAGTCGGTGCGGTCGTCGATGGATCCGCCCAGCGCCAGATCGGTCTGCCGGGTGTCGAACGACCCATAGCCCACGCTCACTGAGCCGCCGATCGGCCCGCTGGAACGGCGCGTGATGATGTTGACCACCCCACCCATGGCCGAGGCGCCGTACAGCGACGACGCCGGACCTTTCAAGACCTCCACGCGCTCGATGCTCTCGGGCGACAAGGTCGTGAAGCTGGTCGAGCCGGACGGACGGCCATCGATCAACACCAGCGTGCGCGGGTTGATGGTGAACTCGAAGTTGGGCCGCAATCCGCGCAAACCGATACCCGCCAAGCCATTCGGATACTGGATCACGTCGACGCTGGCGTTCTTCTTCAGCCGGTCCAGGAACGTGTTGCCCACCGTCTCATCCAGCGTGTTTCCGTCCACCACTTCCATCGACGAGGCGACATCGTCCCGTCGCTGCTCGTTCCGGGTGGCAGTGACGACGACCGGGTTCAGTTCGACCGGCTGCGGGCTGACTGCAACGCGTTGCGCGGACGGCGGGTTTGCGGGGGACACTTCTGCGCCTTGCGCGGCGCAGACGGAGCCCAGGGTGATCGCGGCCATGGCAGCGCGCGCGCTCCGGCGTTGCCGGCGGTCTTGCGGCGCCGAGTGGTGATGCTTCTTCATTGACTTCTCGAATGGATGAAATTGCTGCGTATCGCGGGTTGGACGACCGGCGCTCATTTGGCGCGCGGTGCCAGGACCACTGCGAATCGACGCAATGTTATAACATCACATTCAACTTGCATATAGTTACGCGCCCGGCGGGCGCGCATGAACAGTTGGACTCGGATGCCGCGCGCAGAACTCGCGGGGCCGGTGACCGGCTATCAGTCGGGCAAACCTGTCATTCCTCGGTCTGACCGAGCTCGATCCGGTGCTGCGTGCGCAGCGCCTTGGCTAGCAGATAGCCCTTGTTGTGCTCGTTGGGATAGACCCCCGTCAGCCGGCAACCGCTCACCCGGATGCCCATGTGTTCGAGCTGGGTGCGCTTGTCGGGATTGTTCGTGAGCAGTTCCAGATTGTCGACGCCCAATGCACGCAGCATTTGCGCCGCCGGCGTGTAGTCGCGATCGTCCAGGCCGTGGCCCAGTTCCAGATTGGCGGTATAGGTGTCATAGCCCAATTCCTGCAACCGATACGCGTCGATCTTGGAATACAGGCCGATGCCGCGCCCTTCCTGGCGCAGGTACAGCAGATAGCCGCCCTCCTGGCTCATGAGGCGAAGCGCTTCCTGCAATTGCGGGCCGCAGTCGCAGCGCAGCGAGCCGAAGACGTCACCGGTCATGCACTCGGAATGCAGCCGGACGAGCGGCTGCGGGCCGGGCTGCCCGAATTTGAGGGCGAGATGGTCTCGGGCGTCGGCCAGGCCGTGAAAGCTGTACGCCAACGCCTGCGCCTCGGAGCCGTCGGCAAGACGGATGGGCAACCGGACAGTGGCGCGGATGGTGGCTTCGGGCAGTTGGACCGCGGCGGGGGGCGTTACGGGGTTCACGACAAACAGGTACGGGTATTGACTTGAGGCCGACAGAATACCGTATGCGCCCTCCGCACGCTCTTTACATCACGCGGACGCTGTCCACATCGAACTCGACGTTGTTGCGATCGCGGTCCAGTTCGCCGCGCAGTTCGACCTGGGTCTTGTCGTCGATCTTCTGGCCGGCGGGGAAATCGTCGTTGTCGATCTCGACGCGGATCTGGCCCGTGCCGTCGTCGAAAGTGTAGTGATCGTCGCCGTCGTGCGAGACGATCCGGCCGCGCAGGATGGCGTTCTGGTCATCGCGGCCATTGGCCAGCAGTTCCTTGACCGTGGTGACGGCCACCGTGCTGGGGCCGCTATAACCTTGGGCCGCCGGTTTGCCGGTGCTGGGACCGGTGTAGCCCTGCGCATGCGCCACGCCCGCCACGGTGGCGCCGGCCAGCACCGCGCTGGCCAGGAACGTGCGGATGAAAGTGGAACGACGGGTGATCTGGGTCATGGTGCAGCTCCTTGCGCAAATTGCGCTTCGTTGTTGAACATGGCTTCATTTGACGCCCCGAAGATGAAGCAGATCTTAGCCTTGGGCACGGATGCGAAATTGTTGTGGTCAGACCGCGGTGTCGATGGGCACGAGGAGCGTGACGCCCAGCCCCCGGCCGTCCAGTCCCGGCCCGAACCGCAATTGCCCGCGGTGCATGTCGGCCACGCGCGCGACGATGGACAGGCCCAGGCCATTACCCGGGACATTCGTGCCCAATACCCGATAGAACCGCTGCGTCAACCGCTCAAGGTCGGCCGGGGCCACGCCCGGGCCGTCGTCCTTGACACTGAGCGCGACGAATTGACCCGCGCGGTCGGCAGCGACCACCACCTGCCCACCTTCGCGGCCGTACGACACCGCGTTGTGAATCAGGTTGCGCAAGGCGGTAAAGAGCGCATCCCGGTTGCCGGCCAGTGCGGCCTCGCGGGCGGCAATCGCTATCGTCGTGCCATGCGCCGCCGCCATGGGCGCGCAGGCGTCGGCGGCGTCCTGCAGCAGGCTGGGCAGATCCAGACGCTCGCGGGGCATGGCATCGGCCGATTGCGGGTCCAGGCGCGCAAGCTGCAGCAGGTTTTCGACCAGGCTGGTCGTGCGCATCATGTCGGCGCGCAAACGCTGCAATTGGGCGGCAAGCGCCGGGGCCTGTTCGGCGGGATGGCTGCGTTGCAGCACCTGGATCCGCGACGCCAGCGCGGCGAGCGGCGTGCGCAGCTCGTGCGCGGCGTCTGCCGTGAAGCGCCGTTCCGCTTCAAGGGCGTGATCCAGGCGGCCCAACAGGCGGTTCAGCGCCGCCGTGATCGACTGGACTTCATACGCCCTGCTCTCCTCCGCCACGGGCGACAGGTCCGTCGGCGATTTGGCCTCGATGCCGCGCGTCATGCGCGCAAGCGGCTTGAGCAGCCGCCAGATCAGGAACCAGTTGATCAGCCCCAGCAGCACCCACAGGCCGACCAGCGGCCAGGCCAGCGATTCGAGCATGTCCCAGATGAGATCGGTGCGGTCGTCCATCTCTTGACCGACTTGCGCCGAAAACCCCAGGGTGTCGTGATGGCGCACGTAGACGCGCCAGTCCTCGCCGTCGGCACGCACGTTGTAATAGCGGTCACCGCGTCGCTCGGGATCAACGAACGGCCGCTTGGGTGCGTCTTCACCGCGCAGCAGCACCTCTCCCGTGCGCGACACCAGTTGGTAGTCCAGCCGCAGCGCAGGCTGCGTGTCGGCCGGGGCGCGTTCGCCAGCCACGCGGCCGATGCTGCCCTCGCCCAGGGCCAGGACCAGCCGCGCGCCCTCTTCCAGCCAGTCGTCGTAAGCGTCGTTGACTTCCTTGCGCGCGATGGCCAGCACGATGAGCGTGCTGACAAGTCCGACCAGGATGCTGGAGCCGAGCGTCGTGCCAATCAGCCGCCGCCGCAGGGAATAGCCGCGCGGGGGATTGGACGTGGTGTTGGGTGCCGCCTTGCGCCAGCGCATGTCAGTCCGCCAGCCTGTAGCCCTGGCGCCGCACCGTCTTGATGAGATCCGCCGCCAGCTTGCGCCGCAGGTTGTAGATGTGCACTTCGATCGTATTGCTTTCGACTTCGTCGCCCCAGCCGTACAGGGCTTCTTCGAGTTGCGCGCGGGACACGATGTGGCCGGGATGGCGGATGAGCGCGTGCAGGATGGCGAATTCACGCGCCGTCAGCTCCACCTGCGCACCTTGGTAACGGACCTGCTTGGCGGCGACATCGAGCGAGACACCGCCGTGTTCCAGGGCCGGCGTGGCGTTGCCGTCGCGGCGGCGCAAGGCGGCGCGGATGCGCGCCGACAGTTCCTCCAGGTCGAACGGCTTGACGAGATAGTCGTCCGCGCCCAAGTCCAGGCCTTCGATGCGGTCGGGCACCGCGTCGCGGGCGGTGATCATGATGGCCGGCACGTTGTCCCGCCGCGCGCGCAGCCGCCGCAGCAGGTCGTCACCCGTCATGCCGGGCAGCCCGCGGTCGATCAGCACGCAGTGGTAGTTGTGAGTGGCAAGCGCGGTCTCGGCAAGATCGCCGCGCGTCACGCGGTCGACGACGTAGCCGTCGAGCTCCAGCCAGGACTCGATCGACTCGCCCAGGGATACATCGTCTTCGGCCAGTAGGATACGCATGCGCCGACTATACGCGACAGGATGAAGTGAATCTTAAGACGGCTATTCTCCGCAAAATCTGCGGAAAATAGCCGCCCTAATCACCGCATCCGGCCGAACCCCGGCGCCGGATGCCGCTACCGCCGCGTCAGATACCTCCAACGCGGCTGACACCGCCCTGCGTGACGATCTGGACGCGCTGGCCGGTCGAAATCGGCACGCCCGCTTCCTGCGTAATGACGCGCACGTCGCCCGAATCCAGGCGCACGGTGATTTCCAGGCCAGCCCTGCGCGCGCTGGCGTTTTCGATGGCGTTGCCGGCCATGGCGCCGCCGACCGCGCCGCCGACGGTGGTGATGCGGCGTCCCGAGCCGCCGCCCACGGCGCTACCCGTGACGGCGCCCAGCGCGCCGCCGGCAATGACGCCCAGGCCCGAGGTCTGGCTGGCCTGGATGGTGACGGGCCGCACGCCGATCACATAGCCAAGGGTGACGGTCTGGGCGCGCTGCGCCTGGTCGAAGGTGTAGACGCGCGAGGACGCCGACGGGTTGGCGCAACCGGCTAGGATGGCCGCCAGGCCAAGGATGCCGCCTGCGGCGATAAGGGTCAGGGGGCGACGCGGGGTGGCCTGCTGAGGCTTGTGCATGATGGGTTCTCCGGAACGGCGGAATGGGGAATGCCGGGCCTAGCGCGGCTGCGCCGGCGTGGCTGCGGGCGCGGGCGCAGCCGCGCCGGGCGGCTGGGCGCTGGTGCGCATGAACTTCCCATTCGCATCGAAACCGCCTATCGCGCGGCCGTTGAAGAACACGACGCGCCGCGCGGTCCACTGCGGCTGGTCGGGGCCAGCCTGGTCGTAGCCGGCAACTTCAAAGTCATACTGCCAGGCGGACACCGGTTTGCCGTCCTCGCCCACAACCGTGGTCTTCTTCACGGATTCGGCATATCCCTTGTCGCGATAGCTGACGTACCGGGTGGGCGGCATGGAATCGCGTAGCGTCGACATGTACTGGTACAGGTCGTCGTCACTGGGCGGCGTGCCGTACTTGGCCAGATCGTTCTTCGTCGCGACCGTGCCGGCGCAGCCGGCCAGCACGCACGTGGACAAGACAAGGAATAACCGTTTCATCGGGATTGCTCCTAAGTACGCGTTCGCGCCCTGACTGCGGACGCACGGCGGCTAACCGGGTGGCGCTTGGGGAATCGTCAGGTGGTGGGACCGGCGGGACGGCCGGTGGCCCCACGGAAGGCGGAACGCAGCAGGCTGAGCAGAAAGCCGCCTGTGAGCATGCCCAGGATGTAGACGCCGATGACGAGAACCGACGCCGGCAAAGTGAAGGTGGAGGTCCAGAGCGTCAGGGTGACGGATTCGAAGTTCTGGATCTTGAACGACAGAACCATCGCCGTGAGCAACACGATCAATACGATGTACAGGTATCGCATGGGGCACCTTTCGCATTCGTTGTCGAACCGCCCCGAAGCCGCCCTGGGGCCCGTCGTGCGAAAAACTATGCCACTCATCCGGCACGAAAACAAGAAAAATAGGGCCGCGCGCGAGACCATTGTTCACCGCCGCAAACAGGAACAGAATGTCTCTCGCCGCGAAAACGGCATGTGTGGCCGGCCCATCATCGAGTAGCCGCGTCCCGCGGTCTATCGTTGTGGGCTGCTTATAGGGGACACCTCATGGAAGCGATCAAGGATTGTTGCATGGCTGGGCACCCTCTGGACCTGGGACGGCGTGGCTGGTTGAAGGCCGGTGTTGGCGCGGGCGCGGCAGCGATGGCCGGCGTGACGTTTGTGCCCAGCGATGCGCAGGCCGCATCGCTGACGCAGGCGCAGCGCGATGCGATGACGCCGGACCAGGTGATTGACATGATGAAACGGGGCAACGCGCGCTTCCGGGCGGGTAAGCCTCAGAAGCACGACTATCTTGCGCAGAAGCGTTCCAGCGCGCTAGGTCAGTTCCCGGCAGCGGTGATCCTGAGCTGCATCGATTCGCGCGCGCCCGCCGAGATCATTCTGGATACGGGCATCGGCGATACCTTCAATGGGCGGATCGCCGGCAACATCTCCAACAACGATCTGCTGGGCAGCATGGAGTTCGCCTGCGCGGCGGCGGGCGCCAAGGTGATTCTGGTGATGGGCCACACCGCATGCGGCGCGGTGGCCGGGGCGATCGACAATGTCCAGCTCGGCCACCTGACCGGCCTGCTGGACGTCATCAAGCCGGCGGTCGAGGCAACGAAGTACACGGGAGACCGGAGCGGCAAGAATGGCCAGTTCGTGGACGCCGTGGCGCGGACGAATGTGCTGCACACCGTCGAGGCCATACGCAAGAACAGCCCGATCCTTGCCGGGCTGGAAAAGGAAGGCAAGATCAAGATCGTCGGGTCAATGTACGACCTGAGCAACGGCATGCTGACGTTCCTGGCATAGCCATCTCCCCAAAAGACTTACCCTCGGGCGCGCGAGCCGATCCAGCATCGCCACGCGCCCGCCCCGCGCTCAGCGCGTCCGGCTAAGGCTATAGACAGAGGCCGGCGGCAGGTTCATCGGCACAAAGCGCACCCGCCGCGCATGGAGCCCACACGCGTCAAGCACCCCCGCCGAGATCGGGCATTTCACGCCATAGGTGAAAAAGTGCATGGAGCCGCCCGGCGACATCGCCTCGAAGACGGCGGTCAACAGCTTATGGTGATGCGCGCCGCTCATGTTCCGTAGCGGCAGGCCGCAAATGGCCGCGCTGATCCCATGCAGCTCCGGATGGCTGTCCCGCGACAGATCCTGCGCCGGCACCTGCAGGACGGCTGCTTCGGGAAACTGGCTGCGCAGGCTGGAACTCATGTCGGAGTCCTGCTCCACCAGAACCAGGCTGGACGGCGCAATGCCCTTACGCAGCATTTCCCGGGTGAACACGCCCGTTCCGCAGCCCAGTTCGAGGACTTTACCGGCCCGCGGCTGGATCGATTCCGTAATGGCAGCGGCCAGCGCCGCGCTGGAAGGCGCCACTGCGCCAACGGCCGCGGGGTTGGACAGCAGCGCCTTGACGAACTGCTTGCGTTCCTTGAGCCAATTCATGGCCGGGCCGGCGTGGGACTTGTGCCGGGCAAGGGTCTTGAGGGGCGGCATGGAAAACATCGAAACGTCTATCTCCGGGGCGACATGGTCAGAGAGACCTTACCTGCGGGCGGCGGGCGCGACCGGCAACGGTGCGTAAGCGACCCTGTCAAATGGAGAACGGCGAAAGGATCGAAAGCAGGAAAAACGCGGCGCGCCGGAGTGTGCAGCGCCGATTCTGCCGCGCGCAGGCGACTGCGGCTATCGCCCAGACGAGAGACATCCAAAAGATGGGCGCCGGCAGGAAAGCGACATCAAAACCTGAACCCACGGCCACAAACGAAAAGGCCGTATCCGATGTGACTCGGATACGGCCTGTTTCTAGTCAGGCAGGGTCTGACGCGGGCTTAGACGCCCACAACCGACACGGCCTTGGTGACCAGGTACGCCTCGAGCGCCTCGGGACCGCCCTCGGAGCCATAGCCCGAATCCTTCACACCGCCGAACGGCAGTTCAGCCGAAGGCGTCGCGGGCTGGTTGACCCAGAGCATGCCGACTTCAAGGCGGCGCGAGAGCTCGTGCACCGTCTTGATCGACCGGGTGAAGCCATACGCGGCCAGGCCGAACGGCAGGCGGTTGGCTTCGCGGATGGCTTCATCGAGGGTTTCGAAGCTGCGGATGGCCGCAATGGGACCAAACGGCTCTTCGTTGAAAATATCGGCGTCGAGCGGCACGTCGGTCAGGATCGTCGGCGCGAAGAAATTGCCCGCGCCGCCCACGCGTTGACCACCGGTTGCAACCCGGGCGCCCTTCTCGCCCGCGTTCTTGACGATCTTATCCATGGCGGCCAGGCGGCGGTCGTTGGCCAGCGGGCCAAGCGTGGTGCCTTCGGTCAGGCCGTCGCCCAGCTTCAGCTTTTCGGCATGGGCCACGAAGGCCTGCTCGAAGGCGGCCTTGACGTTCTTGTGCACCAGGAAGCGGGTCGGCGAGATGCAGACCTGCCCGGCATTGCGGAACTTCGCGCCGCCCGAGGCCTTGACGGCCAGTTCGACGTCGGCGTCCTCGGCCACGATCACCGGGGCGTGACCGCCCAGTTCCATCGTGACGCGTTTCATGTGGCGGCCGGCCAAAGCAGCCAGTTCCTTGCCGACCGGCGTGGAACCGGTGAAGGTGACCTTGCGGATGATCGGGTGCGGGATCAGGTAGCTGGAAATCTCGGCCGGCGAGCCAAACACCAGGCCCAGAACGCCCTTCGGAATACCCGCGTCGACAAAGCAGTTGAGCAACGCGGCCGGCGAGGCCGGGGTTTCTTCCGGCGCCTTCACCAGGAAGGAGCAGCCCGTGGCCAGTGCCGCGCCCAGTTTGCGCACGATCTGGTTGACCGGGAAGTTCCAAGGCGTGAACGCGGCGACGGGACCAACCGGTTCCTTGATGACCAATTGCTGGGCCGCCGGATTGCGCGACGGCACGATGCGGCCGTAGACGCGCAGCGCCTCGTTGGCGAACCAGTCGATGATGTCCGCACCGGCCAGCACTTCGCCGCGCGCTTCGGCGAGCGGCTTGCCCTGCTCCTGCGTCAGCAGGCGCGCCACGTCGTCCGCGCGCTCGCGCAGCAGGACGGCAGCCTTGCGCATGACGGCGCAGCGCTCGTGGGCAGAGGTGTCGCGCCACGTCTCGAAGCCGCGTTGCGCTGCCGCCAAAGCGGCGTCCAGGTCCTCGCGGGAGGCGCTGGCCACTTGGCCGATCTTCTGGCCGGTGGCGGGGTTCACGACGTCGATGCGCGCGCCGCCGCGGGCCTCGCGCCATTCGTTGTCGATCAGGAGAAGAGTATCTGGGTAACCGTTCATGAATGCTCCGTGGTTGAAATGCGGCCGTCACGTGTCAGTCGATTCGGGCAAGCGCGGCGAGAAACGCCCGGCGCCTGCCGTATCGTAAGTGTTTGGGCAGGAGACGGGAAGTGGGCCATGCGCGGACCGTCCGGCTGACGGGCAAGGGTTGGGCACGCTGCTTGCTGTAGGCGTTTCGCCTTTCGTCACCCACCCCCAACTGCGGAGGCTTTCCATGAGCTCACCGGAACCCGTTCTGACGCCGACTCCCGCCGGCCGCCCCCTCATCTCCCTGGGTATCCCGCCCATCGCTCGCGGCGCGGACGCCGTGGCCAGCCAGCGCCTCAGCCCCAAAGCCGCCAACGAAGAAATCCTGCCTGACCCGCAATCGGCCGGGCGCCACGCCGAGACCGACGCGCCGGTACGCGTGCCGCTGAGTGCCTGGCTGTCGCTGGCTTTCTACGCCATCGGCACCGCCCTGCTTTTCAGCCTGGGCGTGGCGTACCGCCTGTTCGCGTGACCGGCCCCGGTCAGGCGACCTGGGCGAGCGCCTCGCGCGTCACCTGTACCAGCTTGCGGTCGGACAGCCGATAAGCTGTGAGCGGGCCGCCCGTCACGCAGCCCGTGTCCAGGCACACGGCGTCCGAGCGTACGAGCAAGCCCAGCGTCGCCCAGTGGCCGAACACGATGGTCCTGTCGGCGCCCGACTGCCGCGGCAGGTCGTACCAAGGCAGGGTTTCGCGGGGCCAGCGCCCCGGCGTGGACTTGGCGCCGGGCGCCAGCGCCGCGTTGCGGGTGCACAGCCGCATGCGGGTGAACGCGCTGACGATGAAGCGCAGGCGTTGCTGCGTGTCCAGCTTGGCGCTCCAGGCGAGCGGCGCGGCGCCCGAGAGCGTTCGCATGTGGCGGCGCCAATCGCTGTCCCGAAGCATGGACTCGACCTCCCCGGCATGCGCCATGCCTTGGCGCTCATCCCATCCGGGATACAGGCCCGCATGCACGAGGACGTGACGGTCCTGCACGTGGACGAGGGGTTGTGCGCGTAGCCAATCCAACAGCAGCTCGGCATCAGGCGCATCGAATAGATCGCCGAGGGTGTCGCGGGCGTCCGGCCGGAGACAGCCCGCGGCGACGCCCAGAGCGCGCAGATCGTGGTTGCCCAGCACTACCGTGGCACGGTCGCCCAGGGACATGACCCGGCGCAGGGTCTCCGCGTTCGAGGGGCCCCGGTTGACGAGATCGCCGACGAACCAGAACCTGCAGGCCGGGTCGCCCGCGATCTCCGGGCTGGCCAGCAAGGCGTCCAACGACTGGCAGCAGCCATGTACGTCGCCGATTGCCCAGATGGCGGGCCGGTGTGCATCCGGTTCGTCGTCCGCCAGCGGCGGGTCGCGGGCCAAGGTCGCTGCGGGGGTGATGGGGAGGCGGCGGATTGGCTGTCTTACCCGTCTGCGTAGCATGTGCTGTCCTTCTCGCTGGCCATTTCCTGGCACGAATCAATGGTTTCGTGCCGGCAGGCCAGCAAGCCCCATGCCCATGTAAACGTTTGCATGCGGGGACTAACCTTCCTTCTTGCGGCGCCCCCAAACGGATTCCTGCCGATAGGAATCCGCCTGGCACAGCGTGCGGTAGAACATGGCGCCCGCGCCGATGAAGTTGCCCAATTCCTTTTCGGTCAGCTTGGGCGCGACGCCTTCCAGGTATCCCGCATAGAGGGAAAGCACGCGATCCCACTCGTCCAGCCGGGGAGCGGGTGCGGAAACCGAGATCATCAATGCCAAAAGCTCATCGCGCTGCATGGTTCCCTCCCGTGGCAGACGCCCCGCCGGCCGTCAGCCCTTGGTCATGTGGGTCAATACGCGCCGCCCGTCCGCCCTGCGGTGCAGGAAGGCCATGGTGATATGACCCACGGCCAGCGCCAGCAGCGTCCAGCCCAGCAATCCGTGCCAGGCGTTGCCAAGTTCGACCAGGTCTTCGATCTCCTGATCGCGGGGGCTGAAAATCTGGATGCCGAAGGCGGAATATCCCCTGCCCCGCCCATAGGCCCGCAATAGCGCCAGCGTGGGAATGGCGATCATCAGCAAATACAGGACAAGATGCCCAAAGCCCGCCAGCAAACCGCTGTCGGGCCGCTTTCCCCAGTTGGCAATGGCCCACGCGCCGCGCACGAGCACCAGGATCAGCAGCAACAGGCCCAGCGACGTATGCGAGGCCCAGAAGAAATCCTCGATCGGCGTGTCCGGCAGGAATTGCCGCGACGCCGCGCTGGTGAACTGCCATGCCAGCAGCACGGCCATGAGCCAATGCAGGACGCGGCTGACGATTCCATACCCATCCGGATGGTCCTTGACGCTTGAGGCGGCGACGCGGGGTGGCATAAGGAGCCTCCTTCGAAGATCCATGCTGCACAAGGAAAATCCTGCTCCGAGCATTGTGCCAATGCCCCGGGGGCCGGATGCAACGATTTGCAATTCCCGACAGCCGGGGGGCGCAGGTGCGGACGCGTGCTCATCATGGCTTGAACTCCATCGCAGACATGGCGGCCGTCAGCGATTGCGGCGCGTAGTCGTCCCAAGGCGTGTTGCCCACGTCCAGCCGGGAGTGGACATCCTGAATCGTCCAGTGCGCCCCGCTGGTGAGCTTGTCCAGCTCGTCCCACGTGACCGGCACCGAAATGCCCAGACCCGGCCGGGCGCGGGCAGACCACGCGCATACCGTTGTCGCGCCGAAACCGTTGCGCAGGTAATCGGCGAAGATTTTTCCGACGCGGTTCTTCGGGCCGCTCTTGGCCACGAACAGTTGCGGCAGCGTGCGGGCCAGGTGCTGGACCACCGTCTGGGAAAACCGCTTCACCGTGTCCCAGTCGTACTGCTTTCGCAGCGGCACGACAACGTGCAGCCCCTTGCCGCCGCTGGTCTTCAACCAGGCCTGCAGGCCGATCTCCTGCAGCAGCACGCGCACCAGGTTGGCCGCCTGCTGCATGGTTGGCCATTGCACGCCCTCGCCCGGGTCCAGATCGAGCATCAAGCGATCCGGTTTGCCGATGGATGTTTTGACGGCGTTCCAGGTGTGGAACTCGACCACGTTCATCTGCACGGCAGACATGATGGCCTCTGCCGTCGGGACTTCAAGCAGCGGCGGATGATCCGGATCGAGCTTGGCGGGCAAGGATTTCACGCCGGGCATGGCGGCTTCAAGGTGCTTCTGGAAGAAGAATTCGCCCTGAATGCCGGCGGGCGCGCGCAGGAATGACACCGGCCGCCCCTTCAGATGCGCCAGCATCAGCGGCGCGATCAGGCCGTAGTAGCGAGCGAGATCCAGTTTGGTGAGCTTGGTGGACGGGTCGATGACCCGGTCCGGATTGGTGAGCTTGCCGCCCTTGCTGCGGCTGGTTTTGCTGGCGGGCGTTTCACTGTCGATGTCCTTGACCGGCACCGCCTTCTCCCTGGAAATCGCCTTCACTGGCTTATCCTGCCGCAAGCCCCGGAACACGGAATGACGGATGTGGCCGCCGCTCGTCCATTCGCCAAACGACACTTCGGCGATCAATTCCGGTTTGACCCAGCGCACGCCTCCGGCCGCCGGCGCATTCGCGACCGGTTTCTTGTCTGTTTCCATAGCCGCCAGGCGCTTCTGCAGGGACACGAGACTCGCGTCGTCAAAGCCCGTGCCGACCTTGCCGGCATAGCGCAGGCTGCCATCCTGCTCAGTGACCGCAAGCAGCAGCGCCCCCAGCCCGGCGCGGCTGCCCTTGGGCGCCGTATACCCGACGATGGCGAATTCCTGGCGCCGGGCGCACTTGACCTTGACCCAGGTGTCGCTGCGGCGCGAGACATAAGGCGAGGACAGGCGCTTGGCCATGATGCCCTCCAGCCCCATCCTGCACGCGGTTGCCACCAGATCCGACGGCGCGGCCTCAAAGGCTTCGCTGAATCGCAGATGATCGTCTTCAGCCGTGTCCATCAGTTGCTGCAGCAGCGCCCGGCGCACGCCCAGCGGTTCCTGGCGCAAGTCGCGCAGCCCGATGAACGGCAGGTCGAAGGCGTAGAACACGATGTCCTGCGTCCGGTCGTTGTCGAAGGCATTTTGCAGCGACTGAAAGTTCGGAATGCCTTCGCGGTCCAGCATCACGATCTCCCCGTCGACCCACGCCCATTTGGCGGGCAACGCGCGCAAGGCCTCGACCAGATGCGGCAGTTTGGCGCTCCAGTCGTGGCCGTTGCGGGTGAACAGACGGACATCCTCGCCTTCGATCCGGGCGACCAGCCGGTAGCCGTCGAACTTCATCTCGTACAGCCAGTCCGGGGCATGCTGCGGCACGCCGTCCACCAGCGTCGCAAGCTGGGGCTTGAGTTGCGCGGGCAAGTCGGCGGCTATGCCTGGCAAGGCGGGTTGGGCGTTGGATCTGGACGTGGCCTTGTCTTTCGGACCCGCGCCCTTCCCCATTTTGCGCAGCGGCACCACGCTGTCCGGCATTTCATCCACCACGCTGAAATCCCGCTCTGGCCGTGAGAAATCGTCGCGGTCCTTGATGAGCAGCCAGGGCGGCTGCTTTTCGGACTCCTTGCCCTTCAGGCGGATCAGCGCCCAACGGCCCTGCATCTTCGCGCCCTGCAGGTCGAACTTCAGATGGCCGTCCCGGTAGCCTTTGCGCGGATCACCCACCGGCATCCACGTGCCTTCGTCCCAGATGATGACCTTGCCCGCGCCGTACTGGCCCTCGGGGATCTGCCCCTCGAACTGGTTGTAGGCGATCGGGTGGTCCTCGACCTGGACCGCCATGCGCTTGACGGCCGGGTCGTAGCAAGGTCCCTTGGGTACCGCCCAACTCTTCATGGCCCCGTCCAGTTCCAGGCGGAAGTCGTAATGCAGCCGGCTTGCCCAGTGCTTCTGGATGACGAAGGCGCGCGCGTCCTCGTTTGCCTCGCCTCCCTCGGCGGGCTCCGACGTGACCTCGAAGTTGCGCTTTTCGCGGTACTTCTTCAGGGAGTCAGCCATGTTCAGGCCGCCTTGCGCGCTTTGCTCGCCGTTTTGCTCGCCGTCTTGCTCCCCGTCTTGCTGGCCGCCTTGGTCGCCGTCTTGGTCGTCGCCTTGCTGGCGGTTTTGCCCGTCGCCTTGCTTGCGCTCTTGGCGGACTTGGCAGCCGTCTTATTGGCCGGCGCTCTGGCCGCCTTCTTCTCATCGCCTTCGTCTGACTTCGCGGACGCCTTGGACGCGCCCTTGCCCCCCTTCAGGCTGCGTTGCAGCAGTTCGGTCAGGTCAATGACGTTGTCCGCATAGGCGGGCGACGATTCCTGCGGCTCGATGACCGTCTCGGTCTCGCCAGCGTTCGCCTTCTGCTCCACCAGCTCCATCACGGCGGCCTTGAATTCGTCCTTATACTGTTCGGGATCCCATTCGCCGGACATGTCATCGACAAGCATCTTCGCCATCTTCATCTCGCTGGCGTTGGGCGTCATGTTCTTGGCGCCAGCCTTGGGCAGATCCAGTCCTTCCACCGACTTGACCTCGTCGCCCCAGCGCATCAGATTCAGCACCAGCGCATCGCCCGACGGAATCAGCGCGGCCAGATGCTGCTTGGTCTGGATCACGACCTTGGCAATGCCGATCTTTCCGGTCTTGGCCAGCGTGTCGCGCAGCAAGGCATACACCTTGTGCCCCTTGTTGATGGGCGCGACGTAGTAAGGACGCTCCAGATAGACGAACGGCACGGCCCCGGCGTCCACGAACTGCTGGATCTCGATGGTCTGAGTCGTCCGGGGATAAGCCTCGGATATCTCCTCGGGCGACACGATGACGTACTTGCCGTCCTCATACGCCACGCCCTTCACGATGTTGTCCTTGTCGATTTCCTTGCCTGTGCGCTTGTTGATGCGCTTGTAGCCCACCGGGTCCATCGAGCGTTTGTCCAGCCAGTCGAAGTCGACGCCGGATTCGGTCGTGGCCGTGTGCAGGCCCACCGGAATGTGGACCAGCCCGAAGGAAATCGCCCCTTTCCATATGGTTCTTGCTGCCATGACGGCCTCCTGCGCGTGATCAGCCCAGGCGTTTGACGATCCGGGCGACGCGGGCAATGCCGCCGGTTCCGCTTGCCGCGCGGCCGATCAACGCGGTCCCAGCGGCGGTAATGAGGGTGCGCCGCAACACGGTGCGGCTGCGCATGCCCGACAGCATGAGCAGCACGCCCACGCCAAACACGATCAGGTGTTCGCCGGGAAAATCCGGCCTGCGGGCGTCAATGTCCTTGATCTGCGCAACCAATGACCGCGAGCGCGGCTCGCGACGGCGGGGTTCGGCGACGGGTTCGATCTGCATGCGGCCTCCTGCGGGCGTGGATGAGGACACGCGGTGCGGGGCGGGCTGCCCCGCACCGCCTTACTTGGCGTACTTGAATTCGGGCAGCGCCTTGAGCGTGTCCTTGGTCGCGTCGGGTAGCTGGAACTGATCGCCGGCAATCTGCATCTTCGACAGCGGGACCGTCACCAGATGGTTGCCAACCCCCAGCAGCCCGCCGACCGACAACACCGCATACGGCGCCCAATCGGGCGGGCCGATGATCAGGTCATCCACCGTGCCGATCTTTTCCTTCTTGCCGTTGTAGACGGTCGCTCCGATGATCTTCGAGGCGCGGTAGCCGGCCTCGACCTTGGCGACATCGACACGGACCTCGGTCACCGACTGCGGCGTGCCCTGCGCCCAGCCGGTGGATACGGCGCCAGCGGTGCCCAGCAAGACGGCCACGCCCAACATTGCGGTCTTAACGATCATGATCGGATCTCCTCAGGGGTCTGTTGGTGGTCAGGACGTGCGCTGCGACTCGGCGGGATCGGGATTGGACTCGGAGGCGTCGGACGGCTCCAGGTCTTCGCTGCTGACTTCGTTGCCCTGGGCGTTATCGCTGGCGTCCGACGGCTTGACCGGCGGCGCGCCGCCCGTGTCCTCTGATCCGCCCGCCGGCCGCACCGGCAGATCGTCCGGCGTCGAAGTCGCTTCCACGGCGTTGTCCTGGGAAGCTGGCTGCTCAACGGAATATCTTGGTTCCATTTTCGTCACCTTGGATTGACGGCGGCCATCGGAAACGTGGCCGAGGACCCGGACAGCAAATAGCGTTCCCGCCAGGCGCACCCGGCACCGCCCTCCCCATGACGTCGCGGACTGCGGCACCATAATTCCATTGGTAACGCGGTCCCAAACCGCCGTGGATCGGCAATATATTCAGATCACAGGCGGCGCCCTCGTGCGCCGTTCATTCGTGGCAGGAAGACCTCCGGAGCGCGACGATGGGCGACAAGAAAAAGCAGAAAGATATCCCCGAGGCAACTGGGACGGCCAAGCTATCCAAGAAGCAGTACGAAAGCGAACTGGCGCAGCTGCATGTCGAACTGGTCAAGTTGCAGCAATGGGTCGTCGCTACGGGCGCCAAGGTCTGCATTGTGTTCGAGGGGCGTGACGGCGCCGGCAAGGGCGGCACCATCAAGGCCCTGACCGAGCGCGTCAGCCCGCGCGTCTTTCGCGTCGTGGCGCTGCCCGCCCCCACGGAGCGCGAAAAATCCCAGATGTACATGCAGCGTTACCTGCCGCATCTGCCGGCTGCGGGTGAAGTCGTGATCTTCGACCGTAGCTGGTACAACCGGGCGGGCGTTGAGCGGGTCATGGGTTTTTGCAGCCAGCCGCAGGTCGATGCCTTTTTGAAAGCCGTGCCGCTGGTCGAACGCGTGATGATCGACTCCGGCATCCTGCTCTTCAAATATTGGCTGGAAGTCACCGAAGCGGAGCAGACGCGCCGACTGCAGTCGCGCATCAATGATGGGCGCAAGACCTGGAAGCTGACCAAGATGGATCTGGATTCGTACAGCCGCTGGTACGACTATTCGCGTGCGCGCGATGAGATGTTCAAAGCGTCGGATACCGCCATCTCACCCTGGTACGTGGGGCGTTCCGACGACAAGAAGCGAATCCGGCTGAACATCATCACCCACCTGCTCGAACACATTCCCTACACCGCCGGCCCCAAGGAAAAGATCACGTTGCCCAAGCGGCAGAAGGCCAAGGGTTACACGCAGCCGGAGCATCCGTTCCGGTATGTGCCCGAAAAGTTCTGACTTCCGGAGGTTCTGTCATGGCAGCGCTGCTCATCAACCAGGTCGAAGACTCCACCAGCGACGAAGACATCCAGGCTTTCCTGGTCAAGTACGGATTTCCCGCCCCGGACGGCGTGAAGCGCGTGCCCAGCGAAGGCGATCGTCCGGCGGTGCTGGTCACATTCAACGGCGTGACGGAACCGGAGCTGCGAGCCTTGCTGCCCCGGATCCATCAGATGTTCTGGAAAAATCACACCATTTCGGCGCTGGTGATGCGCGCGCCGATCGAGTAACGGGCGCCGTCATTCCGCGGCGCCCGTCCTCGCCTCTTACCACCCCGTGTGCGGCCGGTAGGTATCTTTTACATATTTGGCCAGTTCGGCCTCGACGGACGACATCAGGACGGCCGGCGGACGCTCCGGATGCAAAAGCTGCTGCGCCGCAGCAAGCGTACGCAGCGCGCAACGTTCGCCGTTGGTCATGGGCTGGGGAGTGGACAAGGTGGGCGTGTAGTTGAAAACTTCCATGATGCTTCTCCATAAGACAAGGAATGACCCTCGACCCACCTTCAGCAAGTAGCGTGCCCAACCCCGTTTCGGTCAGTATCGGACGCTGACCCGGGCCCAGACGCTACGCCCGGGTTCGTTAACCGCCGTCCCCGCCGAATAGCCAAAACCGGCATTTCCCGCCAGATTCAGGTGTTCGCTGTAGGTCTTGTCGAACAGGTTGTCCACCCCGAGCGACAGCCGCACCTGCTTGTTCACGACATAGCCCGTGTTTAGGGAAAAGACGCCAAAACCGGCGCTGGGGCCGAAATCCTTGCCCACGACATTGCCTTCGTTGAGCGCATAGCGCTTTTGCGGCGCCACGATGCGCCACAAGGCGCCCGCCGACCAGGTGCCGTCGTCATAGGCGGCGGTGAGCTTGGCCTCCAGCGGAGGAATCTGAGGCAGCGCGCGGCCGTCGCTTCGGTTCTGGCCCCAGGCGTAGGCCAACGTGGCGCCAAGCTTCCAGCTCGGCGACACGGCATAGGACGCGCCGAACTCCCCGCCAAAGATCCGGGCATCCACGTTCGTGGCCTGCGAGGTGGCTCCCATCATTCCGCCGGACGTGTAATTGAAAAGAATGAAGTCGTTCACGTAGCCCGCGTACCCGGAGAACCAGGCGTCCAGCGTTTCGGTTTTGTACTGGGCGCCGAAATCAAGCTGGGTGGTCTTTTCGGGCTTGACGCCCTGAAAGGCGTTGACCGATCCGGCCGGCCCGCGCTTTGGTGAGAACAGCTCCCAGTAGTCCGGGAACCGCTCGACGTGGCCCAGCCCGATGTAGAGCGTGGCGGGCAGCGAATCCAGGTCTTTCTCATAGCGCAGGAAGCCGCTGGGCAGCGTATCGTTGCGGCGCTCGCCCGCCGTGGGATTGGGCATGGCCATCATCATGTCGCTGGTGGTCTGCCGGAAATCCTTGGCGGACGCCCAATCGACGCGGGCGCCGCCGATGACGCGGCTGCCGGGCGCGGCGCGCCAGGTCAGTTCGCCAAAGACGCCCGTGTTGGAAAAATCTGCATCCTTGACCCACGGCTGGCTGCTGTAAGACACGGTGTCCGTGCCGCTGCGGGCGCGGTGGCGGCTCTGCTGGAAGTCCATCCCCGCCTCCAGGCTGGTGTCCTGCGACAGGGTCCAGGTGGTGGCAACGCGTCCGCCCCAGGTCGCGCGGTCCACATCCGAGGCCATGGCCATCGCCATGGCGCTGGACGGGTCCGGCGCGCGCAGCGTGTAGTTGTCCATGACGTGGTCGGCGTAGTTGTAATAGAGCTGCGCCTCGACCTGATTCAGCACGGACCCGAGGTTACGCTTTTCAAAACGCAGTCCAAAACTTTCCCGCTTGAACTGCGAGCCGTCCATGCCGCGGCCCGCATAACGGGCCTCGCCGTCCCCCGTCCCGGCGGTCAGTTCATACAGCGTGTCCGCATCCGGCGTGAAGCCCAGCGTGAGATCCGCATTCCATTTGTCCCAGCGCGACGGCACGGTGTTGCCGTCGCCGTCCTTGTAGTCCTGCGAATGCGAGTGGTTGGAGGTGATCCGGGTGTAGACCTTTTCGTTGCCGATGGTCAGGTCCGCCGTCTGGTCGTTGCGGCCGAACGAGCCGCCCGTCAAGCTGCCATCAAAGCGCACACCCGGCTCGTCGAACTGAGGCGTGTCGCGGTCGAAGCGGACGGTGCCAGCCGAAGCGCCCGGCCCCCACAGCACGGTCTGCGGTCCCTTGATGACAGTGAGCTGGTCGAAATTCTCGGGCGAAATATAGGAGCTGGGCGCGTCCATCCGTGACGGGCAGGCGCCGGGCATGGAGGTGCCGTTGGTCAGGATGTTCAAGCGCGAACCGAACATGCCGCGCAGCACCGGGTCGCCATTGGTGCCGCCGTTGCGGATGGCCGAAAACCCGGGAATGGTCTTGAGATAGTCGGTGCCGTCGCTGGCTGGCAGCGGCTGGCGCGGCAGCTTCGGATCGGTGGTGAAAGTCAGCGGCGCGCTGGGCGCCACGCCCATGATGACCACCGGATCGAGCGTGGCCACGCCTTCCTGGACGGGCTGCGCCCCGGCGGAAAAGCTGGCGGCCATGGCGCCGGCCAGGCAGGTCATGCGAAGGAATTGCTGTTGCTTGCACATAGGGAATCTGGACCAACTTGGAGTGTGTGTCGGGGGCCGTGCATACACGCGCCGCGGCACCCGAACCCAGGAATGGGTCCGAGCCACGAACGACGAGGCGGACAGGCGTTAACCGGCGGCGGCGCGCCCGTCAACCGTGGGCGCCGCGATGCAAACCGGTGATGCTGAGAGAAATGCCGTCAGGCGGCGGATGGCGGCGCGCGCGGCTGCTGCTGCAGGCGGGCGTGCGCGCTGGAGAAGTGAGGAACGTCGGCGGCGGGCGCCGTAACGGGCTGCGCCAGAGTGGGCAGGAACCAGGCAAGCAGCCACAGTCCGGGCAGCGTCGCGCCGCCCAGCATGGCGCAGCCGGCGACGCAGCAATGCGGCATGGCGCCGCTGTGCTGCTCCACGCCCTGTGCGGCGCCTTCGATGCCGATGGTGACAACGCGCGGCCCGCCGGCCGTGCAGATGATGGTGGTGGCGCCGGCGGCACCGGATATTCCGCCGGGACCGGGCGCGGCAAGCGCCGCGGAGGCAATCAACGCCTGAAAGACGAACAGGGCCGCCGCAAACAGCGAAACCCATCGTCTGACCGTAGTGGCGCTTCTGTACATCAAATCCCCTTGACGCCGCAGATGGTAGCGCGGATCCGGCCGCAAGCTCGGGCCGGCAACGCCCATCCGCACCGCCCGTTGACGCATATCAAGCCCGGCGGGCGGCCGCCCAGCGCACCACGTCAATCACGAGGAATACGGCCAGGCTCACGCCCATCACCGGCAGGCTCCAGCCCAGCGCCAGCGCGACTGCGGCCACGCCGATCCGTCCGGGCCAGGACAGCTCGCGCCAGGCATGGGTCAGCGTCTGCCCTGCCGCGCCCGCAGCCGGCCGGCGCAGCCACCACATCCGGTAGCCCAGTACGATCATCGCCGTCAGCGCGATGCCGATGGCCGCCATCAAGAGCTGATTGGGCCAGCCGAACAGAATGCCCATGTGCATGTCCACGCCCCAGCGGATCAGCTTGGCGATGAGCGGGAAGGTGTCGAAGTCCGCACGGCTGGTGATGGCATACGTTGCCGGGTCCACGGCAATGGTGTCGACCTGGGTAGGCCAGGAACGGTCCACCTCGCGCACCAGCCAGGCCTGGCCCGCGCCGCGCGGCGGGCGGATTTCGAGCTGGCTGCTGTCGATGCCGCCTTGGCGCGCGGCTTGCAGTACCCGGTCAAAGCCCGATGCCACATTGTCCGGCGCCGGCGCCATGGCGGCATGGTCGTGGCCGCCATGGTGATGGGCGTGCTCGCCGCCCGCCGGCATGGCGGTCATCCCGGCGCCGGGCAGTGTCAGGGATACCGCCGGCGTGATCCATCCCAACTGCGCGCGCAATTGGTCCACGCGCGCACCGGCCCAGTTGGACCACGTCAACCCGGTGGCCGAAAAAAACACCAGACCGATGCCAATCCACAACCCCAGCAGTCCATGCCAGCGCCGCGCGCGCAGGCGCGGGCTGCGTGATTCCACAGCCTTGTCGCGCGCGCGCCGGGCAAACCACAGCACCAGCCCGCCCAGCGTCGCGATCCACAGCCATGACGCCGCCAATTCGCTGTAGTTGCGCCCCAGGTCGCCCAGCATCAGGTTGCGGTGCAGGTAGTCCAGCTTGGTCCGGAAAGGCAGCGTGCCGCTGGTGCCATAGACGACCATGTCGCCCTGGATCTTCAGCGTGACGGGGTCCACAAACAGCGCACGGGCTTCGGAGTCTCCCATGCCCGGCTGCGTGAACATGACGCGGGTGGTTTCGCCCGGGCCGGGCGCGGGTCGGACCGCGAACAGGCGCGGGCCCGGTCCGATCTGGTTTTGCGCGGCCTCGACCTGCGCCGCCAACGGCTGCGCCGCGCCGGTGGAGGTGGTGCGCAACTGGTCGGCGTAGATCAGGTTCTCCAGCTGCGGCGTCAGCACGAACAACGTGCCGGTCACCGCCGCGACGAGGATGAAGGGGCCGACGAACAGGCCTATATAGAAATGCAGCCGGGTGATCAGCGCGAGGAACGCGCTGCCGCTTGCCGCCCGGGGCCGCGCGGACGCGGCGGGGCTAACCAGGGTGTCAGTGGACATGATGATCTCGAAAACAACGGACGCCGCCTGCAGCAGGCGGCAATCGTGCGCGCGGGGCGCACGGCGACGGATGTCATCCGGTGATTCGAGGCGGGGCGCGCTGTCCCAGTGGCGGGCCGGCGGCCGGCATCGGCGGCCGCGGACTGGCGGTCAACCGAGGCGTCTGCACCCACCAGCCCAGCAGCGCGGGCACCAGCGTGACGGCGGGCGGTACGAGCAGCGCCTGATGCGCGCTCAGTCCGAATGGGCACTCCTGGCCGGCGCCAACATGCTTGGAAGAATCGTGGTGCCCATGATGGTCATGGGCGGCATCGGCGTGGGCGGTGTGCGGATCGGCCAGACCCGGCATGCCAGGAAACATCCCGCCGCCCGCGGCACAGAAGCCCAAGGCCAATCGCCCCTGCTTCAGCGCCTGCACATCGGGCATGTATCCGACCGGCACGAACGCCCGAGCCGCCAGCAGAAGCAGCAGCAACAGCCGCGCGATGGCGGCGGCACAGGCTGGGCGTAAGGACGGACAGGAGGATCGGGCGTGCATGCGGGGCTTCCGGACGACGGCCGATTCCGTCGCCAAACCGGCATTTTAAACACCGGGCCGCCGATCTGGCGCCAAGGGATTGACGCCGGCGGACCTTGCGCCGCCCGACCGGAGCGCGGGCAGGTTTCAGGCGGATGGGCCCGCCCCACGCCGAATCGCGCGCGACCGCGCCGGTAATCTGGGGTAACGAAGACAATTGAGAACTATTATTGCTAGAATTCCGCCTGACGCCTCCCTTAAATGGGGACCAGGCATACCTTTTTCGTCTACCGGATAGCTTTTGAATGGCCAAGCCATCGCGCTCCAAATTATGGTTTCTCGTCCACAGTTGGCTGGCCTTGCCAATCTGGATCTTCCTTTTCTTCATCTGTGCGACCGGAACCATCGCCGTCATCAGCCAGGAAATCGTCTGGCTCATCAATCCCGCCGTTCGCGCGCAGGCGCCCGATGCCAATACGCCCCGCATGGGCTATCAGGCCCTGATGGACGCCATTGCCAAACAGGAACCCGAAGCCTCTGTGCAGCGCCTGTCCTGGCCTGAGGAATCCCAATTCGCTCTGACGGCGGCCGTCGGCTATCCGGGCGCACGTTTCACGTCCATCTACGTCAACCCGTACACCGGCCACGTGCAAGGTCCGGCCCTGAGCTTTGACCTGCGCCAGTTCATGCGCGCGCTGCACGGCTGGCTGCTCATCCCCTTCAACAACGGCTATAGCTGGGGCTGGTACCTGGTCTCGCTGCTATCGCTGCCGATGCTGCTGTCGCTGATCACCGGCCTGGTGGTCTACAAGCGGTTCTGGCGCGCCTACTTTCAGAAGCCGCGTCTGCGCGTCGGCCAGGGCGCCCGTATTTTCTGGGGCGACTTCCATCGTCTGTCGGGCCTGTGGTCCGTGTGGTTCATCCTGCTGATCTCGGTCAGCGCGATCTGGTTCCTGGCGCAGGCAATCCTGGCCGATACGGCCACCACCATTTCGACGCAGGGCGTGCCGGCTGTCGTCGCACGCGATCAGGTGCCGACGGTCGCCGCCGGCGAATCTGTCAAGCGCCTGCCGCTCGACCAGATCGTCGCCGTCGCCGAGCGCGAGCTGCCCGGCCTGGAAACGCAGCACGTGTTCTTCCCGGGCAACGCGTATGACCCGATCACCATCTCGGGCCGCGGCGCCTATCCGCTGATGTTCCAGTACGCCAAGATCAATCCGTACAACGGCACGGTCGAGGAAGTGCGCCGCCTGTCCGACCGTAACGGCCTGGAGTTCTTCACCGAATCCATGCGCCCGCTGCATACCGGCGACTTCGGCGGCTTCTGGCTGAAGCTGGTGTGGTTCCTGTTTGGCCTCCTGCTGACCATGATGTCGCTCAGCGGCCTCCTGATCTGGACCAAGCGCACCGCGCAAGCCACCGCCAAGGCCCTGCGCCCTGCCCGCGCAGACCGTACCGCCGCTCGCGAGGTGACCGAATGAGCAAGACTGCCACCCTGGACGCCACCGCGGCCAAACCCAGCTTCTGGCGCCGCTGGCGCTTCCATCTGAGCGCCCTGCTGCTCATCCTGCCCATCATTTATGTCCCGAAGTATTTCGAAAACCTCGCGTTGTCGCGCGGGTTGATGGGATTGGGCCAACGGCCTGCCGGCGACGTGCAAGTAGGACCCTGGAAGCTGCAGTTCGCCGAATGGAAGGTCGAACCGCCCCAGTCCGACCCCGCCGGCATGGTCAAGACCTTCACCATGGCCCAGTGCGCAGGCTGCAGCGACCAGATCCGCGCCGTCTACGTCCGCGTGGGTAAACCGCGCAGCCTGCGCGCCGCAGGCTCGATCTTCTTTGGCAGCCCGCACCGGGCATTTGCCACCGTGCCGATTCCGCCGCGCACCGCCCCGGACGCCGAGCTCTGGGTTACCGCCGAAGGCTGGGACGGCTCGGTGCACCAGGCAGCCTGGCCGCTGGCCTCGGCCTCCCCCGCCACCGTCGAGTGGCTGAAGAAACAAGGAGCATCGCGATGAATGCGATTTTTGCGAACAGCCTTCGCGCCGCCCTGATGGGCGCGTTGTTGACCGCCAGCGCCACCGCGTTGGCGCACAATCCCATGGCCGAATGCAAGGCCGATGGCAAGGAACAGATTCAGTGCACCGGCGGATTCTCCGACGGCAGCGGCGCCGCCGGCGTCACCATGGACGTGATCTCGTACGACGAACAGATCATCGTTCCGGGCAAGCTGGATGCGGATTCCAAGATGTCGTTCAAGCGGCCCAATGGCGAGTTCTACGTGCTCTTCGACGCGGGCCCCGGCCACGTGGTCGAGATCGATCACGTCGACATCCAGTAAGCCCCGGCCCTGCGCAGCATGCATACACAAGTCATCCGACCCGCCGGCGCCGGACATGAAACCCTGGCGGTGCTCGGCGCCTGCCTGGTCATCGTCGCGGCCGCCGCGGGTTACATCGGCCTGCGCGAAGCGCCGCCCGAGAGCGCGCCGCTCGCCGCCACACAGATCGATGCACGGCGCGACCTGACGCCCGCCGAACAAGGAATCTACGCCGACCTGCGCGTCGCCTACGAGGAAATCGGTTTCGCCCTGCAGGCCGGCGACCCCCTGCCTTCCGTCGCCGATCTTGCCGCGCAGGGACTGCCGCCTTTCGTGGCCGACAACAGCACGGCCGCGCGCGGCGGCCATGCCTGGCGGCTTCAGCGCCAGGCCGGCAAGGCGCTCTACGTGGGCCAGACGGCCGACGCCGCGCTGGCCGGCTCGTTCGTGCTACGCACCGAAGACGGCCACGCCAAAGACGGCCATGGCCATGACCATGGCGCGGACGGCCAAGCCGATGTCTGGCTGGCCCGCGATGCCGCGGCGCGCGTACCGGACGCCGCCGACGACGCCGCCCTGGCGGCCGCGGGGTGGCGCCAGGTCGTCGCCCAGTTCGACGCCGGCGTGACCCGCCAGAACAAGCCCTGATCGGGCCCCTCCCCTTCGTCTTCCGACACGAGCCTACGGATTTATGTCTGCCTTTTCGTCTTTCTCACAGCTCCTGCGCCGCTGCGCCGCGCCGATCGCCGCGCTGGCGCTGCTGGCCGGCGCGTTCACCGCGCCCGCCCACGCCGAAGAGGCCAAGCGCCTGAAGATCGGCGTGACGCTGCATCCTTATTACAGCTACGTCGCCAACATCGTCGGAGACAAGGCCGACGTCGTGCCGCTGATTCCGGTCGGCTTCAATCCGCACGCCTATGAGCCGCGCGCCGAGGACATCAAGCGCATCGGCATGCTGGACGTGGTCGTGCTCAACGGCATCGGCCACGATGACTTCGCGGACCGCATGATCGCCGCCAGCGAAAACCCCAAGATCCCGGTTATCGAAGCGAATGCGCAGGTGCCGTTGCTGGCCGCCGTGGGCATGGCCGCGCGGGGCGGCGGCGATTCCGGCAAGGTGGTGAATCCGCATACGTTCCTGTCGATCACCGCCTCGATCGCCCAGATCAACACCATTGCACGCGAACTGGGCCGAATCGACCCGGCCAACGCGCAGACTTACACCGCCAATGCGCGCGCCTATGGCCAACGTCTGCGCAAGCTGCGCGCCGACGCGCTGGGACAGCTTGCAAAAGCGCCCAACGCCGACCTGCGCGTCGCCACCATTCACGGCGCCTACGATTACCTCTTGCGTGAATTTGGCCTGGAAGTCACCGCCGTCGTGGAACCCGCGCACGGCATCGAGCCCAGCCCCGCGCAGCTCAAGGGCACCATCGAGCAATTGCGCGCGGCGGACGTCAAGGTGATCTTCTCCGAGCTGAACTTCCCGTCCGCGTACGTCGAGACGATCCAGCGCGAGACCGGCGTGAAACTGTATGCGCTGTCGCACATTTCCTACGGCGAATACAGCCCGGAGCAGTTCGAGAAGGAAATGAAGCAGAACCTGGCCACCGTGGTGCGCGCCATCGAAGAGGCCGGCGCGTGACCGCCCCCGTGACAGCCCATCCGGGCGCACTGGGTCCCACGCTGACGTTCGACCACATTTCCCTGACGCTCGGCCGCACCGACATCCTCAGCGACGTCGCCTTTACCGTCGCGGCGGGCAGCGTGCATGCGCTGGTCGGCCCCAATGGCGGCGGCAAGAGTTCGCTGGTCAAGACGCTGCTGGGCCAGATGCCGCATCGCGGCAAGCTCAGCGTGGCATGGCCGGGCGACCGGCCCGGCATCATCGGCTATATCCCGCAGGCGCTTGAATTCGATCGCGGCCTGCCCATGACCGTCAACGATTTCATGGCCGCGATGTGCCAGCGCAAACCCGCGTTCCTTGGCCTGTCGCGCGCGAAGTCGAAAGACATTGGCGAGGCGCTGGAACGCGTCGGCATGCAGGACAAACGCAACCGCCGCATGGGCGCCTTGTCGGGCGGCGAGCGCCAGCGCGTGCTGCTCGCGCAGGGACTAGTGCCCAGCCCGTCGATGGTGGTGCTGGACGAGCCGATGTCGGCGCTCGACGGAGCCGGCGTTCGCGTGTTTGAAGAACTGCTGGACAGCTGGCGCGCGCAGCGCGTGACGGTGCTGTGGATCGAACATGACCTGGAGGCCGTTGGCCGCCTGGCTGACCGCGTCACCGGCCTGAACCGCCAGGTGCTTTGCGACGGTCCGCCCGCGCAGGTACTGACGCCCGACCGCCTGCTCGCCCTCTTTTCGACCCGCCCGCGCGTTGGCAACCAGCCGCAGGAGCGCGCCGCATGAACGCCCTTTTCGACAATCTGCGCCAGCTCATCCAGAGCGCGGCGGAATCCGGCGTGCTGCCGGAATCGCTGGCCTACGGCTTCGTAATCAACGCCCTGCTTGCCGGCCTAATCATCGGGCCGGTGCTGGGCGGCTTGGGCACGCTGGTCGTGGTCAAGCGCTTCGCCTTCTTCTCGGAGGCCGTGGGCCATGCCGCGCTGACGGGCGTCGCGATCGGCATCCTGCTGGGCGAGCCCTACACCGGGCCGTACGGAAGCCTGTTCAGCTATTGCCTCATCTTCGGCATCCTGCTCAATTTCCTGAGCAACCGCACGCGCCTCACGCCTGACACGCTGATTGGCGTGTTCCTGTCGGTCTCGCTGGCGCTGGGCGCAAGCCTGCTGCTGGTGCTGTCCGGCCGCATCAACATCCACATCCTGGAAAACGTCCTGTTCGGCTCGGTGCTGACCGTCAACAGCAACGACCTGTCGGTCCTGACGTGCGTGGCGATCCTGGCGTTGGCGCTGGCGCTGCCCAACTACAACCGCCTGATGCTGGCCAGCTTCAATCCGCAGCTCGCCGCCGTGCGCGGCGTGCCCGTCAAGGCCATGGACTACCTGTTCGTGATCCTGGTGACCCTGGTCACCGTGGCCTCGGTCAAGGTGATCGGCGCCATTCTGGTCGGCGCGCTGCTGGTGATTCCGGCAGCGGCGGCACGGATGCTGGCGCAGTCGCTCAAGGGCTTTTTCACGATGTCGGTGCTGTTCGCCCTGGTCAGCACGCTGGCCGGCATCATGTTGCCCATCGAGCTGGAACTGCCGATACCTTCCGGCGCGGCCATCATCCTGGTCGCGGGTGTTCTGTTTGCGATCTCGGCCCTGGCGCGCAGCCTGGTCCCCGGTCTGAAAGGAAATGCAGCATGAGTCTGAAGTCAGGTTACGTCACCCTGCGCCGCGCCGCCCTGGCGGTGGCGATGGCATCCGCCCTGGGCGCCGCCGTCACGGCGCACGCCCAGGAAGCCGCCAAATCCGGCCGCGCCGCGCGCGCCGCGCAGCCTGAAGCCACGGCTGCGGCCCCGGCCGCCGTCACCGTGCTGGCCGCGCATCCGGTCGTATTTGCGCTGACCGACAGCCTGGCCAAAGGCAGCAGCATCCGCGTCGAACGGGCTGCGCCGGCCAACCTGCCGCCCACCCGGCTCACGTCGTATTTCAGCGGACGCGGCGGCGCTGCGCTGCAAAAGGCCGCCGCATCGGCCGACGCCGCCGTCGGCCTGCGCTCGATCTGGCCGGACGATCCGCTTTACGCCAACGCGCGCCGCACCAACATCCGCATTGTGGAAATCGACGCAGCGCGTCCGCTGGATGGCGCGCTGAACGGCATCGCCCTGCAAAGCGACACGCGGCCCGGTGGGCAGTTCGCCGCCCATCCGTGGCTGAGCATCGTCAACCTCGGCCGCATGGCCGATATCGTCGCCGCCGATCTGGGGCGCCTGTCCCCGTCCGACGAAAAGCGCATCGCCGAGAACCTGGCGCAGATCAAGCGCACGCTCGTCGAGCTGAACGCCAGCAGCCAGGCCGGATTGGCTCAGGCCGAGAACGTAGCCGTCATCAGCCTGTCCGAGCGCCTGCCTTATCTGATCGCCGAGTTCAACCTTGACCTGATCGACACGGTCGTGCGCGACGACAAGGACTGGACGCCCGAGACACTGGCGGCGCTGACCGCCAAGCTTCGCGACAACGGCGCGGCCGCCGCGCTGCTGCATCGCGAACCCACGCCCGAACTGCGCCAGGCCATCGAAGCCGGCGGCGCCAAGGCCGTCGTGCTGGCCACCGACGGGGCCGACCCCATTGCCGACCTGCAGGCCAACGCCAAATTGCTGCTGCAGGCGCTGGCGCCGGCTGCGGCCACCGCGGCCAAGTAGACCTCCACGTCCACGCGCACTCGCACACCTGCGCCGCCTGCATGGCGGCGCAGATTCCGGTGCGCGCGAGCGCTTTTCTCGCGGCGCCGCACACCTGCCCGCGCCGCGTACCGCCGCGGCCCGTCCTGAAGTCCGGTCTTGCATGACCACGCATTCAGGCATAAATTGATCGGTACCGCTTTTCGATCGGCCATCTCGATCCCCCCGCCCGAATCGCGCGCGAAGGTTGTTTTCTATCTTTTGTTCCCCCACCAGGAGCGATGCGATGCGAGTAAAACACCTGCTTGGCCCAGCGACCGTAGCCCTCTCGATGTTGTTCGGGTCGGCCGTCACGGCCGCCCCCTCGGACCCCGCCCCGATCATCACCGGCAAGCACTGGACCGATTCCGACGCCAACCTCAAGAAGGCCTATCTGCTGGGCGTGGCCAATGCGCTTGAGGTCGAACGCGCCTACCAACAACGCCGCGCCGTGCCGGACACCCAGACGCTGGTGCCCAAGTTCTCTGCGGGCCTTCAGAACCAGACGCTGGACTCCGTGCGTGAGACCATCGACCGCTGGTATGCCGCCAATCCGACCCAACTGGATCGTCCCGTCATGGAGACGATCTGGTTTGAGATCGTCGTGCCCGCCACCAAGACGAAACGCACCCCCTAGGAGCCGCCATGAAGACTATCCGCACGATAGGCCTGGCCATTGCGATGGCATCGCTGGCCGCATGCACGAATATGACCAAGGAACAGCAAGGCACCGTCACGGGTGGCTTGATGGGCGCCGCGGCCGGCGCCGGCATTGCCGCCATCGCGGGGGGCAGCGCCTGGACCGGAGCCGCCATCGGCGGTGCAGCCGGCGGTATTGCTGGCAACATCCGCGGCGCGAACCAGTAAACAGCGCCAGTAGACAACGCAATACCGGCCTGACCCGTCTCCCCCGAACGCCGGCTCGCGTGCAAACGCCAGCCGGCGTTCTTGCGTTTGGGCTGTGGCTACCCGCCGCGGCCAGAGGCTGCTACGCTGTGCGCCGCGATTCCACCCGGGCGATGCGGATGTTGCTTTCATGATGTATGTGCTGTGGTCCCTGCCGGCGCTGACCGTGATCGGCGCGATCGCGAGCGGGCGCGTCAACACGACCGTCGCGGCGCTGCTGGGGCTGTTTGCCGCCCTGCCCATCGCGTTGTTTGCCGCACCTGCACCCTTCGCCCTGGCGCAACTGGGCGTCGCCCTGGAACGCGGGCTGTGGATCGGCTGGATCATCACCCCTTACATCCTTGGCGGCTTGTTGTTCTGGCAAATGGCGGCTCAGGGCCGCACGCCCGCTGACAATCCGGACAGCCCGCCGCCTGCCCCCCTAGATCCGCGCGCGAGCCGCCGGCTGCTGTTCTTTGCCTGTTTCCTGGTCGGCCCGTTCGCCGAGGCGGCGACCGGATTCGGCGTGGGCATGCTGGGCACCGTATTGCTGATCCGCCCGCTCGGTCTGAAACCACGCGAGCTCATGGTGTTTGCGCTGCTCAGCCAGACGCTGATCCCGTGGGGCGCGATGGGCAGCGGCACGATGCTGGCCTCGGCGTACGCACGCATGCAGCCCGCGCAGCTTGCGCTGTACAGCATGGCGCCCGTGGCGCTGCTGATGGGGGTCTGGATGGCGCTTTACTGGCGCACCGCCACGCGCGCGGGGTTGACGGCTCCCGCCGCCGAGCTGGCGCGCGAAGCGGGCTGGATGGCGGCGAGCCTGGCGCTGCTGGCCGCGGCAACCGCGCTGCTGGGACCCGAAACGGCGCTGCTCGCAGCGTACGGCCCGCTGATCGTGCTGCGCTTCCTGGCGGACCGCCGCCCCGACCGCGGCCAAACATGGCAAGCCGCGCGGCGCGCCCTGCCCTACATCGCGCTCATCGCCTGGCTGGTGGCCACGCGGCTGCTGCCGGGCCTGAACCGGGGCCTTGCCAGCATGGCGGAATTCAAGCCCTATGCGGACCTGCCCGCGTGGATGCCTTTTCTGCATGCCGGAAGCTGGCTGATCGCGGGCGCCGTGGCCATGGCCGCCTGGCAGCGCCGTCCGGGCGCGCTGCGGGCGCAGGCGCGCGCAGCGTGGATGACAGGACGTCATGCCGTCATGTCCGTCTTTTTGTTCGCAATGATGGCCGAGGTGCTGGCCGGTGCAGGGATTTCCCGAGCCTACGCCGATGGATTATTCTCGAGCCTGCGCGACTGGACTATTCTGATCACGCCGCTTCTGGCCGGCACGTTCGGCATTCTGGCCAACAGCGGCAACGCGCCGAACAGCCTGTTCATGTCTTCCCAGCTATCATTAGCGCTTCAGGCCGGTCTGAACGTGCCCGCAGCCGCCGCGCTGCTGCACGTTTCGGGCACGTCAATGGGGATTTTTTCTCCGGTCCGGATGTCGATTGCGGCCGGTTTGGCACATGGACGGGGGCAGGAACGCGGCGTGTATGTTCTACTACTGCCGTTTGCCCTGGCCGCGTTCGGCATTCTGCTGTCGCTGGCGCTGCTCGTGATCCTCTCCAGGTAGCGGTTTTCACGGCAAAGCAGTTACGCTCGCCGCCTCAACCTTTTTTTTGTGTAGCACATGGGACTAGAACAATTAGCCGCGATCCGGGAATTGCTTATCAAGCAGTCGCCTGACAAGGCAGGCTCCAAGAACGAATCGCGTCCGCAAGGCACGGACAAGCCGCGCCGCCCGCAAGGCGCCGGCAAGGGTCCGCGTCCGCAAGGCGGCGACAAGGCAAAGCGCGCGCAAGGCGGCGACAAGGGCCAGCGTGCGCCGCGTCCCGAAAAGCGCGAGACGCCGGTCGATCCCGTGGTCGTCGCCATTTCGCGCCTGCAACGTCACTTTCCCAAGGCGTTCCCCAAGAACCCCGCCCCCAAGGTGCCCCTCAAGCTGGGCGTGCTGGCGGACCTGGTGCAGCACGCCGAGCAACTGCAGCTCGACGAGGCGCAGATCAAGGAAGCCGTCAAGACGTGGTGCGATGGCCGCCGCTATTGGGCCAGCATGGTCGAGGACGCGCCGCGCGTGGACCTGAACGGCGAACCCGCCGGCGCCGTGACCGCCAACGAAGCGCGTCACGCCAAGCGCATGGCGTCGCGCAATGCGTCCCGCAATGCCGCGCGCGCACGGGCCGAGAAAAAGGCGCAGACGGCTGCCGAACAAACGCCCGCGCCGGCTGGTGACGCCGCGTCCGACACGCAACCTGCCGACGCGACGTCCGCAGACGTGAAAGCGGTGGATGTGAAGGCCGCGGATGTGAAAGCCGCGGATGTGAAGACGGAAGGTGCAACGCCCGCAGACGTCACGCCTGCCGACGTCAAGCCGGAAGACGTCAAGCCCCAAGCGTCCGAATAAGCCCGCGCTGAGCAATTCAGGCCTGCGCCCGGCCGGGATAACGTTTCCCGGCCGGGCGCAGGCCTTTCTGCATGGACGCAGCAGTATCTAGCCTGCCGGCTCCAGCGCCGCCAGCGCCTGCTTGATGTAGCCCATGCCCCGATCCGAATAGGTCAGCGTCATGGCCTGCTGATGGCCCGAGCCGTCCATCTTCAACAAGGACTTGCGCAGGATCTCGACGATCTTGTCTTCGTGGGCAGGATAGAAGGCTTCGTACTGGTATTGCAGAAACACCAGGCAAAGCGCGTTTTCCATCACCTGCACATCCGGATCCTGCTTGATCCCCTGCTTCATCAAAATCGCCGCCACGCGCTCGCCGTCCGCTTGCGGGTAGCCCGTCTCCTTCATGATCGCTTGCGCAATGCCGGCGTGATGCCGCGCCAGCGCCTTGCGCCACGTGAGATAGCCGATGCGCCCTTCCGGATAGCTGGCGCGCGCGATCTCCCAGCGGCCGATGTGCTGGCATCGGGACGCCAGGATCAGCGGCTCGGACGCATCGGGCGCCAGCTTCATGACCCATTCGTGCAACTTGCGTGCAAGAAACAGCTCCTGCGGACAGGATTCGCCTTCCCAGGTAAACGTGTTGGAGTCGGCGGCGTTGTAGTCGTCGAAACGGCGCAAGGTCTGCTGCAGGCGGTCGTTCATGGGGTGGCGTCTTCGGAAAGACCGGCGCGCGTGGGCCGGTGCGGAAATTGACAGGCGGAAAGGAAGTCATCATACCTGCGGCATCCGGCGCCGTGCATCGTCTATGCCGTTTCGCGCTATCTGCTTGGCCCGCGGTGTCATTGAACCCGCCCCTGCGGTGTGCGACCGTAAAAGGCGTCGGAGCGGTCGAGGAGCCGGGCCCGATGCGGGCCGGCGCCAGCGCTCTCCCGCCATTCAACAACAAAGACTGGAGAGACGACGGATGCGACACGCAAGAATACTGGCCGTCACGCTGGCTGCCACGCTATGGGCGGCGGGCAGCGCCGCGCAAGCCCAGGACGAGCCCTACCCCGCCAAGCCGGTGACCATCCTGGTGGGCTTTCCGCCGGGTACGGCGACCGACACGGTGGCGCGGTTGCTGGGCGAACGGCTGGCGCAGCGCATGGGCCAACAATTCATCGTGGAGAACAAGCCGGGTGCGGGCGGCTCCATCGCGGCGGGCCTGGGTGCGCGCGCCAAACCCGACGGTTACACGCTGATGATCGGCGCGTCCGCGCCGCAGGCGATCAATCCGCACGTGTACCCCAACCTGAACTACGACGCGCGCAAGGACTTTGCGCCTATCGGATTGATCACCTGGCTGCCTTACCTGTTCGTCGTCAGCGCCGACAACCCGGCGCGCAATCTGACCGACTTCCTGACCGCCGTGAAGGCCAAGCCGGGGCAATACACCTACGGCACCACCGGCGTTGGCACGACAAGCCACCTGGCGACGTCCGTGCTGCTGTCCAAGGCAGGCGCGACGATGGTCCATGTGCCGTACAAGGGCAGCAGCCAGGCGCAGACGGACATCGTGGGCGGGCGTACCTACGCGACGTTCGACACGATGGTGTCGTCGCTGTCCATGGTGAAGGCGGGCCGCTTGAAGGCGCTGGCCGTCAGCACGCCGGAGCGCGTGCCCACGCTGCCCGACGTGCCCACCGTCGCGGAGCAAGGCTTTCCGGGCTTTGACATGGGCGCGTGGCTGGGGCTGATTGCGCCGGCCGGCATACCGCCCGCCATCCAGGAAAAGCTGGCCCGCGAAATGAACGCCGTGCTGGCCGATGCCGCCGTGCGCGACAAGCTCGCGGACCTGGGCGCGCAGGTCCGCACCACCGAATCGCCGGCGCGGTTCGGCACGATGATGAAATCCGAGTACGAATCGTGGGGCAATGTGGTCCGCGAATTCAACGTGAAAGGCACGGATTGACAAGGAAACGGCAACCATGAACACAAAAGCGGAAATGAGCAGCCAGGAATGGGACACGCGCGTCCAATTGGCCGCGTGCTACCGGCTGGTGGCGCACTTTGGCATGAGCGACCTGATCTACAACCACATCACCGCCCGCATCCCGGACACCGACGATCATCTGCTCATCAACCCCTACGGCATGATGTATGACGAGATCACCGCTTCCAGCCTCGTCAAGATCGATCTGGCCGGCAACATTCTCGATCAGCCTTCCGGCTACGGCATCAACGCCGCAGGCTACGTGATCCACAGTGCGGTGCACGGGGCGCGGCACGATGTGGCGTGTGTCATCCATACGCACACTCGGGCAGGCATGGCCGTGTCGGCGCTGCAATGCGGTCTGCTGCCGCTGACGCAGACTGCGATGCGGTTTGCGAAGATTCCGTATCACGACTACGAAAGCGTCGCCATCGACCTGGACGAGCGCGGGCGCCTGGTCGCGGACCTGGGATCGTCCGATGCGATGATCCTGCGCAACCATGGGCTGCTGGCGGCAGGCCCGTCTATCGCACAGGCGTTCAATACGCTCTATTGGCTGGAGATGGCCTGCAAGGCGCAGGTCGACGCCCTGAGCTCGGGACGTGAGCTTTGCCTGCCGCCGCCCGAGGTCATCGAAAAGACGTGGCTGCTGTACCAGCCCGGCACCCGCCGGCCTTTTGGCGACCTGGAATGGCCCGCCATGCTGCGCCTGATGGACCGCAAGGACCCGGGCTACAAGGATTGATGCCCGCTGCGCGGCGCAAGGTCGACGCCTGCCGCGTGGCTCACGCCGGCGGGCAGGATGGCGCCCAGGCTGCTGCGCACTTCCAGCAGGTACGGCGCGTCCGATGCCAGGCCGCGTGCGATGGCGTCATGCAGTTGATCGGCGCGCGTCAGGTATTCGGACTGGATGCCGAAGGCGCGCGACATCATCGTGAAGTCGGGGCTGGCGAGATCGGTGCCCACGTACCGCCCGGGATACGTGCGCGCCTGGTGCAGCCGGATCGAGCCGTAGCAGTTGTTGTTGGCGACGATGAACAGGATGGGCAGCCCGCGCTCGGCCGCCGCGGCCATTTCGTTGCCGGTCATCGTGAAGCCGCCGTCTCCCGCCATGCAGACGACCCGGCGCTTGGGATCGCGCAACTGCGCGGCAACGGCCGCCGGCGTCCCGTAGCCCATCGCGCCGGATTGCGAGGCCAGCAGCCGTTGCGGATAAACGAACGGGAAATGCCGGTACACCGGCGCGGCAAAGGTGCCGGCATCCAGGCATATCGCCACGTCCGCGGGCGCCTGCGCCGCCAGCGCCTGGACCACTTGGAAGAAAGGAATGCGGTCGTCTACGGCGCGCCCCGCCGCGTCTGGCCATGCCGCCATCCGTTCCCGAATCGCGCGCAGCGTGGCTGCCCAGTCGTCGCGCGCCAACCCTTCGCCCGTGGCCGGCAGTTCGGCGAGCGCCGCCGCCGTGGCCGTGGGATCTGCCACCCATCCCACATCGGCCGCGAAATGCTGATTCACGATGTGCGGATCCGGATAGCAGTGCACCAGCGTCTGTCGCGGCCGCGGATGCGCGGGAAATGTGTAGCCCTGCGTCGTGATGTCGCCCAGCCGTGTGCCCAGCGCCAGGATCAGGTCGCTCGCATCCAGCGCCGCCACCTGCGCGGCTGGCGTCGACAGATCGAGGTCGCCCGCATACAGCGGATGCGTGTTGGGAAACAGGTCGTGCTGGCGGAACGAGACTGCCACCGGAATGGCGTGACGCTCCGCCAGACGCATCAGCGCTTCGCGGCCGCCCGGACGGTTGAATCCGCCACCCGCGATGATCAGCGGCTTGTGTGCGCGGGACAGCAGCGTGTGGACATGCGCCAGCCCATCCGGCGCGGGTTGTGAAGGGACTTCAGGCGTTGCTATCCAGTCGTGTTGGTCCACCAACGCCTGTTGCACGTCTTCGGGCACCACCATCACCACCGGCCCGGGCGTGCCGGCCATCGCAACCCGCACGGCCTTGAACGCGGCAACCGCCAGTTCCTCGGGCGTGGTCACCTCGACCACCCACTTGGCCATGGAACCGAACATCTTTTGATAGTCGATTTCCTGGAACGCTTCCTTGCGCACGTCTTTTTTCGGCACCTGGCCGATCAAGAGGATCATCGGCACGGCGTCCTGCTGCGCCGCATGCACGCCGATCGCGGCATTGGCGGCGCCCGGTCCGCGCGACACCATCACCACGCCGGGGCGCCCCGTCACACGCGCATCGGCGCAGGCCATGAACGCCGCGCCGCCTTCGTGGCGGCACGTCACCACGTCGATGCCGGGAAAATCATGCAGCGCGTCCAGGACGCCCAGATAGCTTTCGCCGGGAACCACAAACACGCGGTCGATGGCATTGGCGGCCAACACCTGGATCAACGCGTGGGCGGAAGTGTTCGGTGTTGCGGATGCGGATGCGGACATAAGCTTGGGCCCCGGCAGGAAAAGGTCCAGGGCATTCTAGATTGGCATCCCCGGGCCAACTAGGCATACTCTGGCAACCAGATATACAAGAATGAGACAGCGGCGCCTGCAGCAGCATGGCCGCCGTGCTCCGGAGACGATGGACCTACGCAAGATCGAAAATCTGATCCACGTCGCGGATCTGGGCAGCTTTTCCCGGGCGGCATCGGTGCTCGGCATTGCTCAGTCGGCGCTCGGCAGGCAGGTGCGCAAGCTGGAAGACGAATGTGGCTGCGCCCTGCTCTACCGCAACGGGCGCGGCGTGTCGCTGACGCCCGACGGCGAAAAGCTGCTGGACCGGCTGCGTCCGCTCATGCGGCAGATGGATCACGTGGTAACCGAGTTCCATAACGATCAGAAATCGCCGTCAGGCCAGGTCATGCTTGGGCTCACGCCCACGCTCTGTCACATGGTGGGCATGCGGCTTGTCGCCGAGATCTGGCGCCGGCACCCTCGGATTCAACTCAACGTCATCACGGGCTATAGCGGCTACGTGCATGAATGGCTGACCAATGCCCGCGTGGACATTGCCGTGCTGCACGACGCGCGGCGGTCGCAGCACATCGCGGTGTCGCCCCTGGCCGAACTGGATCTTGCGCTGGTGTCTCCGCCGCAAGGTCTGTCGCCCGCCGCGCGTGCGATGCCGGCCATCCCGTTCACAGCGCTGCGCGATCTGCCGCTGGCGCTGCCCACGCGCAATCACGGCCTGCGCCGCACGCTGGAACAGGCGGCCACGCAGGCCGACATGCCGCTCAACGTCGTCTTCGAAATGGACGCGCTGGAGCTGATGAAGGACATCGTCGTCGAAGGCCTGGCGCACACTGTGCTGGCCCTGCCCGCCGTGATGAATGAAGTCGCGTCGGGCAAGCTGATCGCCCGCCGGATCGTCGACCCGGGCCTGTCCACTCGCCTCATGGTGGCGACGGCATCGAGCCGTCCGTTGACGCAGGCCGTCAAGCTCGTCCAGGCGACGCTGCGCGAGGTGCTGGCCGGCATGACGCAGGCCGAGCCCTACCGGAATAGTCTGCGCATGTGCGACGAATAACGCCCGAGCCCCACACTTATCGCGGCAAGGCGGGCGCCGGCGTCAGCGGGCCCACGGGCGCCTGGCCCGGCCGGGGCGGCATCGGCGGCAGCCATGTCCGGGTGGGCGCCTTCAGCCCAGGCTGATCCTGCGGCCGCGCGGGCGTTGACGCAGGCGGCGGATAGCGGGAGCCCGGGCATGACGTGCCGAGGCAATCCCGATTGATCTTGCCCGGGTCCACGATGCGCGGGCAGTCGGTGCCCAGGCATGTATCCGGCACGACGCGGGCGGATGCGGGCGGCGATGGCACTGTCGGAGGCGGATCGCGCGCCAGCGCTGGCGCGCTTGCCAGGGTGGATAACGCGCCCAATGCCGCCAACACCAACGCCGCGAACGAGGATTTCATTGATGGTGCTCCACGGGAATCGCTCCAGGCCGAAGCCTGGATGCCATTCCAGTGTGCTCCCGATCCCCCGCCCCTAGCAAGGCGGAGAATCGGTGGCCAAACCCGATCAGTCCAGGCGGATGTCGGTGCTGGCCACGACCTTGGCCCAGCGTGCGCGCTCGCTGCTGAAGAACTGCGCAAGCTCGGCCGGGCTCTTGGTGACGATCTCGGCGCCCTGCTCGTTCAACTGCGCCGTGACGTCCGGCTGCGTGACGATCTGCGCCATCAGCGCCTGCAGCTGGGCCGCCACGGGGTCGGTCATGTTGGACGGAGCCATCACGCCTTGCCACGTGCCGGATTCAAAGCCCTTCACGCCTTGCTCGGAGATGGTGGGGATGTCCGGCACCAGCTTCATGCGCTCGCTCTTGGAAATCGCGATCGCGCGCAGCTTGCCGGACTTGATGTGCGGCAGCGTGGCCAGCAGGCCGTTCATGATGATCTGCGTCTGGCCGCCGATGGTGTCGGTGACCGCCTGCGAACCGCCCTTGTACGGCACGTATTCCCATTGCGCGCCGGTGGCCTGCTGAACCGCGACAGCCGCCAGGTGGGGCGCGCTGCCGATGGCGGTGACGGCAAAGTTGATGCGTTCTTTCTTGGACAGCTCGACCAGATCCTGCACGGTCTTGGCCTTCACGTCGGGATGCACGGCCAGCACGTGCGGCGAGTACGCCAGCATGCCCACGGCGCGCAGGTCCTTGGACGGATCAAAGGTCAGCTTGGTGTAGACGGACGGGCTGATCGCCAGCGCGCCCACGTCGCACAGAAGGACCGTGTGGCCTTCCTGCGCCGACTGCACCACCAGGCCGGCGCCCAGGTTGCCATTGGCGCCAGGTTTGTTCTCGACGACGACGGTCTGCTTGAGCACTTCGGCCAGGCGGGGCGCCAGGATGCGCGCGATGATGTCCGACGAGCCGCCGGGCGGGTAAGGCACGACAATGCGCACGGGCCGCGTCGGCCATTGCGCCGATTGGGCCCATGCCGGCACCAGGGGCGTCAGGCAAAGCGCCGCGGCGCTGCCCAGAAACTGTCTCTTGCTCGGGTTCATGCTGTCTCCACACTGTTTGGTATGTGTGTTGAAGTGTCCCGCGGCCTGGTGAGGCCGCGGTGGGGATGTGCCTATGCCGCGCCGCGGGTCTCCACGTACAGGGCATAGAGCGAATGGCTGCTCGCCATGAATAGGCGGTTGCGCTTGGCGCCGCCGAAGCAAAGATTGGCGCAGCGTTCCGGCAGCCGGATGTGGCCAATCGCCTTGCCGGCGGGATTGAAGACCATCACGCCGTCCAGATCCTCGGATTTGGCGTCGGGCGATCCGTTGCTGCCCCAGCCGCACCACAGGTTGCCGGCCTCGTCGCACTTGATGCCGTCGATGGCGCCGGGTCCCTGCGCGTCGACGTGCACGCGCTTGTTCGACAGCGCGCCTTCCGCGCTCACGTCGAAGGCCCAGATCACGCGGTTGGGCTGGTGGCGCGACTCGACGATGTACAGCACTTTCTCGTCTGGCGAAAAGCACAGGCCGTTGGGGCCGGCCAGATCGGCAAGCGCCAGCGTCACGCGGCCGTTGGCGGGATCGATGCGATAGACGGAATGCGGCAGCTCTGGCGTGGCCTTGTCGCCTTCCCAGTGTCCGCCGATGCCGAAAGGCGGATCGGTGAACCAGATGGCGCCGTTGCGCTGGCAGACGATGTCGTTGGGCGAATTGAAGCGTTTGCCATCGAAGCGGTCGGCCAGGACGGTGATGCTGCCGTCGTACTCCGTCCGGGTGACGCGGCGGGTCAGGTGTTCGCAGGCCAGCAGACGGCCCTGGCGGTCGCGCGCAAGCCCGTTGCTGAAGTTGGACGGCTGTCGGAACACGCTGATCTGACCGGTGGTCTCGTCCCAGCGCAGGATTCGGTCGTTGGGAATATCCGACACCAGCAGGTAGCGGCCATCACCAAACCAGACCGGGCCTTCCAGCCAGCGGAAGCCGGTAGCCAGTTGCTCCACGCTGCTGCTGTAGATGCGGAACTTGGCGAATTCCGGGTCCAGAATCCGGACCGAGGGATCCGGGTAGCGCTGCTGCGGGGTGAAGCTGAAAGACTGCGCGTGCACGAGACTGGCGGGGGCCAGAGCAAGCGCGGCGCCCAGCAGCCGGCGCCGGCCGGCCTGGACTTGCGGGTCAATTTCCATCGGCTGTCTCCTCTCGGTGGTTTTATTCTGCGATGGCGCTACGGACGGATTGGGTCCCCGATCAGGTCACGGGGCCCGGGTTGAACAGCGCCAGAGCGTTGTGCAGCTTGAGCTTTTCCGCACAGGTCTGCTTCTTGCCGCTGGCGACGTCCAGCATCATCTGAAAGAGCTGCCAGCCCACTTCCTCGATCGAGGCCTGGCCGGTGGCGATGACGCCGGCATCCACGTCCATCAGGTCGTGCCAGCGGCGCGCCAGCGCCGAGCGCGTGGCGACCTTGATGACCGGCACCTGCGCCAGCCCGTAGGGCGTGCCGCGGCCGGTGGTGAAGATGTGCAGGTTCATGCCGGCGGCCAGTTGCAGCGTGCCGCAGATGAAGTCGCTGGCGGGCGTGGCCGCAAAGATCAGGCCCTTGCGCGTCAGGCGGTCGCCGGGCGACAGCACGCCATGGATCGGCGACGAACCCGACTTGACGATCGACCCCATGGCCTTTTCGACGATGTTCGACAGGCCGCCCTTCTTGTTGCCGGGGCTGGTGTTGGCGCTGCGATCGGCCATGCCGCGCTGCAGATACGCGTCGTACCAGGCCATTTCGCGGATCAGCGCGTCGGCGACTTCAGGCGTTTCGGCGCGGGCAGTCAGCTGGTCGATGCCGTCGCGCACCTCGGTGTTCTCGGAAAACATCACCGTGCCGCCAGCGCGCACCAGCAGGTCGGTGGCAAAGCCCACGGCGGGGTTGGCCGTCACACCGGAAAACGCATCGCTGCCGCCGCACTGCACACCGACGGTCAGGTCCGACACCGGGCAGGTTTCGCGTTGACGGGCATTGAGCTTCTGCAGGTGGCGCTCGGCCGTGCGCATGATGAGCTGGATCATCGAATCGAAGCCGATGTTCTCTTCGTCCTGCAGCACGATCGTCTCCACGCCGTTGCCGCCCATGCCTTCGCCGGCGCGGATCGGAATGGCGGTGGGCGCCAGCAGGCGTTCAGGCTGCAGCTTTTCACAGCCCAGGCTGACCACCATGGACGTGCCGCCGAAATTCGGGTTGCGGGCGATGTTGTGCAGTGTGCGGATCGGAATCGCTGCGCCCGGCGCGTCGATGGCCACGCCGCAGCCGTAGGTGTGCTCGATGCCCACCACGTCGTCCACGTTGGGATACAGCGGCAGCAGTTCGCGGCGGATGCGCGCCACCGCATGTTCGACCACGCCCTGCACGCACTGCACGGTGGTGCTGATGGCAAGAATGTTGCGCGTGCCGACGGTGCCGTCCGCGTTGCGATAGCCCTGGAAGGTGTAGCCCTCGAGCGGCGGCAGCGGCGCAATCCGCGTGGAGACCGGCAGGTCTTCCAGCGTGCGGGCCGTTGGCATGGTGGTGACGCGCTCGTTGATCCAGCTGCCGCGCGGCAGGGCCTTGGCGGCGTAACCGACCACCACGTTGTAGCGCCTGACTTCGTCACCCTCGGCCAGATCGGTCAGCGCCACCTTGTGCCCTTGCGGCACGGCGTCAACCAATTGAAGCCCGTCGGGCAGAACGGTTCCCGCAGGCAATCCGCCGTCGTTCGCCACGATGGCGACGTTGTCGTCGGGATGAATCTTGATGAGGACCGGGGCCTGCTCGACTGCAACCTGCATGATGAATCCTTTAGCCTGATGGATGCCCCGCTGCGGGCACCGTACGTTATCGTACAACCAAGAGAATATCGCTGAAAGGCATCAGAAAGGAATTTCGGGTTTCCCCTTGTAAATGCCGCGCCCCATGGGGACACGCCTTGAATCCGGCAATTTGATGTTGTACGATGACTCACCTTTTACCACCGCATCCCGTTCGCAAGCACCAACCTTTCGCCTGCGACGGCCATTTAGGGATGAGCGCAACATGACGACTCCGCAAGAACTCAAGGCCATTGTTTCGGAAGGCCTGCTGTCCTTCCCCGTGACCGACTTCGACCAGAACGGCGACTTCAACGCCAAGAGCTATGCGGCTCGTCTGGAATGGCTGGCTCCCTACGGCGCCACCGCCCTGTTCGCCGCCGGCGGCACCGGTGAATTCTTCTCGCTGGCCCCCGAGGAATACTCCGACGTCATCCGCACCGCCGTGCAAACCTGC
>NZ_LMGO01000001.1:1557381-1559529 GCF_001427425.1 Achromobacter sp. Root565
CTGGACGATTTCTTCCTGCCCTACCTGGAAATCCGCAACCGCAAGGCCGGCTATGCCGTCAGCATCGTCAAGGCCGGCGCCAAGCTGGTCGGCCACGACGCCGGCCCGGTGCGTGCGCCGCTGACCGACCTGACCGGCGAAGAAATGGAAATGCTCGCCGCCCTGATCAAGAAGTCCGGCGCCGAGTGATCGGCTTGCCCTGACCCCTTCTATCTGCCCCCGGTCCGGGGGCATTTTTTTCCCCGGACCCGTCGGGGGCGAAAACGCCCATCCTTCGGATCGGCGTCTATTTTTGGAGATGACCATGAATTTGACCGGCCAGATGTTGATCGGCTCGACCGCCGTCCTGGGCGCGGGCGCTGCCCAGCACGCCATCAACCCCGCCACTGGCGAACGCCTGGAACCCGCCTACCCCGCTGGCTCCGCTGACGACGTGTCGCGCGCCGCCGAATTGGCCCGTACCGCCTTCGACGCGTACCGCGCCCTGCCGCTGGAGACGCGCGCGCAATTCCTTGAAAGCATTGCTGAAAACATCGTGGCCATTGGCGATGCGCTGATCGAGCGCGCGCACCAGGAAACCGGCCTTCCCGTCGCCCGCCTGCAAGGCGAGCGCGGCCGCACGGTCGGCCAGCTGCGCCTCTTCGCCCGCGTCGTTCGCGACGGGTATTTCCTGGACGCCACCATTGATCCGGCCCAACCCGAGCGCCAGCCGCTGCCGCGCGCCGACCTGCGCCTGGCCAACGTTCCCCTGGGCCCCGTGGTGGTGTTCGGCGCCAGCAACTTCCCGCTCGCCTTCTCGGTCGCGGGCGGCGACACCGCGTCGGCGCTGGCCGCCGGTTGCCCGGTGATCGTCAAGGCGCACAATGCCCACCCCGGCACGTCCGAGCTGGTCGGCCGCGCCATCCAGCAAGCCGTCGCCAAGCACGGCCTGCCCGAAGGCACGTTCTCGCTGCTGTTCGGCGCCGGTAACGAAATCGGCACCGCACTGGCGACCCACCCGGCCATCACAGCAATTGGCTTCACCGGTTCGCGCCGTGGCGGTCTGGCGCTGGTCGCCGCCGCCAACGCCCGCCCGGTGCCGATTCCCGTGTACGCGGAAATGTCCAGCATCAACCCCGTCTTCCTGCTGCCGGCCGCGCTGGAAGCGCGCGCCGAGACCATCGCCAAGGGCTTCGTGGATTCGCTGTCGATGGGTGTGGGCCAGTTCTGCACGAATCCCGGCCTGGTGATCGGCATCGAAGGTCCGGCGCTGGACCGCTTCCGTAAGGCTGCCGCCGAGGCCGTCAAGGCCAAGGGCGCCGCCACCATGCTGACGCCGGGCATCTTCTCGGCCTATGAGCAAGGCGCGGACGCCCTGGCCCGTCACGCCAGCGTGTCGACGGTCGGCCGCGGTGAACCCTCGAACCCAGCATGCAACGCCGCCGGCGCCGTGGTGTTTGGCGCCAGCGCCGACCAGTTCCTGGCTTCGCACGAACTGGAAGCCGAAGTCTTCGGCCCCGCTTCGCTGGTCGTCGCGTGCAAGGATGCTGCGCAGGTCCGCGCCGTGGCCGAGCACCTGGAAGGCCAACTGACCGCGACGCTGTTCGTGGACGGCGCCGACGTGGACGACGCCCGCGCACTGCTGCCGGTGCTGGAACGCAAGGCCGGCCGCATCCTGGCCAACGGTTACCCGACCGGCGTGGAAGTAAGCCACGCCATGGTCCACGGCGGCCCGTTCCCGGCCACGTCGAATCCGGCCTCGACGTCGGTGGGCGCCACGGCAATCCGCCGCTTCCTGCGCCCGGTCTGCTACCAGGACCTGCCCGACGCCCTGCTGCCCGACGGCATCAAGCGCGCCAACCCGCTCGGCCTGACGCGCATGGTCGACGGCAAGCTGGCCAACGCGTAATGGGTTGACGCCTGGCTTTAGGCGTTGCCTCGGACCAACCGTAGGCCCCGGCGCCGCATCACGCGGCCCGGGGCCTACGCCATTTGGCGCGCGGTGCACGCGGGTGTCAGACACCCGTTGTTCGAGCGCCACGGTGTGCCCAAAAGGTATCTGACACCCTCSCAAAAGGTGTCTGACACCCTAGGGAGATGCCCGGCAAGTAGTTGCAGCATCACAACGGGTGTCAGACACCTACTGAGACGCCCATTGCAAGCCCCGAT
>NZ_LMGO01000001.1:1559643-2202651 GCF_001427425.1 Achromobacter sp. Root565
GGAGATGCCCGGCAAGTWGTTGCAGCATCRCAACGGGTGTCAGACACCTACTGAGACGCCCATTGCAAGCCCCGATTCGCCGCATCAACGGGTATCCACGCATCTCCAAAGCGCCAAGGCGTGCCCAGGGGTGTCTTACACCCTCCCAAAAGGTGTCTGACACCCTAGGGAGATGCCCGGCAAGTTGTTGCCGCCTCGCAACGGGTGTCAGACACCTACTGAGACGCCCATTGCAAGCCCCGCCACCGTGCGCGAATCAAACGTGCCGCCCAATAAAAAAACCTGGCGCAAGGATCGACTCCCCGCGCCAGGCTCACATACCCAACTTCGCAATCACTGCGCCTTCAGCTTTCCATCGGCAATGATCTTGGCCCACTTGGCCTGCTCGGCCGTCTGGAATGCCGTGAACTCGGCGGGCGTGTTCGGCGTGTAGGCCAGGCCCAGTCCCTGCATCTTGGCGGCGACTTCGGGCTTGGCCACGATGTCGGCGATCGTCTTGTTCAGCTTTTCGACCACGGCCGGCGGGGTGTTGGCCGGCGCGTAGATCGCCTGCCAGCTGCTGACGTCGAAACCGGCCACGCCTGCTTCCTGCATGGTGGGCACGTCCGGCAGCACGGCGGTGCGCTTGGCGGACGTGACCGCCAGCGCGCGCACCTTGCCGCTTTGCACGTAGGGCAATGCGACCAGGGCGGTTTCGAACGAGCTGGGGATCTGGCCACCGATCAGGTCCGAAATGGCCGGCGCGCTGCCGCGGTACGGCACGTGCGTCAGGTGCGCGCCCGTCAGCTGCTTGAACACTTCGCCCGACAGATGCTGCGACGTGCCCTGCCCGGCCGAGCCGAAGGCGATCGTGTCGGGGTTGGTCTTGGCGGCCGCGACGACATCCTGCACGGACTTGTAGGGCTCGTTAGCGCCCACCAGCAGCACATTGGAAATGCTGCCCAACAGGATCACGGGCGAGAAATCCTTTGCGGCGTTGTAGTTGATGCTGGGCAGCAGCGACGGATTGATCGCGTGCGTGGCGATCGTGCCCAGCAGCAGCGTGTAACCGTCCGGCTTGGCGCGCGCCACGGCGTCCGCGCCCAGCACGCCGCCGGCGCCGCCCTTGTTTTCAACGACGACGGTCTGCTTGAGCGAAGTGCCCAATTCCTGCGCGATCAGACGGCCCAGGATGTCGGACGTGCCGCCCGCCGCAAACGGGACGACCAGCGTGATGGCCTTGCCGGAGGGCCAGTCATCGGCGGCGTGGACGGGTGCGGCAAACGCGGTGGCGACGGCCAGGACGGCCGACAGGCGGCTCAACAGGGGAAATACCTTCAAACTTGTCTCCTAGAGATTTGGAATTGTCGTGTTTCTTGTACGTTGTCGTACGACAATGAGCGCTGAGAATAGCGCGGGCCAGTTCTCCGTTCAACATAGGGAAATTCCTAGATTCGGAAGAAATGCATGGCTTGTTGTACGACAACATTTCTACCCTGCAACCGTTGTAAGGCCAACTTATATGTTGTACGATGACTGACATCGCGGATCGAATAACGCCGCGGCCACGGCATACCGCCTTTTCAATACCCATTCCTCATATTTGGAAGACAGCCATGACGACTCCCCAGGAACTCAAAGCCATCGTCTCGGAAGGATTGCTCTCCTTCCCCGTGACCGACTTCGACCAGAACGGCGATTTCAACGCCAAGAGCTATGCGGCTCGTCTGGAATGGCTGGCTCCCTAYGGCGCCACCGCCCTGTTCGCCGCCGGCGGCACCGGTGAATTCTTCTCGCTGGCCCCCGAGGAATACTCCGACGTCATCCGCACCGCCGTGCAAACCTGNCGGCGATTTCAACGCCAAGAGCTATGCGGCTCGTCTGGAATGGCTGCTCCCTATGGCGCCACCGCCCTGTTCGCCGCCGGCGGCACCGGTGAATTCTTCTCGCTGGCCCCCGAGGAATACTCCGACGTCATCCGCACCGCCGTGCAAACCTGCAAGGGCAAGGTGCCGATCCTGGCCGGCGCCGGCGGCCCCACCCGCACCGCCATCGCCTACGCCCAGGAAGCCGAGCGCCAAGGCGCCAARGGCGTCCTGCTGCTGCCCCACTACCTGACCGAAGCCTCGCAGGACGGCATCGCCGCCCACGTCGAGCAGGTCTGCAAGTCGGTCAACATCGGCGTCATCGTCTACAACCGCGCCCAATCGCGCCTGTCGGCCGACAGCCTGGCCCGYCTGGCAGACCGCTGCCCGAAYCTGGTCGGCTTCAAGGACGGCATCGGCGACATCGAATCGATGGTCCGCATCCGCCGCAAGATGGGCGACCGCTTCTCCTACCTGGGCGGCCTGCCCACCGCCGAAGTCTACGCAGCCGCCTACCGCGCGCTGGGCGTGCCGGTCTACTCGTCGGCCGTCTTCAACTTCGTGCCCAAGATGGCCATGGAGTTCTATCACGCGATTGCCGCCGGCGACAGCGACACCACCAACCGCCTGCTGGACGATTTCTTCCTGCCCTACCTGGAAATCCGCAACCGCAAGGCCGGCTATGCCGTCAGCATCGTCAAGGCCGGCGCCAAGCTGGTCGGCCACGACGCNCCGGTCTACTCGTCGGCCGTCTTCAACTTCGTGCCCAAGATGGCCATGGAGTTCTATCACGCGATTGCCGCCGGCGACAGCGACACCACCAACCGCCTCCTGGACGATTTCTTCCTGCCCTACCTGGAAATCCGCAACCGCAAGGCCGGCTATGCCGTCAGCATCGTCAAGGCCGGCGCCAAGCTGGTCGGCCACGACGCSGGCCCGGTGCGYGCGCCGCTGACCGACCTGACCGGCGAAGAAATGGAAATGCTCGCCGCCCTGATCAAGAAGTCCGGCGCCGAATAATCGGTTCGCACTGACCGCGTGCGCGACTAGCCGCCAGAACGCCCTCCGCTGGAGGGCGTTTTGCTTCTTGATGCAAAGAAAAGTTGGCGGAATTCATCCCGTATGTTGTCATATGGCCTCTGTGCTTCCTCGCGGCCGCGCGCATCTGGCGCGGCCGACGCCTTTGGGCCGGACACCCAATAGGCTTCAGAGGAACGCGTACACTTGCGGCTGCGCGCCAGGCCGCCAGCCTCGCCCGCAGCGATTTTCCCTATAAGAGAGACAATGCAAACTCCCGCCCGGCCTCCCCGCTCGCGCCTGACCGATTTCGTCATCGAGGAACTGACCAAGCGCCTTGACGGGCGCCAGTACCGCGCCGGCGACAAGCTGCCCTCCGAACACGCGCTATGCGACGAATTCGAGGTCAGCCGCACCGTCATCCGCGAAGCCGTGGCCTCCATGCGCCTGAGCGGCCGCCTGGTCAGCAAACCCGGCATTGGCGTTTTCGTTACCGAAGACCGCGAAAAGCCCATCGACTTTGTCGTGGAGCCCGCCACGGACCCGCGCTGGGCGCTGCACATCATGGAATTGCGGGCCGGCCTTGAAGTGGAAGCCTGTGGGCTGGCGGCGGAGCGCCGCAGCGCGGCGGACCTGGCCGGCATCGTCGAGGCCTTTGATGCCTTCAACCGCGCCACCCGCGACATGGAAGCCGCGGTCAAGGCGGATTACGAATTTCATCTGTCGATCGCCCGCGCGTCCAACAATCCGCACTTTCCGGCCCTGCTAAAGGCGGCGGTGCGCGACGTCATGCTCGATCTGAACATCAAGCACGGCGGCAAGACCCCTGAAGAACTGGAAACGTACGAGATCCGCAACGTACGTGAACACGAAGCCATCCTGACGGCCATCATGCGCCGCGACCCCGGCGCCGCGCGCGCCGCCATGGCCCGCCACCTGGGCGACAGTATCGCGCGCTACCGCAAGCTGCTGTCCCATCCCCCGGCGCTTTAACCCCCGCCTGCCTGCCCGCCCGTGATGCCAATTACGGGAATCCCCTTACTTGTTTACTTGTATGACGGCTGCCATCATACGTCCTATTGCATAACGTAATACGACGCGGCTTCAGCACCGCCTGCGTCTTCCGCGACCCGTAAGACCTGCCGTGCCAGTGCCGCCGATGAGCCCCATTCTTACCCTCCGCAGTACGTACCACCCCTACGCCACGCGCATTCACCGGCGCACCTACTGACCGGCCCCGCGCCGGCGCTCCACCCCCCCTCTTTCCGTACCCCGTCCGACTGCGCGACGCACCCTCTCCGGCTTGCCGGGGCGGACCCCGCACGCTTGGCCGTTTTCGACCCTTCCGCTTTTCAATCACTTTCGATCCCCAGGAGAAATCTCCATGCGCAAGTTTCTGAGCTCCGCCGTTGCGGCAACCCTGCTGTGCGTCGCATCCGGCGCGCAGGCCGGCGTGACCTTCGAGGCCGTCAAGAAAAAGGGCTTCCTGCAGTGCGGCTTTGCCGGCATTCCCGGTTTCTCGGTGCTCGACAGCAAAGGCGAATGGACCGGCCTGGACGTGGACATGTGCCGCGCGGTCGCGGCCGCCATGTTCGGCGATGCCTCCAAGGTGAAGGGCAATGTGCTGACCGCCCAGGCCAAGTTCACGGCGCTGCAGTCCGGCGAAATCGACATGCTGTCGCGCAACACCACGCAGACCCTGACTCGCGACACCACGCTGGGCCTGATTGGGGTGGGCGTGAACTTCTATGACGCCCAGGGCCTGATCGTGAAGAAGGCGATGAACGTCAAGAGCGTGAAGGAACTGGACGGCGCCACCATCTGCGTGCAGCCCGGCACCACCACCGAACTGAACCTGGCCGACTATTTCCGTAGCCGCGGCCTGACGTTCAAGCCCGTGCTGGTCGAGAACTACGACGAAAACTTCCGCCTGCTGGAATCGGGCCGTTGCGACGCCTACACCAACGACAAGTCCAATACCGCCGCCAACATGCGCACGCGTCTGGCCAAGCCCGACGACTGGGAAATCCTGACCGAGAACCTGTCCAAGGAACCCCTCGGCCCCATGGTCCGCCAGGGCGACGAGCAGTGGTTCAACATCGTGCGCTGGTCGCTGAACGCGATGCTGGAAGCCGAGGAATACGGCATCATGTCCAAGAACGTCGATGAAATGTTGAAGAGCACCAACCCGAACGTGCAGCGCATCCTGGGCGTGACGCCGGGCATGGGCAAGAACCTGGGTCTGGACGACAAGTGGGCCTACAACATCATCAAGCAGGTCGGCAATTACGGCGAAAGCTATGACCGCGCGATGGGCAAGGACAGCCCCCTCAAGCTGGAGCGCGGCCTGAACAAGCTGTGGACGCAAGGCGGCCTGATGTACGGCTGGCCGGTGCGCTAAGCACGGGTTTCGCGGCTCCGCCCTGTGCGGAGCCGCCCTTCATTTCCCCGGCCTGCGGGCCCTGCCCGCGCCAGAACACTCTTTACGCAGCAACACCATGAACAGCATCGTCAACGCCCGACTCAAACAGATCAAACCCTCGCCCAGCATGGCCGCCAAGATCGTCGTGGACGAACTCCGCCGCCAGGGCCGCGAGATCGCCGACTTCACGCTCGGCGAGCCCGACATGCCCACGCCCGCGCACATTGCGCGCGCCGGCCAGGACGCCATCGCGGGCGGCGACATCCGCTACACCAGCCCGAACGGCACCGTGGGCCTGCGCAAAGCGATCGCCAACAGCCTGGAGCAGGCCGTGGGCGTGCGCTACGGCATGGACCAGATCACCGTGGGCGCGGGCGCCAAGCAGATCATCGCCGCCGCACTGACCGCCAGCCTGGAGCCGGGTGACGAAGTGATCGTCTGCGCGCCGTACTGGGTTTCCTATCCGGACATGGTGCTGCTGGGCGAAGGCAAGCCGGTCGTCGTCACCGGCCCCGAGTCGCAGGGTTTCAAGCTTGACGCCGCCACGCTGGAAGCCGCGATCACGCCGCGCACGCGCTGGCTGATCCTGAATTCGCCGAGCAACCCCAGCGGCGCGGTCTACAGTGCCACCGAGCTGCGCGCGCTGACCGACGTGCTGCTGCGCCATCCCAACGTGTGGATCCTGAGCGACGAGATCTACGCTCCGTTCACCTACAGCGGCCAGGCCCACGCCTCGCCCGTGCAGGTCGAGCCCAAGCTGGTTGAGCGCACGCTCATCGTCAACGGCATGTCCAAGTCCTACGCGATGACCGGCTGGCGCGTCGGCTACGGCGCAGGCCCCGCCGACCTGATCAAGGCCATGAGCACCGTGATGTCGCAAAGCACCTCGTGCCCCAGCGCGATCTCGCAAGCGGCGGCTCAGGCAGCCCTGGAAGGCGACCAGTCCAGCGTCACGGAAATGGTCGAGATCTTCAAGAAGCGCCGCGACCTCATCGTGAGCCGCCTGAACGCCATCCCCGGCATTTCATGCGCCATGCCGGACGGCGCGTTCTACGTGTATGCCAACGTGCAGGGCCTGATCGGCAAGAAAGGTCCCGACGGTGAACTGAAGACGGACCTGGACGTGAGCCTCTTCTTCCTGCGCGAAGCGGGCGTGGCCGTGATCGACGGCGGTTCGTATGGCCTGTCGCCGTACGTGCGCTTCTCGTTCGCGACCTCCACCGAGGTGATCGAGCAAGGCATGGACCGCCTGACTGTCGCGGTCAGCGCCCTGATGGCGGGCTGAACCGTGGCGCAGCACACCGCTCAACACCCGGTGCAGCGGCCGCCGCGCCGGGTCTCCTGGAATGATCCGGCCACGCGGGCGCTGGTCTACCAGGCGCTGGCCCTGGCGCTCGTCGGGGCCGCCGTCTGGTTCCTGGTGCACAACACGCTGCACAACCTGTCGATGCGCAACATCGCGACGGGTTTCGGCTTTCTCAACCGCGAGGCGGGTTTTGCCATCGGCGAATCCGTCATCGCCTACGCACCCGCCGACACCTATGGCCGCGCCATCTTCGTCGGCGTCCTGAACACGCTGCGCGTGGGCCTGCTGGCCCTGGTCGCGGCCACCATTCTGGGCGTCTTCATCGGCATCGGGCGCCTGTCCAAGAACTGGCTCGTCAACAAGATCACCTCCGTGTACGTCGAGGTGATGCGCAACGTGCCGCTGCTGTTGCAGCTGTTCTTCTGGTACGCGCTCATTACCGAGAACATGCCGGGTCCCCGGCAGGCCCACAATCCGCTTCCGGGCGTCTTCATCTCCAACCGCGGCCTCAAGGTGCCGGGGCTGGAAGGCGCGTCGCTGGACTGGGTGCTGGGCGGACTGGGGCTGGCCATCGTGGCGATCATCGCCGTGGGGCATTGGGCCGCAAAACGCCAGGAAGCGACGGGGCAACCGTTCAAGCTGGGACGCACGGCCATCGGCCTGCTGGTCGCATTTCCGGTCATCGGCTGGCTCGCCAGCGGCGCATCGCTGACGCTGGACATGCCCGCGCTCAAGGGCTTCAACTTCGTTGGCGGCCTGACGCTCTCGCCGGAGTTCGTCGCCCTCTTTCTGGGGCTGACCGTCTACACCTCGGCCTTCATCGCCGAAGTCGTGCGCTCGGGCATTCAGGCCGTCAACAACGGTCAGTGGGAAGCCGCCGGTTCGCTGGGCCTGCCGCGCCGGCTGGTGCTGCGTCTGGTGATTCTGCCGCAGGCGCTGCGCGTCATCATTCCCCCGATGACGAGCCAGTACCTGAACCTGCTGAAGAACAGCTCGCTGGCGGTGGCCATTGGCTATCCGGACATCGTGTCGGTGGTGAACACCACCCTGAACCAGACGGGCCAGGCCATCGAGGGCATCCTGATCATCATGGGCGCCTACCTCACGGTCAGTCTGTCGATATCGATATTCATGAACTGGTACAACAAGCGCATCGCGCTGGTGGAGCGTTGAGATGAGCAGCACTACGCAAACCCTGGCCGCGGACGTCGCGCCGCCCGGCGCGCAAAGCGGCGCCTGGGCATGGATGCGATCCCGCCTGTTCTCCTCGCCGCTCAATATCCTGATCACCGTGCTCCTGGCATGGTGCCTCTTGATGGCCGTGCCGGCGCTGGTGGAATGGGCCTTCATCAAGGCGAGCTTCGACGCCACCAACGCGCAGGAATGCCGCGCCGCGGGCGGCGCCTGCTGGGCGTTCATCGTTGAAAAGCATCGGCTCATCCTCTTTGGCACCTATCCGTTCGACGAGCAATGGCGTCCGCTGATCGCCACCGGCATCCTGATCGCGGTGATCGTGGCCAGCGGCATGCGCCGTTTCTGGAACGGCAAACTCGCGCTCATCTGGACGCTGGGCCTGGCTGCCGTGTCCGTGCTGATGTGGGGCGGCGTGTTGGGCCTGACCTACGTCGAAAACGCCCGTTGGGGCGGCCTGCCGCTGACGTTGATTCTGGCGACCTTCGGCATTGCCTTCGCGTTTCCGATCGGCGTGCTGCTGGCGTTGGGACGCCGCTCGAAGATGCCGGCCATCAAGGCGCTGTGCGTCGTGTATATCGAGCTGATCCGCGGCGTGCCGCTCATCAGCCTGCTGTTCATGTCGTCGGTCATGCTGCCGCTCTTCCTGCCCGAAGGATTCACCATCGACAAGCTGCTGCGCGCGCAGATCGCGATCATCATGTTTGCCGCAGCCTACATCGCGGAAACCGTGCGCGGCGGCCTGCAGGCCATCCCGAAGGGGCAGTACGAGGGCGCGGATTCGCTGGGCCTTAACTACTGGCAGCAGATGCGCAAGATCATCCTGCCGCAGGCGCTCAAGATCGTGATCCCTCCGCTGGTGGGCATCTTCATCAGCCTGTTCAAGGACACGTCGCTGGTCGTGATCATCGGCATCTTCGATCTGACGCTGGCAGCCAAGGCGGCCCTGTCCGACGCGGCATGGCGAGGTTTCGGGGTGGAGGCCTATCTCTTCATCTCGCTCATCTACTTCGTCTTCTGCTATTCCATGTCCAAATACAGCCGCGCGCTCGAGCAGCGCCTGGCCACCGGGCACGCCCGGTAAACCCGAAGGAGAACAGGCATGTCCGATGCCATCATTCGTCTGCAGGACGTGAACAAGTGGTACGGCCAGTTCCACGTGCTGCGCAACATCAATCTGAACGTGGCCCAGGGCGAGCGCATTGTGGTGTGCGGCCCGTCGGGCTCGGGCAAGTCCACGATGATCCGGTGCATCAACCGACTGGAGGAACACCAGAAGGGCCAGATCATCGTCGACGGCACCGAGCTGACCAGCGACTTGAAGCACATCGAAATCATCCGCCGGGAAGTCGGCATGGTGTTCCAGCACTTCAATCTGTTCCCGCACCTGACGGTGCTGGAGAACCTGACGCTGGGCCCGATGTGGGTGCTCAAGCAATCGCGCGCCCAGGCCGAAGCCACGGCCATGAAATACCTGGAGCGCGTACGCATTCCGGATCAGGCCGCCAAGTTTCCCGGGCAGTTGTCCGGCGGGCAGCAGCAGCGCGTGGCGATCGCGCGGTCGCTTTGCATGAACCCCAAGGTCATGCTGTTCGACGAGCCCACGTCGGCGCTGGATCCGGAAATGGTCAAGGAAGTGCTGGACGTGATGGTGACGCTGGCGCAGGAAAGCGGCATGACGATGATCTGCGTGACGCACGAAATGGGCTTTGCCCGCAAGGTCGCCAACCGCGTGATCTTCATGGACCGCGGCGAGATCATCGAGGAAAACAATCCGGATGATTTCTTTGACCATCCGCAGAGCGAGCGGACGAAGCTGTTTCTGAGCCAGATCTTGCACTGAAACGCCGGAACATCGCCGAGCAGTTCTTCAAGCCGCCTTCTTGCAAGGCGGCTTTTTCGTTTGGGGGGATGGCTTGGCGGGGGCCGGTGTCTGACACCCTGTGACGGTCATCATCAACTTGCCACGGCAGGTTGGCGGGTGTCAGACACCTAGCTCGGCGGCACTGCGGCGGGTGTAAGACGCCTGCGGCAAGGTGTCTGACACCCGTATGAGATGGCCTTGAAGCTGCCGCGGCCGTTGGCCGGGTGTCTGACACCGTCTCCCCAATACACCGCACAAAGAACCAGATCAGGGCGCAGCGCGGGGCCATCCCCCCGGAATGCGTATTAGTGATTTGAATATGCCGCTGCAGCCCCGCCGCGGCGAATCAGAAATCAGATATCAACATGAGAATTCAATCGTTCTAGCGTGACGGCGCATCGGCCAGACTGCGTCTTTCTCTAAGCGCATACAGGAATACCGATGTCCCTTCCTTCAGTCACGGGCCTGGACCACTACATCATCCGGGTCAACGACCTGCAGGCGGCGACCGACCGCTACGTCAAGCTGGGATTCAGCCTGGCCCCGCAGGGCAGGCACCATCGCGGCACGCGTAATCAGACGATCATCCTGGACGCGAATTACCTTGAGCTGCTGACCTTCCCCGAAGACCTCAAGGCGCAGGCGCGCTTCGGCGGGTTTGACGACACGTACGAAGGCCCGGTAGCCACCGCCTTGCAAACCACCGACAGCACCGCGGTCCACGCGGAACTGGCGACGCTGGGCATCGACGCCGAACCGCCCATCAGCGGCGGGCGTCCCGTGCATCTGCCCGAAGGCAGCGAAGACGCCGCCTGGAACAACACCCAGTTTCCGGCAGGCCTGCTTGGTGTGCCCGACTTCTTCACGTGCGGTCACCTGACGCGCCATCTGGTGTACCGCCCCGAATGGCAGGACCATGCCAACGGCGCGCGCCGCATCGAGGCCTTGATCGTCGTGCATCCCCAGCCCCGTTCGCTGCGCGAAGGCTACGAACGCATCTTTGGCCCCATCGCCACCAGCGACCTGCCCGACGACGGCCTGCAGGTGCGGCGCGGCAGCCTGCGTATCGACTTCCTTGCGCCCGCCGCCTTTGAGCAGCGCTACCCGCAGGTACGAGTACCCACGAACCTGCCCGCCGCATCGCAAGGCGGATGGTTTGCCGGCTCGGTGATTGGTGTTCGGGATCTGGACCGGACACGCGCGCTGTTCGACGCCAACCAGGTGAAGTACCGGACGAATGCGCGTGGCGAACTGGTGGTGTCGCCGGACGACGCGGGCGGCGCGTTGCAGGTCTTCGTGCAGGAGGTGTGAGATGAGCCAGCCCCTGACCGATTACTGGGACTGCTTTGCCAACGACTATTCGTCCGCGCGCCAAGCCTTCGTCGACGACGCGGCCGCACGCGGGGCCGCGTTGTTCCGCTATGAACATCCCGCGCTGAAGGACCCGCAGGGCGATGCCTTGAGCGTGGACGTGGCCATCCTGGGCCGCCGCGATGCGCCGCGCACGCACCTGGCGATCAGCGGCACCCACGGTTTGGAAGGCGCAGCCGGGTCCGCGGTGCAGCGCGCATGGCTGGCCGCCGACGGCGCGCGGCCCCTGCCCGATGACGTGAACGTCGTCCTGGTGCACGCGCTGAACCCATATGGCTATGCCCACGACACCCGCACCACGGAAAACAATGTCGACCTGAATCGCAACTTCGTCGACCACACGCGCCCCTATCCCGCCAATCCGCACTACGCCACGCTGCATCCGCATCTGATTCCGGCGCAGTGGACCGAGTCCACGCAAGAGGCCGCGGCGCGGGCGCTGGATACGTTCAAGACCACGCACGGCGCGGATGTGCTGTTCAACGTGACCGCCAGCGGCCAGTACACGCATCCGGACGGGCTGGTCTTCGGCGGCCAGGGGCCGGAATGGTCCAACCGCACACTGCGCCGCATCGTCGACGAGCACCTCGCGGCCAGCGAGCGTGTCGCGTTCATCGACTGGCACACCGGCATTGGCGATTACGGCGAGCCCTTTTTCCTGTGCTTCAACGACGAAGACAGCGCGGAGCAAACGCTGGCCGCACGCTGGTGGGGAGCTGAACGCGTGCGCGGCCAGCGTCCGCACGGCTTGGCGCGCCCCGATTATCAAGGGCTGGTGTTCCGCGGCGTGCAGCAGGCGCTGGGCGATCGCCCGCTGGCCGGCGCGGTCGTCGAATTTGGCACGCGCGGCCTGCAGATGCGGTCCGCGCTGCGGCTGGATCAATGGCTGCGCTTCAAAGCACCGCAGGCTCCAGACGACGCGCGCGATGCGCAACTGCGCGCGGACCTGGTCGACGCATTCGTCCCCGTATCCAGCGTATGGCGGCGCAGCGTCGTGGTGCATGGCCTGCACATCACGCGCCAGGCCATCGACGGCGTCGCGGGCTGGTGACTTCTTTCCTCTAAATCCTCCTCTATCTGGCATTCATGAAAGCAATTGTTTTGCGTGAGCACGGCGGCAACGACAAGCTGCGCCTGGAACCCAACTTCCCCGATCCCGTTGCGGGTCCTGATGACGTGGTTATCCGCGTCAAGGCCTCGTCCCTGAACTATCACGACGTCTTTACCCGCCGCGGCATGCCCGGCATCAAGCTGCCCTTCCCCGTCATCATCGGCCTGGACGTGGCCGGCGAGATCGTGAAGACCGGCGAAAACGTGCGCGACTGGAAGGCCGGCGACCGCGTCCTGGTCGACCCGATCGACCGCGTGGACGGCGGCCTGGTCGGCGAGACCATCCACGGCGGACTGGCCGAGCTGTGCCGCGTGCCCGCGCACCAGCTCCTGCGCCTGCCCGACCAAGTCAGCTTCGAGCAGGCCGCCGCGCTGCCGGTGGCCTACGGCACCGCGCTGCGCATGATGAATCGCATCGGCCAGGTGCAGGCCGGCGAAAAGGTGCTGATCCTGGGCGCCAGCGGCGGCGTGGGCGTGTGCGCGGTGCAGCTCGCCAAGCTGGCAGGCGCCGAGGTCATCGCCTGCGCCGGCACCCCTGAAAAAGGCGAGGCCCTGCGCGCCCTGGGCGCCGACCACATCATCCTGTACACCGAGGAAGACTTCCTGAAGGCCGTGCAGGAACGGTTCGGCAAACCCTCGCGCCGGCGCGGCGGCAAGCCGGGCGGCGTCGACGTGGTGGTGAACTTCACGGGCGGCGACACGTGGGTCAAGTCCCTGCGCTGCCTGCGCCTGGGCGGACGCCTCTTGACCTGCGGCGCGACAGCGGGCTTCGATCCCAAGGAAGACCTGCGCTACATCTGGACGTTCGAGCTGCAGATCCGCGGCTCCAACGGCTGGGACCGCGACGACCTGCACGAGCTGCTGGCGCTGGTGCGCGACGGCCGCCTGCGCGTCGAAGTGGACCGTGTGTGGCCGCTGGAACAAGGCGCCGACGCGCTGGCCTCGCTGGAAGATCGCAAGATCGTCGGCAAAGTGCTGGTGGCGTCATGAGCGCGCTGCTGAATGCCGCCGACATCCAGGCCAAGTTCGACGGGTCGCCCTTCATTGCGTGGCTGGACCTGTCGGTGCGCGACGTCGACCACGAACAGGGTGAACTGACCGTGGTGGCGCCCTTCCGTCCGGAGTTCGAACGCGGCGCGCAGAGCGGCCAATGGCATGGCGGCCCGCTGGCCGCCGTGATCGACACGGTGGGCGACTTTGCCGTCGGCATGTTGCTTGGACGCGGTCTACCCACCATCAACTTCCGCGTCGACTATCTGCGCCCGGCCATCGATACGTCGCTGACGGCGGTGGCGCGCGTGCGCCGCAACGGCCGCAGCGTGGGCGTGGCCGACGTCGACCTCTACAACGACCAGGGCGCGCTGGTGGCCATCGGCCGCGCCACCTACGCGACGCTCAGCCAGGGCTGAGCCGCGCATTCAAGACAAGGATTACCGTCATGACACAAGCCACGCGCGCCGGACGGCGCGCCTTCCTGACCCGCTCCGCCGCCGGCGGCCTGGCTGCGGCCAGCCTGGGCGTCGCGCCCCGCACGCTGCTCGCCGCCACCGACCGCCCCGGTTCCGACGCGGGCCCCGCCCGCCGCGGCGGCACGCTCGTCGCCACGTGGGGCGGCCTGGAGCCGCAAGCCCTGTTCGTGCCGGGCGGCGGCGGCTCCAGCCCGTTTCAGACCTCCACCAAGATCCTGGAACGCCTGCTCAAGCTGGATGCCGACCTGAAGTTCCAGCCCGCGCTGGCCCTGTCCGTCACGCCGGCCGCGGACTTTCGCAGCTACACGATCAAACTGCGCGAAAACGTCACTTGGCACGACGGCACGCCGTTCACGTCGGCCGACGTGGTCTATAACGTACTGCAACACTGGAAGCCCATTTCCGCCGGCATTGCGCTCAAGTCGCTGACGGAAGCTACGGCGCCGGATCCGCACACGGTTGTGCTGACCTTCAACGCCCCGGTGCCCGAATTCTTCCTGAAGTCGACCCTGTCGGGCCAATACCAGCTGCTGGTGCCCAAGCACCTCTATGACGGCAAGGACCTCATCACCAATCCGCTGAACAACACGCCGGTGGGCACGGGCCCATGGAAGTACGGCAAATGGGTGCGCGGCAGCCATGTCGAATACCTGCGCAACGACAAATACTGGAACGCCACGCAGCCGAACCTGGACAAGCTGGTGATCCGCTGGTGGGCCGATCCGGCCTCGCGCGGTGCGGCGCTGGAAACCGGCGAACTGGGCCTGGCCTATTCCAACCCGGTGCCCGCGCGCGACATCGACCGGCTGGTCAAGACCGGCAAGGTCGTCGTGGACACGCGCGGCTACCAGAACACCGCCTGGACGGTCACCGCCGAGTTCAATCAGCGGCGCGACATCGTCAACCGCCGCCAGGTCCGCCAAGCCATCCTGCACGCCATCGACCGCCAGTTCATCGTCGACACCATCTACTACGGCCGCGGCAAGCCCGCGATTGCCCCCATCTTCAGCAGCAATCCGCTGTTTTTCACCGAGGACGTGCCCCGCTATGCCTTCGATCCCAAGAAGGCGGCGGCGCTGCTGGACGCCGCCGGCTTGCCGGTCAAGGACGGCAAGCGCTTTACCGTCAACCTGCTGGCCGCGGCCTGGTTCGAGGAAAACGCCAAGCTCGGCCAGTACCTGAAGCAGGCGCTGGAAGACGTGGGCATCGCGGTGAAGCTGGACTCCGTGGACCGCGCCACCGCGCTCAAACGCATCTATGGCGAATACGACTACGACATCGCGGTGTCCAACTTCACGTCGCCGCTGGAGCTGGTGCCCACCGTGACACAGTTCTTCACGACCGACGGCATCGTCAAAGGCGCCGCGTTCCGCAACGCCACGGGCTATTCCAGCCCCGAGATGGATGGCATCGTCGGCAAACTCGCCGTCGAAACCGATCCGCAGGCGCGCCGCAAGCTGGCCGCGCAGTTCGCCCGCCTGGCGTCCACCGACGTGCCGATCGTGCCGCTGGTGGAAATCCAGTCGTTCACGCTGGCCGGCAAGAACGTGCGCAACTTCACGACCGGCGCCAACGTCCAGGGCGAAGCCCTGGCCGACGTCTGGCTGCAGGCCTGAGGACGGCATGGCGATCCGCCTGATCTCGCGCCGGCTGCTTCAGGCCATCCCGCTGCTGCTGGGCGTGGTGGTCCTGAACTTTGCCCTGATCCAGTCCGTCCCGGGAACCTTCCTGGACGTCATGACGGCCGAGCAGCAGGTCACCGACCCGGCGCTGATCGAGCGCCTGCGCGTGACCTACGGGCTGGACGAGCCGCCGGCGGTCCAGCTGCTCAAGTACATCGGGTCGGTCGCGCAGCTGGACCTGGGTTACTCCTACCGGCACAACCTGCCGGTGCTGGACGTGATCCTGGCGCATCTGCCCGCCACGCTGGTGCTGATGCTGGCCAGCATCGCCATTGCCGTGCTGGTGGGCGTAGCGGCCGGCATCGTGTCGGCCGTCAAGGTCAACACGTGGTGGGACAGCGCCGTCTCCGCCTTCGCCGTGCTGTGCTTTGCGGCGCCAAGCTTCTGGCTGGGCATCATGCTGATCATCATGTTCTCGGTGAAGTTGGGCTGGTTTCCGGTGGGCGGCATGGTCACCATCGGGCTGGACGGCGGGCTGTGGCGCCAGGCGCTGGACATCCTGCACCACCTGGCGCTGCCCGCCGTGGCGCTGGGACTGTTCTATTCCGCCGCCTATGCCCGCGTGATGCGGGCCTCGATGCTGGAAGTCAGCCGCATGGACTACGTGCGCACGGCCTATGCCAAAGGCCTGACGCGCGTCGCCGTGGTCTTGCGGCACGTGCTGCGCAACGCGGTGCTGCCGATCGTCACCCTGCTGGGCCTGCAACTGGGCGCGGTGCTCGGCGGCAGCATCGTGATCGAGTCCGTGTTCAGTTGGCCCGGCATCGGCGCCGTGCTGTTCGACAGCGTCATGAGCCGCAACTATCCCGTCGTGCTGGGCATCCTGGTGCTCAGCTCCGTCGTGGTCATCATCGCCAACATCTTCGTGGATCTTGCCTATACGCGGCTTGACCCCCGCATCAAGGCCGCCTGACATGTCCGCTACTTCCGCTGCAACTGATCCTGCCGGCGCGCCGGCCGCGCGCCGCCCGGATGCGTTCGCCGTGCGCTTTGCCCGCAACCGCGGCGCCGTGGCGGGCGCGCTGGTCCTGCTGCTGGTCGCGCTGGTGGCCGCCAGCGCCGATTGGCTTTACCCCGTCAACCCGCTGCGCATCGTCGGCGCACCCGAGATCTGGCCACTCGAGTCCTGGCGTTATCCGCTGGGCACGGACTCCATGGGCCGCGACATCGCCGCACTCATCGCCCACGGCGCCCGCGCCACGCTGCTGATCGGCCTGGTGGCCGCCGCCACCGCCACGCTGATCGGCGTCACCGTCGGCGCGGCCGCCGCCTGGGCGGGCGGTTGGGTGGACGAGGCGCTGATGCGCCTGACCGAGCTGTTCCAGATCATCCCCAACGTGGTCTTCGTGCTGACCGTCGTGTCGGTGCTGGGCCCGCGAATCGAAAACATCACGCTCGCCGTCGGCCTGGTGTCCTGGCCCCCGATCGCCCGCCTGACCCGCGCCGAATTCCTGTCCTTTAAAGAACGCGAGTTCGTGCAGGCCTGCCGCGCCGTCGGCATGAGCCCGTGGCGCATCGCCGCCGCCGAGGTCCTGCCCAATGCGCTGCCGCCGGTCATCGTGATGTCCTCGCTGGTGGTGGCCGGGGCCATCCTTTACGAATCGGTGGTGTCCTTCCTGGGACTGGGCGATCCCAACATCGCCAGCTGGGGCCGGCTGGTGGGCGAAGGCCGCAGCCTGATCCGCTCGTCCTGGTACATCTGCGCCGTGCCCGGCGTAGCCATCATGCTTACCGTGCTGTCGCTGAACCTGGTCGGCGACGGCCTGAACGACGCGCTCAATCCCAAGCTGCAAAAGGGCTGAGCCGCCAACTTCTGGAAGTCTTTCTTATGACGCATTCCCCCCAAAATCTTGGCGACCTTGCCGATCCGCGCCTGCCGTCGGACCTGCCCGCGATCGTCGATCTGCGCCTGCCCGGCGCGCCGTGGCAACTGACCCACGGCGAGGCCGGCCGCCTGGCTGGCGGCGTGGCCGCATGGCTGACCGCGCGCGGCCTGCCGCCCGGCTCGCGCATCGCCATCGCGGCGCTGAACCGCGCCGAGTATCTGCTGGCGTACTTCGGCATCATGCGGGCCGGTTACGTGGCCGTACCCATCAACATCAAGCAGTCGCAGGAGAACATCGACTACGTGCTGCGCGATGCGGACATTGCGCTCGCCTTCGTGGACGGCCCGCGCCGCGCCGGGTTCGAGGCCACCGTGCCGGTGCTGGATTTTGACGACGCCGGCCCGCAGGGGTTTGCCGCGCAGATCGTTCCCGGCACGTTCAACAGCATCACGCCCGCGCCCGAAGATATTGCGCAGATGCTGTACACGTCAGGATCCACCGGCAAACCCAAGGGCGTGCCGCTGACCCATGCCGGCCAACTGTGGGCGCTGACCGCCACGTCCGGCCCCGCGAATCCGGACGCGCCGCAAGCGCGCTATCTGCTCGCGCAGCCGCTGTTCCACATGAACGGCCTGTTCATGTCCAAGCGCGCGTTTGCCAGCAACGGCCTGCTGGTGATCCAGCCCGGGTTCGAGGTGCAGGCCTACGCCGATGCATTGGCACGCTACCGCATCACCATCCTGACCGCCGTGCCCACGATGTTTGCGCGGCTGGTGAAGGACCCCGCCTCGCTGCAGGACCACGATCTGTCAGCGCTGGAGCGCGTGATGCTGGGCTCCGCGCCAATGACGACGGCCCTGTTCGACCGCATCCAGCGCGCGCTGCCCCACGTGCGCATCACGCACGGCTATGGCACGACGGAGGCCGGTCCCGCCGTGTTCGGGCCGCATCCCGATGGCTTGCCCACGCCACCCCTGTCGGTCGGCTATCCGTTGGACGCGGCGCAAGTCCGGTTGACGGGCGGCGCCGGACCGGACGAGGGCGTGCTTGAAATGAAGAACCCCGCCGTGCTGCGCGGCTATCACAACCTGCCGGAAAAGAGCGCTCAGGTGTTGAACGACGGCTGGTACTACAGCGGCGACGTGATGCGCCGCGACCGCGACGGATTCCACTACTTCGTGGGCCGCGCGGACGATATGTTCGTTTGCGCGGGCGAGAACATCTATCCCGTTGAAGTCGAGAAGTTGCTGGAGTCGCATCCCGACGTGCGACAGAGCTGCGTGGTTCCGCTGGCCGATGAAGAGCGCGGCCACATCCCGGTCGCCTTTGTCGTGCGGCGCGCCGGCAGCACGCTGGATGCCGACACGCTCAAGCAGCACGCCCTGGCCAACGGCCCGGCGTACCAGCACCCGCGCCGCATCCGCTTTCTGGACGACCTGCCGTGGGCCGGCACCAACAAGGTCGATCGCAACGCCCTGCTGCTGCAGGCGCGCGCGCTGGAAGCGCGGCAGGCATGGACACAACCCGAAAAGGAGGCCGCATGAGCGCCACACCGGATTCCCTGGCGGGTAAGACCGCCCTCGTCACGGGCGGCAGCCGCGGCATCGGCCGCGCCATCGCACTCGTGCTGGGCCGCCGCGGCGCGCACGTCGCCGTGCACTACCACGCGCGGGCGGATGCCGCCGAAGAAGTCGTCAGCCAGATCCAGGCGGCAGGCGGCCAAGCCTGGACGCTGCAAGCCGACTTGGCAGACCCGGAGGCGGCGGCGCGGCTGGCGCAGGATGCACGCGCCACTTTGCGCGAGCGTACCGGCTCCGAGGGCCTGGACATTCTGGTCAACAACGCGGGCGTGGGCCTGCGCGCCCGGCTGCCCGACGTGACGCCGCCGGACTTCGACCGTGTGCTGCAGGTGAATTTGAAGACGCCGTTCTTCCTGATCCAGCACTGCCTGCCGTTCCTGCGCGATGGCGGCCGCATCATCAATATCTCGTCGATGGGCACGCGCGCCGCCTATCCCGAAATGAGCGTCTACGCGCCGGCCAAGGCGGGCCTGGAGGCGCTGACGCTATTGCTGGCCAGCGATCTGGGCGCGCGCGGCATTACCGTGAATGCCGTGTTGCCCGGCGCCACCGCCACCGATCTGAACCAGCGTGCACGCGACCCGGAACTGAGCCGCGTCATCGCGCAGAGCATCGCACTGGGCCGCGTGGGCCAGCCGGACGACATCGCAGACATCGTCGCTTTCCTGGCGTCCAACGAGGGGCGCTGGGTCACCGGACAGCGCATCGACGCCACGGGAGGACAGCGGCTGTAGTGTCGGGCGATGCCGGCATGCCCATATACATATGTGATATCGGTATTTTTCACGCGGCCGCATGTCTCTTAGGATTCCAGCGTTCTTCTTCCCAACGCTGGAATTGCCTTGTCACGCCTTACTCCTTTGGATCCCGCCAAGCTGGATCCCGCGACCGCCCAACTCTTCAATCAGCTTCTGCAGGATTACGGCCCGTACGCGAACATGCTGAGCGCCTTCGCGCCCCGTCCGCCGGCCTTGAAGCATTTCTTCTCGTACCTGGTCCAGTCGCGCGAGGACGGGCTGATCTCGCCGCGTCACCTGGAAATCGCACTGCTGACCGCGTCCAAGGCGCACGCCTGCCATTACTGCGTCACGCTGCATACACCCAAGCTGGCGGCCCACGGCATCTCGCAGGATGCCATCGACCGTCTGCTGGAGCCGCAGGTGCCGGGCCTGGACGAGAAGGATCTGGTGGTCCGTGATTACGCCGTGCTGGTCACGCTCACGCCGGCGCAGGTCAGCGACGCCTTCTATGCGAAGCTGCAATCGTTCTTCAGCGAGGAGCAGATCGTCGAGCTGACCATCCGCATCGCGCTGTGCAGCTTCTTCAAGCGCTTCAACGAGGCACTGGAAGTTCCGCACGAAGACGTGGTGGCGCTGGAACTGGAGCATGGCGCGGCTTGACGCGGCGTGCAGTCGTTTCGCCATGAGCCCTACCCCGCCCCTGAAACTTGAGATCCGCAATCTCTCCAAGCGCTTCCACACCGACACCGGCCCGGTGCAGGTTCTGGACGACATCAGCCTGAACGCCGCCAGCGGCGAGTTCGTCAGCATCATCGGTCCGTCCGGCTGCGGCAAGTCCACGCTGTTCAACATCCTGACCGGCCTCCTGGAACACGACGCCGGCACCATCGCACTGGACGGCCGCCCGCTGCCCAACCTGCGCGGACGCGTCGGCTACATGCTGCAGCGCGACCTGCTGATGCCGTGGCGCACCGTGCTGGACAACGTCCTGGTCGGCCTGGAAATCCGCGGCGCGCCCAAGGCCGAGTCCGTGGAACGCGCACGCGAGTACCTCGACACCTTCGGCCTGCTGCCCTTCCAGGACAGCTATCCGAAGGCGTTATCCGGCGGCATGCGCCAGCGCGTGGCCCTGGCGCGCACGCTGCTGCCCGACCCCGACGTCCTGCTGCTGGACGAACCCTTTTCGGCACTGGATTACCAGACACGGCTGTTCCTTGAATCCATGCTGGCCGACACCGTCAGCAGGCAGGGCAAGACCGTGGTGCTGGTGACGCACGACATCGATGAGGCCATCGCGCTGTCCGAGCGCATCTTCGTGCTGAGCGCCCGGCCCGGCCGCCTGAAAAGCGAGCACCGGATCGAGCTGGGCACGCGCTCGCCGCTGCATGCGCGCCACGACAGCCGCTTTCCCGGCTACTTCGACCTGCTGTGCCAGGAACTCGACATACAGACCGCCCGCAAGGACGGCACCCACGCATGACCCAGACCTCCGCATCTCTTGCCCAGGGCGTCGCCACGCCCGCGCGCCCGCGTCCGGGCTTTCGCGTTCCCGTCCTGGCGACGCAGCTTCTCATTCTTGCCGTGCTGTTCGGCGCGTGGGAAGCCGCCGTGCGCACCGGCGCCGTCTCGGGCTTTCTGTTCGGATCTCCGGCCGGCGTGGTGCAGGCGGGGTGGAAGCTGATCGTGTCCGGCGAACTCTGGGAGCACGCCAACTACACGCTGTGGGCGTCGGCGGCCGGTTTCGTCGTCGGCACCGTGGTGGGCACCATCCCGGGCCTGGCGCTGTGGTATTCGCCCTATGGCGCGAAGGTGGTCGAACCTTTCCTGGTCGCGATCAACAGCGTGCCCAAGATCGCGTTCGCGCCGCTCGTGATCCTGTGGTTCGGCACGGGCCTGATTTCGAAGGTGGCACTGTCGATCTCGCTGACGTCCATCGTCGCGCTGCTGGCCGCCTTTCAGGCCGCCAAGGACGCGGACCCGGACATCCAGAAGATGCTCGTGTCGCTGGGCGCCACCAAACGGCAGATCTTCGCCAAGGTCGTCGTGCCGTCGGCCACGCCCGCCATCATCGCCACGTTCCGCATCAACATCGGCTTCGCGCTGGTGGGCACGGTCGTGGGCGAGTTCATCTCGTCCAAGTACGGCCTGGGCCACATCATCTTCGTCGCCTCGTCGCTCTATGACCTGAACACGGTCTGGGTCGGCATCTTCTCGCTGATGCTGCTGGGCTTTGTCCTGTATGCCGGCGTGGACATTGCCGAAAAGCGCCTGCTGCGCTGGAAAGACCAGACCTACGCCACTCAATTCAAACTGTGAAGCGCGCACTCTGCCGCTGAGAATCCATGAAAATCCGACCCTCCCTGCGCATCGCCGCTGCCGCGGCTGCCTCCCTGCTGTCCATCTCGGCCATGGCCGCCGACAAGGCCACCGATACGGCCAACGCCAAGGTCACCGACAAAGCCGTCGTCTCCGCCGCGTTCAAGTCCGTGTTCTACCTGCCGGTGTATTTCGCCGAGGAACACGGCTACTTCAAGGACGAAGGGCTGGACGTGCGCATCGACGTCGCGTCGTCCTCGACCAATGCGCTGGCCGCCGTCATCTCCCGGAGCGCCGACTTTTCCCTGCACGGCCCGGAATGGACCGCGATCTCCTTCGGCCGCGGCGCGCCCGTCAAGGTGGTGGGCGGCACGCTGAACCGCCTGGGCGTGTGGCTGACTTGCAAACCGGCCTTCGCCTTTGACGGCTTCAAAAGTCTGAAAGGCGCCACCATCGCCACGGGCGCCATGCCGACCACCAGTTCGTCCGCATTCATCAAGCTGGTCAAGAACGCCGGCCTGGACCCCAAGCGCGACGTGAACCTGCTGGAAGTGCCGCTGGGCAACGAGATCGGCCCGCTCAGTTCCGGCCAGGCCGATTGCGCGGTGCTGTACGAGCCGGGCGCCTCGCAGGCGCAGGCACAGGGCTTCAAGGTGGTTTCCGCGTTCTCGCGCGAGATCGGCCCGTACACGTTCTCGGCCATCTCCACGCGCCAGGACATCGCCCCGCAGGTCTCGCAGAAGTTTGTCTCCGGCATCGACCGCGCGCTCAAGGCCATCCGCACGGACCCGGCCGCCGCCGTGGCCAGCGGCCTGAAGCTTTTTCCCAACCTGGATCCCGCCGTCGTGCGTGCGTCGGTGCAACGTCTGATCGACGACGGGGTGTTCGCCGATTCCGTGGCCGTGCCCGAGCAGGCCTTGAAGGACGCGCTCCAGACCCAGATCGACCTGGGCAATCTGGACCGCATCCCCACGGATGGAAAATGGCTCGATCTCGGCTACGCGGATTCGATTGCCGGGAAGGCGTACTGACGCGCCGTCAGAAGCGGTGGCGCATGCCCACCGCGTACTGGGACTGATGCCAGGACGGATCGTCCCAGGCGCCCCGCATGTAGCCATAGATGGCATACACATTGGTGCGCTTGGACAGGTCGTACACGTAGCCAGCCGAATAGATCTGCTGGGAATGCGTGGCGCCATCGCGTTCAAGCGCGCCTCCGCCCGGCAGACTGCCCTGCCACGATGCCATCACGGTGCTCGCGCCCGTGCGCCAGGCGGCGCCCGCCATCACGCCATGCACCGTGCTGCCCGGAAAGTACACGCGCTGCCCGGGTGACGGCACCGCCGGGATGGTGGATCCGTTGCGCATCACTGACCAGCCGGCGTAAAGCGTGAACGCGTTCACCGTCGCACGGCCCGCGAGCGTGTAGGCGTACGGCCGGCGGTCGGCCCCGGCTCTGGTCATGGCGGCCGATTGCGCCGTCCCATCCGCCCAGCTCGCGCCCTCGTAGGTTGCGGCGATCGAATAGCCCGGCTGATCGAACACCACCGCGGCGCTGTACAGCTTGTTGGTGGATGCGGTCTGAAAGCCGCCGCCGCCGTCGTAGTCCAGGCTGGCGTCCACGCCCGCGCGCAGGCCGCCCACCGACGGGCTCCAGTACGCCACCGTGTTGTCGGCGCGATTGGCGTTGTACGGCAGCAGCGCTGTCTGGGCGCCGGTGATCAGGTACGACGCCAGGAACGCATCGTAGTCCGCCAGCGTGGCGGACGATACCGAGGTCTGCCGCCCCAGCCGCAGATCGCCAAAACCGCCCGACACGCCCACCCACGCCGCGCGTCCAAACAGGCGTCTGCCTTGCGCCGAGTTGCCGTTGGTGGCCAGAAAGCCGCTTTCCAGCAGGAAGTTCGCGCGCAGGCCGTTACCCAGGTCTTCGCTGCCGCGCAGGCCCCAGCGCGAACCGGACTGCACGCCCGACTGCATATTGATCGCCGTGCCGCGCTCCTGCGTGGAAAACCCCGCGATGCTCAGGTCGACGACGCCATACAGCGTCACCGCGTTCTGCTGTGCGTCGGCCGCCCATGGCGCCATCAATGCCGCGACGCCGGCGGCAAACTTGCGTGCTGCCATCGCTTGCCTCACAGGTACTTGAGCCAGGCGATATCGCGGCGCGCGGCCTTCAGGCGTCCGAACCAGCGCACGGGCCAGAACAATGCCGCGGCCAGCAGGATTGAAATCAGCCACACCGACGCCATGCCATCGACGCCGAAGTACTTGCCCTGGTTCAGGCCCCAGATGGCTTCGCCGCCCAGGTACAGGGCTTTCAACACGTACAAGTGCAGCAGGTAGAAGAACATCGGGGCGGCGCCAAACACGCACAGCGCGCGGACCCAACCGGCCGACTGCGCGCGCTCGATCAGCACCAGCAGGCACAGTCCCAACCCCAGCGTCAGCAGCAGGAACATCAGCGACGGCGGATATTTGGTGATGTTCACAAAGCTCATGACGGTATGCAGCGCGTCGTCCTGCACCGCCCACTTCTGCGACTGCCCGTAGCCGTTGAACGCCCGCAGGATCACAAAGCCCGCCACCGCCGCCAGCCCGGCCGACCACAGACGGCGCTGACGCACGGCCGCGTCCGAACCCGGCTGAAACCACGGTCCGGCCGCATACCCGAGCGCAATCACGCCGATCCACGGCAGCAACGGGTAGGACGTGCGCAGGCGCAGCGTGTCGCTCACCTCGATCCAGCCGCGATCATGCAGCACTGCCCACGGCACGTGCATCACGTGACCCGCGGCAAAGTGCACGGCATCCAGCGCGTTGTGGCCAGCGACCAGCACCACGCCAACGACAACCAGCGCCCAGCGCGGCAACCAAAGCAAGGCCGCCAGCGACAGCATGGACAGGCCGATCACCCAGATCACCTGCAGGTACACAACGGACGGCGGAAACTGAAAGGTCCACGCGAAGTTCACCACGATGACTTCGAGCGCGATCAGGAATGCGCCGCGCTTGGCCAGAAACGCGGCCGTGGCGCCGCGGTCGCCGGCCTTCGCGCCGTACAGCCAAGCCGACAGGCCCGTCAGAAAGATGAACACCGGCGCGCACAGATGCGCAAGCAGACGCGAGAAGAACAGGTCCGGCGGCGTGGCGGACACGTCCATCGGGTCGCCAACCTGGTGATGCAGGAAGAAGGTTTCGCGCACATGGTCGAGCAGCATGATGACGATGACCAGGCCGCGCAGAGCGTCAATGGAACGCAGCCGGGTGGCGGCGGGAGGGGAAATGAGAGAAGCCATGGAGGAATGCGGGAGATGCTTGAGATGCCCGCGGCACGCCGGGAGGCGCAGCGCGAAAAAAGCCAGAATAGTAATGTAATAACATTACTATTCCAAGACACAATTCTAGGAGACACCCCATGCCCGCCAGCCCCGCCCTCAACCGGCAAGTTTCGCCCCGTTGGTGCGCGAGGGAAATCTGCGCTACCGCGAGGAAATCCTGGACGGCATCGAGGCCGCGCCGGGGTCGATCGCCGATCTGTGCCAGGGCAAGCACATGGGTAAACGCCTGATCCAGCTGGAGGATGCTGAATGGCCAAGAAGGTTGCAACTGACGCCCGAAGGCCGCGCCATGATCGAGCGCATGCGGGTCAAGAGCGACGTCAGGAGCGAAGCGATTCTGCAAGGCCTCAATGCCGAACAGCGTCACCAGCTTGCCGACATGCTCGGCCTTGTCAAACGCAATCTGCTGGCCTTCGATACCTCGCGCACCTGATCGCGCACGGTCTCCCCGCGGCCCGCCCGCCTGCCTTTTTCTCAGTGCGCCCGATCGCCGCGTCTTAACAGGATCTTGAGACGCGCCTCCCTAGAATCCGGAACGATTCTCATTGAGGCACTCAAGATCGCCATGGCGCAACAACAAAAAGTTCACTCACAGGGCGCGTTGGCGCTGAAAACCCTGGGCATGGCGCTTGGCGCCGCCGCCTCCACGCAGGCTCACGGCCAGACGCCCCCGGCAGACAACGCGGTGCTGCTGGCGCCCGTCACCGTGCAGGCCGACGCCCCGCCCTTCAAGGCGGACCGCGTGCAGTCGGGCAAATTCACCGAGCCGCTGCTCGACACCCCGCAAAGCATCACCGTCGTCCCGCGCGCGGTGCTGGAAGAGCAGCAGGCCAAGAGCCTGCAGGACGTGCTGCGCAACGTGCCGGGCATCACGTTCAGTTCGGGCGAAGGCAATCTGGGCTGGGGCGACATGTTCACGATCCGCGGGTTTTCCGCGGAGCAAAGCATCACCGTGGACGGCATCCGCGACGCGGGCCTGTCCAGCCGCACCGACATCTTCAACCTGGAACAGGCAGAGGTCTTCAAGGGCACGGGCTCCATCGAATCCGGCATCTCGGCCGTGGGCGGCAGCGTCAACCTGGCCAGCAAGGAAGCGCGGCTGGGCTCGTTCTACAAGATGTCCGGCGGCCTAGGCACGGATCATTACCGGCGCATCACCGCGGACCTGAATCAGGAACTGACGGACAGCGCCGCCCTGCGCGTCAACCTCATGCGCCACCACAACGGCGTGGCCGAGCGCGACGTGACGGAGTTTGACCGATCTGGTGTCGCGGCGTCGCTGGCGATGGGCCTGGGTTCCCCCACCCGCGTCACCGTCAACTACCTGCATCAGGAAGACGACAACATCCCCGACGGCGGCGTGCCGATCCAGCGCGGCACCGGCGGCAAGCGCATGCCAAATGTGGCGCGCAACGCCTGGTACGGTGATCCGGGCCTGTACACGGAGCAGACCCGCACCGATCAGGCAACGATGAAGGTCGAACATGACTTCACCAAGGCGGCGCGCCTGACCAACATCAGCCGCTGGCAGCAGACCGACCGCATCGGCGTGCTTGCCCCGGCACGCTTCAATTCCACGTCGCGCACGTCGTACGGCTACGTGGGCGCCGGCCCGCTGGTGCAAAGCGCCGACGGCATTGCCTCGTACAGTGGCTTCACGCCGCTGCGCGATCCCTCGCCCTATGCCCAGTTGCGCGGCAACGACTTCGGCACGTCCAAGCGCTACACCATCCTGGCCAACCAGACCAACCTGAACCTGGACTTCCATACCGGCGGCATCAAGCATGCCGTGGTGACGGGCGTGGAGTTCTACAAGGAAACCTACGGTGACCATGCACGCACGATTCGCGCGCCGTCGATCAATCCGGTGATCGACCTGCGCGACACCGGCGGCACGAACATGGGCGGCGTGGACACCTTGAAGGGCGATTCCGGCAACAAGGCCGAAGTCTTCAACGCCGGCCTGTATGCCGCGGACACCGTGACGTTCAATCCGCAATGGATGCTGCAGGGCGCCTTGCGCTGTGACCGCTACCGCGTCACGCAGACGGCGGGCGCCGCCACGCAGCGCGTCACCGACGGCGCCTTCAGCGGCCGCATCGGTCTGACGTACAAGCCCGTGGAGAACGGCAGCGTCTACGTGTCGTACAGCCAGGCCGCGCAACCGTCCGCGATGGGCGCGTCCACGAACAACAACATCTACGGCGCCACCGGCTCCGACACCTACAAGCCGGCCGTCGCCCGCACGTGGGAACTGGGCACGAAATGGGACGTGGCCGGCGGCGACCTGTCGCTGACGGGCGCTCTTTTTCGCACAGAATTGACGGACTCATGGGAATACGGCGACGACGCCACCGACGTGGTGCGCGCCCTGCCCGCCAAGCGCGTGGATGGCATCGAGCTGGGCCTGTCGGGCAACATCACGCCCCGCTGGTCCGCCTTTGCCGGCGTCAGCGCCATGAAAAGCCGCATCACCAAGGGCGCGAACCAGGGCGAAGAGGCCAAGAACGTGCCGGACCTGACGTTCAACCTGTGGACCACGTACGCGGCCACGGAAGACCTGTCGCTGAGCTATGGCGCGCAGTACGTGGGCAAGCGGCGCTATACGGACAACAAGTACGTCGGCGGCAAGAACAACAACAGCTCCACCGTGTCCGGTCCCTACGGCACGCATCCGGTCTGGGTGCGCGACAACGAGAAGGCGCCTTCCTACTGGCTGCATTCCGTCGCGGCGCGCTACCGGCTGAACAAGAACGTGACGCTGGGCGTGAACGTGGACAACCTGTTCAACAAGTTCTATTACAGCCGCATCGGGGCATCGCTGGACGGCTTCCAGCTCTACGGCGTACCCGGCGCGGGACGCACGGCTCTCTTCACCGCAGACGTCGCCTTCTAAACCGCAAGGCCCGCCGCAGGCCCGGCCAGGTCCACACGGAACTGGCTGCCCTGCCCGGGCCGAGACTGCAGCGACACGCGCCAGCCCTGGTGCTCGCAGATGCGCTGCACCAGGGACAAGCCCAGCCCCAGGTTGCCGTCGTCCAGCTGATCGCCGCGTACGAAGGGGTTGAAGATGGAGGCGTGGCGTTCCACCGGAATGCCCGGACCGTTGTCGTTCACCTGCACGAAATCGGGTCCTGCCGTGACAACGATGCTGGCCTGCGGGCCGGCGTACTGCAGCGAATTGCGCATCAGGTTGGACAGCACCGCGCGCAGCAGCGGCGCGGGAAACAGCAAGGGCGCTTCCTGCGCACCGGATGCTTCCAGCGTCAACTGCATGCCGCGCCGCTGCGCCACCGGCGACCACGCGGCCAACTGGCCTCGTGCGGTGTCCGTCGCGCTTTCACGCGGGAACAGGCCTGCCGCGTCGCCGCCGCGCGCCAGCATCAGATAGGTGTCCAGCCGCTCGCCCATGTCAGCGGCAGCCGCCTCGATCCGGGCAAGACGGGCCTGTCCCGCCGCATCCAGCGCCTGCTCTTCGCGCAGCAGCTCGCAGGAACTGGAGATCACCATCAGCGGCGTGCGCAGTTCGTGCCCCACGTCGGCGGTGAAGAGCTGCTCGCGCCTGAGCGCCTGTTCGAGCTGGTTGTAGGTCGAGTCGAAGGCCGCCGCAAGCTGGCCGATCTCGTCCGGCGGATAGTCTTCGGCCAGCCGGGTCTGCGGCGGCTGCGCGCCGCGGGTATTGACCTGGGCGGCCAACCGCGCAAGCGGACGCAACAGGCGCCGCGTGGCCAGGATGCCCAGGACAAACGCCAGCGCCAGGCTGGCCGCCAGTCCGGTGACCGCGGTCCAATGCGAGGCCGACTGGTTCTGCTCGTACTCGGTGTAGTCGCGCAGCAGCATGTAGCGCTGGCCCTTGAAGTCGTCGACCATCACGTGCCACACGCGATCGTTGCGCTCGATCTTGTGGAAGCCCGGATTCAGCGGCCGCAGCCAATCGGGAAACTCCCCGCTTGCCGGATCGCCGTGAAAGAAGCGGTTGGGCCGGCCCGGGTCGATGCCCGCCAGAAAATCGCCCCGCACCCGCTCCACCGCCATGCCCATGTCGATGCGTTGAAGATGCGCCTCCAGCTTGCCGACGCTCCACACCGACAGCCAGGTCAACAGGCCTGCTACCAGCAGCGCCAGCGCCACATACGTCAGCACAAGGTGGCGCGCCAGCCCGCGCCGCGCCGCGCGCCTGCCCGGGCTAGTCATCGCTTGCGGCACGCAGCTGGTAGCCGATGCCGTGCACCGTGTGCAGCAGCGGCGTGTCGTAGGGCTTGTCGACCACATGGCGGATCTGGTGGATGTGGGTGCGCAGGCTGTCGCTGTCCGGCGGCGAGTCGCGCCACAGCGCCTCCTCCAGCCGGGCGCGATGGACCACCGCCGGGCTGGCACGCATCAGCAAGGTCAGCAATTGCAGCGGAGACGGCGGCAGGCGCAGCGCCAGGCCCGCCCGCGCAAGCGCCAACGTGCCGGTGTCCAGCGTCAAGTCGCCCACGCGCAGCACACGGGCCGCGCCCGCCCCGCTGGCGCGATGCAGCAGCGCCTTGACCCGCGCGGCCAGTTCGGCCAGCGCAAAGGGCTTGACCAGGTAATCGTCGGCGCCCGCGTCGAATCCCGTCAGGCGGTTGTCCAGCGTGTCTCGGGCCGTGACCATGATGACGGGGGTGTTGCACGCGGACTCGGTGCGCAGCCGGCGGCACAGCTCGTAACCGTCCAGCCGCGGCAGCATCAGGTCCAGCACGATCAGGTCGAACTCGCCCGACGCCGCCATCGCGTAACCGCGCTGGCCGTCTTCAGCGCAATCGACGATATAGCCGCGCCGCGTCAGGTGATGGGTGATGTTGGCAAGAATGTCGGGGTCGTCTTCGATGACGAGAACGCGCATGGCGGGACCGCTCGGCGAATAACAATCAATCTCACATTGTAGGGGTGCGCCCAAAGGTCCGGCAGCGGTGCGGCGCCCACGCCACAGGCGTGATGCGTCTTAACGAATTCTTGAGGACGGTTGTCGGACACTGCCCGGCGATAAGAATGGTTCGCGTTACCTGCACCCCGCGGTTGACGCACCTGAAGGATTCGCCATGCGCTCGATTGCCCTTTTCCGCGCGGCCGTGACCGCCGCCGCCCTGTTCTGCGCCCTGTTCTGCGCCCTGTCCGGCGCCCATGCCCGCGAGGTCACCGACCTGGCCGGCCGCGTTGTGACGGTGCCCGACCATCCGCAGCGCATCCTGCTGGGCGAAGGCCGCTTTGCATTTGCGATGGCGTTGCTGGACCGCCACGATCCGGTGGCGCGCGTCGTCGGCTGGCAGGGAGAGCTGAAGCAGCAAGATCCGTATTCCTGGAACCAGCTCGTCACGCGTTTTCCCAAGGCGGCCGACGTGCCCCTGATCGGCAAGACGTCGGAGGCCAGCGTCAGCCCGGAGAAAATCGTCTCGCTGCGGCCTGACGTGGCGATCTTCAGCGTCAGTGGCCATGGTCCCGGCCGGAACAACCCGATGATCCCGGCATTGCAGGAAGCCGGCATCCCGATCGTCTTCATCGACTTCCGCCAGCATCCCGTGCGGAACACGGTGCCCAGCATGCGCATCCTGGGCCAGGCACTGGATCGTGAAGCCGAGGCGGAAGGCTACATATCCTTCTACGAAGACCACCTTGCCCGCGTGCGCAAGGTCGTGGAGCCCGTGCCGCCCGCCCAGCGGCCGCGCGTCTTCGTGGAAATGCTGGCAGGCGTGTGGCCGGCCTGCTGCCACACCACAGGCAATGGCAGCTTCGGCGACCTGCTGGAAGCCGCGGGCGGCGTCAACGTCGCGGCGCCCGTGCTGCCCGGCGCCATCGGCGACGTGAGCCTGGAGTTCGTCATCGACGCCAAGCCCGACGTGTACATCGCCACCGGCAGCCGCTCCGAACCCGGCCGCCCGGGCCTGCTGGCCGGTCCCGGCGCCGATCCGAAGGTGTCCGCCGACAGCCTGGCCACGCTGCTGAACCGCGACGGCATCCGCGACCTGGACGCCGTGAAGCAGCACCGTGCCTTCGGCATCTGGCACGCGTTCTACAACTCGCCCTACAACGTTGCCGCCATCGAGGCGATGGCGAAGTGGCTGTATCCCGAACGCGCCGCCGCGCTGGATCCGCAAGGCACGCTGGACGCGCTGTACGGCCAGTTCCTGGATCTGGACAACGCGGGCGCCTTCTGGACATCCCCAGCCGCCCCGGCAAAGTAGCCCGACATGACCGGTTTCGCCCCCGCCGCCGTATCGCCCGCGGCGTCTGTTCCCGGCGATCCCATCGCCGCGTACCGGCGCGCGGTGCGCAAGCGCGTACTGCTGACCGCCGCGCTGGTGCTGGCCATCATGGCCAGCCTGCTGGCCGACATCGCGAGCGGACCCGCTTCGCTGTCCCTGCCCGAGCTGCTGCGCACGCTGCTGCATCCCGACGTGTCAGACACCGGCACACGCGTCATCGTCTGGCAATTCCGCTTGCCCTATGCGCTGATGGCGTTGCTGGTCGGCGTGGCACTGGGCTTGGGCGGCGCCGAGATGCAGACCATGCTCGACAATCCGCTCGCCAGCCCCTACACGCTGGGCGTCTCTGCCGCCGCGGCGTTCGGCGCGTCGCTTGCCATCACGCTGGACTGGCATCTGCCGGCGCTGCCCGCCGGCATGACCGTTTCCGTGTCGGCCTTCGCGTGCACCCTGCTGTCGGTACTGGTACTGGAACGCGTGGCGCGGTGGCGCGGCGGATCGACGCTGGGCGTGGTGCTGTTCGGCATCGCGCTGGTGTATTCGTTTCAGGCGCTGGTGATGCTGCTGCAGTTCGTCGCCAGCGAGGAGGCCTTGCAAGGCATCGTCTTCTGGACAATGGGCAGCCTGGCGCGCGCCACCTGGACCACCGTCGGCGTCATGGCGGCGGCGCTGGTTCTGGTCATTCCGTTTTCGATGCGCGACGCCTGGAAGCTCACCGCCGTGCGCCTGGGCGAGGAACGCGCGGCCAGCTTCGGCATCGACGTCAAGCGGCTGCGCCTCATCAGCCTGCTGCGCGTCAGCGCGCTGGCGGCGCTGGCCGTGTCGTTCGTCGGCACGATCGGCTTCGTCGGCCTGGTCGCGCCGCACATCGCGCGGCTGCTCTTGGGCGAAGACCACCGCTACTACCTGCCGGGCAGCGCGCTGGCCGGCGCGCTGATCCTGTCGCTGGCGTCCGTGGCGTCCAAGACCGTGCTGCCCGGCGCGCTCATCCCGGTCGGCATCGTGACCTCGCTGGTCGGCATTCCCTTCTTTCTCACCATCGTCGTGCGCGCCCTCAAGCGCGCCTGACGCCACAACCGCAACAAGGACACACCCCGATGAAATTCCGCCTGACGCTCACGCTCGCGGCTCTGATGATCGCCGGCACTGCCCATGCCGCCCCCGCTTGCTCGATCGACGTCGAAGGCCGTCCCGGCAAGCAGTTCGGCCCCGCCCACATCGTCGTGCCAGCGACCTGCCAGGAATTCACCGTGCGCCTCATCCACACGGGCAAGAACAGCAAGGAAAAGGCCGGCCACAACTGGGTGCTGACCAAGACCGAAGATATCGACGCCGTAATGGTCGACGGCATCAAGGCCGGCGCGAGCAGCGACTTCCTGGCGCCGGGCGACGGCCGCATCCTTGCCAAGACGCCCATGCTGGGCGGCGGCGAGACGGCCACCGTCACCTTCCCCGTCAGCCGCCTGCGCGCGGGTCAGTCGTACACCTACTACTGCTCGTTCCCCGCGCACGCGCAGCACATGCGCGGCACACTGGTGCTGCAACGCTGACAATGACGCAGCTACGCATCCAGGCGCTTTCCGCCGGCTACGGCGGGCGTGCGGTGCTGCGCAACGCCAGCGCCGGCCCCATGCCCGAAGGCGCCGTCACCGCGCTGCTGGGGCCGAACGGCAGCGGCAAATCGACGCTGCTCAAGACGCTGGCCGGCCTGCATCCGGTGATGCAAGGCGCAATCTTGCTGGACGGCGAGGACCTGGCAAACGCCAGCCCGGCCCGCCGCGCCGAATGCGCCATGTACATGCCGCAGGCCTTGCCCAAGGGCGTGCACATGACCGTCTTCGAATCCGTGCTGGTGGCCGCGCGCTCCGGCCGCCACGGACAACCCGGCCATGCGTTGATGGAAAACGCCATGGCTGTCATCAACGAGCTGGGCATCGCGCCGCTCGCCAGCCGCCATCTGGACGAGCTGTCCGGCGGGCAGAAGCAGTTGGCGTCGCTGGCCCAGGCGCTGGTGCGGCGTCCGCGCCTGTTGCTGCTCGATGAACCGCTGTCCGCGCTGGACCTGAATTACCAATTTCACGTCATGGACGTGCTGCGCCGCCAGACGCGCCTGCACCGCCTGATCACGTTGGTGGTGCTGCACGACCTGAACATCGCGCTGCGTCACGCCGACCATGCGTTGCTGCTGCACGCAGGCGCGATCGAAGCCGAGGGCCTGCCCCGCGATGTGGTAACCCCGGACACCTTGCGCCGTGTATACCGCGTGCGGGCGCGCGTCGAACATTGCCCGCAGGGCCAGGCGCAGATCCACGTGGATGGACTGGCCGATCGCTCAGCATCGTAGGTCATCGTAGGTGTCTGACACCCTTGCCGCAGCCCTGCATGGTGCCGACCGTCTCACGCGGGTGTCAGACACCGGGCCAACATGCGCCGGCCGTCATCCTCGCGTCGTAGGTGTCTGACACCCTTGCCGCAGCCCTGCATGGTGCCGACCGTCTCACGCGGGTGTCAGACACCGGGCCAACATCGTAGGTGTCTGACACCCTTGCCGCAGCCCTGCATGGTGCCGACCGTCTCACGCGGGTGTCAGACACCGGGCCAACATGCGCCGGCCGTCATCATCGCRTCGTAGGTGTCTGACACCCTTGCCGCAGCCCTGCATGGTGCCGACCGTCTCACGCGGGTGTCAGACACCGGGCCAACATGCGCCGGCCYTCATCATCGCGTCGTAGGTGTCTGACACCCTTGCCGCAGCCCTGCATGGTGCCGWCCGTCTCACRCGGGTGTCAGACACCGGGCCAACGCGCGCCGGCCTTCATCCTCGCGTCGTAGGTGTCTGACACCCTTGCCGCAGCCCTGCATGGTGCCGACCGTCTCACRCGGGTGTCAGACACCGGGCCAACGCGCGCCGGCCGTCATCATCGGTGTCAGACACCCGGTGACTCGGCGCAGACGCACCGGTATATAGTCACCCCTTGTGCCATTCAGGGAGTCCGCCGTGCCCAGCCGCCGCGCCCTCGCGTTTCTGCTCAGCCTGTTTGCCGCGCCCTCCGGCGCCGCCGTGGTCTACGACAATCACGGCCTCGTCGTCGACGTGGCGACCGGCAGCCGCAGCGACTGGAACACCGGTCAGCGCCAGACCACGCGCGCCACCACTATCACCTTCCAGGGCAAGGCCTTGTGCGGCACCGACGTCGGCGCGCTGTTTTATCCGAACAGCACAGCGCCGCAATCCCGCGCATTCTTCTGCCCCGGGCCGGTCGCCGTTCTGGAAACCGACGCAGTACTGGCGTTCTTCACCAGTTCCAGCGCCAGCACCGTGCTTGTGCACTTGCAGGTCGTGAACGGCGCGCTGCGCGTGCAGCGACTGCCGCTTTCCGATAAGCCAGACCGCGACCGCATCCACACCACGCGGTTCGAGGACGCGCGCCTGCCCGGCTGGACGCGCGTGAACTCGGCCTGGAACGAAACCGTGATGATCCGCCATGCGCCGCTCAAGGCGCTGAACCTTGGCCCTGGGAAACTGCTGGACGTCTCCGGCGACGTGGCCTATCTGGCGATCCCCCCAGGCCGGGAGGTCGTCGTGCTGCAGCCGGCCACCCGCGTAAAGGACGCGCACGGCGACCTGCAATACGTCCCCGAAGTCACCAAATTCGTGGACGCGCCGCTCGCATTTCGGGCGGTGCGGCTGAGCGATGGGCGCGAGCTGGCGCGGCTGGATTTCGACGACACTTGCGTGGGTCTGCCTGCCCTGCAGTTCGAACGGTCCGATGCGAAGACCGTTTCCAGCGCATCGCCGGCGGTCGCGTTCGACGATGTGCCGGCGTGGCGTGCAAGCGCATTGGAATTGACCCAGACGCAGGGCCGCGCGACGCTGCGTTTGAAACCGGGCGTGCAATTGCCGCGCAAGCCGGGATGCAACGCCGGCAAAGCGCCTGGTTAGATCCAGGGTTAGACGCCGGGTTGGACGCCCGGCAGATAGTCCGATTGAATGCCCATCCAAACGTTCAGATCAGGAACTGGCGATAAGCCTCGTTATCCGTTTCCTCGGCGTGCGCATAACCGAGCTGCCGCAAGAACCCATCCAGCGCCGCATCATCGGCCACCGGCGCCTGAATGCCCACCAGCGCCGAGCTGAAGTCCGTGCCCTGGTTGCGGTAATGGAACAGGCTGATGTTCCAGTTGGGCGCCATCGCCGACAGGAACTTCATCAACGCGCCCGGGCGCTCAGGAAACTCGAAGCGGAACAGCCGCTCGCCGCCCGCCAGCGGCGAACGTCCGCCCACCATGTAGCGGATGTGCTGCTTGGACACCTCGTTGTTCGTCAGGTCGCTGGCCGAGAATCCTTCCGCCTGCAATGCGGCCAGGATATCGGCAGACTCGCCGCGCCGCGCGATCTGCACGCTGACAAAGATGCGAGCAGTGCGCGCGTCGGCGATGCGGTAGTTGAACTCCGTCACGCTGCGCTGTCCGATCACCCGGCAGAACCGGCGAAAGCTGCCGCGCTCTTCGGGGATGGTCACCGCGAACACCGCCTCGCGCGCCTCGCCCACTTCAGCGCGGTCCGCCACGAAACGCATGCGGTCGAAGTTCATGTTCGCGCCCGACGTGATCGCTACCAACGACTGCCCGCGCGCGCCTTCGCGGTCCACGTACTTCTTCAGCCCCGCCACCGCCAACGCACCCGCGGGCTCCAGCACGCTGCGGGTATCCAGGAACACGTCCTTGATCGCCGCGCAGACCGCGTCCGTGTCCACGAGGATCACTTCGTCCAGGTATTCGCGGCACAGGCGGAAGGTCTCCTCGCCCACCAGCTTGACCGCCGTGCCGTCCGAGAACAGGCCAACATCAGCCAGGATCACCCGCTCGCCCACGCGCAGCGATTGCGCCATTGCGCAAGAATCCTCGGTCTGTACGCCGATGACCTTCACGCCGGGATGCACCGCCTTCACATAGGTCGACACGCCCGCCGCCAGACTGCCGCCGCCGATCGGCACAAAAATCGCATGCAGCGGCTCGGGGTGCTGACGCAGGATCTCCATGCCGACCGTTCCCTGCCCCGCGATCACGTAGGGATCGTCGAATGCGGGCACGAACGTCAGCCCCTGCTCCTGCGCCAGCGTCTGCGCATGGGCATAGGCGTCGCTGTACGAATCGCCAGCCTGCACCACCGTCACGGTCGGTCCGCCGTGGGCGCGCACCGCGTCCACTTTCACCTGCGGCGCCGTCTGCGGGACCACGATGATCGCCCGCACGCCCAGCTTGGCCGCCGAAATCGCGACGCCCTGCGCATGGTTGCCGGCCGACGCCGTAATGACCCCGCGCTCCAGCGCAGCGCGCGGCGTGTTGCGCATCTTGTTGTAGGCGCCGCGCACCTTGAACGAGAACACCGGCTGGTTGTCTTCGCGCTTGAAATGAACGGTGTTGCCCAGCCGGGCGGACAGCCCACGCGCAAGATCCAGCTCGGTTTCACGGGCAATGTCGTACACCCGGGCGGTCAGGATCTGCCGGAGGTACTCCATCGGCGTGGCGGCGCCGGCCTGGAATTCCGAGGGTGCGTGGGGAGAGGTTGCGGACATGGTTTCTCTGCTTGGGTTGCTTGCCCGGCAGAGGCGGCCACAAAAAACCCGCCTCGTGGGGCGGGTGGCTGTGACTGTTGCGGTCGCGCGCTAACCCACCATTCCAGGAATGATGGTAATAATCAGCGAAATGCGGACGGCGCGGAAATTCATGGGGCGTACTTTCCTCTCATCGCGCGGCTTTGTCAAACGCCGATTGCGGACACGTTGAGGCCGAATTCTGCCTGCCCGCGCAATGCGTCCCCCAAAAACCGTCATAAGCATATTGCGGCGCCATCAAGAAATAGAACCATTTCCCGGCGCAATGCGTAGCACGGTATTACAATGGAAGGTTCGTGGCGGTCGCACCTTCCAAGGCGGACCCGGAAACGGCCTTTTCATCGGCCGGCCGGTCCAGCCAAACAATAGGGCGGGCGGCAGTCATGTTGGAGGGACGCTCTGCCTGCGCGTCCTTCCATACGAACCCACTCTCGACAACATCTACCGGCGTACGCCGCATAGCATGTTCGGGTTTGCGCGTTAATCGCCTGAGCCGAACAGATTCAAGGATCATGTCTCTTACTCCGAAGATTATCTATACCCTCACCGACGAAGCTCCGGCACTGGCAACCCGTTCGCTGCTGCCCATCGTCCAGGCATTCGCCAAACCCGCAGGCATCACGGTCGAGACCCGCGACATTTCGCTGGCAGGCCGCATCATCGCCCTGTTCCCGGATTACCTCGAAGACAGCCAGAAGCTGTCGGACGCCCTGGCTGAGCTGGGCGCCCTCGCGGTCAAGCCCGAAGCCAACATCATCAAGCTGCCCAACATCAGCGCCTCGATGCCCCAACTGAAGGCGGCCATCAAGGAACTGCAAGACCAGGGCTACAAGCTGCCGGACTACCCGGACGCCCCCGCCAACGACACCGAACGTGACGTCAAGGCCCGCTACGACAAGGTCAAGGGCAGCGCCGTCAACCCGGTCCTGCGCGAAGGCAACTCCGACCGCCGCGCCCCGCTGTCGGTCAAGAACTACGCCCGCAAGCACCCGCACAAGATGGGCGCCTGGACGGCCGACTCCAAGTCGCACGTCGCGCACATGAGCGAAGGCGACTTCTACGGCACCGAGAAGTCGGCCCTCATCGCCGAAGCCGGCGACGTCAAGATCGAACTGACCGCCGCTGACGGCGCCAAGACCGTCCTGAAGGAAAAGACCCCGGTCAAGGCCGGCGAGATCATCGACGCCGCCGTGCTGTCGACCGCCAAGCTCAAGTCCTTCCTGCAGGCCCAGATCGACGACGCGCGCGCCAACGGCGTGCTGTTCTCGGTCCACCTGAAGGCCACCATGATGAAGGTCTCCGATCCCGTCATCTTCGGCCACGTGGTCTCCGTGTTCTACAAGGACGTCCTGGCCAAGCACGCCGACGCCCTCAAGCAGGCCGGCTTCGATCCCAACAACGGCATTGGCGACCTGTACGCCAAGATCCAGGCGCTGCCCGCCGACCAGCAGGCCGCCATCACCGCCGACATCGACGCCGCCTACAAGACGCTGCCGCAGCTGGCCATGGTGAACTCCGACAAGGGCATCACCAACCTGCACGTGCCCAGCGACGTCATCGTCGACGCGTCCATGCCCGCCATGATCCGCGACTCCGGCAAGATGTGGAACGCCGAAGGCAAGCTGCAGGACACCAAGGCCGTCATTCCCGACCGCAGCTACGCCGGCGTCTACCAGGCCGTCATCGACGACTGCAAGCGCAATGGCGCCTTCAATCCGGTCACGATGGGCAGCGTGCCCAACGTCGGCCTGATGGCTCAGGCTGCCGAAGAATACGGTTCGCACAACAAGACCTTCGTCATCCCGGCCGCCGGCACCGTGCGTGTCACCGACGCCGCCGGCGCCGTGCTGCTGGAACAGGCCGTCGAAGCCGGCGACCTCTGGCGCATGTGCCAGACCAAGGACGCCGCAATCCAGGACTGGGTCAAGCTGGCCGTCACGCGCGCCCGCGCCACCAAGACGCCCGCCGTCTTCTGGCTGGACGAAAAGCGCGCCCACGACGCCCAGGTCATCGCCAAGGTCAAGCAGTACCTGAAAGACCACGACACCAGCGGCCTGGACCTGCGCATCCTCGACCCCGTCGAAGCCACCAAGTTCTCGGTCAAGCGCATTCGTGAAGGCCTGGACACCATCTCGGTCACCGGCAACGTGCTTCGCGACTACCTGACCGACCTGTTCCCCATCATGGAACTGGGCACCAGCGCCAAGATGCTGTCGATCGTGCCGCTGGTCGCCGGCGGCGGCCTGTTTGAAACGGGCGCGGGCGGTTCGGCCCCCAAGCACGTGCAGCAGTTCCTGGAAGAAGGTTTCCTGCGCTGGGATTCGCTGGGCGAATTCATGGCGCTGGCCGAGTCCCTCGACCACCTGGGCCGCACGTACAAGAACCCCACCGCCCAGATCCTGGCCAAGACGCTGGATCTGGCCACGGCCAAGTTCCTGGACGAAAACAAGTCGCCCGAGCGCAAGGTCGGCGGCCTGGATAACCGCGGCAGCCACTTCTACCTGGCGATGTACTGGGCCCAAGCCCTGGCCGCCCAGACCGAAGACCGCGCCCTGGCCACCCAGTTCGCCCCTGCCGCGATCGCGTTCTCCGAAGGCGAAAACAAGATCCTGGACGAACTGAAGGCAGCCCAAGGCAAGCCCCTGGACATCGGCGGCTACTACCAGCCGAACGAAGCCAAGGCCAGCCAAGCCATGCGCCCCAGCGCCACGCTGAACAAGGTGCTGGCCTCGATCGGCTAAGCCCCCTGCCCTTGCTGGCTGGCGTTAGCCGGTTGGCGGGCATGTGAAAAAACCGGCAGTCCCGATGGGGCTGCCGGTTTTTTTTTGTGGTGGGTTGTGGAGGGGGCTTAATAAGTTTTCTGACCCCCTGCAACATCCGCGACTGCTAGCTATCGCCAAAATCCGACTGGCTTACGGTCTGCCAGACCACCTCCTTCGCCTCTTCCGAACGTATGTTCTAGCGAACGCTCGCGTGAAGAATACGCGACATGAACATACCCGTTACGGGTATACTTTGGAGTGTTCGTCCATGGTGGTTTTGAAGCGAAAGGATTTTTCTCGGTGGCAAGCTGGAGAAAGGCTCTCCGACGCCACGCTGTGCAGCGCAGTCCGTGAAATGGAATCCGGTCTTATCGACGCGGATCTGGGCGGCCACCTTTATAAGATGCGTATTGCCCGTCCAGGGAAAGGCAAACGCGACGGATACCGCACGGTGTTGTCCGCGTGTATTGGGAGCCGATACGTGTTCCTGCACGGGTACCCGAAAAACGACAAGGCCAACATCACCGCCGCTGAGAAAAAAGCCCTGCAATTCGCCGGCAAGGTCTTTCTCAGCCTGACGGAATCCGCCCTTTTCAAAGCGCTGCAGGCAGGCGTGTTGTTGGAGGTGAACTGTGACCAAACTCATTGAATCTTTGCGCGACGATCTCGCCGCACTTTACCGGGCCGGGGCTATAGACAAAGTCACGATGCGCGATTTTGACGCGATCTGTCCGGCGCCCGTCCGCCACTTCAGTCCGGGCGACATCAAGCGACTCCGTGAAGACCTACGGTTTAGCCAACCTGTCTTCGCCCTGCATCTGCACACCAGCGCTTCGACCGTCCGGAAGTGGGAGCAAGGCGACACGCGTCCGACCGGCCCAGCCCTTAAACTCCTGAACATCCTGGCGGACAAAGGCTTGCAAGCCATCCTTTGATGCGCTTGATGCGCCTGACGCGCCGTTACCGACGAGGCGCAGATCCTGGCATCAGCCTGTCCAGCCGCAGCCTCCCCCGCTCATCCGTCAGGCGGCGCATCGCACCATAAGCCGCGCCCATCGCCGCCATGCCGCTCGCGCCGCACAGCAGAAACATCAACAGGATCTGATACTTGGCCGCGTCAACAGGGTCCATGCCCGCAATGATCTGCCCGGTCATGATGCCGGGCAACGTAATGATCCCTGCCGCCGACATCTGGTTGATGCTGGGCACGATGCCGCGCCGCACCGATTCGCGCAGCAGCGACGAAAACGCCTGATGAACTGTCGCGCCCAGCGCCAGGCGAGCCTCGATGCCCAGCCTTTCGCGGCGCACACCCGATAGCATCCCATCCAGCGCCAGGCTGGCCGCATTCAAGACGCTGCCCAGCACGATCCCAACCAAGGCAATCGTGTAGCGCGGATCAAACCAAGGGTCCGGACGCAGCGCCGTATTCAGGATGAAAAGGGCCGTGACGAGCGTGGTGCTGACCACCGCCAACGTCCCGACCCATCCATTGCCATGCCCAGTCAACCGCGCCTTCGGCCGGGCCGCTACCTCGCGCGCGGCCAGCGCCATCATCACCGCCACCACCAGCGCCGTCAGCCACGGCGCGGCATGGGCGAACACGATGCGCAGGATCTGACCGACCAGCAGTAATTGCACCACCGTACGCACCGCCGCCCACAACACCTGCCGTTGCAGGTTCAGACGCAGCGCGAAGGAAATGCCGGCGCTCAGCAGCACTAGCAGCGACGCGATCACCAGATCCAGCGCCTGCAGCTTGATCACGTCCATAACGGCTCCATGTGACCTTGCGCCATCCGCCAACGCCGTCGCGCCAGCCGTTCGGCCTGCTCGGCGCTGTGCGTAACGAGCAAAATGCCTGCCCCGGCCGCCAGAACACGCGACAGTTCCGCCTCGACCAGCGCCGTCGCTCCCTGATCCAGCGCGGCGGTGGGCTCATCCAGCAGCAGCACGCGCGGGTTCTGCAACAACGCCCGCACCAGACCCATGCGCTGACGCTCGCCCGTAGACAGTTGATGGACCAATGCGTCCAACTTGGCTTCCGCCAGCCCCAGACGCTCCATGATGGCGATCGCGCCAGCGCGGTCCGCGAAGTGCGCGGACACGTGGTCATCCCACCACCCCGCCTCCGCCTGGCAGTACACCACCAGACGCCGCCACTCGAAACCGCGCATGGCCGAACGGCGACGCCCGTCGAGCTCTGCTTCGCCATGCCCCGGGTCCAGATCCGCAATCTGGCGCAGCAGCAGCGACTTGCCCGATCCCGATGCACCGACCACAGCCGCGCACTCGCCCGCGGCCAGATCCAGGCTCACGGGCGTCAGGCGCTCGCTGTACAGGCCTCGAAGCCTGAGCAACGGCGGCGCATCAGAAACTGCTTTCAGGGAAACCGGCGCGGATTGCATGGGTAGGCATCATATAGAAAAGCCCGCGGCGAGGCGGGCTTTGCAGTGCGTGTGGCGGCTCGGATCAGAGCATATGCGCCAGGAACTCGCGGCTGCGCGCATGCTGGGGCGCGGCAAAAAACTCGGCCGACGGCGCTTCTTCAACGATGCGGCCATCGTCCATGAAAATGACCCGGTGCGCCACTTCGCGCGCAAACCCCATTTCATGTGTCACGACCAGCATCGTCATGCGCTCGTCGGCCAGCTGCTTCATGGTGCGCAGCACTTCGCCCGTCAGCTCCGGGTCCAGCGCCGACGTCGGCTCGTCGAACAGCATGATGTCCGGCTCCATCGCCAGCGCGCGGGCAATGGCCACGCGCTGCTTCTGGCCACCAGACAGGCGCGTCGGATAGTTGTCGCGCTTGTTCGACAGGCCCACCTTGCGGAGCAGCTCTTCGGCCTTCGGCACGATCTCGGCGCGCGACATGCCCTTCACGGTAATCGGCGCCTCGATGATGTTCTGCAGGACCGTCATGTGCGGGAACAGGTTGAACGACTGAAACACCATGCCCATTTTGCGGCAGATGCGGCGCACGTCCCCGTCGCTGGCGTACTGGCTGCGACCACCCGGCACGGCGGCAGCCATGGTCTCGCCTTCGATCTCGATGCTGCCTTCGTCGATGGTCTCAAGATGATTCAGGCAGCGCAGGAACGTGCTCTTGCCCGAGCCCGACGGGCCGATCACCGCGACCACCTCGCCCTGCTCGAGCGTCAGCGACACATCGTCCAGCACGCGATTCGCGCCGAACGATTTGACGATGTGGCGGGCTTCGATCATCACCGGACGCGCGCCGAGTCCGGCCGGAGAATTACTGGTCATATTTTGCATAGCGCTTTTCCATGTGCTGGAAGAACCACGTCAGGAGCAGCGTCATCAACAGGTAGAAGGCGGCGGCGACGAGGAACGGCGTGGTCGTGAAATCGCGCTGCACGATTCCCCGCGCGGTGCGCAGGATGTCGTTGAGCGCCAGCACGTAAATCAGCGAGGTGTCCTTGACCAGCGTGATGGTCTCATTGCTCATGGGCGGCAACACGCGCTGCACCATCTGCGGCAGCACGATGCGGCGCAGCGTCTGCAGGTACGTCATGCCCAGCACCTTGCTGCCTTCGTACTGGCCCCGATCCACCGACTGGATGCCCGCCCGGAAGATCTCAGCGAAATACGCCGCGTAATTCAGCGCAAACGCCACCACTGCGGCCGGAAAATCCGGTAACCGGATGCCGATCACCGGCACGAACGGCAACGCGAAGTAGATGAACAGCATCTGAAGCATCAACGGCGTGCCGCGCATCAGCCAGATATAGCCATTGACCGCGCGGCTCAGCAGCGGCCACTTCGAGATGCGCGCCAGGGCCAACACCAGCCCCAGCGGCACGGCCAGCGCCAGCGTGATGAAAAACAGCGTCAAGGTCACTTTCGCGCCTTGCGCCAAGGGCCCCAGAAGGGAGAGTACGTAGTCCATGCAGTGGGTTCGCGCCGCGAGGGCAAGAGAGAATCATGGGCAAGCCCGCCTGGCCTTGCGGCACTGCGGCGGGCTGCGAACTGCAACGGCAAAGGCGCCCCGGCCGGCTAGGCCGCGGGCGCCTTTGCGCTTACTTGATGATGTTGGCGCCGAACCACTGGGTGGCGATACGGCCGGCGGTGCCGTCCTGTTTCATCGAATCCAGCGTCTTGTCCAGCTTGGCCAGCAACTCGGTGTCGTCCTTGCGCACGCCCACGCCGTAGTCTTCCGTACCGAAGTTCTCTTCCAGCACACGGTACTCGCCCGCACGCTTGCTGATCAGGTAACGGCCCACGACTTCGTCCACGACGATGGCGTCCAGACGACCAGCGGCCAGATCCATCAGCGCGGTAACGTTGTCGCCGAACTTCTTAACTTCCTTGATCTGCGCGGCAACCGGGTCCTTGGCTATCGCGTCGGTGGCACTGCTGCCGTCCTGCGCGCCGATAACCTTGCCAGCCAGGTCATTCTTGACCTTCACCGGCGACGTATTGCCCACGATGATGATCTGGTGGTTGGCCATGTAGGGCGCGGTGAAGCTGATGTTCTTCTTGCGCTCTTCGGTAATGGTCAGACCGTTCCACAGCACGTCGACGCGCTTGCCGTTCAATTCGGCTTCCTTGGCGCTCCAGTCGATCGGCTTGAACTCCACTTCGATGCCCAGACGCTTGCTGGCCTCCTTGGCCATGTCGATGTCGAAGCCAACGATCTGGTTGCTGGCGTCGCGGAATCCCATGGGCGGGAAATTGTCGTCCAGGCCAACGACGACCTTCTTCGGCGTGGCCGGCGCTTGGGCGCCAGCGGCGGGCGCGTTGTCGCTGGGACCGCAGGCCGTGAGCAAAGCGGTTGCGGACACAAGAAGTACAGCAGTCAGTTTTTTCATCGTTGTGAGGGCGCGAGGCGCAGGTTTGAAGAAAGCCGGAAAGGCGGGTATTAAGCCGCGAGGCGGTATTTTAGCGTTGTTGGGGGGATTTGCTGGCGGGGTTGCGTTCCCAAGCTGTCCAGCTACTGGGGACTGGCGGCTACGTGGCGTATTCGGGTGCCAGCGCCCCAAATGCCGGGGACCGTCGACTTTGCATTAAAACAACGCTGTGATGAAAGAACGTATAGTCAAGCTCACGGGCGATGCCAAGTCAGGGACGGAATACGATGAAACATGACCTTAACGATTCGGATATCGAACGATGGCTCAACGAAGGCGGCGTTCAGTTGCCCATTTCAACGGAGGTTTTGGATCCGGGCGTGCTTGATGAGGCGGAAAGACGAGTAATTGCTTGCCTTGGAGCCGCCGTCATAAGCTCTTGGAGCCTCTTTCCCACCGATATAAGACGAACGATCCTGCAAGCAGCGCTCAGCGCATCGACGTATGACGCATCTATGCTGAAACAGAACGTGGCAGGCTTTTTGCGCGGTCGGCAAGGCCCGCTGCGATAAAAGGCATACAGGTGTCACCGAACGCCGACGGGCAATATTTGTCGCTGGACATCGAGGTCGACGACGCGCTTTAGATGCCTGCCTATGGCGACACCCTGCTGTGTTATGCATCATTGCTAGCCAAAAGAACTTCTCCAGACGTCGACTCACGGACCTTCCTGAGGACGTCGCATTACGTGCGACCGGCCGCGCTTTGCCATACCCCCCCCTCGAAATCAGAAACCTTATCCGGAACGCTTTACCGGGTGTTTTCTACTCATATCGTCCTGTTGGCGATTCCGATAGAGTGTCGTTTCCATGACCAGTACTTTTCGTGCGGGCGTCGGAAAGCTCGCTCTGACAGGTGAGGCGCTCAATGACCACAAGACGAGAGTTTCTAGGCTCCAGTGCACTTGTAGCGCTCACTGGCGCGACGCTTGGTCCGGGCCGGGCACGGGCACAGGCAAGCGCGGATCGCCCTGGGTTCTTCGGGGCGAAGGACATCGCGGAGGCGGGGTTCATTTACGGCCTGCCTATCGTGATGAACTACGCCGTCATGCATGAGTACGCGGTGGATCGCGGCTCGGGGCAATTCAAGGCGCCTTTCAACCATATCAAGAACGAACCCAACGTATTCACCTACAAAGACACGGCGATTGTCACGCCCAATAGCGACACGCCGTATTCCTTCGTGTGGATGGACTTGCGGGCAGAGCCGGTGGTGCTTTCCGTGCCGGCGATCGACCCGAAGCGCTATTACTCGGTCATGCTCTGCGACGGCAATACCTACAACTACGGCTATATCGGCACTCGCACCACCGGAAACGAGGCGGGCGACTACATGGTGGTCGGACCAGACTGGAAAGGTGCCGTCCCGGCAGGCATCAAGCGGATGTTTCGGTCCAGCACACAGTTTTCGCTCGCTGGCTACCGCACCCAACTTTTTGGTCCAGACGATCTCGACGGCGTGAAGGCGGTCCAGGCTGGTTACCAGGTGCGAATGCTTTCGGCGTACCTGAACCAGGCGTCGCCACCGGCCGCAACAGCTATCAGCTTTCCCATGATCAACAAAGAGTTGGCGAAGACCAACTTCTTCGAATTTCTGGACTTTGCGCTGCAGTTCGCGCCTCCACAAGCCAACGAGCTTGCAGTCCGCGCGGAACTCGCACGCATCGGCGTGGGGGCAGGCAAGACCTTCAACTTCAGCGATTTGCCGCTGGACCAAAAACTGGAGATCGGTCTTGGCATGAAAGAAGGCCAGCGCAAAGTGGACGAAGCCGTCGCCAGCACCGGAAAGGCGATCAATGGCTGGCGGCTAAGCGGACTGCCGGGCAACAGCGAGCACTACAACGGCGACTGGCTCAAACGCGCCGTCGCGGCTCAGGCAGGCATTTATGGAAATGACCCGGACGAGGCGACTTACCCGTTCACCCGCGTAGACGCAAATGGTCAGACGCTGGACTGCAGCAAGCACAATTACACCCTCACGTTTCCGGCCGGCGCGTTGCCGCCGGTTAATTCGTTCTGGTCGCTGACTATGTACGACGGCAAGTCGCAGCTACTGGTCAGGAACCCGATCGACCGCTACCTAATCAACTCGCCCATGCTGCCTGCGATGAAGGTTGACGCGGACGGGTCATTGACACTCTACATCCAGCACAAGACGCCGGGCGGCGACAGGCAAGCCAACTGGCTCCCCGCTCCCGATGGGCCGGTCTACCTGGTAATGCGGCTGTACTGGCCAAAGGTCAATCCACCCTCGGTCCTGCCAGCCGGGGAAGGGACGTGGCAGCCGCCTGGGGTGCAACGCGTCATCTAGGTTCCGGAGAAGACAGTGCGTCAATGCCAGAGAAAAAGGCGCACTGCCCCGGAAACCCAGGCCGCGCATCACACGCCTTCAGGCATCCTGCCTTTCCTTCTCGAAACCCAGCCGCAACCGACATCCCAAACCCATACGTCGGCGTCGTCACATCAAACCGGCTCTCGCACACCTTCTTCGTGCTGTAAGCAAACGTCATCCCTTCGCGCCGCCCATTGACCGCAAACGACACCTGGAAGCTATTCAAACTGCTCCACCCTGCCCTAGGCAAAACCACGAACCGGTAATGCGTAGCATCCAGGCGCTCACCAAAGATTTTCAGTTGCGCAGACGTCGTGCGTGTCGTAGGCGAGGGGTACGGCAAGGCCAGCAGCGTGCGCGGGTCACCTACCACGCCCAAGTCGAAGCCCACACCCTTCTGATAGAACGGAACGTCGATACTGGGATAGCCGGAATACTCCACCCGCTTCACCGTCGACCCGTACTCCAGCGTCCGAGGCTCGTAGTCCGGCGCCCTTGCAAACGCCACATCCAGCGTCAACACCACCTCCGCCGGATTGGCATCTTCGGTGCGGATATGTTTTTCATATACGTCGGCGTTGCTTGCGCAGCCGGCAAGGGCCGCCGTGCACAGGAGCGTCAGCCACCGCAACCCACTCACCGCGGAAATCGGCGTCATTTCATTGCTCCTTTCTCGGTTGAACCGGCAGCGCAACGGGCTTTAACCCCTGCCCGATAAATTGCCAGTTGCCCTGCCCTTCCTGCCATCGGAAATGCCGGTTGATCCATTCCGCCTTCAGGTTGCCGTAGAGCCGCCGCTGGTCGATGTGTTTGCCTTCGTCGAGCGCCTTGCGCGCACGCGCGGCGCTTTGATCCCACGCTGATTTGAAGGCATCGCGCTGCATTGCCCGGGTGAACGGGACGCTGGCGTAGGGACCCTCGTCCGCCAAGCTCAGGCGGATCTCGTTGTCGAGCAGCACGGCGCCGTGGCGATTGTCTGGCGACACCGACACCAGCAGCGGGGTCGACTGCTGGCGCTCCTTGGGCTGCAGGTGTTCAAACCACAGGACCTTTCCCGTCGACGTCACCAGGGCCCGCGAACCGGCGGTGAACAGCAGCAAGTCCTGACGTCCGGGCTGCGCCAGACCCATGTCCGGGTCGCGCACATCGACGGAGGGACTCAACACCCGCGCGAGCGGCGTGTCGTTCTGCACCGCGATCAGGATGGTGCCCACGCCCATGAAATCGTTCGAGACCGCCAAAAGGATCGGCTGGCCGCCCTGGGTCGGACCCAGCGCCCTGACGTGCGCGAACTTGTACGCGTTCAGAGGCCGGTATGGCTTGCCGCGGAATTTGAGCTGGTGAAGGGTCGAACCCGGATCGCCTTCCAATTCAAAGTCGCCGCCCAGCGGCTGGACGGCGTTCGCCGAGGACGCCATGACGCTTGCTGGCTCCGCCTGCGCGTGGGTCAGCGTCGGCAGCACCATGAATAGCGACAGCCCTAGTGCGAAAGTCGTGCATACCCGCGCAATGCGCGGACCCGGCGGAACAGTTTTCGTAGGAGGCAGCAAAACGGCATCGGCGGCGGCGCCGCATGAAAGTGGTGCCGGCATTCTAGGTCAAATGCACTATCCGCCGCAGATCGCCGCCCGCGCGCTGCAGAAATCCCGCGCTCAACTCCTTTAAATCAACCACCCCCAACAGTCCCATGTTGCGCCGAACTTCTTCGGTGATCAGAGCGATTGCGTGCGCCACGCCGCGTTGGCCCGCGACCGTCGCGGCGTAGTTGAACGGACGGCCGACGAATACGCAGCGCGCGCCCAGCGCCATCGCCTTCAATACGTCCGTGCCTCTCCGCACGCCGCTATCCAGCATCACTTCCATCGGGCCCGCGGCATCCATGATGGCAGGCAAGGCGTGCAGGGGCGACACACTGCCGTCCAGTTGGCGCCCGCCGTGGTTGGAGACGATGATCGCGTCCATGCCCAACGTGCGGGCGGCGCGCGCATCGTCCGGATGAAGAATCCCCTTCAGCACCATGAGCCCTTTCCAGCGACGGCGAATGGCCGACACATGCTGCCAATTCAGGTGGCCTCGATCGGAGAAGTCCCGCAGCACACTGGACGACATGATGGGCGCGCCGCGCGTGGCGTAGTTGTTCTCGAAGTGCGGCATGCCGTGGCGTGCCAGCGTGCGCAGGAAAGTGCCGAACAGCCAGCGCGGATGTGTCAGCCCTTGCCACGCCAGGCCAACGCTCGGCCGCAGCGGTGTGGAAAAGCCGGCCCGCACATTGTTCTCGCGGTTGGCGGCGACGGGCGTGTCGACCGTCAGGACCAGCGTGTTGACGCCGGCGGCCGCCACACGGTCGATGAGCGCGGCGATCTGCGCATCGTCGCCGGGAAGGTACGCCTGAAACCAGGTGTCCGGCGCCGCCTCCATCACGGTCTCCAGGCGGATGAGCGACGAGCCGCTCATGATGCAGGGCACCCCGGCCTCGGCTGCCGCGCGCGCCAGGACGACATCGCCGCGGTAGCTCGAGATTGCCGAAATACCCATGGGAGCCACGCCCACGGGGGCCGCATAATCGCGGCCGAGCACCGTGCACCGCGTGGTGCGAGCGGACACGTCCACCAGTACCTTCGGCCGAAAGGCGAATTCAGCAAACGCGTCGCGATTGGCGCGTTCCGATTGGCCGTCCTCCACGGCGCCCGACACGTACGCGTAAATGGGCGCGGGCAGAAGCGATTTGGCCGCGGCTTCAAAGTCGTGCAGGCTGAGCATGCGGCGCAGGGGATCGGACATGTCGGGCTCCTCCGGCGGCCACCCGGCGAGCGGCCGTCTCTTGTTGTCGGTATCGGCGGGGACTATAGGCGGCCCTGTCGTTTGAATAAAGTGACTTTATCGATAGTCTTCCATACACTTTTATTCACTCTCGATACGGATCCAGGCGACTGCCCCCATGACGCTCAAGCAACTCGAGGCCTTCTACTGGGCCGCCACGTGCAAGAATTTTGCCATCGCCGCGAATCGCCTCAATATTTCGGTTTCATCGCTGTCCAAGCGTATTGGCGAACTGGAATCGTCCATCGGGGCTGAGTTGTTCAGCCGCAGCGCGCGCAGCGCGACATTGACAGCCTTGGGCGAACAACTGGTGCCGCACGCCAAGGACCTGCTACGCAACGCCGACCAGTTCATGCAGCAGGCCAGCAACAACCTGAGCTATTCGGGCCGATGCCGGTTTGGCGCGGGCGAGCTGACGTCACTGACCTGGATGGCCAGGCTCATCGAAGTCATCCAGCTGGACCACCCCAACCTGCTAGTCGAGCCGTTCGTCGGCGTCGGGGAACTGGTCGAGCGCGGCTTGGAGGAAGGCGAACTCGACTTCGCTGTGATCGCCGGCCCCTCGTCCCGTCCGTCCATTGCATCGCGCATCATCGGCAGTGCGCAATTCGAATGGGTCGCTGCGCCGGGCGCCGTGCCTAACCCCGCCCAGATCACGCCGGCCGACCTGCCGAGCCTCACCCTGATCACGCTCCCGCAAAGCTCGGGCGCAATCCGCATTCTCGATGACTGGCTGACCGAACAGCGGGTATCGCCCGGCCGCAACCAGTGCTGCAATGGTTGGGGCGGGATCGCGGCCATGCTGCAGCAAGGCCTGGGGCTGGGCTTCCTGCCCTCGGCCTGGGCTCGCATCCTGATCGAACGAGGCCACTTGCAGGCCCTGCCGGCGTTCCCGCCTTTGCGCCCGCTCACCTACACGTTCCAGTGGCGCCGGGACGATACCCGGCCGATGCTTGAGACCCTGCGCGTGCATGCCGAGGCGTGCCTGGATTTCCACGCGCCCGCCGGCATGATCTGACAGCGAGAAACATTGTCCGCACCACAGGACAGTTTCTGAAAAGCGTTATATCCATCGTCAAATTATTCGCTTTATCTCCTGAATTTGCGGGCGTAGAGTCGCCTCAAACAATCACTCTGGAGACGAGGCGACATGCCGGATTTTGGATTCACCTTGCATGACTGCCCACCCGGTCCCAGCCGCGAGACGCTTGCGGCCTATCAAGACCTGGCGGTGGCAAACATCAGCGACGCGATGAGCCGCAGCACTGGCACGTCGTCCCTGCGGCCGATGCACCGGACCCGGCGGATCCTGGGACGTGCCTTCACCGTGCGCACCCGGCCCGGCGACAACCTGATGGTTCACAAGGCCATTGATACCGCACAGCCCGGCGATGTGATCGTTGTTGACGCGGGCGGCGACATGAGCAACGCCATCATCGGAGAAATCATGGTGGGCTGGGCTGCCAAGCGCGGCTTGGGCGGCTTCGTGATCGACGGCGCCATCCGCGACAGCGAAACCATCGGCGAGGGAGATTTTCCCGTCTATGCCCGCGGTGTCGCGCACCGTGGTCCGTACAAGGACGGCCCCGGCGCCATCAACGTGCCGGTGACCGTGGACGGCATGGTCGTGCTGCCAGGCGACCTGCTGGTGGGCGACGCCGACGGATTGCTGTCGATCCGCCCGGACGAGGCGCCAGCGATTGCGGCACGGGTACGCGCCATTGCCGAATCCGAGGCGCAGGTCTTGAAGGATATCGAGCGGGGCACGCTGGACCGCAGCTGGGTCGACGCGGTCCTCAAGACGCGGGGCGTATTGTGAGCGCTGCCACGCCACGGGGCCCCGCCCGCCTGTGCCGTCTGGACCTGTGGCTCAATCCGGTATTCGACGAAATCATTGGCGCCACGCCAGGCATCGCTTTGTCGGTGCTGCCGGCAAAAGGCGACGACGGGCGCACGCTCGCCGGCTTGAGATCGGCCCACGCCTACCACGTGTCCGCGGCGAAGGACGAGCTGCCGCGCCAATGGTTTGTCAACGCGGCATTGATCGCACAGTGCCCCGACCTCGTGTGTGTGTCATCGGGCGGTGCCGGCTACGACACGATTGACGTGGCGGCTTGCACGGCGGCCGGCATCGCGGTCGTGAATCAGGCCGGCGGCAACGCGGAGTCCGTGGCTGAGCACACGTACGCCCTGTTGCTGGCCGTGCAACGCCGGGTTGTCGAATCGCACAACCGCCTGCGCCATGCCAGCGGATTCTCCCGCGAAGATCTGATGGGCCACGAAATCCACGGCGGCGTCATCGGCCTGGTGGGCATCGGCAAAATCGGCACCTGCGTCGCGCGCATCGCGCAAGGCTTCGGCTTGCGTGTCATTGCCCACGATCCGCTGCTGGACGCCGCGACCATCCGCAGCCGCGGCGCCGAACCCGTTGGGCTGGACGAGTTGCTGTCGGAATCGGACATCGTGTCGCTGCATTGCCCGCTCGACGCGTCCACGCGAGGATTGTTCGACGCCAAGGCCTTTGCGGCAATGAAGCCGGGCGCGGTGTTCATTTCGACGGCGCGCGGAGGCATTCACGACGAGAGCGCATTGCACGACGCACTGCTTAGCGGGCATCTGCGGGGCGCGGGGCTCGACGTCTGGGAACAGGAACCGCCCGATCGTTCGGCCCCGCTGCTCGCGTTGGACAACGTGGTCGCCACCTTCCACACCGCAGGCGTCACGCACGAGGCGCGCCGCAGTGTCGCCCGTTCATCGGCGACGCAGCTTGCCGCGATGCTGCGTGGCGAGCGGCCGCCGCAACTTGTGAATCCGGAGGTCTGGCCCCTGGCCGCCAAACGTATCGCCACGCTGACATAACAACGCGGCAGACGCGCCGGCCCAGGCACAAGGGCCGGCGCGGTGACCGTCAGAACCCCTGAGGGAGACAACCATGCAACAACAAAACAAACGCCGCACGCTGCGCACCCTGGCCACCCTGCTTGCAGGCGCCGCATTGTTCTCCGGCGCCGTGCAGGCTGCCGGATATCCGGACCGTCCGATCAACCTGATCGTGTCATACGGCCCGGGCGGCGGCACCGATCTGGTCGCGCGGATGATGGCGCCCTACCTGCAAAAGCACCTGGGCGGCGACGCACGCATCGTCGTGCTGAACCGGCCCGGTGCGGGCGGCGCGATCGGCTTCGCGGAACTGGCGCGGGCGCAGCCGGACGGCTACACCATCGGCTTCATCAACACGCCCAACCTGTTGACGATTCCCATCGAGCGCAAGACCGCCTTCACCTGGCAGAGCTTTGACCTGCTGGGCAATCTGATCGATGACCCCGGCGCCTTCACGGTCCTGAACGACAACCCGATCAAGAACCTTGCGGACCTGTCCGCCTTCGCAAAGAAGAATCCGGGCAAGGTCACCGTCGGCACCACGGGCACGGGTTCGGACGACCACCTGGCCATGCTTCGGTTCGAGCGCGCGTCGGGCACGAAGCTAAGCCACATCCCGTACAAGGGCGCCGGTGAAGTGCGCGGCGCGCTGGCAAGCGGCGAGATCACCATCGGCGCCATCAACGTGGGCGAGGCGCTTCAGTACCAGAAAGGCGGCACGCCGCTGCGCTTCCTGGGGCAGATGGGCAACACGCGCTCGACCGCGCTGCCGGACGTACCGACGTTCAAAGAACAGGGATTCGATTTCGAATTGGCTTCGCTGCGCGGACTGGCCGCACCCAAGGGGTTACCGGACGACGTGCGCACGAAGCTCGTTACCGCGGTCAAGCGCACGGTCGACGACCCGGAATTCCAGGCCAAGGCCCGCGAAATGTTCGCGCCGCTGCGTTACTTGCCGCCCGCGGAATACGCCAAGGAACTGAAGGCGGGCGAAACGCAGTTCCAGCAGCTCTGGAAAGAAGCGCCCTGGCTGGACAAGTGATACCGCGTGTCAAGGCCAAGCGGCCTTGACACGGCTGCCGCGATTGGCGGCCTGTTCGCATCAGATCAATGGCGCGGCGCCCGATATCCCGCCGCCGCGCCGTCCGGCATCAGCGCATCGCCGCCAGCATCAAATCCAGATTCTGAACCGCCGCGCCCGAGGCGCCCTTGCCCAGGTTGTCGAACACCGCCGTCAGCAGCACCTGGCCGTGTTGCACATTGCCGTAGACTCCCAACCGAAGATCGTTGGTGCCGTTCAGCGCCTCGGGATCCAGATTCGAGGCGGCGTCATCGCGCGGCACGACCTGCACATGCGCCGCGCCGGCGTAGTGCTGTTGCAGGCACGCGTGCAACTGCTCGGCATCCACGCCGGCTGGCAGCAGGCGCAGGTGCAGCGGGATGGTCAGGACAATGCCCTGGCGGAATGCGCCGTATGACGGCACGAATACCGGACGCTGCGTGAGGCCGGCGTGCCCTTCGATTTCGGGCGTGTGCTTGTGCGCCAGCCCAAGGCCGTAGACCTGGAACGCGGGACCGCGCGGGCCGTCGGCGCTTTCGTACGCGTCCACGCTGGCGCGGCCGCCGCCCGAGTAACCGGACACCGCGTTGATGACCGCGGGATAGTCGGCGGGCACGAGTCCGGCCTGGACCAGCGGACGCAGCAGCGCGATGGCGCCGGTGGGATAGCAGCCGGGGTTGCTGACCCGCAGCGCGTGGGCAATGCGATCGGCCTGGCCGGCGCTCATTTCCGGAAAACCGTACACCCAGCCGGCATCCGTACGGTGCGCGGAGCTGGCGTCGATGATGCGCACCTTGGGATTGACGACGGACGCGGCCGCCTGGCGCGCGGGTTCGTCGGGCAGACAAAGGATCGCGATGTCGCTGGAATTGATCGCGTCAGCGCGGCGCTGCGGGTTCTTGCGGTCGGACTCGGGCAGCGTCAGCAGCCGCAGGCCGCTGCGGCCGTTGAGCCGTTCATGGATCTGCAGACCGGTCGTGCCCTGGTCGCCGTCGATGAAAACAAGAGGTTGGGTCATGATGCTGTCCGGGTGGTTCGGCGTTGCCTGATTCGTTCAGGAATGGACCTTATCTTCGATCTGACGGCGAGATAAGAAAAGTCGAATATCATGATCGGTTGATTCAGGTTTTCTGAATGATTCCGACGCGTTTTCGGCGCGGGCGCTTTGGAACACCACATCCGCAACTGATATCCAACCGGAAACTCTCATGCGCGAAATCAGCCTGGACCGTCTTCGCACCCTGGTCGCCATTGCCGACCTCGGGTCGTTCGCCGACGCCGCGCGCGCCTTGCATCTGGCGCCCCCCACGGTCAGCCTGCACGTGTCGGACCTCGAAATCCGCGTCGGCGCACCGCTTCTTACGCGCAAACGCGGTCAGGTCCGGCCCACGGCCATCGGAGAAACATTGCTGGAACGTGCGCGCCGCTTGCTCGCGGAGGCGGACCAGGCGCTGGACGACGTGCAGCGGCAGGTGCAGGGGTTGGCGGGACGCGTGCGGCTTGGCGCGTCCACCGGGGCCATCGCCCACCTGCTGCCGCAGGCGCTGGAAACGCTGGGACGCGACCACCCCGGCATTGACGTGCAGGTGGCGGTACTGACGTCCCAGGAAACCCTGCGGCGGCTGGCCGATGGCTCGCTGGACGTGGGACTTGTGGCGCTGCCCCAGCCTCCCCTTGACGGTCTGGTTCTGCGTCCGTGGCGCCGCGACCCGGTGATGGCCTTTCTGCCCGCGGCATGGAAAGCGCCGGCGCGCCTCACCCCCGCGTGGCTGGCCGAAAGGCCGCTGATTCTGAACGACGCCAGCACGCGGCTGTCGCGCCTGACCGGAGAATGGTTCGCGGCCGCCGGACTCAATCCTCGCGCGCGCATTCAATTGAACTACAACGACGCCATCAAGAGCTTGGTGGCCGCGGGTTATGGCGCGACACTGCTGCCGCATGAGGCCACCGCGCCGCAACCCGACCCCCGCGTCATCATGCGGCCCGTGAGGCCCGCGCTGTGGCGTCCGCTGGGCATCGCGCATCGCGCGGGGCAAGTGGAAGCGGCCACGCAGCACGTGCTGGACGTGTTGTGGGCGCTGCGCGCATCGGGCGGTAAAAGCTTTGCGGCGGCCTAGTCAAACTGGCGTCTGATCCTGCCGGCCGGCATGGCAGCCCGGCGTGGCGGACCAATAAAGCCCGCCGGGCATCATCACCCCGTCTTCCCCAGCCTCCCGGCCGCCGCCGGCGCCCGGCGGAAGAACGCCGCCCGCTGGCTTTCCTCGCGCAACCGGCGCGCGCGCGACCTGAACAAATCCTTGCGGCCCACGATCCCCAGCAGCCGGCCGCTATCCCGATCGACGATAGGCACCCGCCCCGCCCCGGACAAGGCCATCCGGTCCGCGATCTGACTGGCCAGTTCGTCGGCATGCCCGTACACCAGCTCGCGCCCATCCAGCGCTTGCGCCAGCGTCCGCTCGTCAGGCTCGCCTTGCAGCGCCCACGCCAAGGTGTCGGCGCGCGTGACCTCGCCGATCACGATGCCCTCGCCGTCCAGCACCGGATAACTCGTATGGACCGGCTGCGCGGTGGTGAAATGCGCGACGGCGTGCGCCACCGTCATCGTGTCCGGCAGCGTCTGCACGGGCGATGTCATCACGTCTGCGACGCGCAGCAGGTCGAAGGGATCCACGCGGTATTCGCGGCTGATATGGTGGCCCCGGCGCGCGATCTTCTCGGTCAGAATCGAACGCTTGAGCAATAGCACCGTCACGCCGTAGGCAAAGACGCAGGCCGCCAGCACTGGCAGCAGCGCGTGCATGTTGCCGGTCAGCTCCACGGCAAACAACGTGGCCGTCAGCGGCGCGCGCATGGTGCCGCCCATCATCGCCGCCATGCCCACCAACGCCCAGAAGCCGGGATCGGCCTGCGGCAGCGCGGGAGACGCCAGTGCGCCCAGCGCGCCACCGAAGATCAGCAGCGGAGCCAGCACGCCGCCAGAGGTGCCGGAGCCCAGCGCGATCGACCAGATGGCGACCTTGACCACCAGCAGCACCAGCACGGCCTGAAAGGCGAGATCGCCCGCCAGCATGTGTCGAATGTTGTCGTAGCCCACCCCGAGCGCCGCGGGCTCGATCAGCCCGCCAATACCGATGACCAGACCGCCGATGGCCGGCCACCACATCCAGTGGATGGGCAGCTTCTCGAACAGGTCTTCGGCCGCGTACACCAGCGAGGTCAGCACACCGGACCCCAGGCCCGCCAGCACCCCCACGGCGGCGCAGGCCACCAGATGCCACGGCGTGAAGGCCAGCGTGCCGGCATACGCAAAGATCGGGCCGGGTTCCATGATGAAGGCGCGCGTCGCGGCCGCCACCAGCGCCGCCACGGCCACGGGCAGGAAGCTGCGCGGCTTCCACTCGAACAGCAGCAGCTCGACCGCCAGCAGCACCGCGGCCAGCGGCGTGCCGAAGATCGCGGTCATGCCGGCCGCCGCGCCGGCGACGAGCAGCGTCTTGCGTTCGCCGTCGTCCAGGTGGATGGTCTGCGCCAACAGCGAGCCGATCGCGCCGCCGGTCATGATGATGGGCCCTTCGGCGCCGAACGGGCCGCCGGTGCCGATGGACACGGCCGACGACACGGGCTTTAACACGGCCACCTTCGGCTGGATGCGGCTCTTGCCGATCAGGATGGCTTCCATGGCTTCAGGGATGCCGTGGCCACGAATCTTCTCGGAACCGTAGCGCGCCATGAGGCCGATGATGAGGCAGCCGACGACCGGAATGAACACAGAGCCGAGTCCGAGCCGCCCTGTCGTGATAGGCAGGTCGGCAAACGAAAACAGGCCGTGATAGGCCAGATTGGTGCACAGTGCGATGAGGCGGAGCAGAAGCCAGGCGGCAGCCACGCTAGCCAGTCCGACCGGTATGGCGAGGCCCATCAAGAGGACGACGCGACGGTCGGTAGTGAAGTCGCCAAGCCGCAGTCCGGGCTTGGCGGAAGAGGAAATGGGGGGCATGGTCAGGGAGTGGGTTGGAAGAATTCGCACGAAGTTTGCGAAAAGTCATATATATCGTAGCACGACATATATTAGAATCGCCCGGTGAACGCCTCCACGACTCCCACTCGCCTGTCCCCCGCCGACTACGAACTGCTCGCGGATTTCCGCTATGCGCTGCGAAAATTCGCGGCGTTCAGCGAAAGCGCAGCCGCGGGCCTGGACCTGATGCCGCAGCAGCATCAGGCGCTACTTGCCATCAAGGGCACGCGCAAAAACGCGCCCGGACGGCGCGGACTCTATGTCGGCGAAATCGCCGAACGCCTGCTGATCCGGCCGCACACCGCCGCCGAACTGGTGGGTCGACTGGCGCGATTGGATCTCGTCAGCCGCGAAGCCGACCCCGAAGACGGACGCCGCGTCGAGGTCGTGCTGACAGCCAAGGCCGAACGCATGCTGGAAGACCTGTCCGCTTCGCACCTCGAAGAACTGCACGCCATGCGCCCCCTATTGACGCGGCTGTTGACGCGCATGGGCGCCGAGCCCGGCAAGGACTGACCCACCGGCTTTTCATCCAAGATTTGGTCTGCGCGGCATAAGCTCATGCCGCCAGGAAATAAGCCTCGTGATAAATTGTCGCCCCGCGACATATCAATGCGTCGCGAGGAGAGACTGTCTTGGGTGTGTCAATCAAGCGCTGGCTGGGGTCGTTCGCGCCAGCGCCCGTGGGCGTCAATGGACGCGAAAAACTTTACGGTGCGGTAGGCGCCCTGCTCGGTCTGTTCTGCACCGAGTGGGTGGGACGCCACGCGCTGGGCGCGGACAATCCGTGGTTCATCGCCCCAATGGGCGCATCGGCCGTGCTGCTGTTTGCCGCGCCGGCCAGCCCGCTCGCCCAGCCCTGGTCGCTGATGGCCGGCAACCTGGTGTCTGCGCTGATCGGCGTCTTCTGCGCCCAATTCATTCCTGTTCCCGGCATCGCCGCGGCCGTCGCCGTGGCGCTTGCGATTGGCGCGATGTTCTCCCTGCGCTGCCTGCACCCGCCCAGCGGCGCCGTGGCGCTGACCGCCGTGCTGGGCGGTCCTGCCGTTGCCAAGCTGGGTTATGCCTTTGCGATGTGGCCCGTGGCGTTGAACTCCGTCATCCTGCTGTGCATCGCCGTGGTCTTCAACGGCGCGCTGAAACGCAACTACCCCCGCCGCCATGCGGAGCCGGCCGCCGGCCACAACACGCGCGATCTGGTCCCCAGCGCGCGGCTGGGCTTTTCGCGCACCGACCTGGATGAGGCGCTGACCCAGCGCGGTGAGCTGCTGGACATCAGCAAGGAAGACCTGGAAGAGATCGTGCTGGCTGCCGAGCTGCGCGCCAGCGTGCGCCGCTTTGGCGAGGTGCGCTGCGCCGACATCATGTCGCGCGACGTGGTGACGGTAATGGAAAAGGATCCGCTGGACTATGCGGTCCGCCTGTTCGACAAGCACCGTGTCCAGGCCCTGCCCGTGCTGGATTCGGCGGGCCGCTACGCCGGCATGATCGCCCAGGGCGACGTGCTGGCCAGGAAGAGCCGCCTGACGCCGGTTGCCACGGATGCCGAATCGGCGCCGGACCTGCTGGTGGCCGATTGCATGCGCAGCGAAGTGCCGTTTGCCACGCCCGGATTGCCCGTGATCGAGCTGGCGCGTCCGATGTCGGACAGCCTGCATTGTGTGCCGGTGCTGGACGAGGCGCGCCATTTGCAAGGTCTGGTGACGCAGTCGGACCTGGTGGCCGCGTTGTATCAGATGGCGGTGTCCGCCAACTCGCAGCCAGCGGACGGCGCCGGGCCACACAAGCTGGCCGCCTGACCCTCCGTAGCCCTACGGATTCCGGTGCGCGTTACCCGCAAGGCATAATTGCCGGCGTGAATCCCCTCTCGCGCACGCGCGCTTTCATCTGCTGGCTGGTGCTTTTCTGTCTGGGCGCAATCTGGATCGCGCGGCAGGAATACGTGGACCAGTACGAGCGCTTCTTCCAGAGCACCAGCATCGCCCAGCGCATGCTTAGCCAGAAGACGGTGCAGCATGAAGCCGTCCTGGCCACGCTGGCCGCGTTGTCGCATCCCCCCGCCCCCGAACGCCTCTTTCCCAGCCTGCAGCCCGCGATGCCGCAGTTGCTGGGCTTGGGCCACCTGCCCGGCGGCGTCTGGGCGGGCAGCCTGCCCGATCCCGCTGGCCTGTCCCAAGCGGTGGAGCGCGCGCGGCAACTGGGTCGCCCCGTGACCATCGCCGTGGACGACGCGCGCTACTGGTTGGTGTCGCCTTCCGGGTGGAGCCTGCTGATCGACGCGCGCCAGCTCGTGCCGGCCGCCGACTTTCCGCCGGGCCTGGGCAACCTGACCCTGGCCGTGGACCGCAATCCGCTGCCTTTGCTCGACAAACAGCCCCACGACGCGTTGCCCGGCTGGACCCTGGCGCTGCAAAAGCCGCTGGGCGCGGCCAGCCAGCCGTTTCAGATGCGCAGCACCCGCACGCTCACCCCCGGATTCTGGCCATGGACCGCCTGGCTGGCCTGGGCCGCGGCGAGCGGCCTGCTGATGGCTGGCGCCGCCGCCTGGCAACGCTCGCGCGCGGAAGCGCGCCGGCAACAGGAACAGGTGCGTCTGGCGGCCATGGCGCGCCTGAGCACACTGGGCGAAATGGCTGCAGGCATCGCGCACGAACTCAACCAGCCGCTGACCGCCATCCTGGCGCAAACCCGCGCCGCCGCACGCCTGTTGGATGACGAGGACGAGCGTCCAGTCGTGCGCCACGCGCTGCTTGCCAGCGCCGAGCAAGCCAAGCGTGCGGCCGACATCATCAGCCGCATGCGAGCGCTGGTGCAGCCCAGTTCGCCCGCGCGGCGCGAAGCCATCGACCCCGACGCGCTGGTGGCGTCGCTTCGCTTTTTGCGCGAGCCCGAGCTTGCCAGACAGGGCATCCGCCTGACCTGGACCAACGCCAGCCCCGGCGCGCGGCCCCTGGGCGATCGCGTGGCCCTCGAACAGATCCTGCACAACCTCGTGCAGAACGCGGCTGACGCGCTGGACGGCGCTTCGGGTGCGCGCCAGATTGCACTGGAAGGCCGCGCGGCCGACGGCAGCTACCAGTTCAGCGTCAGCGACACCGGCCCGGGCATTGCGGCGGACGCAATGCCGCGCCTGTTCGCCCCGTTCTTCACCACCCGCGACCAGGGCATGGGCCTGGGCTTGGCGCTGTGCGATACGCTCGCTGGTTCGATGGATGGCCGCATTGCCGCGCGCAACCTCAGCCCCGCTGGCGCATGCTTTACCGTCAGCCTGCCGCAGGCCGGAGCCGCCGCATGAATCCCAACGATCATTCCCCGCTGGTCTACCTGGTGGACGACGACGACGCGGTCCGCGACGGGCTTGGGCTGCTGCTGCGCAGCGTCGGCCTGCGCAGCGCGGGCTTTGCGGACCCGATGGCGTTTCTTGCCGCGCTGGCGCAACCGGTGATCGGTTGCGTGGTGCTGGATATCCGCATGCCGGGCATCAGCGGACTGGACGCGCTGGCCCAGCTGGCCGAACGGTCCGACCTGCCCGTGGTCATGCTGACCGGCCACGCCAACGTAGACCTGTGCCGCCGTGCCTTCAAAGGCGGCGCCATGGAGTTCCTGCAAAAGCCGGTCGACGACGACGTCTTTCTCGATGCCGTCCAGGCGGCCGTGCGCACGCACATCGCCAGCCGCGAGCGCCTTGCCGTCACACAGGCGGCGGCGGACCGCCTGGCGCGCCTGTCGGGTCGCGAGCACGAGGTGCTGGAGCGCATCGTGCGCGGCATGAGCAACAAGGAGATCGCGCGCGAGTTCGACCTGTCGCCGCGCACGGTCGAGACCTACCGCGCCAACGTCTTTGCAAAGCTGGAAGCCGAGTCGCTGGCGCAACTCATCCGCCAGTATGCGACCCTGCTCGATTGAAGCGTCGCCTCCGTAACGCTACGGAGGCGCTCGCGTAGTCGGGCGTATACCGCGCCCGCGGCCTTTTGGCCACACTGTCTGCTCCTACCGCAACACCCCCGAAAAGGATGCAGACCATGAAGAAACTGTCGCTTGCCGCCCTGCTCTCCACGCTGGCTTTCGCCGGCGCCGCCAACGCTGCCGTGTTGAGCGAGAACAACCTGTCGATGGCCGATGCGCAAAAGCTCGCGACGGCCACCGTCGCTGCCTGCCAGGCCAAGGGCTACAACGTCAGCGCGTCGGTCGTGGACCGCGCCGGTCTGCTCAAGGCCTTTGCGCGCGCCGACAACGCCGGCCCGCACACCATCGAAGCCAGCCGCGCCAAGGCCTTCACCGCGGTCTCGGCCAAGACTCCCACGCTGACCATGATGGAAAACGCGCAGAAGAACCCCGGCGCGGCCAACCTGACCGACATTCCGGGCTTCCTGCTGCTGGGCGGCGGCGTGCCCGTCAAGGCCGGCAACAGCGTGATCGGCGCCATCGGCGTGGCCGGCGCACCGGGCGGCAACCTGGACGCGCAATGCGCCGACGCGGTGCTGGAAGAGAACGCCGCGCTGTTCAAGTAAGCACGGGCGCAACTGCGGGCGACCTTGCCACCCGCAGCCCCGCCCAGATGCCGGCCAGGCAGGCGGCGCCGAACACCCATCCCGACGCCGCGCCGGCCATCACGCCGGACAACAGCGTCCCGACGGTGCAGCCCAGCGCCGTCATGCCGCCCCAGCCCATCAGCATGCCGCCCGCGAAGTTGCGGGCGATGTCCTTCATGGATGGCAAGCGAGGCCGGAAAGCGCCCGCCGCCAATGCCGCTGCCCACGCACCCGCCACCAATGCCATCACGAAGACGCCGTTGTTGGACAGCAACGCGCGTTTGACCACGGTGGCGCAGCCCGCAAAGGTGTCCAGCCCTTCAAGCCTGTCCGGCAGCCACCCCGACGCCGCCGCGGCCGTGCGGGCAAGGCTCCCCAGTTCCGCCGTGACGCCCAGCGGCGCGATGCGCAAGTAGGCGATAACGCCGATGAAGCCGATCAGAAGACCGCCCACCGCCGGCGGCCAGCGGTCCTGAAGCACGGCGCGCCAAAGCGGTACGGCCAATTGCGGGGCGGATGTCGCGGGCGACGACGCGCGCCGCCCCGCGCGGCTCAATCCCCATGCCAGCGCCACCAGCGCGCCGCACTGAACCAGCACACTCCCCCCGTAGCCCAGGTGCCGAGGCAGCCAGACCACGGGCGCACCCTGGATCAGCGACAGATACAGCGCATTCCACGACGCGAATCCCAGCACAAATCCCAACGCCGCGCCCAGCAAGGCGAAGGGCGACGCGAGCGCACCCTCGCCCAGCCGGTAGAAATGCGCGCTGATGCACGACCCCGAGATCCGCATGCCGATGCCGAAGACGAACGCGCCCGCCACCAGCGCCAGACTGACCGGCCCGATGTGCGCGCCGGGCGGCAGGCGATCCGCCGACGGGATGGGCAGGAAGGCGCCGAACACGGCCGCGTAGCCCAGCACGCCGGTGCCTAGCGCGATCAGCACCGCGTACAGGCCCGCGGTCTCGCGGCGTTCGATGAAGTCCCGCGCGATGCAGTAGAAGCAAAAGCGCGACCGCTGCAGCACGACACCGAACGCCGCGCCCAGCAAGAGCGAAAGCGACAGGCTGCGTCCGCCCTCGGGCTGCGACGATACGAACCATGCCGCCAGAAAAATGGCCGCCATCACCGCGGCGGCCGATACAAAGCGCAAGGCGTTCACTCAGGTCTTGCCCCACACGGTGCCCGCCGGATTGCTGATGGGCGAGCCGACGCTGTTGCCGTATTCCGTCCAGGATCCGTCATAGTTGCGCACGTCGTAGCCCAGCAGCTTGCTCAGCGCAAACCACGAATGGCTGGAGCGCTCGCCGATGCGGCAATACGTGATGATGGGCTTGGTGCCATCCACGCCCGCCGCCTGATAGATCGCCTTGAGCTCGTCCGCGGACTTGAACGTGCCGTCCTCGGCCACCAGCTTGCTCCAGGTGACGTTCACCGCGCCCGGCACGTGGCCCGCGCGCACGGCCAGCTCCGGCACGCCATTAGGCGCGAAGATCTTGCCGTTGTATTCGTCCGCCGACCGGATGTCGACGAGCACGCCGTCCTTCTCCTTGCGTGCGACGGCCAGCACGTCCTGCAGACGCGCGCGCAACGCGGGGTTCGCCTCCTTGACCTTGACCGTGCCGGCCGCGTGGACCTTCACGCTGTTTGACAGGGGCCGCCCTTCGGACTCCCACTTCTTGCGGCCGCCATCCAGGATCTTGACGTTGTCGACGCCATAGATGTCGAATATCCAGGCGCCCCATGCGGCGAACCAATTGTTGTTGTCGCCGTACAGAATCGTCGTGGTGTCCGCGTTGATGCCGGAGCGGGCCAGCAGCGCCTGGAACTGCGGCGGCGGCGCGATGTCGCGGTTGACGGTGTCGACCAGGTCGGTGTGCCAACTGGCGTTGGCCGCGCCCGGGATGTGGCCGCGTTCGTACAGGCCCGGATTGACGCTGACCTCCACCACCCGCACCTTCGGGTCATTGAGGTTCTTTTCCAGCCAGTCCGTCGAGACCAGATACTTGGCGTGCTGCGCAACGGCTGGCGCCGCGGCCAGGGTTGCCGCTGCGGCAAAGGCGCCGGCCAGCAGAGTGCGTAGGGACATCGGATTCTCCTGAAATGGGCTGCTGACGAGCCCTTGGAATCCGGACGATATCGGGTCGCTTCCCAGCCGGGAACGACATTGTTTTTATATTCTGATTACCGATTCAGGTGATTGTCAGGTCATGCATCGGGCAAGACAGCCGGCCTTGCCCGATTCACCGCTCAGTCCTGCCGCTCCCGCGCCACCGCGCGGGACAGGGCCAGGTGCTTGCTCAGCAGCATCGCATCTGCGGCCGCCGGGTCACGGCGCTGCAGGCGCTCGCTCTCCGAAGGCTCCAGCTCCGCGGCGCGCACCAGCGACAACAGGTCGCGCGTCCGGGTTTCGATCACGGGAGTCAAGGTGTCTTCGATCAGCTCGCCCTTCACGTACGCCTGCACCCGCGTCGACAGATTCCGCGTATGCGTGAAGGTCGCTTCCGCCAGCCCGCCCAGTTCGTACCGGATACCGGTCTGACTGATGACCTCGTCCTTGATCTGGAAGAACTTGTAGTTCTGCGAGTCCTTGTCGTTGGACAGCTCCAGCTTCTGCTGCGGCGTGAATGCGATATGGAAGCTGGCGGTCAGATTGGCGCGCTGCTCCTGCTTGACGGCCAGGTCGAATAACGGCCGGCCGCTGACGTTGCTGTTCTGCGAGACCTGATAGGTGAACTGGTCGACTTCGCTGGTCTTGTACGGATTGCTCGCGTCCATGGTCTGCGAGATCGAGGCCGAGAAGTCGGCCACGCCCGACAGCAGGCTGCGGTACGTGTAGCCGGCCGCCACGATGCGCGGCGACTGGCTGGACGGGGCGGCGCCCGCTTCATAGCTTTGGTGCAGTTCAGCGAATGCGTCCTTGAACAAGGACATCAAGGCCTCATCGCCTCGGCCCCGGCTGCGCGCGGCATCGAACTGCTGCAGATAATCGCTGACGGCCGCGGCGCGCTGCTGCGCGTTGCCAAAGAGCGCGGCCTTGCTCACGTCGACGTCGACCTTCACCACGCCGTCGGCGTTCTTGATGGTCAGCGACCGCTGCTTGCTGTCCGCGGAAAAGTCGATGGACTGCGAGACGACGCCATCCGTCGTGGTCGTGGCTTGCAGCGACACCGACGACAGCACCGCGGAATCGAACTTGGCCAGGCTGGACCACGCCATGCGCGGCGGCACCGATGCCAGGCCGTCCACCGTGTCCTGGAACGCCTTGGACAGACCGGCGATGGCCTTGCGCTCGGTCTCGGACAGCTCGCCCTCGGCCACGTCGATCTGCACCCCAATGCCATCCGCGGAGTTGGTCAGGCTGACCTGGACTTTCACGCCGCTGGCCGTCGTGATGCGCAGCGTGTAGGCATCCTCGGCCTGCGCGGCCGATCCTGCCTGCACCGTGCCCAGGGCGTCGATCTGCCCGGCGCCCGGCGACATCCTTGCAGACTGCGAATAATTACCGCCGTCGGTCTGGAACCTGTCCAGCAGCGCCGCGGCCACGCCTTCGAGACGCCCGGCAAGCGTGCGGGCGGAAAGCGTGTCGGCGATGACGGAGGACACCTTGTCCGCCGCCTGGCGCTCCCAGACCACGCCCGCTGCCGCAGGCTGCGACGTGTAGGTCAGCGCGGGGGACGTGCCCTGGCCGAGCGTGACCGTCGTGGATGCGGGCACGGCCGCATTGTCGGCCTTGTCGCCGGCGCGGGTCACGCCGGTGGCGGGCGGCGCCAGACCGATCGTGGTCACGGGGCCGATGGAGGCAACGGATGTCATGGCGTCTCTTCCTCTTGGAGGCCGCGGGCAAGCCTGCCCCCCCGGCCGGGTTTCCTTCGAGAAATGTAACGGCAGCAAATCGCCAGACTTAAGCCCATGGCGTGAACGGGTAGCGGCCGGACGATGCCTGCCGCTACCCGTTCACGCATGCACCGCCGCGCCGCGCGCCGCTTGCGTCAGTGCATCGATGAGGCTGTCCGCGTCCCGCGGACCGTCATACCGCAGGCCGTTGATGAAGAGCGTGGGCGTGCCGTTCACGCCGCTGCGCACGCCGCCGCTGAAGTCCACTTCGATCTTGGAATCGAACGCCCCGCCGAACGCACGCTGCAGCACTTGCGGCGACAGGCCTATTTCCTCGCCGTAGGCGAACAGATCGCTCTCCTTCAACGCGTTCTGGCGCTCGTAGAGCATGTCGTGCGCCTGCCAGAACTTGCCTGCCTGTGCGGCGGCCTCGGCAAACTCCGCCGCCGCGACCGCATCCGGATGCAGTTCCGAAATGGGGAAGTTGCGGAACACGAAGCGCAACCGGTCGCCCAGCGCCTGCTGCACCGCCTTCAGCACGGGATAGGCCTCGCCGCAATACGGACACTCGTAATCGCCATACTCCACCAGCGTCACGGGCGCGGTGTCCGGCCCTGCGGCGTGGTCCTGTGCATTCACGGGAATGAAAAGGCGGCTCATGATTGCACTCCTTGCAAGGCGGGGGCCAGCTTGTCGAGCGCGTCCAGGATGCCGTCGGCGCCCGGGTTGATGCCCAGCGGCGACACATAGCTCCACCGGATGACGCCGTCGGCGTCGATGACGAACAGCGCCCGATCGGCGATGCCCTCCTGTTCGCGGTACACGCCGTAGCGCCGGGCGACCTCGCCCTTGGGCTCGAAGTCCGCCAGCAGGGGGAAATGCAGCTTGCGGTCCGCGGCGAACGCGGCGTGACACCAGACCCCGTCCACCGAAATACCGACCAACTGCGCGCCGGCCTTGTGGAACTCAGGAAGGATCTGGTTGTAAAGCGCCATCTGGTCGCCACAGACAGGACTCCAGTCCGCGGGATAGAACGCCAGGATCAGCGGCCGGCCGCGCAATTCTTCCAGCGCGACCGTCTGGTCCGGCGTGGCGGGCAAGGCGAAGGACGGAGCGGTCGTGCCGGCAGGCAGGACGGCCGCGGGATAGTCGTATGACATGAAACGTCTCCTGGACGCGCCGCGCGCGGCGCTGGGGTCAGGACAGCAATTGACCGGGTTCGGCTCAGCGTGCGGCGCGGGTCGATTCGTACAGGAACCAGGTGCGGCGCTCGGCCTCGTCGATCCAGTTTTCGATCAGGCTGGTCGAGGCGACGTCATTGTGTTCCTCGCACACAGCGTGGGTGGCGCGCAGGAAGCCCGTCAGGCGGCGGTTGTCGTCGGCCAGTTCGGCCAGCATGTCTTCGGGCGTCACGTAGTCGGCGTCGTTGTCCAAGAGACGCTGCAGGCGCTGGATGTGGCCGATCGAACGCAGCGTCGTGCCGCCCACCTTGCGGGCGCGCTCGGCGATGACATCGGTCGCGGCATAGATTTCGTCGCCCTGCTCGTCCAGCATCAGGTGGTAGTCGCGAAAATGCGGACCCGACATATGCCAGTGAAAGTTCTTGGTCTTCAGGTACAGCGCGAACATGTCGGCCAGCAGACCCGTGAGGGCCGCGGCGATGTCGACCCTGGCCTCGGCGCCCAGGTCGGTGGGCGTGCGCAGGGGAGCGGTGATGCGGGTTTGAAGCGAAAGATCGTTCATGGAATTTCTCCGGGTTGGCTTCACGATTCGGGCGTTGATTCCCGATGGAAACCAGAATAGCCACGGCGATCCGCCAGCAAAATCGGCTGATCGTTTTCTCGGGTCATACCAAGGTTTACCCAGGAAATACGCGTGTCTTCTTCCAAAGATCGCTGATAATGTGCGGGTCTCATTGCGTGCCCCCGGATTTCTGCCCGGCTTGCGCGCCCTTACCCAGAGGTGGATCTTGCTCACGTCGACACTCGGCCGCGCACCTGGCCAGCCGCCGCAGCAGTCGCGTCCCGGCGCCCCGGAGACCGCGGGCCCGCATCGCATGCAGTTCCTGTTTCGCGCGGCCGCCCTGCTGCTGGCGCTGATCATTGCGGTGGTCGATACGTTCACCGACTTCGACGGCGCGGTGGCCGTGCTGTATGTCGTGGTGGTGCTGCTTGCGGCACGCACGTTCCGGCGCCTGGACATCATCGTGGCGGGCACCGGCGGCATCGTGCTCACCATCGCGGCCTATCTGAATTCCCACGGTCTGAATCATGTGGGCTCGCCCACGGTCCGGGCGCTGGTCAGCCTGGCAGCCATCGGCATCACCGCGCTGCTCGCGCTACAAAACCAGAGCGCCACCCGCAGGCTCGCGGCGCAAGCGCGCCTGCTCAATCTGTCGCACGACATGATCTTCGTGCGCGACCATCAGGGCGTGATCAACTTCTGGAACCGCACCGCCGAGGACGCCTACGGCTGGCCCGCCAGCATGGCGCTGGGGCGCGTTGCCGATGACCTGCTGCAGACCCGCTACCCGGACCGGCGCGAGGCCATCGAGGCCGAGCTCCTGACGACCGGCAGCTGGGACGGCACGCTGGAACAAAAGACCCAGGCCGGCGCCACGCTGGTGCTGGAAAGCCGCTGGGTGCTGCAGCGGGATCATCATGGCCGCGTCACCGGGGTCATGGAAACGCACCGCGATGTCACCGATCGCAAGGCCGCCTACACCGCGCTGGTCAGCAGCGAACGACGCTACCGCCGCATGTTCGACGCCAGCCGCATCGGTGTCATCCAGGAAGACTGGCGCGCCGTGCGCACCGAGTTGACCGCCCTGGGGTTGATGGACGGTCCCGCGCTCACCGCCCACCTTGCCCAGCATCCCGAATTCATCGGCCAGGTCCGCAAGCTGACCGCGGTCGATGACATGAATCCCGCGTTTCTGGCCATGGTGGGCCGGCCGGGCGCGGCGCCCGAACCCTACTCCGTGGACGACATCCTGTGCGAGGACGACCGCATGTTCGCGCGATCCCTGACGGCATTCGCCCAGGGCGACGCCTTCCACGAGGGCGAGACCGAAGTCGTGCACGCGGACGGCTCGCGCGTGCCGGTGCTGTTCACGATCACCTTCCCGCCCGCCGATGACCTGGACGGCTCCGTGCTGGTCTTCGTGGTGGACATCACTGAACGCAGGCAGGCGCAGGACGCGCTGCTGCTGGCGCAGACGGAACTGGCGCACGCGGCGCGTGTCGCCACGCTGGGCGAGCTGACCGCATCCATTGCGCACGAAGTCAATCAGCCCCTGATGGCCGTCGTCACCAGCGGCGACGCGGGCATGCGCTGGCTGCGCCGTCCCCAGCCCGATCTGCATGAGGTCGAGCTGGCGATGGAACGCATCATTTCCGAAGGCCGGCGCGCCAGCGAGATCGTCAAGCGCATTCGCGCGTTCCTCAGCAAGGCGCCGGTGCAGCAGGCAGCGCTGGATATCGGCGCTGTCATCGAGGAAGCCACGCGCCTGGTGGCGCACGAGCTCACGCGCGAGCGCGTCGCGCTGCAGGTGGACATCGAGCCGGGCCTGCCGCTCATCATGGGCGACCGGATCCAGCTTCAGCAGGTGCTGGTCAACCTGATGGTCAACGCCAGCCAGGCCATGTCCGGCCAGTCTCAGGCACGCCAGTTGTCAGTCAGCGCGCGGCGCCACGACGACGACGGTCTGGTCGCCGTCACCGTGGGCGATACCGGTCCGGGCATCGCACCTGACGACCTGGAACGCCTGTTCGACCCTTTCTTCACCACCAAACCGCAAGGCATGGGCATGGGCCTGCCGATCTGCCGCACCTCGGCGCAGGCCCATGGCGGCAGCCTTACCGTCGATAACACGCCAGGCGCGGGCGCGGCCTTCACGCTGACGCTCGCCACCACGCAGGGGAATCTTTCCGCATGAACAACCGTACCGCCCCCGGCGCATCGCCCGCCGCTGCGCAATCGCAGGTGATCGTCGTCGACGACGAAGCCAGCGTGCGCGCGTCGCTCGACAGCCTGTTCCGCTCGATCGGCCTGCGCACCACCCTGTGCGCGTCGCCCGCCGAACTGCTGCAGACCCAGATCCCCGACGCGCCCGGCTGCATCGTGCTGGACGTGCGCCTGCCGGGCATCAGCGGACTGGACTTCCAGGACCAGCTCATCCGCCAAGGCATCGACCTGCCGATCGTGTTCATCACCGGCCACGGCGACATCCCCATGACCGTGCGCGCCATGAAAGCCGGCGCGGTCGACTTCCTGTCCAAGCCTTTTCGCGAACAGGACATGCTGGATGCGGTTTCGGCCGCCATCGAACGCGACACCCAGCGCCGTTCCCGCGATGCGGCCATGGACGGCCTGCGCGCCCGCTACGAGACCCTCACCCCGCGCGAACGCGAGGTCATGGCGCACGTGGTGTCGGGCCTGATGAACAAACAGGTGGCGGGCCTGATCGGCCTGAGCGAGATCACCGTCAAGATTCACCGAGGCCACGTCATGCGCAAGATGGGGGTCCGATCGCTTGCCGATCTGGTCCGCCACGCCGAGGCGCTGGGCATTTCCGCGCCCTGACCCGTTGATGGGACAAACCTCCGTATGATTTTCGAGGCCGTCGCAAAGGTTCATAAAGGAACCTGCCGGGCATCGGATGCGTATCGTGATCCGACAGGCCCGAAGGATTTTCTTACATGAACCACACTCCCACTATCGCGGTGGTCGACGACGACGATGGAGTCAGGATCGCGCTGTGCAGTCTGCTTCGCTCCCTCGGTTACGAGGTCCGGCCCTACGGCTCGGGACCCGAATTCCTGAACGCCCCGCGCGGCAGCGACCCGGACTGCATGATCACCGATGTGCAGATGTCGCCCATGACGGGCGATCAGCTCCAGGCCGAGCTGATCGCGGCCGGGCGACGCTTTCCCCTGATCTTCATGACGGCCTTCCCCACCGAGGCGGCGCGGCAGCGGCTGCTGGCCCTGGGCGCCTGTGCGTACCTGGACAAGCCGGTGGACGGCGAAGCCATGGCGCGATGCGTGGCCCACGCGCTGCAAGGCGCCCAGTCCGCGTGATCGCAGGTGGTGGCGTATTGGACACATCCGCCACGAAACCCTGCATATACCTTTGTATGACGCGCCAAGCCCAGCGTAGGATGTCCCGGCGGCGCATAAGGCCCTAGTCTATCTCTGCGGTCCAACTAACCCCCGGAGAATCCGACATGAGCACGATCACCACCCCCGACGGCGTTGAAATCTTCTTCAAGGACTGGGGCCCCAAGACGGCCCAGCCCATCATGTTCCACCATGGCTGGCCGCTGTCCAGCGATGACTGGGATGCACAGATGCTGTTCTTCCTCGCCCAGGGCTATCGCGTGATTGCACACGACCGGCGCGGCCACGGCCGCTCGACCCAGGTCAGCGACGGCCACGACATGGACCATTACGCCGCGGACGCCGCCGCCGTGGTTCAACATCTGGACCTGCGCAACGCCGTGCACATCGGCCACTCGACAGGCGGCGGCGAAGTCGCCCGCTACGTCGCCCGCCATGGCGAGCCGCAGGGCCGCGTCGCCAAGGCCGTGCTGGTCAGCGCCGTCCCGCCGCTGATGGTCAAGACCGAGTCCAATCCGGGCGGCACGCCCATCGAAGTGTTCGACGGCTTCCGCAAGGCGCTGGCCGACAACCGCGCGCAGTTCTTCCTGGACGTCGCCTCGGGCCCGTTCTACGGCTTCAACCGCGACGGCGCCAAGGTCTCGCAGGGCGTGATCAACAACTGGTGGCGCCAGGGCATGATCGGCGGCGCCAAGGCGCACTACGAAGGCATCAAGGCCTTCTCCGAAACCGACCAGACCGAAGACCTGAAGGCCATCAGCGTTCCGACGCTGGTCCTGCATGGCGACGACGACCAGATCGTGCCGATCGACGACGCGTCGCGCCTGTCGGTCAAGCTGCTCAAGAACGGCACGCTGAAGGTGTACCCGGGCTTCCCGCACGGCATGCTGACGACGCATGCGGACGTGATCAACGCGGACCTGCTGGCGTTCATCAAGGGCTGATCCCGCAAGCGCGAATTGAAAAAGGAAGGCAGTTGCCTTCCTTTTTTTTCGCCTGGCGGGCGGTTCGCGTTATGCCTGCGGGATCAACCTGATGCCGGCCGTGCCGTCGCGCTCCAGTTGCGCAACCAGCCCAAGTTCCCAATCCAGGTAATCACGGAACCCCTGGTCTCGCGCCGACAGATCGTCGTAAAGATAGGGACTGATGGCCTGATCGTCGTCCCCGGTCAGCACGCCGTCGGCGCCCGTAGCCAGCGCCAATCCCTGTTCCTTCCACCCGCGGGTTCCCGCCAGCAGGTACTGCACCGGGCGCCCGGTCTGATGCGCGAGTTCGGCCGCCACCACGCTGGCAACCACGCCATCCGAAGACGTCAGTACGATGGCGCGCGAATCATCCGCCGGTAGAAACTCGGCCAGCCGATCCGGCGCGGCGAATCGCGCGCCCGGCACGTGCCCGCGCTCATATGCGAGCCGCGACTCCACGTCGAACACGACGGCCTGCCCGGCATCCAGCGCGGCAAGGAGCGCCACGACGCGCAGACCCGCGGCCGGCGGGCGGTGGTGCAGCACGCGCACCGGCTCCGCGCCGCGCTGCTGCGGTGCCAACGCGGGCGGCTCATACAGATAGACCTCCACGGCACCCAGTTGTGCCAGCCACGCCCCGGTAGTCAGCGCACGCACGCCATCCCAGTCCGCAAGCACCACCCGCGCGCCCCGGGTCGCCAGGTATTCGTCGGTGGCCTGCACAAGCTGGCCGCCCGGCGCCCAGCGCCAGCCCTCAAGGTGCCCCGCCTCATACTCCTCGCGCGTACGGACGTCGAACTTGTAAAGCGTCCGAGTCCCCTGCTCCGTCTCGAATTCCTGAAGCGTCGCCGCGTCGATGTGACGGATGCCGGCACGCCGCGCCACGTCGCGCGCCTGCTCGCGCGCGGCGGTCAGAGCCTGCGGGCCGGGCTCCGGCAGCGCGGCGTGGCGGCCATGCGCAAGTTCCCGCCCCGACAGCAGCCATTCCATCGTGCCGTTGCGCAGGGACGCGACACGGTTGGGAATGCCGGCATCGATCAACGTCTGCGCGCCCACGATGCTGCGCGTGCGCCCGGCACAGTTCACCACCACGAAGGTGCCGGGGTCGGGCGCGAGCTCGCGAATACGGTAGACCAGTTCCGCACCCGGCAGGCTGTGTGAAAACGGCAGCGTGAAGTTATGGAATTCCTCGGGCGTGCGGCTGTCCACCACGACGATATCGTCGCCCCGCGCCACCCGCGCATGCAGGTCGTCCACGTCGATCCACGGCGTGTGCTTCTCGTGCTCGATCGCCTCACCGAACGCCTTGCTGAGCACGTTGGTGCCCGAGAACACCTCGCGGCCCTCCTGCTCCCAACCGTCCGTGCCGCCCGCCAGCACGGAAATGTCCGACCAGCCCAGCCGTGTCAACTTGGCGGCTGCCTGGTGCGCCAGGGTCTCGTCGTCGTCGACCAGGACAATGCGCGTGTCACGGCGCGGCACCAGCCGGTCTGCCAACAGTTCCAGGCGCCACAGGGGCGCCGATGCCGCATGCAGCAGATGACGGCGGGCGTAGCGGCCGGACTCGCGCACGTCCAGCACGGCGATCTCCTGCCGTTCCCGCAAGGCATCCTGCAAGGCCTGCGCGGACAGCCGGGCATGGTAGATCGCGGCCGGCGGTGAGAACGTGCGGTAGGCGCCGCCCGTGGTGCTCTCGAACACCACACGGCCGTGCAGGCGGTCCAGCGCCAGGCCATAGAAATGCAGGTGCGCGCCCGGCTCGTTGCCGATCAGCTCGATCGTGTGGACGTCGGCGGGCCCAAGCGCGATCGAGCTGCCCGGGCCCACGTCCACCCGCCGCACGTGGCTGAGCGTATCGCGCTGAGGATCCGCGCTCTCCGAACGCGCAAAGACCTCATTGCGCTCGTTGCCCCTGACGCCCGCGATGATGGCCCAGGTGGTGTGGTCGTGGGGGGGCTGCGCCTTGCCAGGGTTGCCCAGCGACAGGTAAAGCGCGTAGCCGCCGTCGATGTCTTCAGCCAGCCGGTAGATCGACGTCGGGCGACCCGGCACCACGGCAAACGTTTCCGGGTCGAAGAGCTCGCGCCGCAGACCAAACGCCTGCAGCCTCTGGGCGACTTCCTCCAGTTGCGCCGGCGTGGCGTCAACCGGGTTTGGGATCAGCCGCCTGGCCTCGGCGATGAAGCCGCGCACGGCGTGTGCGCGTTCAGCGTGTTTGGGATCGGCCTGCGTGCGTTCGGGCTGACTGCTTTGCGCCGCAACTGCGGCATGCGATGAGTTGTCCATGGTCTGATCCAGCATCGGTGAAGGATGAGTGGCCCAGCCTAAAGTGCGGGACCCGCACCGGACAACGTAAAAATCTGTCTATGGATATGCAGCGCGCGCTGCTCGCCCGCGCATCAGCCCTCGCCCTTGAGCTCGCGCTCCACGACCTCGCGCGTCAACGTGGGCACGAACATCTCGATGAAATGAAAGGCGTACCCGCGCAGCCAGGCGCCCCGGCGGATCGCCAGGCGCGTGAGGTTGATCTCGAACAGATGCCGCGCGTCGATGGCGCGCAGCCGGCTGTCACGTTCGGCGTCCCAAGCCACTGCTGCCACGATGCCCACACCCAGCTCAAGCTCGACGTACGTCTTGATCACGTCGGCGTCCATCGCAGTCATGACGATGTCGGGGGTGATGCCGGCCCGCGCGAAGGCCTCGTCGATGTGCGCCCGCCCCGTGTAGCCGCGCCCGTACGTAATGATGGGATAACGCGATAGCTGCGACAGCGTGACACCGTCGTGCTGGCGCTCCAGCGGATGGCCGCGCGGCACGATGACGCTGTGGCTCCACCGGTAGCACGGCAGGTTCACCAGGCCCGGATAATCGGCCACGGCCTCGGTCGCCACCCCAATGTCGGCCTCGCCTTCAAGCAGCATCTCCGACACCTGTTTGGGCGAACCCTGGTGCAGATGCAGGACCACTTCCGGGTAGCGTTGACGGAATTCCTTGATGACGGGTGGCAAGGCATAGCGCGCCTGAGAATGCGTGGCGGCAATCGACAGCACGCCCGTCCGGCTGTCCGCGTATTCCGCGCCTGCGTGGCGGATGTTGTCCGCGCATTGCAGGATCTGCTCGACCAGCGGCAGGATCAGCTCGCCGGGCGGCGTCAGACCAATCAGCCGCTTGCCCGACCGCACGAAGATGTCGACCCCGACTTCTTCTTCCAGTTCGCGGATCTGACGGCTTACGCCGGGCTGTGAAGTGTGCAGGCTTTCGGAAACGTCGGTCAGGTTGAAGTCGCAGCGCACGGCCTCGCGCACCGATCGCAATTGCTGGAAGTTCATGCTGCGCGCCTCAGTCCAGGATGGCCAATTGATTGCCCGACGGATCCTTCACGTACATGACGCGCGGCAGCACATCGGGCAGCGAGCAGACGGGATGATGGCCCGCCAGGCGGAGCCGCGACAGGATGTCGTCGTAAGCGCTGGCCTTGATGGCCAGGTAGTCGGGTTTGATGGCGCGGCTGACAGCCTCGACCGGCGACAACGACAACGTCGCATCACCAAGAGCGAAACGCAGGCGATCATCGCCGGCGCCCGCCACCTCCTGCAGTCCGATGACCCGCTGGTAGAACTCGCGGACCGCCTCCTGCCGATGCGACAGAAAGGGAAGTTGTACCGATTCGATGGAAAGAATAGAAGACATGCCCTGCCGCCAGCGATGGAACAGGGCAAATGATAGTACCCGGAGGTACAACCGGACAAAGAGGTTGTAATTGCTTCTACATAGCCATAAGCCTTAAAGCGCGCACCTCATTTGCATATGCTCAGGCACTGCGGCGCAAGGCGTCGCGCGTGGCGTCAAAGGCGTGTTCAAGATCATCGATCAGGTCCAGCGGGCTCTCCAGGCCCACATGCAGCCGCACCACTGATCCGCCCGCCTCCCCTTCCCGCCCGTACCGGTGTTCGGCAAGCCGTTCGGGCGCGGCCTCTAGCGCCAGGCTTTCGTACCCGCCCCAGGAAGCGCCGATGGAGAAATAGGAAAGCGAGTCGATGAAGCGCGCGGCGGTTGCCGGATCCGGATGCGCGAAGGCGAACGACACCAGCCCGCTCGCACCGCTGAAGTCTCGCCGCCACAGCGCATGGCCCGGGTCCTCTGGTAGCGCGGGATAGTAGACCCTGGCCACGCCGGGATGTCCGGCCAGATGCTCGGCCACGCGCAGCGCGTTCTGATGATGGCGCGCGAGCCGCACGTCCAGCGTACGGATTCCGCGCAGCGTCAGGTACGCATCGTCGGCGCCGACGGACAGGCCCAGCGCATCGTAAGCCGCGCCGATACGCGCGGCCAGGTCGGCGCTATCGACCGTCACCACGCCCATCATTACGTCGGAATGACCCGCCAGATACTTGGTCGCGGCCTGAATGGAGATGTGCGCGCCCAGCGCCAGCGGCTGGCAATACAAGCCTCCGCTCCAGGTGTTGTCCACCGCGACCAGCACGTCATGACGGCGCGCTTGCGCCGCAAGCGCCGGAAGGTCCAGCACTTCGTAAAGCAGCGAGCCGGGAGATTCCAGATAAAGCAGGCGGGTATTGGGACGGATGCGCGATTCAAGGTCGTCATGCGTGGCCGAGAAGTACTCGACCTCGATGCCATAGCGCTGCAGCAGGGACTTGTCGACCTTACGTACCGGCGAGTAGACGCTGTCCGACACCAGCGCGTGGTCGCCTGGTGCCAGCGTGGCCAGCAGGACCAGAACGATGGCCGACAGGCCGGACGGCGCCAGCACCGTGCGATAGCCGCCTTCCAGCGATTCCACGGCCGCTTCCAGCGCCTGATGCGTGTCCATGCCATGCCGCCCATATGTGGCGTCGCGCTCGCCCGCCGCGCGCCGCCGCTGCAATGCGGCCTGCGCGGCAGTGTCCGCGAACCGGACCGTGCTGGTGCGCACCACCGGCACGTTTACCGGGCCCGAACTGCCCTTCAATGCTGGCGAGCCGGCGTGCACGAGCCGAGTCTCCACGTGCGCGTGACGGCGGCTCATGCGCGCACCGCCATGCGCTTGGGCCGTTGCAGCCGGGCCTGGCCTTCGACCAGGGAAATGAGGTGATTCATGCTCGACTCCAGAAGTTCACACTGCCAGACGCAGGGGATCAAATCGCAGGTACTCGGTAATCGGGTCGGGTTGGCTGACGCGCGCCACGGCCCCCGCCGAGCGTCGTAGAAAGGCCCGCGTGCGATCGCTGTCCGGCGATCCGAAAATCCGCGACGGCGGCCCCGACTCGACGATGCGCCCAGCCTCGGTGAAGTACACGGTATCGCTGACCTCCTCGGCGAATCGCATCTCGTGCGTCACCAGCACGCAGGTCAGCCCGTCGTCGACCAGATCACTGATTACCGTCAACACCTCGCCCACCATCTCCGGGTCCAGCGCAGACGTCACCTCGTCGAACAGAATCAGTTCCGGCCGCAGCGCCAGCGCCCGTGCAATCGCCACCCGCTGCTGCTGCCCACCTGACAGTTCTCCCGGATAGGCGCTCTCCTTATGGTCCATGCGCACCTTTGCCAACAGCTCGCGCGCTTGCGCCACGGCCTGGCCGCGGGGCTGCCCGGCCACCTTGATTGGAGAGATCACCAGGTTCTCCAGCACGCTCAGGTGCGGGAACAGGTTGTATTGCTGAAACACGAAACCCACCCGCTTGCGCAATCCGATGAACTGCGCCTCGGTCGTCAGGGCATCCACACGGACGCCGTCCACGTCGATGGCGCCGCGCTGTGGCCGCAACAGGCCGGTGATGCAGCGAAGAATGGTCGATTTTCCCGACCCGGACGGGCCGATGATGGATACAGCCTCGCCGCGCCCGACATCGACGTCGATTCCTTTCAGGACTTCGGCGTCGCCAAAGGCGAGATGGACGTCGCGCAGGCTCACGAGCGGCGCCCGCGAAGCCGGCTTCGCGGCGGTTTCAATGATGCGCATGGCGACGCTCCAGGTGGCGCGTCCAACGCGCGATGGGATAGCAATAGGCGAAGAAAAGCGCCAGCAGCGTGAAATAGATCAGAATCGTGAAATCGGTGCGATTCACCGTATTGCTGGCGATGGTGGCGGTGTCGACTAGGTCGTGGACGCCGACCAGCGAGGCCAGCGATGTGCTCATGGTGATGCTGGCATACAGGTTCATCCACGACGGCAGCATGCGCCGCACGCATTGCGGCAGCACGATCATCCGGAATATCTGCCCGCGCCTGAACGCAAGCGATTGCGCGGCTTCCCACTGCGCGATGGGGATCGACTGAATGGCCCCGCGGAATATCTCCGCCACGATGGCGCTGGCCGGCAACCCCAATCCGATGACGACCTTGATCCAGTCGGGAAACGGCACGCGCCAGGAAGCAAGGCTTAGCTCGAACGGAAAGACATACGTCGTGAAGTACACCAGCACCAGAATCGGCGCATTGCGAAAGGCCAGGACGTAGCCGCGCGCGAGCCGCCGCAGCAACGATGACGGCGACAACGACAACGCACCCACGAACAGCCCGAGCACCGTGCCCAGGGCCATCGCCAGAACGCTGAGCTGGATGTTCATTCCCAGGCCCCGCAGCAAGGCCGGCGCCCAATGCCAAAGCAGCTTCACCGCCGCCGGCGTGGTGGCGGTCGCCGTCCAGGTCACGCCCAGCACGGCCAGCGCCAGCAGCAGCACAAACCAGGGATCGCGCAGCGGCGCCATCAGAACGCCCGGGCACGCCTCACGCTGCGGCTTCTTCCACGCGAGCTCATTGGCCATAGCCGGGCATCCTCAAACGATTTTCCAGCCAGCGCCCGCCCGCCCCCACCAGCCATGTCAAAAGGCCGAAGTACAGCAGGATCAGCAAAAGCAGCTCAAGCACGTTGTCGCGGTACGACCAGATCATGATGGACTCATAGGTCACATCTCCCACGGCAATCGCCGAGGCGATCGCCGTCATCTTCACCAGATCGACCAGGTTGTTGACCAGCGCGGGCAGCGCAAAGCGCAGCGCAAGCGGCAATTGCACCTGCGTCAATATCTGACGGCTGGAGAATGCAAGCGAGCGCGCGGCCTCCAGCGTGACCGCCGGCACGGCCTCGATGCCCGCGCGCAGCGCTTCCGCATGGAACACGCCTTTGTGCAGGGCCACCACGACCACAACCCAAGCGAAGGGCGAAATCGGGCTTGCCCCGCCCAGCTTCTGCGTGATGAGCATGTTCAGCACCAGAAAGGCGCAGTACAACTGCACCAGCGTGGGCGTATTGCGGGTGACTTCCACGAAGGCCTGCAGGAGCCGGGCCAACCATGCGCGGCGGCTCGTCAACCCCGCGGCGATCAGCACGCCGGACAGGAGGCTGACGGGTATGGTCCACGCGCAGAGCTGCAGCGTCACCAGCAGACCGTGCGCGAAGGCGGACCGCTCCGCCGGCTCCAGCACGAAGGTGTAGTTCAGGCCCAGCGGCCGGAAAAAGCTCACCCACGCCTGCAATACCGTTTCGATCATGCGCCCGCCTCCCTTTGCTGCGTCGATGCGTCGCGGCGCTCAGCTGCCCTGCTTGAACTTGGCATTGAGTTCCTGGAGCAGCGGCTGGGGCGGCTCGATGCCCAGGCGCTTCTCCGTGCCGATCAGCCAGCCGGTGCGATGCCAGTCCTGGATCACCTCGTCGACGGCGGCGATCGTGTCCGTCTCGCCCTTGCGTGTCCATACGACGGAGTTGGCAGGCAGCACCTCGGTCGCGATGGGTGCGTGATACTCCGCCCACTCCGTGTTGCTGCGCAGCAGCGGCCGGATCAGCGTCGAATCATGCACCGCCGCCACGCATTGGGCGCCCCGTAGCGCCAGCAGCGAATCCGAAGAACTCTTGTAGCCCTTGATCACGGCGCCGTAGTCGGCCGCAAGCGGACGGGCGAAGCTGCTGCCTTGCGATACGCACACGGGCTTGCCGCGCAGGTCTTCCCACTTGGCGATGCCGCTGGTCTTCAATGTAGCGGCGGCGCCTCCCACCCTGAAGAAAGGCGTGGGCGCATATCCCAGGATCTCGGCGCGCTCGGGGTTCAGTTCCATCGAGGCGATCAGCAGATCGACCTTGCCGGAGATCAGGAATTGGGTGCGCGTGGCGGTCTGAACCTGCACCAGCTCGGCCTTGACGCCGAGGCCCTTGGCGAGCTGCCGCGCCAGCTCCGGATTCCAGCCCACCAGTTGCTGGGTTGCCGGATCCACCGATCCGAATACGCCACCGTTGGCCAGCACGCCGATCGTGACCGTGCCGCGCTCCTTGATCTTGTCGAGCGTCGCATCGGCGTGCGCGGCGCCGGCGGCAAGCGCCAGCGCCAGGGTGAATGCAGTCCGGGCCGCGCCCGGTGTCTTGTGAATGGCCATATCGGAAGTTATCAGCAGTAGAAGAATCTCCATGCTGAATGCCGCACGGCGGCAAGACAATGAATGCTTTCAGATATGGATATGCGGCGCGTCGCAGGCGCTATTTGAGCTTCACGTCCGCCGTCGCGATGACCTTGCGATAGGTTGCGATGTCCTCGCGCACTGTCTGGTCCACCGCTTCCGGCGTCGTGGCTGCAATGGTGAACCCCAGGTTCTCCAGCAGCGTCGCGGTATCGGGTTCGCGCAGCACGGCCACGACGTCGCGGTTGATGCGGTCCACGATGGCCCGTGGCGTCGACGCCGGCACCGCAAAACCCTGCCAGCTCTCCACCACGTAGTCCGGCAGGCCGGACTCCTGGATCGTCGGCACATCCGGCAAGGCCTTCGAGCGGTACGGCGTGGTGACGGCCAACGCCACCAGCTTCCCATTACGCACGTTCTCGGTCGCCGCGGCCAGCGTGATCAGCATCGCGTCCACATGACCGCCCAGCACGTCCAGCGTTGCAGGACCGCCACCGGGATACGGGATCTGGTTGGTCTTGGCGCCGATCCGCTCGTTGAGCAGTTCGACGGCCAGATGCTGCAGGCTGCCGGTGCCACCGGGCAACGCTAGCGAGATTTCGCCGGGCCGTCGTTTGACCAGCGCCACGAACTCCTGGAAGGTCTTGACGCCGAGCCCGGGCCGCACGACGAGCAACTGCGGGTTGACGACCGCCTTTGTCACCCCCTGCAGATCGCGCACCGGATCATAAGGCAGCTTGCCGGGCTGCAACGCATTCAGCGACAACGCATCGCCGCCAAGCAGCAATGTGTAGCCGTCGCCCTTTGCATGCGCCACGGCCGCGTTGCCGATGGCGCTGCTGGCGCCCGGTTGGTTCTCGACGACGACGCTCTGCTGCCATTTCTCGCCCAGCTTCTGCGCCACGGTGCGCGCCAGCTTGTCCGCGCTGCCGCCCGCCGACACGGGCACGATTATCTTTACCGGGCGGTTCGGATAGCGGTTGACGTCCTCGCCCGGCAGTGGCGCCGAGCCCGCGAAGTTGCTCAACAGTCCTGCACCCAGCACAACTCCGGCAACCAACCCCAAGCCCGCGCGCACGGCCGATTTGCGTTTGATGCTCATGCCGTTGCTCCCGCCTGCGCGCCGCGCTCGACGCCGAACGCGCCAAACGGCTTGCCCAGCACAGCGGTCGAATGCCGCCCATCGATGCCCACGGGCACCTCGCCTTCCAGCGTGATGCGATAGAGCACCCGTTCCGCGTCCAGGTAAGCGAAATCTCCCGGCCCCTGATGCGCGGTCGCGCGGTTGTCCCAGAACGCGATGCTGCCCGGCTCCCAGCGGAAACGCGCCGTGTATTCGGGCCGCGTGATCTCGTCGAAAAACAGGTTCAGCAGATGGCGGCTTTCCTCTTCGGTGACGTCCTTGATGCGGCGGGTGAATCCCGGGTTCACGAACAAGGCGCGCTCGCCCGTTTCAGGAATCACACGCACCACGGGATGCTCAGACACCAGCGGGCTGGCTTGAACGCGCTGCGCATAGACCGTCTGATTATCGAAGTCGCCGTTGTAGCCACCGAACTGATGCCGCGCCCACAGGCCGTCGGCCAGTGCGCGCACCGCCGGAGACAGATGCTCATAGGCCGCCACGAGGTTCGTGAAAATCGTGTCGCCGCCATAAGCCGGAACCTGATGTCCCGCACGCAGGATCGACCCGGCCGGCGGATTGACCACGCCCGTCACATCGGTGTGCCAGCGCTCGCCGCGGCGCCCGGTGATTGACTTGGACGAGATGGTCCGGATCTGCGGAAAGCCCTCCGGCGGATTTGCGTCATACGGGTGCGCGGACGTCGGACGTCCGAACCGCGAGGCAAACGCCAGGTGCTGCGCATGGTCGATGTGCTGGTCCCGAAAGAACACGACCTTCCACCGCAGCAGCGCGGCCTTGATCTGTTCGACTTCATGCGCCGTCAGCGGCTGCGTCAGGTCCACACCGTGGATCTCCGCGCCCGTGAAGACGGAAAGCGGCCGGATATCCAGCCGGGTACGTTCGATTGTGGTCATGTGCTGCACCGTTCCGTGTTGTGTAAAAACAGAATAGGTGCGCCTGGCAACCCCAACAAATACCGATACGCAATGTGAAAATAATGGGAGCAAAAACAAAAACGGGCCCATCGGCCCGTTCTCTAGTTCACGCCCGCCGGCAGATCAGCTCGGCTTTTCATCCTCGCCGGCGTAGCCGTCAACGTACGGGCGGCCGGAGCAACGCACCATCGCCACGCAGGCCGGGCTGCCGGTCTTGGCGGTGCAGGTGGCGCGCGATTCATCTCGAGCCGTCTTCGGATCGGGATTGAGCACAGTGAAGCGGGTGCCGCGCCCCTCGGCGCCCTTGGGCCAAGCCATGCCCACGCAGCTATCGGTGTAGGTCAGCACCTTGCGGCAGCCCTTGCAGTCTTCCCAACTCAGCAGCTGGGACAGCGCATCGTTCTCGTTGGGGTAGCCGTCTGCATAGACGAGTCCGCCGTCTTCGCCTTCGGCAATGGCGCCCCAGTATCCCCGCTGGTCCAGCTTGGAAGACAGGCGCTCCAAATCGGCGGGCGTGGCCTTCACGGGGGCCTGCATGTCGGCGGCGCTGTAACCCGGGCCCACGCATACCGGCATGGTCGTCAGTTGGCATTTGCCGTCGGGGCTGGCGGCCGTGCAGCGCCGGATCGCCTTCTTGGCTGCCATTTCGGGCGACACGCTGTTGCCCGGGTACAGATTCTGAACGGAGTTGCGCGCGTACACGATGCAGCTGTCGGAGAACCAGCTCAACACCTTGCACCCGTTGCCGCCGGCCTTGCGACACTCGGCCAGCGCAGCGGCTTCGGCGGCCTTGCCATCGGTTTCGGGCAACACCCAGAAGATCCGGGAGTGCTTGCCGTCGGTGGCGATGCCGCCGTAGAGCTTTTCGGCGGCGTGCGCCGAGGGAAAGGCCAGCCCCGCCACTAGGGCTAAGGCGGCAAATGCGGCGCGGATCAGGAATTGAAAGCGAGCGGGCATGATCGTCGTGAAGTCCAGTGGATTGGGCGGGAACGATGTTAGCCCAGGGTTCCAGGGTTCCGTCCCTCTATGAAGCCAACCTGTCGGCATATTAGGTAACAAATTTCACAGGTCGGCTTGCGAACTCCGGCCCCTTTTTTCGGTAAAAATGTCGCACTTTCTGGCGCCGGCCGTCCTAGTCTTGGCCGCGCATTTTGCCGCCACGGGCGCCAATCACCGGCAGCCCCGTCACGAACAGAAACAATCCGCGCCGTGTCCTCGCCTGTCGAGGGACCTGCCACCCGGGAGCCTGGACAACACACCATGAAGCCGACACAGCATTCCAACCAAAACCGCGGAAAGTTCCTTCTGTTGACCGGCCTGCTCGTCACGCTGGGACTGACCGGATGCGCGCCGATGCCCACGGGCGGCAGCTCCACGATGCCCTCGCTCAGCCAGGTCTTCAAATCGGGCCTGTCGTTTTCGCCCAGCGTGAACGTGGCCAAGAACATGGAGGGCCGCTCCATCAACGACGCAATCGCGGCGCTGGGCGAGCCGTCCAAGATCCGGGCGGTCGGCAACACGATGGAACTGGAATGGTCGGACTACCAGTCCGCCCCCTACACCGAGTGGGTGGTGGACAGCACCAGCCAGCAGGTCGTGGGCATGATCCCCGCCACCAACACCACGGCGGCCACGCCGGTGTTCCAGAACAGCAGCACCGGCCACTACGCCAACCGAACGCGCATCTATGAATGCAAGGTGCTGATGCGGATGCAGGACAGCGTCATTACCGACACCAGCGTCGACGGCAACGTATGCCCGGAGTTCATTGGCGCGCTGCGCAAGTGGGCGGGCGAGGCCGAGGCGAAGAATTACGTGGTGAATTGAGAAAGGGGCGCGCAAGGCGCCTTTTTTGCCTCCTCAACACGCAAGACTAAGTACTTTTACTCACTCGCGGTTACTATTCCGAAACTAATTCACACAGGTTTCGCGAATCCGCGCATGTGCGCGTTGGCGTGAAGCTGCCAGCGCGCCGGCCGCCTGCCCGACGGCCCGCCGTATCAGGCGCATCGAGGAGGACTTGTCTTGAATCACATCTACCGGCTCGTATGGAACCGCAAGTTGCGGGTATGGCAAGCGGCATCGGAATTCGCCTCGCAGTCTCGGGCAGGCCGCTCTTCCTCGTCGGGCGCCCTGTCCCGTGTCTCGCCCCCCAAGGCGCTCTGCCTCGCGCTGACGATCGGCCTGTCGGTGCTGAGTTCGGCAGTTCAAGCCGCGTGCGTACAGACGGGTGTGGACGTGACATGCTCCGGCGAGCCCAACCCGATTTTTCCCAACTTTTCCAGCCCCGACGACAATCTCATCGTCCAGGTGGCATCGGGCGCCGGCGTGTCTCGCCCAACAGGCTCCGGCGGTTGGTCGATGTCTCTCACCGGCAGCAATGCGACGGTTTCCAATAGCGGCACCATTGACCCCGCCCTGCTCAGCAATCCCATCGCCGCTGTTGCAGGCGGCTTGCAGATCGGCAATGCGACCACCCAGTCCATTTCTTTCGTCAATTCGGCAACGGGCCGGCTCGGCGGAAGCACGGGGCCGGGAGGCGTCCTGCCAAGCCTGCAAGGTATGGCGCTGTCCGTCCAGAACGGGGTGGGCGGAGTCAGCGCCCTGACCAATGAAGGCAGCATCGCAAGCGTGCCCCTCATAGGGGTCTCAGTCGCGTCGCCGGACATTCCCGTTGTTGCCGCGACCGGTGGCGGTCAAGTGCGCTTCGTGAACACTGGCGCAATCACCGGCCGCATAGGTTTCGAACAGTCCCGCTCTCCTGGAACAGGCCATAGCTTCGTCAATGCCGGAACCATCGTGGGCGGCGTATCGCTAGGCCTGGGCGGAAACAATACTTTCACCGCAGTATCCGGTTCTTCGGTGACACGCGGCGCCGGCGCCGCCACTCTGGACCTGACCGCGGCCTCCGACCCGGATCTGCGCTTTGCACCACCCGGAGAAGTCGATGGCGGCGCGGGTGGAGGCAATACGCTGGTGCTGCAGAACGTGATGCCGTCGGCGGGCACGGGCAGCGGCACGGGCGGTGCAGTCACCGGCATTTCCGGCGGCGCCTACATCAACTTCCAGAATTTGCGCGTCAACAGCGGCTCCTGGTATCTGACGGACGGTCCTCTGGCCAATGGCGGAAACGTCGAATTGAACGGCGGCGCGGTCCACATTGCCAACAACGCCGTGCTGGGCACGGGCACGGTCAGCGCGAATGGCGGGGCCATTGGCACGACCGCCGACTTGACACTGGCCAATAACTTCGTGCTCGGCGCGCAAGGTCTGACCTTGCAGAGCGGCAACCTGCTAACACTGACTGGCGTCGTGTCCGGTGCGGGCGCACTGACGCTGTCCGGGTCCAGCACGGTCACCCTGAGCGGAAGCAACAACTATTCGGGCGGCACCTCCGTCGGGATTTCTCAGACGCTCGTGGGCACCACCAACAGCCTGCAAGGCAACATCACCGCCAATGGCCTGTTGAGGTTCTCGCAGGCTAACAACGGCACTTACGCGGGCAACATTTCGGGTACTGGCTCCCTGTCCAAACAAGGCGCTGGCACGGTAACCCTGACCGGCGCCCATACCTATGCGGGCGCCACCAATGTCACAGCGGGCACCCTCGCACTCGGTGCGACGGGCAGCCTCCCGGCAAGCCTGGTGTCCGTGCAATCCGGCGCCATGCTGGACCTGAGCGCTGCCGGCAGCCAAACGTTGGGCGCGTTGCAAGGAACCGGCGGCAGCGTCCAGTTGGGTGCGAATCCGCTGACGCTGAATGGCGCCTCGCCCGCCAGCTATTCCGGTGTCATCTGGGGACCCGGCGCGGTGATCAAGACGGGTTCCGAACAGCAGACCCTGAACGGCTCGAATACGTTCGCGGGCGGCCTGACCGTAAACGGCGGCGTCCTGGCGCTTGGGACAACCGGCAGACTGGCGGCCAACTCGGCGGTCACCGTCAATACGGGCGGCACATTCGACGTGTCCGCCTCCTCGCCTCCGACGATTGGATCCCTGGGAGGCAACGGCGGCAGGGTTGCGATTGGCGCCAACATGCTGGGCGTCGGTAGCGGCGCCTACGCGGGCGTCATAGAAGGCACGGGAGGCATCGTCAAGTCGACCGCCGGCACCCTGGCGCTCAACGGCGCCAATACCTACACCGGCTCCACACTGGTGACGGCCGGCGCGCTGCGCATCGGCGGCGACACCTCTCACTCGGCAGCCAGTGTCAGCAGCAACATCAGCGTGGACAGCGGCGCCTCGCTGGGCGGTGCCGGCGTCGTCAACGGCAATGTCGGCGTCGCGGCCGGCGGCAGCCTCGCCCCCGGCGAACCCGGCGGCATATTTACCATCAATGGCAACCTGACCATGAATCAGGGCAGCCAGGCCGACTTCGCCTTCGGGGCGCCGGGAATCGGCTCCTCGCGCGGCGTTGGGCGCAGCGTGACTGTCGTCGGCAACCTGAATCTCCACGGCGTGCAACTGAATGCCCTGGATGGCGGCGGCTTTGGCCTGGGCCTGTACCGGCTGTTCGACTACACGGGAACCCTGTCCACGACGAACGGCGGAATACTGCCTGGCGCGGCGGGTCAGACGATCCAGACCCTGACCACCAGCAAGCAGATCAACCTGATCAATACCGCCAGCCTGGAACTCAATCTCTGGAACGCCAACGGCTTGGCCAGCCCCTCCAGGCTGGGCGGCGGTTCCGGGGTCTGGTCGCGCACCAACGCAAACTGGACCGACGCCAACGGTAGCCTGACCGCTTCGCGCCAGCCAGCCGATGCCTTCGCCATTTTCGGCGGTGATGCGGGCACGGTCACGGTGGACGCGACGGCGGGCGCGATTACGGCGAAGGGCATCCAGTTCGCCGGCGACGGGTATCACCTGATCGGCGACCAGCTGGAAGTGGCCGGCGCCATGACGGGCGCGCTGGGCGAAGTGCGCGTGGGCGACGGCAGCCTGCCCTCCATGGCCTGGACGGCCACCATCGACAACGTGCTGACCGGCGCGGGCATCAACAAGACGGGATATGGCACGCTGGTGCTCAACGGCGCCAACGTCTACACCCAGGCCACCCGCCTGAGCGCGGGCACGTTGTCCGTGTCCAATGACGCCAGCCTCGGTGCGCCGCTTGTCCCGATGGAGTTCCGGGGCGGCACGCTGCGGGTGACCGGCACGACCTTCCACAACACCGACCGGGTCATCAGCCTGGACGGCGCCGGCGGCGGGTTTGATATTGCCGATGCGGGCAACACCTTCACGATCGATCAAGACCTTCCCGGCAACGGCACGCTGTCCAAGCTTGGCGCGGGCACCTTGGTGCTGACCGGCAACAACACCTATGGCGGGGGCACGGCCGTACGGGCCGGCACCTTGCAGGTGGGCGATGGCGCGGTCTCGGGCAGCATTGCCGGCATTGCCCAGATCGAAAGCGGCGGCACGCTGGCCTTCAAGCGCAGCGACCGCGTGGTCTTCGGCGGCGACATCGTCGGGGCGGGTGCATTGCGCCAGTCCGGTACGGGCACGCTGGTGCTGACCGGCCAGAACGCGCTCAGCGGCGTCACCACCATCGACGCGGGCACGCTGCAGATTGGCGATGGCGGCACCGCCGGCTCTATCGCGGGCAATATCGTCAACAACGCCGGCCTGGTCTTCAACCGCGCGGACGATCTCAGTTACGCAGGCGCGCTGTCGGGCGCGGGCGCGACCAGCAAACTGGGTGCGGGCACCCTGGCGCTCTCAGGCGACAGCAGCGCCTACACCGGCACGACGCAGTTGTCGGCGGGCACGCTGCAGGTCGACGGCAAGCTGGGCGGCCGCGTGCAAGCTGCGGCGGGCACGACGCTGACCGGGACGGGCACGCTGAATGCCGTCACCGTCGGCTCGGGCGCCACGCTGGCGCCGGGCAATGCCGCGGCGCCTTATGGTCAGATGGCCTTGACCGGCGACCTGAACTTCAAGCCGGGCGCGGCCTACCGTGTCGCCACGGATGCCAGTGGCCTCAGCAGCAGCGTGCGCGCTGCCGGCACCGCAACGTTGGCGGGCACGGTGGTGCAGCTTGCGCAGAACGGCAACTATGCGCCGTCCACCACGTACGCCATCCTGAATGCGGACAGCGGGGTCCGCGGCCAATTCGACGCCGTCTCCAGCAACCTCGCCTTCCTGACGCCCTCGCTGTCGTACGGCGCCAACCAGGTCAATCTGGTCGTGGACCTCAAGCAAGTGCCCGTCGATAACGGCAACGGCGGAGGCAATGGCGGCGGCGACGGCGGCACGCGTCCCATCGAGTTCGCCGACGCGGCCGTCTCGGGCAATCAACGCGCCGTGGCGCGGGCGCTGCAAAGCCTGCCCGCCAACAGCGCGCTCTTCCGGCATGTGCTGAACCTGCCGAATGGCGCTCCCGAGTCCGCCTTCAATGCCCTGTCCGGTGAAGCGCACGCCAGCACGATGTCCGGCCTGCAGTACACAGCCGCCACCTTCACGCAGGCGCCGCTGACGCGCTTGCGCGCCAACCTGAACGCCGGCTGGATGCCCGGCACGCCGACCGCGCAGCTTGGCCTGGGCGACGCGTCCGCCCTGCCCCGCTCGGCCGCACAGCCGTTGTGGACGCAGGTGTTCGGAAACTGGACCACGCTGGACGGCAACGGCAACGCCGCAAAGACCACGCAGTCGGATGCCGGTGTCACCATCGGCGGCGATCACGCCATCGGCGGCGGCTGGCGTCTGGGCGGCGCGCTGGGCTACACCGACAGCCGCAGCCGCCTCGCCGACCGCGCTTCCAGTTCGGAAGCCGACAGCTACAGCGTCACCGTCTACGGCGGCAAGGCATTCGAGGCCGGCGCGGGCAAGCTCAACCTGAGCCTGGGCGCGGCGTACACCTGGCACGATGTCAGCACCCAACGCAGCACGGCCGGCGCGGGATTGGACCAGACGCTGAAAGCCAGCTACGGCGCAAGCACGGGCCAGGTTTTCACGGAGGTCGGCTATGCCGTGCCGTTGAATGACCGCGTGACGCTGGAACCCTTCGTCGCCGCCAACTACAGCGACCTGCGCACGCGTGGCTTCTCGGAATCGGGCGGTGATGCGGCGCTGCGCGGCGAAAGCAGTAGCAACAAGGTCACCACCACGACGCTGGGCCTGCATGCGCTGACCACGTTCGAGAGCGCCGGTGCTCTCGGCCACGTGCACGGAACGCTCGGCTGGCGCCATGCGTTTGGCGACCTGGACCCGGCCAGCACGCTGTCCTTCGTGCAGGGCAGCGAATCGTTCACGGCCACCGGCGCGCCCATCGCCCGCGACGCGGCGGTGATCGAGCTGGGCGTGGGAATCGAGGTCAGCAAGCGCACCACCGTCGGCGTGGTGTACGGCGGCCAGTTTGGTCAAGGCAACCGTCAGAACTCGGGGACGTTGGACGTGCGATATCGGTTCTGACGGCTGGCGGTCAGCGGCGGACAGAAAACCCTGGGCAGCCAGGCCCTGGGTTTCAGCCCTGGGTTTCAGCCGCGGAGTCAGCCCCGGAACGCAGGCGCCGCAGCGCCCACGCGCTGTCCGCCTCGCCGCGCCCCAACCGCCGGCGCGTGACGACCGCCATCCACGCGAACCCCAACGCCATGGCCAGCGCCGTCGCATCCACACCCAGCGTTGCGGCCGACGTGTGCGCCCACAAGCCGGTTGACGGCGCCACCGCGCCCAACAGCGAGGTCAGGGGAATCGCCAATGTGAACGCGGCCGCCAGCCACAGCAGATGCACCGCCGCCTTCGCCCCGCCACGCAGGAACGACCAGGCGATGGCCGCGAAAAACGCCGCGTAGTACAGCCCCTTGATCCACGCGTTCAAGTCGGCGACATGACCGTGCAGACCTTTGGCGGCGACCATCATGAGCGACATGCCGCACACGCTGCCCAGGCACACGCCTACCGTCGCGGACGCCATCAACCGAGTATCGAGCCGCTGCACCGGCACCGCGCCGGTCCGCCGATCCGCGCGCTTGCGGCGCGATTCGATCCAGAGCAGGTTGCCGCTGTAGAACAGCCACGCGCCCGCCAGCCCCAGCACGAAGTACAGCCACTGCACCGCCGCGCCGCCGAAGGACGCCATGTGCAACGCAAAAAAGCTGCTGACCCACAGGTTGGCCGCATCCTGGCGGCCCGGCAGGTAGTCGGTGTTGAGCACCTTGCCGCTGTACGGGTCCATCGCCACGAAACCGCCGCGGGCGCGCGGCGACACCGCGGCCGGGTCCTTGCCCCAGATACGGACGATGGCGCGAGGCGCCGTCACCTGCGTGTACTGCAACGCACTGGGCTCGAACGTTGGCGATACCTTGCGCGCATGCTGCAGCAACGCCTTCGGCGTCAGCATGACCGAAGGATCGCGCGGCGCAGCGTCGGGCGTGGCTCCACCCCCGCGCTGGAATACCGATTCCAGCTTGCCGGCGTACATCAGCCGGTCCTGAATGTCGTAGATCCCGTCGTGAAAGGCGAACACGACAGAGCTGAGCGCCATCACGATATGGAACGGCAGCGAGACAATGCCCACCACGTTGTGCGCGTCCAGCCACATGCGTTTGCGGTTCTTGCCCACCCGCAGCGCGAAGAAATCCTTGACCAGCGAAGGAAGCAGGACGATGACGCCGGACACCAGCGCGATCCCGTACAACGACGCGACGATGCCCATGAACCAGCGGTTGGGATCGCTGTCAGCCGGCAGACCCACCACGCGATGCAGCACGTCGATGAAATTGCCCAGCCCGCTGGGCGCGGCCTCGCCGATCTGCACGGCCCCGCCCGCGTCCAGGCGCGCGACATAATGCCGCACGGAGGATTCGTCATGATCGTCGGCTTGCGGGTCGCGCACTTCCCAGGCCATGCGCGCGGGCACGTTTTCGGTGGGCTGCAGATGGATGGTGAAGCCCTTGGCCACGTCGGGCCGCGCCGCCAGCGTCCTGGTGATCAGGTCGGGCGCGGTATCAAGCGGCGACATCGCCACGTCTGGCCGCGGCGACGCCCAGCGCGCGATTGGTTCCTTGAACAAGGTCAGCGCGCCCGCGTAAAACGCGATGAAAAGCGCCATGCCGGTCAGGATGCCGGTCCAGGTGTGCACGGATTTGTAGATGCGGATGTAGTCGGCTCGCATGATGGCGATCCTCCTGCTTAAAGCGCGCCGGCCGCGTACAGCCCGCCATAGAGCGCCAGGCAGGTCCCGCCCAGCCAGCACCAGGCGCGCAGACCGCTGCCGAAGAAGTAAACGGTGGACGCGATGCCCAGCCACACGGGCGGCACCAGCCACATGGCAAGCTGCGAGCGGGTCGCAAGCGGCACCGAGGTCGTCAACGCGGCCAGCAGCGCGCTGGCGCCCAGGGCGATTGCGAATCCCAACAACGCGCCGGCCAGACTCTTTGAGACCCAGTCTCGCTGAATGGGCGCGGGCTTAGCGGGCTTCATCGCGTTCTCCCCGCTGCATGCCCCCGCCGTATATCCGGCGCAGTACAGCCAGATACGGAATCAGGCAGACAAACAGCATCAGCGCCGTACAGAACACGAACACCGCGGTCACCACGGTGAATCCGTAAAGACACCCCGAGCCGCCCAACGTCAGCAGCGCGATGCCCGCCGTGCGGGCGGGTGCGGCGGCCCAAGGCGCGCTTGCCCACTGCTGGTTGGGCGAAGCGCGATAAATGCAGAAGCAGCCGGCGCACAAGGCAATCAGGCTGGCAAGAATGAGGACTGGCATGGTCGCCCCGGGATGAATGGTGTTTGGGCCCGCCGTGCGCCAGGATCGGTGGATCCGGCGGCGCGGCGGACGCCTCGCAAGCCGCGTGTCAGAACGTGATCGCGGCGGACGCCATGACGCTGCGGGCCGGTCCCAGCGTCGCAATCGGCGTGGTGTCGCTGAAGATGCCCGCGTAGTAATACTTGTTGAACACGTTGTTGACGTTCAGACGCAGTACCACGTCGCGGCCGTTGATCTGCGTCGCATAGCGCGCGCCAAGGTCAACCTGGCCCCAGCCGGGAATCTCGATGTTGTTGGCCGAATCCGCGTACTGGCGCGACGTCGCCTGGATGCGTCCGGTCAGCGTCAGGCCGGGCACCCACGGCGTATCCCATTCCACCCCGGTGTTGACCTGCCAGCGCGGCGCGCCGACGGCGGTATTGCCGTCGTAGCGGCCATACGAGGTCTTGACCTGCGTGCCCTGCGTGTACGTGACACCGCCCAGCACGCGCACGCCTTGAGCGATCTCGCCAAACGTATTCCACTCCACGCCGCGCACGCGCTTTTCGCCGCCGTCCGCATACGTGGGCCGTGCCGTCGAACCTTCGGTCACGAGCATCGGCTTGTCGATCTCAAAAAGCGCCAGCGTGTTGGTAAAGGTGCCGGCGTTCCATTTGACGCCCAGTTCCTTCTGCTTGGTTTTGTATGGAGCGAAGACTTCACCAAAGTTGGTCGCGGTCGTGTCGGTGACGCTGTCGCCCTTGCTGAGGCCCTCGACGTAATTGGCGTAGAACGAGAGGTCGGGTCCCCACGGCTTGACGACGACAGCCACGGCCGGCGTCACGGCGTCTTCGTCGTAGCGCGCCGTGGTCTTGCCTGTCTTGTCGAAGTTGCTGGTCTTCACGCGCTGGTTGCGCACACCGCCAGTCACGCGAAGCTTGTCGTCCAGGAACGACATGGTGTCGACCAGCGCCAGGCTGGTCAGCGTGTTCTCGCTGGTCTTGGGCGGGCTGCCCGGCAGCGCCGGCATGACCGGCGTGACGGGGTTGTAGATGTTGGACCGGAATACCGAAGCGGGACCGGTGGCCGATCCGTCCTCGAGCTTCAGGTAGGACGCCTGCAGCACGAGTTCATGGCCCACGCTGCCCGTCTTGAAGCGGGTGCGCAGGCCGCCCTCGGCGGTGGTGGCGTCGGTGTAGGCGCGCTGGCCCACGATCTGGCCAGTGAAGTCGCCGTTGGGCTGGATCTGCCGGGCATGCGTCCCGTTGATGAGGCCGGACTGGTCGCTGTCGCGCCGGCCCACGCCCGCAAACGCCGAGACGTGCTCGTTGAAGCGGTACTCTGCCTGGCCCATGATGGCGTTGCTCTGGATGCTGCCGTACGCGGTGCTGAACTGGTTGATACGGGGATCGGGCGCCACCGGCACCACCGGACTCGCAAACCAGAACATCGCTGGTGTGCCACCCGTGAACGATTCCTGGCTGTGGTACGCGTCGATGGATGCCGTCAGCGCGCTGCCGCGGTAATCCAGGCCCGCCGAGAGGAATTCGCGCTTTCTGGATTGGCCGTCCAGCGTGGTGGCGCCGTCGCTGAACGAACCGTTTACGCGCGCGCCCCATTCGTTGCTGGCGCCAAAACGCCGGCCGGCGTCGATGGTCGTGCCCAGTTGCCCATCGGACAGCCAGTCCACGCCGAACGTAGCCGTGGGCGTGTCGGTCGCGCGCTTGGTGACCAGATTGACCGTTCCGCCGACCGCGCCGCTGGGCGCCATGCCGCTGAACAGCGCGTTGGGCCCCTTCAGCACCTCAACCCGCTCGACGAACTCCACGGGCGTGCGGCCCATGGGCGCCAGGCCGTACAGGCCGTTGATGGCCACATCGTTCTGGTTGACGTCGAAGCCCCGGATGCGGAAGTTCTCGTAGGCGTGGCCACTGGAGGTCGTGAAACGCACCGACGGATCGTTCGCCATCACATCAGCCAGCGTGCGCGCCTGCTGGTTCTTGATGAGTTCGGACGTATAGCTGGTGACGTTGAACGGCGTGTCCATGACGGACTGGTTTCCCATGAGGCCGAGCCGCGCGCCTTCGGCGACCTGCCCCCCGGCATAGACCGGCGGCAGATCCGCGTCGCCCACCGCGCCGGCAGTCACGGTGACCGGCTGCAGCGTAGTCGCCTGCCGCGCGTCCTGCGCGTACGTTGCGTGCAGCGGCAACAACAGGGTCAGCGCCACGCAAGGCGCGATTCGCGCCGCACGCGAATCCATCGAAATCAATTTTTCCTCAGACACTTTCCACGCCCTCAAGTTCAATGCAAATGAGAATGATAGGCGCTTATCTTACGAAAAATATCGTTAACACGGCAGTGGTCAACCCGTCGCTCGCGCAGAATTTGCGCTGGCGCAAACGATTCGATATGGACCTGTTTTAATTCCGCCACACATCCTGCGCTCGATCGGGCAACGCTACGCCAGCGACTGCAATTGCTCCGCCATGAAGTCGATGAACAGCCGCGCCCGCACGGGCGCGTGGCGGCCGAAGGCGTGCAGCACAGACACCGGTACACGGGGCAGATGCACCTCGGGCAGCACTTCGGCCAGCCGTCCGGCCGCAATATCTTCCGCCACAGCCAGCCGCAGGATCTGGATGATGCCCAGGCCACCCAACGCGGCAGCGCGCAGGGCCGTGCCGTCGTCGGTGTCGAAAACGCCCTCCGGGCGAATGACCTCCCCCGATACGAACGAGATGGGAAAAGGGCTTCCGGCCAGCAGGTAACGCACGTGCGCGTGACCGGACAGATCCCCGATGGTGCGGGGCGTGCCGCACCGCTTCAGATATGCGGGCGATGCCACCAGCGTCAGCCGCAGTTGCGCCAGTTGCCGCACATTGAGTTCCGAGTCCGCCACACGGCCCGCGCGAATCGCAAGGTCGAATCCCTCGCGGATCAGATCCACATGCCGGTCGGCAAGGCTCATTTCCAGCTTCAGATCCGGATGCGCAGGCAGAAAGCGGTTGACGATGGGCGTCATCAGCAAGCGCCCCAGGTCACCGGGCGCCGTAATCCTTAGGCGACCTTGCGCGGTGGCTGCCGGCTGCATGACCTCGCTGGCGTCGTCCAGCGCACGCAGAAGCGGCGCCACCCGCTCGTAGTAGGCCGCCCCCTCGGGCGTCAGCGACAGCACGCGCGTCGACCGCTGAAACAGCCGGATGCCGAAACGCCGTTCCAGCCGTGCGATGGCCTTCGACACGGCAGAAGGCGACGTGCCGAGGATCCGGCCGGCACTGCTGAAGGAGCCGGATTCGACAGCGGTAGCGAAGGCGACCAGTGCTGACGCGTCAGGCAGCATGTCCATTGATGACCTCCAGGAATAGGTGCTTGTACATAGAACGACTATTTAACGCTTATTGGAATAGATAGAGTGGGCTTTCCTTCATCCTTCTGGAAAAAACCATGACCCATCTACAGGGGAAAGTCGCTCTCGTCACCGGCGGCAACAGCGGCATCGGACTGGCGTCCGCCCTCGCCTTCGCGCAGGCCGGCGCGCAGGTTGTCATCCTGGGCCGCCGGCAGGACGCGGTGGACGCGGCCGTGCGCGCCATTGGCCATGCCGCGCTGGGCATCACGGGGGACGTGGCCGACCTGGACACGCACGACCGCGTGGCCGCCGAGGTGCAGCAACGCTTCGGCGGCCTGGACATCTACCTGGCCAACGCGGGCGTCGCCATCCTGGAACCCTCGGCGCAGGTGTCCGTCGAGCACTACGACCGACAGTTCTCCACGAATACGCGCGGCGTGTTCTTCGGCGTGACCCGAGCCCTGCCCGTGATGAACGACGGCGCGTCCATCATCCTGGTCAGCTCGATTGCCAGCGCCAAGGTGCTGGAAGGCCATGCCGTCTATGCGGGAAGCAAGGCCGCCATCGAAGCCATGGCCCGCAGTTGGGCGCTGGAACTGAAGGCGCGGCGCATCCGCGTCAACGTCATCAGCCCCGGTCCGGTGGATACGCCCATCCTGGAAAAGCTGGGGCTGCCCGCTGATCAGCGCGCGGGCCTAGCCGACGCCATGGCCGCCGCCATTCCGCTGGGCAGGATGGGCCGCCCCGACGAACTGGCGCGTGCCGCGCTGTATCTGGCCAGTGACGAGAGCAGCTTTGTCACGGGCGTCAACCTGCGGCTGGACGGCGGGATGGCGCTGACCTAATGCGCTGCCGCGCCGGGCGGGCGGCGCGTCGCAGAGCGGCTGGTTCTCAAAGCCCCCAGACGATGTAAATTTGTCCAGCCAGGGCTCCCCTCAATCAGCGCTACAATCCGCGCCGGATTCCCGCCGTGCGTGCCCCGCGCCGCCCGGCCCGCGCCCAAGCGCATGGCATTTGCCCCCCCAAGCCAGGCGAACCATGACGCACTCCCCCAAACCCCATTGATCGTTTGTCCGGTCGCACCGGATGCTTTTGCTGTTCTGGAAATCGAGGATTTCATGTCTCGGCAGTTGTTGGGCCTGGTGCTCGGGCCCCTACTTGGCTTGTTCGTTGTCTGCATCGGCAACGCTTTCATCTCTTCCCTTACGACCTTGCAGTTGGACGCCGCCGGCGAATCGGCCACGGTGGTCGGCATCATTTCGTCGTCGTATTTCATCGGTTTGACGCTGGGCGCGATCTTCAATGACCGCCTGATCCTGCGCATCGGCCATATCCGCGCCTACAGCAGCTTTGCGTCGCTGATCGCCGTGACGGTGCTTCTGCAGGGCCTGATCTTCGATCGTGAAGCGTGGTTCGTGCTGCGCCTGATCAACGGCTGGGCAAGCGTCGGCGTGTTTCTGGTGGTCGAAAGCTGGCTGCTGCTGGCGGGCGATGCCAAGATGCGCGGCCGTCTGCTGGCGCTCTACATGATCGCGCTGTATGGCTCGGGCATGCTGGGCCAGTTGGAACTGGGCGCGATCACGCGGCTGGGCGACATGGCGCCGTTCATGGTGGCCGGCCTGCTGGCGTCGCTATCCGTGCTGCCGATGGTGATCATTCCGCGCGTCTCGCCGCTGGTGGAACGCGTCGAGCCGCTGCTGCCGCAGCATCTGGCGCGCATGACGCCCACGGGCGTGATGGGCTGCTTTGGTTCGGGCGTGGCGATTGCCGCCGTCTACACGCTATTGCCGCTGTATCTGCAGCGCATCGGCCTGGACGTTGCCGAGGTCGGCAAGATGATGGGCGCCGTCATCCTGGGCGCCATGGTGCTGCAGTATCCGGTCGGACGCTGGTCGGATTTGCGCGACCGGCAAGTCGTGCTGATCGCGCTGGCCGTCTTTTGCGCCGTGCTCAGCCTGCTGATCCTGATGCTGCCGCCTGGCTCGTCCCTGTTGATGCCGTTGCTGTTCCTGCTGGGCGGCGGCGTCTTCGCGATTTATCCGGTCGCCGTCAGCCACGCGGCCGACCGCGCGCCGGCCGACGCGCTGGTGCGCATGATCCAGGGACTGCTGCTGATCAACTCGCTGGGATCGGCGCTGAGTCCGCTGGCGATCTCGCCGGTGATGGCGAAGTTCGGCGAAGCGGGCCTGTTCTGGTGCTTTGCGCTGCTGAATCTGGCACTGGTGACGTTCTTCGTCTGGCGCCGTAACGAACGGCCCGCGCCCGCCCCGGTCGCGCCCTTCGCGGCGGCCGCGCAGATGTCGCCGGTGGGCGTGGAGCTGCGCGTGACCGATGACCTCATCCAGGGCGCGCTGGATCACGAGATGACCGAAGATCTGACCAACGCGGTCCACGGCGCCGAGGCAGCCGAGCCGGTGCTGTCCACCGTGCCGGACGCGCCGCCGACGGCCTGACGGGCAGTATCAAACGGCTAACAACCGCTCGCCTGTGCGCGAAAAAAGCGGGCAATCGTACCGGCATGTATCGGCGATTCCCGCCGCACACAGTGCGACATGAAATCGGGCGTGCGCCGGCACGGGTTCAGCAGGATGATGCAAGCACCCTTTAAACCCGGTGCACATCATGGAAAACATCCCTCCCCTTGAATCCCCCGCCGCGCTCGTATTCGGCGGCTCCCGCGGCATCGGCGCCGCCATTGCCGCGAGGCTGGCGGAAGCCGGCTACGCGGTGGCGCTCACCTATGCCAGCCGCGCGGACAGCGCCAACGCGGTCGTCGCGTCCATCGAGGCCAGCGGCGGCCGCGCGCTGGCCATTGAAGCCGACAGCGCCGACCCGCAAGCCATCGCATGCGCGGTGAATACCGCCGTGCAGCTGTTCGGGCCGTTGAGCGTTGCGGTCGTCAACGCCGGTATCTACCGCGCCAACCCGATCGGCGCGGTCCCGCTCGACGAACTGGACCAGATGCTTGCGGTGAACGTGCGCGGCGTGTTCCTGGCCATCCAGGCGTCGGCCGCCAACATGCGCGACGGCGGACGGATCATCACCATCGGCAGCAACACCGCCGTCCGGACCGGCTCGCCCGGCAGCAGCGTCTACGCCATGACCAAGGCCGCCGTCGCCACGCTAGTCAGCGGCGCGGCGTTGGACCTTGCGCCGCGCGGCATCACCGTCAACAACATCCAGCCGGGTCCCATCCAGACGGACCTGACGGCGGACTGGACGGCGCAGCTCATTCCCCGCATCCCGCTTGGGCGCATGGGTAAATCGAGCGAAATCGCGGGCCTCGCGGCATTTCTGGCCGGGGCCGACGCTGGGTACATCACGGGCGCCAGCCTGACGGCGGATGGCGGCTTCGTGCTGTAACCACGCGAGGCGCGCCTGGGCCGTTATCCCCGCTGGCTCAGCGCGCGCGCAATGCGATTGCGCGCCACCGTCGTGCGCGGCACCTTGAACGGGAACCAGCTGCGCACGTCCTCTTCCAGGCCGATGCCGTGCATGAAGTTGTAGATGGCCTTCTTCAAGCCCTTGCCCAGCGCGTCGTGATCCACGCCCGTGGGGTCGTGAAAACCCACGTCGTTCTTGGCGAACGTGACGTCGGGCAAGGGCTTGAGCTTGATGCCATACTCGTCGGGGTTCAGGCCCACGGGCGAATGCACCGTACAGGCGAAGCGGTGAAAGAACCCGCTCTGGATGCAGTCGTTTTCAAATAGCTGGCGCACATATTCCAGCGCGTCGACGGTGTCCTGCACGGTTTGCGTGGGAAAGCCGTACATCAGGTAGGCGTGCACCAGCACGCCGGCATCGCTGAACGCGCGCGTCACGCGCGCCACCTGGTCGATCGACACGCCCTTCTTCATCAGGTTCAGCAACCGGTCGGACGCCACCTCCAGTCCGCCGGACACCGCAATGCAGCCGCTGTCGGCCAGCAGTTCGCACAGTTCCGGGCTGAAGGTCTTTTCGAAGCGGATGTTGCCCCACCACGAAATGCCGGCGTTGCGCTCGATCAGCTCGGCCGCCAGGGCCTTCAACGCCTTGGGCGGCGCGGCTTCGTCGACAAAGTGAAAGCCGGTCTGCCCGGTTTCAGCCACGATGGCCTCGATGCGATCGGCCAGCACGGACGCCGACGCGCCCTCGTAACGGCCGATATAGTCCAGTCCAACGTCGCAGAAGCTGCACTTCTTCCAGTAGCAGCCGTGGGCGACAGTCAACTTGTTCCAACGGCCGTCGCTCCACAGCCGGTTCATCGGGTTCAGCATGTCCAACAGCGACAGGTAGCGGTCCAGCGGCAGGCCGTCCCATGTGGGCGTGCCCACCTCGGCGAACGCGACGTCGGGTTCAACCAGGTTGATGTACCGCACCGCGCCGCTGTCGGCATCGCGCACAAAGGTGCGCACCAGGCGCTGGCGCGACCGCTTGCCCTGCACATGCTCAAGCAGCGCAAGCAAGGGCCGCTCGCCGGCGTCCAGCGTGACGAAATCGAAGTAATCGAACACGCGCGGGTCTTTCAGTTCGCGCAGCTCGGTGTTGACGAAGCCGCCGCCCAGCACCGTGACGATGGTGGGATCCTGCGCCTTGATGGCCTGCGCAATGCGAAAGGCCGCGTACACCGCGCCCGGAAACGGCACCGACAGCAGGACCATCGTCGGCTTGTGGCGCGCCAGTGCAGCGTCCGTAAGCTCGCGCAGCGTTTCGTCCACCAGGTTCATCGGCGCGGCCAGCGCCTCTGCCAGCGGGTCGAACGTCGGCTGGCTGCCCGCCAGAGATTCGGCATAGCGCACGAATTCAAAACGCGGGTCGATGGCGTCACGCAGCACGTCGGCCAGGTCGTTCAGATACAGCGTGGCCAGGTGCTTGGCCCGGTCCTGCAGGCCCAGCGCGCCAAACGCCCACCCCAGCGGATCGCCGCCGTCCTCGTCCAGGTAGACGTCCAGCGAGCTGAATCGCGGCCCCTCGGGCAGATAGTTGCGCCCGGCAATGCGGTGCGCCAGCGTGGGATCGCGGCCTTGCAGAAAGCCGATCACCGGCCCGATGGTGGCCAGATAGCGCGCCTGCATGGCGACGAAGGCCTGGACCGGTTGCGTGTGTTTTTCAAGGGGCAGCGCGTCGATACGCTGCGCCACGGCGCGCAGGCCGTTGGCCGACAGCAGGCGCAGCACCAGGGCAAGCGCCAGATCCTCCTGGAACGCGGTGACCTCGCGCGAACGCAGGAAGCCGGTGAGGTAGGCGGTGGACGGGTACGGGGTATTCAGCTGTGTCATCGGTGGAATCACCGACAGCACGCGCAAAGGCAAGGTCGACATGAGGCACGGCAAGACTGCCGTCTAAAAAGCGGGGATCGGTGCAATTATAGGCAGCGCGGAGGGCGCGGCCCGACCCGCCCTACAGCACGCCGTCCAGCCAGTCCAGCACGCGGCGGTTCAACAGCGACCGGTTGGCGGATTCGCAATGGTCCCCCGCGCCCTCTTGCGCCGTGAAACGCAGCAGCGTCTTGGGGCAGCGCAACGCGTCGAAGAACTGCTGGGTGCCGGCCGCCAACGGGTCGTTTTCGGCCAGCGCCATGAGCATCGGGCACGTGATCTGGTCGACGCGGCCCTCCAGGGTGAAAGGCTCGACCGCACGCAGGTAGTCTCGCAGATTGTCCACGCCGTGCACCCAGAAGCCGCGCCGCATCACCTTCCACGTCAAAGCGGGGCTGGCCATGACGAATTGCTGCAAGCGGTCCACCACCGGTTGCTCCAGCTCCCCCAGATTCGCCGCGCTTTCCGTGCTGACGCCCAGCTTGACTGCCAACGGCCGGAACGGGCCCGCGAGGCTCCATTGACCCGGGTCCGCTATGCAGGCCGCCAACCGAGGTTCGCCGGACGCCGCACGCGGCGCCAGATGGCCGCCCAGGCTCCAGCCGCTGAGCGCAATGCGCTTTGCGTCCACGATGGGCAGCGTCACGGCGTAGTCCACCACAGCACCGACCACCGTCTCCCAATCAGGCCGCATTGTCACGCCCTGTTCGTAAAGCATGCCGCCCTGCCCAGGCCCGTCGAACACAAGGGCGTGATAGCCCCTGCGCGACGCGGCGACGGCGCTCGCAAAATACATATCGGTCACCGTGGCGTCATAACCGTTGGTGAAGATGACAAGTGGCCTGACAGCGGTCTCGTGACCGGCGGCCGGAATCAGATATGCCGGCATGCGCGCGCCGTCCAACGGGATGCCCGCCGGCTTGACCGGATGCTCGGACAACGCGAGGCCGCGGTCGAAAGCCGCGATCTGTTTACGAAAGGCCGCCAGCAACCGCGCATCCGTCGGAGCGCCATACAGCGGCCGGTACGCCGTGCAATAGAAGGCGCTGGCACGCAGGTACAGTTCACGCGCGCTGGCAACACGGTTGCGGCGTTCGGCGTCTTGCGCCTCGGCGGCCAGCCGATCACCCGCCGCCATCCAGGCCTCGAAGAATGCGGTGTCGTCCCCGTCCCCCACCACCCGCCCCACGGCCAGAATCTCCCCCAGATCCGCCGCGCCATACGGCATGTAAGCGACCGGCCGCAAGCCAAAGTCGTCGTGCATTTCGTTCTGAAAAGCCAGGCCCATGGGGTTCTCCGAGAAGGAATGATGCGACGCGCCGGGACTCGAGCAGCGTACCCCAGCGCCTCTCTCGTGGCGATACACCGTTTCGCCAGTTCGTTTCGTCGATTCGTCCCGCCAATACGCACCGCCTTTGTCCAAGTGAGCGCCCGCCGCAATCACAATCTTCAAACCGGCGGACTATCGTTCAATACGGCCCGCCGGGCGGCTGGCACATTGCCGGGGTCCCACACCCTGGCAACCGAAGGAATCACTCGTGCCTGTCATTGCGACCCCCACCCCCGGCGCCAAGCTGCTGTCCCCGCACGATCACACGCTGATCATGATCGACTTCCAGTCGCAGATGGCGTTCGCGACCCACTCCATTGACGCCGTCACGCTGCGCAGCAACGCCGCGCTGGTGGCCCATGCCGCCGCCGGCTTCGGTGTGTCCACGATCCTGACGACAGTTGCCGAAAAAAGCTTTTCCGGCCCCATGTTCGAAGAAGTCACCACGCCGTTCCCCGGCCGGCCGCTCCTGGACCGCACGTCCATGAACACCTGGGAAGACGCCGCCGTCATCAAGCAGATCAATGAAATCGGCAAGAAGCGCATCGTGCTGGCCGGTCTGTGGACCAGCGTATGCATCGTCGGCCCGGCCCTGTCGGCGCTGGACCAGGGCTTCGAGGTTTATGTGATCACCGACGCCTGCGGCGACGTGTCCGCCGAAGCCCATAACCGTGCCATTGAGCGTATCGTTCAGGCTGGCGGCCAGCCGATCACCGCGTTGCAGTATCTGCTGGAATTGCAGCGCGACTGGGCCCGCATCGACACCTACGACATGACGACCGGCATTGCCCGCAAGTTCGGCGGTGCCTATGGCCTGGGCATCATCTACGCCAAGTCCATGTTCAACGCCCACGAAGGCTGACAGGAGCGCACCAATGAAGGTCTACCTCGTTTCCTTGGGACTCGGCCTGTTGGTCGGTATCATCTACGCCCTGTTCAATGTGCGATCGCCCGCGCCACCAGTGATCGCGCTGGTTGGCTTGCTGGGCATCCTGGCGGGGGAGCAGATTCCCCCGCTGGTCAAGCGCCTGCTGGCGGACGAGCCCACCCGCACGTCCTTCATTCATGAACAGGTAAAACCGCACATGTTCGGCGAACTGCCCAGCTGCCCCAAGGCGTCCGCCGACACCGCCCAACAACCCGCCGATGCATGTGGAGACAAGCGCAATGGCTGACACCCTGGGTCCCGCGCGCCAAGGCGCCCCCGACCTCATCCTGCATCAGGGCCGTTTCACGACCCTGGACCCCGCCAACCCCATTGCCGACGCGGTCGCCATCAAGGACGGCCGTTTCACGCGCGTGGGCGCCGCCAGCGACATCCTCCCCCTGGCAGGCCCGGCCACCCGCGTCATCGCGCTGGGCGGACGCGGCGTGCTGCCCGGCCTGATCGACAATCACCTGCACATCATCCGTGGCGGGCTGAACTACAACATGGAACTGCGCTGGGATGGCGTGACCAGCCTGGCCGACGCCATGGCCATGCTGCGCCGCCAGGTCGCCATCACGCCCGCGCCCCAGTGGGTCCGCGTGGTCGGCGGCTTCACCGAACATCAGTTCGCGGAAAAGCGCCTGCCCACCATTGAGGAACTGAACGCGGTGGCGCCCGATACGCCCGTGTTCATCCTGCACCTGTACGACCGCGCCCTGCTCAACGCTGCCGCCCTTCGCGCCGTCGGCTACGACAAGAACACGCCCGCGCCCCCCGGCGGCGAGATCGTGCGGGATTCGGCGGGCAATCCGACCGGGCTGCTCCTTGCCAAGCCCAACGCGTCGATCCTGTACGCCACGTTGGCCAAGGGTCCCAAGCTGCCATTCGAATACCAGGTCAATTCCACGCGCCACTTCATGCGCGATCTGAACCGCTTGGGCGTTACTGGCGCCATCGATGCAGGCGGTGGTAACCAGAACTACCCCGAGGACTACCAGGTCATTCAGCAACTGGCCGACGCCGATCAGTTGACGATCCGCCTGGCCTACAACCTCTTCACCCAGAAGCCCAAGCAGGAAAAGGAAGACTTCCTGAACTGGACGGCCACCTCGCAGTACAAGCAAGGCACCGACTACTTCCGCCACAACGGCGCGGGTGAAATGCTGGTATTTTCGGCGGCCGACTTCGAAGACTTCCGCCAGCCGCGCCCCGAGATGGGTCCCGAAATGGAAGGCGATCTCGAGGAAGTGGTGCGCATCCTGGCGCAGAACCGCTGGCCCTGGCGCATGCACGCCACGTACGACGAAACCATCTCGCGCTCGCTGGACGTCTTCGAGCGCGTGAACAAGGACGTGCCGCTGGCCGGACTGAACTGGTTCTTCGACCACGCCGAGACGATCTCCGAACGCTCCATCGACCGCATCGCCGCGCTGGGCGGCGGCGTGGCCGTGCAGCACCGCATGGCCTACCAGGGCGAATACTTCGTCGAACGCTACGGCCCTGGCGCCGCCGAGGCCACGCCGCCCGTCAAGCGCATGCTTGAAAAAGGCGTCAACGTGTCGGCCGGCACCGACGCCACCCGCGTCGCCTCGTACAACCCGTGGGTCTCGCTGTCGTGGCTGATCACGGGCAAAACGGTGGGCGGCCTGCGCCTGACCCCGCAGCGCAACTGCCTGGACCGCGACGCCGCCCTGCGGATGTGGACCGAGAACGTCACCTGGTTTTCGAACGAGCAAGGCAAAAAGGGCCGCATCGCCGCGGGTCAGCTGGCCGACCTGATCGTGCCCGATCGCGACTTTTTCTCGTGCCCGGAATCCGAGATCGCCGACACCAGCAGCCTGCTGACCGTCGTGGGCGGCAAGGTGGTCTGGGGCGCGGGCGACTTCGCCGCGCACGACGAGTCCGCGCCGCCGCCGGCCATGCCCGACTGGTCGCCCACGCGCCTGTTCGGCGGCTACGGCGCCTGGGGCGACAGCGAAGGCAAGCCGCTGCAGGCCACCCTGCGCGAAGCGGCGGCCGCCTGCGCGTGCGCCAACGACTGCAACGTCCACGGCCACCAGCACGCTGGCGCGTGGACCAGCAAGCTGCCCGTCTCCGACCTGAAAGGGTTCTGGGGCGCGCTGGGCTGCGCCTGCTGGGCCGTCTGACGACTCGCGCGGCCGGGGCAGGACCTCGGCCGCGTCGATGGTTCAGGACGCCCGGGGCACGCTTCTTTCAGCTAATTGACGGTGATGCCGCCCTCGCGGATGACCTTTGCCCACTGCTCGATCTCGGCGTTCAGACGCGCCTTTGACGCTTCCACGTCTAGCGCGTCCGCGTAAACGCCTTGCTCCAGCAACTGGTTCTTGGCATCGTCCTTGGCCAGCGCCGTCGTCAGCGCCTTGTTGATCTTGGCCACGATCGGAGCCGGCGTGCCTGCCGGCGCCATCACACCAAAGAGCGAACTGACGTTGAAGCCGCTGAAACCTTGCTCTTCGGCGGTGGGAATGTCCGGCAGCATCGAGATGCGCTGGGGCGTAAGCACGGCCAACGGACGCAACTGGCCGGACTTGATGAAAGAGATTGCGGCGGGAACCGTCTCGGTCATCGTCTCGACCTGGCCCCCGACCAGGTCAGTCATGGCCGGCCCGCTGCCGCGATAGGCCACGTGCACGATGTTGACACCTGCGATCTGCTTGAACAGCTCCATGGCCATGCGCTGCGGCGCGCCTGCGCCCGACGAGGCGAAGTTGAGCTTCCCTGGATTGGCCTTGGCGTAGGTCACCAGCTCGGACAGCGATTTGATCGGCAATTTGGGATTGACCACGGCCACCAGCGGCACGAAGCCGACCACGCCGGCGGGCGCGAAATCCTTGCGCAGGTCGTACGCGATGGAGTCTTTCTCCAGGGTAGCCATGACCGAGTGCGAGGTCAGCGCCCCCATCAGGAGGGTATAGCCATCGGGCTGAGCGCGAGCCACCTCGGCAGCGCCGATATTGCCCCCAGCCCCGCCCCGGTTCTCAATTACAACCTGGCCGCCGATCTCTTCGCTCAAGCGCTGCCCCACGATGCGCCCGATCACGTCGGTCGCGCCTCCCGGCGGGTAAGGAATGATCAGGCGGATGGGTTTGCTGGGGTAGTTGTCGGCGGCCTGCGCGGATGCAATGCCGGGGACCGCAAACGCAGCGGCCGCGATGAAGGCGGCCGCGACGGCGTGGACGCGCTTGCGCGCGGCGGGCTTACAGATCATGGTTGTCTCCCGATGCGTTCTTATGGCTGGAAAGCTTTAAACGCATATTCGCAAACTCTCGCGGGCGCAAAGAGAAAAAACTTTATGGTCTGTCCACAAAATCCTTGCGGGTCTTAGGGCATTTGGATGAGGCTCAATGCGCCGACGCATCCAAGAACCGATGCACCACCCGAACCGCAGCCGCGCCCTCGGCAATGCTCGCCAACACGTGTTTCACCGACCCCGCACGCGCCGCCCCCACCGCAAACACGCCCGGCTGCGAGCTTTCATAGGCGCGCGCCTGCATCGATCCCGCCGCGGCGCGTCCCGTATGGATATAGCCCTGGTCGTCCGTGTCCAGCCAGCCGTCCAGCCACGCGGTGTTCGCTTGATCGGGAATCGTATCCGCATCGCCCGCCTGCCTGCCGGTCGCGACGATCAGGCTGCGCGCCTCGATCAGCCGGCCGTCGTCCAGCCACACCCGATAGGGGTAACAGCCGCCGTCGAAGCGGCTGACGGAGCGCAGGGGCAGCACGTGCGCGCCAAAGCGCTTGCTCTGGTCTTCGGCGCGGTGCAGCAGCGGGCCTTCGCACAATCCGGTGATCGTGCCTGGAAACCCCTTCAGCATGTCCAGCCCTGGTGCGTCGCCACAGGACAGCGAGCCGCCCACCAGCAGCGTCTGCAGTCCCTCGGAGGCGGCGTAGGCGGCGGCGGCCAATCCCGCCGGACCGCCCCCGATTACCGCCAGGTCCATGACGGAATCTTCCTGTTCGCCGCGCTTCACCGACCGCAGAATGGCGCCCCCATACGGACGTTGCCGCAGGTACCCGATACGCCGCAGCATGAACGCGCGCAGAATGATTTCCGCCAGTGGCCGTTCCGTCAGGATCAGCGCTTCAAGCGCTGCGCGGCTCAGCCGCAGCAGGCGGCTTGGGGTGTTGGCCCGCACCGTGACCGCATTCGGCCGGTCGGTGAAGAGGTCCAGGCTGCCCGTGAATTCGCCGTCTCGGTGAATGAGCAAGCTGCGCATCGTGCCGCCAGCCTCTGCTTCCAGCACTTCCGCAAAGCCCTGCAGCAGGATGTAGAACGCGGCTTCGCGATCACCGCTATTCAGCAGAACACGGCCGGGCTCGGCCGACATTTCTTCGCCATAGGGCGCAGCGCGCTCGATCAGCGCGCGCGGCAGCATCGGGAACGCCTGCGCATGCAGCGCGGCAAGATCGGCTGGAGGGTTGGCCGGCGAGGCGCCGGCGGCAAGAACACGCATGGAACGCTTTCGGAACATCCGGGATGGTGGACGATATTCCATCAAGATAGCGCCGCGGCGCGGGGCGTGTCTTGCCCACTTGCGTCCTGCTTTGTATGAAAGCGCACCGGTCGCGTCCGCGGCAACGAGCTGCGCCATGCAGGCTGCCGGCAGCTAAGCGCTACTTCAAGCCCCGTGTTCCCTACGCCACGCCCCCGGCGCCACTCCCACCACGCTGGTGAACACGCGCGTCATATGCGCTTGGTCGGCAAAGCCGCACAAGAGCGCGACGTCGGTGATGGACCGGCCCGGAGACCGTAGCAGTTCCTGAGCCTTTAGCACCCGCTGCTCCAGCAGCCAACGATGCGGAGTCGTGCCGACCGTCTGGCGGAACGCCTTGATGAAGTAGCTGCGCGACAGATTGCAGGCCTCGGCGATGTCCGCAATGGAAGCGTCCTCGCGCAGCGAGGCCAGCAGCATGTCCTTGGCGCGCGCTTCCAGTTTGCGGGACAGCACACGGGCCCCGCCCGAGTCCGCCCAGCCGCTGGTCGCCCCGGCCCCGTATTGCGTCAGCAGGTGCGTGCCGAGGGCCAGACTCAAATGGTCAATGAAGAGTCCACTCGTCTGCGAGGGATCGGCCACCACGCCCGCCAGCACCTGCGACAGATGGCCCAGCACCGGATCCGGCTGCCCATTGCGCGGCAGCAGGCTGCTGACACGCGGGCCGCCCTTCTCGTCGTTGATGCGTTCGATGAACGCGCGGGACATTTCGACCAGCAGGAAATCGAACCCGCCTTGCAGGTCGGCCCGGTAATCATCGGTGAAGTCGCGGATGTAGATCGAGCCGGCATCAAAATCGTGCGTCGACGCGTGATTGCCCTGCAAGATGCGGCGGCGGTGGCCGCCACGCAGCGCCATGCCCACGAGAAAGCCACGATCGGACGCAGGCGTTTCCACGCTGCCGAACTGAGCGGTCTCGGTGCGCTTGCGGTAGAACGTCAATCCGCCCCCGTGGAACTCCTGGTTCACAGCCAGCTTGCTGGCCGAGCAGCCCAGCGTGTCGGTGGACCGCGCAGGCATGGGTTCGGGTATCAGGAGCTGGGAGGCGGGCATTGAAGCTGTCCAAATCGGGGCAAACGCATTTCGGGCTCGAAGATAGCAGGCGATGCTGCTTTGCAACAAGCAACATTTCGCAAGCGCGGCCATTGCGAGCGCAACCCGCCCCCAGGGCTATCCGGCCCCTTAGCGAGTCACGACGCTGTCAACAAACGCAGCCAGCTCCCGGTTGAACCTGTCCGCCTCCTCCATGAACGGCGCGTGCCCGGATGCCGCATAGACCGTACTGCGCACGTGGGGGTTCAGTTCCCTTGCCCGCGCGATTGACGGCGCGGGCTGCACCAACGCGTCCTTCGCACCGTAGATCAGCAGCACGGGCTTGCGCGCCGAGCCAAGGCCGCGCGCCGCCGCGACCGTCATCGATTGCACCGCGGCCTGCATGTCGAAGGACGCCACGGCGGCATTGGCCAGGAGTCGTTGGAACGTGACGCCATCGGGCGGTTGCGCAAAGCACAGACCGATGAATTCACGCTCCGCGTCCAGGTGGGTTTTCAGATCGGGCGACACCATGTCTCGGTAAAGCGCTGGATGCGGCGCGATCTGCTTGGGGTCCAGCTCGATCACGCCGCCTACATAGACGGCGCCTGCAATCTGCGCATCGCCATATGCGGCAAGGTAGTTGGTTGTCACGGCGGCGCCCAGGGACCATCCGACGACCACGGGATCGCGCACGCCGGTCGCTTTGATCACTGCAGCCAGATCGTCCGCCCAGCGCCGGCCGTCCGTATACGCCGCCGCATCCACCGGCTTGCCCGACTGGCCGTGGCCCCGCAGGTCGTAGGCGATCAGCCGATAGCCTTGCAGCGCCGGACTGGAAAGCTGAGCCTCCCAATTAAGGTGGCTGCCCAGCAGCCCGTGCACGAAGACGACCGGCGGACCATCGGACTTGCCGGCCTCCTGGACGGCGAGTGTCACGCCATCGGGCGACGTGACGGTGTATTGCCGGGACTGCGAGTGCGCAGCCGCCGAGGCCGCGACGAACAAGACGACTGCCGCCACGTGGCGAAAGAAGGTTCTGCATTGCATACTGATGCATCCGAAAGATTGAAGGAGCGCCAGTTTCAACCCTCACACCTATGTCAAGGTCAAGCGCCCATCTGCTAATCTTTCCCGCATGAAAACGCCCGTGCCTCCAACACCCATGTCGATCGGCGAGCTCGCCCGCAAAACGGGCGCTAGCCTGCGTTCGCTGCGGCACTACGACGACCACGGTCTCTTGGCATCGGCCCGGGCGGACAATGGATACCGCACCTTTCCCGCCGCCGCCGTCACACAGGTCAGGCAGATACAGCGCCTGATCGCTTCCGGCTTCACGCTGGCGGAAATCCGCGGGTTTCCCGACTGCATGCGGCTGATCGAAGGCGCGGCGGCCTGTCCGGAGACGTCCGAGGTGCAGCGCCGGCGGTTGGCATCCGTCGAGCGCCAGATCGCCGACCTCGAGCGCCGCCGCGCCCGGCTGCGCGAGATGCTTGAAGATACCGGCACCCCTTCCCCGCGATGATGCGCGGCGAAGTCCCCCACCCGTAGCGCACGCTTTCATACCGGGATTCCATGGCTACCTCGACGCCCCGCTCCCCCGCCAAGCATGCGCCCAACTGGTTGCGCTGGCTGCCCGGCCTGGCGCTGTTGAAGTCCTATCAGGCCGCATGGCTACCCAAGGACATCGCCGCTGGCCTTGTCCTGACCACCATGCTCGTGCCGGTCGGAATCGCCTATGCCGAAGCCTCGGGGGTTCCGGGCGTCTACGGGCTATATGCCACCATCATTCCCATGCTGGCCTACGCGCTGTTCGGCCCGAGCCGCATCCTGGTGCTGGGCCCGGATTCTGCCTTGGCCGCGCCCATTCTGGCGGTCGTGCTCAGCGTGTCCAACGGCGATCCCATGCGTGCCATCGCCGCGGCCAGCATGATGGCCGTCGTCTCGGGACTGTTCTGCATCGTGCTGGGCCTGATGCGGCTGGGCTTCATCACCGAGCTGCTGTCCAAGCCCATCCGCTATGGCTACATGAACGGCATCGCGCTGACCGTGCTGGTCAGCCAGTTGCCCAAGCTGTTCGACATCTCCATCGACGACGCCGGCCCCCTGCAGGAAATGCAGCAACTCGCGCTGGCCGTGGCCGATGGTCAGACCCATTGGCCAAGCTTCGCGGTCGGCGCCGCAAGCCTGGTAGTGATTCTGCTGCTCAAGCGCTTCGACCGCGTACCGGGCATCCTGATTGCCGTGATCCTCGCCACGCTGGCGGTCAAGCTGTTCGGCCTGGACGCCCAAGGCGTAAAAGTGCTGGGCGAGATTCCGCAAGGTTTGCCCACCCTTGCCTGGCCCTGGCTCAGTAATGCCGATCTCGTCAAGATCGTGCTGGGCGGCTGCGCGGTGGCGCTGATTGCCTTCGCCGACACCAGCGTGCTGTCGCGGACCTATGCCGCGCGCACGCACACGCGCGTGGACCCGAACCAGGAGATGGTGGGACTGGGCGTGGCGAATCTGGCGGCGGGCTTTTTCCAGGGTTTTCCGATCAGCAGCAGCGCGTCGCGCACACCGGTGGCCGAAGCGGCCGGCTCGCGCACGCAGCTCACCGGCGTCGTTGGCGCACTGGCCGTGGGCGCGCTGCTGATTGCCGCGCCAAACCTGCTGCGCCACCTGCCCAACAGCGCGCTGGCCGCCGTCGTGATCGCCGCCGCCATCGGCCTTTTCGAATTCAAGGACTTGCGGCGCATCTACCGCATTCAGCAATGGGAATTCTGGCTTTCCATGCTGTGCTTTGCCGCGGTCGCGGTGTTTGGCGCGATTCCCGGCATCTGCCTGGCGGTGGTCATCGCCGTCATTGAATTCCTGTGGGACGGCTGGCGGCCGCATTTTGCGGTACTGGGACGCGTGCCCAACCTTCGCGGTTATCACGACCTGAAGCGGTACCCGAATGCCGCGCTGATCGACGGCCTGGTGCTGTTTCGTTGGGATGCGCCGCTGTTCTTCGCCAACGCCGAACTCTTTCAGCAGCGCTTGCTCGAAGCCGTGGAGGCATCGCCCACGCCCGTGCGGCGCGTGGTCGTGGCAGCCGAACCCGTCACCAGCGTCGACGTCACGTCCGCCGACATGCTGCGCGAACTGTGCGAAACGCTATCGCGCGAAGGCATCGCGCTGCATTTCGCGGAGATGAAGGATCCCGTGCGGGATAAGCTCAAACGCTTTGAACTGTCGCGGTTGTTCAGCGACGACCATTTTCATCCGACCGTCGGCAGCGCGGTGGACGACTATTTTGGGCGTGAAGACCCTTCTCCAAGCAACACGGAGCGCCACTCATGACGCAAGATGCCGGGCGAAATGCGCTGAATAGCGCCTCGCCGCGCCCAGAAGGACCAAAGCATATGTTGAACCCCGTGCAAACCGGCAGACTCGAACAGCAGCTCGCATTCCTGCGCGAGATCGACCGGCTCAAGACGGTCGTGCGCCAGTCACCGTTGCTGGACAAGAGCCGCAAGGAAAACGCCGCCGAGCACTCCTGGCACCTCGCCATGTACGCGCTTGTTTTAAGCGAATACGCCAGCGGCGCCGTCGACACGACGCGCGTCATGCAGATGCTGCTGTTGCACGACATTGTCGAAATCGACGTCGGGGATGTCCCCATCCACGGCACAACCGGCCACGACATTCAGGCCGCCAAGGAATCCGAAGCCGCGGCGCGGCTGTTCGGCCTGCTGCCCGCGCCGCAAGGCGATGCCTTCCTGGCGCTCTGGCACGAGTTCGAACGGGCCGAAACCGACGACGCCAGATTTGCCAAGGCGCTGGACCGCTTTCAGCCCTTGCTGATCAACGTCTTCACGGAAGGCGGGACGTGGACCGAGAGCGGCGTGTCGTTGGAACAGGTCTTTGCACGATACGGGCCCGCCATCCAGCGCGGCGCGCCGCAGCTGTGGTCGGTGTGCGAGGCATGGGTGACGCGGCATTTTTCAGCGCATTAGTTCGGCTTCAGGTCAATGTCTCGAACGACTTGCCCCAGCCGCGTGTAGTCGGCCCGCGCACGTTCCAGCGCCTGCGCCGGCGTGTTGCCGACGATCACCCAACCCAGTTCCTTGAGCTTGCGCTGGACATCGGGTTCTTCAAGCGTGGTCGCCAAAGCCTTCTGCACCGTGTCGATGGCAGCTTGCGGCGTGCCTTTGGGCGCCGCAAGTCCGAACCATCCCGCGGGCACCAAACCCGTGATGCCCAATTCCTTGGCCGTGGGCACCTTGGGGTAGCCCTCGAACCGGTAGTCGCTGGTCACGAACAGCGCGGTCGTCTTGCCCGACGTGACATACGGAATCTGCGAGGCGGCGTTGTCCATCATCGAGTCCACATGGCCGCCCAGGATGTCGTTGACTGCCGGCGCCGCGCCCTTATAGCCAATGATGCTGAGGTTGACGGCCGCCAGCCGCGCGAACGCCGCCTGCGTCAGATGGGCCTGCGTGCCCAGTCCTGCGTTGGCCGACGTCAGGCCGCCTGGCTTCTGCGCGCTAAGCGTCTTGAACGACGCGTAATCCTGCGCCGGAAAGTCCTTGCCGACGACAAACACAAACGGCACTTCCACCGCGATGGAGATCTGCGCCAAGTCCTCGACGGGGTTGTAGCGCAGCTTGTAGATGTGAGGATTGACTGCGATGGTGCCGCTTGCGCTGAGCAGCAGCGTGTAGCCGTCGGGTGCGGCCCGCACGACATGCTCGGTCGCGATGGAGCCGCCCGCGCCCGGCTTGCTGTCCACGATGACTGGCTGCCCCAGTTTCTTGGACATGGCGTCGGCCAACAGGCGCGTCAAGGTGTCCGATGCCGAACCCGGCGCATACGGATAGACGATCGTGATGGGCTTGGCCGGATAGGCATCCGCCGCTTGGGCAGACGCCATTCCCAGCGACAACAGCAATGCGGCAATCGTGACGCTTGAGCGTTTCATGGTTTTCCCCCTGTTTATCGGGCTGTGTGAATGATCTTTTGTATGACGGGAATGGCAAGCGCCGCATACCAGCCAAGCTCGGAAAACATTGCTTCCCGATACCATCCGGCCTGATGCAGCAGGTTCAAGGAAGCGATGGTCTGACCGTCCCAACGCACGGGCACGTTGACCGCGCTTTCGCAATCCAGGGCAAAGATGCGCTCATGATCGGGAAACGCCGCCTTGCAGGCACTGCGATCCGCGCAAATCCGGGGCCGGCCCTGCTCCACGACCTGGGCATAGAAGTCGCTGTCCGTGCGGATGGGCTTGGCGCCGTCGGTCGGGTAGGCATCGGGTTCACTCGAATAGAACCGGCGGCTCAGTCCTGCCTGCCGGTCAAGGACCAACACGGTGAACAGCCGGTAGCCAACGCGCGCCGACAGCGCCGCCGCCAGGGCGTCCAGGCCGCATTCCGGCTGCGGGTTCCGCATCAAGGCCGTTGCCACGCTGTCCAGCGCCAGCGCCTGGGAAGTCAAATCACTTGAACGCATCACCGCAGGAATCCCGTTGAATCTTGGAAAGGCATTTTGGGGCGTGCCCCCATATCCCGCCAATGAATAAAGCTGAGATATCCATTACCATTTCCGCATGGATACCGCCCCCACCGACCTTTCCTGGACCCGCCGGCTCAAGCTACGCCATCTGCAGGTCCTCGCCGCCCTGGAAAGCGCCGGCACCGTTACCGCGGCCGCCAAGGCCATGCACATGACGCAGCCGGCGCTGTCGCATTGGTTGAGCGACATGGAAGACCTGGTCGGCACACCGCTTTTTGTACGAGGTCGCACCCTGGAGTTGACCGAGGCCGGACGCGCGCTGTGGCGCTACGCCTGCCGCGTGCTGGGCGACACCGCCCGCACCGGCGAGGAGATCGAAGCGGTAAAGGGTGGCGTGGCGGGCCACCTGCATATCGGAACGATTCTTTCCGCGGCCCCTGTCCTGCTGCCGCGCGCCATCGCGGCGTTGCATCAGCGTGCACCCAATGTTCAGATCGAACTGGTCGAAGGTCTGCTGGAACCTTTGATCGAGCGCGTCGAACGCCGCGAAGTCGATCTCATCATCGGCCCCCTCGACGTGCGCGCCAGCCGATCCGGGCTGTGCACCGAATGGCTGATGACCGACTCGTTCAGCGTCGTCGCCCGGCGCGGCCATCCGCTTGCGCAATTGGCGGCGCCCAAATGGGAAGACACCGGCGGCTATCCCTGGGTCCTGCCTCCGCCCGGCACGCTGTCGCGCGCGCGGCTGGATCAGGCGGTCGCCGATGCCGGCATGCCGCCCCCCAAGCCGGCCGTGGAAACCAGTTCGCTGGTGGCATTGCTGTCGATGCTCCAGGATCGCGACTACATCGCCACGCTGGCCAGTTCGGTTGCGCACATGTATGAACAGCTCAACCTCATCCGCATACTGCGCATGCCGTCGCGCCTGGAATTCGGGCCCATCGGAATGTTGTGGGCAGCGGACTCGCCCAGCATCGTCCTGCCCGCCTTGCGGGAGACGCTCCGTGACGAAGCCCGAAGCCTCCTCTCCATCGCAGGCGCAAGCCCCGCTGCTACTTGACCGTCGCGTATTCCAGGGTCTTGGGCGTATTGGTCAGCACGCGCGGCGTGTCGCCCACGACGACCGTGTCGTCCAGCCGGAAGCCGCCGATACCGTAGGCGTAGATGCCCGGCTCGGCCGAATACACCTCATTGGGCAACAGCGGCCTCTGGCAAAACGCCATGTCTTCGGGGTACTCGTGATGGATGATGCCCACGGCGTGTCCGGTCCGATGCCGGATGAAATCAGCGAACCCGGCTTTCTCGATCTCGGCCTGCGCCGCCGCGTCGATCATGCAGACAGGATTACCCGTGCGTGCGGCAGCAATGGCGGCTTCGTTCGCCGCCTTTGCCGCCGACCACAACCGGACCTGCTCGGCCGAGGGCGTGCCGCAGAACCAGGTGCGCTCGTTCTCGATGGTCAGGCCATTGAGCCGGGGAATGACGATGTTGACCAGCACATCCCCTTCCTTGATGCGCGCGCCGCACGACGCGCCGTCGCCATGCGGCGAGGCAGAGGCCGGGCCGCTCAGGGTCCAGCACCGGATCACCTCGAAATGCTCGCCCGGAAAACGCTTGGCGGCTTCCTGCACAAACAGCGAGGCCATCGCGAAGTCCAGTTCTTGCACCAGGCGGCCCGGCTGGATGTTCTCGCGGTAGCGGTCTTGAATCCAATCCGAAATGGACGCCGCGGCCGCCATCACGGCCAGCTCCTCTTCGTGCTTCTGCCAGCGCAATGACCGGCACTCCGGCGTAGCCGGCCGCAACACGATCTCGGGCAGGATGCGGGCAACCTGCGCCAGCACCGGGCTGCCGCCTTCGACCGCAACCCGCGAGCGCGCCAGCCCCGCTCCCTTCAGCCTTGCGGCCACCAGCTCGGGTAGCTGTCCGATCAGCGGCAGCCGGTTCGTCACGCGCGGATGCTCGGCGTAGTAGCTGATGTCGGTGATCCACACCTTGCCCTGCTCCTGCGAAAACCGCATATGGTGCGTGGACAGCTCGTTCATGACGAGGAAAGGATCGCCGCTACGCGGCACCACCGCAAAGATCGGACGCTCCCACGGCAGCACGTCCGTGTGGAAGTTGGTCGCAAACTGGAAAAAGTCGGCCGATGTGAAGACGATGGCGTCGACGGCCAGTTCGTCCATCAGCGTGTTCATCTTGTCCAGCCGGTAGCGCCAGACAGCATTGGTGAGTTTGGGCATGGTGATTCCTTGTGAGTCGGGGTCAGTCGTTGCTCAGGCCAAGCTGGCGGATCAACGGTCCCCAGGTGGCGCTGTCGCGCTGCGTCCATTGCGCAACCGTTTCCGGCGCGGAAGGCAGCGGCTCCAACTGCAATTCCTGCAGGCGCGCCTTGACCGCGGGGTCGTCGAAAAAGCGGCGGGTTTCGGCGTTGAGCCGATCAATGGCGTGGGCAGGCGTGCCCTTGGGCGCGACCAGCGCATACCAGCCGGGCAGCGGGAAGTCGGACATGCCAAGTTCGCCCAGCGTCGGCACATCCGGCACGCTCGCCGCACGCGTGGCGCCCACGACGGCCAGCGGGACAACCTTGCCGGCCTTGGCCTGCACCTCGCCGGTGTTCAGGACGTCAGCCATCAACTGCGTCTGGTTCGCCATGACGCTGGTCAGGCCGGCGGCCGCTCCGTTGTACGGCACGTGCGTAAGCGCCATGCCCATGCGCTTGGCCAGCATCTCCACGACCAGATGCGTGGAGTTGCCCTTGCCCGCCGAGGCAAAGTTCAACGCACCCGGATTGGCCTTGGCCTGCTGGACCAGTTCGTCCAGCGAGCGGATGCCCGTCTGCGTGCCGGCGACCAGCAGAAACGGTGTGTTGACCAGCAGGCTGATGCCATCAAAATCCCGCGCGGGCTGGTATGGCAGGTCCTTGTACATATGCGGGTTGAAGGCCAGATACGAGATCCCGCTGACCAGCACCGTGTATCCATCCGCCGGCTGCTTGGCGACGTAACTCGACGCCAGGATGCCATTGGCGCCGGGACGGTTCTCCACGACCACGGGCGTCTTCAATTGGCGCGACAGATAATCGGCCCACAATCGTCCGATGACATCCGTGCCGCCTCCCGCCGCCTGCGGCACCACCAGTTTGATCGGCCGCGCCGGATAATCCGCGGCAACTGCCGCCGTGCTTGCAAGCAACGCGCACGCAACCCCTGCCACCCGGCAGACGCGCGCCAGAAAACTTCCCTGCATGTTTGTATTTCCCCTTGATCCAACAAATGCGCCGTCGGGTGACGGCATGGCATAAAGCCAGTCGGATTATGGGGAGATTGGGCATTAGCGCCCAATGAATAAACCTGAGGGTTCCATAAGCGTAATTGCATGGCAGCTGCACGCGGAAGGCGTCCTTCGGATTGCGCGGGCGCCTTCCGCCATGGAGTCCGACCGTGCGGCCGGGGCGCCTGCCTAGGGCCTGCCCGCCGCTGTGATCACGATCTCCACGCGCCGGTTCTTGGCCCGGCCTTCCGGGGTCGAGTTGCTGGCGACCGGCCGCGCCTCGCCGAACCCTTCAGCGGAAATCGTATTTGGCGATACGCCCTTGGCGATCAGATAACGCGCCACGTTGTCCGCTCGCGCGGATGACAGTTCGAGATTGGAGGGAAACTGCCGCTTCAATGCCGGCCCGATGGGTTCGTTGTCGGTGAACCCTTCTACGACGACCTGCTTGCCCTGCAGATTGGAAAGCGTGGGCACGATCTTGGCCAGCGTATGTTCGCCTTTGGAACTGAGACTCCACCCGCCTTCGGGAAACAGAATCTCGTTCACCATGGTGACCTTCAGTTCGTTCTGCAACTGCGTAATCTGCACTTGGTCGCCGCTCAGTTCGGCCGAGAGCTGTTTGTTGAGCGCGGAATATTCCGCTGCCAGCTGCGCCTCTTTGTCGTAGGTCTGCTTGGTCACGCAACCCGAAACCGCCAATACTACGCACAGCGCCAAGATGGTTTTGTGTAGTGTCATTGCGATTCTCCGTCAGGTTTGTAAGCCAAATAAAAAGAGGCCTCGCCTCTCGTTGGCTTAGGTAATATCCGAAGGCACATCACTCCGATTTCTGCCAGGCAGGAAGCGCGCTAGCAGATTCTCGCAACTACACGCGAAGAATAAGCACAAGTGAATGACGCCACCACTCATATGACGCCAACGCCGGGGCCGCAGGGCACGGATGCCGGGGAGTGTGTGCCGGCGGCGGAATCAGACACTGGCGCGGACTGCGAGTATCTGGCCACCGTCATCTCGCACATCCGCATCCAGATGCAGGCTGGCGCCGTCTCCATCGACAGCACGGCCAAGGCGATGGGCACTAGCGTGCGCACCCTGCAACGCGTACTGCGTCGCGAAGGCGGCGTCAGCTTTCGTGAGCTATCCAATATCGCGCGTCTGCGTCGCGCTGAAGACCTGCTACGGGGCAGCGCGGTTTCCATCACGCAGATCGCCATGGATTCTGGTTATTCCACACCGGCTAATTTTTCCCGGGCATTCAGGAAAGCAAGTGGCGTCGCGCCGCACACGTACCGACAGGAGGCGCAGGCGGCGCGTGTCAGCCCGTGACGCTAGCATCCCGCCAGCGCCTGCCGGCTGATGTCCAGCACCCACTGAACGAAAGCCTTCACCGCCGCTGTCGCCCGCACCTGCGGATAGACAATCGAAATCTGCACCGGCTCGCACCGCGCATCCGCCAATACCTCGCGCAAGCGGCCGCTGCGCAGATACGGAGACGCCGCGAGCGCCGACAGTTGAATCAGGCCCAGCCCCTCCAGGCCGCAATGCAGATAGGCCTCGGTCTCGTTGACCGAATAGCAGCTTGGCAAGGCCATTGGCACATTTTCACCGTCAACACGGAACCGCCAGTCCAGCGGCCGGCCGGTGGCGTTGGACAGATAGTTGACCACCCGATGCGCGTGCAACGCTTCTACCGATTTCGGCTCGCCGAAGCGGCCCAGGTATTGGGGCGATGCGCAGGTCACCCATGCAAGGTGGCCAAGGCTGCGCGCCACCAGCGTCGAATCCGTCAGCTCGCCGCTGCGAATGGCGCAGTCGAGGACGAAATCCGTTCTCTGCGGCGTTGAACCCAATATCCGAAACTCTTATATCTGAAAGGACCGTAAACCTATAGTTCTTTAGAACCCGTTGACATAAAGAGGGGCATTGCCGATGATGCGGAAGGCCGCAAGCGCTGGGCCGCCATAAGCACAACACCGCGCTCGCCCTGCGGGACGCGGCAACCAGAGAGGCAAGCCATGGAGACAACCCCACGCAACCCCGCACGGCGCCGCCTGCTGGCTGGCAGCGCCAGCGCCCTGGCCGCGGCCGGTCTGAGCGCCAGCGGCATCGCGCGCGCCAGCGATGCGCCCGCCAAGCCCGCCGCCGCGCCTGCAACTGCGCCCGCAGCCAAGCCCGCGGCCGCATCCACGGCCAAGCCCCTGCCGGCGTACGCGGCCTGGAAGGACGCCGACAGCGTCATCGTGCACAGCGCCAACACCATCGAGACGCGCCGCAGCGCTTTTGGCGACGGCATCATCACGCCGTCGCGCCAGCTCTATGTCCGCAACAACCTGCCGCCGCCGGACGCGGCCATCCTGAACGACCGGGACGGCTGGAAGGTCGAGATCCAGGGCGTCAAGCAACCGCGCACGCTGACCGTGGGCGACCTGAAGACACTGGGCGTGGAATCGATCGCCACGGTGCTGCAGTGCTCCGGCAACGGCCGCGGCTTCTTTCCGCACAAGCCCAGCGGCACGCCGTGGGAAGTGGGCGCGGCAGGCTGCGTGATGTGGACGGGGGTGCCGGTGCGCACGCTCGTGGAATACCTGGGCGGCCTTGATGGCACGCCCGCCTTCATGACCGGCACCGGCGGCGAGGTGCTGCCCGAAGGCCTGGATCCGAAATCGCTGCTGGTCGAACGCTCGGTGCCGCGCGAGGCCATGCAGGACGCCATGCTGGCCTGGGAGATGAACGGCGAGCCGTTGTCACTCGCCCACGGCGGCCCGTTGCGGCTGATCGTGCCGGGCTATACCGGCGTGAACAACGTCAAGTACATCAAGCGGCTGGCGTTCACCGCCGAGCAAAGCCCCGCAAAGATCCAGAAGACCGGCTACCGCCTGACGCCGATGGACGCCAAGCCCAGCCCTGATCAGCCGTCGGTTTGGGCCATGGAGCCCAAATCGTGGATCAACGCGCCGGGCGCAAACGGCCAGCCCGTGAAGGCTGGACGCGTCGTGGTGCGCGGTGTGGCGTTTGGGGGCATGCACGCGGTCAAGCGTGTGGATGTGTCGATTGACGGGGGCAAAACCTGGAAAGCGGCCGCGCTAATCGGACCGGATCTCGGCAAGTACGCGTGGCGCCAGTTCGCGCTGCCGGTGGAACTGACAGCGGGCCAGCACATGCTGGTCAGCCGCGTCGAAGACACGCAGGGCAACGTGCAGGTGGAGAATCGTTTCGAGAACGCGCCGGGCTACATCAACAGCAGTTGGCGCGACCACGGTCTGGCCATCAATGTGTCTTGAGGATGGCGGAATCGATGCAAAACCGTGAAGCAAAGCAGCAAATTGCATCCCGCCGCCCCGTCGGGTGGCGGGTCCGCACCGCGTTCGCCGCGGGCGCTTGCCTGCTTGCGGGCGCTGCAGCATGGGCGGCGGAACCGCCCAATGCCGAGGCGGGCCGCGCCTTGTTCCTGAAGTCGACAACCCCGGCCTGTGCCGTCTGCCACACGCTGGCCGATGCCGGCGCGGCCGGGACCATCGGACCGAACCTGGATGAACTGAAACCCGACGCCAACCGCGTCACGCAGGCCGTGCGCAACGGGATCGGCGTCATGCCGGCGTTCGAGGCCTTGAGCGATGCGGACGTGCAGGCGTTGGCGCAGTATGTGTCGGGCGCGACCGGGGCACAGTAGCCGGTGCGCGTGTCAGATCACCTGACCCACATCGATACGATTGCCGTCCGGATCCTCGAACACGAACGCCCGCAGGCCGTAATCCTTGTCCTGCAGGCTTTTCACGATCCGTAAGCCGTACTGCTGGCACACGGCAAACAGCGCGTCGACGTCATCGACCATCAGGTGAGCCACATTGAATTTGGCGGCTTGATGGCCGGGCTGCAAGGTCAGATGCAGCTCGCCTTGATCGCGCTTCAAGATCATGAAGCCGACGGGACTGCCGTTCTCGAAGGTTTTGCTAAAGCCCAGGACGCCGGTGTAGAAATCGTGGGCACGACGCATGTCCTTGACGGGCAGCATGGCTGCAATCCGGCCGAAGCGGACATCGTGGTTGACGTTTTTGGTCATGTTGGAGACTCAGGTTGCGAAGCCGCACTCACCTCCAGACGGTGCTGGTCAACATTCACGCGCTTCATTGTTTGGAACAGCAGGACGGTGCCCACGACGTGCAATCTATCCGTATCACGCGGCCTGCGCAACCGCGGCGCCTGCGCAGCAAGGGACGCCGCCGCTGCCATGGTAGGCTCTTTGACTGCCAGACTCTGCCAGCCAGACTCTTCCGACCAGATAGGCTGGCCACCCTCTTCCGACGAAGCGATCCCTCATGATGCTCCGACCGTTCACTCTGCTGCTTGCCGCCCTGGCGTTATCGCCCGCCCTCCAAGCTGAACCCGCTGTGAAAGGGTCCGCCTGGACGCCACCTGGACCCACCGCATGCCGCGTTTCGGGCTGGACGACCAATGACAAGCCCGCGATCCTGGTGCGCGCGTCACCCTCCGCCAGCGCCAAGCAGGTCGGCGCGCTGCCCACCACGCGCGGCGACAGTCCCGATCCCGAGGTCGACCTCTACAGCGTCACCTTCGACGTGACCGAGGCGCGTGACGGCTGGCTGAAGATCAGGAACGCCAGCGACGCCATGAGCGGCAGCGACCGCAGCCCGCCGCGGCCCGTCTATCAAGGCGAAGGCTGGATCGCCGCCGGGGACGCCCAGGTCGGCATTCAATCGGCGCGGGGATACGCCCGCCCGGACGCCGGCAGCGAACGTTTGCTGGACCTGGGCAGCGACTGGCTGACCGAACGTGCCACGTTGCGCGGCATCGTGGCGTGCGATAGCGAATGGCTGCTGCTGGATTACGAGATGCGCCACAGCGCCACATGGGAACTGCTGGCCGAGAAGGACCGCACGCGCGGACGCGCGTGGTTTCGCGGCGTGTGCGCATCGTCCGAGACGACCTGCGATATGCGATCGGTCGACCAGTAACGCGTGCTACCGCCGCTCGAGCGTCCACACCTCCACGACGCCATGCGCCACCGCACATGGCGTGCGGGACACTTTCTCGATGGCCTCGGCCAAATCAGCTGCCTCGATGACGGCAAAGCCCGCGAGCGGCAGCGGCGCGTTCAGGTACGGCCCCTGCACCGTTTCGACGCCCGCCGCGTCCGGATTGCGCACTTGCACCGGCGTCCCCGCCACGCCCATCAGCACGCCCGCGTTCTGCAGGGCGGCATCGTGCGCATGGGCGGCATCGCGAATGGCTTTGTCCGTGCTGTCATAGCCCTGCTGATCGCCATAACCGATCGTGATGAACATGGGCATGGTCTTCTCCTGTGACGTGTACGGCGCGCTGCGCCCGTCCCGAAGGTTTTAACACTGCGCCAATGCGTGCATGTCCGGCCCCCGGCACTGTCGCACGCACTGTGCGGCCCGTTCGGCATTAACCGCCCCCGGGTCTGATTCAGCCTTGACACGCTACCGACCAACTAGTAGATTGGTCCATCGCTTAGCCCAGCCAGACGCCCATGCTCCCTTCCTCAATCGCCCCGACAAGCGCGGTCAGAACCGACGAAGCCGGGGACGCGTACCGCACCGAACGCGTGGGCGCTCAACTGCGCGCAGATCGCGTCGCACGCACGCCGCCGACACCGTTCCATCGCATCTACGCCACACGCGCGCCGGCCCTGCCGACCAGTGCCGCGCAACGCCCCCGGGCTCCCGCGGATCACAACCTGGCGCCGTCTGCGGACCTGCTGCATGACGATTACACGGCGCACTGCCTGAAGCTTGCCGTGCAGGCGTTTCACGCGCAGTTGGCAAGGCTGGACGCGCGGACGGCAGCGGCAAGTCAAGCCGTGAAAGACGAACAGACGCGGCTTGAGGCGCGCGCCGAGGCGGAGCATGATCTGGGCACGATCGACGCGCTGCTGCCGCTGCAGGCGTATCGATATGCCGTCGGCATCCCGACCGTGCTCGCGCCCGCGCTGCCGGCCGTGACAGGCACGCCGCCGCCGATGGTCGCGCCGGTTACCGCGGCCGCCAAGGCACGAAGCGCAGCGGCACACGCCGACGTCGCCGACTACACGCCCCGCAAGCCGCGCAAGCCCATCCCTGACGATCTGTCGCAATAGCCGCCATGCTCGAACTCCCCCACACCTCCCGCATCGAAGGCAACGCCATCCGCTGGGGCAAGCTCGGCAACGGTCCCGCGCTGGTCGCCATCCACGGCACACCGTTTTCATCGCAGGTGTGGCGCAGGATCATTCCGCTGCTCGCGGACCGCAGAACCGTCTATTACTTTGATTTGGCGGGCTACGGTGCGTCCGAGATGCGGGACGGCCAGGATGTGTCGCTGGGGGTGCAGAACCGGTTATTGGCGGCGCTGTTCAAGGAATGGGATCTGGACCGCCCCGATGTACTGGCGCACGATTTTGGCGGTGCGACGGCGCTGCGCGCTTATTACCTGAACGGGCTGCGCTACGCGTCGCTGACCATCTTCGATGCGGTGGCGCTGGCGCCATGGGGATCCCCCTTCGTGCAGCATGTCCGTCAGCACGAGGCCGCGTTTTCCGGCATGCCGGATTACATGCACCGCGCGCTGTTGAAGGCCTATCTGCAGACCGCGGCACACAACCCGTTGTCGGATGAAGCGCTGGACGTGTACAGCCGCCCATGGCTGGGCCCCGTCGGCCAGCCGGCGTTCTACCGGCAGATCGCGCAAATGGATCAGAAGTACACGGACGAGGTGCAGGGCTTGTACGGTCGCATGGATTGCCCGGTGCAAGTGCTGTGGGGCGAACAGGACGCGTGGATCCCGCACGAGCGCGGCGAGACGCTGGCAGCATTGATTTCGGACCGGCCGCTGATATCCGTGCCGAATGCCGGCCATCTTGTGCAGGAAGACCGGCCCGAAGCCATTGTGGCCGCCGTGTTCAGGCAGCTTGGAGCAGCGATTTAGTGTAAGGATGGCTCGGGCTATCCCAAACCTGCTTTCGCGCGCCCGCTTCCACGATTCTGCCTTCACGCATGACCAGAATTCGATCCGCGATGTAGCGGATTACCGCCAAGTCATGCGAGATGAACAGATAGGACAGCCCAAAAGCTTCTTTCAGTTCCGCCAGCAGATTCAGAATCTGCGATTGGATGGACACATCCAGCGCTGACACGGGTTCGTCCAGAATCAGGAACGATGGTCGCAGGATCAAGGCGCGCGCGATGCCGATGCGCTGACGCTGTCCACCCGAGAATTCGTGCGGGTGGCGATGGCTGGCGGACGCGGGCAGGCCAACACGATCAAGCGTCTCGAAGATGCGCGCGGCGCGTTCTGCCTTGCGCGACACGCCGTGCAGCGATAGCACCGCATCCAGGATGTCGAAGACAGTCCGCCGTGGGTTAAGCGAGCCGTAGGGATCCTGAAACACCATCTGCATCCGGCTGCGCCACGGCTTGACCTGCCTTTCCGACATCGCGGTAAGGTCCGCACCATCAAACACGATGCGGCCGGCCGACTGTGGAATCAGCCGCAGCAACGTGCGCGACAACGTTGACTTGCCGCACCCCGACTCTCCCACCAGCCCTATCGTCTCGCCCCGGCTCAGCTCGAATGACACGTCTTCGACCGCATGGAACATGCTGCCATCGCGTTTGCGGTATGACGTGCGCAGGCCCTCGACCTTCAACAAGGGCGCGGGTGCAACGTCACGATGCCCGCCACATGCGGACAGCGCAGGCGTGACCAACGTGATAGCGCGCGCACCGGTGTCCGCGTCGACGCCGTGGCGGATCTCCGGCAGCCGCGTTTGACGGTAGTGCACGTCCTTGCCCGCGTGCAGCGATGCGCCAACCAGCCCTGCCGTGTAGGGATGTTTGGGCAGCTCGAATATCGTGCCGGCGCGCCCCTCTTCCACCTTTTCGCCATCAAGCATCACCAACACCCGGTCTGCCCATCGGGACACCAGGCCCAGATCGTGCGTGATGAGAATCAGCGCCATCGACAGATCGCGACGCAGCGTGTCCAGCAACTCCAGAATGTGCGCCTGCACGGTCACGTCCAGCGCGGTGGTGGGTTCGTCGGCGATGAGCAGTTTGGGCGAGCAGGCAACCGCCATGGCGATCATGACGCGCTGGCGCTGCCCGCCGGACAGGTTGTGCGGATAATCGTCGTGCCGCCGGCCGGGTTCCGGAATTCTTACCAAATCCAGCAGCTCGATGGCGCGGGCACGCGCCGCCGCCGCGGACAGCCCGTGATGGCGGCGCAGGGTCTCGCCGACCTGTGCGCCTACGGTGTGCACCGGATTCAACGAGGTCATCGGCTCTTGGAAAATCATCGACAGGTCGCGCCCACGGATCGTGCGTAGCGACGCTTCGGGCAGGCCGACAAGGTTGCGCCCTTGCAGCAGGATATCTCCGCTTACTGAAGCCTGCGGGGCAAGCAACCCCGACAGCGCTAGAGCGGTCGAGGACTTCCCGCAGCCGGATTCGCCGACGATCGCCAGCGTTTCTCCCTGCGCGACCGAAAAGGACAGTTGCTTGACGGCGTGATGGCTGCCGCGGCGACCGCGGAAATGAACATCAAGCCCGCGCACTTCCAGCAGTGCGGCGGCGTCGCGGGGCGTGGCAGTTCGAAGTGTGGAAATCATGCGCGTGCCGCCAGTCTGGGATTGAATGCGTCGTTGATCGCGTCGCCCACCAGATTCAGCGCCAGCACCGTCAGCACGATGGCCACGCCTGGCACTGCGGACAGATACCACGCGGTGCGCAGCATTTCGCGCCCCTCCCCGATCATGCTGCCCCACGACACGGCGTTGGGATCGCCCAGCCCCAGGAACGACAGCGCCGATTCCATGAGGATTGCGGTCGCCACGAGCACGGACGTCGTCACGATGACCGGCGGCAAGGCATTGGGCAGGATCTCGCGGAAGATGACCCAGGCGTTGCCGAACCCCTGGCTGCGCGCCGCCAGTACGAATTCGGATTCGCGCAGCGAGCGGAACTCGGCGCGCACCAGCCGCGCGGTCACGGGCCAGCATGCCGATCCAATCGCTAGCAGGATGAGCCAGACAGACGGCTGGCCTATCGTCACGATGACGATGACGAACAGGAACGTCGGCACGGTCTGCACCAACTCTGTAAAGCGAACCAAAACGTCGTCGACCCACCCGCCGTAATAGCCCGAAATCGCGCCGACCAGAATACCGATCGTCAGGCTGATGACGGCCGCGACGGCGCCAACCGACAGCGAGACGCGTGCGCCATGTGCCAGACCCGCAGCAACGTCACGCCCCAGCGAATCCGTTCCAAGCAGAAAGGCGGCGTCCTGGCCGGGCCACACAAGGGCCGGCCCGACCATGTCCTGCGGATCACCGGGAAACAGCACCGGCGCGAAAACTGCGACCAGCACCGCGGAAAGCAGGATAGCGAGGCCGGCCAATGCTGCGGGATCGCGCAGAAATCCCCCCCAGGCGGCGCGCCATCTGCCCGGATCACGGGCGGATGCGGAGAGGTGGGTATTCTGGCGCAGAGGGCCAGTGCGAGATTGTGCGATCGCGTCGTTCATCGTGTCGTTTCGAGAAAATGCAGGCTAATGGCCCGCGTCAGCGAACCTGGATTCGCGGGTCCAGCGCGGCCTGCAGCAAGTCCACCACCATGTTGACCACGATCACCAGCAAGGAGGAGCAGAACAGGATGCCCAACAGCACCGGATAGTCGCGCGCAAGAATCGATTCCAGCACCAGACTGCCCAGGCCTGGCCAATTGAATACGGTCTCGATCACCGTCGCGCCGCCCAGCAACGCGCCGAAGTGCATGCCGATCAGCGTCGTGACCGGAATCAATGCATTGCGCAGCACATGGCGCACCGTGATGACCGCCGGCGACAAGCCTTTGGATCTAGCCGTACGCACGAAATCCTGCTTGCTGACTTCCAGCATCGCTGCGCGGGTCAGCCGCGAAAACACCGCTAGATACAGACCCGCCGTCGTCAGCATCGGCAGCAGCAGATGCCGCGCCTTGTCGGCCACCGCGTCCCAACCCGTCAGCCCCGCACCGATGGTGTGGCTGCCACTGGTCGGCAGCCAACCCAGCGTGACCGCGAACAGCACGATCGCCGTCAAGCCCAGCCAGAACGTCGGCGTGGAGTACAACAGCAGGACCAGCACGGAGATCAGCTTGTCCTGCCAGCGCCCGGCATACAGGGACATCAGCACGCCCAGCACCACGCCGGTTAGCGTAGCCAGCAACAGCGCCGCCCCCATCAGCAGCAAGGTATTACCGAGGCGATCAAGAATGAGTGTGGTGACGGGCAGGTTGTGGCGGGCCGACATGCCCAGATCGAAATGAGCAAGGTGCGACAGATAGTTGCTCAACCGCTCACCCATCGACAGGTGCAGGCCGAAGTGGTGTTGCAGTTGCGCCAAGCTCTCGGCCGTGGCCCCGCCGGATTCCGCCGCCACGACGTCCGCGGCGTTGCCCGGCACCCATTCCAGCAACAGGAAGTTAAGAACGATGATGCCCAGCACGGTCGGAATGGCCTGGAGGGCATTCCTGCGAAACACGGCCAGCAGTCTGGACAGCTGGGCGCCGTTGAAGTTGCTCATAGCGATGCACAGGTTCGCAGCCGCCTGCCGCAAACGTGTCTGTTGAATCCGAATAATCGTCAAGCTCGGCATTGTCGCGATCGGCTTGCGACGCTGGCAACGAAGAATATCGAATTAGCAAACGCGGCGGCCGAGTATCGGGATAAGTAAATAAGACGCCAATCGTTGTTGTGCGTGGCAAAGCGGTTCAACATTTCGCCCTCTCAATTCTTTAAATATCGAGCGCCGGCGCAAGCGCGGCATTCGTAAAAAAGGGCAGATATGCAGTCGAAGATAATGCGCCGGTTGGCGATGATGCTGGCGTGGATTCCCGCCGCGGCAAGCGTGGCAGCGCACGCGCAAAACGCACAGCAGCCGCAGCCTGGAGGCACGCTCACATTCCTGATGGCGCAGGAACCCACCGCGCTGGTGTCGCTGGTCAATCCGAAGGTCGAAAACCGCAACGTCAGTGCAAAGGTCACAGAAGGTCTGCTGCGCTATGACCTGCAGTTCAAACCGCAACCGCTCCTGGCCACCGAATGGAACATCACCGAGGACGGCCTGCGTTACACGTTCAAACTGCGCACCGGCGTCAAGTTTCACAACGGAACGGACTTCACCTCGGCCGACGTCAAGTACTCGATCCTGAAGCAGCGCGAGATCGGCCCGCGCGGCCGAATCACGTTCGCCAACGTCCAGGATGTTGAAACCCCCGACCCGCACACGGCGATCATCGTGCTGAGCAAGCCTGCGCCCTATTTGCTGAAGGCGCTGTCGTCCGCGGAGACTCCCATCGTCTCGCAGCAGCGTTATGGCGACGCGGATCCGCTGGTGCACGACAACAACAAGCACCCGATCGGCACAGGTCCGTTCAAGTTCAAGGAATGGTCCAAAGGCAGCTATGTCGTGCTGGAAAAGAACCCCGATTACTGGCGCAAAGGGCATCCCTACCTCGACCGCGTGATCTATCGCTTCATCAAAAACACGGCATCGATATCGGCGGCCATCGAAACCGGCGAAGCCAACGCGGCGTTGAACGTGGCCGTGTCTGACCTGGATCGCCTGTCGGGCAACCCCAAGCTTGCCATCGACGACACCTACGACGAGTTCCTGAGCAACGTGTTGTTTCTGGAGTTCAACCTGGACAATCCGATCCTGGCGAATCCGAAGGTGCGTCACGCGCTGGCGCATGCCATCGACCGGAATTTCATTGCCAACACCGTCTACTACAAGCGCGCCCGCGTCGTGAATTCGCCGATTCCGTCCATTCTTGCCCAGTATTACGACGACAGCGCCTTCAACTATCCCGTTGACCTTGTGCGCGCCAACACCCTGCTCGACGAAGCCGGCTATCCGCGCAAGGGCAGTGATGGCCGCTTCTCACTGCGCCTGGCGTTCATGCCGTCGGCCGACTTCAAGCGCACGTCCGAGTACATCCGCGCGGCGTTGAACCGCGTGGGCGTAAAGGTGGAGATTGTCGATGGCGACCTGCCCACGTTCATCAACCGGCTCTACAAGGAACGCAGTTTCGATCTGAGTGTGAATGGTTTGGGACGCCTGTTTGATCCCACGGTGGGCGTGCAGCGCTTTTACTGGTCCGACGGAATCAAGAATCCCTTGCCCTTCGTCAACGCGGCGCATTACAACAATCCGCGTGTGGACGACCTATTCCGCGCCGCCGCCGTCGAAACCGACGATACGCGCCGCGCCGCGACCTTCAAGGAGATCCAGGGCATCGTCGGCAAGGACCTTCCCACGCTTCCGCTGGTGACCGTGCCGTCAACCCTGCAGGTCTATCAGAAGCGTGTCCACAACCTGAACAACAGCGTGGACCTGACCGCCGGAGACTTTTCCGACACGTGGCTGGAACATTGAGAGGAGCCGAACCGTGAGCCAACAGCAACTCCCCTCTTTCGCCTACTTGGAAGCGCTGGCGTTCGCGCCTGCGCGTGAGCAGGCGCGTGCCCTCGCAACGGGCGAAGTCACCGCCATCGAACTGCTGGACCATGTGCTTGCGCGCATCGACCGGTACAACCCGCAACTGAACGCGGTCATCGCACGCGACGATGAAGGAGCTCGCCAGGCCGCACGCGCGGCCGACGCCGCCCTGGCTCGCGGCGAGCGCAAGCCTTTGCTGGGCGTGCCGATCACAGTGAAGGAAAACTTCCACGTCGCGGGCCTCGCGACGTGCGTGGGCAATCCCGACTACGCGCACAACGTCGATACCGACGACGCGCCGGCCGTCAGCGCGCTGCGCGAAGCCGGCGCCGTGCTGATCGGCAAGACGAACGTTCCGCTCTCGCTTGCCGATCTGCAGACCTACAACGCGGTCTATGGCGTCACACGCAACCCCTGGAATCTGCACCGCTCGCCAGGCGGCTCTTCAGGCGGGTCCGCCGCTGCCATCGCGGCCGGATTCGGCGCATTGGAGCTAGGCACTGACATTGGCGGGTCGATTCGCGTGCCAGCGCATTTCACGGGCGTCTTCGGCCACAAGCCGACATTCGGCTTGGTCTACAACGGCGGCACCGGCGCGCCCTCCGGCAGGCAGACGTTGCGCGATTTGACCGTGGCCGGACCGCTGGCGCGCAGCGCCGAGGACCTTGAACTGGCGTTGCAACTGCTGCTTAACCGGGATCCCCTGGCAAGCAAGGCATGGCGGGCGACATTGCCTGCCGCGCGGCACGACGACCTGCGCAAGTTCCGGGTGCTGCTGTTGACAGCCTGGCCCGGGCAGCGTCAGTCCCGGTCCGAACGACTGGTCGAAACGCGGCTGCGACAGGGACTGGAAGCCGCGGGCGTGACCGTGACGCTTCCTGAAGAGGCCGCTGGGTTGCTGCCCGATCTGAATGCCGCGCATGTCGTGTATCGCAGCCTGCTGGGCGCGTCGTTGCCACGGCCAACGGGTGCGGCAGCGCAGCCGGCTGACACGGAAAGCGAAGAGACTGCCGTGACCGCATGGAAGCGCGGCCCGTATCTCTCACACGCGGAGTGGCTGCACAAGCACGAGCAACGGCTGAGATTGCGCCAGCAATGGGAGGCATTCTTCGAGCACTTCGATGTGGTGCTAAGTCCGGTGCTGTCGGCCACGGCCTTTGCGCACGACCATTCGGAACCCAAGGATGCGCGCAGTTTTCCGGTCGCGTTTGACGAGGGTGTGACGCAGCTTCGCTTCGCGGATCTGTTCAACTGGGCCGGTCTGCCGGTCCTGCCTGGCTTGCCGGCCACCAGTTTTCCGCTGGGCCTGGACGACGACAACCTGCCCATCGGCGCCCAGGCCGTCGGGCCTTATCTGGAAGACCTGACGCCTATCCGCTTCGCCGCCCTGTTCACGGCGCAGCGAGGGGGATTCCAGGCGCCGCCGGGTTTCGCTGACGACGCGCAGCCCGAACGCACAGGCGCCTAGACTGCGCGGGGTTTTCCGACGAGCAGCGGTTCGGCCAATCGCTTAGCCACGCACCCGCGCCGGATTTCCCACCACCTTCGCGCCCGCGGGCACGTCGCGCGTGACCACGCTACCCGCGCCGATGATGGCGTCGTCCCCCACCGTGACCCCCGGCAGGATGATCGCGCCGCCGCCGATCCACACCTGCTTGCCGATGTGCACGGGACGGCCGAACTCCAGCATCGCGCGACGCTGCTCGGCGTCGTGCGGATGGTCCGCCGTGTAGATCTGCACGGCCGGGCCGATCTGCGTGCCTTCGCCAATGGTGACTTGCACGACGTCGAGGATCACGCAATTGAAGTTCATGAAGACGTTCGCGCCCAGCGAGATGTTGTAGCCGTAGTCGCAATGAAACGGCGGGCGGATCAGCGCACCCTCGCCCACGCTGGCAAGGCGTTCGCGCAACAGCGCGTGCCATTGCTCGGGGGGCTCGCCCAGCAAGGCGTTGTACCGCTTCATCCAGGCGCTCGCGGCAAGCTGGTCCGCCTGGATCTCGTCGTCGGCGGCCGTGTAGAGCTCTCCTGCCAGCATCCTCTGCTTCTGCGTACGTGTCATGGCTGATCTCCTGTCCGGATCAGCCAGCATACCGAAGATCGCTGGCGCTATGCCGCCTGCGGCACGACGCCCACGTATCGGCCGCGCGGTCGGATGACCTGCGCCACGCTGAGCTGCTCCAGGCAATGCGCCAGCAGGCCAATACTGCGCGCGGTGGCAAACAGCCCGAACGCCGCGTCGTCCGGCAACCCGCAGTGCGCCGCCAGCGCGGCCAGCGCCACGTCGATGTTGGGATGCAGGCCGGTCAGTTGCGTGGCCTTATCGATGAAACGCGTGATGACCTCGGCCGGCTCAAACTGGGCTAGCAACGCCGCCGCGCGCGGATCCCCATCGGGATACAGATGATGGCCGAAGCCCGCCAGCGGCAGCCCCGTGGACAGGTAGTGCGCGATCACCTGATCTTCACCCTGGCGCGCCACGTCATCGAACAGCGCCCTGACGCGGCCGGAGGCGTCGCCGTGCAACGGTCCGGACAAGGTGGTCAGACCCGACAGCAGGCACGCCGGCAACGATGCGCCGGTAGAGGCCGCAATGCGCGCGGCAAACGCCGAGCTGGTCAGTTCGTGGTCTACCAGAAGAACCATGGCGGTACGCAGCAGCTCCGCAGCCTGCGGCGACAGCTTCCAGCTTTGCGCAAACCGCAGATGCAGCGGCCGCTTGCCGGGCTGCGCGCCAAACGCGTTGGCCAGTTGGCCGACCAGGCTCTGGCATTCGGTGTGCAGAACGCGGGTCATGCGGCCATGCGTGGAGTGCCCCGTCGCAGCCAACGCCGCCAGCGACGTGAAGGCAGCCACGCGGCCTGGCGATGCCACACGCGCCGTGCATGAAAAATCCGCCTGCTGGTCCGAATTCCACAGCAGTTGGGCGGCCTCTTCCAGGCTGGCTGAACCGGCCAGCGTGACCGCGTCCTGGCCGCGGTAGTACAGGCGTTGACGGTGAAAGGTGGAGATGGCCGTGGGGATGCTGGGCTCGGCGCCGAACAGCGTGTTGGTGGCCAGCGTTTCGTGCTTGCGGCCGGCCTGCTTGCGCTTGGCCAACGCCGCGACGTCTTCGGCGCGATAGAGGCTGCGGCGCGTGTCGGCCGGGTCCGGCATGACCTCCAGCTTGCCGCGGCTGACGTAGGCGTAGATGGTCTGCGGCCGCACGCCAAGCTGGCTGCACGCTTCGGCCATCGAAATCCAGGTACCCATGATCTTCTGTAGCAAAGTTTATATGTTGATTTTATAGATCAATATTGCTTTACAAATCAATCATTAAATACCATGGAATCAATGTTCAACGCGGACCCGCAGCCGGTCCCCCCACCAGAGCCGAACCGACATGAAGCCTCAGGTCCTGCAACTCAACCCCATCCTGATCCCGGCGGTCAATGACGAGCTTGCCTCGCTGTACCAGGTGCACAAGTTCTTCGAGATCTCCGATCAAACGGCCTGGCTGCGCGAGCACGGCGCTCACATCGAAGCCGTCATCACCGGCGGCCACACCGGCATCTCGCGCGAGATGCTGGAACAGCTTCCCGGTGTGAAGGTGGTGGCGGTCAACGGCGTGGGCACCGACGCGGTGGACCTGGCCTATTGCCGCGGCCGCGGCCTGCCCGTCACCGCCACGCTGGGCGCATTGACCGAGGACGTCGCCGACCTGGCGATCGGCCTGCTGATAGCAGCCTGCCGCAATATCTGCGCGGGCGATCGATTCGTGCGGGAAGGCTTGTGGGAGCAGTTCCCCTCGCCCAGCGCCATTCCGCTGGCGCGCCGCTTCAGCGGCATGCGCGTGGGTATTGTGGGCATGGGCCGCGTGGGCCGCGCCGTCGCCACGCGGGCGGCGGCCTTCGGCTGCCAGATTCGGTACACGGACCTGCGCGCCATGGACGACGTGCCGCATGAATTCGTGCCGGACCTGATCGCGCTGGCGCGCGCCTCGGACGCGCTGGTACTGTGCGCCGCCGCCGACAAGGCCGAGGGCATCGTCAATGCCGCCGTGCTGGACGCATTGGGCCCCCAGGGCTTCCTGATCAACGTGGCGCGCGGCCGGCTGGTCAACGAGGCCGACCTGACCGAAGCGCTGGTTGCCGGCCGCATTGCGGGCGCGGGGCTGGATGTGTTTGTCGACGAGCCCCGTGTGCCGCAAGCACTGCGCCAGTCGGATCGCACCACGCTGCAGGCGCACCGCGCCAGCGCCACGTGGGAAACGCGCGCGGCGATGGGCCAGATGGTGCTGGACAGCATTTCGCAGGCCCTGGCCGGCGAGCGTCCGTCGATGAGCCTGACGACCTGAGCCGCCAGCGCACCTTGACGACCGCCATGACAGACCTTGCCTTTCCCGCCCTTGCGCCGGCCACGTTGCCCATCGCCGGCAGCGCGGCCCGCTTTCCGGTCGCGCGCGTGTTCTGCATCGGCCGCAACTATCGCTGGCTGCCCGACGAACCGCGTCCAACGGAGATGCCGGCGTGGTTCATGAAGCCGGCCAGCGCCGTGTTCCCGGCCAGCGGCTCGTTGCCCTATCCCGCGGACACGGCGGACTACTGCCATGAGATCGAACTGGTCGTCGCGATTGGCCGTGGCGGCAAGGACATCGCACCGGATGACGTCGAGGCCCTGCATATCTGGGGCTACGCCGCGGGGCTGGACATGACCCGGCGCGATCTGCAGCAGCAGGCCAAGCGCGCGGGCGGTCCGTGGGAGCCCGCCAAAGCCTTCGATCATTCCGCGCCGTGCACCGCCATCGTTCCTGCTGACGCGTGCGGTCACCCCCGCGAGGGCGCGCTGTGGCTATCCGTGAACGGAGTGGACCGCCAGCGCGCCGACGTCTCCGGCCTGCTGTGGTCGGTGCCCGAGCTGGTGGCGATGCTATCGCGATCCGTGGCCCTGGCGCCCGGCGATCTCATCTACACCGGCACGCCCGCGGGCGTCGGCCCGTTGGCGCCTGGCGACGTCGTCAGCGCGGGCGTGGCCGGTATCGGGGACCTCACCATGACCGTTGCCGCGCCCCGCGACGCCTGACATTGCACCCCAATGCTTCCCACATCAATCGCCATCCAATCCGCCCGAGGAGCCATCCCTTGAACGACAGCACCACCCAGAAAATTGCCTTGGTCACCGGCGCCGGCAGCGGCGTCGGCCGCGTTACCGCCATCGCCTTGCTGAACGACGGTTGGACCGTCGTGCTGGCCGGCCGCCGCGCCGATCCCTTGCAGTCGCTGCAAGCCGAGGCCACCGCGCGCGGCCAGACCGCGCTGGCCGTGCCCACCGACGTCACCCGCCCGGAAAGCGTCGAAGCGCTGTTCAACACCATCGAAAGCCGCTTCGGCAGGCTGGACCTGCTGTTCAACAACGCTGGCGTCAACGCGCCCGCCGTGCCGATGGACGAACTGCCGCTGGAAAAGTGGTTCAACGCCATCAACACCAATGTGACGGGCGTCTATCTCTGCGCGCGCGCCGCCTTCGGGCTGATGCGCCGCCAGACGCCGCAGGGCGGCCGCATCATCAACAACGGTTCCATTTCCGCGCACACGCCGCGCCCCTTCACCGCGCCCTACACCGCCAGCAAGCACGCCGTGACCGGTCTGACCAAGTCGCTGGCGCTGGACGGCCGCGCCTACAACATCGTGGCCGGGCAGATCGACATCGGCAACGCGATGACGGAGCTGTCCGAGCGCATGACGCGCGGTGTGCTGCAGGCCAATGGCACGGTCGCGCCGGAACCCATGATGGACGCCGTCCACGTCGCGAAAGCGGTGCGCCACATGGCGTCGCTGCCGCTGGACGCCAACGTCCTGACCATGACCGTCATGGCCAGCGCCATGCCCTTTACCGGGCGCGGCTGAGGCCTTATCCGCGCCCCGGGGTGCAACACATCCGGGGCGCCTCACAGAGTTGACTGAAGTTGACCACCCCGAGGAGACAAGCATGACCTTCACCACGCTGGCCAAGACCCTGGCCTTTTCGGCAGCCCTTGCCGCCGTGCCCGGCCTGGCCGCGGCGCAGAACTACCCCACCCGTCCCATCAGCATCATCGTGCCCGCCCCGCCGGGCGGCGGCATCGACATGATTGCGCGCGTTGTCGGCGAAAAGCTCTCGCAATCGCTGGGCCAGCCCGTCATCGTCGACAACCGGCCGGGCGCCTCCAACAACCTGGGCACGGCGCTGCTCGCCAACGCCAAGCCCGACGGCTACACCATCGGCATCGTGGGCGGCAGCCATAACATCAACAAGTACCTGTTCAAGAACCTGGGCTGGGATCCGCAAAAGAGCTTCGAGCCCATCGTCTACACCCATGAAATCCCGCTGGTGTTCTCGGTCTATCCGAAGATTCCGCCCAAGACGCTGCCGGAACTGGTGGACTGGATGAAGGCGCATCCGGACGAAGCCAAGGTCGCCACGTCCGGCCGCGGCAGCGCGCAGGAGATGGCCGCCGAGATGTTCCGCATGGTCAGCGGCGCGCCCATGCTGCTGATCCCGTACAAGGGCTCGTCCGCCGCGCACCCCGACCTGCTGGCCGGCCGCACGGTGCTGTACATCGACACGCTGAGCGCGATGCAGGAACAGGTCAAGGCCGGCAACGTGCGCGCCGTCGCGGTCTCGACCGCCAATCGCACCAAGGCCCTGCCCGACGTGCCGACCGCGCAGGAGCAAGGCCTGAAAGGCTACGACGCCAACACCAACGGCGGCTTCCTTGCGCCGGTGGGCACGCCGAAGGAGATCGTCGCCAAGCTCAATGCCGAGATCAACGCGGTGCTCAAGCAGCCGGCCGTGCGCGCCAAGCTGGAAGCCGCGGGCATCGAAGTCCAGGGCGGCACGCCGCAGGATTACGCGGCGGTGATCCAGTCGGACCTGGACAAGTGGGGCAAGGTGGTGAAGGAAGCGAAGATCGAGGCGGAGTGATATTCGCCACGCATGCAAAGGGACGCGGCGCAGCCGCTGCCCTTTGCGTGCGCAGCGGCGCGGTCCGATGGAGCCCGGATCGCGTCCTTTTCGCTTTGTTTCTCAGGCTCGCAACGAGGGCCTGGCCAGCACTACGCCGTCCGCCGCAATCCCATGAGCGACCGCGACAGGCGGCTTGCCGCGGCAAGCACGGGCTCCTTGAGGTCGAGCAGCACAGTCTCGGTCAGGCGCGAGATCGGCCCCGAGATGCAGATGGCGCCCTGGAGCGTCCAATTGATGCCGTAAACCGGCGCCGAAATGCTGGAGACCTCGGCATCGCGCTCTCCCAGCGAAATCATGTAGCCCGCGCGGCGCACGGATTCATAGGGCTCGCCCGGCTCGCCGGCAAACGCGAGCAGCACCCGCCCCGGGCTGCCCAGCTCTAGCGGCAGCGCCGCCCCCACCCGCACGTGATGCCGGATTGACTTGGGGCCTTCGACCCGCGCCATGCATATGCGCTGCTTGCCTTCGCGCACGTAGAACGTGGCGCTTTCTCCGGTGGCAGCCGACAGCTCGCGCAGCACCGGCTGCACGATCTCCGCAATGTTGAACGTGGCCTGGTAACAGGCGCCCAGCCATCCGGCCGCGCGCGCCAGCCGCCACGTGCCGTCCTCACGTTGCGCCAGATAGTCGTCCATGGCCAGGGTGCGCGCCAGACGCAGCACGGTTGATCGATGGCACCCGGTCCGCCGGCTGAGTTCCGCCAGCGACAGGTGCGTGTCGTCCACGCCGAACGCCGCAAGGATGCTCATGGCGCGGCGCACCGCCACCACGCCTTCTTCGGCCGGGGCGTCATCGGGGTTTCCGGCCGGATTCCGGGTCGACTCATCGTTCATTGTACGCAACGTGTTCCGCTATACGAACCTGCATTGTATTGAGCGGAACACGGATTCACAATGCTCTCACCAAAACAAATATTGGAGACAACCATGAAGCAGATCGCCCGCGTGCTGTTCGGCCTGACCTTGTTGTGCATCACCAGCCTGAGCGCCGCGCAGGACTATCCCAACAAACCCATCCGTCTGATCGTCCCCTTCCCGCCGGGCGGCGGCACCGATGTGCTGGCGCGAGAGGCGGCGATCAAAGTGGCGGCCAATACCGGCTGGAACATCGTCACGGAGAACCGCCCAGGCTCGGGCGGCAACATCGGGGTGGACACGGTCTCCAAGGCTGCACCGGACGGCTACACGCTGGTGCTGGGCCAGACCAGCAACCTGGCGATCAATCCGACCCTGTACGCCAAGCTGCCCTACGACCCCGAAAAGGACCTTTCCGCCATCGGCCTGGTCGCGGACGCGCCGCTGGTGATTGTCGTGCCGGCAACCTCACCGCTGAAGTCCTTCGAGGACATGATCGCCGCCGCCAAAGCCAAGCCCGGCGCGTTGAACTTTGCAAGCTCGGGCAACGGGACCGTGGCGCATCTGGCCGCCGTGCAACTGCAGAACGCCGCCGGCATCCAGCTCACTCACGTTCCGTACAAAGGGGCGGCGCAGGCTTCCAATGACCTGATCGGCGGGCAGATCGACATGTACCTGTCGTCGGTGCCCACGCTGATCGGCCACGTGCGCAACGGCAAGATGCGGGCGCTGGCGGTGACATCGTCGCAGCGCGTGCCTGATATGCCCGACGTGCCCACCATCGCAGAGCGCGGGATTCCTGGCTTCGAGGCGGTGACCTGGTTTGGCCTGGCAGCGCCCGCCGGCACACCCGCCGACATCGTGCAGCGATTGAACGCGGAGTTCAACAAGGCCTTGCAGGCCAAGGACCTCAGCCTGAAGTACCAGGAGCAAGGCGCGCGCGTGCTGACCAGTTCGCCCGACGCGTTCGCCAAGCTGATCCGCGACGACCGCATCCGCTGGGGCAAGATCGTCAAGGACTCGGGCGCGAAGGTCGAGTGATCGCCATGCCTGCCCGCTATCCGTATTCCAGCGGCGCGTCGCGCCCCGCAATTGCCGTGCCGGCCGGCGCGTGCGCAAGGCTGTCGCCGCCGGACGCCCATCCGCGACGCCGGCATCAAGCCCGCCTGACCGCCCCCGCATCCCTTTTCTATCTTTGACAGGAACACGCATGAGCACTCCGGACATCATCAAGGACTTTCCCCGCGTCAGCGCCGACATCGTGCGCCGCGCCGCGGAACTCCAACCCGCCATCCTGGCCGACGTCGCCGGCCGGCGCGGCGCGCTCAGCGGCCGCATCCGCCCGCTGCATCCCGGCATGAAGGTCGCCGGCACTGCATTGACGGTCGAGGTGCGCCCCGGCGACAACCTCATGATCCACGCCGCGATTTCGCTGGCCAAGCCGGGCGACGTGCTGGTGATCGACGGCAAGGGCGACCTCAGCGCCGCGCTGATGGGCACCATCATGATGAACGCCTGCCGCAAGCTGGGCATCGCGGGCGTGGTGATGGACGGCGCCGCGCGCGACACCGTCGAAATTATTGAAATGGACTACCCGGTGTTTGCCGCCGGCGCCAATCCCAACGGCCCCACCAAGAACGTGCCTGGCCGCATCGGCCATCCAGCATCCGTGGGCGGCGTGACCGTGCATCCGGGCGACTTCATCATCGGCGACGCGGACGGCGTGGTGGTGGTCGAGCGCGAGAGGATCGAAGGCCTGCTGCCCGCCGCCGAAAAGAAGGTGCGCGACGAAGCCGCGCGCATCGCCGCCATCCAGGCGGGCGACACGGAAGCGAAGTGGCTGAGCGCCGCGCTGCACGCCGCCGGCGTCCTGAAGGGAGGAGAGTCGCTGTGAATGCCGCCGCCACGGGCAAGCCCGCGCTGGTCGTGACTGCGGCGGATCTGGCGCCGGAGGCGCTGGCGCTGCTGCAGGACTTTTCACTCGTCTTCGCCGGCAAGACCCCTACCGAAGACGACATCGTGGCGCTGTGCCGCGAACACAACCCAGTCGCCATCATCGTGCGCTACAGCAAGGTGGGCGCCGCGGCGATGGACGCCGCCCCGGCGCTGCGCGTGATCTCCAAGCACGGCAGCGGCACCGACACCATCGATAAGGCGGCCGCCGCCGCGCGCGGCATCCAGGTCGTTGCCGCCGTGGGTGTGAACGCCGCTGCCGTCGCCGAACAGGCGCTGGCGCTGCTGCTGGCCTGCGCCAAGTCCGTGGTCGGGCTGGACGAGCGCATGCGCGCAGGCCACTGGGACAAGTCCACGCACAAGAGCCTGGAATTGGGCGGCAAGACCATAGGCTTGATCGGCCTGGGCGCCATCGGCCGGCGCATGGCGGCGATGGCGCATGGGATGGACATGCAGGTGATCGGTTTCGACCCGTACGCCAAGGATCTGCCGGACCACATCCGCGCTGCGGAATTGAATGCGATCTGGCGCGAGGCCGATGTGGTGTCGCTGCACTGCCCGCTGACCGACGACAACCGCGGCATGGTCAATGGGCAGACGCTGGCGCAGTGCAAGCCCGGCGTGATCGTCGTAAACACGGCGCGCGGCGGCCTGGTGGACGAGGACGCGCTGCTGGCCGCCGTGCGTTCGGGCCACGTACGGGCCGCGGGTCTGGACAGCTTTGCCGTCGAACCCATGTCGGCAGGCCACCCGTTCCAAACCGAGCCACGCATCATCCTCAGCCCGCACATCGGCGGCGTGACCAGCGCCGCCTACGTGAACATGGGCGTGGCCGCCGCGCGCAACGTGCTGGACGTGCTGGCGCGCGCCGGGTCGGCCGCCTGAGGATTCGCCCAGTCCGCAACGACGCAGAACCTGGGCCTTTACGGCTCAATCACCGCGGCGAGGACGGGCGCAGCCTGTTCTGCTGACGCGGGCGCGCCGCGGCTGCAAACGCGCTTTGCCGTAACCCTGAATATTGCCAAGGTAACAGGGCGTTAAATGCCGTTTCAGCCTATCCCCCGGCGTGCAGCTTAAGAAAATGCCGGGATTTCGGGTCCTGGTGCAAACGCGGCCGAAAATCGGTCGGCGACGGCTTCGTTACACGGCAGCCGCCCCGGTAACACTTGTCTTGACACCCTTTGCGCCCCCCTTCTATGGTCGAGGCCGCCAACGATTTGGCATCCGAAATCCCCTTGCAGCCCCGTCTTGCGGCGCCTGAGCGCGCCCCAATCACTGGCGCGCGCCGGCAGCAGCTGGCGATGGCTGCACATCGCGACAGAGAGAGAAGAAGGACATGGCGTCTACACGCAAGTCAGAAGGAAAAGGTTTGCGGTCGGGCAACGCGGCGGCCGCCGCGCTGCTGGTGACGGCAATCACGGCCGCCTTCGGGGCGATGAGCCCGACGCCGGGCAACGCCGCGCAGGAGAAGGCCACGCCGGCTGCCGCAGCACCGGCTGCCGCAGCCCCTGCCCCCGTCACGTCATCCAACAACGCGCCTGCCACTGCGCGCGTTGCGCCGCCCGACGCCGCAGCGGTCCTCTACGCCATCCATCAGGTGGACAGCAAGGGCGAACCGTCTGCCAACGTCGCCAACGGCAGCATCGCCACCTATTGGTTCGGACACGCGTTTGAACTGGAAGGCGCGCCGTACTACACCGGCTTCGTCTGGGAAACCGCCGAACGCTACGGCAAGCCGGGCGAAGATGACGTCGGCCCCATGACGCCCGTGAACCTGGCCGAAGCCACTTTCATCCGCGATCCGGCATCGCCGGAGAGCCCCTGGAAATTCCGTGGCATGGAACCGACGATCGGCGAGTTCGGCGCCTACGAAAGGCCGCCCGAAGTCGACACGCAGCGCAAGCCGCTGGAGTACCGCACGGCATCGGGCAAGCTGATGCTGGCCGTGCCCACAGAGACGTTCGACAACGGCATCACGATCAGCGGCTACACCCTGCTTGTCTTCACGCCCCCGGAAAAGCGCCAGGACGAAATGGGCAACGTGTGGGCCTATGTGGGCAACGTGATTGCGGGCGAGGACAATGGTCCCGCCTGCGCGGACGGCGACGTCATGCCGTGTACGCGCAGCGATGGCGAACTGGTCTTCAGCGCCACCGGCACCGCCGATCTGCCGCGCGTGACGGTGCAGTTCACGGGCAACACCATCTCGGGTCCCGGCAAGACCCGCAAGCTGGGCCCCGGCGACGCCGTCATTTACGCGTACGACACCGCGCGCAAGCAATACGTCGCGCAGCAGTAAGCACACCCGCCATAGCAACAGCGGCAGGTCGCCGACTGCCGCCGATCAAGCCGCGGCCGGCACCTTTGCCCCGGCCACTTCCAGCCGATTGCCGCCCAGCGATTTGGCGCGGTAGAGCGCCTGGTCTGCAACGGCCAGCGCGTCCATGATGGTGGGCACGTCGCCATTGAAACGCGCTAATCCGATGCTGACCGTCGCGGCGATGCCGATGTTGTCCATCCGGTTCGAGACGGTCACCGCAAAGCGCTCGGCCATGGCCTTGCCCAGCGTGTGTGCGCCCTTTGCATCGTCGCCCCAAAGCAGCGCGGCGAATTCCTCGCCGCCGATGCGCGCCAGAATGGTGTCGTGACCCAGCACCTCGCGCGCGGTTTCGGCGAAGGACTTGAGCACCTGATCGCCCGCCGGGTGCCCATAGCGGTCGTTCACGGATTTGAAATGATCCAGGTCGAACGCCAGCACGGCCACCGCGCCGCGGCCCTCCTTGCCGTTCAAAACGCGGGCGCCCTGCTCGAAGAACCAGCGCCGGTTGCCCAGGCGGGTCAGGTAGTCGGTCTGCGATTCAAGCAGTAGCTGGCGGTGCGTCTCATCGCGGATGAGCTTGAGCAGCGTCATCGGCAGCACCACGGAGTACAGCACGCCCTCGTAGATGGTGAGCTTGCCGGCCAGCGCCAGGACGGGCTGCGTGGCAACCCACGGCAGAATGAACGCCCGGGCGGCATAAAGGGCCGTGTGCACGCCAGCAACCGCGACGACGATATGCCGCGACCGCCGCGGCTTGAGCGCCTGGCAGCGATACAGCTCCCAGGCCGTCAATCCGCTGACGATCGCAATAGGCACCGAGCTGACGTAAGTCCACATCACGTCCAGCCAGCGCACGCCGCCGATCACCCAGACCAGCCCCATGCCGATCAGCACGCAGAGCGACGTGCGCACGTAGCGCCGTCCGCTCAACGCGGCCACGCCGTTGAGCACGAGCAGATAGCCGCCGAGGATGACGAGGTTGCTGAGGGCCGCGCCGCTGACGCCGGGAAGATCGCGACGATACAAGGCCGCCGCGCAACCAAGGGCCAGCGTGGCGAAGCCTGAAGCCAGGATGCGTAATTCCTTGCTGCGTGTGGGGTTGGCCCGCTGTTCCCAGAACATGAGGCCGGCGCTGACTAGCAGTGTTCCGACTGCCAGCAGGTAAAGAGTGAGAAGATCGACGTACATCTCGAAAGTCAGGAGATTTCGCCGAAAACTCGCGGCGACTGCGGGATTTTACGGTGAAAACGTTGGATTTCACCTTTTCAGGAGGCGCTTTTGCGCCGGTCCGGGCGGCGCCCAACCGCGCGCCATCCGGCCCCGAAATTTTGTCCCATGGACAGATCATTTGATGATCTGCCCCCCATACCGTCTCACTTCCGATCGCCGGAACTTGTGGGGCCGTCAGAAGGCACTCGCACACCGTTCGGCATCACCCCCGGCGGGCCGCCTCGATGGTCGCGATGTCGATCTTCTTCATCGTCATCATGGCCTCGAACGCGCGCTTGGCCGCGGCTTGATCCAGGTCCGTGACCGCGGCAAGAAGCGCCCTGGGCGTGATCTGCCAGGACAGTCCCCATTTATCCTTGCACCAGCCGCAATCGCTCTCCTGGCCGCCGTTCGACACGATCGCGTCCCACAGGCGGTCGGTCTCGGCCTGATCGTCGGTCGCGACCTGAAAGGAAAACGATTCGTTGTGCTGGAAGGCGTCGCCGCCATTGAGCCCGACGCATGGGATGCCCATGACCGTGAAGTCCACCATCAGGATGTCGCCCTGCTGGCCCGAGGGATAGTCGCCGGGCGCGCGGTGTACTGTGCCCACCTTGCTGTCCGGGAACGTCTTTGCATAAAAGGTCGCCGCTTCCAGGGCGTCGCCGTCGTACCACAGGCAAACGGTGTTTTTGCTGGCCATCTTGCTCCTCCTTCGCAGGAAAGTGATGCGCTCAAACCTTGCTGCAATGCGCGACGTTCAAGCATAGACCACGCTGCGCCCGCAGAAAACCGGGCACGCATCGCGGTCATGCCGGCCCCGTTTCAAACCGCGATGCGCCCGTCGATGCAGGTCACGGACTGCCCGCCCACGCGAATGGCGCCGCCCGCTTCGAACGAAATGCTCAGCCTGCCCGACCGCCCGACCACGGCGCCCTGCGTGCTGAGGTACTCCGTCCCGAACTGCGTCACCTGTCCCGCGTCCCGGATAAACGCCGCCACCGAACCATTGCCGCTGCCGCATACCGGGTCTTCGTTGGCGCCCAGGCTGGGCGCAAAAGCCCGGACCTCGATGGCGGCTTCCGCGCCTTCGCCATACGCGCCGTACACGACGATGCCGGCTGCGTTGTTGCGGCGGTCGAAGTCGGCCATGCGCGCAAAGTCCGGCCGCAGCGTCAGCACCGCCTGCGCGCTGGGCAATTGCGCAATCGCCCACACCGGGCCCACGTTGACCAGCTTGGGGGCCGGATCGTGCAACACCGCCGAGCCCAGTATTGCTTCCATTTCATCGACCAGCTCCGCGCCAAGCTCGGCCAGGCTGGGTTCCGGCAGCGTGAAGGCGATGAGCGGGCTGCGGCCGGCCGCGTCCGTGACCGACAGATCAATCAGGCCCGCCGCGCATTCCTGCACGAGCTTGCCGCCGCGCGGCGCGACGATGCCGGCTTCGAGCAGCGCATGGGCGGTGCCCAGCGTGGGATGCCCTGCGAAGGGCAGCTCGGCCTGCGGCGTGAAGATGCGCACCAGGTAATCGGCGCCGGGCTGCGTGGGGGGCAGCACGAAGGTGGTCTCCGACAAATTCGTCCAGTTGGCGATGCGCCGCATCTGCTCGTCCGACAGGCCCTGCCCTTGCAGCACCACCGCGACAGGATTGCCGCGATAGGGTTCGCTGGTGAATACATCCACTTGTTTGAATGGCACGCTCATGTCCCGCTCCTTTATTCAATATCCGGATGACTGTCGGCCAGCCGTTGGCGGCGCGCCCGCAGCGCCTCGAGTTTTTCCTCCAGCGCCGCGATCTCGGCATCGACGTCCTGCACGCTCTGCTCGATGTGTTCGTAGGCCTGCTGCAGCAACACCTTTGCCTCCTTGCGGCTGGAGGCCGTGGGCGTTTCGCCGCGCAGCGGCCGATTGGCCGTTTCGGGCAGGAAGAACGACGTGATGAGCCCGATGACCGACGCCACCATCAGGTAGTACGCGGGCATCATCAGGTTCTCGGTCTCTTCCACCAGCCACGCAGCCACCGTGGGCGTCAGGCCGGCAAAGATGATGGCCACGTTGAACGAGCTGGCCAGCGCGCTGTAGCGGATGCGCGTGGGAAACAGCGCGGGCAGCGTGGCCGCCATGATGCCGATCAGGCAGTTCAGGAAGATCGCGATCAGCAGCAGCCCGAGAAAGATCAGCGCCGTGTTGTCGCTGGCGATAAGGAAGAACGAGGGCATCGCCGTGACCAGCAGGCCCAGACTGCCAGCCAGCAGGAAAGGCTTGCGGCCGATCTTGTCGCTGATGAAGCCCACCACCGGCTGCACGAACAGCATGCCCACCATCACGACGACGATGATGAGCACGCCGTGACCTTCCGTATAACCCAGGCTGCCGGACAGATACGTTGGCATGTAGGTAAGCAGCATGTAGTAAGTGACGTTGGTCACCAGCACCATGCCGATGCTGACCAGCAACGCGCGGCGGTACTTGCTGAAGATCTCGCGGAACGACACCGTCGGCTTTTCCTGCACGGCGTCGCGGTCTTCTTTTTCCATCCGTTCAAGCTGCTGCGTGAAGGCCGGCGTTTCCTCGGCCGCATGGCGCAGATACAAGCCCAGCAGGCCCAGGGGTCCGGCCACGAAGAACGGAATGCGCCAGCCCCAGTCAAGGAACGTCTGCTCGCCCAGCATGGTTTGCAGCAGCACGACCATGCCCGCGCCCACGACGAATCCGGCGATCGAGCCGAAGTCCAGCCAGCTTCCCAGGAAGCCGCGCTGCCTGTCGGGCGCGTACTCGGCCACGAACACGGCCGCGCCGGTGTATTCGCCCCCCACTGAAAAGCCCTGCGCCAGTTTGCACGCCAAGAGAAGAATCGGCGCCCACAGGCCGATCGTGGCATACGCGGGAATGAGGCCAATGCAGAACGTGCTGATGGCCATGATGATGATGGTGAGCGACAGCACCTTCTGGCGCCCGAAGCGATCGCCCATGATGCCGAAGAACACGCCGCCTAGCGGCCGCACGAGGAAAGGCACGGAAAACGTGCCCAGCGCGGCGATGGTCTGCACGGCGGGCGAGGCGTCGGGAAAGAACACCTTGCCCAGCGCAAAGGCGACAAAGCCATAGACGCCGAAATCAAACCATTCCATCGCATTGCCAAGCGCCGCGGCCGTCACGGCCTTCTTGAGCTTGGTGTTGTCGATGACCGTGATGTCGCCGATCTCCAGTGGACGGATCTCTTGCGACGACGTGGGGGTTTCTGCCATGGTGCGACATCCATAAAACGGGACATGCCGATTATGGACCCGATTTTGGCGACGGTCATCGCCCCCCGGCATTGCGGGAGTGGCGGGCGCGCGCCCATAATGCCCCACCAGTCAGACGCCCGCCGGAGCCCCCCCCGTGACCGATACCCACAAGCCGCCGCTGATCTATCTTGAAGACCTGTCCGTCGGAGACGTCTTCGTCAGCAAGACCCACGCCCTGGACGCGGCGCAGATCATCGCCTTTGCCTCGCAATTCGACCCGCAGCCCTTTCACCTGGATCCGGACGCGGCGCGCGATACGCTGTTCCAGGGCCTGGCGGCCAGCGGCTGGCATACGGCGGCGCTGACCATGAAGCTGCTGGTCGAGAGCTTTCCCGTGGCGCGCGGCGTGATCGGCGCAGGCGCTGAAGTGATCTGGCCGCAGCCCACCCGTCCAGACGACGTGGTCAAGGTGACGAGCATGGTGCTGAGCATCACGCCGTCTCGCTCCAAGCCCGACCGCGCCATCGTGGTCGTGGAATCGGTCACGTCGAACCAGCGGGACGAAGCCCTTCAGAAGTTGACGAGCAAGGTCGTCGTGTTCCGCCGGTCATGAGCGGATCATCGGCCCGTCATGATCCGGCCCACGGTCCGGCCGGCCGCACGCTCACGCCGCCACGCCCTCCGGCAATTTGACGATGACCTTGATCTCGAACTGGAATCCATAGAGCCAGGTCACGCCCACTGCCGTGATGTTCGGATACGGCGCCTCGCCCCAGAACTCGGGCACCACTTCCCACATGGTCTCGAACTGCGACTGCGGATCGACCATGAAGACCGTCACGTCGACCACGTCGTCGAACGAGGCGCCCGCCGCGTTCAGGATGGCGTTCAGGTTCTGGAATGCCAGGCGCACCTGCTGACGCAGATCGGGCTCGGGCGAGCCGTCATCGCGGCTGCCGACCTGGCCGGACACGAACAGAAAGCCATTGGAACGCACGGCCGGCGAGTAACGGTTGCGCTCGTAAAGCGCGTGGCGATGAGGAGGAAAAACGACGTCACGGTTGTTCATGGGGTTCTCCAAGAGGTGGGGCTTCAGACCGCCCGCGTTGACATAGGCAAACTGTAAAAGCGCCCGCCGCACGGATAAACGGCCAACTTCATCCATCACTATTTGTAGAATCCAAACAATCCCGATCCCATCCGGAGCAGCCATGGACCGATTTGACGCAATGACCGCGTTTGCGCGCGTGGTGGAGACCGGCAGCTTCACCAAGGCGGCCGAAACCCTGCACATGAGCAAGACCAGCGTCACGCAACTCGTGCAGCAGCTCGAAGCGCGCCTGCGCGTGCGTCTGTTGAACCGCACCACGCGCAAGGTCAATGTCACGGCCGACGGCGCGGCGTATTACGAGCGCGTGATCAAGCTGCTGGCCGACATGGACGACGCCGAGACCAGCCTGTCCAGCGCCGCTGAAGCGCCGCGCGGCCGCCTGCGCGTGGACGTGCCCAGTCCGCTGGCGCGCATGGTGCTGGTGCCGGCCCTGCCCGCCTTCCACACGCGCTATCCCGACATCCAGCTCGACATGGGCGTCAGCGACCGCATCGTCGACCTGATCGGTGAAAACGTCGACTGCGTCGTGCGCGGCGGCGAGCTGACCGACCAATCCTTGATGGCCCGCCGCGTCGGCGACCTGCGTTTGGGCGTGTATGCCGCGCCCTCGTACCTGAAGCTGGCCGGCAAGCCCGCGCACCCGCGCGAGCTTGAGGACACGCACCATCGCATCGTCGGTTTCCTGTGGCAACGCACGGGACGCGCACTGCCCTACGCCATGCGCCGCGGCAACGAAGTCGTCAACGTGCATGGCCGCTACGTGCTGGCCGTGGACGACGGCAATGCGTACCTGGCGGCCGGCCTGGCCGGAATGGGCGTGATGTGGCTGCCGGATTACATGTCCGCGCCGCATCTTGCACAAGGCGAATTGGTGCCGGTCTTCGAAGACTGGCGGATGGATCCGATGCCCATGTATGTGGCGTTTCCGCCCAACCGCCACGTCAGCGCCAAATTGCGCGCATTCATCGACTGGATCATCGAACTGGTGGGCGCGTATTCGCCTGCGGGCGGACGATAGCGCGGGAGCCCCCAGCGCCGACGTCCCTATTCCTTTGCGAGTTCCCCCGCCAGTTCCAGCGCCCGCGCCAGGAACACCGATGCATCGTCCTTGCGATAGCTGACGATCACGGGCGACACGAAGGCGTCGGCTTCGATCCGCACGTGCGCGACGTCCTGACGTTGCAGGCGTTGCACGGACGCGGGCACCACCGTAACGCCCAGTCCGGCCGCGACCAGCCCGATGGCGGTCTGCAGTTCGTTGGCTTCTTGCGCCACCTGCAGTGAATGGCCGGCGGCACGAAAAAGGCCCAGTACGTGATCCGCGTAGTTGGGCCGCGGACGCGCCGGATACAGGACGAAGGGCTCGCGCGCCAGCCGGTCGACCGAGACGCTGCCCTGGCCCGCCAGCGGGTGATGCAGCGGCACGGCGGCCAACAAGGGTTCGGTCATCAGCACGCGGCGCTCGATAGCCGGGTCGTCCAGCAGGATGCGGCCGATACCCAGGTCGATGCGGCCAGCCTTCAGCGCTTCGAGCTGCGGCAAGGTGTTCATTTCCATCAGGCCCACTTCGACCCGTTCGTCCGCGCTACGCAGCAGGCGGATCAGTTCCGGCACGAAACCGTATAGCGTGGACGGCACGAAGCCGATGCCGAACCATCGCCGCTCCGTCTGGCCCAACCGGCGCGTGCCTTCCAGCACTTCATCCAGCCGCGCGGTCAACAGGCGCGATTGCTCCAGCAGAAATCGGCCCGCCTCGGTCAGGCGTAGTGCGCGCGTGGTGCGCTCGAACAGCAGCACGCCCAGCTCTTCCTCCAGCTGCTTGATCTGGCGGCTGAGCGGCGGCTGCGCGATGTGCAGCCGCGCGGCCGCCTGCGTGAAACTGCCGGCCTCGGCCACGGCCTGGAAATAGCGCAAGTGCCTGAGCTCCATGACGATTAAGACCCTGAAGGTATGAATTGAAACCCATATAGTCTTGGACGCCTTGAAAAAAGGCAAGCGATACTGCCTCCATCGTTCAGGCGCGGTCGGCCAGAGTATGAATCGGGTCCGCATCGCCGCCAATGTCAAAAAACACGGAGACCTCCATGCGCCCTGTATTCAAACCCTTCGCCCGCGCGTTGCTGGCCGCGTCGCTACTGGCTGGCGCGGCGGCGGCGCATGCCGATGCCTATCCCGACCACCCGGTGAAGTGGATCGTGCCCTTCCCGCCCGGCGGTGCGATGGACAGCATCGCGCGCACGCTGGGCGAATCTCTGGGCAAGCAGCTCAACACGTCGTTCATCGTGGAAAACCGCGCGGGCGCGGGCGGCAATATCGGCGCGGCCGCCGTGGCGCGCGCCAAGCCGGACGGTTACACCATCCTGATCGTCGCCAACGGCATGGCCGTCAATCCCGCGCTGTACCAGGACCTGAACTACGACCCCATCAAGGATTTCGCGCCGATCTCGCTGCTGGCCGTGGTGCCGAACGTACTGGTCACCAACCCGGCACGCACCGGCGCGACCAGCGTACAGGACGTGATCGCCAAGGCGAAGGCGCAGCCCAAGCACTACACGTACGCCTCGGCGGGCGTCGGCACGTCGATCCATCTGGCCGGCGAGATGTTCGTGTCGATGACGGGTGTGGACATGCTGCACGTGCCGTACAAGGGCAGCGGCCCGGCCGTCTCCGACCTGTTGGGCGGGCAGGTCGACTACATGTTCGACAGCATCACGTCCGCCAAGCCGCACATTGCCAGCGGCAAGCTGCGCGCGCTGGGCGTCACCACGACCAAGCGCTCGGCTGCCCTGCCCGACGTGCCGACCCTGCAGGAAGCAGGCGTGCCGGGCTATGAGCTGATGCCGTGGTTCGCCGCCTTTGCGCCCGCGGGCACGCCGCCGGACGTGGTGGCCAAGCTGAACGACGCCATGCGCTCGGCGCTGGCAGACCCCAAGGTCAAGGCGACGCTCGATTCGATCGGGGCCGAGCCGATCGGCAGCACGCCGGATGCGCTGCGCGACCACCTGGCCAAGGAGACGGCGCAATGGAAGGACCTGGTCAAGGAACGCGGCATCAAGATCAACTGATCGGCCGCGTGGCGCCGGCCTGGGGTATCGTGGGATCCTCCCCTCCCAGCGAAGGAAGTTCATCATGGCCCTGAAACACGCGGATCCCGGACAAGTCATCGATCTGAAGCCCTATGGCGCGGCGCTCGCGCAGAAGCAGTCGGTCGCGCTTTTCAAGTCCGAGGATCTTGAGGTCATGCGCCTGGTGCTGCTGGCCGGCAAGACCATGCCTTCACACGACGTCGAGGGAGAGATCACCCTTCAGTGCCTGGAGGGCAGCGTGGAAGTCTCGACCGAGGGCGCCACGCACATCCTGGATGCCGGCCGCCTGATGTACCTGCCCGCCCGCGCGCCGCATTCGCTTTTTGCGCTGGAGAACGCGTCGGTACTGGTGACGGTGGCATTGAAACGCCCGTAGCGTTAACCGCCGCGGGCGCCTTCTTTTTCCCTGTGTAGTTGCCGCCTGCCAGCCTATCCGCGCGAACGCCTTTCGACCGCCTTTCGCAGCACACCGATGAAGGCCTCATTGAACGCGGGAATATCGTCGGGCTTGCGGCTGGACACCAATACGCCGTCGACGACGGCCTCCTCATCCACCCACTCAACGCCTGCATTGCGCAGGTCGTCCTGCAGCGACGGCCAACTGGTCATCCTGCGTCCCTTGACGACGCCAGCAGAAATCAACAGCCACGCGCCGTGGCAGATGACCGCGACCGGCTTGCCCGCATCAAAGCACGCGCGCACCAGCTCCTGCGCCTTCGGCTGCATCCGGATTTCATCGGCATTGACCACGCCGCCGGGCAAGAGCAAGGCGTCAAAGACGTCCGGCTCCGACGCCGCCTGCAGAAACGTAAGGTCCACGGGAAACCGATCGCCTGGCTTGTCGTGATGAAAGCCCAGGATCGGGTCGGTGCGGGCGGACACCAGGACCGTGCGGGCACCCTCCTCGTGCAGACGGTGGCGCGGGCCGGTGAGCTCGACCTGCTCGAATCCATCGACGGCCAGAATGGCGATGTTGACGTCTTGAAGTGTTGCCATGTTTGCTCCTGTTTAGTGCCCCCGGTATGGACAGGCGGGATCAGAACTCCGGGGCGCGACGCACACGGGCAGCAAGTGCCATGCCGCGTCGGCGGCGGGTGCGCGTATGATTGCGACCCGGCAAGGCGCACATCCCGCCCCGCCGACCTGAAGATTCGATCAGGTTCCATTCGTCGCGAGGCTGGATATGCGTTTGGTGCTGTGGTTGACGTTGTTGTTTTTTTCAGCGGCGGCTAGCGCTGCCAATTACCCGTGCTCCGGAAAGAAGGGCGGCGTGGAGCGCTGCATGGGCGAACAGTTTCTTTGCCGCGATGGGTCCATCAGCGCGTCAAAGCGAATCTGCTCCAGTCCGGACAGCGGCGCCTCGTCTCTCACGTCGAAGACGCCGGCCGCCAGCTCGACCGGTTCCTGCAATTGCCGCGACGGCCAGTATTGCACCGGCCCGCGCGGCGGCACGTTCTGCTATTCGGACAGCGGCAAGAAGTCCTATCTCAGAAAGTAGGCGCTGCGCTCGCTGATCGCTAAGGCCGCGCCGCAGCGACCGGCTTGGGCGCCTGCGCAGGCTGCGCGGGGGTGACTCGCCAGATCGTGTTCGACAGGTCATCGGCAACGATGAGCGCGCCTTGCGGGTCCACCGTTACGCCCACCGGGCGGCCGCGCGTCGTGCCGTCGCTGTCGCGAAAGCCCGCGACGAAGTCCACGGGCGGGCCGGACGGCCGTCCATCCGTGAACGGAACGAAGACCACCTTGTAGCCCACCGGATCCTTGCGGTTCCAGCTTCCGTGCTCGCCGACGAAGACGCCGTTCGCAAAACGATCGCCCATCGACGCGGCCGAGAAGTCGACGCCCAGCGCCGCGACGTGCGAGCCCAGGCTGTAATCCGGTGCGATGGCCGACGCGACCTTGGCCGGATCCTGCGGCCGGACGCGATCGTCCACGTTCTTGCCCCAGTAGCTGTAGGGCCAGCCGTAGAAGGCGCCTTCCTTGACCGTCGTCAGATAGTCGGGCACCAGGTCGGGACCTATCTCATCGCGTTCGTTGACCACGGCCCACAGTTGGCCGGTGTCGGGCTGGATCGTGAGCGCGGTCGGATTGCGCAGCCCCGTGGCGTAGGTCTTGTATTCGCCGGTGCTGGCATTCACGCGCCAGACCCGTGCGCGGTCAACTTCAGCCGTCATGCCGCGTTCGGTGATGTTGCTGTTGGAACCAATGCCCACGTACAGATACTGCCCATCGGCGCTGGCGGTCAGCGCCTTGGTCCAGTGATGGTTGATCTCCGACGGCAGCGGCGTGACGACTTCGGGCGGTCCGCTCGCCTTGGTCTGCCCAGGTTGGTACTCGAACCGCACCAGGGCGTCCTGATTGGCGACATAAAGCTGGTTCCCGATCAGCGCGAGGCCGTACGGCGCGTTGAGGTTTTCAGCAAAGACCGAGGCCTCATACGTGCCGTCGCCTTCCGGGTCGCGCAGGAGCGTCAGCCGGTTTCCGCCCTTGACCGGGCTGGTGCCCCGGGCCTTGATGACGGCCGCAATCACGTCCTTGGGCTTGAGATCGGGGGCACTGCCGCCGCGGCCTTCGGCCACCAGAATATCGCCATTGGGCAGCACGAGCGTCTGCCGGGGAATCTTCAGATCGGTGGCGATGGCCGAAATCTTGTAGCCCTCGGGAACGGTGGGCAGCTTATCGCCCCAGGGGGAAGGCTTCGCGATGACCATATCGGGCAGCAGGCCACGTTCGGGCTTGGGCAGATCGGGGGAAGGCCCATATTGGCCTCCGGCCTGCGCGCTGCACACCCCAGCCATCACCAGCAGCGGCAGCCCGGCAATCAGTCGTAGATGCTTCATAGCGGCCCCCGGATGTGCGGCGTGCGAAAACCCAGCCAGAGCGCCAGCAGCGACAGCGCAGCGCCCACCGCAGACAGAATCAACGCGGTGGGCATGCTTGCCCACGCGTCGCGGGCGTGCAGAAGCGCGTTGAAAAGACCCACCAGCCAGGCCGCCAGCAGCACCACGGCATAGGGCACGATGCCGCGCGCGCGTTGCGTGGCCCGGAAAAGATCAACGATGGCAAACAGCAGCGCTATCGCGCCGAACAGCAGGCCCCCGACCAACAGCCAGGAGGCGAAATTGTTCCATTGGATGTGAAAAGTCTGCGCATAGGCAGCATCCGCGAGTGCCGCGCCGAGAAACAAGGGAAACATTCCGGCCAGGAACACCGCAGGCATGGGGCGCACGGTAAGGGCGTACCGATTTTCGATGAGTGGGGTCACTGGATCGCCTCGTGAGTTGCGGGCCGGATCAGAGGCCCGTGGAGGTCGGCGCAGCAAGTGGTGTTCCTGCGCCATTTACAAGGCGATTCGCAGCTCAGCGCTTGGCGATCTGCGCCGGCGCATCCGGACGCCAGCCGCCCCCCAGCGCCTTGTATGCAGCTACCGCTGCGCGCGCCGCTTCAACTTGGGCCTGCGCCCGGGCGTCCGATGCCTGCAAGAGCGACGTGTCTGCATACAGCACGTCGAGCAGACTGGCGGCGCCGCGCTTGTAGGCTGCAAACGATGACGCGCGCGCATGCGTCAGCGCGTCTTCGCCTCGGGTCAGCACTACGGACTGTTCGGCGCGGTGGACCAGTGCGGAAAACGCGTTCTCGACATCTTCCGTCGCCTGCAGGACTGCCAGGCGATACGCCGCCAGCGCCTCGGCCTCCTGGCCCTTCGCCACTTCTATCTGCGCGTTGATGCGGCCAAAGTCGAAAAGTCGCCAGCGCAGACCGAGTACGCCCGCGGATTGGCTTGCACCGGCAGAGAACAGATTGCCACTCGATACGTTCGTAGCGCTACCCAGCAAGCCGCTCAACGAGAACTTCGGATAGAACTCGGAGACGGCCTCGCCAATCCGGGCGTTGGCGGCCGCCAACCGGCGTTCGGCCGCGATCAGGTCGGGCCGGCGTTGGAGCAGATTCGCCGGAGAGCCCATGTTCTCGATTCGGGGTACGGCGGGTATCGGCGCATGCGCCGCCAATTCAGTGCGATGCGTGCCGGGCACCGCCCCCAGCACGACGTCCAGCGCGTTCATGGCCGCATCGAGTCCACTTTGCAGGACCGGAATGGTTGCCTCTACTTGCGACAGCGCGCCATCCGCCTGACGCACCTGGTATTCCGCAGCCAGCCCGCGTTCATGCAGCAGCGCTACCTTGGCGACAAGCTCCTGCTGCGTCCTGACCTGCCGCTGAGCGATTTCCAGCCGCGCTTGGAGGCCACGGATCGCAATATAGGTATCCGCGGTTTGCGCGGCTACCGCGAGCTGGGTTGCCGTCGCCGCCGCATCCGAGGCCTGAAGTCCGGCAATTGCCGCCTCGCGGCCACGCCGCAGGCCCCCAAACATGTCGATTTCCCAGCTGGCCTCGAGATTCGCTTCGTATTGATTGCCCCAGCGGTTGTAATCGGGCGTGCTGCTGGCCACTTGCCCCAGCGGCGTCTCGAGCGACTGATGCGACCGCGCAGCCAGGCCGCGCACGGAGGCCGATGGCAGCAAGGCCGCGTTCGCCGCGCCCAACCCCGCACGCGCCTGCGTCACGCGCGCCGCCGCCTGCGCCAGATCCAGGTTCTGCGCGATCGCCAATGACACGTAGCGTGCCAGCATCGGATCGTCGAACTGAAGCCACCACGTATCCAGGTCTTGCACGGCCCCCGATCCCGCGTGCCGGGTTGGAGACTGCGTGTAGTGGTCGGGAAGCGGCGTCTCGGGCCGGTGGTAATCAGGACCTGCCACACACCCGGCCAACATGGTGGCGCCGAGCAAGACAAGAGAATGACGGGCACGCATGCGAATCCTTCAAGCGTAAATTTATGGTGACTATAATACGTTTTGGTCACTTGTTGTCAACAAAAATCCCGCAGGTTAAGCTGCACGCATGACGAAAGCATCATCCCCCGCCCTTCAGCCGCGAGGCCCCTCCGATCACGACGTCCGCGATCAGATCGTCGAAGCCGCCACCGAGTACTTCGGCCTGTACGGTTTCGACAAGACCACGGTTTCCGACCTAGCCAAGGCCATCGGGTTCTCCAAGGCCTATATCTACAAGTTCTTCGACTCCAAACAGGCGATCGGCGAGGTCATCTGCGCCAACCGCCTGAACACGATCATGGTCGCGGTGGACGCGGCCGTCGCCGACGCGCGGTCCGCGCCGGACCGGCTGCGCCGCATGTTCAAGGCGCTGGTGGATGCTGGCAGCCAGCTCTTCTTCCACGACAGCAAGCTTTACGACATTGCGCGAACCTCGGCCAGCGAGTCTTGGCCATCCGCGCAGGCCTATGAGGCGCACATCAAGGGCCTCATCCTGCAGGTGATCCGTGAAGGCCGGGAAGCTGGCGACTTCGAACGCAAGACGCCCCTGGACGAAACGGCCGACGCCATCTACCTCGTCATGCGGCCGTATATCAATCCCCTGCTCCTGCAGCACAACCTGGCGAATGGCGCGGAAGCCACGGTGCAACTGTCCAGCCTGATACTGCGCAGCTTGGCGCCGTAAATATTTTGTAGTGACCATTGACCTTATTGGTCACTTGTATAGAATGGGGACCTTCTTTGTGAGGATGGTTTCCCATGTTTCGGCGCCAGCTTGCCCCGTTTGCCTTTTGCCTGTTGCCTTTCGCCCTCTCGGCATGCGGCGATAGCCCTCCATCAGATCCCCGCCTCGATCTCCCGCTTGTCCGCGTCGGCGTGGCGCAAAACGCATCCGCGTCGGCGCGGTCCTTCACGGGAGTCGTGGCGGCGCGCGTTCAAAGCGATCTGGGATTCCGCGTGTCGGGCAAGGTCTTGGAGCGCCTCGTCGATACTGGTCAAACCGTGACCCGCGGCCAGCCGCTCATGCGGCTGGATCCGGAGGACCTGGGCCTGCAAGCCCGTGCGCAGCAAGAGGCGGTTGCCGCGGCGCATGCTCGCGCCAAGCAGGCCATCGACGACGACGCCCGCTATCGCGGCCTCGTTGCGGAAGGCGCCGTGTCAGCGTCTGCCTATGCGCAGATCAAGGCCGCGGCCGATACGGCGCGCGCGGAACTGAAGGCGGCCAAAGCGCGGGCCAACGTCGCGAAGAACGCGTCTAGCTATGCGGTGCTGGTGGCAGACGCGGACGGCGTCCTCGTGGAAACGCTGGCCGAACCCGGCCAGGTCGTTGCCGCCGGGCAGCCCGTCGTGCGGCTTGCGCGCGCCGGCCAGCGCGAAGCCATCGTGCACCTGCCCGAGACACTACGGCCGTCAGTGGGTTCCGCAGCCCTGGCGACGTTGTACGGCGACCGTCATTCCCCCGCGCCCGCCATATTGCGGCAACTGTCCCATGCGGCGGATCGCGTCACGCGGACGTTCGAGGCCAGATACGTGCTGGAAGGCGCGCTGGCCCCTGCGCCGTTGGGGGCCACTGTCACGATCGACATTCAGCAGTCGCCGCACGGCACGCCCATGCTGCAGGTGCCGATTGGCGCGGTATTCGACACCGGAGCAGGTCCGGGCGTCTGGGTGGTGGTGGACGGCACGCCGGCCCAGGTGGCGCGGCGGCCCGTCCAGGTGCACGGCCTGAGCGACGATGTGGCGCGTGTCGCCGGCGACCTCAAGGCCGGCGAACGTGTCGTGTCCCTGGGCGCGCATCTGCTGCATGAAGGCGAGCAAGTCCGGCTCGAGGAGAAGAATGCTGCCGCCATCGTGGGAGTGCGTTGATGAGCGAAGGCCGCTTCAACCTGTCCGCACTCGCCGTGCGCGAACGCTCAATCACGCTGTTCCTGATTCTTCTCGTCTCGGTTGCCGGGATCCTCGCGTTTTTCCAACTGGGCCGTGCCGAGGATCCACCCTTCACCATCAAGCAAATGACCGTCGTGACGGCATGGCCCGGCGCGACCGCGCAGGAAATGCAGGATCAGGTTGCCGAACCGCTGGAAAAGCGGCTGCAGGAACTGCGGTGGTATGACCGAACCGAAACCTTCACGCGGCCGGGCCTGGCGTTCACCATGGTGTCCCTGCTGGACAGCACGCCGCCCAAGGAGGTGCAGGAAGCGTTCTATCAGGCACGCAAAAAGCTCGCCGACGAAACGAAGCGCCTGCCTTCCGGCGTCATCGGGCCGATGGTTAATGACGAGTACGCGGACGTCACTTTTGCCCTGTATGCGCTCAAGGCGAAGGGCGAGCCTCAGCGCCTGCTGGCGCGCGACGCCGAGGTCATGCGCCAACAACTGCTTCACGTGCCCGGCGTCAAGAAGGTGAACATCATCGGCGAGCAGCCCGAGCGCATCTTCGTGTCGTTCTCCCATGACCGTCTGGCTACGCTCGGCGTCGATCCGCAAGCCATTTTTGCGGCGCTCAATGCTCAGAACGTCCTTACGCCTGCGGGGTCGATCGAAACCAAGGGGCCCCAGGTGTTCCTGCGTGTGGACGGCGCGTTCGACAGCCTGGACAAGATCCGCCAGACGCCCGTCAGTGGCCAGGGACGTACGCTGAAGCTGGCGGACGTGGCGACCGTAGAACGCGGCTACGAAGATCCAGCCACTTTCCTGGTGCGCAGCAACGGCGAGCCTGCGCTGCTCTTGGGCGTGGTCATGCGTGACGAATGGAATGGGCTTGAGCTGGGCAGCGCGCTCGAAAAGGAGGTCGGCAAGATCAATGCCGCATTACCGCTCGGCATAAGCCTGGCCAAGGTGACGGACCAGGCGGTCAACATCAGCGCGGCCGTCGACGAATTCATGGTCAAGTTCTTCGTCGCACTGCTGGTCGTGATGCTAGTGTGCTTTATCAGCATGGGATGGCGCGTCGGCGTCGTGGTGGCCGCCGCCGTACCCCTGACCCTGGCAGCGGTGTTCGTCATCATGGCGGCCTCGGGCAAGAACTTCGACCGCATCACGCTTGGCTCGTTGATCCTGGCGCTAGGCCTGCTGGTGGACGACGCCATCATCGCCATCGAAATGATGGTGGTCAAGATGGAAGAAGGCTACAGCCGGATCGCGGCGTCGGCGTATGCGTGGAGCCACACGGCCGCCCCCATGCTGTCGGGCACGCTGGTCACCGCGGTCGGCTTCATGCCGAACGGTTTCGCGCTTTCGACCGCGGGGGAGTACACCAGCAACATGTTCTGGATCGTCGGCATTGCGCTGATCGCGTCATGGGTAGTGGCGGTGTTCTTCACGCCGTATCTGGGCGTGAAGATGCTGCCGGACATAAAGAAGATTGAAGGCGGACACCACGCCATCTACAACACCCGCCATTACAACCGCTTCCGGCGCCTGCTGCGGCACGTCATCGGCCGCAAATGGCTGGTCGCGGGAACGGTGGTCGCGGTCTTTGCGCTTGCCGTGGTGGGCATGGGCCTGGTCAACAAGCAGTTCTTTCCCACTTCGGATCGGCCCGAAGTGCTCGTTGAAGTGCAGATGCCATACGGCACGTCCATCGCACAGACAAGCCAGGCCACAGCGTCAGTCGAAGCATGGCTCGCCCGGCAGCCGGAGGCCAGGATCGTCACCGCCTACATCGGCCAAGGTGCGCCGCGCTTCTTTCTGGCCATGGCGCCCGAGCTGCCGGACCCGTCATTCGCCAAGATCGTGATCCTGACGGGGGATGACAAGGAACGCGAAGCGCTCAAGTTCCGGCTGCGCCAGGCTATCGCCGACGGCTTGGCGCCGCAGGCGCAGGTCCGCGTCACCCAGATCGTGTTCGGCCCGCCCTCGCCGTTCCCGGTCGCCTACCGCGTCATGGGGCCTGACGCCGGCAAGCTTCGCACGATTGCCGCACGCGTCCAGTCGATCATGCAGGCGGATCCCATGATGCGCACCGTGAACACCGACTGGGGCGCGCGTGTTCCCGCCCTGCACTTCACGCTGGACCAGGACAGGCTTCAGGCGGTGGGATTGACCTCCAGCTCGGTGGCCTTGCAGTTGCAATTCCTGTTGAGTGGCGTGCCCCTCACCAACGTTCGCGAAGACATCCGCTCGGTGGAGGTGGTCGGCCGAGCCGCCGGTGACATCCGTCTAGATCCGGCCAAGATCGCCGGCCTGACGCTCGTGGGGACCGAAGGCCAACGCGTGCCCCTGTCGCAGGTCGGAACGATTGATGTCCGCATGGAGGATCCGATCCTGCGGCGCCGCGACCGCACGCCGGTGATTACGGTGCGCGGCGACATCGCGGAAGAACTTCAGCCGCCTGACGTTTCCACCGCGATCTTCAAGCAGCTGCAGCCGGTCATCAATGACCTGCCAGCGGGATATCGCATCGAACAGGCCGGCTCCATCGAAGAATCCGCCAAGGCCAGCGCCGCCATGCTGCCGCTATTTCCCATCATGATCGCCGTCACCCTGCTCATCATCATCCTGCAGGTGCGATCCATCGCCGCCATGGTGATGGTGTTTGCGACCAGCCCGCTCGGCCTGATCGGTGTCGTGCCGACACTGCTTCTGTTTCAGCAGCCGTTCGGTATCAATGCGCTGGTCGGACTGATTGCCCTGTCCGGAATCCTGATGCGCAACACGCTGATCCTGATCGGCCAGATCCACCATAACGAACAGGAAGGCCTGGCGCCCTTCGACGCGGTGGTCGAGGCGACGGTGCAGCGAGCGCGGCCGGTGATCCTGACGGCGCTGGCCGCGATACTGGCTTTCATCCCGTTGACGCATTCGGTGTTCTGGGGAACGCTGGCCTACACGCTGATCGGCGGCACGTTCGCCGGGACCATCATCACGCTGGTGTTCCTGCCGGCCATGTACGCTATCTGGTTCAAGATCCGTCCGGCCGCCGCGCGGGACGCCGCTGAACCCATTGTTTCCCGGGCTATGACCAGTTGATCCACACCACCTCCGGCGTGGCGGCTGCCCGCCGGGGGCTTCACGACGAGGGGGTTCGTATGTACAGGAATCAACAGACTGGCTGGGCGGCTCAGCGCCAGGCCGCACTTGCGAGGATGCTTGCAGGCGGGGGCAAGCCCGATTTCGCCCGTCCAGATCAGATCGTCGGCATGACGGGCTTACAGATCCTGCACGCCATGATGGCCGGCGAGCTGCCCTACCCGCCGATGAACGACACCACGAACATGACGCTCGTGGAAGCGGACTCGGGCTGGGCCGTATTTCTCGGCATCCCCGAGCTGCGGCATTGCAATCCGTTCGGCACCGTCCATGGCGGCTGGTTCTCGACTCTGCTGGATTCGGCATTGGGTTGTGCGATCCAGAGTGCGCTCCCGGAGGGCCGGAGCTACACGACGGTCGAACTCAGCGTCAACATCGTACGCGCGGCTGCGCCGTCCACTGGGGCGCTTCGCGCCGCCGCGACGCTGATACACAGCGGCATGCAGATCGCCACGGCGCAGGCGCGGGTGGAGGACGAAAACGGCAAGCTGTATGCGCACGCCACCACCACCTGCGTTGTATTTGACCGGCGTGCATAGCGCATCGCTACACCCCAAACGACATCGACATCCGTTCCAACCACGCGCTGGCCACCGGCTGGCGCCGCGCAAGAAACCCCAGCGGACCGTCTTCAGCCAGGCGCCAGTGCGCCGTCCCGAAACGTAGCGTTCCCCGAAGCGTGCAGCGCGTGCGGATCAGCCCTGCCGGCCCGTCCTGCACGGTCCACACCGCGAAGCGTAGCGGTACGGCGAGGCGCGGGCCGGGGCGGAAATGCACGCTGGCCGCGGGCCGCCCTTCCGCAATAAGCGACGCCTGCGTCAGCGCAGCAGGCTCACCGGGCGCGCCCAACGCACGCAGCGGCTCGAAATGGCCAATGCGCTTCGGGATCCCCCACAATTTGCGGCCCCCCTCGGCGGCCGCCTCGTCGTCCACCCAGATCGGGCCCACGGTACACGTGGGTGCGAGCAATCCCGTGTGACGTACCGCCGTCGCAAAAAGCAGCTCGTTATAGACGAGCGTGCCGCCAGGTTCATAAGCCGTCCAGACGGTCGTGCAGATGGCATGGCGTCCCAACGTGACCACGCGGGCATCGCCGGGCGCCTGCTGCGGCAGATCGGCCAGCGGCACCCGCCACGCGCTGATGAGCGCATGGCCGTGCAGGTTCCAGGGGGCCTGCGGATACGGCGAAGGCGCATCGGAATGTGAGGTGTCGGCAGCCATGCCGGGCGGAATGCCGTTCGAAGGAGGAATCATGCTGGCGAACTCCTGTGAGGCGGTATCGGCCGATAGTAAGCGCCCTGCGACCGAACGCCGCATGCCTTTCCATTCGGACGGAATGCGTAAGGTTCTGTAATAGAATCCTGCCCATGTCGATTCACCGGGACTCTGCGTTTCAGCCCCGCGGCCTGCCTTGGCGCTTGCTCGTCTGCCTGGCAATGGCCGCTTTCGTGCTGCGCGCTTTCATCCCGACCGGCTACATGGCGGGGCCGTCCACGACCTCGCTGATGCTGACGCTGTGCGAAGCCGGCGGCACGATGAACGTGACGTTCGACTTGCCGGGAGAGCAGGATTCGAAGCACGTTGCTGGTGAGGCCTGCGCCTTTGGCGCCCTCGCCTCGCACGCGATCTTGCCGGACACGGGGCTTGCGCCCGTGCTGTCAGCGCGCGCCGCTTACGCCGCGCCCGAAATCCCCGTCTACCGGGCCACGCCGCCGCTTCCGGCCCTGGGGCCGCCCCTCGGATCACGCGCCCCGCCTTCCCTGTCTTCCTGATCCGCCGCGCACGCGCCTGAGGCCGTGCACGGCAGCGAAGAGCGGGAGCCCCCGTAAGCCATCACCACGGCGCCAGCGCATGGGCGCCGCCTGCTCGGCCATCCCCTCTTCGCCCGCGCTTTGCCGACCGGCCTTTCATGCCGGCGGCAGATCATGTCGAAGACAAAGAAGAGGGGTCACCTTGACCATCGTTCGCTCGCACGCGTGCCTCGGCACGACGCTGATCCTGGCCGCGTTCAACGCCGCCGCCCAAACCGCTCCTGCCACCCTCGCCCCCATCACCGTGGTCGGCGGCACGGAAACCGCGCTTACCACCGAGGCATCCACCGGCTCCAATCTCGGCCTCACACCCATGCAGACGCCCGCGAGCGTCGACATCATTTCGCGGGAACAGATCGAGTCCCGCGGCGACGCCAGCGTGATCGAAGCGATCACCCGCGCACCCGGCTTTTCGGCCGCTCCCCACCCCGGCAACGGCAACAGCGCCCTGTCGGTGCGCGGCTTCACCGACAGCACGTCGGTCATGCGGCTGTACGACGGACTGCGCCAATATGGCGGCGTCGGCCTGACGTTTCCGTTCGACACGTGGTCGGTCGAGCGCATCGAGGTGCTGCGCGGACCCGCCTCCGTCATCTACGGCGACGGCGCGATCGGCGGCGTCGTCAACGTGATCCCCAAGCGCCCCACCCGCGGGCCGATCCAGAACGAAGTGCAGGCCACGATCGGCACGCAGGACACGGCACGGCTGGGCCTGGGCAGCGGCGGCGCGCTCAGCGATACGTTGTCGTATCGCCTGGATGTCAGCGGCAACTACACGGACGGCTATGTCGACCGGGGCCAGTCGGGCGACGCGACGTTCTCGGGCGCGCTGCGCTGGGACGCCACGCCCGACCTGAACATGACGCTGAGCTATGCGTACGGCTATCAGCGCCCGATGCGGTACTTCGGCACGCCGATGATCAACGGCGAGCAGGACGACGGCGTGCGCAAACAGAACTACAACGTCGCCGACAGCTTCATGCGCTTTCGTGACCAGTGGACGCAACTGGACACCGTCTGGACGCCGAACGATGCGACCACGGTGCGCGCGCGCCTTTACCACGTGCAGAGCGACCGTGACTGGCGCAATGCCGAACGCTACGTCTACAACCCCGCGACCAGCCTGATCGACCGATCGGACAACACGCAGATCACGCATGACCAGACCCAGACGGGCCTGACGACGAGCGCCGTCTTCAAGGGCACGCTGGGGGGCCTGGACAACACGGTGTCCGTGGGTTTCGACGTCAACCACGCCACGTTCAAACACATCAACAACACGTACACGGGCAGTTCGGGATCGGTGGATCCGTATGACCCGGATCACGGCCAGTACCAGAGCGACGTCCCGTTCATTCCGCGTTACCGCAACAAGGCCGACCAGTTCGCCCTGTTCATGGAAGACCGCCTGGCGCTGACCAGCAAGTGGTCCCTCATCGGCGGCCTGCGCTACGACCACGCGAAGGTTACGCGCGACGATCTGGTCACCGATCAGCGCGCCCTGTCCAAGACGTTTTCCGACGTGGGCTGGCGCATCGGCACCGTGTATGACGTGACTCCGGATCTGGCCGTCTATGCGCAATACGCGGAAGCCGCCGACCCAGTCAGCGGGCTGTTGATGATCAGCCCGTCCAACGCGTCGTTCGATCTGTCGCGCGGCAAGCAGATCGAGATCGGCTTGAAGCAGAATTTCATGGATGGCCGCGGCGAGTGGACCTTGGCGGCGTACGAGATCCGCAAGACCAACCTGCTGTCGCGCGACGCCGACGATCCCAGCCTGCGGGTGCAGGTGGGCGAGCAATCGTCGCGCGGGCTGGAGACGTCGCTGTCGCTGGCGGTCGCGCCCGGCTGGACCATCGACGCCAATGCCACCGTGCTGCGCGCCAGGTACGACGACTTCTCCGAGTCCGTCGGCGGCGCGGCCGTGTCGCGCGCGGGCAATGTCCCGCCCAATGTGCCGCAACGCCTGGCGAACCTGTGGCTGAGCTGGAACTTCCAGCCGGGCTGGACCGCGATGGGCGGCATGCGCTACGTGGGCAAGCGCTATGCGGACAGCGCCAACTCCATCGAACTGCCGTCCTACACCACGACCGACCTGGCGCTGCGCTGGGACGTGAACAAGGACACCGCCATCACGGCCCGGGGCTTCAACATCTTCGACCGCGCGTACTTCACGACCGCCTACTACACCAACACCCAATGGATGTATGGGCCAAGCCGCCGGTTCGAGCTGACGCTGAACCACCGTTTCTGAGCGAGGCGCGACCATGGACGTCAAGGCGCGCCTGCGCAGGCTGACCTACCTGGCGCATCGCTGGCTGGGGGTGGGCGGCTGCCTGCTGATGCTGGCGTGGTTTCTCAGCGGCATCGTCATGCTGTATGTCGGCTACCCGAAGCTGACGCCCGAAGAGCGATTCGTCAGCCTGCCCGTGCTGGCGGCGGACGTTTTGCGCCCGTTGGACGCGGCGCAGGCCGGCGGCACGCTTGCCGTGCTGACGTCGGTGCGCGGTGAGCCGACCTACATCGTGCCAACCCCGGACGGCCCGCGCGCCTGGTCCGCCCGAACCGGGCAGGCCGATGGCGCGGTGACGGCGGACATGGCCATCGCCGCGGCGCACGCATTCTGGCCCGCGGGCACGCCCCGGCATGCGGGCCTGATCGACGAGGACCGCTGGACACATTCACGCGGGCTGGACCGCCATCGCCCGCTGCATAAAGTGCGCGTGGAGGGCGACGCGGCAGGCACGCTGTATGTGTCGTCAGCGACGGGCGAAGTCGTGCTGGACGCGCCGATCGCGCAGCAGCGCTGGAACTACGTTGGCGCGTGGCTGCACTGGCTGTACATGGCGCGCGACCGCTCCGTCGATCCGGTATGGAGCTGGATGGTGATCATCCTGTCGGCCGTCTGCACCGTGCTGGCGGTCAGCGGCACGGTCGTCGGCGTGTGGCGCTGGCGCTTTCGCGGCCGCTACAAAACGGGCGCGCGCACGCCGTACCGCGAATCCTGGATGCGCTGGCACCACATCATCGGGGTCGCCTTCAGCGCATTTGTCTGCACGTGGATCTTCAGCGGGCTGATGTCGATGAATCCGGGCGGGCTATTCGCCGGTTCCGATCCCGGCCCTGATCGGCATGCCATGGCGGGCGCGCAACGCGCCGCGCCGATTACGGATCCGCGGCCGGTGCTGCAGGCCTTGCACGACACGGGATTTCATCCGGTCCAGCTCGAATGGCGGCGGATGGCGGGCCAGCCGTACGTGCTGGCGCGCGACGCGATGGCAGGCAGCCGCATCGTTCGCCGGGAGGATGGCGCATTGATCGTGCAGCCGGAGTGGCAGCCTGAAGCAGTCCTTGACGCTGCGCGCGCGCTGTTTCCCGGCGCAACCGTTCAAGCGACGTTGCTGGATCACTACGATGCCTACTACTACGCGCGCCACGCCGAAGCGATGAACGGCGGCGCTCCGCGTGGGCTACCGGTCCTTCGTCTGGATTTCGACACCCCGGCCGGCGACCGCGTCTACGTGGATCTGCGCACCGGCGAACCGGTGCTCAGCCTGTCCCGCGCGCAGCGGGTCGGACGCTGGCTCTTCTACTTTTTGCATAGCTGGGATACGCCCGCTTTGCTGAATGCCGGCGTGGGTCGGGACCTGGCGCTTATCCTGTTGAGCCTGGGCGGCCTGGCCGTGTCCGCGACGGGCATCGTGCTGGGCGCGCGGCGGCTGGGCTGGGCGCGCGGCGCGCCGGTAGAATCGCGCCATCCCCGATCGCAAGGCACAAGATGACGCTTCCTCCCGAACCTTATTCCCCCCGCCGCATTGCCACGCTGGGCGTGTGGCGCGAGGCAGGTCATTCGATCAAGGCGTACGGCATCCATCGAGACCCGGACGTTGCCCGTCCGATCCTGTCCGAGCCCGTCACGGCGTCAGTCCGCGCCACCGTGCGCGACGTACTGGACGAACACGCTGACGGTCCGCGCACCCATGGTCTTGGTTACTGCATTGCGCACGTGGGCGAGGAAGCCGTGTGGCTGCTCGTGGACTGGTGGATCTCCGGCGGCATCGTGTGCCAGCGCATGCTGTCGGCGCCGCTGGCCCGGCCGGACGCGTTTGCGCCGGTCAACGCGCCCGCGCTGGCTTGTGTATGGGAACTGGCCGTGATCGCGCATGAACGCGACGCGTGGGTGCGGCACATGCTTACCGCACGCCCGGACGCGGACGGATATCTGCACGACGTGCTGGCCGCCGGGCGATATTGACGCGGGGCGCGCAGTACCGACGCGGCCCCCACGTTATTGATGCGGCGTCAATCCGAGTGAGGTCGAGGCGACGTATCCATAGACGCGTCGACGTCGGAGACCGTCTCGCCCGGGTAGGCGACGCTGGCGGCTGCCGCGGCGTCGTCGCGTGTCGCATAGGACCCCTCGTCCTCTTGAACGCCCAGCAAGGCGATGCCACGAAAACCCCAGTGGCCATCCGCGCGCTGAAAGACTTCAACGATCATTTCTCTTCCTCATCGCGGTCCGGGGCGGGACGCGTGTCGTTGCTGCCAGGCAGCCTGCCACTACGCGCCTCGGCTTCTTCCTGGGCCACGGCCTGATCGAAGCCCGGCTGATCATGGCTGCGCGCGCGCGGCGGGTGGTCCACGTCTGGCACGGGCTCCGGGGTCGTGGCATGGCCGGATGGCCGTAGCGCGCCTTTGTTAACGTCGGGCTGGCCGGGGATGGATTCTCGGGCACTGTCGGACTTGGGTTGCGTCATGGAAAAGCTCCGGGGCATCAAGGTGATTGGCAGGCGAGCAAGTGCCGTTCCTGCACGCGGAACCCTTTGACGGAGACAAGCGGTTCACGGCCCCTCGGTCAATGTGCGCAGGAACGCGGCGATGTCCTTTGCATCCTGTACGCTGACTCCCAGGTCGGGCATGGCCGTGCCCGTTTTGACGTCTGTCGGATTGCGCAGCCAGCGCTCCATATTGGCGGGCGTATTGGGCAGGACGCCCGCGATGTATGGCCGGTCGCCCATCTGGTCCAGCGCCGGGCCCACGTAGTTCCACGCTCCGGGCACGCCCGGAATCGCATGGCAGGTCACGCAAAGATATTGCTGCAGCGCATCGCGGCCGGCCCGGGCGTCTCCTACCCGGGCCGCGGGCTGGACCTTTTCAAGCGGTGTGGCGGGCGGTTGGTCATCCTCCCCGCGCCGATAATCGTCGGCGGACAAACCCGGCAACACGCGCAGGAACGCCACCACGTCCCATATTTCGTCGTCGGTCAGGCGGTATTGCCAAGCCGGCATGCCGGTCATCTTGATGCCCTGCCGGGTAACCCAGAAGATCTCGGCCGCCGTTCGCATCCGCGCGGTAGCAACCAGCGCGGCGGGCGCCGGGCTCAGCCCCAGCGCGTACGGCTGCGGCGCCACCCCCGGTCCCCCGTGGCATTGGGCGCAGTGGGCGCGGTACAGGCGCGAGCCGTTCTGGATGCGTTCGGCCGTGTCCAGTTCAGGCGCCACGATGTCGGCCGACCGCATCTTCACGGCCCGCGTCAACGCGACATCAAGCAGATGGTGCACCGGCGTGGTGTGCGGCGACGTGGCGGTCACGTCGTACGCGCCGAAGTACACAACAGCGCCACCCACCGCCCCGGCGGTCGCGGCGGCGGCAACAAGCGTGACCGCGGCCGTGCGCTTCCAGCGCTTCATGGCGCCCTCGCCTTGCGGTCTGCACGCCGCACCAGATAGGCGGCGATATCCTCGGCGTCTGCGTGCTGCAAGCCCGTGCGGGGCATGGCCGTCCGGGGATTCACGGCGGGCGGATCCATCAGCCAGCGCACCAGGTTTTCGGGGGTGTTGGGCAGCAGCCCGGCCACGTACGCCTGCCGCGCCATGTTGCCCAAAGGCGGGCCAACACGGGACGGAGGACCGCTGACGCCGGGGACGGTGTGACAGGCGGTGCAGCCGCGCTCGGCGATCAGCCGGCGGCCACGGTCGGGATCGGCCCCTTCGCGCAAGCCGCCCGCCGCATCCGCTGGAAAGAGCGGCCGCTTGTCGTCCTGGCAGGCGCCAAGCAGCAACATCGCAGCCAGGGCCGGTAGCAGGCGGTTGGGTCGGGCAATCCGGCGCAAGGCCGTCTCCTCTATCGCGCTGTCTGCGCAGAATCTCGAGGCGCCAGCAACTCTTGTGCCCGCAAGACAATCGCGCACGCGGGCACGAAAAATGCTGACGAAGCCTCTCGCGGGCCGGCGGTCCGTTGGCCGGACTGGCCATCGCGCGCCGGATCATCCATTACAAGAACATGGCGAAAATCCTACTTATCGCGCTCGCCGCCGCGTTGCCCGTTGCCGCGTCGGCTCAACCCAGCGGCGAGGACGCTGCGCGGATCGCCGAGATCGGCTGGGTGTTGTACGTGGGCGCGGCGGCGATCTTCGCCGCGGTGGCCGCGGTGCTGGCGCTGGCGATGTTCGGTCCCGCGACGCTGCGCCGCCGGCTTTCGCGGACCGGGCTCATCGTCGGCGCGGGCATCGCGTTTCCCGTCGCGGCGCTGACTGCCCTGCTGATCTACGTGCTGACACCTTCCCCGTCGGCGGCCCGGGACGCGGCATCGTTTGCCGCGCGCATTGAAGTCACCGGCGAATTGTGGTGGTGGCGCGTGCGCTATCTGGATGCGTCGGGGGGCTTGCTCTTCGAGACCGCCAACGAGATCCGCATTCCCACGGGAAAGCCGGTGCAATTCCTGCTCAAGTCCGACAACGTGATCCACAGTTTCTGGATTCCCGAACTAGGCGGCAAGCTCGACATGATCCCCGGCCGCGTGAACCGGATGCGCGCGCTGGCCAGGACCCCCGGCACGTTTCGCGGCCATTGCGCCGAGTATTGCGGCGCGCAACACGCCCAGATGCTTTTTGACGTGCAGGCGGTGGACGCGGGCGCATTCGAGGCCTGGGTGCAGGCGCAACGCCAGCCGGCACGCGCGCCCGGACCCGAGCTCAAGCCAGCGGCCGAGCTATTCACGCAAGCGTGCGCGCAATGCCACACGGTGCGCGGCTCGGCGGCACTCGGCACGCTGGGACCGGACCTCACCCATGTGGGCAGCCGCCCCTCCCTTGCGGCGGGCATATTGCCGAACAACGTAGGCGCGATGGGCGGATGGATTGCCGGCAGCCAGCAGATCAAACCTGGCAATGGCATGCCCTCCTTCGACCAATGGCCGGGCGAGGATCTGCGCGCCGTGGCCCGTTACCTGGAAAGCCTGAAGTGACGCGCCAGACATCCCCGACCGAGCTTCCCAACGCGCTGCCGCGGCCCGAAGGCGAACTCGAGCAGCTCGAACGCGCCTGGAAGCGTCCCACGGGATGGCGGGCGCTCACGGTGGTCAACAACACGTCCATCGGCCTGCTGTACATCGGCACCGCACTGCTCTTTTTCATCCTGGCCGGCGTACTGGGGTTGATGATGCGAACCCAGCTCGCCGCGCCAGACAACAACCTGATCGGCCACGAGCTTTACAACCAGCTCTTCACCATGCACGGCACGGTGATGATGTTCCTGTTCGCGGTGCCGGCCGTCGAGGCGGTAGCCGTACTGCTGCTTCCCAACATGCTGGGCGCGCGCGACCTGCCGTTTCCGCGACTGTCGGCCTACGCCTATTGGGCCTATGCAATCGGCGGGCTGGTGTTCTTCTGCAGCCTCTTCGTGGGGCTCGCGCCCGACGGCGGCTGGTTCATGTACCCGCCGCTGACCAGCACCAAATACTCGCCCGCGGTGAACGCCGACCTGTGGCTGCTGGGCATCGGCTTCATCGAGATCTCGGCGATTGCCGGCGCCATCGAGCTGGCCATCGGCATCCTGCGCACGCGCGCCCCCGGCATGACGCTGGACAAGATCCCGGTGTTCGCCTGGGTGATGCTGGTGTTCTGCGGCATGGTAATCATCGCGTTTCCCGCGGTCATCGTGGCCACTGCGCTGCTGGAGCTGGAGCGCGCGTTCGACATGCCGTTCTTCATTGCCGATCGCGGCGGCGATCCGCTGCTGTGGCAGCACTTGTTCTGGTTCTTTGGCCACCCGGAGGTCTACATCATCTTCCTGCCCGCCGCCGGCATGGTGTCGATGATGATCCCCGCGATGACCGGCACGCCGCTGGTCGGTTATCGCCTGGTGGTGCTGGCGGTAGTGTCCACCGGATTTCTGAGTTTCGGGCTGTGGGTGCATCACATGTTTGCCACGGGCATTCCGCAGTTGTCGCTCAGCTTCGCGTCGGCCGCGAGCATGGCGGTGTCGGTGCCGACTGCCATCCAGATATTCGCCTGGATCGCCACCATTGCCGCCGCCGTCCGGCTGCGCCCGCTCAAGACGCCTACGCTGTTCATCCTGGGATTCTTCTTTGTGTTCGTCATTGGCGGCCTGACCGGCGTGATGGTGGCCGTCATTCCGTTCGACCTTCAGGCGCACGACACCTACTTTGTGGTTGCGCACCTGCATTACGTACTGTTCGGCGGGATGGTGTTTCCGCTGTTCGCGGCGTTCTACTACTGGACGCCCTTCATCAGCGCGCGGCGGCTATCCGAGCGGCTGGGCCGCTGGGCCTTCTGGCTGATGTTCGTGGGCTTTAACGTCGCCTTCTTTCCGATGCACTTCACGGGGCTGGCCGGCATGCCGCGCCGCGTCTACACCTACGCCGAAAGCCAGGGCCTCGGTCCGCTGAACCTGCTGTCGACCGTGGGCGCCTACCTGATCGCCGCGGGGGTGCTCGTTTTCTTGATCGACCTGGCGCGCAACTTCCGGCCGACCATCGACAACAATGCGGGCAATGTCTGGGACGCCGGCACGCTGGAGTGGCTGCCCAGCGGCAGCTACGGGCTGCGCAGCGTGCCCACGGTGACCAGCCGCGAGCCGCTGTGGGATCAGCCCGGCCTCGAACGGCAGGTCGCCGACGGCCAGCATTACCTGCCCAATTCGCCGGCCGGCCTGCGCACCACGCTGGTGACCAGCGCGCTGGAAGCCCGCCCTGATTACGTGCTGCCGTTGCCCGGCCCCGCGTGGTCGCCGCTGCTTGCCGCCGTGGGCACCGCCGGTTTCTTCCTGCTGCTGACCTTCAAGCTGATGACGCTGGCGGCGGCGTTTGGCGTGCTGGCCGTTGTGGCGCTCTGGCGCTGGCTGTGGGACGCGGATACCAGCCCGGACTACCCACCGGTGGACATCGGCGGCGGCCTGCGGCTGCCCATGATGTGTTCGGGCAGCGTGTCGCATGCGTCGTGGGCGATGGTGATGCTGCTGATCGTGTGCGCCAGCATCTTCGGATCGTTGCTGTTCAGCTACCTGTTCCTCTGGACCACGAATCCGCAGGCCTGGCCCGCGGCCAGTGTGCTGCCCTCACCGGGCTGGCCAATGCTGTCGGCCGTCATGCTGCTGGCTGGCGCGGGCCTTGCCGCGGCCGCCGCGCGGCTGATGACGCAAGACCGGCAATCGGCGCTGCGCGGATGCGTCGCCGGCGCGGCGCTGTTGCTGGCCGCGGCGCCCGCGCTGGACCTGATCGTGCACTGGCAGGCCGGCCTGCGTCCCCAAGCCACCGCCTACACGGCAGCAACGTATGCCGTCGCGGGCCTGCAGGCGCTGTTTGGCGGCCTTTCCGTCGTGATGGCCATATTTACAGTGGCGCGATCAATGGCGGGAAGACTCAGCCCCACGCGCCGCGCGGCGTTCGACACCACCCGGGCGATGATGAATTACACCGTGGCGCAAGGGCTGATCGCGCTGGCGCTGCTGCACGCCTTTCCGCGGCTGACGGGATAAGCCATGAGAACGCGCTTCTCGGTCGAACTGCTGTATCTCATCGCCGGCCCGCTGATCTGGCTGGCGCACTTTCTGTTCATCTACATCGTCAACGCGCTGGCCTGCGCCCGGTCGGCGTTGACCGGCCTGTGGCTCGGGCTGCCGGTGTCGTCGTGGATCATCGTAGCCGGCAGCGCGGCGGCCCTGGCCGGCATGGCGCTGGCCGCCTGGCGCCAGCGTGCGCGGGTGCGCGCGCAGGGCGCGCCGCCCTTTCATGCCTGGCTTTGCGCCGCGCTGTGCGGGCTGTCGGCCGTGGCGGTGGTCTGGGAAACGCTACCGGTTTTCCTGATGGCAGCGTGTCTCTGACCGGATGCACCACGTACCGCGGCGGCGGCAGGCTATTCCGCCCACTCCGGGTCGCCAGTGAACACCACTGTCAGCCAGCGATCGGGGCTGTCGGCGCCAAGCGCCTCCCCGATCTCGTCGCGCAGGCTGTCCCACTCGCCGATGCCGCGCGCGGGCGTGTCGGCCGGCACGATGAAATACAGTTCGATTTCCTTCGATCGGCCAACCTTAGCGACGTACGCGCGATACGACGCGAAGCCATGGCGCTGCACAAAGGCCTGCGCCACCGAGTCCACGTGCAGTTTCAGGTCGGCAGGCGTGACCAGCAGCATCTCGGACAACGCCTGGCGGATGACCGATAGCGGCAAGGGGATGATCACGGCGCACACCACCGCCAGCACGGCCGGGTCGATGTAGGGCGAAATCCATTCCCAGCGGGTGCCCTGCACCCCGAACCCGATGCAGAACGCCACCAGCAGCGCGGCTGTGATGCTGGCCGACATGATCCAGCCCTTCAGGTCCATGTGCAGGAATGCCGACCGGATCCGGCGGTTGGCGCGCGCCTCGGCCAGCGCGATCGCCACGCACGCGGTGAGGGTCAGCACGGCATAGACAAGCGCCAGGCCGAATTCCAGATCGCGCCCCCCTTTCAGCAGGCTGCTGACCGCATTGATGAGCGCGTAGACCGCCACGCCGCTTAGCAGGATGCCGTTCAGCGCGAGCACCATGGGTTCCAGGTGCCAGAAGCCCATCGTGAAGCGCTCGCGCAGCTTGCGCGGCAGTTGCCGGGACGTGGCGTAGGAGGTGATGAGCCGCACGACCACCAGCGACAGCGCGCTCATGCTGGCGTCGACCAGCGAATAGACCCCATCGAAGACGATGGAAAACGATCCCGAGGCCACGCCAAAGCCGATGCCGATGACGGCGATGCAAAGTGTGACCGCGATGGATATCCGCAACACGCCCTGCTCCGAGCGCAGGTCGAACAATGCCGTTCGCGAGGTCATGGATCCTCCGATGGGGACTGATCTGGCGACACGATAACCGCATCGACCCCTGGGCGGTGCATGGCGCGGCGAGGCGGATCCGACATGAAGCATCAGGTTTATCTGGCACAACCTACTAAACGTAGGCTACGATTGGTAGGTTATCCCATTGAATCGAAGGAAATCGCCATGCACGCGCTCATCGTTGTTGCTCACCCCGATGCGAAGTCCCTCACGCACGCCATCGCCCACCATGTCGCGAACGGGGTCGCGCAACAGGGCTCAGAAACAGGACCGCTGCATTCATACGAGGTGGCGGACCTGGCCGCCGAAGGCTTCGACCCCCGCTTCACCCAGGCCGACGTGGACCTGCACCTGACCCGGTCTAACCCGCCCGCTGACGTGACCGCCGAACACGCGCGCCTGGATCGGGCCGACGCGCTGGTGCTGGTCTATCCCGTGCACTGGTGGTCGTTTCCCGCCTTGTTGAAAGGCTGGATCGACCGCGTCTTCACCAATGGCTGGGCCTATGACGCCAACCCCGACGGCAAGGTGGTCAAACGCTTGCAGCGGCTGCAGGTGCATCTGGTCGCCAGCGGCGGCGCCGATATGCGCACGTATGCGCGGCACGGTTACTTCGGCGCGATGAAGACGCAAATTGATCACGGTATCTTCGGCTACTGCGGCGCGCGCGTGGCAACATCCGATCTGCTGGTGGCGTCCGACGCCGGATACCCCGAAGCGCACCTGACCGCCGCGCAGGCCATCGGCCAGCGGATCTTTGCCCCGCAATCGTGATTGCCCGACCTCGAAGAGACCCTTGATGACGTCCCAACCCGCCCCCCGCCGCCGGCTGTCCAAGGACGCGCGGCAACGCCAGCTCATCGACGTGTCGTGGGCGCTGATCCGCGACGAAGGCACTGACGCGTTGACGCTGGGCCGTCTAGCTGAGCAGGCCGGCGTCTCCAAGCCCGTCGTCTACGACCACTTCGGCACCCGCAACGGGCTGCTGGCGGCGCTGTACCAGGATTTCGACCAGCGCCAGACCGGAATCATCGACGCCGCCATCGCCGCCAGCAAACCCACGCTGAAAGACAAGGCAGACGTCATCGCCACCCGGTACGTGGAATGCGTGTCGGCGCAGGGGCGTGAAATCCCCGGCGTGCTCGCGGCGTTGAATGGCTCCCCGGAACTGGCCGCCGTGAAGACGCAGTATCAGCACGCGTTCATCAGGAAATGCCGGGACATCCTGGCGCCGTTCGCTGGCCCGCATGGCGTTTCCCTGGCCAGTCTGTGGGGCATGCTGGGCGCGGCCGACGCGCTGTCGCAGGCGGCGGTCGCAGGCGAGATCACGCAGCAAGCCGCCCGGGACGAGCTCTTCCGGATCATTGTGGACATGGTGAAACACGCGCTCCCCCCGGACAAATAGGGTTCCGCTGGGCCTATCTTGCCGCCGCAAGCCGTCAGCACGCCCGCCTATGGACGGTCGATCAACGCGGCGCAGGCGTCCGCCAGATCGTCGAAGCAATGCAGGAGCACATCCGGCGCAAGGTCGACGGCGGGGATTTCCGTATACCCAAAGTCGACCAGCACCAGCGGCGTGCCGGCCCCGCGCGCGGCGCCCGCATCGGTGTCGGCATCCCCCACCATGACTGTGCGAGCCAGATTGCCACCCACGGCCTGCACGGCCTCGATCAAGTGTGCGGGATTGGGCTTGGCCGCCGACACCGCGTCGATGCCTACCACGCCGTCGAACAACCCCGCCATGTGCAACTTGGTCAACAGGCTGCGCGACAGACCCGTGGGCTTGTTGGTGCACACAACCAGCGTGGCGCCCGCCGACCGAAGCGTTTTCAGGGCGTCTATTACCCCAGGAAAAGGCCGAGTGTCATCGGCGATATGGTCACTGTAGTAGGCAATGAAGCCGCCAAACAGCGCGGCCGCGCGCGCCGCCGGCTCGGGCTCGCCAGCGCTTTTCAGACCGAATTCCAACAACCACCGTGCGCCTCGGCTGACGAAAGGCCGGCCCCGTTCGTAGGGCAAGGGCTCGTAGCCGTGCGCGACCAATACGGCATTTACCGACCCGATCAGGTCGGGGGCCGACTCGACCAGCGTTCCGTCGAGATCGAAGGCAATGGTGGCCCCTGCCAGGGCAGTCAAATCGGTCATGGTCGGCTCCGCTTTGGGTCTGGCGGTCGACCAGACCCAAAAACATAGCTTAGCGCTGCGCGGCCTTGCTCACACTAGCGTCGTGTCACTCGACCGACGCACCCGACTTCTTCACGACTTCCGCCCAGCGCGGGATCTCGGTGGCCATCAGATCCCGAAGCTCATCCGGCGTGCTGCCAACCAGTTCCATGCCCATCGTCTTGCCCAGTTTTTCCTGCACGTCGGGCTCTTTCAGGATCCGGGCAATCTCGGCGGCCAGCTTGTCCAGGATCGGCTTGGGCGTGCCTTTGGGCGCGTACACCGCCTGCCAGGACGCCATCTGGAAGCCCGGCACGCCGGCTTCCTGCATGGTCGGGATCTCCGGCGCGAGCGCGATGCGGTCCTTGGTGGTGACGGCCAGCAGCTTGAGCTTGCCGGTCTGCAGCAGCGGCAGCGCCGCGGTCATCTGGTCGAACATGAACGTCACCGCGCCGGACGAGACGTCCACCATGGCGGGCGGCGTGCCCTTGTAAGGCACGTGCGTGAGCGGCACGCCGATCATGCCGGCGAACAGTTCGCCGGCCAGGTGCGTCGAGGTGCCCGCCCCCGAGGACGCGAACGTGCGCTTGGTGGGGTCGCGCTTGAGCAGCGCGATCAGGTCGGCCACCGAGTTCACGCCCAGGTTCGGATCCACCAGCAGCACGTTAGGCAGGAACGCAATCAACGACACCGGCTCAAAGTCCTTCACCGGGTCGTACTTCAGGATCTTGTACAGGCTGGCGTTGATGGCATGGGTGCTGATCGTGCCGCCGAACAAGGTGTAGCCATCGGGCGGCGCCTTGGCGACGTAAGTCGCGCCGATGCCGCCGGCGGCGCCCGGCTTGTTTTCGACAACGACGTTCTGTTTCAGGCGGTCGCCCAGCTTCTGGGCCAGCACCCGGCCCACCACGTCGGTCGAACCGCCCACGGTGAACGGCACCACATAGGAAATGGGCTTTTGCGTGGGCCAGTCGGCGGCGCTGGCGGGCAACGCCAGCGTACCGAAGACCGCGCCGGCCAGAAGCGCGGCCAGCGCGCCACGTCGTTGCGTGTTCATGATTTGTCTCCTGCCTTGTTTTATAGGTATGTGTGGGGTGCCGGTCGTGCCGGCGGCTAGGCTCAGCGGCCCTGTTCTTTGCGCCAGGCGGCGAATTTGTCCTTCGTGCCCGGATCGGTCGGCGGGTACAGGCCCAGGATGGACGCGCCGCCTTGCACCTGGCTGGTCACGAAGTCTTCGAAGGCGGTCATTTCGACGGCCTCAAGGGCGATCTCGTCTGCCAGATGGGCCGGAATGACGACCACGCCTTCACGGTCGCCCACGACGATATCGCCCGGCCACACGGCCACGTCGCCGCAGCCGATGGGCGCATTGATGTCCAGCGCCTGGTGCAGGGTCAGGTTGGTGGGAGCGGACGGACGCTGGTGATAAGCGGGAAAGCCCATCTCGGCGATTTCCGGCGAATCGCGAAAGCCGCCGTCGGTCACCACGCCTGCCACGCCGCGCTTCATCAGGCGGGTGACCAGGATCGAGCCTGCGGAGGCGGCGCGCGCATCCTTGCGGCTGTCGATGACGAAGACCGCGCCTTCCGGGCAGGTCTCCACTGCGGCGCGCTGCGGGTGCGCACGATCTTCGAACACCTTGATCGTGTTCAGGTCTTCGCGCGCGGGGATGTAGCGCAGCGTGAAGGCCGGGCCAACCATGTTGGGCAGGTTGGCGTTCAGCGGGCGCACGTCCTGGATGAACTGGTTGCGCAGGCCGCGCTTGAAAAGCGCCGTGCACAGGGTGGCGGTGCTGACACCGGCCAACCTGGCGCGGGTTTCGGGATTCATTTGGGACACGATGGCTCCGGGTATTTGATCGTGGATCTAAAGAGGACGGGAATCAGAAGATGGCGGGTTCAGGCACGGGCGCGCCAAACTCCGTTTCCAGGAAATCGAGGTCGCAGCCGTCGTTGGCCTGCAGGATGTGCTTGGAATACATCCAGCCGTAGCCGCGCTCGTAGCGCTTGGGCGGCGGCGTCCAGGCGGCGCGGCGTGCGGCCAGTTCCTCGTCGCTGATGTTCAGATTGATGGTGCGGGCGGGCACGTCCACGGTGATCGTGTCGCCGGTCTTGACCAGCGCCAGCGGGCCGCCGATGTAGCTTTCGGGCGCCACGTGCAGGATGCAGGCGCCGTAGCTGGTGCCGCTCATGCGCGCATCGGACAGGCGCAGCATGTCGCGCACGCCCTGCTTGACCAGCTTGGTCGGGATCGGCAGCATGCCCCACTCCGGCATGCCCGGACCGCCCTGCGGGCCGGCATTGCGCAGGATCATGATGTGGTCGGCGGTGACGTCCAGGTTTTCGTCCTCGACGGCAGCCTTCATGCTGGGATAGTCGTCAAAGACCAGCGCGGGGCCGGTGTGGCGCAGGTATTGCGGGGCGCATGCGCTCGGTTTGATGACGCAGCCGTCGGGCGCGATATTGCCGCGCAGCACGGCCAGTGCGCCCTCGTCGTAGATCGCCTCGTCCAGTTTGCGGATCACGTCGTCGTTGTAGACCTCGGCGCCGGCGATGTTCTCGCCCAGCGTCTTGCCGGTGACCGTCATGGCCGACAGGTCCAGGTGGCGGCCCTGCAACCGCGACATCAGCGCCGGCAGGCCGCCCGCGTAATAGAAGTCTTCCATCAGGTAGGTGTCGCCGCTAGGCCGGATGTTGGCGATGACGGGCACCTTGCGGCTGGCCGCGTCGAAGTCGTCCAGGCCCACGGCGCAGCCCGCCCGGCGCGACATGGCGACCAGGTGGATGATGGCGTTGGTGGAACAGCCCATCGCCATGGCGACGTTGATGGCGTTCTTGAAGGACGCCACGCTCAAGATGCGCTGCGGCGTCAGGTCGTCCCAGACCATCTCGACCACACGCCGGCCGCACTCGGCGGACATGCGCATGTGATTGACGTCCGCAGCAGGGATGGACGAGGCGCCCGGCAGCGTCATGCCAATGGCCTCGGCAATGGCGGTCATGGTGCTGGCGGTGCCCATCGTCATGCAGGTGCCGTAGCTGCGGGCGATGCCGCCTTCCACTTCGGTCCATTGTTCCTGCGTGATCTTGCCGGCGCGGCGTTCGTCCCAGAGCTTCCAGGCGTCCGACCCGGAACCCAGGATCTTGCCCTTCCAGTTGCCGCGCAGCATGGGACCGGCCGGCACGTACACGCACGGCAGGCCGGCGCTGATGGCGCCCATGATGAGTCCCGGCGTGGTCTTGTCGCAGCCGCCCATCAGGACGGCGCCGTCCACCGGGTGGCTGCGCAGCAGTTCCTCGGTCTCCATGGCCAGGAAGTTGCGGTACAGCATCGTGGTCGGCTTGACGAAGGATTCCGACACCGAGATCGCGGGCAGTTCCACCGGAAAGCCGCCCGCCTGGAACACGCCGCGCTTCACGTCTTCGACGCGCTGCTTGAAGTGGCTGTGACAGGGGTTCAGGTCGGACCAGGTGTTGATGATGGCAATGACGGGGCGCCCCGCCCAATCGTCCGGGCCGTAGCCCATCTGCATCATGCGGGAACGGTGGCCAAAGGAGCGCAGATCGTCCTTGGCCATCCAGGCAGCGCTGCGCAAGCTTTCGTAGGTGCGTTTCATGGGATACGAGGGGATGCGGAGTGAGAGTCAAAGCATTTAAACACTAATACATTAGTGCGTCAGCTAGGTGAAAACCCGCTACACTGCGGCATTCGTTATCAGCCCTTCCCCACGCGGGATTCGACACGCTTACCTGATGCAAAGCCAGAAGCTCAGACTGGATCGCTCCCGCCACGCGGCACCCCAGGTTTTTGAACACCTGCGGCGCCAGATCATTTCGCTGGAACTCGTTCCCGGCGCGCCGCTGTCGCGCGTCACCCTGGCCGAGTGCTACGGCCTGAGCCAGACCCCCATCCGCGACGCGCTCATGCGGCTCGCCGAGGAAGCCCTGGTCGAAATCTATCCGCAGCACACCACGGTGGTCAGCCGGGTCGACATTGCCGCCGCGCGGCAGGCGCATTTCCTGCGCCGCTCGCTGGAACTGGAGATCGTCCATCTGCTGGCGCAGCGGCCCGATCCGTTATTGCTCCAGCGCCTGCAATCCTCCATCGACCTGCAGCGCGCCGCCCACGCCAGCGGCGAATACCAGCAGTTCATCAACGCGGATCAGGCGTTTCACCGCGACATGCACGAAGCCGCGGGCGTGGCCAGCCTGTGGGAGATGGCGCAGCGCTACAGCGGCCACCTGGACCGGTTGCGCCGACTGCATCTGCCCGAAGCCGGCAAGGCGGAACGCATCCTGGACGACCATCAACGGCTGTTGGACGCCATCGCCGCGCAGGATCCGGCCCGGGCGCAGCAGGTGCTGCGCGAGCACCTGTCCGGCACGCTCAGCCAGGTGGCTGAAATCTGCAAGCGTTATCCCGATTACGTGGTGGCCGATTAGCCTAGTGCGCGCCGTGCACAAGCCGTGAACCAACGGCTGATTGGCGGACGGCTGATCGCCTAGACGGGGGCCTATCGCAAAGGCGGGCTCAATCCAGCGGATACCGCTGAATGACGGTCTTGCCGCTGCGTTCGGCAAGCGACAGCAAGGCGTCGCCGGTCTGGTCCAGGCCCAGCAGCCCGCGCTCCTGCTCGTGCGACAGCTGGAACGGCCGCCAGGACCTGCCCTTGTCGCGGCTGTAGAAGTAGGTCTTCGTGTATTCGTTGCCCGAGAACAGTTGTTCGGCGTAGGTCTTGATGACCCACGCATTGCGGCCGAACCACGCCTGTCCGATCCACGACTTGGCGCCGCGCACATCGGGCGAGCGCGACCGCTTCACCCAGGACATGCCGCTCTTGTCCAACTGGTAGATGGTGTCGCCCTCGGTTTCGAAGACGGGCTGATCGCGTGTCAGCAGCGCGTGGGCGTCCTGGGCAGGCACCCGGGCGACGTCCGGCGTGATGCGGAACGCCGGCGACGCGCCTTCCTGGAATTGCACCTCGAAGCGGCGCGTCTCGATCAGCTCGGGCGCGTCCTGGCCTTCGGGCCGCACGCGGGTGCGCCAGCTCCAGCCCACCGCGCGCGTGTCGTCCAGCGGATAGAGCGACCAGCCATAGCCAAGTTGCTCCGGGCCATAAGCCTTGCGGTCCCGCTCCGCCGTCTCGGCAAACTTGCGCTCAAATGCCGCCGAATCCGGCCACACCTGCTCTTTCAGCCGCGTCGCCGACCACCGCTTGGCGCCATCGCAGCTATACAGCAGACGCACGCCGGTCTCGTGGTTTTCCAGGGCAATCGCCAACCGGTCGGTGAGAAAGGCTGTGTGCAGCTGCGGCACGCCCAGCGTCACGTCGGGATCGTAGGTCCAGGTGACGCCCAGGTCGTCGGAGCGCAGCGCATCCCAGGCAGCGGGCTGGTCGCCTTCGCCCGGACTGCGCAGGGTGCTGGTGACCAGATACAGCGGCTCGCCGCCGGGCGCGCCGATCAGGGTGACGCCGGTATCGCCGCTGACGGAGGCCAGCAGCTCGAACACGCCGGTGCCCCGTCCTCCATAAATGAGGTTGCGTGCATCGGAGGTGGAACGGCCAGTCTGCAGCATGGTCAGGGCCAGATCGCCGTGGCCATGCGCCATGGCGGTGATGGCGCCGGTCTGCGCGAGCTGGATGCGCTGCTTCTGCAGCCGATCTTTCAAGGCCGGGATCTGCGTGTCGAGCACGGGCGCCTGCGCCAGGCCGTCAATGTCCTTGGCGGTGACCAGAAGCTGGCCGGTCAGCAATTGGCGTTCGCCGTAACGCTGGATGGCAACGCGCGAGTATGACGCCAGCGCCGGGCCGTTGAGTTCGCCGACGACCTCGCTGCGCGGCAGCGGATCGCCCATCGGGATGATCTGATAGATGCCCCGCGCCAGCACGGCGGCCGAGAGGACCGCCAAGCCGGCGGCCACGAGTCTGATGGTCTTGGGTCCAGGCATCCCGGGCATAATGCCAGCCCCCCACGCCGCCAGCCACATTTATCGAACGGACAGAACTATAGCGCGTTGCGCCTGGTTCTCTATACTGGCGTAACGCACGCTCACGTCTTACCGGACGCGCGCCCCTACCCCGACACCACGGAATCGCCCATGACCGCAAGGCCTCCTTCTGCCCTCCTCGCCCTGGCCCTGTTTGTCGCGGCGAGCGCCGGCACGCTGGCGCATGGCGCCGCCGCCAACGATCCAGCCTGGGTTCCGGTCGACCCGCAGACGATGCCCGGCGTGTTCTACGACAGCAATTCCATCCGCACCGTGTCCGAAAGCCCCACGGTACGGGCGGTGACGGTGGCCTGGTTCTACGCCCAGCCCCGCATCTCCGAGGCCAATGGCCAACCCTATGGCTCGGTGACCCAGCCCATCACGCTGAACTGCGGCGCCAACACCTATACGGTCACCGAGGTCTTGCACCACGCCGGCAACGACGCCACCGGGGCAATCGTCGAATCCATCCCCGTGGCGGGCATCCGCAACGCGCCCGTGACGCGCGACCCGGTGCAGCGGCGTCTGCGGGACCTGGTGTGCGAGGCAAACGGCAAAAGCGCGCGCAAGTAGCCGCTACTGCCCTCGCCAGTACCGGTACAACGCCCGGGCGCCGGCATCCAGCAAAAAGCCCAGCACGCCGATCATCAGCACCATCGCCATCAGTTCCGAATAGGCCAGCCGGTCGCGCGTGTCCAGAATGAAATACCCCATGCCGGCCGACACCCCCAGCATTTCGCATGGGACCAGGACGATCCACAGGATGCCGATCGCCAGCCGCACGCCGGTCAGGATATGGCCCATCACGCCGGGCAGGATGACGCTGCGCAGCGTCTCCCAGCGGGTCGCGGCCACGCTTTGCGCCAGTTGCAGCCACCGCGGATCAAGCTGCTGCACGCCAGCAGCTGTGTTCAGCACGATCGGCCAGACCGCCGCGAATGCCAGCAGGAAATAGACGGGATCGTCGCCCACGCCAAACACCATGACCGCGATCGGCATCCACGACAGCGGCGAGATCATGCGCAGGAATTGCATGGCGGGCGATGCGGCCGCTTCCAGCCGGCGCCAGCTTCCGATCGCCAGGCCCAGCGGCACGCCGATCGCCAAGGCCAGTCCCAATCCCACCGCGATCCGCCGCAGGCTGACCAGGATGTGGGCAGGCAAATCCGAGCTGGTGAGCAATTCGCCAAGGCTGACGAACGTGGGCCCGGGCGCAAAGCGCCGCGCCATGCCGCCCGTCGGCGCCAGGACCTCCGTGCCCAGCCACCACAGCACCAGCAGCAGGCCCAACCCGCTCAGGCCGAGCGCGTAGCGCGCGCACAGGCCCAGGCCCGCGGCCGTCTTGGGCCGGTAATGCGCCGCGGACCGCCGCGGGGCTTCGGGCGGTGCCTGCGCGTCGTGCGGTGCCTGCGCCACCGACTCGCGTCCCGTCACGCCTGCACCATCTCGGTCCGGCTGTAGGCATCGGGAAAGCCGAAGCGCGTCAGGCCCCCGGCCGATTCGATTGCCCGTCGGACAAAGCGATCGTCCACCAGCTCGGCCGCCGCGCGCGCCGGATCCAGGTCAGCCAGGAAGCCGCGGTCCGCCTCGATCAGCGTGTCGCGCAGCCGCCGCACCAGTTCCTCGGTGTAACTGGGAAACGGATACGGTTGGAAGTCGATGCGGCGTTCATCCCAATCGGCGTGCCGGATCGCGCCGCTGGCCAGATACTGCTCGCGGTCCTCGGGCGGCGGCGCCAGCACCTTGGTCAGCGCCGGCAGCGTATGCGGGGTGTAGCGGTTGATCCCTTCCTTGGACAGCAGCCGCGCTGTCTCGGCCCGGTTGTCGCGGATCCAGAGCTGCGCCTGCACGATGGCGTCCACCACCTTCTGCGACCATTCCGGCCGCTGCGTCAGGTCGCGCTCGTGCATGAAGACGACGCAGCAGGCGTGGTTGCGCCAGATGTCGCCCGTAAAGCGCAGCACCTTGCCCACGCCCAGGGTTTCAGCCGCCGCGTTGAACGGCTCGGCCACGATGTAGCCGGCGATGCGCTGCTGCGCCAGGGCGGGCGGCATGTCCGCGGGCGCCATGACGACCAGGTTCACTTCATTGGCGGCCGGCGCGCCGTCCTTGCGCGACACCGGCGTCAGGCCGTTCTCGCGCAGCAGGTACTGCAGCATGACATTGTGGATGGAGTACCAGAACGGAATCGCCACCGTCTTGCCGCCCAGGTCCTTCACGGCATTGACGGCGGGCGCGACGGTCAGGCCGGAGCCGCCCACGTGGTTCCAGGCCACCACCTTGGCGGGCACCTTGCTGCCAAAGCGCGCCCACACCGTCATCGGCGACAACAGGTGCACCACGTTCACCTGACCCGAGATGAAGGCTTCAATCACCTGCGCCCAACTGCGCAGCAGCACGGGCTTTTCGGCCTTGACGCCCGCCTTGTCGAAGAGCCCATTGTTATGCGCCACCAGCAGCGGCGCGGCGTCGGTGATCGGCAGATAGCCGATGCGCACGGGTGCATCGGGCTCGGACTGTGCCCGGGCGTTGAAGGCCGACAGCAGGGATGCAGCGCCGCCGGCGGTCAGCAGGGCCGAGAGTTTCAACCAGTCGCGACGCGACATGTGTTCAAGGCACATCAGAAAGCTCCTAGCGGGGTTGGTCAGACTGGGTCGTGGTTAGTCAGGCAAGCACGGCATCGCCGCGCGTGGCCCGCAGCGCGGCGCGCAAGCGGGTAAGGATCTCCAGGCGCAGCGCGCCCATTTCCGGCAGCAGGTCGGCGCGCGGCTGCGGCAGGTCCACCTGCCACACACCCAGGATGCGGCCGGGCGCGCCGCCCAGTAGCACGATGCGGTCGGCCAGCAGCAGCGCTTCGTCGATGTCATGCGTGATCAGGACGGCCGCCGTCTGGAAGTCGGCCACCACCTTGCGCAGCAGCTCCTGCATTTCGCCGCGCGTGACCTCGTCCAGCGCGCCAAAGGGTTCGTCCAGCAGCAGCACCGACGGCTGACGCGCCAGGCACCGCGCCAGCGCCGTGCGCTGCGCCATGCCGCCCGACAACTGGGCCGGCCGCAGATGGCGCGCGTGCGCCAGTCCCACTTCGTCGATGGCCTGCGCCACGCGGGCGCGGCGCTGCGCATCCGTCAGCGCCGGCTGATGCTTGAAATCCAGTCCGAAGGCGACATTGCGCTCCAGCGACAGCCAGGGCAACAAGCTCGGATCCTGAAACGCCACCGCCACACGCGGATGCACGCCCGTGAGCGGCGCGCCCTCCATCAGCAGCGTGCCCTCGGTGGCAGGCTGCAGGCCGGCCAGAACACGCAGCAGGCTGGATTTACCGGCGCCGCTGGCGCCCAGCACGGCCACCACTTCGCCGCGCGCCAGGTCCAGGCCGACGCCTTCAAAGACGGCGGCGTTCGCACCGGGGTAGCGCAGCGCCAGATTCCGGGCCTGTAGCACCGGCAGCGGCGCCGCCGTCATGAGGCAGCCTGCGCGGCAAGCCGGGCCTGGCGCTTGGCCAGTTCGGTCTTCAACTGCACCAGGCTCGGCGTCACGATGGGCAGAAACGCCGCTTCGCGCCAGCGCCGCGCAAAGCCTGCGCCCCCGGGTTTCAGGTAGGCCGCGCCGCCGCTGGCTTGCAGCTCAAGCTGCACCGCCGCATTGGCGGCGTCGGCCAGCGCGATGCGAATCTCGAACAAGGCCCACGGCTCGGTCACGAAGCGCTGGCTGCGCACGCCGGCAATAAGGCTGGCCGTCAATTCCTCGAGTTGCGCGGACAGCGCCTTCAAGGGCTGGCCCAGGATGCCGCGCGACGCCTGCCCCTGCCCCGCTTGCCCGGCTGCCTGCAACGCCCTGCGCGCCAGGCCTATCGACAGGCCGCATTGAAGGCCGGCGAAGGCAGGACGCGCGCCCGGCAGATATTGCCGCGCGTCGGGGTGGATCAGCCATTCGGGACCGATGCGCACGCCGCGCACGTCCAGCGCGGCGGTGTTGCTGGACTGCAGGGCCAGCAGCGACAGGTCCGCGCTGCGCTCCAGTCCGGCGATATCGTGCGGCAGCGCGACAACCGCCGGCGTGCCGTCGGGCGCGGTGACCGCCGCCGCAACGAGAAAGCCCTGCGGACGCAGATTCGTCACCCAGGGCATGCGGCCGTCCAGCGCCCATTGCCCGTCATCGCCCTGCGCCGCAATCTGCAGCGATTCGATGCCGCTCAGGAACTTCATGGCGTTGGATAGCGCGGTAGCGCCCGCCAACTCGCCGGCCAGCAGCGGCGCCAGCCAGCGCTCGGTCAGCGCCGCATTGGGGCTGGTCAGCAAGTATTCGATGAAGACGCGCTGCCCCCACGCGACAAACGCGCTGGCAACCGACAGTTCGGCTACCTGCGACACCGCTTCGATCGCATCGCCGATATCGGTGCCGGCCAGGCCGCCCTTCGACTCGGGCACGCCAATGCGGAACAAACCCGCCGACGCCAGCCGCGGCAGCACCGTGGCGGCGTCAAGGCTGCCCTCGTCCAGCGCGTCGGCATGCTGCGTGAGCCAATCCCGCAGGTCTTGCGGCAGGATCGCGCCGCCGGCCGGTGCTCCGTCGTCGTGCTGCCGGGTTGCGGTTTGCGCCGTCATTGCGCGCCGCTCCAGGCGTATTCGCTGAGCTGTTCGTTCAAGGGGGTCTGCGCCAGGTTGTTGGCGAAGTTGCAGATCGTGGCCAGGCCCACGCCCAGGATCACCTCAAGCGCGTTGCCCTCGGTGTAGCCCGCGTCGCGCAAGGCCTTGAGTTCCGCGTCGTCGACACGGCCGCGCGTGCGGATCACGGCCTGCGTGAATGCCGCCAGCGCCTGCAACCGCGCGTCGGGCAGCGTGCCCTGCGCGCGCAGCGCGTCCACGACTTCGGGTGACAGCTTGGCCTTGTTGCGCGCCAGCGCGGTGTGACCCGCCACGCAGAAGGTGCAGCCGTGCAGCGTGCCGGCCACCAGTTGAACGACCTCGCGCTCCTGCAGCGTCAGGCCGGCGCGCGCATTGATCTGCGACAGCGTCTGATAGGCCTCGAGCGCAGCGGGTGCGCCCGCCAGCACGCCCAGCAGGTTGGACAGATATCCCGAGCCCTTCTCGGCCGCGGCCAACGCCGGGCGGGTGGGTTCGGGCGCGCTTTGCGCGGTGTGCACGGTCAGACGGGCCATGAATATCTCCGTAGGGCTAGCGAATGAAAACATCATTGTGCGTGCAGCGCCCCGCAAGCGACAATGCACGAGGATCGCAACTTGATGCTCGATCTTATCGACTTTCAGCTATGCGCATATAACCGAATCGCACCTTGACCCCAGATTCCTCCCTTACCGATCAAGCCGCCGTGGACGCGGTGCTGCTGTCCAGCCTGGAGGTGCAATCCAGTCTTTATCACCTGGGCCAGTATTGCGGCAACTGGACCGCCAGCACCAGCGGACGCGCCCGCGCCAGTTTCCACCTGATCCTGCACGGCCGCTGCCGGGCAGACATCGCATCGGGCCAGGAATCGCACACGCTGGCGGCGGGCGATGGCATCTTCTTCCTGCGCGACGTCGCCCACGTGTTGACGCCCCTGCAGCCGTCCGCCACCGCCAGCGCGGCGTGCGGCCCGATGCAGCCGCTGTCGCCCCGTCAGCCCGACGGCACGGGCCTTGCCTGCGGGTTCTTCCAATTTCGCCCGGGGCTGGCCGACCTGCTGGCCGACACACTGCCCGACTATCTGCTGCTGCGCGCGGACGACGAACGCTTTCGCGCCGCGCGCGGCGTGTTCAATCTGATCCTGGACGAGACCACGCGCGCGCCGTCTGCCTCGCCCGTCGTGCTGGAGCGCCTGACGGATCTGCTGATCTTCTTCATGCTGCGCCACCTGGCCATTCAAGACCGGCAGGCGCATGGTCTTTTCGTGCTGGCGCGCGATCCGGCCATGGCCGGTCTGCTGCAGGCCATCCTGGCTGAGCCCGCCGCGCCCTGGAGCATGCAGGACATGGCGGATCGCGTTCATATGTCCAAGGCCACCTTCCACCGCCGCTTCACGTTGCAAAGCGGCACGACGCCGGCGCAGCTATTGCAGTTGCTGCGCATGCGCGTGGCGCGGCGGCTCCTGGACCAGGGCATGGGCATACAGGAGGCCGCCGAACGCGTGGGCTATCAATCCCAGGCCGCATTCAGCCGGGTGTTCCAGCGCACGGAAGGCGTGGCGCCGTCCGCCTTGCGGCGGCGCCGTCCCACATCGGTCTGACCGGTTTCCAGCCCGGTGCGGGCGTCGCGCCGGGCGCTTACACCTGTGCCAGCGCTTGTTCCAGATCGGCGATCAGATCGTCGATGTGCTCGATGCCGATGGACAGGCGCACCGTTTCCTCGCGCACGCCAGCCTTCTTCAATTCTTCTGCATTGAGCTGGCGGTGCGTGGTGGACGCCGGATGCGTGGCCAGCGACTTGGAATCACCGATGTTGACCAGGCGCGTGAACAGCTGCAGCGCATCCTGGAAGCGCGCGCCGGCATCGCGGCCGCCCTTCACGCCAAACGTGAAAAGGCCTGGCACCTTGCCGCCCAGGTACTTCTTGGCCAGCGCATGGTCCGGGTGATTCGGCAGGCCCGCGTAATTCACCCATTCGACCTTCGGATGCTCGCGCAGGTAGCTGGCGATCTTGACCGCGTTCTCCACGATGCGGTCCACGCGCAGCGCCAGCGTCTCGATGCCTTGCAGGATCTGGAACGAGTTGAACGGCGAGATCGCCGCGCCGGTGTTACGCAACGGCACGACGCGGGCGCGGCCAATGTAGGCGGCCGGGCCGAAGGCTTCGGTGTACACCACGCCGTGGTAGCTGACGTCCGGCTCGTTCAGGCGCTTGAAGCGGGTCTTGTGCTCGGCCCACGGGAACTTGCCCGAGTCGATAATGGCGCCGCCCAGGCTGGTGCCGTGCCCGCCCAGATACTTGGTGAGCGATTGCACCACGATGTCGGCGCCGTGCTCGATGGGACGCAACAGGTACGGCGACGGCACGGTGTTGTCGACGATCAGCGGCAGGCCGTGGCGATGCGCCAGCTCGGCGAGCGCGGCGATGTCCGTGATGTTGCCGAGCGGGTTGCCGACCGACTCCGCGAAGATCGCCTTGGTGCGGTCGTCAATCTGCGCTTCGAAAGCGGCCAGATCGGACGGGTCGGCAAAGCGCGTCGTGATGCCGTACTGCGGCAGCGTGTGCGCGAACAGGTTGTAGGTGCCGCCGTACAGCGTGCTGGACGAAATGATGTTGTCGCCCGCCTCGGCGATGGTCAGGATCGCGTATGTGACGGCGGACTGGCCCGAGGCCAGCGCCAGCGCGGCAATGCCGCCTTCCAGGGCCGCCACGCGCTGCTCCAGCACGTCGGTGGTCGGGTTCATGATGCGGGTGTAGATGTTGCCAGCGACCTTCAGGTCGAAGAGGTCCGCGCCGTGCTGCGTGTCATCGAACGCGTAAGCCACCGTCTGGTAGATGGGCACCGCCACTGCGCGCGTGGTCGGATCAGGGCGGTAGCCGCCGTGGACGGCCACGGTTTCCAGACGCCAGTTGGGCTTCTTCGATTCAGTCATCAGTCTCTCCGGTAATACGTGATTGAAAATTCAGATCAGGCCGCAAATGCGCGCACGGCGCGCACGATGCGTTCGATGTCTTCATGGTTGTTATAGGCGCCTACGGACAGCCGCACGTAACCATACTCCACGACGCTCGCCACGACACCGGCCTGCGTCAAATGCGCCAGCGCGGCAGCGGGGTCGGTCACGCGCAGCGCCGTCGTCGTGCTGCGCACGTCATCGCCCGGCGGCGACACGACCTGCGCGCCAAGGCTGCGCAGTCCCTCGCTCAGCGCCTGCGACAGTTCGAGCACCCAGGGCTCGATGCGCTCGGGCCGGGCCTGTTCGATCAGGTCCAGCGCGCCCGTCCAGCCGGCGATGCCGGGGTAGTTCAGGTTGCCGGTTTCCAGCCGCCGCGCGTCGCTGGTGTCCGACACCGCCGCCTGCCATTGCAGACCGGACTTGTCCAATGTGGTCACGCCAGACGGGCCGATGTAGAACGGGTCCAGCGCATCGAGCAGCCGTGACGACACGTGCAGCAGCCCCACGCCCAGCGGACCCAGCATGCCCTTGTGCGCACCGCATGCAAAGGCGTCGACGTGCCAGTCGTCCACCTGCGCGCGCAGCAGGCCGGCGCCCTGGATCCCGTCCACAACCAGCCAGATGCCGCGCTCCGCGCAGCGGCGCCCTAATTCCTGGATGTCGATACGCAGGCCCGTGCCGTACTGCACCCACGACACCGCGATCAATCGCGTGCGGGCGTCCACGTGCTGCCAGAGGTCATCGACCGTGAAGCGATGCGCGCGCGCCTGCGCCACGCGCACCTGCACGCCTCGGCGCCGCAAATTCAGCCACGGCAAGGCGTTTGACGGATGTTCCTGATCGTCGACGATCAGGTTGTCTCCCTCCTTCCACGCCAGTCCCTGCGCGACCGTGTTCAATCCCTCGGTGGTGTTCTTGGTGAACGCCAGCCGGTGCGCGTCGCCGCCGATCAGCCGGGCCAGCCGCACGCGCAAGGCGTCGGCATCACGCAGCCATTGCGGCTTGTCGCTGCGAGCATGCGTGATGCCGTCGAAGAAGTCCGCCACCGCGGCCGACACGCGCGGGGACAGGGGGCTGGTGTACGCGATGTTGGCGTACGCCTTGTCGCGCGTGATGGGAAACAACTGTCTGAATTCGTCCTGCCAAGTCATGCGCAACCCACTCCGCCAGACCATCTGGCATGCGGGCATTCTAGGTATATGACGCGCATCTGGATAAGGCTTAGTTTTCATATTGATATGAGTATTAAGTCGCTCGGCAAACCGTGGCCCACCCATAGAATTCGTGCCTCTCTTGCACACAACAATCATGGGAACAGCATGCGTTTGATTCATCTATTCAAGGCCGCGGGCGTGGCCGCCGCGTTCGCGCTGGCCGGTGCATCGCAAGCCGGCACGGTTGACACCATCAAGAAGCGCGGCGAACTGGTGTGCGGCGTCAGCCAAGGCTCGGCAGGCTTGTCGATTGCCGACAAGCAAGGCCGCTGGACCGGCCTTGACGCCGACCTGTGCCGCGCGCTGGCCGCCGCCGTGCTCGGCGATCCGGAAAAGACCCGCTTCGTGCCGCTGAGCTCGCAGCAACGCTTTCCGGCGCTGCAGTCCGGCGAGATCGACGTGCTGAACCGCAACACCACCATCACCTCGGGCCGCGACGCCGGGCTGGGCATCGCGTCCGCCGGCATCGTGTTCTACGACGGCCAAGGCTTCCTCGTGCCGCGCAAGCTGGGCGTCAAGAGCGCCACCGAACTGGAAGGCGCGCAGGTCTGCGTGCAGCCCGGCACGGTGAATGAACAGAACCTGGTCGACTACTTCAAGAAGAACAAGCTCAGCTATCGCCCGGTCGTCATCGAGAACCTGGTCGAACTTGAACAGGCCTTCTACGCCGGACGCTGCGACGTCTACCTGTCGGATGCCTCCACGCTGGCCGCCAGCCGCGCCGCACGCGCCAGCAAGCCGGACGACTTCGTCATCCTGCCCGAGCGCATCAACAAGTCGCCGCTCGGCCCCTTCGTGCGCCAGGACGATCCGAACTGGGCCGCCATCGTGCGCTGGACGGTCAACGCGCTGGTCGCCGCCGAAGAGCTGGGCATCACCGCCAAGAACGCCGATAGCCAGGCGCAAAGCACCGACGCGCAGGTGCGCCGCCTGCTTGGCGTGGACCCCGGCATCGGCAAAAGCTTCGGCCTGGACGAAACCTGGGCCAAGCAGGCGATCAAGGCCGTGGGCAACTACGGCGAGGTGTGGGACCGCAACCTGGGCGCCGCCACGCCGCTCAAGCTGGAACGCGGCTTGAATGCGCAATGGAACAAGGGCGGCCTGCTGTACTCGCCGCCGTTCCAGTGATGCGTATCGCTCGACTTCTGCCGCACGGCTTGCCATGACCGCCACCACGCTCCCGTTCCCGTTGACTGCCCCGTGGCGCCGCTGGCTGCCAGCGCTGGCGTGGATCCTGGGACTGGGCAGCTTGGCCGCCATTCTGGTGCTGCACATCGAATCGGTGCAGGCGGCGCGCGGTATCCACGGCGGATTCGGCTTTCTCTTTCAACCGGCGGGATTCCGCATCTCCGAAAGCCTGCTCAATGTCACGCCGGAAGATCCCTACTGGATGTCCCTCGCGACAGGACTGGTCAATACGCTGACCGTCGCCGTGGTGGCGATTCCGCTGGCGACCATCCTGGGCGTGGGCCTGGGATTGCTGGGGTTGTCGTCCAACTTGCTGGCGGCGCGAACTGCCGCCCTTGTCATCGCCCCGCTGCGCAACACCCCCGTGCTGTTGCAGCTGTTCGTCTGGTATGGACTACTGCTGCGACTGCCCGACCTGCGCCAGGCCTGGTCGCCGCTGCCTTCCGTGCTGCTGTCCAATCGCGGCTTGGCCTTGCCCGCGCTGCATGGCTGGTTGCCCTATGCGGGTGTGGCCCTGGCCGCGCTGGCGCTGGGCTGGCGCGCGCGCCGCCGCTGGTCCGGTTCGGCGCAGGCCCCCGCATTCGCTGCCGCATCAACTGCGGTGTTAGCCGCCGCCGCGATCGCGTGGACGCTATTGCCGTCCATGCAGATCGACCTGCCCGTCAAGCGCGGGCTCGGCTTGCACGGCGGCTGGCAACCCAGCATCGAGTTCGCCGCCTTGACCATCGCCCTCGTGGTCTTTCACGCCGCCTACATTGCCGACATCGTGCGCGGCGCGGTCCGTGCCGTGCCCGTGGGACTGGTCGAAGCGGGCCAGGCCATGGGCCTGACGCCACTCAAGGTGCTGAGGCTGGTGATCGCGCCCTACGCCACGCGCGTCGCACTGCCGCCCTACGCCAACCAATGCCTGGCGCTCGTCAAGAACAGCACGCTCGCCATCGCAATCGGCTACCAGGAACTGATGGCCGTCATCAACACCGCCATCACGCAAACTGGGTTGGCGCTGGAAGGCATTACGCTTGCGGTGGCCATTTACCTGACGCTGGCGCTTTGCCTGGGCGGCGGGCTGTCGGCCTGGAATGCGCGCCATACGCGGCACGGCCCAGGCGATACGCACGGGGCGCGGCTGGGTGACCGCGCGTTCTGGAATGGAGCCGGCGGCAAGGCCAGAACGCTGAGCGGCCAAGCGGTGTCGGCCGTCCTGACATTGCTGCTGGTGGCCGTGGCCTGGTCGCTGCTGGACTGGGCCGTGCTCCGTGCCGTGTGGTCGGGCGACCCGATGACCTGCGCAGATATGACGGGAGCCTGCTGGGCCGCCGTCAGCGAAAACCTGCCGCTGTTGTTCTACGGCACCATGTCCGAAGCGCACCGGGGTCCCGCGCTGGTGGCGTGCCTGGCGCTCTTGGCCGCCATTGCCGTCGCCCTGGGCGCACGCCGCGCGCCGCCGCACCTGCGCATTGCCCTGTTAACCACACTGTTTGGCATTGCCGCGGCCGCGCTGACCGGCTGGCCGTGGGGCGGCGACTTCATCGGCCCTCAACGCTGGGGCGGATTGCTCGTCACGTTGATCCTGGCAATCGCGGCGCTGGTCGCGGCCGTGCCGCTTGCCTTTGCGCTCGCCCTGCTTCGCCGGTCCGGCAGCCCTGCCGGATCATTGGCCGCCGCCGGTCTGATCGAAGCGGCGCGCGGCGTGCCGCTGGTGACGCAGCTGCTGTTCGCGTCCTTTGTGCTGCCCATGCTGCTGGGCGGCGGTGTGTCGAAGTTCAGCATGGCGTTGACTGCGCTGACCCTGCATACCGCGTGTGTGCTGGCCGAAGTACTGCGCGGCGCACTGCAGGCGATTCCTCCTGGGCAAATGATGGCGGCACGCGCATTGGGAATGCGTCCCGCGCTTGCCTATGCGTGCGTGATCTGGCCGCAGGCCCGCCGCATTGCCGCACCCGCCGCGCTGGGCGTCTTTGTCGGCGCGATCAAGGACACGTCGCTCGTCAGCATCATTGGCGTGTTTGACGTGCTGGGCGCTGCCAAGGCGGTGGTTGCGGGAACCGATTGGCGGCCCTATCACGTCGAGGTCTATCTGGCGGTGGCGCTGTTGTATCTGTCCGCCAGTCTGGCGTTGTCGCGGGTTGCGCGCCGCATGGAAGGGCGCAGCTGAAATTGGCGGAAGGCCGGACACGAACCGTATGCCCGGCATCAAAGCATTCCGAACGCGGGCCGCATGTAAGTCCTTTCGGGCGCGGTTTAGGAGTTGCGCCAAGGACGAGGTGCCGACCCTGACGGAAGAACCGGAATCGCCAAAAGAATCAGCCGCCCGCCCCGCTCCCGATTCCGCCATTTACCGGGCTGATGCGCTGCAGCCATGCCGGTCGAGGCGCCGCGTCCAGCCAGTTCTTGACGATCAATCCCAGCTCCGTATCGCCGGCGATACGCAAGCGGCGCTGAAAGAACAAGGTATCGGCATCGGTTTCCGCGCGCATCAGCGCCAGGAAGTCGGCCAGTTTTGCACCCAGTTCCAGTTCGGCGGCGCCAGCTTGCGGCCCCTTGTTCCACAGCGGCCGGAACGCGCCGTCGCGCACCACGAAGCTGCTGCGCAACCCCAGGTCTTCGACGGTGATGGCAAACGTGCGTCCGTTCAGCTCTGCCGGCGGCTCCAGCCACTTGAACCGGCGGGCAAGTTCAAGTCCCGCGACAAAATGCAGGGACACGAAGGGTCCCGGCACGCACTTGCCCAGCTTGGCCAGCATGGGCGGTAGATTCAGGGCTGCGCTCATGCGGCGGCCTCCTGCAGGCCGATGCCGGCCTGCCCGTAGTAGTAACCATTGCAGCGGCCGATTCCCGCGGGCGGCGACACCGGCTCGGGCTTGACGCCTTGGCGCGTAGCGTCCAGTGCCGCAATCGCTTCCAGCGTGCCCGCTGATTGCGGGCTGATGCGCAGGACGTCGACGCCCATGCCCACCAATTCGGGCGCTTCGGCCAACAAGTCCAGGCACGCCGCCGATTGGACCTGGATGCCATTGATGCCCAAGAATTCGCGGGATTCTCGGGTGCGCATGTCCAGGCCGTCGGGATGCTCGATGCAGCGGAAGCCACAGTCGTCTTTCTTCAGGCGGAAGTGCCGCGCCGTGAAGCAGCGCGCCGAAAACGCCAGCGCCATCCTGCCCCACACCATGACTTCCGCCTGCATGCCGGGGGGACGCTCGCGCAGCAACTGTTCCAACGTGGGTCCGTCCATTTCGAGCGGGGCGACAAAACGCACGGCGCCGCGGCTGGCCAGCCAGGTCAGCGTGCCGCCGTGATAGGCGTTGACGTGCGGGCCAGCAACAAAGCCGCGGCCGCTCAGATGGCGTACCGCGCCCAGTTCGCCGGCCTCGACCATGAAATCCTGCTGCTCGCACAGCTTTTTAAGGGCGCTGGCCTCGGCGCCGGTCTCGATCAATGTGCGGCCCGACAGCACGACCGTCTTGCCCACCGCGCGCAGATCACGCGCCAGTTCAAGCCAATCGTCGGCGCGCAGCTCATGACGCCGGCTACAGACCGTCTCGCCGATGTAAACGATGTCCGCGGGGCTTTCCGCGACGGCGGCGTAAAAATCCATGGCGCGCTGGCGCGGCCAGTAATACAGCAAGGGGCCGACGGAAATCTGGAATGGGATGGAGGTCATTTCCATGGACGTTCGAAAGCGCCTTGTGTGACTTGTGAACCCTCGGCATGGCGCGCCAGCATGGCGTTCCATTCGGGGCGCGGAGAAAAGCGCGACGCGTCCGCGTGCACGCTGTCCAGCGCCGCGCGCAGCGTGGACACCACCTGCGTGACATACGCCGGACTACGCTGGCGCCCTTCGATCTTGATGGCGGACACGCCCATCTCGGCCAGCTCGGGCAACAGGCCGATGGCGTTCAGGCTGGTGGGTTCTTCAAGCGCGTGGTCGGCTTGCCCGTCCACTTCGAACCGGCCCTTGCACAGCGTGGGGTACGCAGCCGGTTCGCCGGGTTCGTAGCGGTCGATGAGAATGCCGGACAGGCGCGCATCCATGCGGCCGTCTTCTTCGACCCAGCGCACCGCGTGCGCGGGCGAACAGACGCCCTTGTTGTTGGGAGAATCGCCGGTGGCGTATGACGACAGCAGGCAGCGCCCTTCGGCCATGACGCACAGGCTGCCAAAACCAAAGACCTCGACCTCGACACTGACGTTGGCGCAAATGCGCGCGATTTCCGTCAATGTCAGCACGCGTGGCAACACCACGCGGCGGATGCCGAACTGTTCCTTCATGAGCTCGATGGCGTCAGTATGGGTGGCCGACCCCTGCACCGACAGATGCAGGCGCAGATCGGGATAGCGGTCGCTGGCGTAGGCCAGGAGGCCCGGATCGGCCATGATGACGGCGTCGGCGCCAAGGTCATGGGCGGCGTCGACGGCAGCCCGCCATTCCGCCATACGACCTGCCTGCACAAACGTGTTGATGGCGAACAGCACATGCCGGTTGTGGCGATGCGCCAGTTCGACGCCCGCGCGGATGTCCGCTTCGGTGAAATTGAGCCCGGCAAAGTTGCGGGCATTGGTGGCGTTCTTGAGCCCGAGATAGACGGTGTCGGCGCCCGCTTCAATCGCCGCTTTCAAGGCGGCCAGACTGCCTGCCGGGGCCACGAGCTCTATGGGAGAGGTTCGAGTTTGCATGACGGCCAGTCTATGGGCCGCCCGTCCCCCGGGCCTTGTCGAAAATCAAACGGCGCGGCGCGCGCGGCGCCTTTTTTTAGGACTATTCCTCGGTGTACAAGCCGCGTTCCACGGCATACACCGCGACCTGCACGCGACTGGTCAGATTGAGCTTTTTCAGCACGTTCTGCACATGGATCTTGACGGTGCTTTCGCTGACATCCAGTTCGCGCGCAATGACCTTGTTGCTGGCCCCGCGTGCCAGCCACTGCACGATCTGCGTTTCGCGCGCGGTGAGGCGGTGGCGCTCGGCCGTGCCGGGCGGCGGCGGCGTCTGGCTGGCCTGTCCGCGAAACTGTTCGACCAGCTTGGCCGTCATGCTGTCCGCAATGACGGCTTCGCCGTTGGCGGCGCGGCGGATGGCGGCCACCAGCGCGTCCGCGTCGATGTTCTTGACGAGATAACCGCGCGCGCCGTCGCGCAGCGCCTGGCCAAGCTCGTCGGCTTCTTCTGACACGGTCAGGATGATGACCGCGCAGTTGGGTAGATCTTGCGTCAGGAGTTGCAGCGTTTCCAGCCCCGACAGGCCGGGCAGGTTCAGGTCCAGCAGGACGACGTCAGGTTTGAGTTCCTGGGCGCGCTTCAGGCCTTCGACGCCGTCCCCCGCCTCGGCCACGACCTCGAAGTCGGGCTGGCGCTGCAACAGCAGGCGGACACCGGAGCGGAACAGGGTGTGGTCGTCGATGAGCAGGATTCGGATGGTCATGATGGGCGAGGATGTCAGGCGGCCTGGCGCTCGGCGCCAGGCAAGGTGAGCGCCACGCGCGTGCCGGCGCCGGGCTGCGATTCGAGTTTTATCACGGCGCGCATCCGGGCGGCGCGCTCGCGCATGATGTGCAGGCCAACATGGGATTCGCCCCGGTCGGCAACGTCGGCCGGGTCGTACCCCTGGCCGTCGTCAGCGATCAGCAGGGTGAAGTCCCGGCCATTTTCCACGGCGATGCGCACGCGGCTGGCCTCGGAATGCTTGCGCACATTGGACAGCGCTTCCTGCAGGATGAACAGCACCTGCAACTGCTGCTCGGGCTGCAGCTGCGCGCCTTCACCCTGGCTGAAGGTCAGTTCGGTTTCAATGGAGGTCTGGCGGCGGAAACGGGCAACCGTGTCTTCAATGGCGGCCTGCAGGTCGCCCTGCGACAGCTTGCTGCGGAAGTTGGTCAGGAGCTCGCGCACGTCCTGGTAGCTTTCGTCCACGCCGGTGCGCAGGAGCGGCAGGATTTCGCTGACCTCTTCTTCGTCGCCGCGCTTGATGGCGGCATCCAGCATCTGCAGTTGCAGGTTCAGGAAGTTCAGTCCTTGCGCCAGGCTGTCGTGCAGACCCTGGGCCACCAGCCCGCGCTCTTGCACCACGGCCAGCTGGCGCGCCTGCGCGCTCAGGCGCCGGTTGTCCAGCGCCACGCCCAGGTGCTGGCCCAGCGTTTCCAGGAGCTGCGACTCCGACGCCAGCAAGCGGCGCTGCGTGCGGAAATGCAGCGAATACGAGCCGAGGACTTCGTCGCGCGTCACGATGCGGAACACCGCCACGCTGGCAAAGCCGTCCCGCTGGCAGTTCAGGTCCAGGTCCGGCGGCGACTGGCGGAAATCCTGGATGACGATGACGCCGGCCTGACGGGTGGCGACGCCGCAATAGCAGTCGTCGACCTTCATGCAGTGTTCGGATTCGACCAGTTCGTCGGACAGCCCCACCGACACCACGAGGTTGAGCTTTTCGTTGTTGGGATCCAGCGCGCGGATGCTGCCCGCGTCCGCATCGAACTGCAGCATGACCCGGCGCAGGAAGCCATCGCACATGGCCTCGATCTCGTTGGGCTGGTTCAGGAACGCGGCCATGTCGTATAGCGCCCCGATGTCGCGGTTCTGCGCGGCAAGCTGCGCCGTCTTCTGTTCGACCCGCTGCTCCAGGCTGGTGTACAGGTCTTGAAGCTCGTCCGCCATGCGGTTGTAGCCGCGGGCCAGCACGCCGAACTCGTCCTGGCTTTCCACGGGCAGGCGGGTGCTGAACTCGCGGTCGGCCATGCGCTGCAGGCCGTCGCGCAGCCGCAGCACGGGCGAAATGATCCACAAGTACAGCAGGTAGATCATGGCCAGCGTGCCCGCGCTGGCAATCGCCGCAAGCACGCCCTGCGACAGGCGCAGCGACGTGGTCTTGCCGGCGTTGTCCTGTTCGATCATGCGGACCAGTGTATCGGCGCGGGCCACGAACTCGGGCAGCGTTTCCAGGTAACTTGAAGCGTCCGGCTGGCCGATGGAACGCAGGGCCGCGGGCTTCATGATGTCGCGCCAGTACGCGGCCACGTCGTGCCACTGGGCGCGGATGGCGTTGTCGTTGGGAATGAAAAGCGGCCGCGCGGGATTGCCCCGTGCCAGCCGCGCAATGGTCTCGTCCAGGATGGTGACCTGTTCCGTGGTGCGCACTTCGCGGCCGGCTTGCGGCCGCATCAGTTCGACGGCGACGCGATTGGCCCGCATCCGCAGGCTGCCGGTGTCGTTGATGGCGGCGCCCGCGCCTTCCAGTTGCCAGGACAGCCACAACGTCCAGCTCACCATGGACAGCACGACGATCAGCGCCAGCAAGGAACTGGCCACGATGCGCGTGGACAGGCGGTGCCGGGGCGACGGCAGCGCGTCGGATTGGGCGGCGGTATCTGTGGACTTCATGAATATCGAGGCAGGAAGCGCATTTCGGATGTCAGTGTAGTCGCTTCCCGCCGCCTTCCCGGCGTGCACGTGCCCGTTCTGTCACGCCCACAATCAAACCAGACCAAGGGTGCGGCACAGAAAGTCCGCAACCTTTGCAGGTTCGTTCAGCGGCAGGCAGGGCAATGCGATGTCAAGCGGCGCGTCGGTCACGACCGCCAGGAAGGTGGGGTCTTCGATGTGCAGTGGCGGCTTGCCGAGCGCCGGGCGGTAGACCTCGATGCGCGGAATCGCCGCCTGCTTGAAACCTTCGACCAGCACGAGATCGGCAGGCGACAGCCGCGCCAGTTGCGCCTCCAGGGTGGGTTCCGGCGTGTCGCGCAGTTCATGCACGATGGCGTACCGGAACGGTGAGGCGATCATGACTTCCTGCGCGCCGGCGGTGCGAAAGCGCGCGCTGTCCTTGCCCGGCGGCTCCATTTCAAAGTCGTGATGGCTGTGTTTGATGACGCTCACGCGCAGGCCGCACGCGCCAAGCAGCGGCAACATCGCTTCGATCAGAGTGGTTTTGCCGCTGCCAGAGCGGCCGGCGATACCGAATACGGGAGTCATACGAGGGCGGGTTCCGTCAGCAAGGGACATACGATGGGCAGAAACGTGTCCGCCCGCGGGGAGTATGCCAGCAAAGCGCCCGCCACCAGGTCAAAGTACCAGCCGTGCAGCGACAGGCTGCCCGCGTCGACCGCCCGCCGCACGAACGGCAGGTCTTCCAGATTGCGCAGCGAGATCAGGATGGAGGCCTGTTCGCACGCGCGCCGGCGCTCTTCTTTCGAGGCATCCGGCAGTTGCCGCAGCACCTGCTCGCGCGCCGGTTCGGCGATGTCCATCCAGCGCCCCAGATAGTCGGTTTCGCCATCGCGGCGAATGCCGCGTTCCATCAGGGCGCGGATGCCGCCGCATTGCGCGTGGCCCAGCACGATGATGCGGCTGACCTGCAATTGCTCGACCGCGAACTGGATGGCCGCCAGCACGCCCTGCAGTCCACGGTCCTTGCTGCACGGCGGCACCAGATTGGCCACATTGCGTACGGTGAAGATGTCGCCGGGGTCGCAGCCCAGCAACATGGCCGGATCCACCCGCGAATCGCAGCAGCCGATCAAGAGCGTGCTGGGATGCTGGCCGTCGCGCAGGTTGCGGTACAGCGATGGCGCGTCTTCGTAGTATTGCTGCTGAAAGCGCTGGAAGCCGCCGACGAGTCGTTCAAGGTCTTGCATGTCAGCCTCCCGTTTGCGCCATGAAGCGCACGATGCGTTCGGGGCGGGCGTTGAAGTCATGGCGTTCCGGCTTGGCCGCGATGCCCGCCCGGATGGCCTGGATGAGGTCGGCGTCGCTGGCGCCCGCGCGCAGCAGGTGTCCGAGGGGCACCTGGTCTTCCTGACCCAGGCACAAATACAAGGTGCCGTCCACACCCAGCCGCACGCGGTTGCAGGTGGCACAGAAATGGCGCGACATGGGCGTGATGACGCCCAGCACGGGCGCGCCCTGCCCGCTTGTCCAGTAACGCGCCGGGCCGTTGCGCGATTCCGCCAGCGACGGCACCAGACCGGCGTCGGCCGCCAGGCGCGCGCCCATCGCATTCAGGTCGGTATGTGCGAACCCGCGGCCGCATTCGCCCATGGGCATCGGTTCGATCAGCCGCAGCACGAAGCCCTGCTCCACCGCATAGGACAGCAGGCGGCGGACTTCGGATTCGGGCGTGGCGGCATGCACCACGCTGTTCAATTTGATCGGCGAAAATCCGGCTTGGCGCGCCGCCGCCAGGCCGGCCAGCACCGAATCCAGACAGTCTCGCCCGGTGATCTGCGAGAACGCCGGAGCGTCCAGCGTGTCCAGGCTGATATTCAGACGGCTCACGCCGGCCGCGCGCAGCGACTGCGCATGGCGCACAAGCTGGGTGGCATTGGTGGAGACGGACAGGTCGCGCAGTCCGGGCATGGCGGCGATGGTGGCTGCCAGCCCGGCCACGCCCTTGCGTAATAGCGGTTCGCCGCCGGTGAGCCTGACCTTGGCCACGCCCAGGCCGACGAACAGCCCAACCAACCGGGCCATTTCGTCGTGGGACATCCAGTTGCCCGGCGTCTCGAAGCCCTTGAAGTCCTTGGGCAGGCAGTAGCTGCACCGCAGGTCGCAGCGATCGGTCACCGAGACCCGCAGATAGTCGATGCGGCGGCCAAAGCCGTCCGCCAATACGGCAGGGGCTGGCTCGTCCATCATGCGGCGCTCCCGGCGAAGACGCGTTCGGGTTCCCCATCGTCCAGGTCGATGCCGGAGATCTTGGCCCGCCCCACCAGCAGCTTGGTGTATTGCCGCCAGGCGGTGTCGCGGCTCATGGTGGTGAGCGCCGTGGCAATCTGCTTTTCCACGTGCTCGTACGGCAGCAGCCGGCCTTCGACGCGGCGTGTGACGCGCACGATGTGCAAGCCATGCCGCGTCTGCAGCAATTGCGGCAGCAGCCCGCCCGAAGGCAATGCAAACACCGCGCGTTCGAACTCCGGCACGGTGTCGCCGCGCCCGAGCTGACCCAGGTTGCCGCCCACGGCGGCAGATGGACAATTGGACTGCTCGCGGGCGACCTCGGCAAACCGCGAGGGGTCGGCCAGCAGCTCGGTCAGCACCACGTTGGCATGCGCCTTCAGCATGTCCAGGTTCACGTCGGGCGTGACCTGGAACAGGATGTGGTCGGCCTCGACCAGTTCACCCACCATGAAGCGTTCGGGGTGCATCTGGTAGAAGCGCCGGCACGCCGGGTCGTCGGCTTCAGGCGCGGGGGCCTGGCTGGCGAGCAACGCGCCGATGGCGCTTTCCTCGTCGGACACATCCAGGCCTTGCCGGCCGGCCTCGTCCAGCAGGACGCGCCGGAGCACCAGGGCCGTGACGGCCTCGCGCATGGGATTGCCGGCCTCGGCGTGCAAGGGAAGTTCACGTTCCAGATCCGCGTCGTTCAGTTCGACGCCATTGACGATGACAGGCATGTTCGGCTCCTAGGAGGGTGGATCAGCGCGGACGGACGAGCTGCCAGGCGCGACCCAGGTAGCCGATCGACGCGAAGCCGCTCCACACGTGCACCAGGCGGGTGAACGGGAAGATCACGAAGAGCGTGAGGCCCATGAACAGGTGCGCCTTGAAGAGCAGCGGCACGCCGGCGATGTAGCTGGCGGCGTCGCCCTGGAACGTGACGATGTGCTGCGCCCAGGTCATCAGGTGCACCATCATTTCGCCGTCCATGTGACCGGCCGACAGCACGATCGTGGACAGGCCCAGCAGCAGGGTCACCAGGATCCAGAGCAGCAGGATCTTGTCGCCCGGCCGGGTGGCGTGCGCGATACGCGGATCGGTCAGGCGACGATGAATCAGGATCAGAAGGCCGATCAGGCACAGTCCGCCCATCACGCCGCCGGCCACCATGGCGACCATCTGTTTGAGCGAGTGCGAGACGCCCAGCGTGTCCCACACGACGACGGGCGTGAGCAGGCCCGCCATGTGCCCGAAGAACAGGCCGATGATGCCGATGTGAAAGAGGATGTTGCCCAGCCGCAACTGGCCGCGGTGCAGCAGTTGCGAGCTGTCGGACTTCCAGGTGTATTGCTCGCGTTCAAAGCGCGCCAGGCTGCCGAGCAGGAAGATGGTCAGCGCGATGTACGGATAGATGCCGAAAAGAAACTGGTTCAGGGAGTTCATGATGCGTCGTCCTGGGCATTAATGAGTCGCGGCGGGACGGGGATGGAAGTGCACGGGCTGTGCACCGCCCCCCGAAAACGGCCGCAGCAGCGGTTCCACGCCGTCGGGGCCGGCTCCGAAGGCCTCCATCGCCTCGTCCATGTCGCGCACCGGCGCCTCGGTCTGCACGCGGGGGACCACGCGGGACTGGGCGCGCAGCACGGCGAAGACGCAGGCGTAGGAGCTTTCGCTCTTGGCCAGCCGCGCGCCGATGGCCGCCAGCACGTGGATGGCTTCGTCCAGCAGGTCCTGGGCCGTGCCGGGGTCGATGACCCCCAGGAACTCCAGGAACAGCGGCACGTGGTCCGGCAATTCCGAGACCATCGGCTCGAAGCCGTGATCGCGGTAAGTCTGCAACAGGTCCACCATGGCTTGTCCGCGGTCGCGGCTTTCGCCGTGCACGTGCTCGAACAGGTGCAGGGAATGCGAGCGGTTGCGGTCAAAAGTGGCGACGTAGTTCTCCTGCAGGGGAATCAGGTCGTTCGAGGCCAGGTAGCTCACCAGGGGCTGCAGGGTCTCCTCGGCGTCCGGATAGGCCGCCAGGGCCTCTTCCAGTTCACCCAGATAGTCCAGCAGCTCGGGCTCGGGGTAGCACAGCATGGCGGAAAGCAGTCGGTACAGGCTCATGATGTTTTCCTTTCCTCAGGCCGAAACGGCCTTCTTGCGCGACTTGGGCATTTCGATGAAGATTTCGCTGCCTTGCGGCTTGCGGCCGAACAGGGTGCCTTCCGACACGCCACCCGAGCAGCCGTTGCCGAAAGTGAAGCCGCAGCTGCCCTTCTCGTTGAAGCTGTCCTCGACCACTTCCTTGTGGCTGCTGGGCACGACGAAGCGATCTTCGTAGTTGGCGATGGCCATGATGCGGTACATGTCCTGCACCGTTTCCTCGGTCAGGCCCACCTGATCCAGCAGGGCTGTGTCACGTTCGCCGTGGACGGTCTCGGACCGCTTGAAGGCGCGCATGGCCAGCATGCGTTCCAGGGCCTGCAGCACCGGCGCTTCCTTGCCCGCGGTCAGCAGGTTGGCCAGGTAGCGAACGGGGATGCGCAAGGTCGACACGTCCGGGATCATGCCGCTCTTGCCCACGGTGCGCTGCGGCATCTTGCCCGATTCAGCGGCCGTCTGGATGGGCGACAGCGGCGGGATGTACCAGACCATCGGCAGCGTGCGGTATTCCGGGTGCAGCGGGAAGGCGACCTTCCATTCAACAGCCATCTTGTAGACGGGCGAGTTGCGCGCGGCTTCCAGCCACGATTCGGGAATGCCCTGCTCGCGCGCGGCGGCGATCACCTCGGGCGAATGCGGGTCCAGAAACAGGTCAAGCTGCGATTGGTACAGATCCTGCTCGTTCGCGGTGGACGCGGCGTTTTCGATCTGGTCGGCGTCGTACAGCAGCACGCCCAGGTAGCGGATACGGCCCACGCAGGTTTCCGAGCACACGGTCGGCTGGCCGGCCTCGATGCGCGGATAGCAGAACGTGCACTTCTCGGCCTTGCCGCTGTTCCAGTTGTAGTAGATCTTCTTGTACGGGCAGCCCGAGATGCACATGCGCCAGCCGCGGCACTTGTCCTGGTCGACCAGGACGATGCCGTCGTCTTCGCGCTTGTAGATGGAGCCGGACGGGCAGCTGGCGACACAGGCCGGGTTCAGGCAGTGTTCGCACAGGCGCGGCAGGTACATCATGAAGGTGTTCTCGAAGGTCGAGTACATCTCCTTTTGCACGCCTTCAAACAGGGCGTCACGGCTGCGCGAGCTGAATTCGCCGCCCAAGTCGTCTTCCCAGTTGGGGCCCCAATGGATCTTGTCCATTTTCTTGCCCGTCAGGACCGACACCGGACGCGCGGTGGGCGGCGTTTCCGACAGCGGCGCGTTCTTCAGGTGTTCGTAATCGAAGGTGAACGGCTCGTAGTAGTCGTCGATGGCGGGCAGGTTCGGGTTGGCGAACAGGTTGGCCAGGATGCGCAGCTTGCCGCCTTGACGCGGTTCCAGCTTGCCGGCGGCCGTGCGGCTCCAGCCGCCCTTCCACTTTTCCTGGTTTTCCCATTCCTTCGGATAGCCGATGCCGGGCTTGGTTTCCACGTTGTTGAACCAGGCATACTCGACACCGTCGCGGCTGGTCCAGACGTTCTTGCAGGTGACCGAGCAAGTGTGGCAGCCAATGCACTTGTCCAGGTTCAGCACCATGCCGATTTGGGCGCGTATCCTCATGATTGCTTCTCTTCTTGTTGCAGTTCTTCGACGAGCGGGCCTTCCAGCCAGTCCACCTTTTTCATCTTGCGCACGACCACGAATTCGTCGCGGTTGGCGCCCACGGTGCCGTAGTAGTTGAAACCGTAGGCCTGCTGGGCATAGCCGCCGATCATGTGCGTGGGCTTGAGCACCGTGCGCGTAACCGAGTTGTGGATGCCGCCGCGCTTGCCGCTGGTTTCAGCGCCCGGCACGTTCACGATCTTTTCCTGCGCGTGGTACATCAGGCACATGCCGACCGGAACGCGCTGGCTCACGACCACCCGGGCGGTCAACGTGCCGTTGACGTTGAAGACTTCGACCCAATCGTTGTCGACCAGACCGGCCTGCTTGGCCTCGGCTTCGGACACCCACACGTGGGGACCGCCGCGGCTCAGGGTCAGCATGCGCAGGTTGTCCGAATAGGTGCTGTGGATGCCCCACTTCTGGTGCGGCGTGATCCAGTTCAGGACCAGTTCCTTTTCGCCGTTCGGGTACTTGCCCAGCATGGGCGCAACCGTCTTGGTGTCGATGGCGGGCTTGTACACGCACGAGCCTTCGCCAAAGTCCAGCATCCAGCGGTGGTCCTGGTAGAACTGCTGGCGGCCCGTCAGGGTGCGCCATGGGATCAGTTCATGGACGTTGGTATAGCCGGCGTTGTAGCTGACTTCTTCGCTTTCCAGGCCAGACCAGGTGGGCGCCGAGATGATCTTGCGCGGCTGCGCCTGAATGTCGCGGAAGCGGATCTTGTCGTGCTCGCGGCCGACGGCCAGATGCGTGTGGTCGCGGCCGGTGATCTTGCCCAGCGCTTCCCACGCCTTGACCGACACGTGACCGTTGGTTTCGGGCGCGAAGGTCAGGATCATTTCGGCCGCGTCGATGGCGGTGTCCAGGCGCGGACGGCCCTGGCTGACGCCGGTCTCGGTGACGCTGTCGTTGATGCCGGCCAGCTCGTGGACCTCGTGCTGGGTATTCCAGTTGATGCCCTTGCCGCCGTTCCCCAGCTTGTCCAGCAACGGACCCACCGACGTGAACTTGCGGTAGATGTCGTTGTAGTCGCGTTCGACCACCGTCATGGACGGCGCCGTCTTGCCGGGGATCAGGTCGCACTCGCCCAGCTTCCAGTCCTTGGGTTCAAAGGCCTGGCCGAGCTCTCCCGGGGTGTCGTGCATCAGCGGGGTCAGGACCAGATCGCGGCGCTTGCCGAGGTACGGGCCGCCGATGTCGCTGAACTTCTTGGCCAGCAGCTTGTAGATTTCCCAGTCGGTCTTGCTTTCCCAGAGCGGCTGAACAGCTTCGCTGAGCGGGTGGATGAAAGGGTGCATGTCGGACGTGTTGAGGTCGTCCTTTTCGTACCAGGTGGCCGTGGGCAGCACGATGTCGCCATACAGGCACGTCGTGCTCATGCGGAAGTCCAGCACGGTAAGCAGGTCCAGCTTGCCTTCGGCCGCGTCGTCCTCGTAGGTGACTTCGGTGGGCTTGATGGCGTCGGCTTCGTCGCCGAACACGGCGTTCTGCGTGCCCAGCAGGTACTTCAGGAAGTATTCGTGGCCCTTGCCGCTGGAGCCAAGGATGTTGGAGCGCCACACGAACATGTTGCGCGGGAAGTTGGCGGGATCGTCCGGGTTTTCGCAGGACATGCGCAGTTCCCCCGACTTCATCAGTTCAACCGCGTGGGCGACGGGATCCTTGCCCAGGCTGTCGGCCTGCGCCACCACATCCAGCGGATTGGTGCGCAACTGCGGCGCCGACGGCAGCCAGCCCATGCGCTCGGCGCGGGCGTTCAGGTCGATCATGCTGAGTTCGCCGTACTTGGCGCGGTCCGCGGTGGGGCCGAGCACTTCCTGCACGTTCAGCTTTTCGTGGCGCCATTGGCTGGTGTGGGCATAGAAGAACGAGGTGCCGTTCATCTGGCGCGGCGGGCGGACCCAGTCCGAGGCGAAAGCCAGGGGCGCCCAACCGAACTGCGGGCGCAGCTTTTCCTGGCCCACATAGTGCGCCCAGCCGCCGCCGCTCTTGCCGACGCAACCGCACATCATCAGCATGTTGATGATGCCGCGGTAAATCATGTCCATGTGGTACCAGTGGTTCAGGCCGGCGCCGACGATGACCATGGACTTGCCTTCGGTGTCGTGCGCGTTCTGGGCGAATTCGCGCGCCACCTGGATGACCTGCGCGCGCGGCACGCTGGTGTGCTTTTCCTGCCAGGCGGGCGTGTAGGGAACGTCGTCGTCGTACGAGGATGCGACGTTGCCGCCGCCCAGGCCGCGGTCAAGGCCGTAGTTGGCCATCTGCAGGTCATACACGGTAGCGACCAGCGCCTCGGTGCCGTCCGCCAGGCGGATGCGGCGGGCGGGCACGTTGCGCACCAGGAGTTCGTCGTGTTCGCTGCCGAAGTACGGGAAGCCCACGCCGACCACCTCGTCCGACTGGCCCAGCAGGGTCAGCGTCGGGACGATCTCGCGGCCCGAGCCGCCGTCCTTGGATTCGAGGTTCCAGCGGCCGACCTTTTCGCCGTCGTTGACAGCGCCCTCGCCCCAGCGGAAACCGATGCTGCCGTTGGGCGCCACCAGATCGCCGGTGGACTCGTCCAGCACCAGCGTCTTCCAGTCGGGGTTGTTCTGTTCGCCGAGCCCGTTGTCGAGCTGCGAGGCGCGCAGGAAGTGATCAGGCGCGTAGAAGCCGTCGCGCTCCTTGAGCTGCACCAGCATCGGCATGTCGGTGTAGCGGCGCACGTAGTCCTTGAAGTAGGCCGACTTGCCCGAAAGGTGGAATTCCTTGAGGATGACGTGGCCCATGGCCATGGCGAGCGCGGCGTCAGTGCCCTGCTTGGGGGCCAGCCAGATGTCGCCGAACTTGACCATTTCGCCGAAGTCGCTGGACACGGCCACGGTCTTGGTGCCTTTGTAGCGGACTTCGGTGTAGAAGTGCGCGTCCGGGGTGCGGGTTTGCGGGACGTTCGAGCCCCAGACCATCAGGTAGGTGGAGTTGTACCAGTCGGCCGATTCGGGCACGTCGGTTTGTTCGCCCCAGATCTGGGGGCTGGCGGGGGGAAGATCGCAGTACCAGTCGTAGAAGCTGAGGCAGGCGCCGCCCAGAAGACTCAGGTAGCGGGCGCCGGCAGCGTAGCTGACCATGGACATGGCGGGAATCGGCGAGAACCCGATCACACGGTCCGGACCGTACTTCTTGATGGTGAGCGCGTTGGCGGCGGCAATGATTTCCGTGGCGGTGTCCCAATCGGCGCGGACGAAGCCGCCCAGGCCGCGCACCGACTTGTAGCGCTTGGCGCGCTTGGGATCCTGGCTGATCCATTCCCAAGCTGCGATGGGGTCCATGGTCTTGCGGGCTTCGCGCCACATTTCGATCAGGCGGCCGCGGATCATGGGGTACTTCACGCGCTGCGCCGAGTACACATACCAGCTGTACGAGGCGCCGCGGGGACAGCCGCGCGGCTCATGATTGGGCAGATCGGGACGGGTGCGGGGGTAGTCGGTCTGCTGGGTTTCCCAGGTGATCAGACCGTTCTTGACATAGACCTTCCAGGAGCAGGAGCCGGTGCAGTTCACGCCGTGGGTGGAACGCACCACCTTGTCGTGCTGCCAGCGGGCGCGGTAGGCGTTCTCCCACTTGCGGTCCTCGTTGACGGTTTCGCCGTGACCGTTCGCGAAGGTGGACTTCACCCGCGACATGAACTTCAACCGGTCCAGAAAATGACTCATTGTGTTTCTCCAAGAACGCCGGCCTGGCCGGCGCGTACTGCGATCAATGCTGTTGAAGCAACTTTAGGTCTGGGCTGTCTGGCGGACCATTCGCCGGTGGCACAACCCGGGTTCGGCAGAGTGACTAGTTACCGGGGTAGGCCGAACTAGTCGTGCCGCGCCGGCGGGGCTGCACACCCAGCCGGCGATCAGGCCATCAGCAAGGCACGGGCGCGTTGCGGCGCGCGTAGTACCACCAGGTGATCACCATGCAGGTGGCGTAAAAGCCGATGAAGCAAAACAGCGCGGTCTGGACGCTGCCCGTCATGTCGAGCGACGTGCCGAAGCTGCGCGGGATGAAGAAGCCGCCGTAGGCCCCGATGGCGCCGGAAAAGCCCAGCACCGCGGCCGATTCCTTGGCCGCTTCCGCCATGGCCTGCTTTTGCGCGGCCGGGCCCTTGCCCTGCGCGGCCTGCGTGCGTTCACGCAGGAAGATCACGGGGATCATGCGGAACGTCGAGCCATTGCCCAGGCCGGTCAGCGCGAACAGCACGATGAACATGGCGAGGAACCCATTGAAGTCGCCCAGGCGGCCTTCGCCCGGCAGGAACACCATGACGCCCGCCACGGCGGCGATCATGGCCGCGAAGGTGAACAGCGTGACCCGGGCGCCGCCCAGCTTGTCGGACACCCAGCCGCCCAGCGGACGCGTCAGCGACCCGACCAGCGGTCCCAGGAAGGCGTACGCCATGGGGTTGACCGTGGGGAACAGCGTCTTGGTCAGCATCGCGAAGCCCGCCGAGAAGCCGATGAACGACCCGAACGTGCCCACGTACAGCCAGCACATCAGCCAGTTGTGCTTGCGCTTGAAGATGACGGCCTGATCGGCGAACGAAGCGCGCGCATCGGCGATGTCGTTCATGCCGAACCACGCGGCGATGGACGCCAGCGCGATTGGGATCACCCAGATGAAGCCCGCGTTCTGCAGCCACAGGTTCTGCTGCGCGCCATTGGGGTTGATGACTTGGGGCTCGCCGCCGGCGGCGCCGAAGACGCCCATCGTGATGACGACCGGCACGACGAACTGCACCAGCGACACGCCCAGGTTGCCGATCCCGGCATTCAGGCCGGTGGCCAGGCCCTTCTTTTCCTTGGGAAAGAAGAAGCTGATGTTGGCCATGCTGGAGCTGAAGTTGCCGCCGCCCAGGCCGCAGAGCAGCGCCAGGATCAGAAGCGTCGGAAACGAGGTGGTCGGGTCGCGCAGCGCAAAGCCCATGCCCAGCGCCGGAATCAGCAGCGAGGCGGTGGAAATAGCCGTCCACTTGCGTCCGCCGAAGACGGGCACGAGGAACGAGTAGAAGATGCGCAGCGTGGCGCCCGACAGCGCGGGCAGCGCCGTCAGCCAGAAGAGCTGGTTCTTGGACAGCATGAAGCCGGCGCGGTCCAGGTTGACCACGACCACGCTCCACAGCATCCAGATGCTGAACGCCAGCATCAGCGCCGGGATCGAAATCCACAGGTTGCGGTTGGCGACGCGCGCGCCGGTCTGTTTCCAGAAGCCGGGATTATCCGGCTCCCAGCGCGCAAGGACTTGAGTGGACATGAGGTTCTCTCAGGATGGTGGGTGGGTCAGGCGGCTTGCTGCCGCGCGATGGCCGCGCTTTCGGGCCGGAAACTGAAGTGCATGAAAATGAGCGAGACGCAGACCGTGCCGTACAGCAGCATGAAGGCGCTGGAGCGGATGCCGGTCAGGTCGAGCAGGACGCCGAACATGATGGGAAGAATGAAGCCGCCCAGGCCGCCAGCCAGCCCGACGATGCCGGACACGGCGCCGATGTTGTCGCTGAACTCGTCAGAAATGAATTTGAAGACGGAGGCCTTGCCGATCGCCATGGCGATGCCGACGATGAACAGCAGGATGGTGAAGGTGACCGGGCCAAGCGCGATGCCGAAGGAACGCGGGCCGCCGGCGGTCATGACGGTGAACTCGGTTTGCGGGTAGCTCAGGAGGAAGAACGCGACCCAGCAGACCCACATCACCCACCACGTCGTCTTGTAGGCGCCGTAGCGGTCGGAGATCCAGCCGCCCAACGCGCGCAGCACGCCGCCAGGCAGCGAGAAACAAGCGGCCAAGAGCGCGGCCAGCTTCATGTCGAAGCCGTATTCGCCGATGTAGTACTTGGTCATCCACAGCGCCAGGGCCACGTAGCCGCCGAACACGACCGAGTAGTACTGGCAGTAGCGCCAGACGCGCGGGTCCTTGAGCATGGCGAACTGGGCGGACAACGATGCCCCGCCCGCGACGCGGTGCGAGGGATCGGACGACGAGAACATCCAGAACAGGATCGCGGTGACCAGCAGCGCCACGGCGTACACCTGCGGCACGATGACCCAGGACCCGGCGGCTGCCGCGATCAGGGCGGGCGCCACGAACTTGGTGATGGCCGAGCCCGAGTTGCCAGCGCCGAAGACGCCCATGGCCAGGCCTTGCTTGTTGCGCGGGAACCAGCGCGCCACGTAGGGCGTGCCCACCGAGAACGAGCCGCCCGTCAGGCCGACGAACAGCGCCAGCACCAGGAACTGCCAGTACTCCGTGGCGTACGACAGCAGCCAGATCGGCACCACCGCCAGCAGCATCAGCACGAAGAACACGGGGCGGCCGCCGTAGCGGTCGGTCCAGATGCCCAGCGGCACCCGCACGAGGGAGCCGGTCAGGACCGGCATGGCGGCCAGCAGGCCGAATTGCGTTTCAGACAGGCCGAGCTGGGTCTTTATGGGAATACCCAGGACGGCGAAGATCATCCACACCGCGAAACAGATGGTGAAGGCAAACGTACTGGATATCAGGACCCGCATCGGCGCGCCGGCCGAGGATTGATGTGCTGCCATGGTTGGTCTCGCTTTTTGCTGACAAATACATATGTGGGTAGCCTAAGGAGGCCACCCTTCCCTCACCATTCCCCAGCCGACCAAAGGGCCATTTCCGAAGTGCCTAGTCATGCGGGTGTTCCGGACAGCCTTGCGTTGGATCAAGCTGGCGAGTCGCGCCCAGATGCGGCCAGAGTTAATATGTATTTCAAATACACGTTCAAACCCGCAACGCGGCGCACCCTGCGCGCACTGGCCACACCATGAGCACTCTGCTTTCCATTGAAGAACCCGCAAAGAAGCCGCGCCCCGCGCCGCCCGAATGGCGCGCGTTCACCGAAATGGGTTTCCGCCCGCTATACCTCGCGGGCTGTTTTTGGGCCCTCGTGTCCGTGTTGCTGTGGGTGCATGCGCCGGCGCGCCTGACCGGCGTGCTGAACGGCATGTTCTGGCATGCGCATGAAATGCTCTGGGGCTTTGTCGCCACCATTGCCGTGGGTTTCCTGCTGACGGCAGGCGCCAACTGGACGGGCAAGAACCCGCTGCGCGGCAACCCCCTTGCGGCCTTGTGCGGGCTATGGATCGTGGCGCGTGTGGGCTATCTGGTGCCAGGGCGTCCGGCCTTTGCCGTTGCAGCGGCTGCCGACCTGCTCTTTTTCCTGTGGGCGGCCGGGGCGCTGGGACGCGCCGTCGCCGTCACCCGCAACCAGCGCAACTACGGCGTTCCCTTGCTGCTGCTGGCGCTGGGCGCGACCAACGGGCTGTATCTGTGGGCGACCGTCCAGGGCGACTACGTCACGCTGATGCGCTTTTTCAACGCCGGCCTGCTATCGATGGCCGTGCTGACCCTGCTGATCGCACGGCGGGTCATGCCCTTCTTCGCCAAGCGCGCCGTCGCTGGCCTGGACATTCCGCCCCACACCAAGAGCGGCCATTGGCAGCTTGGGCTTGGCGTTGTCGCCATCACCTGCCTGCTGGCCGGGGTGCAGCAGGTCGCCGCGGCGGCACTGGCGGCCAGCGGCGTGATCGCGCTGGTGCAGTGGGTGTCCTGGAAGCCGTGGGCCGTGCGCCGCGTGCCGCTTCTGTGGATTCTCTATGCCGGTTATCTGGGCCTGGGCATCGGGCTGCTGGTGGGCGCGGCCCAGTTGGCGGGTTTCGTCGTCCGGCAGGCATGGCCGGCCCACGTCATTGGCGTGGCGGGGTTTTCGGTGCTGATTCTGGGCATGGTGACGCGCACCGCGCTCGGCCACCTGGGCCGGCCGCTGCACACGGACCGCAGCATGGTCGTGAGCTACGCGCTGATGATCCTGGCGGCGTTGCTGCGGCTGGCGGCGCTGTTGCCAACGGCCGCCACGCTGGGCCTGCTGCATGCGTCGGCCACGGCGTGGGCGCTGGCCTTGGGACTGTACCTGTGGCGGTTCTTCCCGATGATGATCCGCCCCCGCGCTGACGCGGCGGCCAAGCAGGCGGCGCCGGTCATGCGGGTGATGCCGGTGTCGCGCCCCAAAAGCTGAGACGCGTCACGACCGCTGCATCAGGAACGATCTTCGCGCCGCTCCATCGCGGCGACTTCGCGGCGCATGGCCTTGAGCCACGCCTTGAGCAGCGATTCATCCGAGAACTGCATGACCTCGTGCTCCAGTTCCTGGATGTACTCCTGGATATCCTTGAGGTCGTCGTCCAGTTCGCCCATCACCGCGTCCGGTTCGAACGTGGCGAACGGGTCCAGTTCGTAGCGCAGCTTGAAGCCTTCCTCGGCGAACTGCACCTGGCTCAGCACGTCGTCGAGCTGGGTGGCGAGCACCGTGTTGGTCTCTTGCAGCCGATCATCCGGGATGCCGGCCGCGGCCTGCACTTCGGCACGCAGGGCGGGGTCCTGGGCGGACTGAGCCTGGCGCGCGCGTTCGGCTTCTTGCAAGGCCTGCCACGCGACGGGGTTCGTCACGGCCGGAATCTTGACGACGCGCGCGTATTCCAGCAGTTCTTCGGCGTCTTCGTCGTCGTACTGGTCCTGGATGATCTGCAGCAGTTGCATGGGCGACATCGAGGCCAGGTCGGCAACGTCCAGATCCAGCGCATCGGCCAGTTCCTGGCCCGCGCTTTCGGTCAGTTCAGCCAGGTTGGCGTCGTAGTCCGACCCACGGTGTTTCTTGTAGAGCGTCTTGAGGCGCGCGGTGTCGCAACCGGCAGGCAGATCGCTCTTGGTTGCCAGCACCAGCAGCTCTTCCGAAAACTCCGTGACCAGTTCGGAGACGAATTCGCGCTCGGCCTTGGACAGGCCCATTTCCTTGTACGCATGGTCAAAGCACAGCACCAGCTTGTAACGAAGCTGGTTGAGCTTTTCTTCGAGCGGCCGCAACGTCTCGGTGTACTTGCGCTGGTAATCGGCTTCAATCGACTGCCATTGCGCCAACCGGGCCCGTTCGGCCGCCAGCCGTTCCTGCTGGCGTTCGCATAATTCACGCTGACTTTCGAAGGATTCTTTGCTCATGACCCACTCCTCTTGCAAACCGGGGTATTGAAAACAGCCGCCACTCTAAACGATACGCGCAAACCCTTCTTGAAAATCAGCGTCAATAACGCTAATCATTATTATTAATATAGAATCTCGGCTGTCCGCTATCCCCTTGCCTGGCAGCCCTGATGTCCCTGCGCTTCCTTGCGGGCCCCACCCCCTCACGCAAACGCCTGATCCTGATCGCGGCCGCCCTGGCGCTGGCCCTGCTGATCGGTGCGGCGGTCTGGCTGGCGGGCAATAAAGGCCCGGCCGCTCCTCCTCCCCCCAACTATGGGAAGCTTCCCGTCGCGGTGAGCGTCGCCGCCGCGCGCACCGGCCCGTTGCAGCGCGACTTGCACGCGCTGGGCACCATCACGCCGCTGGCGCAGGTGACCGTGCGCAGCCAGGTCGATGGCGAGCTGATCAAGCTGCACTACACCGAAGGCCAGGCCGTGGCGCAAGGCCAGTTGCTTGCCGAGATCGACCCGCGTCCCTTCCAGACCGCGCTGGCGTCCGCCGAAGGCGAATTGGCGCAGACGCAGGCGTTGCTGGACAACGCCGAAGCGGACCTGCGGCGCTATCGCAAGCTGGCGCGGCAAGAAGCCGTGGCGGGCCAGCAGCTTGATACCGCCGAGGCGCAGGTGCGGATGTACACCGCACAGCGCCAGAAGAACCAGGCGCAGGTCGCCGACGCCCGCCGCCTGCTTAGCCACACACGCATCGTGGCGCCGCACGCCGGTCGTGTGGGCTTGCGGCGCGTGGATGCCGGCAACCACGTGCGCGCCGCGGACGCCGACGGGCTGACCACGCTGGTGCAGATGGCGCCCACGTCGGCCCTGTTCAGCATCCCGGAGACCCGCCTGGACATCCTGCGCCAGGCGCAGGCGAAAACGCCCGTGCTGCGCGTGCAGGCCTGGGACGCCGATGAACGCCGCATTCTGGCCGAAGGCACGCTCGAGGCGCTGGACAACCGCATCCAGGCGGCCAGCGGCACGGTGCGGCTGCGCGCCCGCTTCGACAATGCCGACGAGTCGCTGTTTCCCAACCAGTTCGTGAACATCCGGCTGGCCGTCGTGCAGCAGGATGATGTCGTGACCATACCCACCGCCGCGGTGCAATTCGGCTCCGAAGGGTCGTTCGTATTCGTCATCGGCGACGACAATCGGGCGACCCGCCGCGTGCTGGAACTGGGTCCGGCGAACGCGGGCCGCATCGTGGTGCTGGCGGGCCTGGCCGCCGACGAGCGCGTCGTGGTCGAAGGCGTGGACCGGCTGCACGATGGACGCGACGTGCAGATCGTCGACGCGCCACGCCAGGACAAGGAACCCGCATGAGCCTGTCACGCCCCTTCATTCTGCGCCCGGTCGCCACGTCCTTTCTCATGATCGCGCTGCTGCTGTCGGGCATCCTGGCCTGGCGCCTGCTGCCCGTGGCGGCGCTGCCGCAGGTCGACTATCCCATCATCCAGGTCACCACGCAGTATCCCGGCGCCAGTCCCAACGTCACGGCGCGCGCGGTCACCGCGCCGCTGGAACGGCGCTTCGGGCAGATACCGGGTCTGAAGCAGATGTCGTCCACCAGCGGCAGCGGCATCTCGGTCATCACGCTGCAGTTTGCGCTGGACGTGCCGCTGGGCGTGGCCGAACAAGAGGTGCAGGCGGCCATCAGCGCCAGCGATTCGCTGCTGCCCAACGAACTGCCCACCCCGCCCGTCTATCGCAAGGTCAACCCGGCGGACGTGCCGATCCTGACGCTGGCCGTCACATCGGATTCCCTGCCGCTGCCCAAGGTCTACGATCTGGTGGACACGCGCATGACGCAGCGGCTATCGCAGTTGTCGGGCGTGGGCATGGTCAGCCTGGCGGGCGGACAGCGCCCGGCCGTACGCGTGCAGGTCAATCCGATGGCGCTGGCCGCGCGCGGCCTGCAGTTGTCGGACGTGCAGGAGGCGATCGCCAAGGCCAATTCCAATCAGCCCAAGGGCAGTTTTGACGGCCCCGTGCGGTCCGTCATCATGGACGCCAACGACCAGTTGCAAAGCGCCGAGGAGTACCGCGAGCTGATCGTCGCCTGGAAAAATGGCGCGCCGGTGCGGCTGGGTCAGATTGCGACGGTGGAGGACGGCGCCGAGGACCGCTACCTGGCCGCGTGGGTCGACAAGCAGCCCGCCGTGCTGGTGAACATCCAGCGCCAGCCCGGGGCCAACGTCATTGCCGTGGCCGATCAGGTCAAGGCGCTGCTGCCGCAACTGACCGCCAGCCTGCCCGCCGCCGCGCAAGTGCGCATCCTGACCGACCGCACCGAGAGCATCCGCGCCTCGGTGCGCGGCGTGCAATGGGAACTGGCGTTTGCCGTGGGGCTGGTGGTGCTGGTGACCTTCCTGTTCCTGCGTAACCTGCCCGCCACGCTGATTCCCAGCCTGGCCGTGCCGCTGTCCCTGATCGGCACCTTCGGCTTCATGTACCTGGCCGGTTTTTCCACCAACAACCTGACCTTGATGGCGCTGACCATTGGCGCGGGCTTCGTGGTCGACGACGCCATCGTCATGCTGGAGAACATCGCACGCTACCGCGAACAAGGCCACAGCCCGATGGCGGCCGCGCTCAAGGGTGCGGGGCAGATCGGCTTCACGCTGGTGTCGCTGACCCTGTCGCTGATCGCGGTGCTGATTCCGCTGCTGTTCATGGAAGACGTGGTGGGCCGGCTGTTCCGAGAGTTCGCCATTACGTTGGCCGTCGCCATTTTGATATCGCTGGCCGTCTCGCTGACGCTGACGCCCATGATGTGCGCACGCCTGCTGCCGGCGCACGAGCCGTCGCGTCCCGGCCTGCTGGATCGCTTGCAGGTGCGCTACGCCGGCTGGCTGGACGTGACCCTGCGCCACCAGCGGCTGACGCTGCTGGCGATGCTGGCGACCGTGGTGCTGACCGGGCTGCTGTATCTGGCGGTGCCCAAAGGATTCTTTCCGGCGCAGGACGGCGGCGTGCTGCAAGGCGTGACGCAGTCCGCGCAGAGCACGTCGTTTGACGCCATGTCGCGCCGCCAGCAGGCGGTGGCGGAAAGCCTGCTGGCCGATCCCGACGTCGCCACCCTGTCGTCCTTCATCGGCATCGACGGCATGAACGCCACGCTGAACACGGGCCGTCTGCTGATCAACCTGAAGCCCTGGAACGAACGCAGCGCGCCGCTAGCGGACATCATGGCGCGGCTGGACGCCCGAGCGCGCGACGTGAACGGCATCTCGCTCTATTTGCAACCCGTGCAGGAGCTGAACATCGAAGACCGCGTCAGCCGCGGCCAGTATCAATTCAGCCTGACCTCACCCGACAGCGCGCTGCTGTCGCGCTGGACCACCGCGCTGATGCAGCGGCTGGCCCAGGCGCCCCAGTTGGCCGACGTGTCTTCCGATTTGCAGGGCGGCGGCCGGCAGGCCTATCTGGAGGTCTCGCGCGACGCCGCCGCGCGCCTGGGCGTCACGATGGACGATGTGGCGCAGGCGCTGTACAACGCGTTCGGCCAGCGTCAGGTCGCCACGCTGTTCACGCAGTCCAACCAGTACCGTGTGGTGCTGGAAGTGGACCGGACGATGGCGACCAGTCCCGAGGCTCTGGAACGCATCCACCTGCAGACGGAAAACGGGCAGGCCATTCCTTTGTCGGCCTTGGCCAGCGTCAGCGAGCGGGCTGCGCCGCTGGCCGTGAATCACCTGTCGCAGTTCCCCGCAGTGAACCTGTCCTTCAACCTGCCGCCGGGCGGATCGCTGGGCGAAGCCATTGCCGCCATTGAAGCCGCCAAGCAGGACATCGGCATGCCCGAGAGCGTCGAACTGCGGCTGCAAGGCGCGGCGTCTGCCTTCGAGGCGTCGCTGTCCAACACGTTGTGGCTAATGCTGGCCGCGGTGGTGACCATGTACCTGGTGCTGGGCATGCTGTACGAAAGCGCCATCCACCCGATCACCATCCTGTCCACCTTGCCCTCGGCCACCGTCGGCGCGCTGCTGGCGCTGCTGATCACCGGCCGGCCGCTGGACCTGATCGCCGTCATCGGCATCATTCTGCTGATCGGGCTGGTCAAGAAGAACGGCATCATGATGGTCGATTTTGCGCTGGAGGCCGAGCGCACGCGCGGCCTGGACCCGCAGGCCGCCATCCGCGAGGCCGCGCTGCTGCGCCTGCGCCCCATCCTGATGACCACGCTGGCCGCGCTATTTGGCGCGCTGCCGCTGATGCTGGCGACAGGCTCCGGCGCCGAACTGCGCCAGCCGCTCGGTTGGGTCATGGTCGGCGGGCTGCTCGTCAGCCAGGTGCTGACGCTGTTCACCACGCCCGCCGTGTACCTGTTCTTTCACCGTCTGGGCCACCGGCGCGCTGAGGCCGCGCCGGCACCCAACGCCGAAGGCCCGGTGAAATGATCCGGGCGTTGCTGCACCGGCCGGTCGCCTGCATTTTTCTGGCGCTGGCGCTGACGCTGCTGGGGGCCGTGGCGTGGCGCCTGCTGCCGGTGGCGCCGTTGCCGCAGGTGGACTTTCCGACCATCGAAGTACGCGCCGACCTGCCAGGCGCCAGCCCCGAAAGCATGGCCAGCACCGTCGCCGCGCCGCTGGAGCGGGCGCTGGGCAGCATCGCGGGCGTCAGTTCCATGAGCTCGTCCAGCAACCAGGGCTCGACGCGCGTGCAGCTTCAGTTTGACCTGGACCGCAACATCGACGAAGCCGCCCGCGACGTGCAGGCCGCCATCAACGCCGCACGCGCTGAACTGCCGGCGGGCATGCCGGGCAACCCCAGCTATCGCAAGGTCAATCCGTCGCAGGCGCCCATCATGGCGCTGGCGCTCAGTTCCGCCACGCGGCCCGCTGGCCAGCTCTACGACCTCGGTTCCACCGTGCTGGCGCAGAAGCTCTCGCAGATCAGTGGTGTGGGCGAAGTGACGATGGGCGGCAGCTCGCTGCCGGCCGTGCGCGTTCAGGTCAATCCGAACGCGCTGGCGCATTATGGCGTGGCGCTGGACGACGTGCGCGAGGCGATTTCAAACGCCGCCCCGATGGGCCCGCAAGGGCAGCTCGATTCGGCCGGTCAGCGCTGGGAAGTCGGAACCCCCGAGCAGCCGCGCCGCGCGCAGGACTACGACAGCCTCATCGTGCGGTACCAGGACGGCGGCGTGATCCGGCTGTCGCAGGTGGCGCGCGTCAGCGACTCGGTCGAGAACCGCTACAGCAGCGGCTTTCACAACCGCAATCCGGCGGTGGTGCTGACCATCAGCCGGCAGCCGGGCTCGAACATCATCGAAACCATCGACGCCATCAACCAGGCCCTGCCGGGCCTGCGCCAGCTGATGCCGGCCGACGTCGACCTGACGGTCGCGCTGGACCGCTCACCGGGCATCAAGGCGACCCTGCGTGAAGCGCACATCACGCTGGCGCTGGCCGCCGGGCTGGTCATCCTGGTGGTGTGGCTGTTCCTCGGCAATGCCCGTGCGGCCGCGATTCCCAGCGTGGCGATTCCGGTCTGCCTGATCGCCACTTTTGCCGTCATGTACGCGTGGGGGTTTTCGCTGAACAACCTGTCGCTGATGGCGCTGATCGTGGCTGCCGGGCTGGTGGTGGACGACGCCATCGTCGTGCTGGAAAACATCTCTCGCCACCTGGAGCGCGGCCTCACGCCAGTCAAGGCCGCGCTGCGCGGCGTGCGTGAGGTCGGCTTTACGCTGGTGGCCATGACCGTCGCGCTGAGCGTCGTGTTCGTGTCGATCCTGTTCATGGGCGGCCTGGTGGAGCGGCTGTTCCGCGAGTTCTCGATCACGCTGGTGGCCGCCACCGTCATCTCGTTGATCGTGTCGGTGGCCATCATTCCGGCGCTGTGCGCGCGCTGGCTGCGGCCCGTCAGCCACGTCGCGGCCAAGCCGTCGCGCATGCAGGCGGTGTTTGCCCGTATCCACGACTGGTATGGCGTGTCGCTGTCGCGCGTGCTTGGCCACGCGCGCCTGACGTTGCTGCTGCTGGCCGGTGTCGTCGGGCTGAACGTCTATCTGTATGTCCAGGCGCCCAAGGGCTTTCTGCCGGTGCAGGACACCGGCCAGCTCATGGGCTTTGTACGCGGCGACGACGGATTTTCCTTTCAGGTCATGCAGCCCAAGATCGACCAGTACCGACAACTTGTGCTCAAGCACCCGGCCGTCGACGACGTCATCGGCTACAACGGCGGCGGCTTGGGCATCAGCAACTCGCTGTTCCTCATCCGCTTGAAACCCGCCGCCGAACGCAAGGAGTCGTCCACCGAGGTCATCAACTGGATGCGCACGAACGCGCCTGCGGTGCCGGGCGGCATGTTCTTTCTGAACGTGGACCAGGACCTGCGCATGCCCGGCGGCTTTGGCAATTCCGGCGACCATGAACTGGCGATCATGGCCAGCGACGTGCCGGCGCTGCGGGAATGGGCGCGCAAGATCTCGAAGGCGATGCAGGAGATCCCCGAGCTGCGCGATGTCGACGCACAAGGCGACGGCGCGACGCAGCAGGTCGTGATCGACATCGACCGCAGCGCGGCGCAGCGCCTGGGCGTGGACATGGACACCATCAGCAGCGTGCTGAGCAATTCGTTCAGCCAGCGCCAGGTGGCCACGTTGTACGACGCGATGAACCAGTACCGCGTCGTGCTGGAACTGGACCCCCGCTACACCGAAGATCCTGAAGTGCTGGAACAGGTGCACGTGGTGGCCGCCGATGGCACCCGCGTGCCGCTGACCGCGTTCGCCACCTACGACAACGGCCTGGTCAACGACCGTGTCTACCACGACGGCCTGTTCGCCGCGGTGTGGGTTGGATTCTCGCTAGCGCCGGGCGTGTCGCTGGAACAGGGCCTGGCCGCCATCGACGCCGCGACCGCCAAGCTGATGGTGCCCTCGTCTATCCAGACCCGCCTGGGCGGCGATGCGCGCAACTTCCAGCAAAGCCTGCAGGACCAGCCCTGGCTGATCCTGGGGGTGCTGGTCGCCATCTATCTGGTGTTGGGCATTTTGTACGAAAGCCCCCTGCACCCGCTGACGATCCTGTCCACGCTGCCATCGGCCGGTGTCGGCGCGCTGCTGGCGCTGCGGCTGGCAGGCATCGAGTTCACGCTGATCGCGCTGCTGGGACTGTTTCTGCTGGTGGGAATCGTCATGAAGAACGCCATCCTGATGATCGACTTCGCCCTCAGCCTGGAGCGGCGTGAAAACCTGACGCCCGAGCAGGCCATCCACCGCGCCGCCATGCTGCGCCTGCGGCCCATCGTCATGACCAACCTGGCGGGGCTCCTGGGCGCCCTGCCCCTGGTGCTCGGCATGGGCGAAGGGTCGGAACTGCGCCGCCCGCTGGGCGTCGCCATCGTCGGCGGGTTGATGATCAGTCAGTTTTTGACGCTGTATACGACGCCGATCGTCTATCTGGCGCTGGAGCGCTTGCGCCAGCTGGGCTGGCGCCGCCGCACCGCCTGACCGGCGCGGTCTGCCGGGCTGGGCACCCCCCCGTATCTTCCCGCTAGCCGGAAAATAAAAAGCTCAATAGAATCAGTTGGCACGCTGACGCAACCCGCCCGATCCGGTCCGGCGATTTTTCCCGCCGCCGGGGACTGCGCTGCTGCCCGCGATGCCGGCGCGACCGCAACGACACTGTCGCCGCCGAGCTTTCCAGCCTTCGCGGTGCGGGCACCATCGGGCCGTCACCGGGGACTTGCAGTTTGGCCTCTGACAGACCTGGTGCCCAATGTGGCCGGTGACTTGTTTGAATCGACTGCTGCTGACCGGCGTGCTGTGCCTGGGCGGTTGCGTGCAGGTGGGCCCCGACTTCGAGCCTCAGCGTGTCGACTGGTCCAGCCAGTGGGACACGCCGGCGCTGCAACAGGCCACCGTGGAAGGCTTCCAGCCGGACGCCCGGCAGTGGTGGCGCATCTTTGACGACCCCGTTCTTGAATCCCTGATCGCGCAAGCCGACACGCACAATCCCGGCGTGCAGGTGGCCGGCCTGCAGATCATGGAGGCGCGCGCCCAGTTGGGCATCGCCCGCAGCGGGCTGTATCCGCAATCCCAGATCGTCGGCGCGGACGCGCTTTACCAGCATCGGTCGTCACGTTCCTCGGAAGGCAATCCGCGTCCCAGCAGTTTCTGGCAATACAGCGCGGGCTTCAGCATCGGCTGGGAGCTGGATTTCTGGGGCCGCTTCAGCCGCGCCATCGAGTCGGCGGACGCCGCCTACTTCGCGACCGAGGCCAATCGCGAAGACGTATTGGTGCTGCTGCACGCGCAGGTCGCCGAAAGCTATTACGCGCTGCGCACGGCCGAGGCGCGGCTGCGCATTGCCCGCGACAATGCGGCCATCCAGAAGCGCAGCTACGAAATCACCGAGCGCCTCTTCAACAGCGGCGAGACCGACGAACTGGACCTGCAGCAGGCGCGCACGCAATACCTCGGCACGCTCAGCACCATCCCCGAATTCGAAAGCCAGATCGCGCGCACCCGCAACGCGCTGGCGGTGCTGGTAGGCAAGCCGCCCGGCCCGATGCCCGAACTGCCCAACCTGGCGGCCCGGGAGGCCGTGATCCCGCTGATTGACCGGGCCGTGCTGCAGGACGTGCCGGCCAACCTGCTGCTGCGGCGTCCCGACATCCGGGCTGCCGAGCTGCGGATCGCGGCGCAGTCCGCGCAGGTGGGCGTGGCCAAGGCGGACCTCTACCCCTCGTTGACACTGCTGGGCAGCATCGCCTGGACCGCCACATCGCTGGCCGGCACGTCGGGCGGCGCGGCGCTGTTTGCCGGTCCCAGCCTGACCTGGAACGTGTTCGACCACGGCCGGATCACCAACACGGTGCGGCTGCAGGACGCGCGGCTGCAGCAGCTCATCGTCATCTACCAGGACGCCGTGCGCCAGGCCGCGCGCGAAGCCGACGACGCCGCGACGGGACTGATCAAGGCGTTGGAGCGCGACGGCATCCTCTACGACTCCGCGCTGGCGGCCAAGCGCTCGTTGACGCTGGCGACCGCGCTGTACCGCGAGGGCTATTCCGACTTTCAACGGGTGCTGGACGCCCAGCGCGCGCTGGCGACGCAGCAGGACACCTATCTGGTGAACCGGGGCAACGCCGTGCGTGACCTGATCGCGCTGTACAAGGCGGTGGGCGGCGGCTGGTACAGCGACCAGCCGGTCATCGATCCCGCCACGCGAGACCAGATGCAGCGGCGCACCAACTGGGGCGACCTGCTGTCCGAAGCCGGGCGGCCTGCCCCGGTGTCCGCGATTTCCAAGACCACGAGGCGACCCGATGACTAGCCCCAGGCCTGCGGCACCGACGGCCAGCGCCGCGTCCGCGGCGAGCGCTGCCACGCCGGCCCGTACTGCGCCGTCCGAGCCACCTCCCCCGTCGCCCCCACCGCCGGCCGCCCCGCCGCCCCCCGCGGATCCCGCCAAAAAGGGTGTCCGCTGGGTCCTCGTGGTGATCGTCATCAGCCTCGTCTGGTATCTGCTTGCGGACCGCTACACGCCGTACACGCAGCAGGCGCGGGTGGAGGCCTTCGTGGTGCCGGTGGCGTCCGAGGTGGCGGGCCGGGTGACGCAGGTTCATGTGCGCAACAACCAGGATGTGAAGTCGGGCGCCGTGCTGTTCGACATCGACCCCGAACACTACCGCATTGCGCTTGACCGCGCCCGGGCCGACCTGGACGCCACGCGCCGCCAGATCGGCGCCGGTACAGCCGGCATCGACTCGGCGCAGGCGTCCCTGCGCGCGGCGCAAGCCAACGAAGTCCGCGCGCGCCAGGACAGCACCCGCCTCGAGCGCCTATACCGCGATGACCGCGGCACGATCTCGCTGCGCCGTCTGGAGATTGCGCGGGCCAATCTGGCGCAGGCGGTCAGCCAGGTCGCGGCCGCGCGGGCCGAAGTGCAGCGGGCGCGCGAGCAGGAAGGCGGCAGCGAGGAAGACAACGCCAAGCTGCGCAGCGCCGCCGCCGCAGTCGAAAAGGCCGAACTGGACCTGGCCAACACGAAGGTGCGCGCGCCCGCCGCCGGCCTGGTCACCGACCTGCGCACCGACGCCGGCCAATTCGCGGCGGCGGGCAAGCCCGTGATGACGTTGATCGCCATTCACGACGTATGGATCAACGCGGAAATGACCGAGAACAACCTGGGGTACGTCGATCCCGGCACCCCGGTTGCGATCATCCTGGACGCGCTGCCCGGGCGGGTGTTCGAAGGCCGCGTGCGCAGCGTGGGCTATGGCGTGAACGTCGGCACGCCCACGCAGCCCGGCAGCCTGCCGACCGTGCAGAACAGCCGCGACTGGCTGCGGCCCGCCCAACGCTTTCCGGTCGCCATTGACCTCGATCCCGGACAGCTCCCCTCCCTGCGCGGCATCCGGGTGGGGGGACAGGCCGAAGTGATGGCGTTTCCGCATCCCGGCAATCCGCTCAACCCCCTCGGCCGTTTGTATCTGCGGCTGATGAGCTGGCTTTCCTATGCCTACTGACGCCACTCCCGCCCCGCGCGACCCCCGCAGCCAGCGCGCCCTGCGCCTGGGCGTGGGAACGGCGCTCTGCCTGGCCATCAGCTTTGGTCTGGACATGCCGATCCCGATGATCGCGCCGGTGCTCGGGGTGTTCCTGCTAGTGCAGATGAACCGGCCGCTATCGCCGAAGGCCGGACTGGGCCTGGCGCTGGTGGCGCTGTTCACCACGGGCAGCGGCCTGCTGCTGATCCCGCTGCTGCGGTACTACCCCGGCGGCGGCGTGCTGATTGTCGGCCTGTGCCTGTTCCTGGCGTTCCGCCACGGGCTACGCGGCGGCAACAACCTGGTGTCGACGTTCCTGATCATCGGCGTGACCATGATTTCGGCGGCCGGCACCCTAGACTTCGGCCTGGCGGTGACGGTGATCGAGGCGCTGGTCAAGGCCCTGCTGCTGGCCGCGCTGGTGCTGGGCGTCTGCCACGCCCTGTTTCCCGAACCGCCCGGCCAGCCGGCGCCGCCGCCCCCGCCTGTCCTGCCCGCCGCCGAGGCCAGCCGCATGGCTCTGCGCGCGGCGCTGGTCGTGCTGCCGGCCTTTCTGCTGGCGATGACCGATCCGCTGGGCTACATGCCCATCATCCTGAAGGCGGTCAGCCTGGGCCGCCAAAGCTGCGTCACGGCGGCGCATGGCGCGGCGCGCGAGATACTGGGTTCGACGCTGCTGGCCGGCCTGCTTGCGGTGGCATTCTGGCTTGCCCTGCGACCATTCCCCAGCCTGTGGATGTACTTCCTGTGGATGCTGCTGTTCGCGCTGGTGATGGCCCGCAAGCTGTATCGGCTAAGTCCCACGCCGCATCCGCCCAGCTTCTGGCTGAACACCCTGATCACGCTGATCATCCTCCTGGGCCAGTCGGTGCAGGACAGCGTGGCGGGCAAGGACGTCTACACCGCCTTCGCCGTGCGCATGGGCCTGTTCATCGCCGTCACCCTGTATGCCTGCCTGATGCTGCAGTTGCTGGAACCCCGGCCGCGCGCACCGCGCAAGCCGGGGGTCTTTTCCTTGCGCCGCCGGTTCACGAACCTTTGACCCACATGCCTTGAATCCTTACCCTCTGCAAAGGAGCCCGCCATGACTGTCCAAGACATGCCTAATCAACCCCCGCCAGCGATGGGTTGGCGCTTCAAGTGCGGGATCGGAATCTTCATCCTGGCCTTCGCGCTGTGGTTCCTGATCCCCATCGGCGCCGCGATGGACATTCCCGGATCGCGCATCGCGGCGCTGACCGGCGCCATTTTCATTGCCAACAAGGTGCTGCTCATTACCTGCATCGCCGTCATGGGCAAGGAGGGCTTCCAGCAGCTCAAGGCCATCATCGGCGGTCACGCCAAAAAGCTGGCGCCCGTGCAGAAGGTGGGCCCCGTGCGCCATGCCATCGGCATGGTGATGTTCATCCTGCCGCTGCTGACATCGATGCTGGAGCCTTATGTCGACCAGATCTGGCCCGGCCTGCGGCCGCGCCTGTGGCAGGCGCAGTTGCTGGGCGACGTCATGCTGGTGGCGAGCTTTTTCGTGCTGGGCGGCGATTTCTGGAACAAGCTGCGCGCGCTGTTCGTGCGGTCGGTCTAGCAACGTCCGTCACGCGCCGCCTTTGTCCAGATCCGGAGCGCGCGGCGCCGCAGTGAGCCGCGCCGCCATGAACTCCAGAAACTCCTTGGCCAAGGGCGGCAAGGTGCGCCCTTGCAGCGTCACTGCCTGGATGCTGCGCTGGCGCATCTCCGGGTTGCTGAACGGCACCGCAGCCAACGCGGTGCCCTGCGGATCGCCCAATAGTGTCAGATAGCCCGTCAGCGCCACGATCCGGCTGCCGGGCAGCATTGGCAGGAAGGCCGCCGAATTATTGGATACATATGCAGGCTCGATGTGGAGGCCCGCGTTCGCGCACGCGCTATCGAAAAGCTGCCGTACGGTCGTGCCGGTATCTCCGACCGATACAGGCACCTCCGTCAGGTCACGCAGGCTGATCGATCGGCGGGAGGCTAGCGGATGCAGGCGGCACATCACCGCGTACACCGGCGCCCGGGTCAGCAATTCGGTTTTCAGGCGATCGTCCTGCGCCATCGTGTAGTGCAGAGCGATTTGCGACATGCCTTCGAGGATTCGGCGGATGACCTCCTCCGGCCGGTCCACCTGAAGATGAAAGCGCGTCTCGGGCCAGATCTGCTTGAAGTCGGCCATGCACATGGGCAGAAAACGGTGCGCAAATCCCTCACTGCAGGCCAGCCGGATCGTGACATCGCCCAGCGCGCTGCGCCGCCGGATTTCTTTGGTGACACGTTCGGCCTCCAGCGCGGCGGCTCGCGCGTATGCGGCGAGCTGTAGGCCGGCTTCACTGAGCGCCATGCCGCGCGCCTGCCGCTCGAACAGAACGATGCCCAGGCTGTCTTCCAGCTTGGCGATCTGCCGGCTGACGGCAGAAGCCGCCACGTGCAGAGCGGCCGCCGCGCCTGCAATTGAACCGCAGCGTGCGACTTCCAGGAAATATCGAAGTCCGAGAGAGATCATGGATGGCTCCAGGATGAAATGCCTTTATGGCAACGCACAAGTGCTAAATATCTAATTGTGGCATGCGAAGAACCGTAATACTTTTGCTTTTCCATACCGCCCCGAGAACCGCCATGACTCGCGAACAAGCCATTCTCCACGCTGTAGAAGCGTATGACAGCGGCGTCCTTCAGGACACCCTCGCGCGCCGCATCGCGTACCCCACCGAAAGCGAAGTCTCCACCCAGGCCCCGGCGCAGCATGCCTACCTGAGCATCGAGTTGGTCCCGCGACTGTCGGCACTGGGCTTTTCCTGCGAGGTGCATCCCAACCCCGCCGGGGTGGACCTGCCGATCCTGGTGGCGCGCCGCATCGAGGCTGCTGAGTCGCCGACCGTCCTGATGTACGGTCACGGCGACGTGGTGCGAGGCAACGCCGCCAAATGGGAAGCCGGGCGAGACCCCTGGCGCCTGCAGGTCGAAGGCGACCGCTGGTACGGGCGCGGCACGGCCGACAACAAAGGCCAGCACTCCATCAACCTGGAGGCGCTGTCGCGCGTCATCGCCGCCCGCGGCGGCGTGCTGGGGTTCAATACGATCTGGCTCATCGAAACCGGCGAGGAAGCGGGCTCGCCCGGCCTGGCCGCGTTCTGCAAGACGCACCGCAATCTCCTGGCCGCCGACGTCTTCATCGCCAGCGACGGGCCGCGCCTGAACGCCGCACGGCCCACGCTGTTCATGGGCTCGCGCGGCGCCGTCAATTTCGAACTCAAGGTACGGGCTCGGGGACGCGGCTATCATTCCGGCAACTGGGGCGGACTACTCTCCAACCCCGCCATCCGCCTGACGCATGCGATCAGTTCGCTGGTGGACGCGAACGGCCGCATTGCCGTGCCCGGGCTGCGGCCCCCGCCCATCCCCACGGCGGTCGCCCTCGCTCTTGCAGACCTCGAAGTCGGCGGTGGCAAAGACGATCCGGACATCAACGCATGGTGGGGCGAACCCGGCTTGACCTCGCCCGAAAAGGTGTTTGGCTGGAACAGTCTTGACGTCCTGACTTTCGGGGCTGGCGACCCCGCCAAGCCCGTGAACGCCATCCCGCCGGAAGCCGTGGCGTGGTGCCAGTTGCGCTTCGTCGTGGGCACCGACTGGCGCGCCCTGCAAGAACACGTGGTCGAACACCTGCATCAGGGCGGCTTCGACGACGTCGAGGTTCGTATCGGCATGCAAGCGGGCGCGACGCGCCTGTCGCCCGACACCCCGTGGGTGCGCTGGGCCGCCGCCTCGCTGGAGCGCACCACCGGCAAACGGGCCGCCCTCTTGCCCAACCTGGGCGGCTCCCTGCCCAACGACATTTTTGCCGACCAGCTTGGCCTGCCCACCCTGTGGGTGCCTCACTCCTATCCCGCTTGCGCACAGCACGCGCCCAACGAACATCTGCTGGGAAGCGTCGCCCGGGAAGGCCTGGCAATCATGGCCGGCCTCTTCTGGGACCTGGGAACCCAAGGCGCCGACTTGCTCGAACAAGCCTGCTGCCAATCCTCTACCTACGCCTGATCCGACCGAGCCCCACCATGACCGCCAGATTTCGCATCGCCCTGTTGGCGTTGACACTTGCCGCCGCTAATGCCCACGCCGCGTATCCGGAGCAGGCCATCAAGATCGTCGTGCCGTTCACGCCGGGCGGGGCCACCGACGCGGTGGCGCGCCTGCTCGCCACCCAGCTGGCGGGCAAGTTCGGCCAACCCGTCATTGTCGAAAACCGCCCTGGCGCCTCCACCCTCATCGGCGCCGAGGCCGTCGCCCGCGCAACGCCCGACGGCTACACGCTCATGCTGTCGGGCAGCACCACGTACAGCGTCCTGCCTGCGCTCAAACCATCGCTACCCTTCGACCCCGTTCGTAGCTTCGAGCACATCGGCATCGTCGCCATGGCGCCCGTCGTGCTGCTGGCGCAAAATGCGCTGCCCGCGGCCACGCCTCACGAAGCGGCCGAACTCGCGCGACAGGAAGGCGCCAAAGGTGGACTGATGTACGGCACGTTCGGCCCAGGATCCGCCCCCCACCTGACCGGCGAAATGTTCGCGCAGGCAGCCGGAGCCAGGATGACGCCGGTGCCGTACAAGGGCAGTGCGCAGCTCATCACCGCGCTGATCGGCGGCGAGATCGCGCTGGCAGTGGACACGGTTTCGGCGTCGGCGGCCCAGGTGCGCGCCGGCAAAATCCGCGCACTGGCAGTCACCGGCGAGCATCGCATGCCGCAACTGCCTGACGTGCCAACGTTCGCCGAGGCGGGCATGCCGGACGTGTCGTTCGTCGGGTGGTACGGATTGGTCGCGCCGGCGAACACGCCCACTCCGGTCATGCACACGTTGAACCGGGTAATGGCGGAAATCATGCAGGACGAACAGGTGCGAAAGCGCGTATCGGAGCTGTCGCTAAATCCCGTCTTCCTGCCGGGTCAGGCTTTCCGCAACCAGATTACGATAGAGATCGCCACATTCGGCGCCGTCGCGCAGCGCGCCGGTATTACCCTAGACTGACTGCCGGCGATACGCCGGCCGACGTGCCGCCCGCATTCGATGCAAACGAGTCAGTTCGGATTCATTTGGCTGATCTTGGATCCCTGCAGTCCCATTCCCGCCATCAGACCCTGCTCGCCGAACGGCACCGCGTACACGTCCTGCGTCAAGGTCGTGGTCGTGATGCTGGCGGCGTAGCCCTGGTCCACCACAACCAGGCTGGGGCCTGCCCCCAGCGACCAGCCGTCGCTCTGGTTCAGATACGCCAGCGCTGGCTCGTTCATGAAGAACAACGCGTACGAAAACTGCTGCGCGCCCGCCTGCAATCCGAACGACAGCGCCGAAATCGAATAAAAGCCTTCCACCTGTCCCCGCCGGATCAACGCCCCCGAGCCGCGCTCGCCGCCCACCAGAAAGCCGCCCTTGATGATGTTTGGAAACACCAGCACGGCGACGGCCTTCTCGCCAAGTGTGCGCATGCGCGGATCCTGGGCATAAAGCTGCTCCAGCGCCGCCATCGCATCGGCGCTGATCTCCGCCGCCGAGGCGGCCCGCGCGGGTGGCGAAAAGCTGATCAGGGCGGAAAAAGTCAAAAGGCTGGCGCAAAGCCAGCCAAGGAATCTCACAGGAAACACGGACGCGCGGTTCATACGGCCTCCCCAGTTAAGAAGGGCGAGCGCCGATTGCGCTCGCCCGACCTGCCGGCTCAGTATTCGCAGCCGCCCCGCACGTGTCAATGATCCGTTCTTACCCGTGCGGGCGCGTCTCTCATACCTTCGGTGGCGTGGTCTCCCGCTCCGGATGGCGGTGTTTACCCAGTGCGGCGATGAACGCCTTTGGATCTTCCCCGCCCAGCAGCAGGCCGCCGTCGTTCGGATCCGGATCGATGCCCGCTGCGGCGTACACCTGCACGCCATCACCGATGCCCATCAGCGTCTTGCCGTGCCGGTAGGCATCGCGCAGGAACTCCAGCGCCCGCCCGTCGGCCGCCAGACTTGCCGCGGCGTCCGCGCCGCCTGCCACCACCACCCCGTCGAACACGCCGGACGGATGATTGTCCAGCGACGCATCCGCATCGAACGCGCCGCCCTGGGCGGTCTGGACGGGACCGATGCGCTGACCCACAAGCCGTACGACCGCGCCCGCCTGAATCAGCGCGTCAGCCACGGCGGACAGGGCCTTGCCGTCCACCCCTTCGGCCGCCAGGATCGCGACCTTGCGCGTGACCACGCTGCCATCGCCCGGCCGCGCGGTCAGCGATAGCGACGGCGATACCTGCACCTCGGGCTTGGGCGGATTCTTCGTGGCGCGCGGCAGCGGGTCCGGCAGCGCCATGCCAAGCTGATCGGCGACCCCTTGCGCCAGCTCGTCCGACACGTTGCGCAGGGACGCCACCATGCGCTGGCGGATCTGCGGCACGGTCACCTTGCTGAGCTCGAAGGCGAAGGCGTCGACGATGTGCTTGCGCTCCCAGGCGGTCTGGCTGTCGTAGAACAGCGTGGCCTGGTTGTAGTGCTCGGCAAACTTCTCGGGATGCCCGCGCAGCTCGTCGCTCGTCACCGGCTCCGGGAACGACACAAAGCCGTCCATGCCCGCCTGGAACGGACAGCCGCCGGCCAGGGAATTGGGCTCATAGGCCACCCGGCCGCGATGGATGGTCTGCCGATGCATGCCGTCGCGCTGGTTGTTGTGCACCGGCGCCAGCGGCGAGTTGATGGGAATCTCGTGGAAGTTCGGGCCGCCCAGGCGAGAGATCTGCGTGTCGACGTAGGAATGGATGCGGCCCGCCAGCAAAGGGTCATTGGTGAAGTCCACGCCGGGCACCACGTGCGCGGCGCAGAACGCCACCTGCTCGGTCTCGGCAAAGAAGTTGTCGGGGTTGCGGTCCAGCACCATGCGGCCGACGGGCACGACCGGCACCAATTCCTCGGGCACGATCTTCGTGGCGTCCAGCACGTCGAAGCTGAAGCCGTCCGCCTGATCGTCGGTGAAGACCTGCACGCCCAGTTCCCATTCGGGACCATGACCCGCGTCGATCGCTTCCCACAGGTCGCGGCGGTGATAGTCCGGATCCGCGCCCGAGACCTTGACCGCCTCGTTCCACACCTGCGAATGCGTGCCCAGGATCGGATTCCAGTGGAATTTCACTAGCCGCGATTCGCCCTGCGCGTTGACGAAGCGGAACGTATGCACGCCAAAGCCCTGCATCATGCGGTAACTGCGCGGAATGCCCCGGTCCGACATCGCCCACATCAGCATGTGCGTGGACTCGGGCATGAGCGACACGAAGTCCCAGAAGGTGTCGTGCGCGGACGCCGCCTGCGGCATGCCATGGTGCGGTTCGGGCTTGACGGCGTGGACCAGGTCGGGGAATTTCATCGCGTCCTGGATGAAGAACACCGGCATGTTGTTGCCCACCAGGTCCCAGTTGCCTTCGTCCGTGTAGAACTTCACGGCAAAGCCGCGCACGTCGCGCGCCGTGTCCTTGGACCCGCGTTCACCGGCCACCGTCGAAAACCGCACGAAGACCGGGGTGCGTTTGCCGGCCTCGGCGAACAACGACGCGGCGGTCAGGTCGGTCAGCGGCTTGTAGCACTCGAAATAGCCGTGGGCAGCCGAGCCGCGCGCGTGCACGATACGCTCGGGGATGCGCTCGTGGTCGAAGTGCGTGATCTTCTCGCGAAGGATGAAATCCTTCAGCAGCGCCGGCCCGCGCAGCCCTGCCTTCAGCGAATGCTGGTTGTCGCTGACGCGCACGCCCTGGTTGGTGGTGAGTTCCTGGCCGCCGCCATCCGCGCGCACGCGCGGCAACGTGCCGTCTACCTGGTTCACGCCAGGCGTGGCGGCGTCGCCCGTCTTGTCCGACACTTCCTTCTCGGACAGCGAGCTCGCGCCGACGGCGGGATCCACCGTGCCCACGTGCGCGCCCGCGAAGGGACAGCGCGCTGCCTGCTCGCCATACTCCGCTTCCTTGTTGGCGTTATGGGGGAAGGCGCCCGTCGTGGCGCCGACCGCGGCCGCGCGTTGCAGCGCGGGATGCGTGGGCTTGCCGGCCGGTCCGTTGGCCGGACCGCTGTCCGTATTCATGTACGCGGTGTCGAGCGCACCGCCCGAGCCGGCCTTTGCTGGCTTCTTGCTTGCCATGGTTCTTTCTCCTTAATGGGTCAGCATCGTGTCGCGCGCCTGCTCGGCGCGGGACGCACCGATGGCGGTTTCCACTTTCTTTACCTCTTCGGGCGGCGGCAGCACGGCCGGGAAGCCCAGCGATTCGATCCACAACTCCCGCGACCAGCCCTGCGTGTGATACAGGTGATGGTCTTCGTCTGTTGCCACGGCGTCGTAGGCCTGCTTCAGAATCCTGGCTTCTTCGCCCGACTGCTGCTCGGCAACCAGCCCGATCAACGACCAGTTCGCGTGGTCCTTGGTCTCGGCCAGCACCACGCATTCGGTCGCCACCAGCTGGGCCGCGTCCGGGTCGCCGGCATTGATGGCCATCTTCATTGCCCGCACCAGCGATTCGCCCAGGTGCCGCACCACCTCACGACCCGGCGACTTGGCCTGCGGATCGAGCTTCAGCTGTTCGAACACCGTCAGCAGCACGCGGCGATGGGTGCGGGTTTCTTCCAGATAGCCCAGCCATTCCTTCTTCAGATCTTCGTTGATGGCGCAGCTGACCGCGGTCTCGTAAATGGCAAGGCCGCCGATCTCGGTTTCCAGCGCCTGGTAAAGCAGCTCCTTGATCTGGCGGGCGTTTCCGGTTTTGCGTTTCATGGTTGGGCTCCTTGTCGTAGGTCATCAACGATGCGCACGGCTGCAATCGTTTCCGATGGACGGGCGTTCACAGCAAATCGCGTTCCTGATGCCCAGGCTGCCGTTCTGGGGCTGGCGCCTGCCGCACTCTCCGGGCGGGCGGCGGAGGCGCCGTGCAGAAAATACAAAGCCCCGCGCGCCGGACGCCTTGCCTATTCCCGTAGAATCGGGGGCATTACCCACAACAGCGCAAGGGCGTCGCGCCCCCCGGCAGGCACAGCGACCCGCGCAAGAAGCGCAGCCGTATGACGATGAACGACCTCTGCGCCATCGCGATGGCCCTGCTGCTGACCTATGCCGGCATGGCCTGCCTGGCCCTCGCCACCCCTCGCCACTATCACCAGGTCTGGACTCGCGACCCGCACGCCGGCCACACGCGCGTCCTGCGCGGCGCCGGTGTCCTGCTGATGGGCCTGGCGATCCTTCCCTGCGTCGGCCTGTGGGGCGACGTGCTGGGCATGGCGGTCTGGCTGGGCTGGCTGTCCGCCGGTGCGCTGCTGTGGTTCGGCATGCTGTCCTGGGCCCCGCGCCCCGCCGTGGGCACGGCGGCGGTGGCGGTGGCGATTTCCCTGTTGGGCGTGGGCATCGGCTTCTGATCCGGCCGGGCCGGCCGCGGGCGCCAGGTGCGACCGATCGCCGCATTGCGCAATTTCACGCCGGTTTTCGGCCATTTGATGCGGGTCAACCGGTATCCATATCCGGCAAGACCGGCGCGGTTTCAGCACCATATGTGGTGATAGAGTCTTCGCACTCCACTACATATGGTGCCAACATGGACATCCAACACATCCTCAAGCGCGACGGCCGCGTCGTTCCATTCGATAGCGAGAAGATCGCGCAAGCCATGGCGGCGGCGGGTCAAAGCACCGGGGAGTTGGACCTGCAAGGCGCTCGCGCGCTGACCGGCACGGTCATCGCAAAGCTGGAGGGCAACGTGTGCCCCGGCGTCGAAACCATCCAGAACCGCGTCGAAGATGCCCTGGTCCAGGCAGGCCACTGGCGCACGGCGCGCGCCTACATCGTTCATCGCGAGCAGCACGCCCGCCTGCGTTCGCTGCGCCACACGCTGGTCGACGTCGAAAGCGCCATGGAAGAGTACCTGGAACAGCGCGATTGGCGCGTCAACGCCAACGCCAACCAGGGCTACAGCCTGGGCGGCCTCATCCTGAACGTCGCCGGCAAGGTCACAGCCAATTACTGGCTGTCCAACGTTTTCACGCCAGAAGCCGGCCAGGCCCACCGCGAAGGCGACATCCACATCCACGATCTGGACATGCTCAGCGGCTACTGCGCCGGCTGGTCGCTACGCCAGTTGCTGACAGAAGGCTTCAACGGCATCCCCGGCAAGGTCGAATCCACGCCTCCAAAGCACATGTCGGCCGCCATCGGCCAGATCGTCAACTTCCTGGGCACGCTGCAGAACGAATGGGCCGGCGCGCAGGCGTTCAGTTCATTCGACACCTACATGGCGCCCTTCATCCGCCGCGACGCAATGACCTACGCGGACGTCAAGCAATCGATCCAGGAACTCATCTTCAACCTGAACGTGCCCAGCCGCTGGGGCACACAGACGCCCTTCACCAACCTCACGTTCGACTGGACCTGCCCGGCCGACCTGAAGGATCAGATCCCTTACGTGGGCGGCGAGGAAATGCCGTTTTCCTACGGCGACCTGCAAGCCGAGATGGACATGATCAATCGCGCGTACATCGAGGTCATGATGGCCGGCGACGCGAAGGGCCGCGTATTCACCTTCCCCATTCCCACCTACAACATCACTCCCGATTTCGACTGGGACCATCCCAACACCGAGCGCCTCTTTGAAATGACGGCACGCTACGGGTTGCCGTACTTCCAGAACTTCCTGAACTCGGACCTGGAGCCGCACATGGTGCGCTCCATGTGCTGCCGCCTGCAGCTCGACCTGCGCGAACTCCTGAAGCGCGGCAACGGCCTATTCGGTTCTGCCGAGCAGACCGGATCGGTCGGCGTGGTGACCGTGAACTGCGCCCGTCTGGGCCATACCTGCCGCGGCGACGAGGAGCGGCTGATGGCGCGCCTGGACCACCTGCTGGCGCTGGGCCGCGACGTGCTGGAAACCAAGCGCAAGGTGGTGCAACGCTACATAGACCAGGGCCTTTACCCCTACACCCGCCGTTACCTGGGCACGCTGCGCAATCACTTCAGCACGCTGGGCGTGAACGGCATCAACGAGATGATCCGCAACTTCACGGACGACGCCGACGACGTGACCACGCCCGCCGGCCATGCCTTTGCCGTCCGGCTGCTGGACCGCGTGCGCCAGCGCATGACCGAATTCCAGGAAGAAACCGGCCACCTCTACAACCTGGAGGCCACGCCGGCCGAAGGCACCACGTACCGGTTCGCCCGCGAAGACCGCAAGCGCTATCCCGGCATCCTGCAAGCGGGCACGGACGCCCAGCCCTACTACACGAACTCCAGCCAGTTGCCGGTGGGCTACACGGATGATCCCTTCCACGCGTTGCAACTGCAGGAAACGCTGCAAAGCAAGTACACGGGCGGCACGGTGCTGCACCTGTACATGAACGAAGCCGTCTCCACGGCCGAGGCCTGCAAGCAGCTCGTGCGCCGCGCGCTCAGCAACTTCCGCCTGCCTTACATCACGGTCACGCCCACGTTCTCCATCTGCCCGAATCACGGCTACCTGGCCGGGCACCACGAGTTCTGCCCCAAGTGCGACGCGGAACTGCTGGCCAAGCAATCGGCATGCTGCACCCCGGCGTAGCGTTGCCGGAACCCGGGGCGGCGCGCGACCTTCCGGCGCGCACCGTCCTTCACCCGCCGGGCGAGCGTCCGGCATCACTTTCCGAGGAAAACCTATGCAAACCTTGACCGCCCCCGTCGCCACGTCCGCTCCCGCCGTCCAACTGGACGACAGCCAGCGCGTGCGCTGCGAAGTCTGGACCCGGGTGATGGGCTACCACCGCCCGGTTTCTTCCTTCAACACCGGCAAACAGGGCGAATTCAATGAGCGCCGCTTCTTCGTCGAACGCAGTGCCTGAAGGCGGTTCGGCCCAAGGCAACTCGCAGGCCGGCGGCGCCGGCCGGCCCGCCGCGCAGGCCATCCGCCTGCTGGCCGACCGGCCGGGCTACGCCCCGCCGCCGCAGCCCGTCATCCAGCCCCTGCCCCGGCACTCGCCCGCGGTCGGCGGGCTGGTGCCCTTTTCCACCGTCGACTGGCCCGGCCAGTTGGCGGCGGTGGTCTTCATTTCGGGCTGCCCGTGGCGCTGCCACTATTGCCACAACACCGAACTGCAAACGCGCGCCGCCCGCTATGACTGGCGCGAAGTCCGTGGCTTCCTCGAAACCCGCAAGGGCCTGCTGGATGCCGTCGTATTTTCCGGCGGCGAACCGCTGAGCGAGCCGCGCCTGCCCGCCATGATCCGCGACGTCAGGCGTATGGGGTACCGCGTGGGCCTGCACACCGCGGGCATCTACCCGCTACGGCTCGCAGACGTGCTGCGCCATCTGGACTGGGTGGGCATGGACATCAAGGCGGACGCCAAGGGTTACGACGACATCACGGGCCGGCGCGATTCCCAGCGTCCTGCGCTCGCGTGCCTGACGCAGTTGCTGTCCGCCGGCCTGGACTTCGAATGCCGCATCACCTGGCATCCCGACTGGCTGGACGAAGCACGCCTGATGGCACTGGCGCGGGAACTGGCCCGCCGCGGCGTGCGCCGCTTCGCGGTGCAGGCCGCGCGCGCCGCCCCCGGCGCGCCGGTCGCGCGGGCCCTCAGCAACCAGGCGCAGGCCGAGCTGCGCCAGGCCTTTCAGGAATTCGCCTATCGCTGATCCAGATGCGCAGCCAGGGTGGCGTGGAACCGCGGCGACACCACGGCCCCCACATTGCAGCGGGACCACGGCGACACCGCCGTGGGATCCACGCTGAACACGCGACCCGGCGCCATGATGACCTTCTCGGGCATCAGCGCCGCGGCCAGCGTCAGCGAATCAGCCACGCCAGGAAACGCGGACCACAGGTACAGCGAACTGGTCGGACGCGTGAACACCTGCGCGCCCAACGAATCCAGCACTTGCAACGCCTGTCCCGTGGCGGCCTCCAGCCGCTGGCGCAAGCGCACCAGATGCCGCTCGTAGTGGCCTTCCCGCAGCATCACGTCCACCATGCGCTCGCAATATTCAGAGCTGCTGACATGCACCAGGGCCTTTAAGTCGGCCAGGTCGCTCGCCAGCGCGGCGTTGCACGCGATGAAGCCCACGCGCAACGCCGCCGAGAAAGACTTCGAGAAGCTTCCGATATAGATGGTGCGCTCAAGCTGATCCAGTGCCGACAGCCTGACCGACGACGTGGGCTTGAAGTCCGCCAGCGGATCGTTCTCGACCACCATCAGGTTGTAGCGCTCTGACAGTTGCAGGATCTTGTAGGCCTTGGCCGGCGACATGTCCGAGCCGGTGGGATTGTGCGCGATCGACTGCGTAAAGAAGAGCCGTGGCTTTTCGCGCTGCAGCAACGATTCCAGCGCAACAACGTCCGGCCCGTCAGGCAGGCGCGGCACGCCCAGCATCCGCACCCCGGCCAGCTTCAGCTTGCCAAAGAGCGGGTAATACCCCGGGTTGTCCACCAGCACTGTCGACCCCGGTGGCAGGAAGTAGCGGATCACCAGGTCCATCGCCTCGTTGGCGCCATGCGTCAGCACCAACTGCGATGGCACGGCGCTGATGCCCACGTCGCCCAGCTTGCGGACCAGGCTTTCGCGCAGCGGCGCATAGCCAAAGCGGCTGCCGTATCGGAACAACGCGCCCAGTCCCGTGCGCACCACCTTCTGGTGATAGCGGTCCATGCGCATGTCCGCCAGCCACTCCACCGGCGGAAAGCCGTCGCCCACGGCGACCGCATCCGGTTGGGTCTTGAGCTGCTCTCGCATCAACCACACGATATCCATCGCCCGGCTCAACTGCCCCGGTTCTTCGTCCGCGGCCGGGCGCGTGTGATCGACGTCCAGTACATAGAAACCCGAGCCGCGCCGTGGCTCGACCAGTCCGCGCGCCACCAGCATTTCAAACGCCACCACCACCGTGTTCTTCGCATAGCGGTGCAGTTGCGCCAGCTCGCGCAGAGACGGCAGCTTGTCGCCCGCACGGTAGACGCCGTCGGCGATCTGCTGGCCGATCAGACTGGCCAGGCTCTCGGCAATGGGCGCTGCGCGCTGCGGCCTGCCCGGCGGATTGGCGTCTTCCACGTTGGGATCCCCGTCTTGTCGTTGCCAAAATTGGTGCAGTGCAATGGTACTGTTTGCCCAAACTGTACCTCTGAATAGCGGTACAGTTTACCTAGAATCAGGCCACTCGATTCTTATACGGAGACACGCCATCGTGGCCGATTCACGCCTGCCCAACTTCCGGGCCCTCACCCCCGCCCAACGCCTGGCCGCCATTGCCGACGCTGCCTCGCTCACCGCCGAAGAACACCAGTTGCTGGCCGAGCCCGGCGCGCTGAGTCTTGCCCGCGCCGACGGCATGATCGAAAACGTCCTGGGGACGTTCGAGCTGCCCCTGGGCGTGGCGGGCAACTTCCAGGTCAACGGCCGCGACGTGCTCGTGCCGATGGCAGTGGAAGAACCGTCCGTGGTGGCCGCCGCCTCGTTCATGGCCAAGCTGGCGCGCGAAGGCGGCGGCTTCGAGACGTCCAGCACCCGCCCCCTCATGCGCGCGCAGGTTCAGGTCCTGGGCTTGACCGATCCGCATGGCGCGCGCCTTGCCCTGCTGCGCGAGCGTGACCGCATCCTGACGCTGGCAAACAGCCGCGACAAGGTGCTGATCGAACTGGGCGGCGGCTGCCAGGACATCGAGGTCCACGTGTTCCCGGACACGCCGCGCGGCCCGATGATCGTGATGCACCTGATCGTCGACGTGCGCGATGCCATGGGCGCCAACACCGTCAACACCATGGCCGAAGCCGTGGCCCCGCTGGTCGAGGAAATCGTCGGCGGCTCGGTCCGCCTGCGCATCCTGTCCAATCTGGCCGACCTGCGGCTGGCCCGCGCCCGCGTGCGCCTGACGCCGCAGACGCTGGACACCAAGGAGCGCAGCGGCGCCGAGATCATCGAAGGCGTGCTGGACGCGTACACGTTTGCCGCCATCGACCCGTACCGCGCCGCGACGCACAACAAGGGCATCATGAACGGCATCGATCCGGTCATCGTGGCCACCGGCAATGATTGGCGCGCGGTCGAGGCCGGCGCGCACGCCTACGCCGCCCGCTCGGGCCGCTACACGTCGCTGACTCACTGGGAAAAGGACACGTCGGGCGCGCTGGTCGGCAGCATCGAGATGCCCATGCCCGTGGGCCTGGTCGGCGGCGCCACCAAGACCCATCCGCTGGCGCGGCTGGCCCTGAAGATCATGGACGTGCGTTCGGCACAGGAACTGGCTGAAGTCGCCGTGGCCGTCGGCCTGGCGCAGAATCTGGGCGCGCTGCGGGCGCTGGCCACCGAAGGCATCCAGCGCGGCCACATGGCGCTGCACGCCCGCAACATCGCGCTGGTGGCCGGCGCCACGGGCGCGGAGATCGACGAGGTCGCCAAGCGCATGGCCGCGGAGAAGGACGTCCGCACCGACCGCGCGCTGGCCTTGCTGGAGGAACTGCGCGCGTCCCGATAACCCGCACGGCGAATACACGAGGCGGCGCCGGTCCACCCGCGCGCCGTCCGATAAACACAGGAGAGAGACATGAAACAAAGCCCTCAGGCGCCGTCCGCGCACCTGGCTGAAGTCTGGAGCGACACCGTGGATCTCAGGCATCTGGCCTGGGCCATCGGCATCGGCATCACGGTCAGCGTGGCCGGCTTCTTTGCCGCCAGCCGCTGGCTGCGCGGCGTGGTGGCCTCGCCGGAACTTGCGCACGCCTACGCCATGCTGGCCGGGCTGGCCGGTTGCGTGCTGGCAGGCGTGATCTGCGCCCGCCTATTCCCACCCAAACGCGAGGTCGTCGAGCACAGCGCCACGCATGACCCCGCCTGGCGCGCCGAAGTGCTGGCCGAGCTGGCCGAACAGCCCGGCGGCCTGGGCACGCTGGCGGACCTGCCCGACGCTGTGGTGCGCGAGCTGAAGGAACTGGACCTGTACGACCTGTTCGCGCAGCCGGCGGCCCCCGCGTCTGCCGTTGCCGCCGAACCCCGGCGCGGCGCCGCCAAGGAGGCGCTGGCATGAGCCCCGAACTGCTTGAACAAATCATGGTGGCCGCCGGCATGGGCCTGTTGGGCGCGGTCGTGTTTGCCGCCATCGGTCTCGTGTCCGGCACCGACGAAACCACGACGCTCGCGCCGCTGACCCTGCTGGTGGTGCTGCTGGGCGTGCCGCCCGCCGGTGTCTTCACGTTCTTTCTCGCAGGCGCCGTCGCCAAGCACATGACGCACGCCGTGCCGACCGCGCTGCTGGGCATCCCGGGCGACACGCTGGCCACGCCGCTGCTGCAGGACGCGAACATGCTGCGCAAGCTGGGCGTGCCGCACATCGCGCTGCGCAAGATGGTGTCCGGCGCCATCGTCGCCGCGTTTGTCGCGGTGCCGCTGGCGGTGCTGTTCGCCGTGCTGCTCGCCCCGTTCGGCGCCGCCATCACCAAATCCGCACCCTGGATCTTCCTGGCGGCCGCATTGCTGATCGCGTATTTTTCGGCGGGACGCTGGGCAGCCGTGGCGCTGCTGGTGCCGTTCGTCATGGTCATCATTGCGCTGCAAAGCCTGACGGCCAAATACGGCGTGAAGCTCAGCATCAGCTACTTTCTGGGCATCGCGATCGGCCCGCTGATCGCCGACCTGTTCACCGTGCTGTCGCCCCAAGGCCGCGGCAAGATGATGCGCGACAAGGTCCGCACGTTCTCGCTGGCGCCTGATGTCAAGGGCTGGTCGGGGTACTTTCCGAACCCGCTGAAAGTCATGGACCGCGTGCAGACGCGCTGGACGCTTGCCACGGCGGCCGTGTCCAGCGCCACCTTCGTGTTCAGCCCGGTCGCCATGACTGTCGTGCTGGGCGAACTGGTGGGCTCGCGCGTCAAGCATGCCTATCACCGGCTGACCACGGTGCTCAGCGCGCGCAACGGCGTGACCGAGGCCACCTACATTGCCGAGGCGCTGATTCCGCTGATCGCCTTCGGCCTGCCCCTGAGCCCCGTGGCGGCGGGACCCGCGGCGCCGCTCTTTAACGCGCCGCCGCGCTTCACGGTGGATGCGGCGACGGGCCAGACGCACAACCTGCACAACCTGCTGAACCACTGGGAATTTCTGGGCTACGGCATGCTGGCGGTGCTGCTGGCGGCGGTGGTGTCCTATCCCTTCGCCATGAACTTCGCGCGCCGCGCTGCGCTCTTCGTGTCGCGCCGCGTCAGCCACGAAGCCATCATTGCCACGTTTGTCGGCCTGATCATCGTGATCAGCGTCTGGGAAGGCCAATTCCTGGGCCTGCTCGTCATCCTGACCATGGGCCTCATCGGCGGCCTGCTGTCGCGCCTGTTCGGCTTCAATACCGGCGTGCAGTTCATGGGCTACTACACCGCCGTGCTGTCCGTGCCGGCGATCATCAAGCTGGCTACATAAAGCGTGACGGATGGGCGGGGGGAATAGCCCCCGCCCATTGCCGCGCCACTTGATTCTTCGCAAGGCGGCGCTCCCCACCTTGCTCTAGCCTCTGCTCTCTTGACCAGAGGAAAGACTCATATCATGACGTGGTTCAAATCACTCACCCTCGCCGGACGCGAGTTGCTGCCCATCGTGCAGGGCGGCATGGGCGTTGGCGTATCCGCCCATCGCCTGGCCGGCGCGGTTGCCAGCCAGAACGCCGTGGGCACCATTGCCAGCGTCGATTTGCGCCATCACCACGCCGATCTCGTGGAAAGAACTGAAAAATGCAATGACCGCGACACGATCGACACCGCCAACCGCGAAGCCCTGCATCGCGAAGTCCGCGCCGCGCTCGACACCGCGCAGGGCCGCGGCCTGGTGGCGGTCAACGTCATGAAAGCCGTGCGCGACCATCCCGCGCTGGTGCGCCAAGCCTGCGAAAGCGGCGCCGAAGCCATCGTCATGGGTGCTGGCCTGCCGCTCGACCTGCCCGAAATGACGGCGGACTTTCCCAAAGTGGCGCTCGTGCCCATTCTTTCCGAGGCCCGCGGCGTCGCCGCCGTGCTGAAAAAATGGATGAAAAAAGGACGACTGGCCGACGCCGTCGTCATCGAACACCCGGGTTACGCGGGCGGCCACCTGGGCGCGGCGCGGATTGACGACCTGCACAGCGAACGCTTCGACTTCAAAAAGGTGCTGGCCGATTGCCACGCCCTTTTCACTGAACTGCAACTGGGCCGCGATGCGCCTCGCCTGATTGTCGCGGGCGGCGTCGGCAGCCATGAACAGGTCCGCCACTGGCTCACCAACGGCGCCGATGGCGTGCAGGTCGGCACCGCGTTCGCCGTCACCCACGAAGGCGACGCCCACGAAAACTTCAAGCGCGTCCTGATCGACGCCGACCCCGCCGAACTGGCGGAATTCACCAGCGTGGCCGGTCTGCCCGCACGTGCAGTCGCCACGCCGTGGCTGACGCGCTACCTGCGCCAGGAAGGCACGCTGCAAGCCAACACCCGCGCCGATCCGCGCCGCTGCAGCCAGCGCATGGACTGCCTGACGCAATGCGGCCTGCGCGACGGCATCGCCAAGTTCGGCCAATTCTGCATCGACTTGAAGCTGGCGGCCGCCATGCGCGGCGAAGTCAGCCGCGGTCTGTTCTTCCGAGGCGCCTCCAAACTGCCGTTCGGCAATGCCATGCGTTCCGTGCGCGAACTGATGGATTACCTGCTGCACGGCGAAATGCCCGCAGCGGCATAAGCCCGACGTCCCCTCAGATGATCTCCGGCAGGCGCCGCAGATCATCGATCACTTCAAAGGCGCCCTCATCCAGCAACCGCTGCCGCTGCTGCGGTCCGTTGTGCGAGGCGCCCACAAACCCCACCGCCCGCATGCGCGCCGCACGGGCAGCGCGCACACCTGGCACGCTGTCCTCCACTACGACGCAATCCAGCACCGCGGCCCGCATCTGCCGCGCCGCGTACAGAAAAACGTCCGGCGCGGGCTTGCCTTTGGCCACCTGCGCCGTGCTGAACACATGGGGCGCGAACGTCTCCCACAAACCCACCATCTTGAGCGCGGCCTCCAGCTTGGCCGGCATGCTGCTGGACGCGACGCACAGGTCCAACCCACGTTCCTTCAATACCTCAAGCGTCTCGTGCACGTGCGGCAAGGGGCGCAGTTCGGTGCGGAACGTGCGTTCCAGCCGGTCGGCATATTGGCGCGCGAAGCCCTCGGGCAACGAGCAGGCGTGCTCCGCCTGCAACGTGCGCCACATGTCCGCATCCGGGATGCCGGCAAAACGCAGTGCGGCCTCTTCGGGCGTGATGGCGATGCCGTGTTCGGCCAGGGCGCTGGATTGAGCGCGCGCGGCGATGATTTCGCTGTCGATCAGAACGCCATCGCAATCAAAGATGACCAGGCGCGGGGCGGACGTGTGCATGTAACCTCCAACGTGTTTGTCCGCTCCATGATAGGCCAGCCGCGTTACTGCACCGCTGCCCCGACCCGCCGCAGCCGCCAGGCGACGGCCACGCCCGCCAGGCCCGCCGCCGCCACGATGAACGACGCTGAGGTCCAGCCAAAGCGGTCGATGGCGCCACCCACCGCCACCGGCCCGATGACTTGCCCCAGATTGCTGCCCTGCATGACCAGCCCCACCGACGCCGCGGTCAGGGCCGGACGCGGGGCCACCAGCGGCGCGGTGCCAAGCAGCGTCGCCGGGATCAACCCGCCCACGGCCGAGAACAGCACGCACAGCAGAAAGGTGGTCATGGCGGGCAGCGCCGAGCCGAAGATCAGCAGCGACACGACCGCCATCACCGCGCTGGCGCAGGCGATCAAGGTGGACCGCTGCCACCCGCGCGCAAGCAGCACGCCCGCGCCCAGATTGCCCACCACGTTGGCGGCGCTGGCGATGGCGCTGTACAGGCCGGCCGCCGCCAGCGTCAGCCCCAGTTGTTCCATGAGCAGCACCGGCAGGAATGTGAACAGCGCGAAGAACATCACGCTGTAGAGGGTGAACGACAGCGCCAGCAGCATCGGTCCGGCGGCGCCCATGGTGTCAACCGTGTCCTGGCGCAGTCCATGCCACGACAGGGCAGCGCCGCGAGGCGTGGGCGGCGCCAGCACCACGATGCCGGCAAGCGCCACGCCCGCGGCAATGCCCGCGCACCACCAATAGGCGTGCCAGTCGTCGAACGCCTGCGAGGCGAGCATCGCGATTGCCATCCCGGCCGGCATATAGCAGCTCCAAAGCGCAAAGGCGAAATCGCGCCTGCCGCCCGATACGAGGCGTTGCAGCGCGGCGGGACCGGCCACTGTGATCATCAGGAAGCCCAACCCTTCGATGACGCGCGAGCCGAGCAGCACGCCATATCCCGGGGCCAACGCGCCCACCGCCGTGCCCGCCGCCGTCGCCGCCAGCCCCAGGATCAGCATGAGCCGGGCGCCAAAGCGCGCGATCACCCCGCCCGCCGCGATGCCGCCCACCATGCCCAGCACCGAAAACACCGCCGTCAGCGTGCCGATGGACGCGAGGTCCAGCCCCATGTCCTTGCGCAGCAACGGCGCGGCGATGATGACCTTGCCCACTTGCAGCGCCGCCACGACGCCCGCGCCCACGATGGCCAGCACCGCGCCCCAATGCTGGTGCCCGACGGCGCCTTGCGCCCCTTCAACCTTGTCCATCCCGCCCTCGCTCTCGCCTGGATTCCGGCATCATGCCGCGCAAAACCGATCCTGCGAAGTGATAACCTTTTGACGTTCTTGATCGAACCAATAGATCAATCGCCCATGATCGATGCGCTCACCCTCGACCAACTGCGCGTATTCGCCGCCGTTGCGGATACCGGCAGCTTCCGCGCCGCCGCCCGCCGGCTGTCGCGCGTGCAGTCCGCAGTCAGCCACGCCATCGCCAACATGGAGGCGCAACTGGGCGTGCCGCTTTTCGACCGCACCGGCCATCGTCCCGTCATGACGCCGCAGGGCCAGGCCCTGCTTGCCAACGCTCGCGACATCCTGCTGCGGGTCGATGCGATGCGCGCCCGTGCGCAGGGTCTGGGCGAAGGCGTGGAGCTGGAACTCTCGCTGGTGGTGGATACGCTCTTTCCGATCGAACGCGCCGGCGCGGCGCTGAACCACATGCGCGCGGCGTATCCCTCGGTGGCGATGCGCGTGTCGGTGCTGCCGCTGGGCGGGCCGGTCGAAGCGTTGCTGGCCGGCACGCACACGCTGGGCATTCTTGCGGGCGAACATTTCCGGCATCCGCGCATCGTGGTGCAGGCGCTTGGCGCCATTCAGATGGTGGCCGTCGTCGGCGTTTCGCATCCCCTGGCGCAGACCGCGCGCGCTGGCCGGGCGCTTAATGCGGCGGACCTGGCGGATCACCTGCAGATCGTGCAATCCGATCCCTCGCCGCTGTCGGAAGGCCGCGACTTTGCCGTACTGTCGCCGCAGACCTGCCGCGTCAGCGGCCAGGACACCAAGCACGCGCTGATCCTGGCCGGCTTGGGCTGGGGCCGGCTGCCGCTCTGGCAGGTGGAGCGCGACCTGGCCGAGGGCCGCCTGCTGCGCGTGCCCGCCACCAGCCTGGGCCGCGACAGCCAGATCACCACCGAAACCTATCTGGCGCACCGCATCGACCGGCCGCTGGGGCCCGCCGCGCGCACGCTGGCCGCGGCGCTGCACGGCGGCGTTCACCCCTGAGCCTTGGGCGGTTGCGCGTAGCTCACACCCATGCCCGCGCGCACGTCGTTCTGGATGCCATAGGGCGCGATGGGATAGCGCAGGCCATTGGCCGCCAGCGCCTTCATGCCCTCGATGGCAATCGGCAGATAACGCGGTGGCAGCGCCATGAGCATCTCATCGTCGGGCACGCCGCCATAGCGGCGTTCGGCGAAACAGGGCAAGGACAGGCTTGGCTCGCCGGTGGCAAGCGCCCTGCCCCAGGAATCCGCGCAGGCCGTTTCGCCCACGACGCTCCAGTCAAAGCGCCGGTAGTTTTTCCATTGCAGGCCGTTGATCAGGATGATCATCTGGCCGGGGGTCGCATACACCAGGCAGATGTCCGGCGGGTCCAGGCGCCCGTTCGCCAGCGGCGACACGACCATGGCGCGGAACCTGCCCGCCGGAACACAGCTCAGCGCCTCCTGGCGGGCCCGGGCATCGGCTTCGGTGGCGTGCCAGACGCCCACATATTCCTTGCCGCGTTTCCATTCTTCGTCCTGCGGCCCCAGGCCGATGACGGCGCGGCATTGCGCACCGACCAGATCATCGCCCGTAATACCGACCGTCCAGCCAAGCCGCGCCGCCATGCCCACGATCTGGTCCGTGGTGTGCGTGGCCTTGGGCCGGCGCAGGCCCTTCACGCCCGCCATGTCGGCTTCGCGCTCGTAGAGCTTCATGCCGATGACGGTGGTCTTCAGCCGAAGCAGCCGGTTCAGATCGTCAACCAGCGATGCCCAGTCGAGCGGGGTTTCCTGCCTTGTCTCTTCCATGTTCGTCCTTTGGACTGTTGTAGGCGGACAAGACTACAACGCGTCAGGCGAACCCGTCGATGCCTCGCATCAGCGCCGCGGCCATGCGCGGCTGGCGCAACTGGTCCAGCCACCAGCGCAGCGCCCGTCCGTCGTGATTGCCGCGCCACGCGAGGTACAGCAGGTTGGGCTCGCGCGGCGTCTCGGTGGCGATTTCCACCAATTCACCCCGCGCCAGCAGCGACGCCGCGCGATGCCGCGGCACCCAGCCCACGCCCAGGCCTTCGCGTTGCGCCAGGATCTTGGCGCGCATGCTGGGCACGGCCAGCGTGGCCTGCCCGCCAACCTTGCCGTAACCGCGTGCCGACGAGCCGCGCGCCGTGTCGGCAACGACAACGGCGCGATGCTGCTGAATCTGGTCCTGGCGCAGCGGCGCCTTGGCCTTGGCCAGCGGATGCCCAGGAGACACGGCAAAGAGCCATTCCATCTCGCCCAACGCCGCCCATTGCAGGTTCGGCATGGTCTGCGGCTCGTTGGTCGCGCCCACGATCAGGTCTGCCCGCCCCTCGCGCAGCGCTTCCCACGTGCCGCCCAGCACCTCGTGCGTGAAGCGCAGCCTGACGCCCGAATCCAGCTCGTCGAAGGCCTGAATCAGCGGCGCCATCAGTTCGAATTCCAGGATCTCGTCGCTGACGATATGCAGACGGTCTTCCCAGCCGCTGGCCACCTGCCGCACGCGCTGCGTCAGCCGGCTGACATCCTGCGCCAGCCGCGCGGCTTCGTCCGCCAGCAGTTGGCCGGCGGGCGTGAGCTGCAGCCGGTAGCCGCGGCGGTCGAACAACAGGGCATCGAAGCGTTCCTCCAACTGCCGCGCGGCGTGGGACACGGAAGACGGGGCCTTGCCCAGCCGGGCAGCCGCCCGGGACAGGCTGCCGCTGTCGCGGATGGCTTCCAGCAGCGCCAGTTCATTGGGAGTCAGCATGGCGGAGTCCACCGATCGGGTTAAACATTCCAGACCAAACATGTTCGATCTTGTCGAACGTGTTCGTGCGTCAGATCGTACGACAAACGACCCCGCAAGGCGCAACATGGCTACACCTCACCTCCACACCAAAGGAATCTGTCATGAACCGTTTTGAACAAAAGACCGTCCTGGTCACCGGTGGCACCAGCGGCATCGGCCTCGCCGCCGCCCAAGCTTTCGCCGCCGAAGGCGCCCGCGTCATCGTCACCGGACGCGACACCGCGGCGCTGGAAAAGACCCGCGCCAGCCTGGGCGGCAACGCGCTGGCCATCCAGAACACCGCCGGCGCACCTGGTGCGGCCGCCGCGCTGGCCGACGCCCTGACATCGGCGGGCGTGCGCCTGGACGCCGTTTTCGTCAATGCGGGCATCGCCAAGTTCGCCACGCTGGCCGACGCCACCGAAGACCTGTGGGACCAGACGTTCGACACCAACGTCAAGGGCGTGTTTTTTCAGCTGCAAGCGCTGGACTCCTTGCTCAACGCGGGCGCGTCCATCGTGCTCAACGGGTCCATCAACGCCCATATTGGCATGCCGGCATCGTCGATCTACGCGGCCAGCAAGGCGGCGCTGATTTCGCTGGCAAAAACGCTGTCGGCCGAATGGCTGCCGCGCGGCATCCGGGTCAATGTCGTCAGCCCCGGGCCCGTCGCCACGCCGATCTACGGCAAGCTTGGTCTGGACGCCGACACGCTGGAAAAGACCGCCGCCAGCATCCAGGCGCAAATTCCGCTGGGCCGCTTCGGCACGCCGCAAGAGATCGCCGCGACCGTCCTGCACCTGGCCGCGCGCGAATCGGCCTTCATCGTGGGCACGGAGATCATTGCCGACGGCGGCATGAGCCAGCTTTGAGGCGCGATCCGGCCGATGCCGGGCAGTGCTAGGATGCGCACATGACTTCCATCCTGCATGCCCACCCCATCGACCCCGCCGTCCGCGAACGCGTCATGGCGACGCTGCAAGACATCGAGCGGCGCCACGACGTGCGCGTACTGCTCGCCTGCGAATCCGGCAGCCGCGGCTGGGGCTTTGCCTCGCCCGACAGCGACTACGACGTGCGCTTTCTTTACGTGCACAAGCTGGACTGGTATCTGCGCGTGGCGCCGCAACGCGACGTGATCGAGCTGCCCATCGACGACGAACTGGACGTCTCGGGCTGGGAGCTGCGCAAGTCCCTGCAACTCTTGCGCGGCTCGAACCCCACGCTTTTCGAGTGGCTGGATTCGCCCATCATCTATCGCCAGGACGACACGGTCAGCGCGTGGCTGCGGCATTTCCGCAGCGCGTACTTTTCCAACACCAAGGGCCGCTGGCATTACGTGTCGATGGCGGGCCGCAACTTCCGTGAATTCCTGCAGGGCGAGACGGTGCGCTTGAAGAAGTACCTGTACGTGCTGCGCCCCGTGCTGGCCGCCCAATGGATCGACAGCGGCCGTGGCGTGCCCCCGATGCGCTTCGCCGATCTGGCCGACGTCATCATCACCGACGCCGCCCTGCGCGCCGAAGTCAACGAACTGCTGGCCATCAAGATGGCGGCCGGCGAGGCCGAGCACGGCCCGCGCTTCCCGCTGATCCACGCGTATCTGGAATCGACCCTGGCCGAACTGGAAAATGCGCCCTTTTTCGATCGGCCCGACGGCCAGACCGAGACGCTGGACCGGTTTTTGTATGAGGTCGTCACGGGTGCGCCGCTGACGTATTGAGGTGCTGCAACGGGGGGCTGACACCCGGACGGGAAGATCGTCAATTTGGCGAAGGTGTCTGACACGCGGACGGAAAGGTCGTCAATTTGGCGAAGGTGTCTGACACGCGGACGGGAAGGTCGTCAATTTGGCGAAGGTGTCTGACACCCGTGGAATTGACCACCAGCTTGAGACGGCGTCTCAGGGGTGTCAGACACCTTTTCAAGTTTGAGACGGCGCTTCATCGGTGTCTGACACCGTTTCGCATGATTGGGCCGTTGATCCTCCAACCACTGGTGTCCTTCGCGTTGGCGCGCCTGCCATCCTGCCCGTGCGCGGACGCGATTGACGTATCATCGTCGGCCCCTTCTCTTTGATGGAACGATCCCGCATGTCCGACACCACCACGCCCTTCGACGTCCAGACTTATATCGCCCAAAGCTTGGAAGGCATGCAGGCCGCCACGGCGGCCCATTGCGCGACCTGGCATCTGGACGAGGCCGAGCAATGGTCGGTGGACATGGATAGCGGCCTGATCGTGTTCCAGCTTCCGGGTGGCATCGTCGCCACCGCGCCGGTGCAGATCATCGGCACGTCCAACAGCGAAGACGGCAGTTTCCTGTGGGGCTGGGATCATCCGTCCGTGCCGCCAGAGCTCGCCGAGCACGCGCAACTGGCGCTGGCCTTCGGGCGCGCGCATGGTCTGCAGGCCTACACCACGCGCAAGGTCGATTGCGACGATGCCCAGGCCTGGGCGTTCACCGCCGTCGCAATGCGTCTGGGTGAAGCCTCCGGCACGTATCGCGCGCAGGCGTCTGAAACGGCGCATGTGTGGATGACGTTCGGGAAAGTGTCGCTGTCGAAGGCAGAAAGCGAATGACGGTGGCATTCGGGGCCATCGGCCTGTTGCTGGCCGTTGCTCTGTGCGCACTGGTGCATGTGACGGTGATGGCTTTCGCGGGACGCGCGTTGGGCGTGGCGCTGGACGAGCTGTCGTTCGGGCTGGGGCCGCGCCTGTTGCGGCTGGGCAGGGTCAGTATTCGGCTGCTGCCTGTCGGCGGCGCGGTCCGCTTCCAGACGGCGGGCGCTACGATGCTGGCGGATGGCACGATGCCGGCAGACGTCGCAACGCCGACGGCCGCCACGATGCCGGCGGACGAAGCGGACGTTGACCCGCGACACCTGGAAGCGCAGCCGCTCTGGGCGCAACTGTTCATCGGCGCGTCCGGCTGCTTCGCGCTGATCGCGCTGGCGTGCGCGCTGCTGGGCGGCATGGCGGGCGTGCATGCGCTGGCGGATGGATTTGCGAACATCGTCAGTGGCGCGCTGTCGCCACTGCACACGGCGCAGGCGCTGCTGGCCCGTGTCGATTCCGCCGCGCACGGTCTGCCCTTCCCCATGTTGCTGGGCCTGACCGCCGCCACGACGGCCGCGCTTAACCTGCTGCCGTTGCCGGGCGCGAACGGCGGCTATCTGCTGGGCGCGCTGGGGAAAAGCGCCGGCTTGGGCAAGCACTGGCCGGCTTCCCTCACGCAGATCCTGCTGCTGGCTTATGTTGCGCTCGCGGCGTCCTGGCTCGTCGCGGCGGTGGTTTATCTCAGCAGCGGAGTCTGACCTCAAGTCGAAGCAGGTGTCTGACACCCCGGCGAGATGAAGCAGGTGTCTGACACCCCGGCAAGATGGCCGTCAACTTGAGACGGCATCTCATGGGTGTCAGACACCTTCTCCAACTTGAGACGGCATCTCATGGGTGTCAGACACCTTCTCCAACTTGCGACGACATCCCACGGGTGTCAGCCCCCTTCGCGCCTTACCGGTACAGCACCGTCGGCAGCCACATGCCGATCGCCGGGAACATGTACAGCAGGAAGATCGCGACCACCTGGATTCCCATGAACGGCATCATGCCCATGAAGATCTGGTTCAGCGTCACGTGTGGCGGTGATACGCCCTTCAGGTAGAAGGCCGACATGGCCACCGGCGGGGAAAGGAACGCGGTCTGCAGGTTCAGCGCCACCAAGAGGCCGAAGAACAGCGGGTCGATGCCGAACGTGTTGAGCAGCGGCACGAAGATCGGCATGAAGATCACGATGATCTCGGTCCACTCCAGCGGCCAGCCGAGCAGGAAGATGATGATCTGCGCCAGCAGCAGGAACTGGATCGGCGTCAGGCCCAGCGACAGCACCCATTCCTCGATGATGCGCTGGCCGCCCAGCAGCGCGAACGCCGCTGAAAAAATCGACGACCCCACGAATAGCCAGCACACCATGGCGGTGGTCTTGGCCGTCAGGAACACCGATTCGCGCAGCACCGGCAAGTTCAGCCTGCGATACGCCAGCGCCAGCAGCGCGCCGCCCATCGCGCCCATGGCGGCGGCCTCGCTGGGCGTGGCCAGGCCGAAGCCGATCGATCCCAGCACGGCCGCAATCATCACCGCCAGCGGGAAGAACGACGCCATCAGCATCTTGAAGATTTCCAGCCGCGCCCACGTCAGCGCTGCATAGAAGACCGCCAGTATCGCCGCGCACACGCCTGCGAAGATCCAGAAGCCGGTGGGCGTGGGCTTGCGGGCGTCGGCCTCCGGTGCGGCCTGCTGCGCAGGCGCGGCCGCGCCAGCCGGCGGCTGGGCAGCAGGCGTGCCCGGCGGTTCGCTCAAGCCCGACGCGGCGGGCGCGCTCCCCGGCGGTTCGGCGAGTTCGTTGGACGGCGGTTCGGGCAGATCGTTTGACGGCGGCTCGGCCAAACCGTCTACGGGTGGTTCGCTCAATCCGGATCCGGAATCGAAACCGCCAGAACCCAATTGCAGTTCGGCCGGAATCTCGTATTGCACGGCGGGCTTGGTCAGCGCGTGATGCACCACCGCCAGCATCAGCACCGTCACCAGGAGCGGCGCCAACGCCATCGCCATGTTGCGCGTCAGATAGCCAAAAGACACCGCGCTGTTGCGCCGGCCCTTGAACATGGCGGCCAGCATGCCCGATACGGCGCGTGTGTAGGGACCCGCGGCAAGCGCCGCCGTGCCGGGCGACAGCGGCACGCCACGCTCGCTCTCGGGCAGCGGCGGCGCCATGTCGGGACGCAGCTTCGCCACGAGGATGACGTACAGCATGTACAGAATCGCCAGCATGATGCCGGGAAACAGCGCGCCGGCATACAGCTGCACCACCGACACGCCCGTCGTGGCGCCATACACGATCAGCATCACCGATGGCGGCAGCAGGATGCCCAGGCACCCGCCCGCCGTAATGGAACCCGCCGTCAGGCGCACGCTGTAGCCCGCCTTAAGCATGGCCGGCATCGCCAGCAGGCCCATCAATGTGACCACCGCCCCGACGATGCCCGTCGCGGTCGCGAAGATCGCGCAAGTCGCCAGTGTGGCCACCGCCAGCGCGCCTGGCAGCCGCGCCAACGCCAGATGCATCGACCGGAAGAGCTTTTCGATCAGGTTGGCGCGTTCGACCAGATAGCCCATGAACACGAAAAGCGGAATCGAGATCAGCGAATCGTTGGTCATGGTGGCGTACGTGCGCTGCACCATCAGATCCAGCGTTTGGCCCAGGGACCGCCCCGGGTCCGAACTCTGCATGTAATACGCCAGGAACGTGAACAGCACGCCCATGCCCATCAACGTGAACGCCGTGGGAAAGCCCAGCATGATCGCCACCACGATCAAGGCCAGCATCAGCAGCCCGATGTGACCGGTGGTGAGGTTGTCCCACGGCGTGAGGAACGCGATCATCAGGAGCACCAGCGCGATGCACGACAGGCCGAACCACAATGCCTTGTGGATTTTCATCGCAGGGACTCCCCGGATTTGACGTAGCGATCAAGCTTGGCGATGTCTTCGTCCTTCACGTGCACCATCTCCTTGAGCTTGTCGACGTCCACTTCCTCGACGTCCTCTTCACGCGACGGCCAGGCGCCGTGCTTCAGGCACAGAATGCAGCGCATGACCTCGGCCACGCCCTGCAGCAAGAGGACCGCGCCCGCGGCAGGAATGAAGGCCTTGAATGGATAGATCGGGGGCCCGTTGGCCATCAGCGACGAATGCTCTCGGATGGCGATGGAATAACCGGCGTAGTACCAGCCGGCCCACACCAGCGCGATGACGCCCGGAAAGAAAAAGACGATGAAGAGCAGCAAGTCCAGTCCGCCCTGCACGCGCGGCGGCAGAAAGCCGTACAGGATGTCCCCGCGCACGTGCCCGTTTTTGGCCAGCGTATACGCCCCGGCCATCATGAACAGAATGCCGTAGTACATCATCTGCAGGTCGAACGCCCAGGCGCTGGGCTGGTTCAGGATGTAGCGCGCCGCGACTTCCCAGCACACATGCAGCGTCAGCATGACGATCAACCAGGCAAAGGTCTTGCCCACGAAGGTGGAGATGCGATCTATGAAACGTATGATTCGGATCATCGAAGGTCCTGGAGTCGGACCCGTTCATGCCGCCGCAAACCTGCCGGCAACGCGCACGGGCCCTGGACGCATGGCGAAACGCCGCGCGCCGGCAGGGGCGCGCGGGTGCGGCGCAAGTCGGCGTCAGGCCTGCTTGGAGCTGCGCGAGAAGTAGTGGTTGTAGGCCATGCGATGATTGACCGTCGTGTCGCCGTGCCAGCGGCCCACGCGCTCGGCGAACGTGCGCTGCGAGTCCAACACCTTCTTGAAGAGCGGATTCTCGGCGGACCGCTTGGCGATCATGTCGTCCCAGATCTTGAGCTGCTGTTGCAGGATCGCGTCCGGCGTCTTGTAGAACTTGACGTTGTGTTCCTTCTGCAGCTTGATGTAGTCCTGCGAATAGCGGTTCGCCGCCTTCCAGGACATATCCGCGCTGGACGCCTGGGCCGCGTAGCTCAGGATGTGCTTCAAGTTGTCCGGCAAGGCGTCGTACTTTGCCTTGTTGAACATCACCTCGAATTGTTCCGCGCTCTGGTGAAAGCTCTGCAGCATGCAGATCTTGGAGACGTCCTGGAACCCCAGCGCCAGATCGGAAGACGCGTTGTTGAATTCCGCGCCGTCCAGCAGCCCCCGGTCCAGCGCCGGCACGATTTCACCGCCCGGCAGCGCGTTCACGGCCGCGCCCATTGCGGTGTACATGTCGATCGCCAGGCCCACCGTGCGGAACTTTACGCCCTTGACGTCCTCGACCTTGGTAACGGGCCGCTTGAACCAGCCAAACGGCTGGGTCGGCATCGGCCCGTACATCAGGGACTGTACGTTCACACCCATGGCCTTCTGGATCTCGACCAGCAGCTCCTTGCCGCCGCCGTATTCGTGCCAGGCCAGCAGCATATTGGCGTCCATCCCGAAGGACGGACCCGAGCCCCACAGCGCCACGGCCGTGTTCTTGCCGTACCAGTAGGCCACCACGCCGTGGCCGCCATCCAGCGTCCCGGCCGACACCGCATCCAGCAGGTCGAACGCCTTGACTACGGCGCCCGCGGGCAGCACTTCGATCTTCAACTGGCCGCCGGCCATCTCGTTGACCTTGTTGGCGTAGTCGCGAGCGAATTCGTGAAAGATGTCGGTCGCGGGCCAGGTGCTTTGAAAGCGGAAGGAGATGGGCGCGTTCTGCGCCTTGGCGATGGCGGGAAATCCTAGCGCCGCGACCCCCGCGGCGGCTGCGCCAGAGATGAATTTGCGGCGGCGGGGCTTTGTAACGTGTTGCATGGCTTGTTGTCTCCTGGGGTGGACTACATGGACCAGCGTGTTGTTACTACGGCTGCAAGGGTGTGGCACAGATTGGCTGCGGCGAGCCATCCGATGCCGATTGATGCGTCTGATGCGCAACTTTGGAGTGATTAAACCTGCCTGACAAACGGCTGACAATCAGCTTTTAGTCAGGAATTACCCTAGAAAACGGACTAGCCTGAAATAGCAAAAGGCCAGCGCGCCGCTTGGCGCGGCGTGCTGGCCCGATGCGGTGAAAGACGGTCGCTATACCGCCGACACGGAACCTGCTTCTCCCCCGCCCTGCAACTGTGGTGGCGAAGTCACGATCGACGTCAGCGCCGGTTCGGCGGGACGCAATGCCGCCAGATCCGGCCTTGGGCGCCGCAGCACGTCCGAGCCCGCAAACGCCTGTTCCATCGCCTGCGCCGCGGCCAGCACTTCACGGTCGCCGCGAAAGCGCCCCACGATCTGCAGTCCGAACGGCATGCCATGCGCATCGCGTCCGCACGGCAACGTCAGCGCCGGGTGCGTGGTCAGCGTGACCACGTACGTCAGTGCCAGCCAGCGGTAGTAGTTCTCCTGCGCGACGCCGTTGATCTTGTCCGCGTACAGCTGCGTCCATGGAAACGGCGAGACCGGCGTGGTGGGCGAAAGGATGAGGTCGTAATCGTCATAGGCGCGCTGGAACCGCTTGATCAGACGCGTCTGCTCGGCCTGCGCCCACGCGCAGTCCTTCAGGCTCATCGCCGCGCCCATCTCGAAGTTGGCGCGGGTGTTGGGACCGAGGCTGGACGGGTCTTTCTCGTAGGCGTCGCGCATGCCCGCCACGAAGGCTTCCGCGCGCAGCACGTCAAAGCACCGATGGGCCTCGCCCACATCCAGGTCGATCGGATCGCAGGCGGCAAACAGATGCCGCATCGCGGCGATCTTTTCGCGGAAGGTGGCACGAATGCCATCGTCCACGTCGCACGCGCCGAAGTCTTCGGTGTAGGCCACGCGCAGCGAACCCAGGTCCGCGACGCCGGGATTCAGGAATTGCAGCGGGTCCAGCGGATAGCTGAGCGGATCGCCGGCGTGCATGCCCGCGGAAGCGGCCATCTGCAGGCAGGCGTCCGCCACCGTGCGGCCCATGGGCCCGACCACCGAGATCGGCGTCCAGCCCAGCGGTTTGCGCACGCTGGGCACGATGCCCGGGGACGGCCGGAATCCGACCACGCCGCACTTGGACGCGGGAATACGCAGCGAGCCTCCCGTGTCCGAGCCCGTGCATACCGGCAGCATGTCGGCAGCCAGCGCCGCGGCGGAACCGCCCGACGAGCCGCCGGCGTTCAGGTTCGGATTGAACGGGTTGCCGGTCGCACCCCACACCGTGTTGCGCGAGTTGGCGCCCGCGCCCATTTCGGGCACGTTGGTCTTGGCGGCGACGATGGCGCCGGCGCGGCGCAGGCGCGCCACCAGCTCGATGTCCTCGTCGGGCACGTGGCCGCGATACAAGGGCGAACCGTACGTGGTCAACACACCAGCCGTGGGTTCCAGATCCTTCACCCCCATCGGCAGACCGTGCAACAGGCCCAGCGGTTCGCCCGCCATCACGGCGCGCTCGGCGGCGCGCGCCTCCGAGCGCGCCCGCTCGTAGGCGGTGGCGGTGACGGCGTTGATATACGGGTTCACGGCCTGGATCCGCGCGATGCAGGCCTCCAGCAGTTCCACCGGCGAAAGCTGGCGGGCGCCGATCATGCGCCGCAGCTCGACCGCCGTCAGGGATACCAGGGTGTCGTCCAATGCCATCGTCGTCTTCCTTCAGTCGATCTTGATGTTGGCCCGCTGCGCGACTTCACGCATGACGGGCAGTTCCTGCTGGATCAGCGCTTCGCCCTCGGCAGCGCTGGCGAAAGCGGCTTCGAAACCTTGCGCCTCCAGGCTCTTGACCACTTCGGGCGATTCGACGGTGGCCTTCAGCGCCTTCTCCAGCCGCGTCTTCACGTCGGCCGGCAGGCCGCGCGGCGCGGCGACCATCAGCCACGTATCCATGGCGACCGAGGGGTAGCCCTGTTCCGCGAACGTCGGCACGTCGGGCAAGAACGCGGAGCGCTTGGGAGCGGACACCGCCAGCACGCGCACCTTGCCCTGCTTGCTTTGCGGCAGCGCCGCGGCCACGGTGTCGACCGAAAACGGAATCTGTCCGCCGATCAGGTCCGTCATTGCGGGCGAGCTGCCCTTGTACGGCACGTGCGTCATCTTCAACTTGGCCGCCGACGTGAACGCCTCGCCCACGAAATGCGCCGTGGTGCCGGTGCCGAACGAGCCGTACGGCGGCTGGTCGTGGGCCGGATCCTTCACATAGGCCACGAATTCCTTCAGGTCCTTGACCGGCACTTTGGGGTTGGCGAGCAGCGCGAGCCCCGTGCGGCCGACGATGCCGATGGGTTCAAAGCTCTTGACCGGGTCGTACGGCAGGTTGTTCTGGATGGCCGGGTTGACCGTGAACGTCGTGCCGGAGCTGACCAGCAGCGTGTAGCCGTCCGGCGCGGCCTTGGCGACGAAGCTGGCGCCAATCACCGTACCCGCGCCAGCGCGGTTTTCCACCACGACCGTGCGGCCCAATTCCTGTCCCAGTTTCTGCGCCACCACGCGGCCCAGCACATCGGTGGCGCCACCCGGCGGGAAGGGCACGACCAGCGTGAGCGGCCGGCTGGGATAGGCGTCCTGGGCCACCGCGGGCGCGACGGCGCCGACGGTGCTGGCAAAAGCGAGACTGACTGCAAGAAACGAGGTTTTCATGGCGGTGCTCGAAGGGAAGTGGTGGAAAAGCGGCGCGTCTGTCGGCGCCTAGTTGCCGGCCGCGAGCGATCGCCCGCGGCTCAGGAATCGGTCATATTCTTCGTCGGGTACGAACAGCCCACCGGTGGTCCAGGCCAGGTGCGTGGCGCGCGGCAGATGCGCGTCAAGGCCCTGCGCGCGCAGCCATGCCCGGCCGGCTTCGGTGCCGCACAGGTGCCGCGGCCCGCTGAACCCGGCCGCGGCGGACGGTTCGATGCGCAGGCCCTCGCTGTCCTTCAGGCGCGCCAGGTCCGCGTACAGCGTGTCGTCTTCCACGGTGTAGACGCCGCCCAGATGCGCGCCCACGGCCGCATAGGCCAGTTCGGATGCCGTCGGGACGGCCAGGCCGTCGGCCTCGGTCACGTTGGTCAAGCCCACGTCGTACACCGACGCGGACGCCGGGGCGCCCGGCAGTTCGCCCCGGCCGGCCATCATGCGCACCAGGAAACACGGCGACTGCACCGGCTCGGCAAAGAAGCAATGCACGTGCGGGCCGAAGAGTTGCTTCAGGCCGAAGGCGATTCCGCCCGGCGCCCCGCCCACGCCACAAGGCAGGTAGACGAACAAGGGATGCTCGGCATCGACACGCACGCCCGCATCGGCCAGTTGCGTGCGCAGGTGCAGCGCGGCGGCGGCGTAGCCCAGGAACAGCGACGCCGAACGCTCGTCGTCGACGAAATAGCCAAAGGGATCGGCTTCGACCTGCGCGCGGCCCGCGGCCACCGCCTTTTCGTAGTCGCCCGCGTGCTCGACGACCTCGACTCCGCGTGCACGCAGTCGTGCCTTCTTCCATTCCTTGGCATCGGCGGACATATGCACGGCCGACCGGAACCCCAGCGCCGATGCAATCACGCCGATGGACAGGCCCAGGTTGCCGGTGGAGCCCACGGCAACTTGATAGCGGCCGAAAACGGCCCGGGCTTCGGGGCCGGCCAGTTTCCGGTAGTCGTCGCCCGGGCACAGCAGGCCTTCCCGCAGCGCCAACGATTCGGCAAATTCCAGCACTTCGTGGATGCCGCCCCGCGCCTTGATCGAACCGGCCACCGGCAGCGCATGGTCTGCCTTGATCCACAAGCGTCCGTCATGGTGCGGCAGGCCGATGGCCGCCTGCATGGCGGCGGCGGGCAAAAGCGGCGACTCGATCACGCCGCGCGTCTCGGCCAATTCCGGAAACAGTTCGGCCAGCAGCGGGGCGAATCGCGCAAAGCGCTCCTGCGCGGACAGCACTTGATCCATCAGGAAGTGCGCGCCCGGCCCGCCAGCGGTGGCGGTCGTGACAGTCCCGGTCCACAGCACCGGCTTTGCCTGCCGCAGGGAATCCAGAACGGGAGAATGGGAGGAAGCGTCGGGTTGAAACATGGCTGTGGCAGCAAATGGAAAGTGCAAATAATGCCCACATCCTAGAGGTGGCCAGCGCTTTGCAGCAATATCAATGGTTAGAATTCTTCTTTGCGTTTTCCGCAAACCTTGGAACTGACCATGAACCCTCGCGTCCTGCAGGAGATTTCCCTGCGATATTTCCTGGAAGTCGTGCGCACCGGCTCGGTCAGCGAGGCCGCGGGCAGGCTGGACGTCGCCCCCTCGGCCGTCAGCCGGCAGATCGCCCGTATCGAACGTGAATTGGGCACCTTGCTGTTCGAGCGCCGCGCGCGCGGCATGGTCCCGAACGCCGCGGGCGAACTGCTGGCCGCGCACGCCAAACGCATGCAGCAGGACGTGGAGCGCGTGGCCGGCGACATCCTGGCGCTGCGCGGGCTGCGCCAGGGCCATGTGCGCATCGTCAGCACCGAGGGTTATGCGTCAGAGTTCGTGCCGGCGGCCATCGCGGCCTTCCGGCAGCACTATGCGGGGATCCGGTTCTCGCTGGACGTTTGCTCGCAACAAGAGATCCCCCAGCGCATCCGTGATGGGTCGGCGGATATTGGCGTTACCCTCAGCCTCACGTCGCAGCGCGACATCCGGGTGGAAGCGCGCGTGCCGGCGCCGGTGCGCGCGATCCTCGCGGCCGACCATCCGCTGGCCGACCGGCGCGAGATGGCGCTGGCGCAATTGATGGCGTATCCGCTGGCCCTGCCCAGCCCCGATTCCACCCTGCGCCAGTTGATCGACATCAGTTGCAGCCGCCAGCAACTACATTGCGAGCCGGCATTCACCAGCCGCAGCATCGACGCCCTGGTCGGCTTTGCCAGCGCGGGCGGCGGCGTCGCCTTCTGCGGGGAACTCGCCATCCGCAACCGCCTGCAATGGGGAAGAATCGTCGCCGTGCCGCTCCGCGACCGCGAAATGAACGAACGCCACTTCGAGGTGCAGACGCTGGCCGGCCGCATCATGCCGGAGGCCGCCAAGGCCTTCATCGCCAGCATCGCGGAGACCGCGCGGGCGGCCTCCGGACCGGTCGGGCCCGCGTAATGCCGGGCCACGTAATGCCCGCGATCAATACTGGTAGCGCATCGTCAGCATCGCGCTGCGTCCCGCGGCCCACGCGCCCTGGCTGTAAAAGCCGATCTGGCTGTAGTACTTGCGGTCGAACACGTTGTTCACGTTCACCTGCGCCGACAGGCTGCGGTTGAAGCGGTAACGCGCCATCAGGTTGGTGATGGCGTAGCTGCCCTGGCCCACGCGCTCGTCGCCGTTGGGGCCGCTGGCGATGGTGTAGACGTGGCTCTGCCAGTTCACGCCGCCGCCCACCGTCAGGCGGTTCCAGTCGCCCGGCAACTGATACGTGGTGAAGACGCGCACCAGGCTGCGCGGCTGGTCGGTCTGGATCGCGTTGCCCTCGCCGTCGCTGGCGGTCCAGTGGGACCATCCCGCAGCCACGTTCCAGCCCGGCGTGACTTCACCCGACACTTCCAAGTCGAAGCCGCGGCTGCGCGTGCCTTGTGCGGCCGTGTAAGCCTGATTGGTCGTGCCCGGCACCATCTGGCCCGGGTCGGCCTGCGCCACGTTGTCCTGGTCGATCTGGAAAACGGCGGCGCTGGCGTTCAGGCGGCCCTCCAGCCATTCGCCTTTGATGCCGGCCTCGTACGACTTGCCTTCCAGCGGATCGAGCCAATTGCCGTTGCGGTCCTGGTAGGTCTGCGGATTGAAGATGCTTGTGTAGCTGACGTAGGCCGTGTAGGTGTCGTTGATGTCGTACAGCAGGCCGGCGTAGGGCGTGAAGGCGTTCTTGTCGAACTCCGTGCGGCCTTCCCCGCCAAAGCCGATCGAGTTGGTCTTCCAGGTGCTGTAGCGCCCGCCGACGATGAGTTTCAGCGGATCGGCAAGGTTCAGGCGCAGCGCGCCGTACCAGCCCGTCTGCGTGGTGGTGTAGCGGTTGGCAATGGTGGAATCGTTCCAGTCGGGTTCGGGATACGAGCCGTTCCACTCCAGGAAGTTGCCCACGCCTGCCGCATTGATGGCCGAGCGGTAGTTGAAGTCGCCCTTCTGCCGGTTGAAGCTGGCGCCCACCACGGCTTCGTGGCGGCGGCCAAACAGCGTGAACGGTCCATTCGCCTTCAGATCCAGCGCATTCTGCTTGCGGTCGCCCAGGTACCAGGCGGGCGACGCGCCCATGCCCAGGCCGGTCTCGCGATCCGGCCAGCCGTACAGGTACAGCAGCTTGCCGTCCATTTCATTCTTGGAATACGAGCCCACCGCCTGCACGCGCCAGTCGTTGTCGAAACGATATTCCAGGCTGGCGAAGGCGCCCTGCGTGGTGCTGCCCCACGAGCTCCACCGCGCGCCGGTGTTCAGCGACCGCCGCCAATCGGTGCGGCCGCCGTCGGCGTACCAAAGCGGAAAGCCGCCCCAACTACTGCCCTGCGGCTCGTTGTCCTGGTAGTTGTAGCCCACGCTGAGCGTGGTGCGCGAGGTCAGGTCGGCGTCCACCACGCCGTAGAAGACCTTTTTCTTGTTCTGGTAGTAGTCCAGGAACGACCGGTTGTCCTGGTACGCCGAGACGATGCGGCCGCGCACGGTGCCTTCGGCATTGAGCGGCGTCGACAGGTCGGCCGTCACGCGATAGGTGTCCCAGTTGCCCACGCCCGCGCTCAGGTCCGCCTTGAACTCACGGCTGTCGGCGTGCTTGCGCACCAGGTTGATGGAGGCGGACGGATTGCCTGCGCCCGTCATCAGGCCCGTCGCGCCGCGCACGACTTCCACGCGGTCATAGATGATGGGATCGACGGAAGACTCGCCCGCCGCATAGCCCACATCGAAGGACGTGGGCACGCCGTCGTACATGTAATTGCTGATGCTGAAGCCGCGCGAGTTGAACGTGTAGCGCTCACTGTCGAAGTTCTGCACCGAAATGCCGGGCGTGCTGCCCATGACGTCGGCCAGCGACCGCATGTCCTCGTCGTCCATGCGCTGACGCGTCATCACGGTCACCGACTGCGGCGTCTCGCGCAGCGACAGCGACAGCCCCGTGCTGGCTGCGGTGGAACGCGGCGTATAGGACCCCGTCCCCTCGGTGGTGTTCGGATTGGCGTTGTCGCCCACCACCTGCACCGAGGGCAGCGTCGACACGCTGGCGTCCTGCGCGGCAACTGCCCCGGAAGCCAACGCCAGGAAAACCGCCGCAGACGTGCGGCGCAGCACGAAACGTGGGTGAACGATTGAGCCGCGTCCGGCGCGTCTTTCTGCTTGCATTGGAGCTTCCTACCGAGTGAGTCTAAGGGGGACAAATCGGTACGAAGTTTAAATGCAAATCCTTCTCATCTCCATCTACTGTTGTTTTTTTCCACTGTTCGCGTCAACCCGAGGCCTTGCCCGGCCGCTGCACCGCGCGCACCTTGCCGCTCTCGCCGCCGCCGCAATAGAACCGGGCGCCGCCGTCGGACTCCAGGCCCGACACGCCCACGCCCGCCGGCATCTCGACCGCTTCCAGCACTTCGCCCGTGCGCGGTTCAAGACGCCGCAATTCGCTTTCTTCGGCTTCCCACGTGCCGTGCCATAGCTCGCCGTCCACCCACGTAACGCCCGTCACGTAGCGATTGGAATCGATGGTGCGCAGCACGTTGCCGGTCTCGGGATCGACCTGGTGGATCTTGCGGTCGCGGTAGGCGCCGACCCACAGGCTGCCTTCCGCCCAGGCAAGGCCAGACACGCCCTCGCCGCCCGGCGCCGGAATGGTGGACAGCACGTTCCCGCTTTGCGGATCGACCTTCTGGATCCGGCCATCGGCGATCTGATAGAGGTGCGTGCCGTCAAAGGCCGTGCCGGCATTGGCCGTGATGTCGAGAGAGCGCGACGTCTGTCCGGTGACCGGGTCCAGGGCAACGAGGCTGTCGCCCGTGGCGAACCACACCTGCTTGCCGTCGTACGTCAGCCCATGGACGGCCTCGACGCCCGGGAATGGGCCATATTCGCGGAGGATTTCGGCTTGTGATCGTTTCATGATGGCTTCCTGTTGTAGGCATGCATCCATGCTACTGGCCGGGCAAAATCGCCGGGAGTAACAAGCTTGTCGCGAATCCGGGCACCGGCGGCAGCATCCAGCGCCGCGCGCGTCCCTGGCCGAAGGCCTGCACCTTGCCGGCCTCGGCCAGCGCCTCCAGTGCGCGCTGCACGGTGCGCTGGCTGGAGCCCAGCACCAGCGCCAGCGCCGAACTCGACCAGCCTTCACCATCGGCCAGAAAGGCCAGCAGCGCGCCCTGCTCCGGATCCGCTTCTTCGCCAGCAGGCGCCAGCACCGTGACGCCGCCCGTGCCGGCCGGCGTGAGCGTATAGCCGTGCGGAGTGGACTGGATGCCGGCCAGCGGGTGGATCGCGGTGCGAAGACGGCCCATTTCGACGCGCAGGCGCGCGCGGTGCGTCTCGTCGAAATAGCGCGTGCGAAATGCCTGGGCGATAAGCGCATCGCGCGTGACGTCCTGCGGCCAGGCCTGCGCCAGCGCCCGCACCAACGCAAACAGCACGGGACGGCCAGCCAGCGCGACCGTCGTTTGCGCACCGCGCACGGCGTACCGGCAGGCGTCCACCACCAGCGTTCCCGACGCCAGCAAGGCCTCAACTTCGTCCAGCGACACCGTGCATTCGCCAGCCTGTCCCATGCGCCGGGCGGCCGGCGCGTCCAGCGCCCGCACCGCGTGGTCCACTTCCGCCATCAGCGCCGGAATCCCGGCTTGCTCGGCGCAGCGTCCCGCGCGCGTCAGCGCGGACCGGGCCTTTGCTGCCTGCTGGCGGCGTAGTGCGATGCCCGCGACGATCAACTCTTGAATGGCCTGCGACGCCCAAGGCAGTGCGGCCGGATCCACCTCGGCCAGCGTGCGCTCGGCGTCTTCCAGCCGTCCCAGCAGCAATTGGCGGCGCGCCGTCAAATGGCGGGCATGTGCCGCGTTGACCACGTCGCCCTGCGCCTGCAGCGTGGCGCGCGCGGCGTCCAGCGCCTTGTCCGGGTTGCCGAGATCGCGCGAAGCCAGCGCGATTTCCGCCTCGGCGACCACGCAGCGCGCCCGCGCGACCGCCTGCCGGAGACCAAACGTCCGCGCGGCGCTTCGCAGCAGCGCCCTGGCGCGTGGCAGATCGCCCAATTGCGCGAAGGCGATGCCGCGCAGGGCCAGCGCGGGCGCGTCGCTGCGCAGCGCCACGTGGTTCAACGCGCCCAGCGGGTCTCCCGCCGCCAGCGCACGGGCCGCCGTTTCAATCAGAAAGTCCATGGAAGATGCGCCACCGCCTGCCCCGCTTTTCTTGACCAGGGAACAAATCTACACCGCGCGGCAGGCTGATTGCAGGGCTATTGCGCGGCCGACACCGGCAGAGAGGATCCGCCGGCCGCGCTGGGCGCCATCAAAAGCGGATACGGATTGAGCGCCCCGCCCCCCGCATAGATGCCGTAGTGCAGATGCGGCGGCGTGCCTTTGGCGTTGCCGGTATTGCCCACGAAACCCAGCACGTCGCCCGGCGCGACGAGCTGGCCGCGGCGGATATCCGCGTAGCCGTCCAGGTGCGCGTAATAGTGCATCTGCCGGCCCGGCCCCATCACCCACACCACCTGGCCGCCCAGCGTGTTCTCACCGATGCGCGTGACCACGCCTTCGGTGGCAGACAACACCGGCGTACCGCGCTTGGCGAAGATGTCGATGCCCTGGTGCGTGCGTCCTCCCGACCGCGCCGCGCCCCAGGTGTCCGCCAGCCGCCGCGGCGCGATGCCCTGCACCGGCACGGGCAGGGACAGCGGCGCGTCCTGCCAGGACAGCCGCGCCATGTGCCAGGGCGCGCGCGCCGCCTCGGGCAGACGCGGCCAGGCCCAGACAGCCATGGCGGCAAGCGCGGCAAGGATGAAAAGTCGTCGGGCAAATCGCCAGGGGGTGCGGGCATCCATGCAACGTTCGACGGCCAGGCAGGGTCAGGGTTCCACGCCACCTGGCGGCGACACAGTATTGCAGCGCCTGTGATGCGACCCCATTTTGTGGCGGCAGCTACCGCCCGGGCCGTCCCGACAGGCCCTCTCAGGCCGTCGCAGCGTGTAAACTCCCCCCTTTTTGACTCTGGTGGTATGTTGCAAGCCCCCCAGCGCACAGGTTTAAGCGGCCCGACGCTCATTCGCTTGCTGACTCGCCTGACGGACGCGGAAGTCCAGCAGTCCAGGCAGTCGCTATCCGACCATCTGAGCCAATGGCTTGGCTGGACGGACGCGATCGCCCTGTCGGCGGCGTTGAATACTAGTCCGCCGGTCATTGCGCCCGGCGCCCGCCTGTTCAGCAGCGCCGAAGAACGCGAATGCGTGCGCGTGCGCACCACCCTGGCCGACGCGATCGCCAGCGACACGGCGGCCACGGCCGCCAAGCGCGTCGCCCCGGCGCGGGCGCCCGCCAAGAAACTGGCTGCCGCCCTGGCCGAGGACGAGTTCGATTATTCGAGTTTTCGCCAGCGGTATCTGTCGTTGCAGCACACGATGGAGACCAGCATCGGCAATCTGCGCAGCCGGCTGCGCGGAATGGTCGCGGCGCGCAATGGCGAATGGACGCGCCTGGCCGTGGTGGACGCGATCATGGACCGCGCGTTGCTGCCCAAGGAGCGGGCCCTGCTAGGCGCGATTCCGAAGTTGCTGCAGACGCACTTCGACCGGCTGCGCAAGGCCGAGGAAGCGGCGCAGGCGGCAGCCCAAGCCCAGGAGGCGGACGAGGCGCCGGCCGAAGCCGGGTCTGCCGCGCCGCAAGGCGCCGACGCAGACGCGGCGGGCGATGCAGCCAAGCCCGCCCCTGAGGCCGCGCCGGCCCGCGAGACGCAGCCGGCGGCCGCGGTTACCCCCGGCGCCTGGCTGGACACGTTCCGCGCCGACATGCGCGCCGTGCTGCTGGCCGAATTGGATGTTCGTTTACAACCGGTCGAAGGGCTGCTCGCCGCCCTTCGCACCAGCTAATTAGGACACTATGTCCAAGAATCTGATCAATATCGTGGTTTTTCTGGCCGGACTGGCCGTTGTGGGCTGGATCGGTGCGGGTTACGCGGGCACGAACCCGCTGGCGCTGGCCGTGACGCTGCTGATCGGTGTCTGTTATCTGGCTGGCGCGCTTGAGCTGCTGCGCTACCAGCAGGCAACATCCGCGCTCACGCGCGCCGTGTCGGACCTGAAGGAAGCGCCGGGCAGCCTAGGCGCCTGGCTGGACAAGCTGCCGGCTGGTCTGCGCAACGCGGCGCGCCTGCGCATCGAAGGCGAGCGCGTGGGCCTGCCCGGTCCGTCGCTGGCGCCCTACCTCGTCGGCCTGCTGGTCCTATTGGGCATGCTGGGCACGTTCCTGGGCATGGTCGTGACGCTGCGCGGCACCGGCCTCGCCCTTGAAAGCTCCACCGATCTGGCCGCGATCCGCGCGTCGCTGGCCGCGCCCGTCAAGGGGCTGGGCTTTGCATTCGGCACCTCGATTGCCGGCGTGGCCGCGTCCGCCATGCTGGGCCTTTTGGCCGCGCTGTGCCGCCGCGACCGCGTCCACGCGGCGCAACTGCTGGACACCAAGGCGGCCACCACGCTGCGCGTGTACTCGCAAAGCTACCAGCGCGAAGAATCGTTCAAGCTGCTCCAGCGCCAGGCCGAGGTCATGCAACGCCAGGCCGAAGCCATGCCCGCCATTGTCGGGCAGCTTGAATCCATGATGAAGAGCATGGAGCAGCAGAATCAGGCGTTAAATGAACGCCAGATCGCCAGCCAGACCGCCTTCCAGGGCAAGGCCGAAGCCGCCTACGCTCGCCTCGCGTCCGTGATGGAACAGTCCATGAAGGACAGCGTCGCGCAAAGCGCCCGCTCCGCCGGCGAGGCCCTGCAGCCCGTCGTGCAAGCCACCATGGACAGCTTGTCCCGCGAGACCGCCACGCTGCAGGACACCGTCTCGCAGGCCGTCCGCCAGCAACTGGAAGGCCTGACCGCCGGCCTGCAAGCCGCGACGACCGACGTTGCCGGCATCTGGAGCCAGGCGGTGGCCGGCCAGCAGCGCGCCAGCGAGGCCATGGCCGAAGACCTGCGCGCCTCGCTCGACCGCTTCGCCCACACCTTCGAAGAGCGCTCCGCCAATCTGCTGGACAGCGTGTCGACGCGCCTGGAGGCGTCGTCCGGCAATATGTCGCAAGCCTGGACCGACGCGCTGTCGCGCCAGCAGCAAGCCGGCGAAAAGCTGGCCGGCGACAACCTGCAGGCGCTCACCGCCGCGGCAGCCAGCTTCGAACAGCATTCCGCGTCGCTGCTGCGCACCCTGAACGCCTCGCACGCCGCGCTGCAAACCGATCTTGCCTCGCGCGATCAGCAACGTCTGGCCGCCTGGACCGAAACGCTGGGCGCGATGGGCGCCACGCTGCGCCAGGAATGGGAACAGTCCGGCGCGCAGGCTGCCGCCCGCCAGCAGGACATCAACGACACCTTGGCGCAGACCGTGCGCGACGTCTCCGAACAGGCTGCGGCGCAAGCGGCGCTGCTGGCAGGCGTGTCGGCCCGCATGGAGGCTGCCGCCAACGGCGTGGCGGACCAATGGACCCGCGCCCTCGCCCGCCAGGAAGAATCCAGCGGCAAGCTGGCCGCCGGCAACCAGGCCGCACTCGAAGCCGCCACCGCGGCTTTCGAGCAGCATGCTACATCGCTGCTGCGCACGCTGGACCAGTCGCACACCGAACTGCAGGCCGCGCTGGCCGCGCGCGACGAAGACCGCCTTGCCGCCTGGAGCAACACGCTGGGCGCCATGACCGCCAAGCTGGGCCAGGAATGGGAACAGGCCGGCGCGAACACCGTGGCCCGCCAGCAGGAAATCAACGACGCGCTCGCCGAGACCGCGCGCGGCATCGCCGGCCAGACCGACGCGCAGGCCCGCTTGCTGCAGGACGTGTCCTCGCGTCTGGAAACGGCGGCCGGCAGCGTCACGCAAGCCTGGCTGCACGCGCAGACCCAACAGGAAGACCTGGGCAAGCAACTGGCCGCCGACAACCAGCGCGCGCTGGAAACCGCCGCGGCCACCTTCGGCCAGCATGCCGACGCGTTGCTGCGCACCCTGGACCAGTCGCACGCCGACCTGCAAACCGCGCTGGCTTCGCGCGATGAGGAACGTCTGGCTGCCTGGACCGGCTCGCTGATGGCGATGTCCGCCAAGCTGGGCGAGGAATGGGAACAGGCCGGCACGCAAGCCGCTCTGCGCCAGCTCGAAATCAGCGACGCGCTCACCCAGACCGCCCGCGACATCTCGGCCCAGACGCAGCAACAGGCCGCCCTGCTGGAAAGCGTATCCACGCGTCTGGAAACGGCCGCGGGCGGCGTCACGCAGGCCTGGATCGACGCCCAGGCGCGTCAAGAAGCAACCGGCCAGCGACTTGCCAGCGACAATCGCCAGGCGCTGGAAGCCGCGTCCGCCGCCTTCGGCACGCAAGCCGCCGAACTGCTGCAGACGCTGGAACAATCGCACACCGCCCTGCAAACGGCGCTGGCGGCCAACGACGAGGAACGCCTTGCCGCCTGGACCGCCAAGCTGGCGGCCATGGCCGATGCGCTGCGAACCGAATGGCAGCAGGCAGGCGCGCACACCGCCGGCCTGCAGCAGGAAATCTGCGACACCCTGAGCCTCACCGCGCAGGACATCACCGCGCAGACGCAGGCCCATGCCAGCGAGACCATCGCCGAGATCGGCCGTCTGGTTCAAGCGGCCTCCGAGGCGCCCCGCGCCGCCGCAGAGGTCATCGGCGAACTGCGCCAGAAGCTCTCGGACACCATGGTCCGCGACAACGACATGCTGCAGGAACGCAACCGCCTGCTGGAAACGCTGAGCACGCTGCTGGACGCCGTCAACCACACCGCCGCCGAGCAGCGCACGGCCGTGGACGCGCTGGTCGCGTCGTCGGCCGACATGCTGGAGCGCGTGGGCGCGCAGTTCACCGCGCAGGTCGAGTCCGAAACCGGCAAGCTGTCCGACGTGGCGTCGCTGGTCACCAGCGGCGCCGTCGAAGTCGCCAGCCTGGGCGAATCCTTCGGCGCGGCGGTGCAGGCCTTCGGCGAATCGAACGACAAGCTCACCGCGCATCTGCAACGCATCGAGGCCGCGCTGGACAAATCCATCGCGCGCGGCGACGAGCAGCTTTCCTACTACGTGGCGCAGGCCCGTGAAGTCGTCGACCTGAGCCTGATGTCGCAGAAGCAGATCATCGAAAACCTGCAACAGCTGGCCACCCAGCGCGCCACCGCCGGAGCGGAAACGGCATGAGCGAGGATATCGACGGCGGCGTGGAAGCAACGGCGCCCGCCTGGGCCGTCTTCGGCGATCTGATGTCCGTGCTGCTGGGCGCCTTCGTCCTCATCCTGGTCAGCGTCGTCGCGGTGCAGTTGCAGCTGTCGACGCGGCTGGAAGAAGAGGTCAAGCAGCGCCAGGAAGAAACCCACCGCCGCGAGACGTTGGAGCAGGCGCTGGCGGGCCCCCTGGCCGCCGGCCGGGTAACGCTTATCAACGGCCGTATCGGCATCAGCGGCAGCGTGCTCTTCGCGCTGAACTCCGACCAGCTCCAGCCCGAGGGCCGCGAAATCCTGAAAAGCCTGATCGAGCCGCTGTCCGCCTACCTGAATACCCACAACGAAATCCTGATGGTCAGCGGGTTCACCGACGACCAGCAGGTGCGCGAAGGCAATCGCCGCTTCGCGGACAACTGGGACCTTTCCGCCCAGCGCGCGCTCACCGTGACCCGCGCCCTGATCGACGAAGGCGTGCCGTCCTCCACGGTGTTTGCCGCCGCGTTTGGCGCCGAGCAACCCGTGGCGTCGAACGCCGACGAGGAAGGCCGCGCCAAGAACCGCCGCGTGGAAATCACGCCCATCCCCAAGCCATCCAACGACACGGGTAAGCCCGGTGAGCAGTGACGGCAGCCGCGCAGAGGTGATGAACGCGCGCGCGGTGCTGGACGCCTGGCGCGCCAGCGGCGCGGACCGCGTGAACCCGCTGCGCTTTCACCTGATCGACGCGCTCGACCGCCGCGCGGCCGCGTACGAGGGCGCGGCGCGTCAGCGGCTGGACGAGCGGGTCGCTGGTCTGATCGCGGCGTACGAGGGGGAGTTGAAGGGCGCGGAGAATGCGGCTGCAGTTGCAGGGGCTGAGGCTGATGCAGATGCCCCGCAAGACGCCTTGTCGGGCGGGTCGCTGGCCGAGCTGATCGCTTATCTGGGCAATCCCCGTGGCAATTCCCTGGCCGCCGGTAGCCCTGCCCAAGACGCCCTGCCGGGCGAAACCTCCCACGATTCCCGTGACCCGCTAGGCCTGCGCGCCGCCTACCCCGAACTGCCGTTGCTCGACGAATTCCGGGCGCTCTGGTCGCGCTTCAGCGCCGACCGCCAGGTGCGCCAGTCGCAGGAACAGGTCCACAAGAACGCCGGCCCGCTCAATTCCAATCAGCTTGTGCACCGCGCGCTATCCCTGATGCGCGAAATGTCGCCCGGCTATCTGCAGCAGTTCCTGTCGTACACCGACGCGCTGATGTGGATGGAACAGATGACCGCCGCGGCCGCCCCCGCGCCCAAGGAAGCGCCGCGCGCTGGCGCCGCCAAGAAGTCCGCGCGCGCCAAGCCCAGGAAGGAGCCCAAAGAACCTAAGGAACCCAAGGAAGACAAAAAACCCGAGGAATCCGCCTGAGGGTGATTTGCACGCGGCGACGCCCCGCAGTACGATACGTTCCATATACAAAACATATACGGAACATCCACTATGGGTATCGTCAAGATTTCCGAGCAAATGCATGAGAACTTGCGCGTCGCCAGCGGCGCCCTCAGCCGCTCGATCAACTCCCAGGCCGAACACTGGATGCGCATCGGCATGCTCTCCGAGCTGTATCCCGAATTGCGCCACGCCGATATCTGCCAATTGCTGATTCGCATCGACCAGGCAGAAGGCTTCACCATCGCGTCCCTCTCGCAAGGGTTGCCGCAACCCGCGCAGCAGGAGGCCGCGTAAATGGCCAAGAAGGTTTCCATCAAATCGGCCGCCGACATCGAAATGGCCCGCAAGGCGGGCGCCATGGCGGCCGAAGTCCTGCACATGATCGGCGAACACGTCCGCCCGGGCGTCACGACGGATGAGCTTGACCGCGTCTGCCACGACTACATCGTCAACGTGCTCAAGGCCACGCCCGCCAACGTCGGCTACCACGGCTTTCCCAAGACCATCTGCGCGTCGGTCAACCACGTCATCTGCCACGGCATCCCGTCGGCCAAGGTGCTCAAGAACGGCGACATCCTGAACATCGACGTGGCCGTCATCAAGGACGGCTGGTTCGGAGACACCAGCCGCATGTACTACGTCGGCCAGCCCAGCCCGCTTGCGCGCCGCCTGGTCAACACTACGTACGAGGCCATGCGCGCCGGCATCATGGCCGTCAAGCCCGGCGCCACGCTGGGCGACATCGGCCACGCCATCCAGACCGTAGCGCACCGCGAGCACTTCAGCATCGTGCGCGAGTACTGCGGCCACGGCATCGGCCAGATCTATCACGACGACCCGCAGGTGCTGCACTACGGCCGCCCCGGCGAAGGCATGGTGCTGCAGCCCGGCATGATGTTCACGATCGAGCCCATGATCAACGCCGGCAAGCCCCAGACCAAGCAGCTTCCCGACGGCTGGACGGTCGTCACCAAGGACCGATCGCTGTCCGCGCAGTGGGAGCACATGGTCGTCGTCACCGAGACCGGCTACGACGTGCTGACCACCTGGCCCGACGGCTTCGGCGACTACCCGCCCATTCCCTGACAGGGACGCGTCCTAGCAAGGACCGGAGTGCAGGGCCGCAGGGGTACGATCATGATCGTGCCCTTGCTGTTTTTGCGGCGCCCGCCGTCTCGTCCATGCCCGCCCTGCCCTCCGCTTTCCGCCGACTTGCGGCGTCGAACCTCGCCGCGCAGTTCTCCGAGCAGATCGCGCTCGCCGCCGCGCCGCTGTATGCCGTGCTGGCCCTGGGCGCCACCGCTGCGCAAACCGGCTATCTGCAGACCGCGCAGACGTTGCCGTTCCTTTTGTTGTCCCTGCCCGCCGGCGTGCTGGCGGACCGGATGTCGCGCCGGTCACTGATGACCGCCGCCGAAACCGTGCGCGCGGCAAGCCTGATCGGCCTGCTGGCGCTGCTGTGGATGGGCGGTCTCAGCTTGCAATGGCTGGCCGCGCTGGGCTTCATCGGCGCGGTGGGCACCGTCGCCTACAACGTTGCGGCGCCTGCCCTCGTGCCCAAGCTGGTCCCGGTCACGGAACTGGCCAACGCCAACCGTTGGCTTGAGCTGGCGCGCAGCGCAGCCTTCTCCGCCGGCCCCGCCGCAGGCGGCGCGTTGGTCGGCTGGATGGGGGCTTCGACCGCCTATGTGCTCGCGACCACGCTGTCGCTCCTGGCCGCCGTGCTCCTGGCCGGCCTGCCGCAGGACACGCCCAAGCCCGCTCCGCGCCGCCATCCCATCTCGGAACTGCGCGAAGGCGCCGTCTTCGTCGCCACCCATCCCCTGCTGCGGCCGGTCCTATTGACCGCGCTCTTCTTCAACACCGCCTGGTTCGTCCTGCTGGCCGTCTACGTCGCCTACGCCGTCGACCGCCTGGGCTTGTCCGCGGCGGGCGTCGGCGTCACGCTGGGCGTTTACGGCGCGGGGATGCTGGCCGGCGCCCTCGCCGCCCCGTGGCTCGCCCGCCGCCTGCCGTTCGGCGCCGTGATCGGCGCGGGACCGCTGTCTGCCTTGCTGGCCAGCTTCATCCTGCTGTCGACGCTGGTCTTTCCGTCAGGCGCGTGGGCAGCGGTGGGATTCTTTTTCTTCGGCGCCGGGCCCATCCTGTGGACCATCACCACCACCACGCTTCGCCAATCGGTTACGCCCAATGCCCTGCTGGGACGGGTCTCGTCCGTCATCGTGACCGCGAATTTTGGCGCGCGGCCCATCGGCGCGCTGATCGGCGCGACGTTGGCGGCGCGGTTTGGCGTGGAGGCGTGTCTGTGGATGTCGACCGTCGGGTTTTTCATCCAGTTCGCCGTGCTATTCACGTCGCCGGTGCTGCGGCTGCAACGGCAGCCGGAGGTGGTGATGTCTTGAGTGGGACTACGCCAATTCCCGCAGCGCCGCCGTCATCAACGGTTTCCACGATTCAATATGCCGGGTGATCAACGCCGCGATGGCTTCAGTTTTCCGAGTCGCCGCAAGCTCGATCATTTCATAATGCTCGGAAACGGACGCGCGCTGCCGCTCTAAACCTTCGGGCGAGCTGATGCCATACAGCCGCATGTCTGCCCGCAACCCCATGATCATTCGCGTCAGCAACGGGTTCTCGGCGCGCGCGACCAACGCCTCATGAAACCGGCGGTCCGTTTCGATGTAGTCCGTCACGCTGCCTGACTTCACCGCAGCGGCGACGTCGTCGGCCAGCCGGACGAGCGGCTCCGTATCGGTCAACCCTTTCCGCGCGAGGGTGACCAGTGCCCCCACCTCGAGCATGATCCGAACGTCAAACTGATTTTCCAGGTCTTTGGGCGTGGCCGCTTCCACGCGAAACCCCCGATTGCGCAATGGGGAGACCAATCCCGTGCGGCTCAGCTCCAGCAACGCCTCGCGCACGGGGGTCGTGGACATGCCCATCTCGGTCGCCACCGCCGGCACGGAATAAATGGTGCCCGGCGCCGCTTCGCCCGACACGATGCGCGAGCGCAATTGCGCCAGCACCGTCTCTCTTAAATTGGTGACGCTTTCCATCGTGACTGCCCTCCGACAAATCGAACCGTCACTATATCAAATCGCTTGCGGTAGCGCGTGACGCGTTATATAAATGCGTCACGCGCTACCTAGCGCTCGCCCGGGGCCGAGGCAAATTGGCCCATTGGAGACATCGATGGATGAACCTTTGACGCGCCACGTCTGCCTTGGCTGTGGCTTTCTGTATGACGAAGCCCTGGGGCTGCCCGAACACGGCATTCCTCCCGGAACCCGATGGGCCGACATCCCCCACGATTGGGTCTGCCCCGATTGCGGCACCCCCAAGAGCCGTTTCGAAATGGTCGAACTCCCGTACGCCAGCGCCGACGTCGCCGCGCACGCCCTCGTCTGAACGCCTGCCGAGAACTCATCATGAACAATGACTTTGTGCTGCGCGCACACGACCGCGGCTTTGAAAAATTCCTGTCGACGGGCGAAGCGTCTAGCTATATCGCCGGCCACCCCGAAGGCATGGTGACCCGCCATTCCAGCTTCAACTTTGGCGCCTACCAAAGCGGCGTTCCCGGATTCGGCCGGATCCGCGTCTTTGGCGAAGAAGTATTCAGCGGCACCGGCAGCGGCTACAACATGCACCGCCATCATGACTTCATCATTTGCGCATTCGTCCTGGCGGGCACGCTGACGCACGTGAACACGGTGGGCAATATCGACCAGCTCGGACCGAACGACTTCTACGCGTTCTCTGCCGGCTCTGGCGGCAAGCATTCCGAATTGAATCTGGCCAGCACCGATATGCAAGTGCTGTACCTCTGGGTCCTGCCCGACCGCCTGCTGACGCCGCCTTCCTATACGCGCAGTCATTTCGATGCGAGCACGCGCCGCAATCAGCTTACGCAACTGGTGGGCAATGCCGATGGCGCACTACGGATCAGCCAGGACGTGTCCGTTTCAAGGTTGGTGGCGGATCAGGCAATGCATCTGCAATACAAGCCCAAATCGAACCGTCATGGCGTGTATGTGTTCATGCTGGATGGAGAAGCCAGCGTCGACGACATCACCCTGGCGCGCCGCGATAGCCGAGGCGTTTGGGGAGACCGCCCCGTCACGATTCAGACGGACGGTGAAGGCGCCGACCTCCTCATTATTGAAACCATCCAATAGCGCCGCCCCGGATCAACCTGCGTTGCAAGCGGCGCCGGTATTGCCCGCGCCGCTTGCCGCCGGGTGAAGGGAAAGGCAAGGAGAATGTCATGCCAGTGATTCAGTTGTATTACGCAAAGGGGATGCTCGACCCCGTCAGCAAGAACGAAATGGGCAAGCGGCTGACGGAAGTGCTGTTGACGATGGAAGGCGGCGCCCGCACCCCGGGCGGTTTGGCTTTCGCATCCGTGCTGTTCACCGAAGTTCCCGCCGAAGACTGGTGGGTCGGCGGTAAGATCGACGACACGCCCATCCGCACCCACGGCCGCCTGCTCGCCCGCGTCAGCATTCCTGAAGGCTACATGAGCCAGCAGCACAAGTCCGAGGTCCACGCGTCAGTGCACGCAGCCATGATGGAAAGCCTGGGCGCCACGCGCGAAGACGGCAGCGGCGCATTGGTCATCATCGAGGAAGTTTCGGAAGGCAACTGGGGCGCGGGCGGACACACCATCAGCCTCGCCGCCATCGCAAACACCGTCGGGCTCGCCAAGGACGGCGAGCGTTTCAAGTGGGTCGAAGCCTACTTCCAGGCCAAGGCCAGACAATATGCAGCGTCGCTTTATCCGCCGGGCACCGGCGGCCTGCTGCCGGCACTGTCCGCCGCGCCCGCGACGCAGGGAGAATGACGATGGCCTTCGAGTTCATTCGTTCCACCAAACAGGAATCGCCCATCCTGATCCCGCAGATCGGCCTGACGCTGCGTGTGCGCGTCCCGCCGGAATCCACCAACGGCGAACTCACCAGCATCGAAACCGAAAACGCGCCGGGCTTTGGCCCGCCACTGCACCGGCACCGGGAAACCGAGGTGTTTTACGTGCTGGAAGGCCGATATCTCTTTGAAGTCGACGGCAAACGGTTCACGGCCGGTGAGGGCGACGTCGTCAGCGTGCCCGGAGGCGCGGCGCATGCATTCGTCAACATCACCGACCGGCCGGCGCGGCAGTTCATCCAGATACTGCCGGGCATGGACGCGAAGGCTTTCTTTCTGGGGTTGGGCGAGGTCATGCGCGAGGGAAAACTCGATCACGACGCGTTGAACGCGTTCGGGCAGAAGTGGCATGTGGAGTTTCTTGGACCGCCGCTGCACGCGGAGCAAGCGGGCGTTTGAGGACTGACGCCGCTTGGAGCCTTTGGGTCTCGTTCAAGCCAGTGCGGAACCCAGGCCCCATTTTTGCTGTCCCTGTTGTACAGCGCCGGCAGCGGGCCGGCGCCATAACAGGAGTCACTTGAATGACACGATCCCAACATCTCCGCCTGGGCGCGCTGTGCGCCGGCGTCGCACTCGCCGGCAGCGTCATGGCAGCGGGCGCCCCCAAGGTGCCCGACTATGGTCCGAACCTGGAGCGGTTTGAGTATCCACACGAGGTCAAACGGTTCACGCTCGACACGCAAGGCCAGAAGCTCTCGATGGCCTACATGGACGTGGCCGCCGCCAAGCCCAACGGCAAGACTGTCGTGCTCATGCACGGCAAGAACTTCTGCGGCGCCACCTGGGACGCCAGCATCGCCGCCCTGAGTCAAGCCGGATACCGCGTCGTCGTGCCCGACCAGATCGGCTTCTGCAAATCCGACAAACCGCAGGCCTACCAGTTTTCGTTTCACCAACTGGCCGCCAACACGCACGCCCTGCTCGATCATTTGAAAGTCGACCGCGCCAGCATCGTGGGCCACTCCATGGGCGGCATGCTCGCCGCTCGGTACGCGCTGATGTACGGCCCGCAAACCGATGCCCTGGTGCTCGTCAACCCCATCGGCCTCGAAGACTGGAAACAGAAAGGCGTACCCTACCGCAGCATCGACGAGTGGTATCAGCGCGAGCTCAAGGCCAACTTCGAGGGCATGAAGAAGTACCAGCTCGGCACCTACTACGCCGGCCAATGGCGCGACGACTACGACAAGTGGGTCCTCATGGCCGCCGGCATGCTGCAAGGCGAAGGCCGCGAACGCGTTGCGTGGAATCAGGCGCTGACCTACGACATGCTCTACACGCAGCCCGTCGTGCACGAGTTTGGTCAGATCGCCGTGCCCACCACGCTGCTCATCGGCGAAAAGGACAATACCGCCCCCGGCAAGGACGCCGCGGCGCCCGAGGTGGCAAAACAGCTCGGCAATTATCCAGAGCTGGGCCCGAAGGCGACCAATGCCATCCCAAATGCAAAGCTTGTCACCTGGCCTGAGCTTGGCCACTCCCCGCAGGTGCAGGATCCGAAGCGTTTCAATGAAGCGTTGCTGAGAGCGCTGCCGGCGGCGAAGGGTTAAGGCACGTGTTGCTGACGAACGCCGCCACCCGCGAGACCACATCGCCGCACCCACGGCCCATGGTGACCACGTGACGGCGATCTGTCAGCAACTGCAGCTGCACATTCGTATTGCGCGCCCCCTTCACAATCTTGAACGCGTTGGATACCGGCGCAACGTCATCATGCCGTGCATGAACGACAAGGCAGGGAGCCCGCAGCGTGTCCATGCGGCGCGATACCGAGGCCGCCAGTTTACGCATCTCGGAAAGCGACCACCAGGGGATGCCCGGCAAGCCCGCCACGCGCTCCGGCCGCTGAGGCGCCCGATGCCGGCCTATGCCGAGCGACCTCGAGATTAGCAGCCGTAAGGCCACCCTCACCCGTTGCGGAACCGTCCGGCCGTCATGACGGAACACGGGAGACAGCGCCAGAACACCGGCCACGTGGAACGGTCGTTCCTGCGCCAGCGCGAGCGCCAGCACGGCCCCCGTGGAAACGCCGCCGATGACCACGCGATCAACCCGGCACGCCAGCACGTCCGCGCCACGCCGAGCGCTGGACAACCAATCCAGCCAGCCTGCGCCCGCCAGATCCTGCAGCGAGCCGCAGTGTCCCGCCAGCTTGACGGCGAGCACCGTGTAGCCGTGACGATTCAGGCCGCGCGCCAGCTCGTGCAGCTCGCTTGGCATGCCACCCAGGCGGTGAATCAGGAGGATGCCCGTACGGCCGGGCTCGCCATTACCAACAAGAAAATGCTCGCCAGCCGCCACCTTGCACACCGCGTCGATCGTGTTCATGCCGGCGCCTCCCCGCGCTGGCGGCCTTCAGGCGGCAAGCTGGCGCCCATGGCCCGGCGATACGCCTCGAGCGTGCGTAGCATCTTTTCTCCCAGACGCAGATGCGTATCCGCAAACGCCCGCGCGTTGGCGACGATGGTCTGGGTATGCCATGGCCGGCATCGGATTTGCATGATGCAGTCGGCATAGCCCGCAATGTCACCAGGCGCGGCCAGCCATCCCGTCCGGCCGGGCACGACGATTTCCGGCAAGCCGCCCACATTGCTGGCAACGACAGGCCGGGCCACTGCGAACGACTCGGGCACGATACGCGACCACGCTTCCGTCGCCGATGGCACCAGCACCACGTCTGCCGCACGGATCATGTCGCGTACATCGCTGCGGTGACCCGTAAACACCACATATTCCGCAATACCCAGATCCACTGCCAGGCGGTACAGCGCATAGGCGTAGGGTTGGGTGCGTGCGGTCGCCGTGCCCACGACTAGGGCCACCGCCGGCACCCCTCTGATGCGCAGGCGTTGCACCACGTGAAGCAGATCAGCCTGGCCTTTTTCTGGCCGCAGCATCCCGACGGTGGCGACGACGAAAGCGGCTCTGGGCGCAGGAACCCCCAGGGCGCGACGGATGTGCAGGCTTGCATCGGGTGCGTCATCGGGCCGGAAGAACTCATCCCCGGCCCACTCCCCGACTACGCTGATCCGGTCTTCCGGGGCCAGCCCGGCCGCCAGCAGCTCCTCTTTGCCGACGTCGCTCGTTGCAATGACGTGATCGCAGCCGATCGCCCATTCCAGCCGGCGGCGCAGCGATGAGCGCATGGGTTTGGCGAAATGACGCGTCCGTACGACGGCGCACAGGTCCCGGCAAAGCGCGGCCGTCTTTGCGTCGGCCCGGCTATGGCAATCGATGACCTCGATGCGCAAGGTCCGGATGGCTCGGCGCAGCGCCAGGACGGTCCGGGGCGAATACGCGGGATTGAAATCCATGTCCACGGTCGTCAGCTTGCGCTCGCGCGCGGCCTGGCTGACGGCGCTGTCCGAGGGCGAGGCGATGGCCACTTCGTAGCCACGGTCGTGCAGCCAGCTTGCCTGCTCCAGCGTGCGGAACTCCAGGCCGCCGAGGCTGCGCTCAGCCAGCGTATGCAGAATGCGCATGATGCTCCAGTACATCGAGACAGGCCGTCAGCACCTCGCCGGGCGTGATCGAATTGATGCCGTTTTGCGGGTGTCGCGGAACCACGAAAGCCGACCCGCGCCGGCGCCAGAACCACTCGGGATTCGCCTCGTTGAAAATTCCGACATAGGGCACGCAGGCGCCTTGCGCGATATGCGACGGGCCGCAGTCATTGGCAACCACGAGGCGCGCGCGCAGCACGACGGCGCTCAATTCCGAAATCGGCCGGCAATAAGCAATGGAAAAGTCGGGCCGCTGCATCGCCTGCAAGGCATCGCGCTCCACCGTTTCCTGCTGCCCCAGCACAAACAGAAAGCGGGTGCCGGCGCCCATCAGCGGCTTCAGCCTGTCGGCCAGCCTCACGTAGTTGGAAAGGTTCCACCGCTTGAAAGCGCCCGCGCCGCCCCCGGGAATCATCACCACATCGGCGCCCTGCGCCGTGCGCAGGTGCGGCCGCGCGACGGCATGGAAACACGCCCGAGCCGCGACTTCGAGGTCGAACGGCCGATACGCGGCCAACACACGCAGATTGGCCTGGCCGATGTACTCGGAAACGTCCTTGCGGTGGCAATGCGTCCAGGCCAGGTCGCTGATCCGGGCGTTGCGAAACCCCAGCCGGATCGACGGAGGGCGCAGCAGATTGACCACGCCGAAGCGTTCGCTGCTGTGATGCAGGCTCACTGACATGCGCGTCTCTTTCCGCAGGCTGCGCAGGTAATCGAAGAACGTAGCCGCGCGCACGAACTCATCGACCCAGGGCAACGCCCGGTAGAAGGCGCCCACATCGTCACGCGCAACCACCCTGACCCGGCGCGACGGCCACCATGTCTTGAGCTGATACAGCGTCGGCATCGCGACGATCTGGTCGCCGAGCTGCGGCTGGCTTCTGACATACACAACGATTTCCGACACCTGCGGCCTCCATGCTTATCGCGCGGCCGGTCGGCCGCTTGCGGGCAATGTATCGGCAGGCGGCCGGCAGAATTCCGGCGTCCTTTGAACAATTGTGAAGAAGCTTGCACTGACCTTTGAACAACTACACAGGTTGTCCGCGGCGCATTGCGATAGCCGCCCAGTGGCTACATGCCATGCCTGGCCTGGCGCATCAGGCGCATTGTCAGCGTCGCAACCGTGCCGACCAGCGCATCGCCCGAATCCGCATTGCTCATGACCATGACGGCAAGTCTGTCCTGCGGGGAAAATACCCACCGCGAATGAAACGCTTCCGTCGCGCCGCTATGTTCACGCAGCGATGCCGAGCTCACCAACTCGTCGCCACAAGGCGTCGCCAGCCAAGACAAGGCAAGGCGGCAATCCAGATCCATGCCCCTGCCCGCCACGGTTTCCAGATCCTGTAACGTCTGCGCAGATCGTTGCGACAGCACCCGCTTTACGCCGGACCCGGTACCGCCGCGGCCCTGCCCGAGCATCATGCTCGAAAAGCGCGCCATCTCAGAAGCGCTCATCCACAAACCATCTGCCGCCTCGTTCGGTTGCGGTGCTTCCGTCCATGGCCGGCCGCGCCGGTAGCCGGCCGCCTGCTGTCCCACCATGCGCTGGTGTGGCTGAAACCCCGCGCGGGGCATGTTCAAGGGCCGAAGAATCGTGCGGCGCACATAGGCGTCGAAGGGTTCCCGCGCCGCATGCGCCACCATGTCGCCCAGCAAGGCATACGCCATGTCGGCACGGGCTCGGCCCATCGTGTCTTCCAACGTCGCTGGATGCACGCCCAGAAGCGTGCGGGCGGTGAACGGCGCAGCATCCATCCACTGCGCGGCGCTACGGCGCGGTTCAACGCGCCAGTTTTCCGACGCGTCGCCGGCCGGCCGGTCCAGCGACAGCAACCCGTCGTCTGCGGCGCGAAGCACGGCCGCCGCCGTGACGACCTTGCTGATGGCGCCCACGCGATACAGCGTGTCGCCGCTCGCCCGTCGATGACGTGCTGCATCCGCGTACCCGAAGCCCGTGCTCCAGACGATGCGCTGATCGTCCACGACGGCGATCGAGAGACCCGGCACCTTGGACAGGCCCATTTCGTAAGGGATGCGCTCGGTCAGGTAGTTGACCACCGCCGCATAGTCCCCTTTCGCGATCGTTGCTGGCTCGGCGGGCGGCAGCCCTTGGCAACCGCCCACGGCAAGGAAAAGCGATCCGACGGCAACCAGACGGGCGAGCGAGGACATGGATGACGGCAACCCTGTGAAAGAGAAATGCCGTAATGCTATCGATGCGCCACCGCGCGATCTTTCGCGCTTTGTAGGGAGTTTGTGAAGATCTTTGCGCGTGCGTTGCATACGCGCCGGGTCATGTCACGCGGTGTGCCACTGGATTACGAAGCGGGCGCCGCCCAGCGGGCTGTCGGACACCAGCGCCTCGCCGTTGTGCCATCGCGCCACACGGCGCACGATGGCCAATCCCAGGCCGGTTCCCCCGGTGCCGCGCGCGCGGCTTTCATCGAGCCGGATGAAGGGGTCGAACACACGCTCGCGATCGGCGGGCGGCACGCCGGGTCCATCATCATCCACCGTCAGCACGTAACGCCGGGGCTCGGGACTGGCCAGTCCGACGTGAACCTTTCCACCCGCATGCCGAATGGCGTTCTGCAGCAGGTTGAGCAAGGCGCGCGTCATGTAACGCGGATACAGCCGAACTTCGCCCGCATCGCAGTGCGTCACCTCGCAATGCACGCCCGACAGCTCGGCCTCAAACGACGCATGCTGCACAACGGAATCGAGCCAGCCGCGGGCATCCTGGGGCTGTAGCGGCATATCGTCGCTCTTGTGCTCCAGGCGGGCGTACATCAGTAACTCCGACGCCATGCTGTCCAGCTCGGCGACATCGTTCTTCATTTCCTCGACAAGACGCCGGCGCGCGACGGGATCGTTCTCTTGATCGATCATGTCCAGTTCGAACGACAACCGAGCGATGGGCGTGCGCAGTTCGTGCGATACCGCGTTGGTCAGCTCGCGCTGATTGCTGACCAGCGCACTGATGCGATCGGCCATCTGGTTGAACGTGTCGCCCAGCCCTCGGATGCTGGAAAACCGCGACAGCTCGGCGCGCACACGCAAGTCGCCCTGGCCCATCCGCTGCGCGGCGGTCTTCAGCGCTTCCAGATCCCGCCAGACCGGCAGCGCCCACACCAGCATGAACGCGCACAACAGCACGCCCAATGCGGCGTAGATCGCAACGATCACCCACGTGCCGACCAGCGGCTCGGGCGGCAGCTTGACCATCAGCCACTGCGCGCCCGGGCCGGGTATGGCGGCCACGAAGCTCATCTGCTCGTCGCGCAGGAAGAATCCGCCGGCGTCGATGGTGCGGCGTTCCGCGTCGGTCAGCGCAAATTCCGCCGCGTTGTAGTCGGCCGGATTCAGGACTTTCAGCGCCAGGCCGTAATGGGGCGCCAGCGTGTTGCGCACGTAGTCGGGGCGCGCCTCGGGCGGCACGTGAGCCAGTTCCTGCTTCAGGCTGTGCAACTGGCCACGTACGGCTTCACGCGTGTAATTGGTCGTCTCGGACTCAAAAAGATAGTTTGCGGCCCGGTCGACCACTTCGTTCGACAGCACGAACCCGATGGCCAGCACCACAAAGATGCGCAGAACGAATTTAAGCATCGCGCAGCTCGTGGACCTTGGGTGAGAACAGGTAGCCCTTGCCCCAAATGGTCTTGATGCGGGCGGGGTCCCGCGGATCGTCGTCCAGCTTGCGGCGCAATTTGCTGATGCATACATCAACGGTGCGATCGAGCCCATTGAACTCGATGCCGCGCACCGCGTTGAGCAGATCATCGCGTGTCAGCACCTGGCCTGCCTGGCTAGCCAAGGCCCACAGCATTTCAAATTCCAGCGTCGTCAGGTCGACCTCGGCGCCGGCCAGCACGACCGCCCGGGTCTGGCGGTCAATCGACAGCGGACCGAAAACCAGGTGTTCCGGCTGCATTTCAGCCTGGTTGTGACGACGCATCAAGGCGCGGATTCGCGCCAGCAGAACACGCGGCTCCACGGGCTTGATGACGTAATCGTCCGCACCGGATTCCAGGCCCAGGATTTGATCCACGTCGTCTTCGCGGGCGGTCAGCATCAGGATCGGCGCGGACGAGAAAGCGCGCAAATCCCGGCAAACCTGCAGGCCGTCTCGACCCGGCAGCATCAGGTCAAGGATGGTGATCGCCGGCTCGTGACGGCGAAATGCATCCACCGCATGATCACCACGATAGGCCTGAACAACGTTGAAACCGTGCTGTTCCAGAAACTGCGCGATCAAACGCGCCAGCTTCGCATCGTCTTCGACTAACAAGGCCTTGGTCATGGTGTGCAGACAGAGTTTCATGCACCGGCGCAGTGCATTTTCGCGGGAAGCATACACCGAAAGAAATCCGGTTCGTGCGGGTCTGGTCGATGGCGATTATCCGGAGGAGCATGTGTTGAATACACCGCAGACCTCAACTGGGGCCGACCATCGCGGCCATACAATCTGTCGGAATTGTTACCAAACTCCCGCTTACCTCTCTGTTACATTGGCGCCTCAAAAATCATTACAAGCGAGGCCAGCCTCACCGCCCGGCAGCCGCCGTGCATGACGCGAGCGCGCACAAAATCAATAAACAATGTGCCGCGTTCAAGCGCCTCAGTCTCAATGTCGAACTCCGGGGTAACAACCAAAATGAGAAAAATTGCACTGCTTGTGGTTTTGCCTGCGCTGCTGGCGGGTTGCACTTCCGCGCAAATGAGCATGATTACCGGCAAGCGGAATAAAACCTATAACGACGTCAATGCGGCCTGGGTCGGCAGCACGGAAGAGCAGCTGGTTTCCAAGTGGGGACCGCCGAAGAAAAGCTACACGCTTGAAAGCGGTGCACGAATCATCTCGTACGAAGACATCTGGGGTCCGATGTCCGCCTATCACGTATGCGTCGAGAAATTCATGATCGAAAAGGGCGTCGTGACGAAGTGGGGGCTGTCGGATTGCCCGGCGCGCATGTCGGGCACGATGCCGGCGGAAACGCCGATTCCGCAACCGACGATGTAAAGCCAGCGTCGCAACGTCAATACCGCCGCCTCGGCAAGTGCCCGGCAAACTGCAAACCGGGGGTTCGTCGAGCGGCATTCACGACAAGCCGACATCCATGACTTATTCGTTGAGCGACATCGGCCGCGCGCCGCCCGGCGGCAGGGCGAACAAGCGCCTGATCGCATTCAGAAACGCGCCATAAGGCCGGCCCAATACCAGCATCATCACGGCTGCGCCCAATATGCCTCGCACCAGACCGTCGGCCGATGCGCCGCTGATCGCGATGATCGCGGCGTAAATGGGCACCTGAAAACTCATCAGCGCCACGCTATCCCAAATCAGCCGGGACACGCGCGTGTCCTTCGCGCGCCGCATTATCCAATCGCGCCATAGGCCATAAGGCCGGCCCACCGGAATCATCAACGCGCCTCCGATCAGCCGCGCGTGGAATACCTGTTCCCAAGTCATTCCCGCGATCCAGCGCTCATTGATGATGCCTGTGGTCGTAAAGAACAGGATCAGCGCAACGGTATCGGCAATATAGGAGCGCGTGGATAGCGGCAATCTGGCCTTGTCCGTCACGTGCTGTTCCCACGGCATCTGTTCTGCTTGCCGGCACCCGAATCTGTATATGGCGGCACGTTCCCGGGCCCGCTAGACTGCGACGACCTTCGATTCCGGAAGACGCCCTCCCCGCGGTAGCCAACATGCTGAAAATATTGGGAAAAGCCTCGTCCATCGACGTGCGCAAAGTGCTGTGGACGTGCGCTGAACTGAACCTGCCGTTCGATCGCGAGGATTGGGGCAGCGGTTTCCGGCCCACGTCGGAACCGGAGTTCGTGGCGCGCAATCCAAACGCGATGGTGCCGGTCATTCAGGATGGCGACTTCGTGCTGTGGGAGTCCAACACCATCATTCGCTATCTGGCGGGTCAGTATCAGGGGCACCACCTTTATCCGGCCGAGCCGAAGCTCCGGGCACGGGTGGATCAGTGGATGGATTGGCAGGCGACGGACCTGAACCGGTCCTGGAGCTACGCCTTCATGGCGTTGGCGCGGCAGTCGCCGGCGCATCGGGACGAGGGCGCCATCGAGGCATCGTGCCGCGATTGGGCGCGGTTCATGGGAATCCTCGACCAGCGGCTGGCCGCCACCGGCGCTTATGTGGCCGGCGACGCGTTCACGCTGGCCGACATTCCGGTGGGGCTGTCCGTGAACCGCTGGTTCGAGACGCCGTTCGACAAGCCGGCGCTGCCCGCCGTCGCCGCGTACTACGACAAGTTGGCGCAGCGCGACGGCTACCGGCAGTATGGGCGCAACGGCACGGCTTGAAGAAAGCGCCCGCGGGCGCACTCCCCCTACTTCACCACGCCGCAAACGATGCGTCCGCCTCCGCCGCCCAGCGGCTCGGGCTTGTCGCTGTAGTTGTCGCCGCCGGCGTGGATCATCAGCGCCCGGCCCTTCACATCAGCCAGCTTCAGGTGCGGGGCGAGCACGGTTTTCGTCGCACTGCCGTCGGCCGCGACTGTCAGGAACGGCAGGTCGCCCTGATGTCCATCGGTGGCCATCGGTCCCTTGTGCGCCTTGGTGGCCTTGGGATCCAGATGCCCGCCCGCGCCGCCACCCGGCGCGGTCTTGCCGCTTACCGGGCCGGGCTCGCACGAGCCTTTCTCGTGGACATGAAAGCCGCGCTCACCGGGGGGCAGGCCTTTGAGGTGGGGCGTGAATTGCAGCCCTTCCTTGGTGTCTTTCAGGGTGATGGTGCCGGCGCTCTTGCCGACGCCATCTGGCGTCAGGAACGACATCGAGACGTCTTCGGCCAGCGCCGCGCTGGACGCGCCCGCCAATGCCAGCGCCGTGACAAGCATCGAGAATTTCTTCATGAATTGCCTCCTGGAAAGATGCCCGCAAGCTGCGGGCGGCCATCGGTACAAGGCGCGCCTCGCGCAGCCGGCGGCGCAGATGAAGATAGCACCGGGGCCGGGCGGTCCGCCAGAAAACTTCGTTCCTGATACAAGCTTGTGACACGGTGTGGGCAGCGGCCCAAGACCATGCCTAGCCGTTCACCATCAGGACCACCGCATGCAGCAGCACGCCGATCAGGCCGCCAACCAGCGTGCCGTTGAAGCGGATGTATTGCAGATCTCGACCCACGCTCAGTTCCAGTTCGTCGACCAGATGACGCTCGTCCCAGTTCTTGACGGTGCGCGAGATGTGCTCGGTGACGCCAACACGCAGCCGTCCTGTCAGGCGCCGCGCGCCGCCCAGGATGTGGTTGTTGATGGCTTCGCGCAGGCCAGGGTCCTCACCCAGTTTGCGGGCCAGCGCCAGCAGCGCGCTTTCCAGATGCGCGGCCAGCGCGGAGTGTTCATCCGCCAGGTCGCGCCGCAGTGCCGCATGGATGTCGTCCCACAGGCCCTGAACGTATTCCTGGACCTTGGGATGGTCGATGGCGCGCTGCTTCAAGGCTTCGACCTGGCTGGCCAGCGCGGGATCGGTCTTCAGGCGTTCGATGTAGTTCATCACCCATGCCTCGTAGTCGCGGCGCACGGGGTGGTCGGGCTCGGACAGGACGTCGCGCAACTCTTCGACTAGGGCGCGCGCCAGGCGGTCGGCCAGATTGTCAGCGATGTTGTCGACCGACTTGACCACGTCGACCGCGGCGATGATGCGCGGCCATTCCTTACGGGCGAACTTCACGAGCAGGGTCGAGGCGCGTTCCTTGACGTCTTCCTCGGCCAGGTAGCCGCCCAGGCGTTCCATCGCCGCGTCCAGCAATTCCTGGTGCCGCCCGTCGCGGGTCAGGAGGCCCAGCACCTCGCCGGCGGTGGCGGCCGCATCCCAGCGGCGCAGATTGCTGACGACGAACTCCTGGATGACGCCGCGCACGGCCCGATCGTCCAGCAGGTCAAGCGTCTGCAGTGCGACACGGCGCGCCCCATCGCTCAGGGCGTGCGCCTGCGCGGGCCGGGCCAGCCAGCGGCTGAGCCGCGCGGCCGGGTCGAAGACGCGCAGCTTTTCGATCAGGGTGTCGGGATCCAGAAAATGATCGCGCACGAAGATCGCCAGGCTGTCGCCGATGCGGTCCTTGTTGCTGGGAATGATGGCGGTGTGGGGGATGGGCAGGCCCATCGGGCGCCGGAACAGCGCCACGACCGCGAACCAGTCGGCCAGCGCGCCAACGGTGGCCGCCTCGCAGAACGCCCGCACCCACGCCCACGCGCCCTGCCCGCCCATGACGTGACTGGTGATGAAGCCGCTGACCATGGCGACCAGCAGCGCCAGCGCCCCGATCTTCATGCGGCGCAGTTGCGTGCGCCGTGCATCGGCATCCGGCCCGGTGCGCGCGCCGGCGATTCGTTGGGAATGGGAGGTATCGGTCATGAAGGATCCGGTGGTGCAAGCCCCGAGCATACCAATCGAAAGCGGCCCGGCCATTGTGGCCGGACACCGCCACCCGCCCTACTCGCTCAAGAACTCCGACACTGCCTCCAGCCCTTCGATGTGATCGGCCACCACTTTTACGATGAAGGCAATGGGCACGGACAGCAGCGTTCCCCAGATGCCCCACAGCCACGTGAAGAGCAGCAGCAGGATGAACACAGCCACGGCGTTCATCCGCGCGATGCGCCCGGACATCCAGGTGGTGATGACCACCCCCATCAGCAGCGCAATCCCAACCGAACTCATGGAGATAGCCAGCGCCGGGCCGAGCTCCCCAAATTGGACTAGCCCCGCGATGCCGGTGCCCACCGCCGTCATCAGCGGACCGAAATACGGAATGATGTGCAGCGCGCCCGCCACCACCGCCCAGGTCGCGGCGTTTTCCAGCCCGAGCAAGCGGAAGGCGAGCCAGGACAACAGCCCCAGAGCCACATTGGTGACCAGCATCATCGCCATGTACATGTGGATCGAGTTGTTGATCTGGTCCAGCATGTGCACGCTGATTTTCTTCTGCGACAGCGTTTTGCCGGCCATCTTCACGAACTTGCGCTTGAACGCGTTGCCCGACAGCAGCAGGAAGAAGACCAGGAACACGCACATGGTGGCCTGTCCGACGAAGGTGGCCAGGCCCTTGGAACCCCACAGCAGAATGTCGCTCAGGCCGCCGTCCGACTTGGCAACGACGACGCGCCCGCCGGGCTTCGGCGCGCCGGACTCCTGCAGGATGCTTGCTGCGTTGCGCAATTTTTCCATCAGGGAGCCGTCGCCGCTCAGGAGCCCGCCCAGCGTGCGGGACAGCTTGCTCGATATCTCGGGGAGCGCGTTGATCATGTCGGCGACCTGATCCTGCGTCACGTAGATCACGCCCACGATCCCGACGGCGATGGCCGACATCACGAGGACGGTACCAAGGGAGCGAGGTACTCGATATCGCTCCAGCAGGGTCACGACAGGATCCAAGGTGTAGGCGACCACGATCGCCATGACCACCGGAACGATGAATTCCTGCGCTGCCTTCAATCCGAACAAGACGGCCAGGACGGTCAGCGTCACCAGACAGAAGCCGCTGACGCGCACGAGCGGCGTGGGCGCCGGCGGCTTGATGAGGCCAGCGTCCTGCGCCGTTACTTTCTCTTCGGCAGGTTCGGTCTTTTCCCCCGCCAGATCGGTCCCTTTGTCGGCGGCCTGGGCCGCTACGGGTTCTGGGCCTTCCCGCTGCGGCGAAGTGACCACGGGCGTTGCGCTCTCCATCTTTCCCCTCACATCCAATTTGCGAAGGCCGTCCGCAAGTTGCGTGCCCGGCGGGTTCAGCCGCTGCTGATTGCCAGCAGGCCCGGCTCGCCATCGTGCCGCCGCTGCGCCCGCTCCAGGATGAATTCAATGATCATCGCAAGCGCCCGCGGATGGTGGCGATTGGGCATGTACAGCATATACATGCCGCGCCCAAAAATGCTTAAGCGCCAATCGGTCAGCGCGGGCACGAGTTCGCCGCGCGCGATGTCCTCGTGCACCACGTAGTCCGGGACCACCCCGACACCGAGGCCCGCACGGATGGCGTCGCGCAGGAACGCATAGTTGCGGGAAATGACGGTGGGTTCCAGCACCACATGCTGGCGGGGCTGGCCGCCGTAGTACGCGGACAGGCGCAGCGGCCGGCCGATCACGGCGGCGCTGATCACCGGCGTTCCGGCCAGGTCTTCGGGCCGCTGGGGAAGCCCGTGGCTGTCGGCGTAGTCCCGTGACGCGCAGGCCACGTAGCGGACCTGGCCCAGTTCGCGCGCGACCAGGTGCTGCGGCGGTTCGGACATGATGCGCACGGCAATGTCGACCTCGTCGCGCAGCAGGTCCTCGACGCTGTTCTCAAACAGTACGTCCAGCACGATGTCGGGATACGTCTTCTTGAACTCCAGCAGCCAGGGGGTCATCACGAATTGCCCGTAGCCGCTGGGCACGCTAAGGCGCACCTTGCCCTGCGGCGTCTTGCCCAGCGTTTCGACTGATTCGCGCGCGGAGGCCAGTTCGTCCTGGATACTGCGCCCGTGCTTGTACAGCTTCAGCCCGATCTCAGTGGGTTCCACGCGCCGCGTCGTGCGCCGCACGAGCTGCATGCCGACCGAACGCTCGAGTTGGCTCAGGTGATAGCTGACGTTGGCTCGCGTCATTTTCAGACGGCGCGCGGCCTCGCTGAGGTTGCCTGCGTCCAGGATTTCGACAAGCAAGATGAGGGATTTGGTGTCCATGGCGGCGCTCCTTGCCGAGCATTGTCAAATTTTCTTGTCCGGAGTGTCAATTATCGATGCCATTGTCAAGACATCTTTGCTGCGAAAGAATAAAGCCATAAGAGACGGGCCACCCCCTGGCCCGCCAGGCTCCGTTCGCGCAAGGCGTCGGCGCACCGGCAGGCCGGCGCGGCGCGCGAGCAGGAAGCATCATTGGAGACACTGTCCATGACAGACAGCGCAAGCACCGGCGCGGCCCAGACGCGCCGCTACGAAGACATACTGGTCGTCGTCATCGACCACCCCCCCGTGAATGCACTGAGCGCCACCGTGCGCCGTGACTTGTCCGATGCCATCGCGCAGGCGCAGACGGACACGCGGGTCCGCGCGATTCTGCTGTTGGGCGCGGGCAAGAACTTCATCGCGGGCGCGGATATCCGAGAGTTCGGCAAGCCGCCGCAGCCGCCCCTGCTGCCCGACCTTTGCAATCAGATCGAAGCCAGCGCCAAGCCTGTCGTCGCGGCGCTGCACGGCGCAACGCTGGGCGGCGGTTTGGAGATTGCCCTGGCGGCGCACTATCGCGTGGCGCTGGCCAGCGCCAAGCTGGGCCTGCCGGAAGTGAACCTGGGCCTCTTGCCCGGCGCGGGTGGCACGCAGCGCGCGCCCCGCCTGATGGGCGCTCAGGCCGCGCTGGACCTGATGCTGACCGGCAAGCACTTGCCCGCCGACGCCGCCTTGGCCTCGGGGCTGGTCGACGTGCTTTCCTCTGAGGAGGATCCGCTGGACGCGGGCCTTGCCTACACGCGCGAACTGCTGGCGCTGAATGCCGGCCCGCGCCGCACGCGTGACGCGGCCGAGGCCCTGGCAGACCGGCCGGCGCAACTGGCGGTAGTGAATGCCGCCGCCGAACGCGTCGCCGCCACCACGCGTGGCCTCTATTCGCCCGCCAAGATCGTGGACGCGGTGCGCGCGGCCATCGAACAGCCCTTTGACGAAGGTCTGCGCATCGAGCGCGCACTGTTCCTGCAATGTCTGGACAGCCCGCAGCGCGCCGCGCTGGTTCACGCGTTTTTTGCCGAGCGCGAAACCGCAAAGATCCCCGAACTGAAGGAAGCGCGCTCGCGCCGCCTTGATCGCGTGGGCATCATCGGCGGCGGCACGATGGGCGCGGGCATTGCCGTGGCGGTGCTGGATGCGGGACTGCCGGTAGTGATGGTGGAGCAGGACGAGGCCGCGCTGGCGCGGGGCCGCGCGCGCGTCGAACAGGTGTACGACCTGCTGGTAAACAAAGGCCGGATCACCGCCGACGAACGGGCCGCACGCCTGGCGCGCTACACCGGCGCCACCAGCTACGACGCGCTGGGCGAAGCGGATCTCATCATCGAAGCCGTCTTTGAGGACATGGCTGTGAAGCAGGCGGTCTTCGCGCAACTGGACCGCGTCGCCAAGCCCGGCGCCGTGCTGGCCACCAACACCTCTTACCTTGACGTGGACCGGATCGCCGAAGCGACGCGCGGACCGGCCGACGTGCTGGGACTGCACTTCTTCTCGCCGGCCAACATCATGAAGCTCATGGAGGTCGTGGTGGGCCGCCACACCGCGCCGGACACCGTGGCAACCGGCTTCGAGCTGGCGCGCCGGCTGCGCAAGATTCCCGTGCGCGCGGGCGTATGCGACGGCTTCATCGGCAACCGCATCCTGGCCGTGCACCGGCAGGCGGCTGACATGATGATGGAAGACGGCGCCTCGCCTTATGACATCGACGCCGCCGTGCGCGCGTTCGGCTATCCGATGGGCCCCTACCAGATGGCCGATCTGGCCGGCGGCGATATTGGCTGGGCGACGCGCAAGCGCCGCGCCGCCACGCGCGACCCGGCGTTGCGCTATGTGCAGATTCCGGACCGCCTCTGCGAGCGCGGCTGGTTTGGTCAGAAGACCGGCCGCGGCTTTTATCTGTACCCCGACGGCGCGCGCCAGGGCACGCCCGACCCGGAAGTGCTTGCCATCATCGACGAAGAACGCCGCCGTGCCGGCATCACGCCCCGCCCGTTTACGCAGGATGACATCCTGCGCCGCTACCTGGCCGCGATGGTCAACGAAGCGGCAAACGTGCTGCACCAGGGCATCGCGCTGCGCCCGTCCGACATCGACGTCGTGTTCCTGTCCGGCTACGGCTTTCCGCGCCACCGCGGCGGTCCGATGCACTACGCCGACACCGTAGGACTGCCCAGCATTCTTGCCGACATCCGCAACTATGCGCAGGAAGATCCTGCGTTCTGGAAGCCGTCGCCGCTACTCGTGCAACTGGCCGAGTCCGGCCGCACCTTCGGCAGCCTGAACGCCGCCTGATCCGAATACATCCCGAGGAACCCACATGCGTGAAGCCGTCATCGTTTCCACTGCCCGCACCCCCATCACCAAGGCGGGGCGCGGCGAATTCAACCTGATCGCCGGACCCACGCTGGCCGCGCACGCCGTGCGCGCCGCCGTGGATCGCGCCGGTATTGACCCCGCGCTGATCGAAGATGCGTTCATCGGCTGCGGCTATCCGGAAGGCGCCACCGGACGCAACATCGGCCGCCAGGCCGTGATCCGCGCGGAACTCCCGGTCAGCGTGGGCGGCGCGACGATCAACCGCTATTGCGCATCCGGCCTGCAGGCGATCGCGTCGGCCGCGAGCCGCATCGTGATGGACGGCGCACCGGCCGTGATCGCGGGCGGCGTGGAGCTGGTGTCGCAGATCCGCACCCGCGACGACGGCGTCAGCGGCATGGACCCGTGGATCGTCGCCAACAAGCCCGAACTCTATCTGCCCATGATCGAGACCGCCGACATCGTGGCCGCCCGCTACGGCATCAGCCGCGAAGCGCAGGACCGCTTTGCCGCGCAAAGCCAGGCGCGCACCGAGGCCGCGCAGGCCGCCGGCCACTACCGCGAGGAGATCATTCCGGTCACCACCACCATGTCCGTCACGGACCGCGCCACCGGCGCCGTCACCGAACGCGAAGTGACGGTGGACAAGGACACCTGCAACCGTCCCGGCACGACTTACGAGGCGCTGGCCGGCCTTGCGCCCGTACGGGGTGAAGGCCAGTTCGTCACGGCGGGCAATGCCTCGCAACTATCGGACGGCGCGGCCGCCTGCGTGCTGATGGAAGCGGGCGAGGCGCAGCGCGCCGGCATCCGCCCGCTGGGTGCGTTCCGGGGCCTTGCCATCGCCGGCTGCGAGCCGGACGAAATGGGCATTGGCCCCGTCTATGCCGTGCCAAAGCTGCTGGCGCGCCACGGTCTGAAGGTGCAGGACATCGACCTGTGGGAACTGAACGAGGCGTTTGCGTCGCAGGCGCTGTATTGCCAGGAAAAGCTGGGCATCCCCATGGATCGCCTGAACGTGGACGGCGGCTCCATTGCGCTGGGCCACCCGTTCGGCGTCACCGGCGCGCGGCTGGCTGGCCACGTCCTGATTGAAGGCCGCCGCCGCGGCGCCCGCTACGCCGTCGTCACGATGTGCATCGGTGGCGGCATGGGCGCGGCCGGCCTGTTTGAAATCTACTGAGAGACCCGCATGGATCTGGAATTCACCCCTGAAGAAGTCGCCTTCCGCGACGAGGTGCGCGCCTTTCTGGACGCCAAGCTGCCCCGGCGTCTGGCGGACAAGGTTGGCGAAGGCAAGCTGCTGACGCGCGACGACATGGCCGAATGGCACGCGATCCTGAACGCGCAAGGCTGGCTGGCCACGCACTGGCCCGAGGAATACGGCGGCACCGGCTGGACGGCCGCCCAGAAATACCTTTTTGACAACGAATGCGCGCTGGCCAACGCGCCGCGCATCGTGCCGTTCGGTCTAAGCATGCTGGGACCCGTGCTGATCAAGTACGGCTCCGAGGCGCAGCGCCGCTACTGGTTGCCGCGCATTCTGGACGGCTCGGACTGGTGGTGCCAGGGCTACTCCGAACCCGGCGCGGGCTCGGACCTGGCATCGCTCAAGACCACGGCCGTGCGCGACGGCGACAGCTACGTCGTGAACGGTCAGAAGACGTGGACCACGCTCGGCCAGTACGCCAACATGATCTTCTGCCTGGTGCGGACCTCTCAGGAAGGCCGGCGCCAGGAGGGCATCAGCTTTCTCTTGATCGACATGAACAGCCCGGGCATCGAAGTGCGCCCCATCATCACGCTGGATGGCGAGCACGAAGTCAACGAGGTGTTCTTCTCGGACGTGCGCGTGCCCGTCGAGAACCTGGTGGGCGAAGAAAACCGCGGCTGGACGTGCGCCAAGTATCTGCTGACCTATGAGCGCACCAACATCGCGGGCGTGGGTCAGTCCACGGCCGCGCTGGAACGTCTGAAGGCGGTCGCCGCGCGCCAGAAGCGGCATGGCCGCCCGCTGACCGAGGACCCCGATTTCGCCGCGCGGCTGGCGCGCGTCGAGATCGAACTGGCCAACATGCGCACGACCAACCTGCGCGTGGTGGCGGCCGTGGCCGGCGGCGGCGCGCCTGGCGCGGAGAGTTCGATGCTGAAGATCCGCGGCACGCAGATCCGCCAGGAGATCAGCGCCTTGAACCGCCGCGCCATGGGCCCGTATGCGCGGCCCTTTGTGCCCGAGGCGCTGCACGACGGCTACGACGCGCCGCCCATCGGCCCGGACGGCGCCAACAGCGCCGCCGCGCAGTACTTCAACAACCGCAAGCTGTCGATCTTCGGCGGCTCCAATGAAATCCAGAAGAACATCATCTCGAAGATGATCCTGGGACTGTAAGGGCTGGCCATGAATTTCGAACACACCGAAGACCGGCGCATGCTCTCGGACATGCTGCGCCGCTTTGTCGCCGAGCAGTATGACTTTGCCACCCGCATGCGGCACGCCGAATCGCCGCAGGGGTACAGCGCCGAGTTCTGGCAACGCTACGCGGAGCTGGGTGCCATCGGCGCGCTGTTTACCGAAGCGGATGGCGGGCTGGGCGGCGCGGGCTTCGACATTTCTGTCGTCTTTGAAGCGCTGGGCCGCGGTCTGGTCGTCGAACCCTTCCTGGACGCGGTGATGGTGGGCAGCGCCATCGCCGCAGCGGGCACGCCCGAACAACGCGAGGCATTGGAAGGCCTGATCGCCGGCAGCCTGACCGCTGCACTGGCCCACGCCGAGCCGCAATCCGGCTACGACCTCAACCAGGTGCAGGCGCGCGCGCAGCGCAGCGCCGACGGATGGGTGCTTAACGGAGCCAAGGCCGTCGTTTACGCGGGCGAACACGCCGATATCTTCCTGGTGTCGGCGCGCACGTCGGGCGCCGACGATGACGAGGCCGGCATCAGCCTCTTTCTAATGACCAAGGCGACGCCCGGCCTGAGTCTGCGGGGCTATGGCCTGATCGACGGCGGACGCGCCGCGGAGCTGGTGCTGGACAACGTGCAGCTCGGACCCGGCGCATTGCTGGGCGACGCGGACGCCGGCCACGCGCTGCTGGAACGCGCCGTGGGCCGCGGCATCCTGGCCCTGTGCGCGGAGGCCGTGGGCGCCATGGACTGCGCGCGCGACGCCACGCTGGAATACCTGCGCACGCGCCGCCAGTTCGGCGCGCCGCTCGGCAGCTTCCAGGCCTTGCAGCATCGCATGGCCGACGTGCTCCTGGAGATCGAGCAGGCGCGCTCGGCCGTCATCAACGCGGCCGCCGCCGTCGACCTGCCCGACCGCGTCGCGCGCGAGCGCGCGCTGTCGGCCGCCAAGGTCACCATCGGGCGCATCGGCACGCTGGTGGCCGAGGAGTGCATCCAGCTGCATGGCGGCATTGGCATGACCTGGGAGCTGCCGCTGGCGCACTACGCCAAGCGCCTGGTCATGATCGACCATCAGCTGGGCGACGAAGACCACCACCTGCGCCGCTACATTGCGCTGGGACAGGCATGAGCGCGGACGCACGGCCATGATCGAATCCCGTTCCGCCACCCTCTCCCGCCCCTTCTCCGCGCCCTTCCCCGTGCGCTCCGCGCAGGACGTCCAGCGGCTGCAGGCACGGCCGCTGGAAGAAACGCTGACGGTGCAGAGCACCTACGAGATCTTCTGCAATTCCGCGGCCGCGTTCGGCGACCGGCGCGCGCTGACCTTCCTGCGCAGCGCGGATCCTGCCGACGCAGCCATCAGCTGGACCTACCGCGACCTGCTGGCCGGCATCCACCAGACCGCCAACCTGCTGCACGGCCTGGGCATCCGCGAAGGGGACGCCGTGGGCGTGCTGCTGCCCGGCTGCCTGGAATACCACCTGGCCCTGTGGGGCGGCGAGGCAGCGGGCATCGTGCAGCCGCTCAATCCGCTGCTGACCGAAGACAAGCTGGCGTCGCTGATGGCGACGGCCGGCGCCAAGGCGCTGATCGCGTATGGGTCCGACGTGGAGTGCGGCTCGTGGTCCAAGGCACTGCGCCTGATGGACCGTGTGCCAACGCTGAAAACGCTGCTTCGCGTGGCGCCGTGGCAGGAAGCCGCAGCGGATCGCCCCACGCTGCCGGACTTCGCGCTGGACTTCAACGCCGCCCGAGCGGCCCAGCCGCCGGACCGGCTGGTCAGCGAACGCGTCATCCGCGCAAGCGATGTGGCGGCGTATTTCCACACGGGCGGCACCACGGGCGCGCCCAAGCTGGCCATCCATACTCACGCCAACCAGGTGTTTACCGCGTGGGCCGCCGTGCAACTGCAAAATGCGGGTCCGGGCGACGTGGTCATCAACGGCTATCCGCTCTTTCACGTGGCGGGCGTGCTGCCGGCATCGCTGGCGGCGCTGTCCGCGGGCGTGGAAACCGTCATCCCGACCACCCTGCTCCTACGCAACCGCGACGTGCTGCGCAATTACTGGCGCCTTGTCGAAAAGCACCGCGCCACGTCGCTGCAGGGCGTGCCGACGATATTGGCCGCGCTGGCCGAGGTGCCGCTGGCCGGCGCCGACATTTCGTCGCTCCGTTACTGCCGCACGGGCGCCGCCCCCCTGCCCGCCGAGCTGGCCGCGCGCTTCAAGCGCCTGTTCGGCCTTCACGTCAGCGAAAGCCTGGGCATGACCGAGATGGCGGGCATCACGTCGATCTCGCCCCCCGGCTGCGAATTCCCGGTCAACTGCGTGGGGTTTCCGCTGCCGTATGTGCAGATCCGCATCGTCAGCCTGGACATGCCCGCCGGCCAGCCCGCGCGCGATCTGCCTCCTGGCACGCCGGGCATGGTGCTGATCAAGGCGCCCAACGTCATCCCCGGCTTTCTGGATCCCGACGACACCGCGCGCGCCTTCACGGAAGACGGCTGGCTCATCAGCGGCGACGTGGGCCTCATGGATGCCGAAGGCCGCCTGCATCTGCAGGGCCGCGCCAAGGACCTGATCATCCGCGGCGGCCACAACATCGACCCCAAGACCATTGAGGACGCGCTTGCCAGGCACCCGGCCGTGCAGCTTTGCGCGGCGGTCGGCGCCCCCGACGCCTACGCTGGCGAGTTGCCCATTGCCTTCGTCACCCTGGCCGAAGGCAGCGAGGCAACGGAAGCCGAATTGGTGGCCTACGCCGCTGCGCACGTGGACGAGGGCCCGGCGCGGCCCAAGCGGGTCGTCGTGCTGGACACCATGCCGATGACCAACGTGGGCAAGATCTACAAACCCGATTTGCGCCGCCTGGCGACCGCCGTGGCGGTCGAGGCCGTGGTGGCGCGCACCCTGCAAGCGGCTGGCCGCGCGCAAGACGATCCCGTCTTCCGCGTGCTGGCCGATGCGCAACCGGATGTCGCCGTAGAAGCCGGCGCCGGTGCGCCCGCGCCGCTGAAAGCCCAGTTGCGCGAAGCGCTGTCCCGGCTGCCCGTCAAAGTCGACTTGCGCGACTGACTGGCTGCCTATAACAACCATCAGGCAACACCCACCAGGAGACAAACAACATGACCCGACTGCCTCTGCGACGCGCTGTCCTCGCCGCCCTGACGCTCACCCTGGCAAGCGCCGCCTTGCCCTTTTCCGCCAGTGCCCAGACTGACTTTCCCACCAAACCCATCACCCTGATCGTGCCCTTCCCGGCCGGCGGCTCCACCGACCGCCACCTGCGGATCGTGGCGCAGGACGCCTCCAAACACCTGGGCCAGCCCGTCATCGTGGAAAACCGTCCGGGCGCCGGCGGCACGCTAGGCACCGCGACCATGGCCAAGACTGCCAAACCGGACGGCTACACCATCGCCCTGTACACGCTGGCGATGCTGCGCATGCCCTACATGCAGAAAAGCAGCTGGGACCCGATCAACGATTTCACCTTCATCCTGGGCCTGTCGGGCTACACCTTCGGCTTCACGGTGCGCTCGGATTCGCCGTACAAGACCTTCAACGAATACATCGAGGCGGCGCGCAAGGCGCCCGGCAAGATCGATTACGGCTCGACCGGCATCGGCTCGTCGCCGCACCTGATCATCGAAGAGATCGCCATCAACGCCAACGTCAAGCTCAACCACGTGCCGTTCAAGGGCAACGCCGACATGCAGCAGGCGCTGCTGGGCGGCCACGTCATGGCGCAGAGCGACGCCACCGGCTGGGACCAGTTCGTCGATTCCGGCAAGATGCGGCTGCTGGTCACCTTTGGCGAAAAGCGCACCACGCGCTGGCCCGATGTGCCGACCGCGCAAGAGCTGGGCTACAAGGTCGTCTCCACGTCACCGTACGGCCTGGCGGGACCCAAGGGCATGGACCCGGCGGTCGTGAAGATCCTGCATGACGCGTTCAAGAAGGCGCTGTTCGACCAGGCCAGCATGGACGTCATGAAACAGCTCAATCAGGAACCCGCCTACCGCAGCAGCGAGGACTACAAGGCGTGGGCGCAGGCTACCTTCGTCAAGGAAAAGGCGCTGATTGAAAACCTGGGGCTGATGGCCAAATAGCGGGACAAGCGCCGGGAGAACAAGGGGCGGCAGGCAAGGCGCGGCCGCTCGGGCCCGCACACCGCGTGCAGACAGAATTTGTATGCAAGAAATGTCTCCCGCCCCGGCCGCCTTTTGTTAGACTGGCTGCCCGACGGTTTCCCGCAACCGGCAGACCCTGCCGCGCCTCATGATCCAGGACGTCCAGCCAGACCCCAGCGCCGACGACATCGCCAAGGAAGTATCCGCCGCCATCGTGGCGCACAAGCTTCCGCCCGGCACCCGGCTGCGCGAAGAAGCCCTGGCCCGGGTTTACAAGGTCAGCCGCACCAAGATCCGTGCCGCGCTCCTGATGCTGTCCAAGGACAAGCTCATCAACATCATTCCGGACAAGGGCGCCTTCGTCAGCAAGCCCGATGCGAACGAGGCGCGCGAGGTCTATGCCGTGCGCCGCATCCTGGAAGCGGCGTTGGCCCGTGAATTCGTGACCTGCGCCAAGACCGCCGACTTCCGCCGCATCGATGCGCATCTGGCCGAGGAACGACAGGCCCTGGAAAGCGGCGACGTGCAGGCGCGTAACCGGTTGCTCAGCCAGTTCCACATCCTGCTTGCCGAAACCGTGGGCAATTCCGTGCTGACAGGCATGCTGCGCGAGCTGTCCGCCCGCAGCGCGGTGATCACCGTGCTGTACCAAAGCTCCCACGACGCCAATTGCTCGTCACGCGAGCACCACGCCTTCATCGAGGCGGCGCGCATCGGCGAGGCCGATCGCGCCTGCGCATTGATGGACGAACACCTGGAACACGTGCTGACCGCGCTGGATTTCAGCGGCGACCGGCAGACAGGCAGCGATCTGGTTGCCGCGCTGCTGAGCTGAGGCGCGGCCAGTCTGACGCAGTTTTCAACCCCGCGCCGCTATCCCGCCCGCAGCAGTTGCTCCATGCGCTGCTGCAACCAGCGCTCCGTCTCGTTCAACACGGCCCCTTGCAGCCACAACGTGCGCACGGACAGCATCGGCAACGCCAGTTCCGCGCACGGCACCGGCGTCAGCGTGGTGCTGAAGCTCTCGTATTGCGCGATGTTCAGCGGGAGGATCGCAAAGCCCAGCCCGTCGGCCACCATGCCCGCGATGCTGTAGAAGCTGTCGGTACGCCACACCGTGGGACTGAGCACCATGTCCTCCACACCCTCCATCTGCATGACGAGCTGGCGGTGACGCGCCAGGTCCTCGCGCGCTACCTGCGGCAGCGCAGCCAGCGGATGGCCCGACGCCACGAAGATCCCTTGCGCCACGTTGCCCAGCGAACGATGCGCAAAGTCGCTGCCAGGGTCGCCCCGGTCGAAGTGGAAGGCGATACTGGCCCGGCCCTGCCGCACGTAATCGGCGACCTCGGTCGCGGTGCCGTTCAATTGGGTCAGCTCAAGCGCCGGGAAGCGCTCGGCCAATTCCAGCGCCAGCGCGCCCAGCACCAGATACGGCAAGGCCTCGTCGAGCGCAATCGACAGGCGCGCCTCCTGGCCACCGGCAAACGCCAGCGCACGCTGCGACAGCCCGCCGGCCTGGCGCAGCAACTCTTTCGCTTCCCGCAGCATTACCTCCCCGGCCGCCGTCAGCACGGCGTTGCGGCGCGACCGGTCAAAGAGCTCCACGCCCAGATCCGCCTCCAGCAGTCCCACCGCCGTGCTGACCGCCGACTGGGCGCGGCCGATGCGGCGCCCCGCCGCCGAGAACGACCCAGCCTCTGCCGCCGCCACGAATTGCCGTAGTTGGTCCAAGGTCCATTGCATGGTGTGCTCCTTTCAACCCATCTATTTTATAGATGCAATCAAACTTTTTATGGCGGATATATAGATGGATAATGCCAGCCCGTGATCCCGAACGCGTACGCCGCGCCCGGAATTACGGTCTTCAAAAGGAGTAGAACCATGCAGCGGACTCATTCGAACGCTGTTGCCGCGGCCACCCCCGGCCGCTGGCTCGTGCTGGCCATCGTGTCCAGCGCCTTGCTGCTGATCGTCGTCGACATGACGGTCCTTTACACCGCCTTGCCGCGGCTTACCCACGAACTGGGCGTCACGGCGTCCGCCAAGCTGTGGATCGTGAACGTGTACGCGCTGGTCGTGTCCGGCCTGCTGCTGGGCATGGGCACGCTGGGCGACCGGCTGGGCCATAAGCGCCTTTTCATGATGGGGCTGGCCGTGTTCGGCGCGGCGTCGCTGGCCGCCGCCTACTCGCCCGGTGCGGTCGTCCTGATCGCGGCCCGTGCGCTGCTCGGCGTGGGCGCAGCGATGATGATGCCCGCCACGCTGTCCATCCTGCGCCTGGCATTTGCCGACGAGCGTGAGCGCGCCGTGGCCATCGGCGTCTGGGCGTCGGTCGCATCGGGCGGCGCGGCGCTCGGCCCCGTCGTGGGCGGCCTGCTGCTGGAGCATTTCTGGTGGGGCTCGGTGTTTCTCATCAACGTTCCCATCGTGCTGCTGGCCCTGCCGCTGGCCTGGCGCTTCATCGCGGCCAGCCGGCCTGACGCGTCGCGTCCGTGGGATCTGACTGGCTCGCTGCAGGTGATGGCGGGCATGATCCTGTGCGCCTATGCGCTCAAGGAACTGGGCCGCGCGTCGCCGTCCTGGCTGCACGCGATGGTGGCCTGCGCGGCGGGCGCGGCCATGCTCGCCCTCTTTGTGCGCCGCCAGCGGCGTCGGCCCTATCCGCTGATCGACTTCGCCATCTTCCGAAACGCCTCCTTCAGTTCGGCCGTCGCCGCCGCGCTGTTTGCCGCGGCCGCGCTGCTGGGCATGGAACTGGTGTTCAGCCAGCGGCTGCAACTGGTGCTGGGCATGTCGCCGATACAGTCCGCCCTCTTCATCCTGCCTCTGCCGCTGGCCGCCTTTGTCGCCGGGCCGCTCGCGGGCCTTCTGCTCGGACGCGTGGGCAGCCGGCGCATGCTTTTCCTGTCGCTGCTGGTGTCGGGTGCGGGCATGGCCGGCTACCTGCTGACCTACGATGCGGCGGTCATCCCGCAGATGATCAGCCTGTGCGTGCTGGGCCTGGGTATCGGCGCAACCATGACCGCCGCCTCCAGCACCATCATGCAAAGCGCCACGCCGGAGCGCGCCGGCATGGCGGCGTCGATCGAGGAAGTTTCGTATGAACTGGGCGGCGCGCTGGGCGTGACGCTGATGGGCTCGATTCTGTCGGGCGTGTACGCGCAGTCGCTATCCGTGCCAGCGGGCGTGGCGGCCACCGGCGCGGCGCGCGACAGCCTGGACGAGGCGCTCGTCGTCGCCGAAAGCCTGCCCGCGGACCTGGCGGCCACGCTGACCGAGATGGCCCGCGGCGCCTTCGAGACGGGCTACGCGGCGGTGATCGCCACCGCCACGATCATGCTGCTGGGCACCGCCGCCTTCGTGCTGCTGAACCGCGCCCGCAGGGCGGTGCAACCCGGCTGACGTCACCCATTGCGGAACGCGTGGTCCATGTCCGCGATCAGGTCTTCCTCGTGCTCCAGGCCGATCGACACCCGGATCAGGCCTTCGGATACGCCCGCGGCATCGCGCTCTTCCGCGGGCACCCCGGAATGCGTGGTCGACGCCGGATGACACACCAGCGTCTCGGTGCCGCCCAGGCTGACGGCCGAACGGAACAGATGCAGCGCATTGATGAATCGGAACGCGCGCTCGCGGCCCCCGTCCAGCACGAAGGCAAACGTCGAACCGGGTCCGGTGCATTGGCGCTTGTACACCTCTTGGTAGGCGCGATCCGCGATCAGTTCCGGGTGGAACACCTGCACCTTTTCGTGCGGATTGCCCGCCAGCCATTCGGCAACCCGGGTGGCCGTGCGCGCCGCCTGCTTCATGCGCAGGACCACCGTTTCCATCGACCGCGTGATCATCCAGCACGAATGCGGATCCAGTTGCGACCCGAACGCGCTGCGGATGGCGCGCACCTTCTTGATGAGTTCCTTGCTGCCGGTGACCGCCCCCGCCACCAGATCGCTGTGTCCGCCGACGTACTTGGTCAGCGAGTACACGGACAGGTCCACCCCGTGCTCCGCCGGCTTCTGGAAGATCGGGCCGAGCAACGTGTTGTCGCACACCGAGATCGGCCGGTAGCCGTGGCGCGTCTCGAACGCATCCAGCTCGTTCTTCATGGCTTCGAAATCGAACAGCGCGTTGGTCGGATTGGCGGGCGTCTCGACATAAAAGAGCTTGACCGGCCCCTTGGCCGCCGCCGCTTCAAGCGCCGCGCGCATGCTGCGCGGCGAGAGCCCGTCCGCCACGGGATGCGAACCCACGCCCCACTCCGGAAAGATCTTGCCGATCAGCGTTTCGGTGCCGCCATAGAGGGGCACCGATTGCACCAGCTGCTCGCCGGGGCGCAGAAACGCCATCAGCACCGCGCTGATCGCGGACATGCCACTTGAAGTCACGGCGGCGTCCTGAGAGCCGTCAAGCAGCGACAGCCGGTCTTCCACGATCTCCAGGTTTGGATGGTTGAACCGGCTGTACACCAGCCCCGCCGTCTCGCCCTGCGGCAAGGGCTTGCGGCCGGACACCAGATCAAAGAACGCGGCGCCGTCCTCGGCCGTGCGGAACGCGAACGTGGACGTCAGAAACACCGGCGGCTTGACCGCCCCCTCGGACAGATAGGGATCGTAGCCGTAGGACATCATCTGGGTTTCGGCATGCAAGGGGCGGCCGAAGATGTCCTTCTTGTGATAGCTCGAGTAAGTCATGGAGTGCCTCTTTCTGGTATTCCAGCCGACCGGGCGGGCGCGTCACATATCTCCCAGACAATAACGCCGTGGCGCGGGCGAGATATTGCAGGTTGTGACGTGCGCGCGCCGGCAGCAGCGGAATTGCGCAGAGGCGGCGCCCGGCGTCAGTCCACCGTCGCCCCGGACAGCTTGACCAGCTTGGCCCACTTGTCGATTTCCTGGTCCAGGAAAGCCTTGAACTGCGCCGGCGATTGGCTCGTGGGCGCGGAACCCTGATCCAGCAGCACCTTGCGGAAGGCTGGGTCTTGCGTCACCGACTTCAAGGCCTGAGCGAGCTTATCCACGACGGCGGGCGGCGTGCCGGCAGGCACGAACACACCGTTCCACAGCGACACATCGAACCCGGGCAGCGATTCGCCCACGGCCGGCACATCGGGCAGACGCGGCGAACGCTCCGGGGTGGTCACGCCCAATGCGCGCAGCTTGCCGCTTTCCAGGTAAGACAGCACTTCCACCAGCGGCGAAAACACGGCCTGCACCTGGCCGCCCATCAGATCCACGTTCGCCGGCGCCCCGCCCTTGTACGCCACATGGACCATGTCGCCCTTGGCCATCGCGTTGAATAGCGCGCCGGACAGATGCGAGGCCGACCCGTTGCCCGCGGAACCGTAGTTCACCGGGGCGTCCTTCTTCTGTACGAGCGCGATGAACTCCGTGAGCGACTTGGCCGGCACGTTGTTGTTCACAGTCAGGACATTCGGAATCGACGCGATCTGCGAGACGGGAATCAGGTCACGGCGCAGGTCGAAACCCATGTTCTTGTACAGCGACACATTGGTGGCGATCGTGCTGGTGGCCAGCAGCAGTGTGTAGCCGTCAGGCGTTGCGCGCGCCGCCACGCTCGATCCCAGGTTGCTCCCCGCCCCCGCCCGGTTCTCCACGACCACCTGTTGCTTGAGTTGCCGGGACAGATTCTCGGCGAGGAGCCGCGCGGTCGCATCCGTGCTGCCGCCGGCCGCAAAGGGAACGATCATCGTGATGGCCTTGCGGGTGGGCCAGTCGGCGCCCGCGTCGGGCTGAGCGGCGTGCGCGGCCGGGGCGCCCGCGCCAAGACAAGCGCCCAAGGCAAGGGCGATGATTGCGCGTGAAGTCATGGTTGTCTCCTTGATTGATACGTGCGCGGCCTATCCGGGCGTCGCGTCGTACGCGCAACTACCCGAAGGCCGGTGAAGGGAGCGGCTGGCGCCGCGAGCGAACTGCTATTGCGGTGTAACGACAACGGTGCCTGCGTCGGCATCCACGTCCAGCCAGTCGCCCGTGGCGATGGCCTTGGTCGGGTCTTCGTCCAGCCCGGCCACGACGGGGATGGCGCCGATGATCGCGCCGATCGTCGTGATCGGTTCCGGCGTCACCTGCACGAACGCCAGCGGCGCCGTGCCGCGCGAGACCATGTCGTAGATCTTGTAAGAGCCGCCGGTCGATCCCTTGCCGGTCAGAAAGACCAGCACCTTGCCGGCGATGTTCACGCCTTCCAGCTCGTGTCCGGGTTCGGTGACGATACCCGTCATGTTGTCGACGCCGCCGTTGAAGCTGATCGCCTCTCCCGTCACCACGGCCTGTCCGCTGGTCTTGCCCTTGACGATCTTGCGCCCCGTCAGGACGCGTTTGGCTTGGATCATGGCGCTTACCTCCAGACGCCGCTGACGGCGGCCTGCATGACGCGATTGAGATTGCCGTAATGCGTGGGCAGGCCGAACTGGCCGGGCGCGTAGAACGCCATCTTGGCGGAGTTGGTGGTCAGCGTGCGATAGCCCTTGGCTGGCGCGATCACGCGGCTGCGGGCCAGGAACGGGCACGTTTCGCGCACGACCGTCCCGCCGGCGTCCTTGATCGTCTGGATGTATCCCATGCGATCGGCCATGGCGTACATGGCGCCGGCCGTGGTGACCCACAGCGCGACGTCCGGATGCACCCGTTTGCCCTCCAGCGCCTCGGCCACCTCGCGGATCTCCTGCACCGACGCATTCGGACAGCCCACGAGGATCCAGTCCACGTGATCCGATTGCTCCTTGTTCAGCGCAGCCTCGGCCTTTTTCTTCTCGGCGTCGTCAAACACCAGCACCTTTTCGGGCTCGTCGCCACCGAATGCAGCCTCAAGCGTGGGCGCTTCGGGCGTGACGCCGACAGCATGGAACATGCTCACCGCGCCCGAAGCCGCCAGCGCGGCGCTCAGCGCTTTCAACTGCTCCAGCGTGGGATCGGAGGGAATGCCCGTGAACACCGGCGTGTCCTGCCCGGCGATGCGGCCGGCAAAGTAGCCCAGCGTGCCGTAGTCGGTCATGTCGTCGAGCGAGGTCTCGACCTTGACCAGCAGTTTTCCGTAGCGGTTCTCCGTCAGGTGAAACCCGTACTCCGGCGTGCGTCCCGTCAGCGCGGTGGCCAAGCCGCTGGGGCCTCCTTCGCGATTGGTGCGGGCGCCGCACACCGAGTTGGCGTACACCACCGCAGACGACTCGCCCCACGCCATGTGCTCGCCGAATCGCGGACTGTTGCCCACCAGGTAGGGAATACAGGTATTGCAGGTGTTGGCGCCCATGCCGGCATAGGCGTCCGTCAGGCGGGTTTGCAGCGCGCTGTCCGACTCCGGAATGCCGATCTCGCGCCACTGCACCGGATCGACCGCCGTCGGGTTCGTGGTCACCCGGGTGACCAACGTGCCGCCCTGCCGCTTGATGTCTTCGACAAAGCGCGTGCCGGCCTCTTCCGCGACGAGGACCGACGAACCGGCCATGTGGACATTGCTGACCTGCAGCAGGCGTTTGGCGCCAAAACTCTCACCCAGGGCCACCAGGATTTCCATGGCCTTTTGCACGGCAGGCCCCTTGCCGCCCGCCAGCATGACCGACTCTTCTTCCGTGAGAAACATATGCACGCCTCCAATGCGTTCGAATCCTCAGGCACAAATTCTGATCGCGGCGTTAAATCAAAAAAAGCGATAAATTGGAATCCGATCAGATTCCTCAATTAGATGTTTTCCGGCCACAAAGGAGGCGCCGTTGATCACGTTCAAGCAGCTCGAAGCCGTGTATTGGGTCGTTCAGCTCGGCGGGTTTGCACCGGCGGCCAACCGGCTGCACACCACGCAGTCCGCGGTATCCAAGCGCGTGCAGGAACTGGAGGCGCTCTTCGACACGCCGCTTTTCGACCGCACGTTGCGCACGGCCCGGCTGACGGAGAAAGGCGAAGAGATGTTCCTGCTGGCCAAACGGCTGCTGGAACAGCGCGATGCAGCCATCGAGCAGTTCCAACGGCCGGACGTCATGGAGCGCCATGTGCGCATCGGCATCACGGAACTGACGGCCATGACCTGGTTGCCAAGACTGGTAAGCGCCATCCAGGCGCGCTACCCCCGGGTCATCATCGAGCCCCATGTCGATACCAGCGCCATCCTGCGCGACAAGCTGCTGGCCGACGAGGTGGACCTGATGATCGTGCCGGACGTGTTCGACGACCAGCGCCTCGTCTCGCGGCGGGTCGGTCAGGTCGTCAATTCGTGGATGTGCAAGCCGGGGCTGGCGCCTCGGCGGCGGCTCAAGGTGGATGATCTCGTCAAGCACCGGCTGCTGACGCAGGACGAACGCTCCGGCACCGGCCAGCTCTACAACCGCTGGTTTCGCTCGGTGGGGGTGCAGCCCGAGCAGACCGTGCTGAGCAACAGTCTGGTGGCGTTGATCGGTCTGGCGATCTCAGGCATGGGCATCAGCTACCTGCCCAAGACCTTTCTGGCGCCCATGGTTGAGTCGGGCGCGCTCGAGATCCTGACGGTGACGCCCGCCTTGCCGCCTGCGGCCTATGCGGCGGTCTTTCGCGGCGACCGCCCCAGCAGCCTGATTTCCGCCATCGCGGCGCTGGCACAGGAACAGTGCGATTTCGGCAAGATCTTCCAATCGGATGCGCAAGCGACGCGCGTGGCTGGTACGTAGCAGGCGGCAGGGTCGGGAAACAGCGCAAGCGAGGCGCGGCCCGTGGCCGCCCATGCCGGCTCAACGCAGCACGAACGGATTGCTGGCGGTCGCCCCGCTGTTGAGCCAGACGCTCTTGACCTGCAGAAACTCCTTGACGGCGTCCATGCCGTTCTCGCGCCCCAACCCCGAATCCTTGTAGCCGCCAAAGGGCGCCATGAAGCTGACCGCACGGTAGGTATTCACCCATACCGTACCGGCCTTCAACCGCTCCGACATCCGGATCGCACGGGCGATGTCCTGCGTCCACACGGCGGCGGCCAGACCGAAACGGACGTCATTGGCGATCCGCAGCGCCTCGGCTTCGTCCTTGAAGCGGATGATGGACAGCACCGGTCCGAACACTTCTTCCTGGGCGATGCGCATGTCGTTGCGCACGTCGCCGAAGATGGTCGGTTCCACGAACCACCCCTTGCCGCATTCCGGCCGTTGCGCGGCCTTGCCGCCCAGCAGCAGGGTTGCCCCCTCGTCCCGCGCGATGCCTATGTAATCCAGCACCTTCTGGTATTGGGGCGGCGTCGTGACCGGCCCGACCTGCGTGGCCGGATCCATCGGATCCCCCATGCGAGCGGCGCCCGCCAGCGCCAGCAGCTTTTCGACAAAGCGATCGTAGATGCTGTCCTGAAGCAACAGGCGCGAGCCGGCAATGCAGGTCTGCCCGCTTGCCGCGAAGATGCCCGAAATTGCGCCGAACACGGCCTGTTCCAGGTCCGCGTCCTCGAACACGATGTTGGGCGACTTGCCGCCCAATTCCAGCGAGGTGTGTTTGAGCAGCCGCGCGGCCTGCTCGTTGATCAGGCGGCCGGTCTGGTCCGACCCGGTAAAGGTGACCTTCTGCACAAGCGGATGCTGGACCAGCGCGGCCCCCACCTCGTGCCCGTAGCCCGTCACCACGTTCATCACGCCGGGTGGAAAGCCAGCCTCGTCGAACAGTTCCGCGAACTCCAGCGTCGATGCGGAGGTGAACTCCGACGGTTTCACGACCACCGTGCAGCCCGCCGCCAGCGCCGGCGCGATCTTCCAGCCCAGCAGCAGCAAGGGCGAATTCCACGGCGTGATCGCCGCCACCACACCCAGCGGTTCAAGTCGCGTGTAGGTGAAATACCCTTTCTTGTCCAAGGGCAGCGTCGACCCGTGGATCTTGTCTGCCAGCCCGCCGTAATAGCGGAACCATTGCGGCAGGTACGTCAGCTGTCCCAGCATCTCGGCGAACAGCTTGCCGTTGTCCCGGACTTCCGTCTCCGCGAGCTTGCGCGCATCGCGTTCGATGAGATCGGCCAGCCGATACAGCAACCTGCCGCGCTCGGTGGCGGTCAGTTCTGCCCACGGCCCCTCCGAAAAAGCGAAATGGGCGGCCTGCACCGCCACATCGACGTCTTCCGCGGCCCCGCGCGCAACCCGCGCCCAGGCCTCGCCGGTGTAGGGGTTCTGCGTCTCGAACCATTCGCCCGAGATGGCAGGGGCCGGCGCACCCGCAATCCGCATTGAGTAAGTCTTCATCACAGCCTCCTGGACTGAATGCAGCGTGGCAGCGCAAGGGGCTGCCTCTGCTCAGAACGTCGAAAATCCCAGGGCGGCCCGGAATCGGTTCTTGACGTACACACCGTCGCGCGGCGGCAGCGCGCGCGGCGGTTCGTCCGGATTGATGAACACCTGGGCAAAGGCGACGCCACGCCGCGCCATCACGCGCTCGGCGACCTCGCCCGCCCTGTCCGTTTCCCTGACGGCAAACGCGTCCTTGATGCCGAACCCCTGCGCCACGGCCACCAGGTCCGTTCCCAGGCTGGTATGGCTGCGCTGCATGCCGGTCTCGCCGAAATGGCCGTTGTCCAGCACGACGATGGTCAGGTTTTTGGGCTGCTTGGCGCCGACGGTTCCCAGCGTGCCCACACCCATCAACTGTTCGCCGTCACCCGTGATGACAAGGACCGGCCGCTCCGGCTGCGCAAGGGCCAGGCCCAGGCCCAACGCCACGGCGCCGCCCATGGCGCCCCATAGATAGAAATTCTGGTCCCGGTCGCCCGCGGCGAAAACGTCATAGGACGGCGAGCCCAGGCCCGACACGATCAGCGCGTCGGGCGAAGCCGCGATCAGTTGCGACACGAAGGCGCGGCGGTCCACGGCGCCCGAAGCATTCAAGGTGGTCGACATCAGTTGCGCTCCCACTTCTTACGTCCAATCAAAGTTTGCGACAGCAGGACGGCAACCTGCTCGCCGGCCAGAAATGCGGAGTCGGCAGCGGCACTGACGATCTCTCCGACCTCGCCGGGGTTCGACGCCCGCAGCACGGTGATGCCCATCAGTTCGAGCGCCTGCTGGGTGGTCTTGCCCATTGGCCCCTGCCACGGATTGAATTCCGCGTACTCGCCCCGCATCGTCACCAGCGTGAGAAAGGGAAAATTGCAGCTGCGCAGCAGCGAGAACATGTTCACGCAATTGCCCACGCCGCTGCTTTGCATCAGCAAGGCGGCGCGCTGGCCGCCCAGCCACGCGCCGCTGACGACGGCGACGCCCTCTTCTTCGGTGGTCAGGACCACATCGGTGATGTCGGGATCAAGTTGCGCTTGCCGGATGGCATAAGAATGGCCGGCGTCCGGCACGTAGGCGATCTGGCGGATGCCGCCGGCTTTGAGCGCGTCGAACGCGGCTTGCTGCCAGGCAGGCGCCTCGGTGGTGGGTGTAGTCATGGTCGATTTCCCGGTGGCTGAGTGCTGCGAGGCATCTTATATCGCTATAGAATCGCCAACTAAATAGAATTTCTTGATGGAATTCATCACCCTTGCGCATACCCCGGGAGCCCGCAGATGGACTTGAAGCAACTGAAGGCGTTCGTGACCGTGGCCGAGACGGGCAGCGTGACCAGCGCGGCTCGCCTGCTGAACATCGTGCAGCCGGCGGTCTCACGGCAATTGAAGCTGCTGGAGGACGATATCGGCACGCCGCTCTTCACGCGCGGCCGCCTCGGGATGGAACTGACCGACGCCGGCAAGACGCTCGAGGATTACGCCCGCCGAGCCCTGAACGAACTGGACCGCGCCCGCGCCGAGATCCGGCCGTCCAGCGGCACGGTGGGCGGCATCGTCACGGTGGGCCTGCTGCCCAGCACCGCCGACATGCTGTCCAGCGCGCTGCTGTCCGCCGTGGCGGCCCACTATCCCGGCATCCGGTTGCGGCTGACGGCGGGGTATGCCGGGCATCTGCAATCCTGGCTCGAAACCGGGGACGTGGACATCGCGCTGCTGTATGAGTCCAAGCCGAATCCCGCGCTGAAGTTCCGCACCATGCTGGAAGAAAGCCTGTGGTTCGTGGGCCCGCCGGACAGCGGGCTCGACACCCGCACGCCGGTCCGCATGGCCGACATCATCGGCCGGCCGCTCGTGCTGCCGGGCGCGCCGCATGGCCTGCGCTCGCTCGTCGAGCAGGCCGCGCGCACGCAAGAGACCGAGCTGCACATCGTGGCCGAGACCAATGCGATGAGCGTGCAGAAGCGCCTGGTGCTGGACGGCCACGGCTACACCATCCTTCCCTCGATCGCCGTGGCCGACGACGTGGATCGCGCGATCCTGGCCGCTGCCCCGGTTGTGGATCCGCTGCTGGTGCGGCGCATCGTGCTGGCGCAACCCGCGACTCGCCCGATCGCCAACTCCGTGCATTGCGTCATGAACGAATTGATCCAATGCGCCCGCGATGCGGTCCGCAATGCACGCTGGCCGTCAGCCCGCTGGTTGGCCAAGTAGTCCGCGCACCGGCCGCGCCATCTCCCGCCGTGATGAATTCCATCACGAAATTCTATTTATTCGCCATTTTCATAACGGATTAAGCTGGGACAACTGACAGCGCTATCTGGCCGACATGTCCCACCTGATTGATACCGAATTCCCCGCCAGCGCAAGGACGGAAACACGGCTCATCGCCGGTCCGGCCGGTCCGCTGGAATTGCTGATTGACCGCCCCGCCACGCCGCGCGTTGGGGTGGCCATCATTACGCATCCGCAACCGCTGTTGGGCGGCACGCCGCGCCACAAGATTCCGCACAGACTGGCGCACGGCGTGCGGGATGCAGGATGGCTTGCGATACGGCCCAGCTTTCGGGGGGTGGGCGCCAGCACCGGCGTGTACGACCACGGCTTGGGCGAATCCGAAGACATTCTTGCCGTCGTGCATGCCGTGCGTGCCGAGTCCCCCGATACGCCACTGGCGCTCATTGGCTTTTCCTTCGGCGCTTACGCCCTGGCTCACGCGATTCGCGCGCTGACGGACCAGGACGCCGCGCCAGCCGCCGCCATCCTGGCCGGGCTGCCGGTTGGCGCCGTCGAGGGCGACCGGGTTTACGACACGCCGCCTTTGCCCGCCAGCGTGGTGCTGATCCATGGCGAATCGGACACGCAGGCGCCCCTGCCGCCCCTGCTGGCATGGGCCCGCCCCACTTCCCACCCCATCATCGTCATCCCCGGCGCGGATCACTTTTTCAGCCATTCGCAGGACCTGTTGCTGTCCCTCGTCCTCGCGCATCTTCCCAAGGAGGCCGCCAAGGCTCGTACAGATTGATCGCGGCGCCTTTTCACACCTCCCCAACACGCCATTGAGCAAGAGGGAGGGATCAACAAGGAGACAAACATGCGCTTTCCCATCAAGCGTTGGGCGTGCGGCGCCCTGGCATCCGCGTTCAGCGCGGCCGTCATGGCGGCCGCGCCGTATCCGGACAAGCCGATACGCCTTATCGTGCCGTGGCCCGCGGGCGGCTCGGCGGACACCATCGGTCGATCGCTGGGCGATGCCTTGGGCAAGCGCCTGAATGCGACGGTCGTGGTCGAAAACGTGGCGGGCGCTTCCGGCACCATCGCAACCACCCAGTTCGTCCGGTCCGCGCCGGACGGCTACACCCTGCAGCTGGCCAGCAGTTCGGCCAACGTCTCGGCGCCCAATCTGTATGCCAAGGTGCATTTCGACCCGATCAAGGACTTCACGCCGATCGGTGAAGTCGCGCTGGTGCCCAGCGTGCTCATCGTCCCCGAAAACTCGCCGTTCAAACGTCCGGCCGACATCGTGGCGGCAGCGCGCAAGCAACCCGGCAAACTGACCTATGGGTCCGGCGGCACTGGCAACTCGGGGCATCTGTCCGGCGAACTCTTTCGCGCGATCAACAAGATCGAAGTCACGCATGTGCCGTACAAGGGCAACAACCCTGCCTTGACCGACCTGATGGGAGGACGGCTGGACTACATGTTCGACAACGGCGCGATCGGGCACATCCAAAGCCAGCGCGTACGCGCGTTGGCGGTTGCCTCAGACGCCCGGCTCAAGGCCATTCCCGACGTGCCGACGTTCGAGGAACTGGGCATGGCGGGCATGCAACTGACCACGTGGTTCGGCCTGGCGGCGCCGGCCGGCACACCCGCGCCCGTCGTTGACAAACTGAGCCACGCGCTGAATGGCGTCATGTCCGACCCCGCCTATTCGCAACGGCTCATCGCCATGGGGGCTGAATTGCGGCAAAGCACGCCAGCGGCGTTCACGGCTTTCTGGGCAGAGGAACTGGACCGCTACCGCCAGCTCATCCAATCCGCAGGCATCCAGGTCAATTGACGCGCACGGGCGCACGACAGCCATTCAAGGAGACAGGCATGAAGGCAAATGCATTTCAGCGGATTCTCGTGGCCGGGGCGCTGGCCCTGGCGGCCAGCGTGGCGCATGCCGCGTGGCCCGACGATCGTCCGATCGAACTGGTGGTGGGATTCGCGCCTGGCGGCGGGACGGACGTCATGGCGCGGCTGGTGGCCCAGCATATGGAAAAGCGCCTGGGCGGCAAGGCCCGGATCATCGTCATCAACAAGCCGGGCGCGGGCGGAGAAATCGCGGTGCGCTACGTTGCCGCCGCCAGGCCGGACGGTTACACGCTGGGCATGATCAACGCGCCCGGCTTCGTGTACCTGCCCGTCAGCAAGGGCGCGAAGTACAAGCCCGAAGACATCCGGCTCATCGCCCGGCTGGTCGACGACCCGCTGCTCTTCATCAAGCGACGCGGATCCAGCGCGCCGGATGACCTGCCGGCGCTCGTGGCAAAGCTGAAGCAGTCGCCCGAATCCCTGTCGTTCGGCCACAGCGGCGACGGCACGACCGGACATCTGGCTCTGATGGACATGGAGCGCAGCCAGAACGTGCGCGGCACCAGCGTGCCGTTCAAGGGCGGCGGCGACATCCGTCTGGGGATTCTGGGCGATCACATCGACTACGGCTTGATCACCGTGAGCGAGGTGCCGGAACTGGCCGACCCGAAAGGCCCCTTCGAGGCTATCGCCATCGCCAGCGACAAGCGCCACAACGCCATCCCCACCGCGGCGGAATCCGGGGTGACGCTGCGCTATTCGTCCGAGCGCGGCATGGGCGGCCCGGCGACCTTGCCGGACGCCATCCGCGACAAGCTGGAACAGGCGCTTCAGGACACGCTCAAAGACCCTGCCTTCCTGGCCGCATCCGGGCGCGACGCAGCCGTGCTGGCCTTTCAGCCGGGCGAGGAATGGAGGGCCAGCCTGGCCCGGCAGACACGCGCATTCCAGCAGGAGGCCGCCGCGAAAAAGTAGGCGTCTGATGCCAGGCCGCGCTTGCCGCGCTGCCTGGCATCACTCTTCCGGACGCCGCTTTCGATACGTCTTTTCAAGCCATTGCACGGCCACCTCGACCAGCGGGTGAAAGCGCGCGGCATTCCACGCCAGCGCGGCAGTGACCACCATGACCTTTTCCTTCAATGGCCGGATGACGACGTTGGCGGGCGCCAGCTTCTTCATCGACGCCGGCACCAGCGCCACGCCCTGGCCGCATCCCACATAGGCGACCTGCGAGGCCACCGACCGCACCTCGTGCAGCACGCGGGGCGTGAAGCCGTGAGAGCGGCAGATCGCGGTGAGCATGTCGAAATACACGGGGCTGACCTGCCGGGACGACATCACAAGCTGCTCCGCCGCCAACGACTGAAGGCGCACGCGGGGCAGCGCCGCCAGCTTATGGTCCTTGGGCAACGCCACCGCCAGCCGGTCCTCGGTCAACGACAGCGTCGAGATGTCGTCGCCGACATCGCCGTCGATGCGCACGAATGCCATGTCCAGTTCCCCCGACAGCAGCGCCGGCACTGCTTCGACACTGTCGATTTCCCGCACGAAGACCGTCAGGCTCGGGTGCGCCCGCTTCAGCTCATTGAGCAGCGGCGGAACGGTGTCCAGCATTGCCGAGGTGATCGCGCCCACATGCAGCACGCCCGACTGGCCCGTCGCGACCTCGCGTACGACGCGCTCCAGGTGTTCGACCTGACCGGCGAACTGGCGCACCGCGGGCAGGATCGCCGCGCCCGCCGCCGAAAGCTGAGTGCCCCGGCGCGAGCGTTCGAAAAGCTGGAGTTTCAGCGACTGTTCCAGCACCTTGATCTGCTCGGTCAGCGGGGGTTGCGACATGCCCAGGCGCGCCGCCGCCCGTCCGAAATGCCGTTCCTCGGCCACCGCCAGAAACATCCAGAGCTGCCGTATCAGCCTGAAGTCGATTGTGCTCATGCCATGCCCTCGTTGCCGGTCGCGCGATGCCGCGCTGATCCTGAAACCGTATCACAGAGATACTTGAAAACGATTTTATCTATCAAGACCCGGTTCTGATAATGAAGCCTTCACTCAGGAGGTTTCCCCATGTCCCAAGCATCCACGCTCGACCGCCTTGCCTCGCTGGATACCAATACCGTCTCGGACGCCCTGGATTTTCTGGGACTGCCCGGCGCCACCTACGGCCTGCGGCCGCTGTGGGACTGTCCGAAGATCGTGGGCCGCGCCAGCACCATCCAACTGGGTCCCAAAACGGACGCCAAGCCGGCCGTGCATCTGATCTCGCCCGTCATCGACGCCGTGCAGACCGGCGACCGCGTGCTGGTGATCGCCGGCGGCGCCGAGGGCATTTCCTGCTGGGGCGACATCCTGGCCAATGCGGCGCGCGCCAAGCACGTGCGCGGTTCGGTCATCGACGGTCTGAGCCGCGACATTGAAGGCAGCGAATCGATCGGCTATCCCGTCTATGGACGCGGCGTGACCATGATCAGCGCTCGCAACCGGGTGATCCAGATCGACGCCGGCAAGCCCGTGCAGATGGCCGGCGTCACGGTGCATGAAGACGATTACGTCATCGCGGACCGCTGCGGCGCGGTGTTCGTGCCCGCGGCCCGCATCGAAGCGGTACTGGACCTGGGCGAGCGTATCGCGAAGCGGCAGGATGGGATGGTCGCCGCCGTGCGCGCGGGCCGCTCGGTCGCCGAGGTCATGCACGACAAGGAATTCGACGCCATCCACGCGAACTGATCCGACGCACCCTCACTGCCCACTCACCAAAGGAACGACGATGACGAACCCCAAGAAAGCTGCAGCAATCGACCAGGAGCTGGTCGCCCTTTTTGAAGGACTGGATACGCCGGGCGTGTCGGACGCCATGGACAAACTGGGTCTGCACGGCCAGGCGCTCGGCATCATGCCGCTGGACGACTATGCCCGCCCGGTTGTCGGCCCCGCCTTCACGGTCAAGTACGTTCCCGCCGCGACGCCCGCTGGCACCGTCGGCGATTTCATCGATGACGTGGCCGAAGGCGACATCGTGGTGATCGACAACGATGGCCGAACCGACTGCACGGTGTGGGGCGACATCATGACGCAATACGCCGGCCTGCGCGGCCTCGCCGGCACCGTGATTGACGGCGTGTGCCGCGACGTGGGCAAGGCGCTGAGCGACGGCTATCCGGTCTTCAGCGCCGGCCGCTTCATGCGCACCGGCAAGGACCGGGTCGAGGTGGAGTCGGTGAACACCACCGTTGCGGTAGGCACCGTACGCGTGGCCGCGCGCGACATCGTGGTGGCCGACGCCAACGGCGTGGTGATCGTGCCGCGCGAGCGCGCCCGTGAAGTGGCCGAGACCGCGCGCAAGATCGAATCCGTGGAAGCCGCGATCCGCGAGCGGATCAATCAGGGCGCGACCATCCGCGAAGCCCGCGCCGCACTGGGCTATCACCTGCTGCAACGCAAGTCTTAATTGTTTTTTTAGTGTACTTAATCAGGGCGAAACTTAGGGTAAACGCCCCCTTTCACTGCCGAAATTACCGATCTATAAAGACACATTGTTTTTTTAATGTGTTTTTAAGATGAAAATTGCACTGATTGGATGTGGCGAAGTCGGACATTGCTATGCCCGCGCCTGGACGGCCGCCGGACATCGCATCGTGGGCATCTGCGACCTGCGTTCGGACGCCGACATGGCGGACCGCGCAACGGCCGCAGGGGCAGTCTTGCATGCCGAACCGGGCGCCTGGCTCGCGGAAGCGGACGTCGTTGTCTCCGCCGTCTACGGCTATAACGCGGCCGACGTTGCCACCCAGACGCTTCCCTACATGCGCGCCGACGCGGTTTACGCGGACTTCACCACCGCCAGCGCCCCCGACATGCAGAAAGCGGCGGCTGCCGCTGCCGCACGCGCCATTCCCTTCATGGACGTGGCCATCATGGGCGCCATCGCCCTGCTGGCGGAAAAAACCCCGCTGCTGTGCGCCGGCGACGGCGCGGCGGTGGTGACCGAGCTGGGCGAAAGCGCCGGCGCGCCGGTCCGCATCATCGAAGGCAAGCCGGGCGACGCCGTGCGCCTGAAGCTCTTGCGCAGCGTGATGACCAAGGGCATGGAAAGCCTGGCCGTCGAATGCCTGGTGGCGGCCGAGCGCATGGGTCTGCGCGAGTCGCTTTACGAAGTGCTGGCCGACATCGACCGCACGCCGCTGACGGCATTCATGGACTCGTTCGTGCGCTCGCACGTGCTGCATGCGCCGCGCCGGCTGGCCGAGGTCCGCGAAGCGCGCGACCAGATCCATGAAGCTGGCCTGGAGCCGCTGGTCCTTGATGGCGTCGAACAGCTCTTTGCCCGGTCCACCCGCGGCATCGAGGCCGCGCGCACCAAGGGCGAAGCCCCGGCGCCCGACACGGTCGAGGCGCGCCTTGCCTGGCTGACCACGCTGGCCCGCCAATCCTGACATCCCCACCGCGCCACAGAGCGCGGACTGAATCTGCATAACACTTTGCGAGGAAGACAATGAAACTGTTCAAGCAACTGCTGGCCGCCACGCTCGTGCTGGGCTGCGCCACTGCCCACGCCGCCGACCTGGGCAAGGCGCCGATCACGCTGATTTCGCCGTTCCCGCCCGGCGGCGGCACCGACACGCTGACGCGGATGATCGGCAGCGCCATCAGCCAGGACGCCGGCTGGAACATCGTGGTGGAAAACAAGCCCGGCGCTGGCGGCAACCTCGCGCTGGACGCCACGGCGCGCGCCCAACCCGACGGCCACACGCTGGTCATGGCGCAAACCGACAACGTCGTGCTGAACCCCTGGCTCTACAGCAAGCTCAGCTACGACACCTTCAAGGACTTCAAGCCGGTCGGCCCCGTGGCGTCTTCGCCCAGCGTCTTCGTCGTGGTGCCCGATTCGCCGTTCAAGACCATCGGAGACGTCGTCAAGGCCGCGCAGGCGCGTCCTAACCAGGTTTCGCTCGGCATTCCCGGCATCGGCGGCACGGGCGATCTGACCGGCTACTTGTGGCGCAAGGCGGCAAACATGGAACTGATGCATGTGCCGTACCGCGGCTGGAGCCAGGCCTTCCCCGATCTGGCCAGCGGCCGCATCGACATTTATGTTGGCTCCGTCGCGTCGCTGCTTCCGCAGATCCGCGGCGGCAAGGTGCGCGCGCTGGGCGTCGTCGCGAGCGAGCGTTCGCCCGCCCTGCCCGACGTGCCGACCTTTCCGGAAAGCGGTTTTCCGACCATCAACCAGTCGATCTGGTGGGGCCTGATGGCGCCGGGCAAGACGCCGGACGACGTGGTCGCCGCGCTGAACAGCGCGCTGCAGAAGGTGCAGTCGAATCCCGAATTGATCAAGAAGCTTGAAGACGCCGGCTACAGCGTCCTCAAGGGCTCGCCCGACGATCTGGCACGCCGCCATCGCGCGGACCACGACGCCTTCGGCAAGGTCGTGCAGGAAGCCGGCATCCCCAAGCAGTGAGCCCGACTCAACCCTATACAGCTATCAGGAGCAGTGATGACAGGTTTTGAAATCCACGCCCGCCAGCGCGCGGTCAGCAAGGAACTGGTCGATAAATTCCGCCAGGTGCCGGTCGCCAACGTCAGCGACTGCATGTCGCGCATGACGGCCGGCGGCGCGCGCCTGCGGCCCATGCACGACGGCACGCCGCTGGCCGGCCCCGCGCTGACCGTGCGCACGCGTCCCGGCGACAACCTGCTGGTGCACAAGGCGCTGAGCCTGGCGCAGCCGGGCGACGTCATCGTGGTCGATGCCGGCGGCGACCTGACCAACGCGATCATCGGCGAGATCATGACGACCTACGCCGAGTCGCGCGGCATCGCGGGCATCATCATCAACGGCGCCATCCGCGACTGCGGCACCATTCGCCGCAGCGCGTTTCCCGTCTATGCGGCCGGCGTCACGCACCGCGGCCCGTACAAGGACGGCCCCGGCGAGATCAACTGCGTGGTCGCGCTGGACGGCATGACTATCGCCCCGGGCGATCTGATCCTGGGCGACGACGACGGGCTGCTTGCAGTGCCGTTCGATCAGGCGCAGGCCATTTTTGAGGCCGCAGCGGCCAAGCACGACGTGGAAACCAAGATGCTGGCGGACATTGCCGCCGGCACGCTGGATACGTCGTGGGTCGATGCCCGTCTGCGCGCATTGGGCTGCACGGGAGTCTGACCATGAGCGATGCGGCAGTCAGCAGGCCCCAGTTGCGCGTCGCGCGTCTGGATCTGTGGATCGATCCGGTGTTCGACGAGACCATTGCACGGGACGATACGCTGGACCTGCGCGTGCTGCCGGCCGGCGGCGATGCCGTGACAGCCGCCGGCCTGGCCGGCGCGCACGCGTACCACGTCAGCGCGGCGAAGGACGAGGTTCCGGCCCGCTGGCAGGTGTCGGCGGACCTGCTGGCCCATTGCCCGCAGTTGCTGTGCGTGTCTTCGGGCGGCGCAGGCTACGACACGGTGGACGTGGCCGCCTGCACCCGCGCGGGCGTGGCCGTCGTCAACCAGGCCGGCGCCAATGCCGCATCGGTCGCCGAAATGACATTTGCCCTGCTGCTGTCGCTGGTCAAACGGCTGGGCGAATCGGAAGCCGCGCTGCGCGCCGGCACCGCCGTCAGCCGCGAGGCCCTGATGGGCCACGAGATCGAGGGCCGCGTCATCGGCATCGTGGGCATCGGCGAGATCGGACGCAGGGTGGCGCGGATTGCGACGGGCTTCGGCTTGCAGGTCATTGCGTATGACCCGCTGCTGACGGACGCGCAGATCGCCGAACGCGGGGCGGCGCCGGTCACGTTCGACGCGCTGTTGGAACAGGCGGACATTGTCAGCCTGCACTGTCCGCTGAACACCGTCACGCGGGGGATGGTCAATGCCGCCGCCTTGCGCCGGATGAAGCGCGGCGCGCTGTTCGTCTCCACCGCGCGCGGCGGCATCCATGATGAAGACGCCCTGCTTGCGGCGCTGGAATCGGGCCATATTGCGGGTGCTGGCCTGGACGTGTGGCAGGTGGAACCGCCGCCTCCGCGCAGCGGCCTCTTGCAGCGTCCGGACGTGGCCGCCGCCTTTCACACGGGCGGCGTCACGCACGAAGGCCGGCGCAAGGTGGCGCAGGGTTCGGCCACGCAGATCATGGACATGCTCGCCGGACGCAAGCCGGCGCGGCTGCTCAATCCCGAGGTCTGGCCGCGCTTTCTGGCGCGGCTGGCGGAGCACGGCGTAAACGTGTAGAACCCGCGGGCGCGGCGGCCGATGCCTTGGCATCCATGGCCCCGCGCGCCGTTGTTATAGTCCCAGCTTCGAAATCCGAGAAGGGCAAGCCGCGTCATGTCGAGCGCCAGTGATTACGTGTACGGAGAGTTGCGCCGTCGCCTGATGGCCGGATCGTTCCTGCCCGGCGAGCCGCTGCGCGAGGAACATATCGCCACGCAGCTCTCCGTCAGCCGCACGCCCGTGCGCAACGCCATCGAACGCTTGATCGCGGATGGCCTGGTCACCCGCGAAGGTCGGCGCGGCGCGGTCGTGCTGGGCTGGCAGGATCGCGACATCGACGAAGCCTTCGAGTTGCGCATGCTGCTCGAGCCCTATTCCGCCAAGACCGCCGCCGAGCGTGCCACGCCCGAACAGATCGACGAACTGGAACGCATCAACCACTGCATGCTCGACGCCGTCAACTCCGGCGCGCCCGACCACGTCGCCCAAGTCCAGCACTACAACAACCTGTTCCACCACGCCCTGCTCGAAGCCGCGCAATCGGCGCGGGTGCGGTCCCTGGTCGAGAACCTGCTGGACATGCCGATCATCATCGGCTCGTTCTACTTCTACGGCCGCGACGACATGCTGCGCAGCGTGGACCACCATCGCCAGATCATCGCCGCCATCCGCGCGCGCGATCCCGAATGCGCCGAGATCGCCGTGCGCTTTCATCTGGCAACGACCCATCTTCTGTTTCGGTCGCATCGGCGGGACGGGAAGACGGGCGGGTAGGCATGAGCATCAGCGCTGGCCGGTGTCTGACACCCTTGGGAGATGGGCGTCGCATCGGGCAGATGTGCAAAGGGTGTCAGACACCTTGCGCCGGATAATCCCTCCCGCCTGATAGATCCGCCCCCGCGCCCGGCCCACCCCGGGGGCGGCGCCATCACACGCCACGATTCGCTATCACTGAATTCGCAATTCCGTATTGGACGCGTGCAACGCGCGGCCCCAGACTTTGCGCATGGCACGAAGCGGCACCCGCCGGACTTACCGGCTCCGCTTCGCAAGAAGAATCCCCTCATGCCAATCGGAGACCGTGTCCATGCAGCGTTATGGCTTGTTCATCAATGGTCAGAGCACCCCGCCCGCGCAGGGACGCATGATCGCCACCCACAACCCGTACACGGGCGACGTCTGGGCTGAAATCCCCGACGCCTGCGCGCAGGACGTCGACCGCGCCGTCAAGGCGGCGGAACACGCCTTTGAACAGACGTGGCGCCATACGCCCGGCATCAAGCGCGCCCAGTGCATGCTGCGCCTGGCGGAACTGATCGAACAGAACGCCGACCGGATGGCGCGCATCGAATCCACCGACAACGGCAAGATCATCCGCGAAACCCGGCCGCAGATGGTCTGGGTCGGACGCCAGCTGCGCTACTACGCCGGGTACGCCGACAAGCTTTATGGTCAGCAGGTGCCGCTGGACCAGCCGGACACGCTGGACTACCTGAGCCTGGAACCCTTTGGAGTCGCGGCCCTGATCACGGCCTGGAACTCGCCGCTGGCGCTGCTGGCCAACAAGCTGGCGCCGGCGCTGGCCGCCGGCAATTGCGTGGTGGTCAAGCCCAGCGAACACGCGTCCGCCTCGACGCTGGAGTTCGCCAGCCTCGTGCAGGCTGCCGGCTTTCCGGACGGGGTGTTCAATGTGGTCACGGGCGGCGCCGACACGGGCCGCGCGCTCGTCGAGCACCCCGGCGTCGCACTCGTCAGCTTTACCGGCAGCCCCGGGGTGGGCGCCGAGATCGCCTCGATGGCGGGCCGGCGCCTGACGCCCGTGAAACTGGAACTGGGCGGCAAGTCGCCCAACATCATCTTCGAGGACGCGGACCTCGACAAGGCGATCGTGGGTGCGCTGGCCGGCATCTTCGGCGCGACGGGCCAGACCTGCGTGGCGGGGTCAAGGTTGCTGGTGCAGCGCAGCGTGATGGACAGGGTTCTGCCGCCGCTGATCGACCGGGCGCGCAAGATCCGGCTGGGCAATCCGCTGGATACGTCGACCGAGATGGGCACCGTTGCCAACCGGCCGCAATTCGATCGCATCCTGGCCATCATCGACCGCGCGCAAGGCGCCGGCGCCAAGCTGGCTTGCGGCGGCAAACGGGCCGAAGGTCCGGGCTTGGAGCATGGCTACTTCATCGAGCCGACCATTTTCTCGGGGGTCGACAATGACAGCGACCTGGCGCAGGAAGAAGTCTTTGGGCCGGTGTTGGCTGTCATTCCCTTCGATACGGAGGAGGACGCCATCTGTATGGCTAACGGCACCCGTTATGGCCTGGCGGCCGGCCTTTGGACACGGGACCTGAACCGCGCCATGCGGGTGTCGCGCGCCATGCGCGCGGGCTCGGTCTGGGTAAACACCTACCGCGCCATCGCGGCCCAGGCGCCCTTTGGCGGTTTCAAGCAATCGGGCATCGGCCGCGAGCGCGGCGAAGCCGGGCTGCGCGAGTTCCTGACCACCCGCAACGTCATGATCGATTTTTCCGAAGCGGTCCGAGACCCCTTCGCCATTCGGACCTGAGCCGTTCGAGCCAGGCCAATCTGCCAAAGGAAGAGACATGAACGCACGAAAACTGGAGCCTCGGCCCGCGAGGCGCCGCGTCCTGCGCGCCGCCTTGACGGCGCTCGTGGCCGCGGCCGCCCTGCCCCTGTCGCACGCGGCGCATGCGACGGCCCCGTGGCCGACGCAGCCTATCCGCATGGTGGTGCCGTTTCCGCCAGGGGGTTCCGTGGATACGGTGGCACGCACGTTGGGCCAGGCTTTGCAGGAGGCGCTGGGCCAGCCCGTGATCATCGAGAACAAGCCGGGCGCCAGCAGCGTGCTAGGCGCCCGTTATGTGAAACAGGCGGATCCGGACGGCTATACGCTGCTGCTGAACGCGTCGCTGCAGGTCGCCAATCCGCTGCTGCTCGATACGGTGACCTACGACGCGCTCCGGGATTTCGCGCCAATCACCGAGATCGGCGCCCAGCCGCAGCTTGTACTGGTCCGCAAGGATAGTCCGTACCAGTCGCTCAAGGATCTGGTGGCAGGCGCAAAGGCCAAGCCGGGTGAACTGACCTGGGCCATCGCGGCGTACGGGGCGGCGGGCCATCTGGCGTGCGAGCTGGTCAACGAGCAGGCGGGCGTGAAGATGGAAGTGATTCCGTATCGCGGCGGCGGTCCGGCGCTGGTCGATCTGATGGGCGGCCAGGTGACGGCGATGACCGAGCCGATGGCGTCGGCCTACCCGCACGTGAAGGACGGCAAGCTGCGTGCGCTGGCGGTAACGAGCAGCCAGCGCGTGGCGGCGATTCCGGACATTCCGACGGTGGCCGAGGCGGGTTACGCGGGATTCGACATGCCGAGCTGGTATGGCATTTGGGCGCCGGCGGGCACGCCGCAGGCGGTGATCGACAAGGTGTATGCCGCGACGCAGCAAGCGTTGCAGAACCCGGCGGTCAAGGCAAAGTTCGAGGCGCTGTCGTTCATCCCGGTGGGGTCCAGCCCGCAGGACTTCGCAGCCTTTCAGGCCAACGAATACAAGACCTACGAGAAAGTCATCAAAGCTATCAAGGCTCGGGGCGCGAATGCCGCGCCGCGCACCTGAACAACAAGGAGACATGGCATGGAACAGAACGGATCGGAGATTCTGGGGTTCATCGGGCTTGGCGTGATGGGCGGGCCGATGTGCGCCAATCTGCTGAAGAAAAGCGGTCGCAAGTTGGTGGCGTACGACTCGGTGCAGGCGGCTGCCGATGAGTCGAAATCGCATGGCGCGGAGATTGCCGACGGCGTGGCGCGGGTGGCGGAGAAGGCGGACGTCGTTTTCCTGTCGCTGCCGTCCATTGATCAGGTCGAATCGGTGTGCGAGGCAATCCTGGCGGCGCCGCGCCGGCCGTCCCTGATCGTGGACATGAGCACGAGCAATGTGTCGCGCACCCGGGCGCTGGCGGAGCGGCTGAAGGCGGAAGGCATTGCGTTTCTGGATGCGCCGGTGGCCCGCACCAAGCAGGCTGCTGTGGAAGGGAAGCTGTTCATCAGCGTGGGTGGCGCCGAGTCGGACTTTGCGCGGGTCGTTTCCTATCTGAATTGCATGGGCAGCGATGTGCTGCATTGCGGGGAGGTGGGCAGCGGGCAGATCGTGAAGATCCTGAACAACTACATGGTCTTCATGACGGTCAATGCGCTGTCCGAAGCGATCACGATCGGCCGCCAGGCTGGGATGGAAGCGGAGAAGCTGCTGTCGCTGTTGTCTCAGGGGTCGGCTGACAGTTTTGTGCTGAGAAACCATGGGATGAAGTCGTTGGCCAAGGACGACTTTCCGGAGAAGACCTTTCCGATGACGTACGCCATCAAGGATTGCTCGTTGGCGCTGGATTTGGCCAAGGAAGGCGGGTTCAGTCCGCGGATCGGGGCGTATACGCACGACATGATGTGCCGGGCGCGGGATGCGGGGTTTGCGTTGAACTATCACCCTGCTGTCATTCAGTTGATCGATGGGCGTGTGAAGGTTGAATTGCCTGAGCGGGTTTGAAGTGGTGGATGCTGTCCGATTGCGCGGTCGGAGATATCGGAATCGGGGTTGCGGCTGGCTTAGGGGGGTGTTCTKTTGACGCCCGGCGYGGCGGCGGCCTGGGGCGCGCGGGGCTACGATTGCGGTCCGGAGCCTTCGCTCCGGACTGCCCCTTCGTCATCTTCGTCCAGGCCTCTCGGCCTTCCCTTCAGATTCCCTCGGGCGCATCTACACGCCCCGCGCACCCCAGGCCGCCGCCACACCGGGCTCTGGTGGTTTGAACTTCACGGGCGCTGGGGAGGGATGAGTTCTTGAGGTTCTTGTTGGCGTCGGTGTCGGTTTGAAGCAGCTTGCGGGGCCCGCCCCACATTGGCCGCGCGGGCGGCCTCGTGGGGCTTACGCGGTATCTTGCGTCCACGGGCCTGCGCTGCGCGCTCGTGGTGTGTAGGACTGATTCAGGTGTCTGACACCCTCATGCACTGATGCTTGAATTTGCGGATGGTGCTGCCGGGTGTCTGACACCGGCCACAGCACGCCCCCCCCCGCGCAGGCCTCAAGCGTCCAGCGCCATGCGCTTTGCCACATGCCCCACGACCCGCCGGGTCAAATCCGTGGCGTGCTTTTCGCTCCAGATGATTTCCATGCACACCTGTCCCGCGCTCTGCGGCAGTTCGCGGAACACCACGCCCGCAAAGCCCGTGGTGGCATAGGAGGCGGGCGCGATCGACACGCCCAGGCCAAGCCGGACCATCTGGAAGATCGTGAGCGGACTGCGGGCCATGTGGCGGATGTCGGGACTGAAGCCGGCCTCGTGGCAGCAGGCGACGATGGCGTCGTAGATCGCGGGCCCATGCTCGCGATGCAGCGCGACCATGGGTTCGTCCGACAACATGGATAGTTGAAAGCCTTCTTTCTGCGCCAAGGGATGCCGGCTGGGCAGCACGGCGACCAAGGGCTCGCGGTGGATGAGCTGGCGCCGTACCTCGGTGCGCTCCGGGCGGGCATGGACAATGCCGGCGTCGAGCAGGCCCAGCGATACCGCCCTGACCTGCTCAGCCGACACCATGTCCACCAGCGACAGCGTCACGCCCGGGAATTCCGCGGCGACCTGGCGCTGGATGACGGAGACCAGGTGAAACAGTGCGGAAGTCGCGACGCCCACCCTCAGCACGCCGGAGTCGTCGTTGCCGGCGCGCACGGCGGCGTTGACCGCGGTGCGCATCTGGTCGAGCAGGATGCGGGTCTCTCGCAGGAAGGCCTGCCCAGCAGGCGTCAGCCGAACCTCGCGGCGGGTGCGCTGGAAGAGCTGCACGCCCATTTCCTCTTCAAGCGATTTGACGTGCTGCGAGAGCGGCGGCTGCGAGATGTTCAGCTTTTCGGCGGCTCGCCGGAAGCTGAGCTCTTCGGCAACCGTCACAAAGTAGCGCAGTTGGCGCATGTCCATGGCGTGACATCTTCTTGTTGGGGTCAGCGTTGCGAATCGCCCGCGGGCGCGGCGCCGCCGGCGGCGGGCCGCCATTGGACGGCTGGCTAGCATACTGCGGCCGGCCGTCCTTGCCCATCCCGCCGATGTCCCAGGCGCGGTGGTCAGGCCAGCAGTTTCGTCAGGTCACGGACCGGGGTGGACGGCTCTGCCGACAGGAAGGCGTCCAGGATCAGCGTGGTGCGCACGTCCGGCAGCGTGAGGCCGGCATTGGCGCGGAACTTGTCGACAATGTCGGTCTGGCGCAGCGCGCGTTCACCGCTGCCCAGGTTGATGGGCACTTCTTCGCGCAGTTGCGTGCCATCGTGCAGCGTGACCGTCACCGCGCCGGAAAAGTATTTCGGGAACGCCGTGGCTTCCTGTGCGCGGCAGGTGGTGCGTCCCGCAAGCGACAGCAGCGCGGGATCCGACAACCGGGCGGGCGCCAGTTCCTGCAGCGTGAAGCGGCCCAGCGCCAGGCAGGCGGCCACGACGAACTGCACGCTGAATTTGGCGTCGTAGTCGCTGCGCGGCCGGGTCTTGATGTGCGCGGGCTCGGCGACGATGGGCAGCGTGGGCGCAGGCAGCTCGCAGGCGACCGAGCGGATGCGCCCGGCGTCCTGGATGGTGGCCTGGAGCCGCAGCGCCGCTTCGGCGCAGCCGTGGATGAAATGGCAGACGGGGTACGGCTTGATCGAGGTTTCCAGCAGCGTCCATTCGTGGCCGAGTGCGCTGATGACGGAATCGGCGTCGACCTGGTCGGCGCGGGCCTGCATGTGGGTCTCGTAAAGGCCAAACTGCCCTTCATAGGGCCGGCGCGGGCCAAAGAAGCCGGCCTGCGCCATCTGCGCACCGGTGATGCCGGCAAAGGCGCCCCAGCCTGGATGCAGGCGTTTGGTCCAGGCGCCGTCTTCCAGGAACACCTGGACGCCGGACGCGGTGCTGGCCGCGATGCCCTGCGCGGCCACGAGTTGTTCCTCGGTCAGGCCCAGCAGCTTGCCGGCGACCAGCGCCGAACTGAAGTGCGACACGACGCCGGTGGCGTGGTAGCCGCCCTGATGGAAGCCGCCTTTGACGGACCGGCCCAGGCGGATCGCCGCCTCCATGCCGATCGCGTAGGCGCTCAGCAACTCGCCCCAGCGCAGGTCGCGGGTCTCGGCGAGCGCCAGCGCGGCGGGCAGGCACGCCACCGAGGGATGCACGATGGCGCCGGGGTGCGTGTCGTCGAAATCCAGCCCGTGCATGAGGTAGCCGTTGGCCATGGCCGCGTCGCGGGCCTGCAAGGCCGGGCCGCCGCCGATGACGGTGGCATCGCCGGGTGCGCCGGCCGCGCGGATGCCGGCCAGGCCGGGTCCGGCGAAGTCGAACTGATGCGCGGCGAGGCCCAGCCCGATGGCGTCGATGATGTGGAGCAGCGATTTTTCGCGCACCGCCGCCGGAAGCGATTCCAGCGTCAGGCCGCGCGCGAAGCGGGCCAGGCCCAGCGCCAGGCTGGATGACGGGGCGCGCAGATTGGAGGTTGCATGCATGATGACCAGGGTTCCAATGTGAGAGTCGGTGCGCCCGGCGGGCGCGCCGCTTGGGTGTTCAATCCAGGGGGCTTTCGTGCAGCACGGCGACCGGCACGGGCAGGTCGCCTGGCAGACGGGGATAGCGTTTGAGCACCTGGGGATCGTGGCCCGGCACGAAGTGGCTGACCGATCCCGCCAGCTTCAAGAGGCGCTTGTGCCCGGCCAGCATCTGTTCCACATCCACCACCACTGGAAACGGCAGCTTCAGCGTCGCGTTGTCGTAGTAATGCGCGGCGTCCGAGGCCAGCACTACCCACCCGCGCGCCGTATGCACCCGCACCGCCTGCAGCCCTTTGGTATGGCCGCCGATGCGCAGCAGTTCGATGCCGGGTTGCAGCACGTCGTCGCCATCGTGGAACTCGACGCGGTCTTCGTACAGCCGGTGCACAAACTCGCAGACATCCTCGACCGAGAACGCGCGGCGCAGCACGGGCTGGCACATGCACGGGCCCGTCGCAAACGCCGCTTCGGCCTCCTGCAGGTGAAACCGCGCATTGGGCAGCTTGTCCAGGTTGCCGGCGTGATCCCAATGCAGGTGCGTCAGGATCACGTCCCGGATCTGTTCGGGCCGCACGCCAAGATGGCGCAGCGCGTCGATGGGGCAGCAGTCCAGCGGCCGGCCGCGCTGCGTCGCGCCGCGCTCGCCAAAGCCGGTGTCCACCAGAATCGCGGTGTCGTCCAGCTTGATCAGCCACACGTAAAAGTCCATCTCCACGGTGCCATCGTGCGCGTCGTGCAGGATGAAATTGTGCGAGGCCGGACGGGTCATGCTCGCGTATCGCAGCGCATAGACTTCATAGCAGGGTAAGTTGTCGGTCATGGCCGGGCGCCTCCTACGCCCTTATACGCCAAGATACGCTTGCCTTACGAAATCGTCTTCAAGCAGTTCCTGGCCCGTACCGGTGCGCACGACTTCGCCGCGCTCCAGCACGTAGGCCCGGTGCGACAGCCGCATGGCCAGCCGGGCGTTCTGCTCGACCAGCACGATGGACAGTCCCGATTCCCGGTTCAGCCGTTCGACGGCTTGGGCAATTTCCGCGATCACCTTGGGCGCGAGGCCCAACGACGGCTCGTCCAGCAGCAGCAGTTTCGGCTGGGCCATGAGCGCCCGGCCGATCGCCACCATCTGCTGCTCGCCGCCCGACAGCGACCCGGCCATCTGCGCGCGCCGCTCCTGCACGCGCGGAAACAGTCCATAGATCATGTCGAGCGTGCGCCGCCGTGTGGCCGCGCAACGCGTGGTGTACGCGCCCAGTTCCAGGTTGTCCATGACCGTCATCCGCGGAAACAGGCGCCGGCCCTCGGGCGACAGCGCGATGCCGCGCGCCACGCGGCCCGCTGCGGGCATGGCGGCGATGGACTGGCCATCCCAGCGCAGGTCGCCGCGCGCCAGCGTCTTCAGTCCCATCATCGCCTTGAGCGTCGTGGACTTGCCGGCGCCGTTGGATCCCACGAGCGCCACGATCTCGCCGTCGCCGACCTGCAGCGACACGTCGTGCACGGCCTCCAGTTGGCCGTAGCGCACGGCAATGGATTGGGCTTCAAGCATGGGCATAGTCGGGGGCTCCCAGATAGGCTTCGATCACGGCAGGGTTGGACTGGATCTCTTGCGGGGTGCCTTCCGCGATCTTGCGCCCCTGCACCAGCACATAGATGCGATGGCACAGTTCCATCACCACGGCCATGTGGTGTTCGACGAACAGCACGGAAATACCGCGATGCGTGCGCAGCCGCTGCAGCAGCCGGCCCAGTTCGGCGCACTCTTCGCCATTCAGGCCGGCGGCGGGCTCGTCCAGCAGCAGGATCTTGGGATTGGTCGCAAAGCCGATCGCCACGCCCAGCAGTTTCTGGTGGCCGTAGGCCAGCCCGCCCGCCGCCACGTCCCGGTACGGCCCCAGCCCGGACAACTCCAGAATCTCGTCCACCTCGCGCGCCACGCGCTGCAATGCGGCCTTGCGGGCGCGGGTGGTGACGGTGTGCGTCCACACGGAGCCGGGCAGCGTCGACAGCGCGCCGCGCAGCAGGTTCTGCGCCACCGTGGCGCCCTGGTAGACCGAGGTCGACTGGAACGTACGGGCCAGGCCGCGCCGCACCACCGCGCTGGGCGCCTTGCCCGTGATGTCCGCGCCCTCCAGCACCACCTGGCCCGCCGTGGGAATCAGCGTGCCGCTGATCAGGTTGAAGGCGGTGCTCTTGCCGGCGCCGTTCGGGCCGATCAATCCCACCACCTCGTCCCGCGCCACATGCAGGTCCAGGCCGCTGACCGCCTGCAGGCCGCCGAATCGCTTGGACAGGCCCTTGACCTCAAGCAGGGGCCGCGAAGTCGTTGACGTCGTCATGGCTGCTTCCTCCATTTACGCGGCAGGCGCATGCCGGCCAGCCCTTGCGGCAGGAACCGCAACATCAGAATCAATGCCACGCCGTACAGGATGTCCTGCGATTCCACCGCGCCGCGGAAGAACTCGGGCAGCGGCGTCATGACCAGCGCGCCCACCAGCCCGCCCAGCAGGTATCTGCGCCCGCCGACCACCATCATGATGATGAGTGCGACCGACAGGTGCATGTTGAACGACTCGGGCGAGATGTAGCCGACGTAATGCGCCAGCAGCGCGCCCCCCAGCCCGGCGAAGACGCTGGCAAGCGTGAACGCGAACAGCTGCGTCCGGCGCACGCCGATGCCGCTGGACTCGGCCAGCGCCGGGTTCTCGCCGACAGCGTCCACTGCCTCGCCTGCCGGCGACGCGTAAAACCCGCGGAAGAACGCCAGCACGGCAATGGCGATTACCGCCGCCAGCGCATAGAACGCCGGTTTGTCCAGGAAGACGTAACCGGCGATGGCGGCCGGGGGAATGTTGGTGATGCCGTTGGCGCCGCCCGTGACATCGCCGAATTCCAGCAGCACCAGGCGCAACAGTTCGCCGAAGGCAAAGGTCACCAGCACGAAGTACACGCCCTGCAATCGCAGCACGATGCGCCCGAGCAGATAGGCGGCCAGACCTGCGGCGGCCATTGCCGCCACGATCCCGACGGCGAACGGGAGCCCCAGGCCCTTGACGCAGAACACCGACGCATAGGCCCCGATGCCGGCCAGTGCGCCGTGGCACAGCGAGATCTGCCCTGCCCTGGCCAGTACCGACAGCGATGTCACGACGATGGTGTTGATGCAGATGAAGATGGCCAGGTGATAGGTGAAGGCCTGATTCAGCAGGAACGGGATGCAGACCAGTCCCGCGAGGCCCACCAGGCCCACCACCCCCAGCGGTTGCGGCGCGGCAGCCCCTCGGATCAGGGATTGCGATTCGGTCTGGCCCGGCGGTATCGACGGCAACACGGCTTTGCTCATATCCATCTCACGCCTCCGCCTTGCCCAGCAGCCCGGCGGGCCGCAATACCAGGATGCCCATCACCAGCGCGAAGATCAGGATTTCCGCGAGGCTGTTGCTCATGAAGGAACTGGCCAGGCTTTCCGACACGCCCAGCAGCAGGCTAGCCGCCGCCGCGCCCGGCACGCTGCCCAGCCCGCCAAGAATCACGACGATGAAGGCCTTGAGCAGCGGCGTGCTGCCGATGAAGGGCGAGACCGAAAACAGCGGCGCCATCAGCGCCCCCGCGATCGCCGCCAGCCCCACGCCGATGCTGAAGCCCAGCGGGTACATCAGCTTGGCCCGCACGCCCTGCGCCGTCGCGATCTCCATGTCCTGCACCGCAGCACGCAACGCCTTGCCCTGCCGCGTATGGATGAGAAACCCATACAGCACCGCCAGCACGATCACCGAGCAGACCGCGACGTACAGCCGCGACGCCGGGATGATCACCGTGCCAAGGTGGAACACGCCCTCGGCGACCTGCGGCATGATCTGCGAGTCTGGTCCGAACACCACCAGCGCCACCGACTGCAGGATCATCCCCACGCCGATGGTTGCAATCATGCCGTTGAGCTCATCGTGGCGGAAGGGCTTGAGCACGGCCCACTCCACGAGCCAGCCCAGGGCCGCTGTCACGACGAAGGCGCCCAGCAACGCCACGAGGAACGGCGCCTGCCAGTGGCTCATCAGAACGTAGGTCGCGAACGCCCCGACCATGTAGAACTGGCCGTGCGCAAAGTTGACGACCCGCATCACGCCGAACACCAGCGTGAACCCCACCGCCATCAGCAGGTAAAGCAGGCCGATGATGACGCCATTGACCAGCGCCTGGGCTAACAAGTTGGACATGGAAATCCCCTTTCGCCGGCTTATTTCTGGATATCGACGCACCTGTCGATATCGCAACGCGCCACGGTGACTTCCTGGCCATTACGGACCTCGGAGATGAAGAACGGCGAGGCGACCTGATGGTCGATGCCATAGCGCGCCTTGCCGCTCCAGTTCACGATGCCCTGGATGCCCTTGTAGTCCTTCAGCTTGGCAAGCTCATCCCGCACCTTGGTGCTGTCAGCCACGGTGCCCGCGTTCTGCATGGCCTTGAACAGCATGTGCGTGCCGTCGTAGAAGGCCGGGCTGAATCCGTTCATGTTCTTCTTGTATTTGTCCTGGTAGCGCTGGGCGTAATGCGCCACCTCCTTGTTTTCCGGATCCTGCAGCGACGTGACCATCATGCCCTCGGTCGCCGTCTTGCCCGCCACCGCCACGATCTCGGGCGTGGCCGGTCCGCCATTGCGCACGATCGGCCCCTTGAAACCCAGCTCCCGCGCCTGCCGCACGATCATTCCCGCGGTAGCCGGCGAGTTGCCGTCCAGTTCGATGGCGTCGATGCCCGAACTGATCATCCGGGTCAGCAGCGGCACCATGTCCACCCGCTGGCGTTCGAAGAATTCCTTGCTCGACAGCGCGGCGCCCGCCTTTTCGTAGGCCTTGGCCAGGTCGTTGGAAATCTGCTGCCCGGACTCGTCGTTGGGAAAGAGGCCGCCGACTTTCTTCAGATTGAAGCGCTTGACCAGCCACGCGATGATCGGCGGCGCCGTCTCCTCGGTCGTCAGATTGGGACGGAAGGAGTACGGCTTTTCCGGGCTGAGCGCCTTGTTGGTGAAGCCCAGCGTCATGATGATGACCTTCTCGCGCTCGGTGACCGGCTGCACGGCCAGCGCCGGCGCGGACCCCATCGGGCCGATGATGTACTTGACCTTGTCGTCGCTGACCAGGCGGTTGGCCGCCGTGACCGCGTCGGCCGACTGGTACTTGTCGTCATAGGGGATGACGCTGATCTTGTACTTCTTGCCGCCGACCTCCAAGCCACCCTGCGCGTTGATGTCGTCGGCCGCGAGTTCGGCGCCGTACAGCAGCGCCTGGCCCCACGCGGCGCCTGCGCCCGACAGCGTCACCAGTGCGCCGATCTTCAGCGTGTCCTGCGCCATGGCCGCGGCGGGCAGCGTTAACGCCAGGGGCAGCACCACCTTGCAAATTCGATTCATGTCTCTCTCCTGTCTTTTTTGTGTAGTCAGTGCGTGAACATCAGGTGTCGTGCGCTGGGGACGGCCGCGGACGGCCGTCCGGCGTCACAGGGGAATTTCGATATCCAGCAGCGGCGCGTGCTGCTGCGCGCCGTACACGTCCACGTCGCCCACCGCGCCCGAAGCCACAGGCCGCGGCAACGTCGCCTTCCACGCCAGCGCGGGCGGGTATTCGGTGAACAGCACATCCTGCTCACGCACGCCGTACAGGCGTGCAATCAGCGCGGCGCTGACGACGCCGGTGGCGCGCACGCGCTCGAACAACGCCGGGTCATCGAACATGATGTCCAGCGTGATGGAAAACGGCCCGGCGTTCTTGCTCTTGCAGGCCTTGGCAATGTCTTTCAGTCTGGCCACGTCGGCTCTCCCCGCTCAGACGGTTTCGTATTCGATGGGAAACAGGCTGAGCGGATCAGCCACTTCGATCACGTGCTGCATGAAGAATTCGTAGATCGGACCGCGCTCGATATCCGACGGCGAGAACGGAAAGGCCATGTTTCCCTCGCGGCACATGCGCCCCGGAAAGTCCGAATGCAGCAGCGTCACGCGGGCCAGCGACAGCGCCGCATTGGCGATCTCCTGCGTCCTGCCCACGACTTCCGCCACGATGGCGAGTTCTTGCGGCAGGAAACCGGGGTTCGGTTCCCAGGCCCCCATCACGCCGTTTGCCCCGTAGACCCGCAGCACCAGCTTCCAGTCCTGGGGGTCCAGTCCAAGGGCCGTGACTTTCGTCGCCGTGGATGTGCGCACGAAGTCCAGGAAGCTGTCGGCCTGACCGATCAGGCCCGGGTCGCGCGTGGCGGCAAAGGCCACCGCGCTGTAGCCCGCCCGCTTCACGCCTTCCAGCTTGATCGTGTAGCGTTGAGGCTCCCACTTCATGCCCGTGATCCGCACACGGCGGTCTGACACCGGCCGGATCTCGCAATCGCGGGTGTCAACGCAGCCGCCGGGCTCATAGCGCAGTACGGGGCTGGCGTTCTCGTGCAGCGCCTGCACCGCCACCGACAGCGGCGTGCAGCGCAATTCTGGATTGAGCGGCTCGGCCTCCACATAGTCCTCGCCCACCGTGACCATCAGGCAATCGTGCTTCTTGGGGATCGCGGCGTTGCACGCGCACTCCAGCATCTTGCCGGCATACCAGGCGGGCGCCTCGGGCAGACCGTGGTGCATCGCCAGCGCCACCCAAGGCGCCGGGTCCGTGCCCCGCCCACCCAGGATCACCTGCGCCCCCTCGGCCAAAGCCTGCCGATACGGCTCCGGACCCATCATGCCGACGATGCGCACCGCGTCGTCGACCTCTTGCGCCGTCAATGCGTCCGCCGTGCCTAGCGCCCGAATGCGGTCCTCGGCGATGGCTTGACGAATCACGGCCGGGTCCTGCTCGGCGTGAATCAGCGCCATCTTGAAATGCAGGCCATGTTCGCGGGCGATCTCGCGCACGATGTCGGCGCAGGCCTGCAGGTGCGGCTCGCCTCCAGCGCCCCCGCACGTGCCCACCATCATCGGGATGCCGTTGCCAATGGCCGCGCGCAGCAGCAGCGACAGGTCGCGCTTCATGGCCAGGCGGGAATTCAATGTCTTGCCGGATCCCAGGTAATGCGGACCGGGATCGCTGGAACCGCCGTCCACACCGACCATGTGGGGCTTGAGCTCCATGGCCGCCTTGATCGAGGCCTCCGGAAACCCGTAACCCAGAATGCCGCTGGCCGACATCATGCGCACGCTTTGAGTGGTCATGTCCGTGGTCCTTAGCGGCTGCCGGCCTTCCAGTCGCCCGCGCGCGGCCGCGAGAGGCCCAGGTTGCCGCGCAGCGTGCCGCTGGCGTACTCCTTGCGCACCAAGCCGCGTTTCTGCAGGTGCGGAATGACAAGCCGCACGATCTCCTCGTACGTGCCGGGCACCGCAGTCGCCGACAACACGAAGCCATCGCACCCCTTGCTGAACCACTCTTCCATCATGTCCGCCACCTGCTCGCCGGTGCCGCAGAAGACGGGGCCGTCGTTCAGCGTGCCGCGGCCCGACGCCTCGACGAAGTCGCGCACCGACGGATTCTTCTTGCCGCTCACCTGGACGACCTTGTCTCGCAGGCTCTGCCAGGACATCGCGGCCAGCTCCGCGTCGGTGAAGGGCTGGTCGTAGGGCCGGCCGGAAAAGTCGATGTTGGCCGTCTCGCCGATCATCGTCAGGCCGTCGATGGGCCGCGACAGGCCGGCGATCATCTCGCGCTTTTCGCGGGCCAGGCTTTCGGTTTCGGCGGCGATGATCTTGACCTCGGCGGCCACCTTCAGGTCGTCGGGATTGCGGCCGGCCTTGGCCACGCCGTCCTTGAGTGCCTGATACTGTTTGATGCCGCCTTCCAGCGTGGGGTACTTGGCGAACACCACTTCAGCCCAGCGCGCCGCGAACGCCAGCCCGCGCCCGCTCTGGCCGGCCTGCAGGATCACCGGGTTGCCCTGCGGCGAACGCGGTACGGTCAGCGGGCCGCGCGACCGGAAGAAGCGCCCTTCGTGGTCCAAGCGCCGCACCTTGTCCGGATCGGCGAAGAAGCCTTCGGCCTTGTCGGCGACGATGATGTCGTCTTCCCAGGTGTCCCAATGGCCCATGACCACTTCCATGAATTCATCTGCGCGGTCGTAGCGCAGGTCATGCTCCAGGTGTTCGGTGTGGCCGAAGTTGGCGGCTTCCGAATCGTTCATCGAGGTGACCACGTTCCAGGCCACGCGGCCCTTGGTCATGAGGTCCAGCGTCGCGAACAGGCGGGCCACGTGGAACGGTTCGTAGTAGGTCGTGGAGTACGTGGCGCCCAGTCCAAGGTGGCGGGTGGCCATCGCCATTGCCATCAGCACCGCCGTGGGTTCGAGCTTCACGGCGCGCACGCCGTGGCGCACGGTCTCGTGGTGATTGCCGTTGTAGATATCCGGCATCGCCAGGCGGTCGTCAAAGAACGCCATGTCGAAGCAGCCGTCTTCCAGCGTCCTCGCGATGCGCTGGTAGTACTCCGGCGTCAGATAGTCGGTCATGCTCGACGGATTTCTCCACGAGCCGACATAATTGGAGCAATTCTGGGCTTGCAGGAAGGCCACCAGGGCCATTTGACGGGCGGTTGTGCTCATTGCTTTTCCGGTTTCCGGTGGGTTCGTGAAGAGGTCGAAGTGGGCTCAGTATTGGTGTCGACTCGGATATGCACAATTTCCGCGGCGTGATACATCTATAACCACCATGAATCAATCCAACGACCCGTCCGCCCTCACCCGGCTCGAACTCTCCGAGCTGGAAACCTTTCTCTGGGTCGTGCGCGAAGGCAGCTTCAGCGAAGCCGCGCGCAAGCTGCATCTGTCCCAGCCCGCCGTCACCAATCGCGTCAAACGGCTTGAAGACAAGCTGCGCACCAAGCTGCTGCAGCGGACCACGCGCCAGGTCAGCGCGACGCCCGAGGGCATCCGCCTGCGGGACGCAGCCGAAGCCGCCTTGGCGGGGCTGCGCGACGTCATGCGCCAGTTCCAGCTCAGCGCCGAAACCGGCCGCCACCGCATCGTGGTGGCGTGTACGCCGATGCTGGCTGCGACGGTGCTGCCGCGTCTGATCCACGACTACCAGCAGCGCTATCCGGACATCCAGGTCGTGCTGCGGGACCTGCCCTATGCGCTGGTGGTGCAGGCGATCACACAGGACGCGGCGGACTTCGCCGTGGCGGCGCTGGACACCAAGCAGCGCGGGTTGCAGTTCCAGTCATTGGCCGAGGAAAAGGTCATGCTCGTCGTGCCCGCCGGCCATCCGCTCGCCGCGCATGCCAGCGTCACGCTGTCGATGATCGCGCCCTACCGGATCATGTTCCTGGACCGCTACCTGTCGCTGCGCAAGCACCTGACGGAAGAATTCGCCAAGCAGGGGCTGAGCTTCGAGCACACCACGGCGTCGACCCTGCCCACGCTGCTCGGCATGATCGACGCCGGCAATTGCGTCACCTTCCTGCCGCGCACCATGGTCCAGCGCAACGCGCAGTCGTCGCGCGTGCTGATCGAGATCCAGGACCTGGACGCCACCCGCCACTGGGGCTGCATCCTGTCGCGCCGGGCCGAGCTGTCCGCCGCCGCGCAAGCCTTCAAGGACTACCTGCGCAAGCACTTTCGCGAGCAGCTTGCCGAACCGGTCTGAGTCCGTCATTCATAACGGTACGTAATAGACGCATACCGGAACACAATTTGTGGCCGGTTCCCCGCCGCTCCTAGACTTGGCGCCATGCCAGGCGGGAAGCGGCGGCGCGGGTTGCATGCCTTGCCGCGGGCCTGGCGCCCACGAAACAGGATGCGAGCATGACACCCTTCGACAGCAAGGAATTCCGCCGCGCGCTTGGCGCGTTTCCCACCGGCGTCACGGTGATCACTACCTGCGATGCCGCAGGCAAGCCCTACGGCGTTACCGCCAATTCGTTCAGCTCGGTGTCGCTGGACCCGCCGCTGATCCTGTGGAGCCAGTCCACCACCTCCAGCAGCTACCCGGCGTTTCGCGACTGTCCGCGCTTTGTCGTGAACATCCTGGCTGACCATCAGGTCCACGTCTCGAACCAGTTTGCGAAGTCGGGCGCCGACAAGTTCCGCGAAGTCCCCGTCATGACCGGCCTGGGCGGCGTGCCCATCATCGACGACTGCGCGGCGCATCTGGAATGCGTGAAGGTCGCCGCCTATCCCGGCGGCGACCACGTCGTCTACCTGGGCCAGGTGGAAAAGATCTTTCGCAGCGGCCACCATTCGCTCGCGTTTGGCGACGGCAAGTACCTGCGCACCTTCGCACACGACCTGGGCGAAGTCGGCAGCCAGACCGGCGCGTCGGGCCTCGGCACCCTGAAGGCGCAGCGGATCGCGATGGCGGCGTTGCCGGCCATCTGCGAACACATCGGCCAGCGCACGGTCGGCATCGCGGTGTGGGGCAACCAGGGCGCCACCATCGTGGGCTGGGAACCGTCCGCGCATCCCGTCAGTCCTTACCTGCAAGCGGGCGTGGTCGTGAGCCTCACGCAATCGGCCACCGGCATCGCCTTTGCCGCGTTCATGCCGCCAGCGCAAACGCAGGCGGCCATCGACGAGGAACTTCGGGCGAGGGCTCGCAGCGGCCAGCCCGACAACGGCCAGTTCGCGCAGCGCATTGCCGAGGCCCGGCAGCACGGCTTGGCGCGGGCCGTGGGCACGGCCGCCTCGCCCCGCCACCAGGTCACGGTCAACGCATTCAGCGCGCCCGTCTATGACGCGGCCGGCCACATGGTGATGGCGATCTCCACGACCTGCGAGGCCGAACGCCTGCCCGCGGACTGGGACGGCGACGTGCCTGCGGCGCTGCTCGCGGCGGCGCGCGACCTGTCGAATCGATTGGGAGGTGTCATCGACGTGTAGCAACCCGCCCCTAGCGTGGCGGCGGGCAGGCGCATCAGAGCTGTCCGGGCACCACCCGGTTGCGCCCCTGCCGCTTCGCTTCATACAGGCCCCGATCGGCGGCCTGGATCAGCTCGGTGCACGGCTGACCCGCTTGCGGGACCGCCGTGGCCAATCCGATGCTTACCGTCAGCCACGGGCCAAAGCCCGCGTCGCGCTGGGGAATCTGCATGGCTTCCACGGCGCGGCGCAGCTTTTCGGCGGCAAGCCGCGCGCTGCCGCCGGGCGTGCCGGGCAACACCAGCGCAAATTCCTCGCCGCCAAAGCGCGCCGCCAGGTCGGTGGAGCGGTCGCAACTGGCGAAGATGGTGTTGGCGACGCGCTTTAGCGCCTCGTCGCCCGCGATGTGGCCATAGGTGTCGTTGTAGGACTTGAAGTGGTCCACGTCGATCATGAGCATGCTGATCTCGCGGCCGTCGCGTCCCGCGCGCTGCCATTCGGCATTCAGGTATTCATCGAAATAGCGCCGGTTGCCCAGGCCGGTCAGACCGTCCGAATTGGTCAGCCGGCGCAACTCCATATTGCTTTCCAGCAGTTGCTGCTGGCTCTGGCGCAGCGCCTGGTAGGCCTCGTCGCGCTGCACCAGCGCCATGTAGGAACGCGAGTGGTAGCGGATGCGCGCAATCAGCTCGATGGAATCCGGCAGCTTGACCAGGTAGTCGTTGGCGCCCGCCGCGAAGGCCGCGCTCTTGATGGCGGGATCTTCCTTGGTGGACAGCACGATGATCGGGATGTCACGCGCGACGGGATGGGCCCGGTACTCACGGACCAGGCTCAGGCCGTCCACGCCGGGCAGCACCAGGTCCTGCAGGATGACCGTGGGGCGGGTCTGGATCGCGACGCTCAACGCCTTGTAGGGATCCGAGCAGTAGTGAAAATCGATGTTGCCCTCGGGCACCAGCGCCCGCCGGATGGCTTCTCCAACCATGACCTGGTCGTCGACAAGCAACACCATCGCCCCGTGCGAATTGAGATCCGCGGAGACCGTGTCGTCAGGGGATGGGAGCATAGTAAGTCCTTGATGTCCAACGATGTGCCGCGGCTCAGGCGAAAGCCTGGATGACGCGGGACGCAATTTGTTCGAGCGGCCGGATTTCCACCGCGGCCTGCATGGCTGCGGCTGCCTTCGGCATGCCATAGACGGCGCTGGTGGCCTGGTCTTGTGCGATGGTGAGGCAACCGCGCTCGCGCAGCGCCTTCAGGCCGCGCGCGCCGTCCTGGCCCATGCCGGTCAGCAGCACGCCGACCGCCGCACCGCGCCAGTGCTGCGCGACGCTGTGAAAGAAGACGTCGATCGAAGGCCGATACAGGCTTTCGCGCGGGCAGTCCGTGTACCGGAGGGTACCATCGTCGCACAGCGCGAGATGGTCATCCGTGCCCGCCAGCAGGATCTGGCCGGGCAGCGGCCGTTCGCCTTCCCGCGCCAGCCTGACCGGCAGCGGCACCTGGTCATTGAGCCAATCCGCCATGCCCGCAGCGAATGACGCGTCCACATGCTGCACCAGCACGATGCCGGCCGGAAAATCCAGCGGAAGATCCCGCAGCAACTGGGCCAGCGTCGCCGGGCCGCCGGCCGACGCGCCCACCGCCAGCAGCCGGCGCGCGCCTGCGGGCGCCGCGGGCTTGCTGACCGGCGTCAGCGCCGGACGGTTGCCGTAACGGCCGATCAGCCAGCCGATGTTGCGGATCTTGCGCAGCAGCGGCGCCGCCGCCGTGCGCATGTCGGCGGCGCCGACCACCGGCGTGTCCACCGCATCCAGCGCGCCGTGGCCCATGGCGTCAAAGACCCGCGATGTGTGGCCCGCCACGTCGGACGTCACGACAACGATGGCGCAGGGGGCTTCGGCCATAATGCGGCGCGTGGCCTCGACGCCATCCATGACGGGCATGATGAGGTCCATCAGCACGACATCGGGACGGTCACGGGCGCATTGCTGGACGGCCTCCAGGCCGTCGGAAGCCGTCCATGCGACCTCCAGGCCGGGTTCCAATGCAATGACTCGCCGCAGGACTTCGACGGCGAGGGGCATATCGTTGACGATCCCGATTCTCACGTCCGTGCCTTCCCGATGAGGTCTTCAACGGCGTCGAGCAGCGCATCATCATGGAAGCTGCCCTTGGCCAGATAGTAGTCCGCGCCGGCATCCAGCCCGCGCTGCCTGTCCTCTTCCCGGTCCTTGTACGACACCACCATGACGGGCAGGGTCTGCAGCTTGGGATCCGCCTTGATCCGCGACACCAGCTCGATGCCGTCCATGCGCGGCATGTCGACGTCGGTCACGATCAGGTCGAAGTCCTCGGTGCGGAGCATGTTCCAGCCGTCCATGCCGTCCACGGCGACCGCGACATCGAATCCGCGGTTCAGCAGGAGCTTGCGCTCAAGCTCGCGAACCGTCAATGAATCGTCCACCACAAGCACGCGCTTGCGGCGGCGCGCGGCGGCCGCGCCCGACCCGCCGTCGACCCGCGACAGCCGCCCGCCCTCGATCAGCTTCTGGACGGACACCAGCATGTCCTCGACGTCCAGGATCAATAGCGGCGTGCCGTCATCCATGAGCGAGCCCGCCATCACGTCCTGAACCTTGCCCAGGCGGGGATCCAGCGGCTGCACGACCAGCGTGCGCTCGCCCACGTAGCGGTCCACGGCAATGCCGTAGAGCCGGTCGTGGTCACCCACCACCACCACGGACAAGGTATCGGCGGCCGGCGCGGCCTCGCCGGCGCGCAGGATCTGCCGCGCCGACACCAGGCCGATCTGCCGGTCCTGGAAGCGGAAATGCTGCTGGCCTTCCAGCTGCTCGATCTCCTTGGCGTCCACCTGCAACGCATGGCTGACATAAGCCAGCGGGAACGCGTAGATCTCGTTCTGCACTTCGACCAGCAGGCTGCGCACTACCGACAGCGACAGCGGCATCTCCAGCACGAAACGCGTGCCCCGGCCCTGCTGCTGGTAGACCCGCACCGCGCCGCGCAACTGGCGGACCATGGTCTGGACCACGTCCAGCCCCACGCCGCGGCCAGAAATCTCGGTCACCTCGTCGCGCGTGCTGAAGCCCGACAGGAACAGGAATTCCAGCAGTTCGGCTTCGCTCAGGCGCGACGCGGTCTCGGCGTTGGTGAGCTTGCGTTCGACGACTTCTTCGCGCAGGTGGTCCAGCGAAATGCCGGAGCCGTCGTCAGCCAGCTCAACCAGCAGCATGCCCGCCGAATGGCGCGCCGAGAGCGTGATCAGGCCCTCGGCCGGCTTGCCGGCGCGTTCGCGGACCTCGGGCGCCTCGATGCCGTGATCCACCGCGTTGCGCAGCAGGTGCATGAGCGGCGCATCCAGCTTTTCGAGGATGTCCCGATCCACCTGCGTGTTTTCGCCCTCGATCTCAAGGCGAACCTGCTTGCCCAGCGAACGGCCCAGATCCCGCACCATGCGCGGCATGCCGCCCACGCCATCGCCAAAGGGCCGCATGCGGCAGGCGAGCGCAGTGTCATACAGGCGCCGCGTCAGGTGATTCATGCGCCAGCCAAATTCGTCGACTTCGCTGGTGCGTTGCGTCAGTTCACGCTGGCACTGTTCAAGGATGCGCTGGGCATCGTCCAGCGCGGCCTGGCCGCGCGCATCCAGTTGCTGCTCGGCCAGCACGGCCCGCAGGCCGTCCAGCGCGTGCGCCGCGCCCGATTGCATCCGCCGCAGCCGCAGCATGGCGGTGCTGAAAGGCCCCACCCATTGCGACTCGACCAGCGTCTCGCTGGACAGGCCGAGCAGCCGGTTCAGCGTGTCGGCGGTAACGCGCAGCACCCGCTCGCCCTCGCCCACGCTGCCGTCCGAACTGCGGCGCGATGGCAGCGCGGCGGGCGCGGGAGACTTTGCAGCGGGGGCCGGCGCGGCGACGGCGGGCTCGTCTTCGATCCGCACGATCGGGGGCAGGTAGTCGGACGGCCGCCCCGTGCGCGGCGCCGGGGCCGGCGTCGCGGCGGGCGTGCCGGGCGCTTTGGATAAGTTCGGGAGATTGGGCGCGCTGCTCAGCCTCGCCACCAGATCGCCGATCTCGGCGTCCAGTTCGACGCCGGGCGTGGCGACGCGTTGCAGCAAATCGGTGCCCAGCAGCAAGGCATCGATGTCGGCGGCTTGCAGGCGCAGGCGGCCTTCCTGCGCCGCCACCAGGCAGTCTTCCATGGCGTGCGCGATGCGCACCGCCGGATGCAGGTCCACGATGCGCGCCGCCCCCTTGAGCGAATGCGCGGCGCGCATGCAGGCTTCGAGGTGCGGCGCGGACGTGGGGTTCTTTTCCAGGGCGAGCAGCCCGTCGTTCAGCACCTGCACCTGGGTGCGGGTTTCGAGCTGGAACAGTTCGAGGAGCGACGCGTCGCGCATCTGATCGGGATTCACGCGAGGCTCCGTTCCAGTGCCTGCATCAGCAGGGTTTCGTCCAGCACGCCGACGGCGCGGCCGCCGCAGCGCGCCACGCCGCGCGAATACTTCAGGCTTGCGCCCTGCACCGTCGACGGCAGCGGCTCCAGCGCGTCCAGGTCCACCTCGTGCATGCCCTCGACCTCGTCCACGGGCAGCACCACGGCGCGGCCCGCGCCGCCGAATATCAGCATGCGCGCGGTGGCGGGACGCTCACGCGACTGCGGCGCCGCCGCGTCCAGCCCCAACAGGCGCTGCAACGACACGCACACCGTCAGCGTGCCGCGCACGTTGGTCACGCCCAGCACCGCCGGATCGCGCCGGTGCGGCAGGCTGATGATGCCCCGCGTGCCGGCCACCTCGTCCAGCGACCGGGTCGGCAGGCCCATCCATTCGCGGTGCAGCCGGAACACCAGCAGCGACGACAGATTGTCCGAATGCTGCGGCGGCGCGGCTTCGTCGGCCTCTTGCATGGCGGGCGGCAGGCGGTCAAGGATGCGCTTGGCCGCCTCGGCATACACCGGGCAGTTGCGGCAATGCACGTGCTCGGCAAGCTGCGGACAGCTTTTGTCGCCACGTATGCCAATGCGGTTCCAGCAGTCGTCCACGCCGGACAGCGCTTCAATAGCGTCAGTCACGTCGTGCCTCCCCGCGCGCCGCGCGCGCTTGCAGGCGGCGCGCGCCCTCGTGATCGCCATCGGAGGCCACCAGCGCGGCCAGGTGCAGCAAGGCCTCGCGGTGGTTCGGGTCCAGGTACAACGCCTTGCGGTACGCTGCCTGCGCCTGCCGCGACTGCCCTTCGGCGTCCAGCAGCAGCCCCTGCAGATGCAGCGCGTCGGCACTGGCGCCATGGATGTCGATGTGCGACTGGCACTGCGCCATCGCTTCGCGCACCCGGCCCAGGTCGGCCAGGGCGGCTATCTCGCGCAGCGACGTCTGCGCGGCCTGCCCCGTTGCGGCGGTGCGCGGTGCGAGTTGCGGTGCGGATGGCGGGTCGGCAATTGCCGCATGCGGCAACGGCAGCCGGGGCGCGGGCGCCTGCGCGACCGGGCGGCGCGGCGGCGTCCAGGCATGCACGATAGGTCCCTGGCTGGACAGCGGCGTGCGCGCGGCGGCCGGCATCTCTGCCGGCGCAGGCGCGGGTTTTGCGCGGAAAGCAAAAGACCGCGCCAGCGGCACGGAAGGCAGGCGGCGTCCGGTCAGAAGACTGGTTTCGGCAGGCCCGACGAACAACACGCCGTCGTCCCGCGCGAACCGGCGCAGCACCTGCACGGCCCGTTCCTGCGTCGCCATGTCGAAGTAGATCAACAGGTTGCGGCAGAACACGAAGTCATACGGCGCGGCGCCCGCCAGGAGGTTCGGATCGAACAGATTGCCGGACTGAAAACGCACCTGCCCGCGCACGCGCGCAGCCAGTTGATGGCCGTCCGGCACCTCTGAAAAATGGTGGTCGCGGAACGCCAAGTCGCCCCCGCGGAACGAATTGCGTCCGTAGACGGCGCGCTGCGCGAATTCGACCATGCGCACGCTGATATCCACCGCGTCCACATGGAACCGGTGCGGCGGCACGCCTGCATCCAGCAGCGCCATCGCGATGGAGTACGGCTCTTCTCCGCTGGAGCACGGCACACTCAGCACACGCAGCACGCGGGCGTCGCAGCCCGGCGCAAACAGGCGGTCGCGCGCCAGCTTCGCCATGGCGGCCTGGGATTCCGGATACCGGAAGAACCAGGTCTCGGGCACGATCACGGCCTCGATGAGCTGCTGCATCTCGTCGGGCCAGGCCTGCACGCGCATCAGATAGTCCTGCTCATCGTCCACGCCCGCCGCGTGCATGCGGTGCCGCACCGCGCGCTCGACGGCCGCCTGGCCGATGGACCCGCTGTCCAGTCCCATGCGGCGCTTGAGCAGGCCGCTGAATTCCTCGACCAGACTCATGGCTGCGCCTCGGCTGTCGACGCGTCATTGCCGGACGGAAACAGCAGCGCCCGCACGAAAGCGGGCAACAGGTCATTCACGGATACCGCCTGCACCATGCCTTGCGCGTCGTTCAGGACCGGACCGAGATAGCGCGCCTCGGCATTGTCCAGCGCATGCGGCTGAAACGCTGCCGGGTCATAGTGGACGGTTTCCGTGGCCTGTTCCAGGATCAGCCCAAGCAGGCGCTCGGCGTCTCCGTGATCGGGCCGGTAGCGCACCAGCGCAAGTCGCGTGCTGGTGACGGCGGCAAACGCACCCGCGCCTGCCAGCGCGCTCATGTCGATGACCGGCACGGCAATGCCGCGGCGCTCCATCATGCCGGCCACCCAGTGCGGCGCGCCCGGCACCTGCTTGAGGACTCGCAGCCCCAGCACTTCGGCGATATCCCCGGCATCCAGCGCATAGCGATCCGCGCCAATTCTGAAAAGCAGATACAGCCGGCGCGCGGGGCCGGCATGGCCCGCGGCGGTGCGTGCGCGGACGGCAGGAGCAGTCATGGAAACGATCACACCTTGAAGCGCGACACGCCGCTGCGCAGGTCGTTGGCCACCAGCGTCAGCTCTTCAATGGCAAGGCTGGACTGCCGCAGCGACTCCACCGTCTGCTGTGCCGCGTCGCTGAGCTGCTGCAGGGCCTGGTTGATCTGTTCGGCCCCGGTGGCCTGCGCCTGCATGCCCTCGTTGACCATCTGCACGCGCGGCGCCAGCGTCTGCACCTGCTGGATGATCTGCGACAACTGGTCGCCCACCTGCTGCATGTCGGCCATGCCGCGGCGCACTTCCTCGGAAAACTTGTCCATGCCCATGACGCCGGCCGACACCGACGACTGGATCTCACGCACCATCTGTTCGATGTCGTAGGTCGCCACCGCCGTCTGGTCGGCAAGGCGTCGGATCTCGGTGGCCACCACCACGAAGCCGCGGCCGTACTCGCCCGCCTTCTCGGCTTCGATCGCCGCGTTCAGCGACAAGAGGTTGGTCTGGTCCGCCACCTTGGTGATGGTCGTCACGACCTGCGTGATATTGCCGGCCTTTTCATTCAGCACCGCAAGCTTGGCGTTGACCGAGCCCGCCGCACCCACCACGTTGCGCATGGTGTCTTCCATGCGCGCCAGGCCGACCTGTCCGCTGCCGGCCAGCGTGGCGGTCTGTTCGGCCGCGCTGGAAACTTCGGTCATGGTGCGCACCAGTTCGCGGGACGTTGCAGAGATCTCGCGCGACGTGGCGCCGATTTCGGTGGTGGTGGCGGCCACTTCCGACGCGGTGGCCTGCTGCTGCTTGGACGTCGCGGCGATTTCCGTCACCGACGTGGCCACCTGCACGGCCGATCGCTGCGTCCGGGCGACCAGACCGGTCAGCTCGTCGACCATGCCGTTGAATCCCGTTTCGATGGCGTTGAACTCGTCGTTGCGCGCCAGCTTCAGCCGGCGGGTCAGGTCGCCGCTTCCCGTGGCTTCCAGGGTCTTCACGATGTCGCGCATGGGGTTGACGATGGCGCGCAGGAGCAGGAACCCGCACACGATGGACGCGGCGATGGCCATCGCCAAGGACACCAGCATGCCGGTCTCGGCGGCGTCCACCGACTCCTTGATGCTGACCGCGGCGTCGTCGGCCTGCCGCTTGTTTTCGGCAACCATCTTGGCCAGGGTATCGCGCCCCCGGTAAAACGACGGCCGCAGCTCGGACACGATGCGCGTTTGCGCGCGGTTCGGATCCGCCAGCATCGCGGGCGTCAGGATCTCGGCCCGGATGCGTTTGTACGCCTGCAGCTCCTTTTCGAATTCGTCGAACAGTTGCTGGTCGTCCTGCCGGGAGATGGTGCGCCGGTAGAACTCGATGTGCTCGTCAAGCTGCACATCATTGCGTGGCAGCGTCTCCAGCGCGGCGCGGCGCTCCGCCTCGGAGGACGCGTTGAAGGCGTCCTGCACCACCACAAACCCGCCGAACCACGACGCCCGGATCGACGTGCTGTAGTAGATGCCGGGCACGGCGTCGTTGTTGATCATTTCGGCTTGGGCTTCGACATGCAGTAGCCGCCGGTAGTCCACCACCACCATCAGCGTCATGATGGCGAGAACCGCCAGGAAACTGACCAGGATGCGCTGGCGGAGCGTCACATTCTTCATACCGGGAGACCTTTGTACTGTATCGACTCGTCGACGCCCTGGCGGGACGCCCCTGGGTTACTCCCGCGCCGGCCTACCCGCAGCCGGAGGTTTAGGCGGGAATGTGGGAAATTTCGACAATTATTACAAAGGTGCCGTGTCACAGCCATGAAAAACGCGGGAAAACGCAAAACATGGCTAGCTTGTCGGAAAAATGCAAAGGTCTATTACACAAAATCAATCGAAATTTGTGAGCATCGGTACGTGACGGTCATTGCGTAACGGTCATTACGCGACGCCCCACAGCGCCGCCGGCGGCCGCTCCTGCACCCAGTCGCGCGCCTTTTCATAGGCGTGAGCCAGTTGCAGCACGGCAAGGTCGCCCCGGGGCGGACCAATCAACTGCATGCCCATCGGCAGCCCTTCGGCGTTAAAGCCCACCGGCACGCTGATAACAGGGCAACCAGCCAGCGTCCACGGGGTCACTGTCTCCATCCAGCGGTGATAGGTATCCATCGGCCGGCCCGCGATCGCCTTGGGCCAATCCAGGTTCACATCGAACGGAAACACCTGCGCCGACGGCACCGCCAGGTAGTCGACGTCTTCAAACATGCGCAGCACGGTCTGGTACCACGCGCTGCGTTCCTCGGTCGCCTGATAGATCTGGCGGGCGGTCACGCCTTCCAGCCCTTCGACCTCCCAGATCAGCGCCGGCTTGACCAGCTTGCGGGTCTCGGGGTTGTTGACCAGGGCGTGGAACTGCCCGCCCACCATCAGGTGGCGGTGCGCCAGCCAGATGCGCCACAGCCGGTCGCCCGCGAAAGGCACCTGGTAGTCGTCGACCTGGCAGCCGGCTGTCACCAGGTCCTTCAGGGCCGCTTCGCAAAGGTCCAGGATGCCGGGCTCCATCGCCAGGTAGCCGCCCCAATCGCCCAGCCAGCCCACGCGCTTGCCGGACAAGTCCGCGTCCAGCGGCTGCGCGAACAGCGCCGGATCGTCCGTCAGCGACAGCGGCGCGCGCTTGTCGTGGCCGGCGATCACCGACAGCAGCAACGCCACGTCGCGCGGCGTGCGCCCCATGGGGCCTTCGTAGGAAAGCTGCTTCAGGAAGACCTCGGGCGACGGGCCGGAAGGCACGCGGCCGGCCGAGGGCCGCATGCCATACACGTTGCAGAACGCCGCCGGATTGCGCAACGAGCCGCCGAAGTCGCTGCCATCAGCCACGGGCAGCATGCGCGCTGCCAGCGCCGCCGCCGCCCCGCCGCTGCTGCCGCCGGCGGTCTTGGTCACGTCATAAGGATTGCCGGTGGCGCCATAGACCCTGTTGTAGGTGTGCGAGCCCAGGCCGAATTCCGGCACATTGCTGCGGCCGATGAAGATCGCACCGGCGGCGCGCATGCGCTCGACCAGAATCGAATCGTGCGCCGTCACCACGTCTTTGTAGACCAGCGAGCCCATCGAGGTGACCATGCCGCGCACAGCGGTCAAGTCCTTGGGCGCTTGCGGAATGCCGTGCAGCCAGCCCTGCCATTGCCCCGCGGCCAACTGCGCATCCCGCGCATCGGCCTCGCGCAGCAGCTCGTCGCTGTCGCGGCGCGCGACGATGGCGTTCAGCTTGGGATTGACCCGGTCGATATGCGCCAGATAGGCCTGCATCACTTCGCGGCAGGACACCCGGCGGCTGCGGATGGCGTCCGACAGCGCGTGCGCGGGCATGGCCACGATGTCATTGAGCGGGGCGGGGGTAGGCATGGGCGTTCGTCTCCTTGGCGCGCGCCGCGGATCCGCCGGGCGCGCGTATTGTCATTGGGCGCAGCGCGGCCGCCAGCCGCGCGCATCGCGACAATACTACGCAAATCGGCTGCCCCGCGCGCAGGGAACGACGGCTGCATGCAGCGCGGGCCGGCGCCCCGTCTACTGCCGCGCCAGGCCGTTCTTGCCGATCAGTTCCAGCAACCCGTCCGACAAGGTCCCACGCCAGCTCAGGTAATCGTGGCCGCCCGCCACCTCGCGATGGGTCACGAGATAACCCTTGGCCCGCAGCACGTCGCGCAGATGGCGGTTGGTCTCCAGGATGCCGGGCTGGCCGCCGCGCCCCGATTCGAACAGGCCCGCGCCCAGGAAGAACCGCACCGGCAGCGTGCGCACCGCCACGAATTGCCGCGTCAGCCACTGGTCTTCCTCGCCGGGCGGCGACCACCAGTACGACCCGGACTGGCTGAGCACGTTGCCGAAGACCTCGGGATGGCGCAGCGCCGCATACGAGGACGCAAGACCGCCATAGCTCGACCCGCCGATCACCGTGCGCGCCGCCGGCGCCGCAATGCCCTGCTTGCGCGCCCACGGCATGAGCTCGCGCGCCAGGAATTCGGCAAAATCCGGATTGGGCGGCAGCTCGCGGCCGCGCGAATCCGCGGTCGGGTTGTCGATCAGCAGCGCCGCCGTGGGCGGAATGGCGCCGGCCGCGATCATGTTGTCCAGGATGGTCGGCGTGGGCACGCGCCCCAGATAGGCGCCCGCGTCGAACAGCACCAGCACGTGGTTGTCCGCACCATCTGGCTTCCAGCCCGCCGGCCGGTACAGGTGAATCGTGCGCGTATTGCCCAGGATGTCGCTGCGCAGCTCCAGCGCCTCGACGCTGCCGGCGGGCACGTCCGCGCGCGGCTCGACCCACGGCTGCGGCGGCGCGTCCGCCAGTTCCATCACCGAATAGGTCTGGAACGCGTCGATGCCGCGCTCGGGATAGACCTTGGGATTGTTGGGGTCGGCCTGCGCCGTGGCAAGGATCGCGCGGCGCCGCGCCATGCCGGTCCCCGGGAGTTCCGGCACATCGGGCGCCAGCCGGTACGACAGGCGCGCCGTCTTCGGCACCAGGAAGCTCACGTACCAGACGTCGGTCTCGCCCAATCGCGACAACTGCGCGTGATCCGTCGACGGTCCGCCGAACAGGCGCACGTTGCGCTCCGCGCCCTGCCACAGAAAGGTCACGCGATCATGCGTGGCGGTTGCGGGCTCGATCAGCGGCGTGCCCTGGCGCTTCATCTCGTCCCAGAATGCGGCCGTCGTGCCGCCCTGTGCCAGCGTCTGCGCGAGCGCAGCCAGGCGCGGACTATCCAGCGTAGGCGCCGGCGCATGCTGCCCGGACAGCGGCAGGCGTTCGGTCACGGACCATTCATACGCGCCCTGCCCCTGCGCCCGTACCGTGTACGTTCCATCCGCCGGCCCCACCAGCATCAAAACGCCGGCCGGCTTTTCACGGTCGCTCAGCCGGCGCACGTGCCGCCCTTGCGGGTCCAGCAAATCCAGCGTAACACCGCTGTCCGCCGACCACGTCCCCGCGACGAACTCGCCCTTCTGCATGGGCAGCGGCTTGTCGGCGTGGGCCTGCGGCGTCACCGCGCCTTGCGCGGACTGTGCCGCCGCCAGGCCGGGCGCCGTCGCGGCCAGCGCGGCGGTCATTGCCGCTTTCAACGCAAGGGCCAATACCGCCGAAGTCAGGCCATTGCGCCGCCCGTTCATCTGTCGCATATCCATCCTGCCTTAATAAGAATGGATATCATTATTGCCTAAAACGGATGCTGATCCCGCCGGCGCACGCGTCCGAATAAATTCCGTCGCGTCGCTTGAGCCATATCAACCCGTGGGCTTCCGCCCTCGCCCTAAGATCGCCTCCTGCCCCCCCGCCCGGAGACCATCTTGACCACGCACGACATCGCCACCGACACCGACACCGCCGACATCTGCACCGAGGCCGAAATCCAGGACCTGGTCCACACCTTCTACGCCAAGGCGCGCGCCGACGACGCGCTCGGCCCCATCTTCAACGGCATGGTTCACGATTGGGACGAGCATCTGGCCACGCTCTCAGACTTCTGGTCCGCCGTCATCCTGGGCACACGCCGCTTTACCGGCATGCCCATGCCCAAGCACGCGGCCATGCCCAACCTGAAAGCCGAGCTCTTCGAACGCTGGCTGGTTCTGTTCAACGAGACAACCGACGCGCTGCCCAACCGCGCCTTGGCCGACGCCGCGCAGGAAATGGCCAAGCGCATGGCGCGCAGCCTTTGGTACGGTTATCAGTTGTCGCGCGATCCCAACCAGCCGCTGACCGAACTGCGTTCGCCGGCGCACCCCGAACTGCACTCCGATCTGCACCCCGAACCGCGCATCGCTTAGCGCCTCGCGCGCCTCGCTTCTCGCCTCGCACGTTCAGTCCACCCGCCACCACCCGGGCAGCAACCCGCGCACCTTGGCGCGCCGATAGCGGTCATCGATGAGGTGCACGGTGCCTTCATCGTGTTCGGTCCGGATGACCCGGCCCGCCGCCTGCACCACCTTCTGCATGCCCGGGTACAGATACGTGTAGTCGTAGCCGTTCTCTTCGCCATAGCGCAAGTCCATGGCGCGCTTCATGTTTTCGTTCACGGGGTTGACCTGCGGCAGCCCCAGCGTCGCGATGAACGCGCCGATCAGCCGCTTGCCCGGCAGGTCCACGCCTTCCGAAAACGCGCCGCCCAGCACCGCGAATCCCACGCCCTGCCCCGTTTCGCTGAACCGCGCCAGGAAGGCCGCACGTCCCGGCTCGTCCATGCCCGGAGTCTGCAGCCAGATTGGCACCTGGGGATGGCGCTCGCGCATCAGGTCGGCCACGCGCTTCATGTAGTCAAAGCTGCTTAGAAAGCCCAGGTAATTGCCCGGCCGCTCGGCGTACTGCCGGGCAATCAGGTCCGCGATGGGCGCCAGCGAACGCTCGCGATCGCGAAAGCGCGTCGACACGTTGCCCACGACGCGCACGGCAAGCTGCCCCGCCTGAAACGGCGCGGCCACGTCGATCCAGGGCGTGTCCTTCGGCAGGCCCAGCGTGTCCCGGTAAAACTGCTGCGGACTCAGCGTGCCGGAGAACAGCACCGTCGCGTGCGCCGTCGCGTAGCGCGCGGCCAGATACGGCGCGGGAATCACATTACGCACGCACAGCGTCGACGGCGGGGTCTTGGCGCTGCTGACGCCCGCCTCGCCCAGCGTGACGTCAAACAACGCATGCGAGCCAAACTGCTCGGCCAGCCGCATGAAATGCAGCGCCTCGAAATAGAACCCCAGCAACGGATCGTCCTGCGGCAGCGGCGTCTGGCCGATGAACTCGGTGATGGCCGCCACCGCCTTCTGCACCGCCGTCAGCACGCCGGCCGGCGCGGCGTCATACGCCTGATAGCGTTCAGTCTGCTTCTTGTTCAGCGCGTTCCACGACCGGTGCAGTCCGTCCAGCGACTTTTTAAGCGCCTTCGGCGCCGCATATCGCGCGGCGGTCAGCCGGTTTTGGTCGAGCTCGCCTGTGTACATGCGGCGCGCGCGGTCCACCAGGTTGTGCGCTTCGTCGACCAGCACGGCCACCTTCCATTGATGCGCCTGCGTCAGCGCATGCAACATGGCCGTGGCGTCGTAGTAATAGTTGTAGTCGCCCACCACCACGTCGCTCCAGCGGATCAGCTCCTGCGACAGGTAATACGGACACACGTCGTGTTCCAGCGCGGTGGCGCGCACGGCCGGCGCGTCCAGCCGCGTGTGTTCCAGCGCCGCGGCGCGGGCCTGCGGCAGGCGGTCGTAAAAGCCGCGCGCCAGCGGGCACGAATCGCCGTGGCAGGCCAGGTCCGGATGCACGCAGCTTTTATCGCGCGCCTGCAGATCCAGGATCCGCAAGCCCGGCTTGGCGGGCTGCGCATTGATGGTTTCCAGCGCTTCAACCGCCAACCCGCGGCCCGACCCCTTTGCCGCCAGGAAAAACACCTTGTCCAGGCCCGTGCCCGGACTGGCCTTGAGCAGCGGAAAAATCGTGCCCAACGTCTTGCCGATGCCGGTGGGAGCCTGTGCCATCAGGCAGCGGCCATCGCGGGCCGTGCGGTACACGGCCACCGCCAGATCGCGCTGGCCCGCACGAAACTCCCCATGCGGAAACGCCAGCATCTCAAGCGCCGCGTCGCGCGCCTGGCGGTGCGCCAATTCCGCCTTGGCCCACGCAAGAAAGCGCTCGCATTGCAGTTGGAAGAACGCAGCCAGATCCGCGGCCTCGTGCGTTTCCACCAGCACGGTCTCTTCCTCGGTCGCCACGTTGTAGTAGACCAGCGCCACCCGCACGTTCGCCAGGCTGCGGGCCTGGCACAGCAGATGGCCGTACACCTTAGCCTGCGCCCAATGCACCACGCGATGATTCTCGCGCACGCTGTCGAACTGTCCGCGATAGGTCTTGATCTCTTCGAGCTGGTTGGCCGCCGGGTCGTACCCATCGGCCCGCCCGCGCACCAGCAGGTCGCCAAACACGCCGGACAACGAGACTTCGGTTTCGTAATCCGGCCCGCGCCGCCCTGTCACCATCGCGTGTCCGGCCATGCCTTCCAGGCCGCTGGGCGCGGGCGTGAAACGCAGGTCCAGATCACCGGCCCGTGCCGTGAACTCGCACAACGCCCGCACCGCCACCGCGTAACTCATGCAGCCTCCTGCAACCAGCTCACGTGGCACACGCGCACCGGCATCCCGTGCGCCACGCAATACTGCAGCCAGCGGATCTGGTTGTCCTGCAGCTTGTCGCCCGGCCCCTTCACCTCGATCAATTCATAGCGGCGCTCGGCGGGCCAGAAGCGCACCAGATCCGGCAGGCCGGTCCGGTTGCCCTTCACGTCGCGCAGCAGCCGCGTAAAGAAGAGCTTCAGATGCGCGGCCGGCAGGCAGTCCAGCGCCTGCGCCAGCAACGTGTCGGACAAGGCGCCCCAGAACACAAACGGCGACTGCAAGCCCGCCTTGTCGGCGTACCGTTGCAGGATGACGTCGCGATAGGCGGGCGTATCCAGTTGCGCCAGGCAGGCATCGAAGTGCGCCTGCCGCCGCGCGTGAAAATCCGGCGCTTCCAGGTCGGCGGGCCCCCGTTGGAACGGATGAAAGAACGCGCCCGGCAGCGGCGCAAACACGGCCGGCCAGCAAAGCAACCCGAACAGCGAATTGATCAGCGCGTTTTCGACGTAATGCACCGGCGCGTCATCGTGATGCAGGTGATCGCGCGTTACGTATTCCACCGCGGACGGTCGCGCCGGGCGGGCTAGCGCCAGTTCCGTGCGGGGCAGGATGGGCGCCGCCGCACGTGCCGCCGCGCCCTGCCCCAGCCCGCGCCGCAAGCGCGGCATCATGCGCGCCACGCGTTGGGACTCTTCTTCGCTTTCGGGCGCGTCGGCGGCCGTCAAGGCCAGCGCCATCGCGTCCTCGAACCGCTGCATCCGTTCATACACCCGGATGCGCCGATGCCGCGCGCCCGGATAGCCACAGGCCGCGTACACGCGCTGGGCGGCGTCCCAGTCCTGCGCGCGTTCGCAGGCTTGTCCAATACGCAACAACACCTTGGCGCGGCGCTTTTCCAACCAGGCGTTGCCGCTGACGCACGCCTGTGCCGCGCGCAGCAGGTCGTCCACGGCCGCGCCCTCGTCCAGCGCCCGGCGGCACGCGTGCAGCGCCAGATAGCAGTCCACGTCCGCCCGCGTCTGGAATGCCCGCGACGCCGCATCGAACGGCACGGTCTCGTACTGGAACACGCCCAGGTCTGCCAGCACGAATTCCGACCAATCCTGATGCAGATTGCCGAAGAACATGAGGCGCAGCCGTTCGCAGCGGTCCGCCACCATCACGCGCCAGACGGCTTCCAAGAAATCGGGCGCCCAGCCGCAGAACGGCCGGGCGTCGGGCAATTCTGCCCGCAGCGTCTCCAGCATGTCGGCCTTGCGCGCGCCCGGCTTGGCTGCCGCCTGCGATGCGAACACGCGGCACAGCTCGGGCTTGGTCAATAGCGCAAACAGTTCATTCAGCGACATCGGCGCCCGCGTGTCCAGCCACCCCAGCGCTTCCAGCGCCGCGGCCGCTTCTTGGACGGCCGGGATCTCTTCGTACACCAGCCGGCTGGCACGAAACCACGGCCCGCGCCGCATCAGCATGCGCACCATCAACGCCTGCGACGCCTGCGGCAACGCTGCGAAATCCGCCAGAAAGCGGCAATCGTCTTCGTCCAGCAGGTCGGCGTAGCGGTCCGAGACCCACGCCAGCGCGCGCTGGAAATTGTGCAGATAGTAGTAACGGTGCGGGGGCAACATCGGCGGCAGCCGGGTGGACTGTTTATTTATCCAGTAATCATAGCAGGCCGGCCTGTCCGGATTCTGTCCAAGCGTGACGCACGATGGTCAGCCCCTCTGCCTGATCCGGCTCCACGAAATATGCCGTGATGGCGTCGTACTCGGCCTCGCTGGTGGTAAAGGGGTGCTCGCCCGATGCATTGCGCGCGCGCAGCCGAGCCTTGCAGACCGCGTCGGGCACGTCCAGATAATGCAGCGTGTGGGCGCACCCAGCCTCCTTGGCCACGTCGCGCAGCCACTCGCGGCTGCGGCGCGTGTTGGCCGGAAAGTCCAGCACCACCGACAGCCCCGCCGCCACCAGCGCCACGACATGGCTGCCCATGGCGTCGCGCAGGCGGCTGGCGCAGCGCCCGTAGTCCGTCACGTCCACGATTTCGCCCGGATACAGCGCCGCCAGCCAGCGGTCTTCGCTAAGCAGCAGGGCCCGGGGCTGCGCCGCCAATCGGGCAGCCAGCGTGGATTTGCCCGCGCCGATCTTGCCGCACAGGAAATGCAGCATGGGTTCGGCAGTGTCGTGGACGGTTGCAGGGGAAGGCATGGAAAGCTCCTGTCAGAAGAAAAACCAGGAGGCGGAAACGACAAACCCGCCTCTTGGCGGGTTTGTGTAGCGATGTCCGGTAAACGCGCTAACCCACCATCAAACCGATGGTGGCAATAATCAGGGCGGAAGGCGCGTGGGTCCGAGACATGTTGCGCAGCTTGCTCCGATGCTTGCGGCTTGTCAAACCCGCATCCCGCATTGCATGAAAAGCGCGCATGAAAAACGGCGCCGGAAAGCCTCAGGCTCTCCGGCGCCGTTTGCCTCCCGCCCATACCCCGGCGGGAGTCGATCACGACATCGTCACATCACTGCGCGCGCACCGGCTGCGGCGCGGCGCCGATGTCCTTGCGCACCTTGGCCACGTCGGACGCGCTGACTGCCGCGCCCTTGTTGCCCCAGCTCGACCGAACGAAGCTCACCACGTCGGCGACTTCCTTGTCGGTCATGCGCCAGTCGAAACCCGGCATCGCGTACGCGGTGGGGGCCGACGCCGTGCCCGGCATCTGGGCGCCCTTGAGCACGATGTGGATCAACGACGCCGGATCAGCCGAGTTGACCGTCGAGCTCAGCGCGAGCTGCGGGAACGTCTCGGTGTAGCCCTTGCCCGTGCTGCGATGGCAAGCCGCGCAGTTGTTCAGGAAGGCCATGGCGCCGTCGCTCTTGTCCTTGCCGGTGCGCAGCGCATTCGCCACGGACTCGTCATAGGCCAGCGGCTTGGTGGCGTCCTTGTTCACCGGCGGCAGACTCTTCAGGTACACCGCGATGGCATTCAGGTCGTCGTCGGTCAGGTGCTGCGTGCTTTCCTCGACCACTTGCGCCATGCCGCCGAACGCCGCCGAATGACCGTTGCGGCCGGACTTCAGGAAGGTCGTGATGTCTTCCTTGGTCCAGGCGCCCAGGCCGTCGGTCGCGTCGCCGCGCAGGTTCTTGGCCAGCCAGCCTTCGACCACGCCGCCCGACAGGAAGGCCGAGCCGTCCGCGTCGGTCAGCGCCTTTTCCTGCAAGGCCACGCCGCGCGGCGTGTGGCAGGTGCTGCAATGGCCCAGGCCCTCAACGAGGTATCGGCCGCGCAGCAGCGCCTGCTTGTCGGCGCCGCTGGCGTCGATGGTGACCGGCGCCGTGACGACGTCGGGCGCAAACACCCAACGCCACACCGTCAACGGCCAGCGCATCGACATCGGCCAGACAATGTCCGTGTCCTTGTTTTCCTGCTTCACGGGCTCGACGCCGTGCATGAAGTAGGCGTACAGGGCCTTCACATCGTCGGGGGTGACGTTGGCGTAGGCGGTGTAAGGCATGGCCGGATACAACGAATGTCCGTCCTTGGCCACGCCGTGGCGCACGGCCCGGTCGAAGTCCTCGTACGAATAATTGCCGATGCCCGTTTCCTTATCCGGCGTGATGTTCGTCGAATAGATCATGCCCAGCGGCGAATCGATACCCAACCCACCGGCAAAGGGCTTGCCGCCCGACGCCGTGTGGCAGGCGATACAGTCGCCGGCGCGCGACAGGTACTCGCCCTGCTTGATCATCTGCGCGTCGGTCGATGCGGGCGTGCCGCCGGCCGCGAACGCGGCGCTGGCAACCAGGGCCGAGAGGGCCGCAACAATGGAGTGCTTGATCATTGTTCCGTCTCCTTAAGCCTGAACCAGCGGGCCGGGGTTCTTCAGGTACTGCTCGCGGATCGCCTGGGCAGACCAGTAGGCCAGCGCGCCGACCAGACCGGTCGGGTTGTAGCCCATGTTCTGCGGGAACACGCAGGCGCCCATCACAAACACGTTCGGCACGTCCCAGCTTTGCAGGTACTTGTTGACCACGCTTTCCTTGGGGTTGGAGCCCATGATGGCGCCGCCCGTGTTGTGCGTGCTCTGGTAGACGCGCGTGTCGTAGCGCGCGCCCTTCTTGCGCACGGCTACGAAGTGCTTTTCAGGATTCATGGCCTTGGCCACGGTCTCCATGCGCTTGCCCATGTAGCCCAGCATGTCGAACTCGTTGTCGTGCCAGTCGAACGTCATGCGCAGGAGCGGCTGGCCATAGGCGTCCTTGTAGGTCGGATCGAGGGACAGGTAGGCGTCGCGGTACGACATCACCGAGCCGGAAATGCCGATCGTCATGAAGCGCTGATAGGCGTCCTGCACGCCCGCCTTCCAGGCCGTGCCCCACGTCGGGGTGCCCGGCGTCGTCGGCGTCTGCTTGATGGGACGGCCGCCGTAGCGCACGTGGCGGATGCTGGCGCCGCCCACAAAGCCCAGCGGGCCGTGGTCGAACTGGTCGCCGTTCAGGTCGTCCATGCCCACACCGCCCGCGCCGGTGCCGACGAAGGGGTTCAGTTGCGTGCCCTTGGGCAGCAGCACGTTGACCGCGCCGTTCATCTGGTACGCGTAGTTCTTGCCGACCACGCCTTCGTTGGTCTTCGGGTCATACGGCTTGCCGATGCCCGACAGCAGCAGAAGACGCACGTTGTGCATCTGGTACGCCGACAGGATCACCAGATCCGCGGGCTGATCGACCTCGTTGCCGTCTGCGTCGATGTACGTCACGCCCACTGCCTTCTTGCCGGTCGAATCCAGATTGACCTTGATGACCTGCGCACGCGTGCGCAGCTCGAAATTCGGCTTCTTCAGCAGCACCGGCAGAATGGTGGTCTGCGGCGAGGCCTTCGAATACATGTAGCAGCCGTAGTTCTCGCAGAAGCCACAGAAATTGCAGGGGCCAAGGCGCACGCCGTACGGGTTGGTGTACGGGCCCGATGCGTTGGCGGCCGGCGTGGGATACGGATTGAAGCCGACTTCGCGCGCGGCCTTGTCGAACAGCGAGGCGCCGTAGGTCGTGGCCAGCGGCGGCAGCGGGAATTCCTTGCTGCGCTTGCCTTCCAGCGGATTACCGCCTTCGACGATCTTGCCGTTCAGGTTGCCGGCCTTGCCCGACGTACCGCACACGTGTTCGAACTTCGAGAAATACGGCTCCAGCTCGTCGTACGTCACGCCGAAATCCTGGATCGTCATGCCTTCCGGAATGAACTTCTTGCCATAGCGCGTTTCGTAGCGCGTGCGCAGTTCCAGCTCTTCGGGCAGCACGCGGTAGTGCATGCCGTTCCAGTGAAAGCCCGCGCCGCCCACGCCCGTGCCCAACAGGAACGAGCCATTCTGGCGGTACGGCACGGCCACGTCGTCCACGCCGTGGCGGATCGTCACGGTTTCCTTGGACAGGTCCTGGAACAGATAACCGCGCACCGAATATTTCAGTTCGTCGATCACCTTGGGGTACTCGGCGTCCTTGGGCGTGTCCTGCATGCCGCCGCGCTCCAGCGCCAGCACTTGCAGGCCCGCTTCGGTCAGCTCCTGGCCCAGGATCGCGCCGGTCCAGCCGAATCCGACCAGCACCGCATCAACTTTGTCTTTCTTGATCGCCATGATTTAACCCTTCTCCCCAGAGATCGACACGGGGCCATAGGGGTACTTCACGTTGGGCTGGTCGACCCAGTCCATGAAATCGGCGCGCGCGCCGGGAAAGCCCACCATCTTCCAGCCCACCATGTTCTTGTTGCCGCCGTAAATCGGATCGGCAAAGAAACCTTCCTTGGTGTTGGCCAGCAGGAAGCTGAAGAACGTCTTGGACGGCACGGATTCGAACGCGATCTTGCCCGACTGCAGATCCTTCAGGATCTGTTCCTGCAGGGCCTTGTCCAGTTCGGCGTATGCCTTGCCGTGCGTCTTCACGCACCAGGCATCACAGGCCTCGATGCCGTTGCGATAGACCTGGCGGGGATTCTGGTCGAGCTGGTAGCCCAGTTCCGGCACCTGGTCGGTGTGGAACGGCCCGTCCATGTACCACAGCTTGCCGTGGCCAAAGGGCGTTTCCATCTGACGGTCGATGAACTCGGGCACGCCGGCCACGATCGCGCCAGGGCCGTACTCGTCGGCGGGAATCAGGTGATCCACCGCGGCAACGATGAAGGCCCATTCGGCCTTGGTGAAATAGGTGGGTTCGTAGGGCTTGGCCGACTTTGCGGCATTGCCGTCGGCGGCGTTGGTACAGCCGACGGTCAGGCCGCCGATCGCCAGCGTCGACGCTGGCACAATGGCCATCGTTTGCAGAAACCGCCGGCGCGGCTGTGCGTCATCAGTCATGGACATCTCCGTGATTACTCCAAGTTGTCCTAGCGCGCTACCGAACATGAAACCTGGAAACACGAACTGCCCGAGCTAGTGACAACACGCTCTTTTCTTGCTCAAAATCAACACTGCTCTTTGAAAAGGGACGTAAGAGCAGGTGTCGGCATTATGCGCTTCTGATCCGCTCGTTCGACCGTATCAGATGGAATTTCTTGACGTGGGAAAGTCTTTTGCATTAAGGACAACGTAAGAAGCCCGCGAATGCGGGCTTTTCTGACAACAAGGTGAATGGATTCGGTATATTTGCGCGGCAATGCGCGTGCATGAACGCCGAGGCAACGGTCCTGTCGGCGGCCCCTGCAACCCATGACAGATCCCACATGAGCGACAACACAAAGACCTGGCGCAGTTCGACGATCACCCGAAGCTGGAGTTCCACAACGGACCTCACGCCCGAGCAGCGCGCGCAAATCGAAGCCCTGCTGGACGGCGGAATGGATGGCGTGGCGGTCAGTGAATCGTGGCGCTATTCAGGCACCGAAAACGGCGAGACGTTCAACGTCCAGATCGACGATGGCGCCGTCACCGTGAACGGACGCCGCTACGCAAGCCTGGACGAAGTGCCCCGCGCAGAGCGCGAACGCATCGAGGCCCTGCGCAATGGCCAGGCCATGACGGGCCTGTGGGACATGCTGCGCGGCGCGGGCTTGGACAGCAAGGACTTGAGCGGCCTGATGCCCGATCGGCAGGCCCGGCCCGTGTTCACCATCGAGACCGAATCACCCGACGCGGCGGCGATCCCGTCGCCACGCGCTTCGACTGAAGGTTTTGAGGCCGGCCCGGCGCCAGGCGCCGTTCCCGCACGCGGCGGCCTGCGCAAGACACTTATGATCGGCATCGTGATCGGATTGGCGCTGTGGGTGGCACAGGCGCTGAAGCTTTTCTGAGGGGCGTGGGGATGGCGCAGCGGCGACGAATCACCATGCGCCCGGTTTACCGCGACGGATCGAGACCATTCACTAGAATTTGGTCAAGGCAAACCAGATTAAACCGATATACGCCGACAGCGTGAGCGTCTTGAGCCACTCGCTTATGTCAAGCTGCACAATTAGCCAACCACCACCGATCAGGATCGCGGCGATCAACAGCCAGAGGAACGGCGCACAGACTGCACCAGCCGCAACCCAACGAGCGTGCTCCCTCTGCACCGGAAGTTTGGGAGAAAGCACGAAGCTGCCATCGAGCACGAATTCGGCGATTGAATCCCAGCTATTTTCGTCCAGCGCAGCGCTGTGCCCGCCTGAGACATATCGATTGGGTGGCGGTAGCTGATATAGACCCGGTTCCTGCTTGCTAAAACCATAGTGACCCGCGCCGCCCACGTCCTGCCACTGTATCCGCTGCATCGCATTCGGAAAGAACGCGACCACCCAATCTGCGCTGGCCGTGAAACTGAGAACCTTTTCCACCCTGGCATTGCGGATCAACGACGGCCAGTCCTGGTCAGTCCGTAAGACACTCCCGGCCAGGACAACATGCTTGAAGGACACAGCAGGGTAGTCCTTCATGGCCTTCGCCAGTAGATAGGTGCCATGACTGTGGCCGATGTAAGAGAGACGAGCGTTTGGAAACCGCGCCTTGGCCTCTGTGACTCGGTCCATCAACCATTCGACCTTGGCCTGTCTAGCGCCAGGCCGCAAGAACGACAAAAGCGGAAAGTACCCATAGGTGGACGTTTCCAGAGCAACCTTCCTGGAGTTCTTGGAGCTGGCCGCGTGAGCGGCAACCCGTTGACCAATTTTCTCCGTCCAATACCCTAGGTCCCGAATGCCGTGCATCACAAAAACGACGTCGCTGACTTCCGGATCCGAAGGCGGAATCTCCGCAATCGCCAAAGGCACCATCCCTGATTCGCCTCGTTGGTCCAAAAGCGCACGCTGGAATACCTTCTTGCGCTCCGCGCCCACCGCCCCATGCTCGCGGCCCATGAACACAACCGAAGCATGACCTGAGCGGGGAACCTCCAAGTAGCTGAAATCACTACCGGTCACAGGATCGATGTTCGCGCTTGGCGGCACGAGATCATCCTGCGTTCCCAACAACTGGACAACGTGCGCGAGCGGCCGACCTTGAGCTTGCATGCGCTCTCGCAACGCCAGCCACTGCAGACGTAACTGGGTAATGAAAGGGGCACCCTGATGCGCCGACATCACGATGAAGGGCCGCCCCCCAAACGCCTGTATCAACCGCCCCGCGACGAGCCCGACGCTCATCGCAACACCGCGGTGCAGCGACATGTGATGCGACACGCGCCAGCCACGATTCATACCTGCCAACAGTACGATCATGTGGATCGCCATTCCCCAGGGTCTAGCGCACGCCAGAGACTTTGCAGCATCGCGACCCAAGGCCTGAGCCAACCCGCCCTCGAACGGCGCCTCTTGGATTTCTCCCATCGCAACCACGTACAGTTTGCGTGCGTAGAGGCTGCCCATGCTGTGGCCCACCAACAAGACCTTTTCGTAGGGCCGCCCCTCAGACTGCTTCAAGTTCCAAATGTGGTCCATCTGAAGCACAACTTTTGCCAGAACGGCCGTCGGATCCTCTCGAGACAAGACTCTGAATGGCAAATCGGGGACGAACACGTCGGTATCTGCGCCATCTGGTGTTTCCCGCAATGCTGCTATCAACGAATGCATCGTGGCGGAGGTCTCACTAAGACCGTGGAAAAAAACGGCCAAATAACGGCTGCCTCCTGACCGGTTGATGCAGGCGCTATCACTCGCCATCATGGATCCTCCGTTTTAGAAGCCGCCTCCGCACCGCGCTCGGACAGACAGCCGCACCCGCTCCTTGGCCACATCGAACTGCAACAGCACACATGCCGTCCATGGTTTCCCGCAGGCGCGCGACACAAACCGGGATACTAAGACTGCAGGCAAGGCTTCGCATCCTCCAATTCGAGTATGTCGGGGAAGCCGATTTGGCCCAAAAAACCTGAACATGAGAGTAACGGCCGCATATTGACTGCTCATGACCGCCATCGCCAGACAAGCGTGATGCGAATGGACACAGCGGATCGTTAGCGAACGCGTCGCGCAGGCCGCACATGACGCCTTTGCCAACTGCCGTCGGCACCACCATAGGTCCGCTTTGGTGGTGGCGCACGCAGAAGACTGTTTACCCAGCTTCATGATGCCTGACGGTGTATTCATGGACGCACATCGACGCGGTCCCCTCGGCGTCAGCGACCGCCACCAAGGTCTTACGCTGACGACACGCAGCATCGAACGCAACCAGGCGCAAACTGCGGCCACCACCTTTCTCCACTTACCGCATGGAGCCAGGTGCGCAACGCATCTTGTTCTGCTGCTTGCTGGGCGAGTTCTTGTGTGCGAGCAGCCCCGCTCCGCGTGAGTTCAATCGCCGCTCGCGTAATACCCTAGGAACATTCCCACGGCCGAATCCGCCACGCTTTCGCGTTCTGCCTTTTTCAATGGCGGCTGCCCCAGCGTGACCTGCGGCCAGAACGCAAAGCCCTTCACCAGCCCTTCCAGTTGGTGGCCCGCAAAGCCCGGGTCGACTGCTTTCAGGCGTCCATCGGCGATCGCCGCCTGAATCCACGCCGTCACCCCACTGCCCTTCTCGTCCATCCTGCACACGATGTCCTGCGCACGGTCCGGCGAATGAATGATTTCCGCCATGGCGACGCGCGCCAGATCAATGAAGCTGGCGTCGCCCAGCAACTCCAACTTCTGCATCAACAACTGACGCAATTGCTGCGCCAGCGGAAGATCGGGCCGGTAGGCCATGTCGACGCTCGCAGCACTGCTGGCCCACAACTGCTCCAGCATCAGCGCGAACAGCGCTTCCTTGCTCGGGAAATGGTTGTAGACCGTGCGTTTGGACACGCCCGCGGCCTGGGCAATGCGGTCCATGCTGGTCGCCTCAAACCCGGCAGTGCGAAATTCCTCCACCGCGGCGCGCACGATGTCCTCGCGCTTGCGGTCGGTCAGGCGCGTGGACGGACGTTGCTTAGCGGAATCAGAGGCTGTTGTCGGCATGGGCGAAATTCTACACCGGGCGGTATACTTTTTCGATTTTGGAAACTACACTGTGCAGTGTAATTTTTGGCGCGATCAGCTTCCGGCCGACGCGCCATTTCCAAACCTCATGGGAAAAACCCGCCGTGACCGCCCTCACCGCCTGCAACCGCCGCGCCTTGCCCCTTTATCCGCAATCCCCCCAGCAGCGCGACGGACGTTTCAGCAATCCGCGTCCGCGCCCCGCCATGGGCTTCTGGAAGGGCGTCAAGCTCGCCTGGACTGTCCTCTTTGCCAAGCCACGCGGCACGGTTCCCGAGATCGCCATCCCCGTGCGCACCCTGGACCGCGCAGCCCTGGAAGCCGCGCCGGACCGCAGCCTTTACCGGCTTGGACACTCCACCATCCTCATGAAACTGCGCGGCCGCTTCTGGCTGACCGACCCGGTCTTCTCAGAACGCGCTTCGCCCGTGCAATGGGCCGGCCCCGCGCGCTTTCATGCGCCGCCCATCAGCATCGACGACCTGCCTCCAATCGCAGGCGTCATCCTGTCCCACAACCATTACGACCACCTGGACCGCGCCGCCGTCGCAAAGCTTGCGGACAAGACCACCCGCTTTATCGCGCCGCTGGGCGTCGGCGACCAACTGGTGGCCTGGGGCATCGACCCCGCCCGCGTCGAGCAACTGGACTGGTGGCAGTCCACCGAGGTCGACGGCCTGCGCCTGACCGCCACACCCGCCCAGCACTTCTCCGGCCGCGGCCTCACCGACAGCGACCGCAGCCTGTGGGCCTCGTGGGTCATCCAGGACGCCGACCTGCGGGTCTTTTTCAGCGGCGACAGCGGCTACTTCGACGGCTTCAAGGCCATCGGCGACGCCTTTGGCCCGTTCGACCTGACCCTCATGGAAACCGGCGCGTACGACGAGCGCTGGGCCTTCGTCCACATGCAGCCCGAAGAAACCCTTCAGGCGCACCTGGACCTGCGCGGCGGCTGGCTGCTGCCAATCCACAACGGCACGTTCGACCTGGCGCTGCATCCGTGGGAGCAGCCGTTCGAACGCATCTCGGCACTGGCGCGGGAACGGGGCGTCGATCTGGCCACACCGGTCATGGGAGAGCGCGTCGATATCGAGGCGCCGCAAGCCGGCACGGCATGGTGGCGCGGCGGCCAAGCGCAGCCGTAAACGCGGGCATGCCCGGCCGCACAAGCCGGGCCAGCCGACGGCGGCGGTCCAGTACAATTCGCGTTTGGCGACGTTGTGATCGCCCATCTGTCTGGACCCCAAGCATGTTGCGTCTGTCTGAAATCAAGCTGCCGTTGAACCACACGCCCGAGGAACTGCCCGCGGCAATCCTCAAGAAGCTGGGCATTCCCGCCAGCGACCTGAACGGCTACACCATCTTCCTGCGCAGCTACGACGCGCGCAAAAAGCACAACATCCTGCTCATCTACACGCTGGATGTCGACGTCGCCAACGAAGCCGCGCTGCTCCAGCGCTTTCACGACGACCGCAACGTCAAGCCGTCTCCGGACACCGAGTACAAGTTCGTCGCCCAGGCACCCTCCACGCTCAACAAGCGCCCCATCGTCATCGGCACCGGCCCCTGTGGTCTCTTCGCCGGCCTGGTCCTGGCGCAAATGGGCTTCAAGCCCATCATCCTGGAACGCGGCAAGGCCGTGCGCGAGCGCACCAAGGACACGTGGGGCCTCTGGCGCAAGCGCATCCTGAACCCGGACTCCAACGTCCAGTTCGGCGAAGGCGGCGCGGGCACGTTCTCGGACGGCAAGCTCTATAGCCAGATCAAGGACCCCAAGCACTACGGCGAAAAGGTCCTCAAGGAATTCGTCCTGGCCGGCGCGCCCGAGGAAATCCTCTACGTCAGCAAGCCCCACATCGGCACGTTCCGCCTGGTCGGCATGGTCGAAGTCATGCGCGACACCATCACCAAGCTGGGCGGCGAAGTCCGCTTCTCCAGCCGGGTTGAAACGCTGCACCGCGAGAACGGCAACGTCACCGGCGTCACGCTGGCAAACGGCGAGCACATCGAAGCCGATCATGTCGCCCTTGCCATCGGCCACAGCGCGCGCGACACGTTCCAGATGCTGCTCGACCAGGGCGTGTACATGGAAGCCAAGCCCTTCTCCATCGGCTTCCGGATCGAACACCCGCAGTCCCTGATCGACCGCGCGCGCTTCGGCCCCAACGCCGGCCACCCGATCCTGGGCGCCGCCGATTACAAACTGGTCCATCACGCCAGCAACGGCCGCTCCGTTTACAGCTTCTGTATGTGCCCGGGCGGCACGGTCGTCGCGGCCACGTCCGAACCCAACCGCGTCGTCACCAACGGCATGAGCCAGTATTCGCGCAACGAACGCAATGCCAACGCCGGCATCGTTGTGGGGATTTCGCCTGAGGTCGACTATCCGGAGCACGTGCTGGCCGGTGTCGACTTTCAGCGCAAGTGGGAATCGCAGGCTTTCGAGCTGGGCGGACGCAACTACAGCGCGCCGGGGCAGTTGGTTGGCGACTTTCTGCAAGGAAAAGCCTCGTCGGAATTCGGTTCCGTGCAGCCGTCCTATACGCCCGGCGTCCACCTGACCGACCTGGCCACCGCCCTGCCCGACTTCGCCATCACCGCCATTCGCGAGGCATTGCCGGCCTTCGACAAGACCATCAAGGGCTTCAACATGCCCGATGCCGTGCTGACGGGCGTGGAAACGCGGACGTCTTCACCTATCCGCATCAAGCGCGATAACGAGACGCTGGAAAGCATCAACACGCAGGGCTTGTTTCCCGCGGGTGAAGGCGCCGGTTATGCGGGCGGGATTTTGTCGGCGGGGGTGGATGGGATCAAGATTGCCGAGGCCGTGGCGCTGAGCATCATGGGCCGTCAGGGATAAGGGATCAGGGATAAACGCAGATCAGCCTGACGCCCAGCGCATTCGTCGGGCGTCAGGGGCGATCACAAATCCGCCGCGTCCCGCAGATCCACCCCATCCAGGTCCGCAGCGCATAGCGCGTCGTACATCACCCGGTCGCAAACCGGGTCGATCGACATCTGCGTCTGGCAAAAAATGTGCGCATCGCCGATGCGTTCCTCTCGAAAGACGAGATTGGCGCCGCCCAGGATGCTGTAGTACAGCTCGTCTTCGCCGGTCAGGAAATTCCGGTCGTACTTTTTCTTGACCCGCGACGCTTCCACATCCAGCGCGTCGAGCGTGCGCATCACGTTGCAGAAATAATATTGGGGCCCCGGCGAGCCGTCGGCCTGCGTGTAGTCGCAAGCGCTGAATACAAAGGCCTCGGGATCGACCGATTCGAATACCTGCTTCAACGGCTCCGAGACGATCCAGATGCCGGACCACTGCTCGAATTGCCGAGGCGCCCCGCCCTGTTCCGGCACATGGACGATGTGCGGCCGTTCGCAGTACTGCGAAGGATCGCCGTCGGGCGGGTCCATCGTGTACATCCCGGGCCGAATCAGCTTTTCCTCGTTGGCGATTACAAGGCCCGGGCCAATGCCGTCGCGCCAAATGCCCGCGCCGAGGACGAAGTATTTTCCCTTCTGCGATTCAAACGTCATCACGTGAGCATTCTCCGGGACAGATCCAAGGCTCACCATCGTAACGCCAACGCGCTTATTCAGACGGCCGCGTCTGCGTCAGCCCCGTGGGCGGCCCATCAATTGCCGTCCACCCCGCATCCACCGCCAGGCTGCTGCCCGAGATATAGCTCGCGGCATCCGACGCCAGAAATGCCACCGCAGCGCCCACCTCGGACGGCTGTCCCCACCGGTTCAGCACGGTGTGGCCAGCGTAGGTGTTGTAGATCTCGGGACGTTCCTTCAGCGGCTCGGTCAGACGGGTCTCGATGATGCTCGGCATCACCGCATTGACGCGCACGCCATAGCCGCCGACCTCGGCCGCAAACGCTTTCACCATCTGTTCGATGCCGGCCTTCGTGGCCGCGTAAATGCCCAGCCCGGGCTCGATCGTCACGGCGCGCATCGACGAACACAGGATCATGCTGCCCGCGCCCTGCTTCATCATCGGCCGGCCGAAGTGGCGCATGAAGTGAAACGCGCCGCGCAGGTTCAGGTTCACCACCTGGTCGAACTCGTCTTCCGTGTAATCGACGATCAACTTGCGGATGTTCAGCGCCGGCGTCGCAACCGCGATGTCGATCCTTTTTTGCTCGTCCAGAACTCTAGCGGCCAACTGCGCGATGGACTCGCCGCTGGCGGCATCGGTCTGCATCCAGCCGGCCGCGCCGCCGCCGTCGATGATCTGCTGCGCGGTGGCCTGCGCGCCGTTCTCATCGCGGTCAGCGCACATCACGTAGGCGCCCATCGCACCCAGCGCGTGCGCGGATGCTTGGCCAATGCCGAAAGCCGCACCGAGTACGACCGCGATCTTGCCTTGAAGACTGAATAGTTGGGGGTAGTTGGTCATGAAGCTTCGATGAAGATTGTTATGGATACGAGTCGCACGCCGTAACGATCCGGCTGGCGCAAGGCCCCGACGCTTGGCTATTATCCTTGCATGATCCAAGCCCCGCCCCTTGCAATCGCGACGCAGCTCGAGGACGCCAGACGCCTCATCGAACGCCATCTCGGAACCCGCCTTGCCGCCATCCATCTGTTCGGCTCCGCCGTCGACGGCGGGTTGCAACCTCACAGCGATATCGACCTGCTCGTCACCGTGACTGAGTCGCCCGACGCGGGCACGCTCCGTGCGTTGGCGATAGAACTGCTGACGGTCTCCGCGCCACCGGGCCAGTCGCCCAGTTTGCGCGCACTTGAAGTCACCGTGATGACGCTTCAGCATGTCGTGCCTTGGCGCCACCCGGCCCGCCGCGAACTGCAGTTTGGCGAATGGCTACGCGAGGATTTGCTGGCGGGCATCGTGGAGCCGCCCATGCAAGACCACGACCTCGCCATCGTTCTGACAAAGGTGTTGGGCCACAGCATCCCGGTCGTCGGCCCGCCCGCCGACCAGCTTTTTGAAGCCGTGCCGCGCCAAGATCTGACGCGTGCGCTGCTCGACACGGTTGCCCAGTGGAACCAGCCGGAGGACTGGGCGGACGACGAGCGGAACATCATCCTGGCGCTGGCGCGCATCTGGTACACGGCTGTGACGAGAGAAATCGCTTCGAAGGCGGACGCGGCGGCGTGGCTGCTGGCGCGGATCGAACCGCAGTATCGGCCGATCCTCAGTCACGCGCGGGCGATTTATCTTGGGCAGGCGCCGGACGATTTGGCGCAGCGGCATGCGATTGAAACCGAGGCGTTCATCCTTCACGCACGCCGAATCATCGAGGGTCTTTGCCCCGCCCACTGACGGCGAAACCGGCGCATGACATTCATTGCGCCTTGCGTCATCGGGAGTCCAGCTGGCCGCTGGCATTACTGCTGAAGCGCAGGGCGGGTGCAAGCAACACGGCGTGCCGCCTGCCCCCTATGCTTGGTGCGGCGACTGCCAAACCTGCACATCAAGTCGCAGATTCGGAAGTCGGCCGGTTACTGCTGCGACGAACCGATCTGCAGAATCGAAGCGTCGCGCTGCATATAGCGGTTCATGATCTGGCTAAGAATCGGGTTGCCCGCATTCTCAGCTTTCGGAGCAGTCAGGCCGACGACTGCCGCGCATAGCTTGCCCGCCTGAACGGTCCGACCCTTCACATCGGCCCGCACCGCCGCCGCCATGCCCTGCTTCCACGCAGCGCCAACACCATCGACCGCCTGCTGGGCGACGGCGCAATCTGCGTACGTCAGAGCAATCACAACCGCCGGCACATCCTTGACCTGCACATCCGCAATGATGCCCGCAAAGTAAGGCGGAATGCCGCGCCCGCTGGACGCCGCGGCCGCCTGAAGCTTCTGCTTCGCGCTATCCAGATCGCCGGGCGAACCCGACAACACCTTCGCCGGATCTACCCCTTGCAGACCAAACACCGGCGAGATGACGGCCGCTTGCACGATCTTCCCCCCATCCGCAGGCACGGCTTCCTTCAACCCGGCCACGGCGGCCGCCACGATCTCGCTGTCCGCAACGGACGGCGCGGTCTGAGACAGCGTCTTCATTCCCGTCGGCCCTGCCGCCTGCACCAACGCCGTATCAAGCGGCAAGACAAACGTCGGCATGCCCATCGTGCCCCGCCATGGCTGCTGCCCGGTGGCCTTGGTCAGATCGGGCTTATTGGGCTCACCGTTCGCCATCAGGCCGGCCACATCGCCACTTACCGGTTTGAACTCGGCCTGCATCAAGCGATCCACAAACTTCGTCGTGGCTTGTTTGTCCTTCAGCCCCCAGTAGGTGACATTGCTGGGCGACTGGCCAAATCCGGCGAAGTAGGACAACTCGTCGAAAGGGATATGCGCGCTATCGGACCACTTATCCAGACCGTGGCCAATGGATTGAAGCGGAGTGATCGCCTGGGCAATGGACAAACGACGCATGGCGTCAGCTGTGGGCCCGGACTTTTCAAGGCCACGCCACGCCTGCACGTCCAGGAAAGATATCTGTATCGCTTCAGGGGCGCTCAGCACCACCTGCGGTACTTGCTTCAAGGCCTGCTGCAAGGTTTGCGTGCTGTCCGGTGCAGCCAACGACGTACCACTAATAGTCATCAAACCAAGTGCAAGGGCCTTTAAGCGCATCCGATATCTCCTGTTGGTTGTTACCTAAATGAGATCGGGCAGTATATCAATGGTCTGGCACCAATAAAAAAGCCTACGTTTGCACAGCCTTGCAAGAGACACTCACTTCCCTAGAAATCGAGATCAGGCCAAATTCGCCTGCCATCGATCGGTGAAAAGCGTTGTCGCGAATCTGCTACCAACCCCGGAATAGATCACGATAAAAACGGATCCTGCCCGTTAATGAACGTTACCCATTGTAGTATTTAGGTTCCCGGCGGCGTTATTGCTCCGCCCCTTACGTGCGAATGGACCACCGGCATGGGTTTGGTTCATGTTTCCGAAACAGAGCGCGCTTGATGCGAGCCATATCATCCTGAGCCGAACACCGTTATGTCAGTAATTGATGGAACCACCGCAGACATCCATACGAAGTTGCTGCAAAGCCGCCAAGAATTATTAGACATTGGGCTCCGCAATAACCTGATCAGCGCCAGAAAAACAAGCAAAACAATTACTGTTCAGTCGGCAGTGGCAGAGTCCCTACTAGTTGCTTTGGTGGATAACCAAAAGACACTCACGTTCCGCGCAACTGGAACCAGCCGACACAGCGCTCAAGACGCCGCAGATTCTCAAGCCCAGACGGCGGCGGCAGCGGCTGCTCCGCGTGGCGGCTCCAGCGACGAGGCTACCGACAGCAATGTTGAACTTCTAGAATCGAAGCCGTCCAACAGCTCCCCCGCACTTGCAGACGCACAACCCTTCCCGAACCACCAATCCAAAGCGGTTGGTCATCGCGCTCACGAACTGCAAGTGGCCAGCACCGAAGATTCGCTTTCTCTTCAACTCTTGAAAATTCGCGCTGACGCGCAGGCGTTCGTTGAAGAGCAAGGCGCAAATCTTCTGTTCCTTGCTATCGGATTTCTTCATTGGTACGAGAGCGATTCTTCAAAAGACCCGAGGCGCGCGCCCCTGGTATTGGTACCGTGCAACTTAGTGCGTAAATCTGCCCAAGAGACGTTCCACCTGGAGCCTACCGGTGATGACATTCAAGTGAATATGTCACTAGCCGCCAAGCTCCGGACTGATTTCGGCATCACCTTGCCAACACCCGATGCCGAGGCCGAATCGGATGCCGCTGCATGGCTGGAATATTTCGGAGCCGTAGAGCGCGTTGTGGCCCGTCAGCCGCGCTGGCGCGTGTGCGCCAATGAAGTGATGCTCGGGTTCTTTTCTTTCGGCAAGTTTCTCATGTACAAGGACCTGGATCCCGAAACATGGCCTAAGGAAAAGCAACCAAGCGACCACCCGTGGTTCGCCGCCTGATCGGCGAGGGATTCGCAGGAGACTCCGCGGCGTATCACGAGGACGTGCACATTGACGAGGTGATCACACCGGGTGAAGTGCATTTCGTCAAGGATGCGGACAGCAGTCAAACTCAGGCCATTCTCGAGGTGCGTGAGGGGCGCAATCTCGTGATTCAAGGACCTCCCGGGACAGGAAAATCTCAGACTATCAGCAACTAGTTGAGCTGGCGGATATGGCCGCAATGAATCCGGTCGCATCGCGAAGGAATTCGGACCGCTGAATCGAGACGGTGGACATCGTCGGCTTAACGTACTTATTACACGTGCCAAAATGGCCATGACTGTGTTTAGCAACTTCCGTGCTGACGAGCTCGAACTTGACGCAGGCGCCAAACATGGCGTGCGCGCATTGAAGAATTTGCTCAAGTACGCCGAAACGCGTGAACTGGAATGCAGCGTAGAAACCGGGAAAGCGACGGATTCCCCATTTGAAGACCAGGTTATGCGCGCCCTTCAGGAACGGGGCTACAGCGTCGAACCCCAGGTTGGCACCGCCGGTTACTTCATCGACCTTGCTGTGCGCGACCCTGAGCTTCCTGGGCGCTACTTGCTGGCAATAGAGTGCGATGGCGCGGCTTATCACAGTGCGAAATCAGCTCGAGACCGAGATCGCCTTCGCCAAGGAGTCCTCGAGGGCCTGGGATGGCGCTTCCATCGTATTTGGAGTACGGACTGGTTCCGAAATGCGGGACACGAGACGGACCGCGTCATAGACGCAATCAAAGCGGCCCAAGCGTCGTTCGAAGCAGCGGCTGAATCTGCCCAATTGCCTAAGGCGTCGTCGCCCGAGCGGACTGAAGCGTCTGCAAGGATTGAACTCGATCGAGAAGCTGCTGACCTGTCAGAAGCGAGCCTCCGCGCCACTCGGTACGTCTCGGTCGAACTGCCCGTGCAAAAGGACGGCAACGACATCGCATCCGCGCCGCTGAACACCCTTCGTGAATTGGTAACGGCCGTTGTTGATGGTGAGGCGCCTGTAAGCGTAGAGATCATCGGTCGTCGGCTCATGGCTGCATTCGGCGTCAGCAGGGCCGGGGCGAGAGTTGTTGCCCGCATCAAGGATGCGGTGGATGCCTCGATGACCGAGCATGCTTATGTGCTGCAGGACGAAGGATTTATCATTCGGCCCGAGCAGTTGGATGGAAGCGTCCCAATTACGGTCCGAGATAGATCATCATTGCCGACAGCTGAGCGGAAGATTGAACTGATTGCTCCTGAGGAAATTCGAGCTGCTTTGGTTCAGACGACATTGCTTGCGTTTTCAATATCGTCCGCACACCTGATCGCTGAAGTGGCTCGGCAGCTAGGATTTAACCGCGCAAGTGCGAATATCACGGCCCGGATCGAAGCACAGTTAGGTGTGCTTTTGGCAAGACAGACGCTAAGCCCCATCGACGACGGACGAATAGCCATTGCACAACCGGGATGAACTCGGGGTGTTTTTCTCCAGGCCTGCCTATCGCGCGATGATCAAAAACATATGGGTAGAGTTAGGCCTTCAGTCATGTACCGAAGCTCCAAAGGTTAATCGCAGGATGCAATAGAAAAAAAGGCGCCGAAGCGCCTTTTTTGCCATTGCAAAACCCGCTACCGCAGGATCACTCCCACTCAATCGTCGCCGGCGGCTTGCTCGACACGTCGTACACGACCCGATTGATCCCGCGCACTTCATTGATGATCCGCGACGAAACGCGAGCCAACAACGGATGCGGCAGCGGTGCCCAATCAGCGGTCATGAAGTCAAACGTCTGCACCGCACGCAGCGCCACGACATACTCATACGTACGCCCGTCGCCCATCACGCCCACCGACTTCACCGGCAGGAAAACCGCAAACGCCTGCGAGGTCAGCTCGTACCAGGTCAGGCCGCTGGCCTCGTCCTTGGTATTACGCAGCTCTTCAATGAAGATCGCATCGGCACGGCGCAGCAGTTCGGCGTATTCGTGCTTCACTTCGCCCAGGATGCGCACGCCCAGACCCGGACCGGGGAACGGGTGGCGGTAGACCATCTGCGGCGGCAGGCCCAGTGCCACGCCCAGTTCGCGGACTTCGTCCTTGAAGAGTTCGCGCAGGGGTTCCAGCAGTTGCAGGTTCAGCGTGTCGGGCAGGCCGCCCACGTTGTGGTGCGACTTGATCGACGTGGCCTTGCCCGTCTTGGCGCCGGCGGATTCGATGACGTCGGGGTAGATCGTGCCCTGGGCCAGCCACTTGGCGCTCTGTTGCTTGCCGGCCTGTTCCTGGAACACTTCGACAAATTCGCGGCCGATGATCTTGCGCTTGGCTTCGGGGTCGGCGACGCCGGCCAGTTTGCCCATGAACTGCGCGGTGGCGTCGACGTGAATGATCTTCACGCCCATGTTTTCGGCAAAGGTCTGCATGACCTGTTTGCCTTCGTCCAGACGCAGCAGGCCATGGTCGACGAAGACGCAGGTGAGCTGGTCGCCGATGGCCTTGTGGATCAGTGCGGCGGCAACCGAGGAGTCCACGCCGCCAGACAGGCCCAGGATGACTTCGTCCGTGCCGACCTGCTCGCGGATGCGGGCGACGGCTTCAGAGACGTAGTCGGGCATGTTCCAGTCGCCCGTGCATTCGCAGATCTCGTTCACGAAGCGGGCCAGCATGGCCTTGCCCTGGACGGTGTGCGTGACTTCGGGGTGGAACTGGACGGCGTAGAAGCGGCGGTCTTCGTCGGCCATGCCGGCGATGGGGCAGGACGGCGTGGACGCCATCAGCTTGAAGCCCGGGGGCAGTTCGGTGACCTTGTCGCCGTGGCTCATCCAGACCTTGAGCATGCCGTGGCCTTCGGGCGTGCTGAAGTCTTCCAGGCCTTCCAGCAGCTTGGTATGGCCGTGGGCGCGGACTTCGGCGTAGCCGAACTCGCGGTGGTCGGAGAAGCTGACCACGCCGCCCAGTTGCTGCGCCATGGACTGCATGCCGTAACAGATGCCCAGCACGGGAACGCCCAGCTCGAACACGGCGTGCGGCACGCGCATGGAGCCTTCTTCGTAGGCCGAAGCGTGACTGCCGGACAGGATGATGCCTTTCAGACCCTGCGCCTTCTGTTCGCGCACGAAGGCGTCGTCGACGTCGCCAGGGTGGACTTCGGAATAGACGCCGGCTTCGCGAACGCGGCGGGCGATCAGCTGGGTGACTTGCGAACCGTAGTCGAGGATAAGAATGCGCTGGTGCATGGAGACTCTACCCGTTGGAAATAAAACCGCACCGGCAGACCCGCTGTTCTTTGCGGATCTGCCGGTGCGTGATGCATGACATTGTAGTTGACTGTGCGGATCAGTCGGCGCGGTAGTTGGGCGCTTCCTTGGTGATCTGCACGTCGTGCACGTGGGACTCGCGCACACCCGCGGAGGTGATCTCCACGAACTCGGTCTTGGTGCGCATGTCGTCGATGGTGGCCGCGCCGCAGTAGCCCATGGAGGCGCGGATGCCGCCGACCAGTTGGTAAATGATGGCGAGCACGCTGCCCTTGTAGGGGACGCGGCCTTCGATGCCTTCGGGGACCAGCTTGTCGGCGTTGTTGGCCGGATCCTGGAAGTAGCGGTCGGCCGAGCCTTCCGTCATGGCGCCCAGGCTGCCCATGCCGCGGTACGACTTGTACGACCGGCCCTGGAACAGCACGACTTCGCCGGGCGCTTCTTCGGTGCCGGCGAACATGCCGCCCATCATGCACGAGAACGCGCCGGCGGCCAGCGCCTTGGCGACGTCGCCCGAGTAGCGGATGCCGCCGTCGGCGATGAGCGGAACGCCCGTGCCTTCCAGCGCCTTGGCGACTTCGGAGATGGCGTGGATTTGCGGCACGCCGACGCCGGCCACGATACGCGTGGTGCAGATGGAGCCGGGGCCGATGCCGACCTTGACGCCGTCGGCGCCATGTTCGACCAGCGCGCGCGCGGCGGCAGCGGTGGCGATGTTGCCGCCGATGACTTCAACCTTGGGGTAGTTCTGCTTGACCCAGCGCACGCCTTCGAGCACGCCCTTGGAGTGGCCGTGCGCGGTATCGACGATGAGCACGTCGACGCCAGCAGCAACCAGCTTTTCCACGCGTTCTTCGGTGTTGCCGCCCACGCCCACGGCCGCGCCAACGCGCAGCTGGCCTTGGCCGTCCTTGCTGGCCATCGGGTGTTCGGTGTTCTTGACGATGTCCTTGACGGTGGCCAGGCCACGCAGTTCAAAGCCGTCGTTCACGATCAGCACGCGTTCCAGACGGTGCTTGTGCATCAGGGCCTGCGCTTCTTCGAGCGTGGCGCCTTCCTTCATGGTGACCAGGCGTTCCTGCGGCGTCATGATGTTGCGCAGGGGCTGATCCAGGTTTTCTTCGAAGCGCAGATCGCGGTTGGTGACGATGCCGACCAGCTTGCGGCCTTCGACGACCGGCAGGCCCGAGATGCCATGCTGGCGCTGCAACGCAATGGCGTCGCGCACTTTCATCTGGGGGGTGACGGTGACCGGATCGATCACGATGCCGAATTCGTGGCGCTTGACGCGAGCCACTTCACGCGCTTGGGCGTCGGCGGAGAGATTCTTGTGGATGATCCCGATGCCGCCTTCTTGCGCCATGGCGATGGCCAGACGCGATTCGGTGACGGTGTCCATGGCGGCGGACACGAGCGGGATATTCAGGCTGATGTTGCGAGTCAGGCGCGTGGCCAGGGAGGTGTCGCGCGGCAACACCTCGGAATACGCAGGCACCAACAACACATCGTCGAAGGTGAGCGCTTTTTGAACGAGACGCATGGGTAACTCCGGGCGCAAAGCAAGATTATACGCCGCCAGCATGTTTTGACTAGGTGTTAACCATAGGTCTGGGTAGATATTTATGACACTTGATCGGGCCCCAATTTGCGGACTGCGAACTTTTGCCTGGACTGCATACCGATTCGTGTCGAGCCTGGCCGGAGGGTGTGCGCCGCCATGCGCTGAATCTGGCGTGGCCACCCGGCACGCATTGACGCGCGCGCCCGCCTGCTTTTATGTTCGTGTACACGTTATCGACTTTGCGGGGATCACCGCCATGCCGCAGTTGGTCTTGCTTCTGTTGGGCGTCCCTTACCTGCGGCAGCGCTGGCGCGCGCTGGCCATCGCGGGCGCGGTGTTCCTCGTGGCCGGTATCGTCGTGTTCATCGATGCCCTGGACGGCGCCCCCTACTTTCCGCTCAACGCCTTTGCCGTTCTCTTCATCATCGAAGGTCTGGGCACGCTGCTGATCGCTTCCAGCGGCGTCGGGGGGCAGCGCGTGCTGCGCTATGCGAAAGGTCTGTTTGTCCTCGTGGCGGGCGGGCTGATTCTGGCGGGGCATCATCACGGACACTTTGTCCTGTCGATGATCTTCGGCGCGCTGTTCTTAGTGGATGGGTTGCTGCAATGCATCGCCGGGTACGTCGTGCGCTACGAGCGCTGGCGCTACGCGCTTGCCGGCGGCGTGGCGGAAATCCTGCTGGCGATCTTCTTCTTCCAGCCCTATCCCACGAATTACGTCGGCACCGTGCCGTATTGCCTTGGCCTGTTCCTGGGCATCGCCGGCGCGAAGCTGCTGTGGCTGGCACGCCGCGTCCGGCATCTGGCTTCCAACCCCGCCTTTGCCGCCACGCAGTCGGTGGGCTTCGCGCCTGCCGGGCCGGAACAGGCCACGCCTCAAATCTGGGACGGCCCGCCCGCCGATTCCGAGCGCGCGCTGACCGTCCATGTCTGGACGCCATCGGGCTCCGCCAAGGCGCAGACCCGCAGCTATCCGCTGGTGGACCGCTACATCGCAGCAGTCGACGTCAACGGCGTCATCTCCACGGGCCACGCGGCGCTGGAGTCGCCTGAGGGCGTCTACATCAGCCTGTACCCAAAGGAAGAAATCGACCGGTCGCCCGACGACTTCGGCGCGCTGCTTCGCGCCACGGCCGACAACGACATTCCCGGGGTCTATCAACCCGACTACGCCACCGAGTCGAACGCCTGGTGCCCGTCGAACGTGCGCGTGCGGATCCGCAACTACGACGCGGACAAGCTGGCGGCCTTCTGGCAGGAGTACCGCAAGAACGCCACCTACAACCTCACCCACCGCAACTGCTCAAGCACCGTTTCGCGGGCGCTGGACGCCGCGCTTGACGGAGTTGTGGGGCGCCTGCATGGCGGTGAGGCCGGCTGGCGGGTGCTGATCCGGCTGTTGCTGACGCCTGAGCTTTGGGTGGCCGCGCAAATCCGCAAGCGTGCGCTCACGATGGCTTGGACCCCGGGCCTGACTCTGGATTACGCCCGGGCCATGAGCATGCTGGCGGACCCGCGGCCATTCGGGTGGTGGAAGATGTCGCAGCGCGCGTTGCGCCGGATCGCCGAATTGCGCGCTGGATGGCGGAACCAGGACCGGGAATCGCCGGCCCGCCGGCCGCGGACCTGATCCGCGCGCTCGCTGTTGCAATTGAAGCCTGGAGAATCGCCAGACGCGGGCGTAACGTGAAAACGCGGCATATGCCGCGTTGCCTTTGCAGGTACGCATCATGACGCCCACAACTTCCCGCCCCGATCCCCATCCCGCGGCCCCTGCCGCCGCGCCCGACACGCATGCGCCGCCGCCTGCGGACAAAGCGCGCGCAAAGTCCGATCACCAGCACGAAGAGGCCCGGCGCAAGACGCTGGTCGGCTCACAGCACAAGGAAAACACGCGCGCCGTGGCGGCGCCGCGCTATCACGGACATCGGGGCGGCTGAAGGCGCCGTTCCCCTGTTTGCCGCCCGCGGACCGCCCGAACGGATTTTTGCGGTATGTTTCTGCAAACACCGACGGATCCCGACGATGCAGTCCGACGAAAACTACCTCCTTTATGACGGCGATTGCCCGTTCTGCTCGAACTACGTGCGGATGATGCGGCTGCGCAAGGCCGCAGGGCCCATCGCCATGCTGAACATGCGCGACCATCCCGACCTGGCCGCGCACCATCGCGCGCAAGGCTACGACTTGAACCAGGGCATGCTCTTGCACCTGGACGGCCGCGACTACTGGGGCGCGGACGCCATCCACCGGCTGGCCTTGCTCAGCACCGGCAGCGATGTGTTCAACCGCCTGAACGCCACCATCTTCAGCAATGCTTGCCTGTCAAAGGCGCTGTATCCCTTCATGCGCACCGGCCGCAGCCTGACGCTGACGTTGCTGGGCAAGAAAAAGATGCCTTGACGCACGTGCGGCGCGATTCCCGCACAATGCGGGCGGCGAGGCGCACGCCTGCGGAACGCACGTCCGCAAGCTGCAGGCCGGCCACCCGAAAGCCTCTACACCCCAACAACCGGAACTGACCTGATGATCTACATCTTTGGCGCCCTACTTCTTGCGTCTACGCTGGCCGCTGCCGTCTACCGCCGCATGCAGCGCAGACCTGAAGACTCCGGCCGCGCCATGTCGCGCGACATGCTGTCGGGCGCTGCGATCTTCGCATTCATGGGACCGGCCGTCGCCATGGCGCTTATCGCCGTGACCCTATCCATCGGAGCCCAGGATCCGGAACTGCTCCTGTTCGGTCTCTATGGGCTGCCGTGGGCGTATCTGTTTGGCGGCGTGCCGGCGCTCTTTTGCGGGATGACGGCGGGCGCGCTCAAGCCGGTCGCGCCGTCCTGGCTGGCCGTCCTGCGCATGGGACTCATTGGCGCGGCCTATGCCTTTGTCTTTTTGCTGACGTTCGGCAGCCGCGACAGGTCGTTGGCAGCGCTGGGATTTCCGCTGTTCATGGGCGCCCTGCCCGCCGCAGTCGCCGGTCTGCTGTGCGCGCGGGTGTTCTACGGCAAGCCGGTAGCTATTCGCTAGCCCAATTCAAGTCCGGCGACGCGGCGCCGTGCGCGTGAAAGTACAACAGCGCGGACGCCGCCTTGGAACGGTCCACGCACTGGAACTGCGGGTAACTGCCTGATTGGCCGCCCGCCACCAGGTCCTGGTCATGATCTTCGGATTTGGCGGGGTCGATCAGCGTGTGGATCCGCGTGTCGCCGCCGGATGAGATGAACACGACATAGGCGCCGTCGCCGCCACCGCCGATCGACATGACCGTGTCGTCGTCAATCACGAAGGCGGTCGAACTGAAGACCGCGCCATCCAGCCTGTCCAGGGCGGCGAGCAGGTCGCCCTCGGTCGGGGATTCATGCGCGCGGGTCTGTTCCTGGTCGCCTTGACGCATGTCTTCGATGATTCTGACGATTTTCACGGTGCTCCATTCGCCGGCTAGCGGCGCGTTGAGGTGGGGTCGCATGCAAGGGGGGTCGCATGCAAGGGAATCACGGCCGATACTACATCGGCCATGATCCACGCCGCCATGACCGCGCTTGAACGTGAACGAATCACCGAGCGCGCGACGTGCGCGCGAAGAAGAATCGCAGCATCTCGGCCGTCGCATCCGGCCCGGTCCGATCCGTGTAGGACCCTTGATCCGATCCGCCTGCCCAGGCATGGCCGGCGCCGTGGACATCCCAGCGTTCGGCAACGATGTTGCCCGCGGCGTCGCGGTACACGTGGCGGGTGCTGTCGCGCTTGCCGCCGGCGCCCGCCACGCGAACGGTTTCGACACGCACGCCGGGCCTCACGCTGGCCGCGATCACGCTGTCGGCATTGGCGGGATGCACGGTGGCGTCGCGGTCGCCATGAAAGACGATGACAGGCACGCCGTTGCTGGCCGGAGCGGCGGTTTTCAGGCCCACGCCCTTCATGGCGGACAGCGCTGACGGCAGATCCGACGCCGCGCCCGCAGCCAGCCCCGAATGCACGCCTGCCGCCGCATACAGCTCAGGATAGGCGCCCGCCAGAATTGCTGCCATGGCCCCGCCCGCCGACAGGCCCGCGACATACACGCGCGTGGGATCAATGTTGTGGGCGGCGATGACCTCGCGCGTCATGCCGGCCAGGATAGATGGCTCGCCCCGGCCTTGCTGCTGGTGGTTGTGCTTGAACCAGTTCCAGCACTTCTGCGGATTCGCGTCGCGCGATTGGATGGGATACAGCACATGAAAGCCCTGCTCGCGCGCGGCCGCATTCATGGCGGTGCCCGCCGCGAAATCGTCGGCGTCCTGCGTGCAGCCGTGCAGCATGACGACCAGCGGACGCGGCGCGCCATCCGGGTTGGGCGGCACATACAGCTTGTAGCCGCGCTGCCCGGACGAATTGCGGAATGTTCCCGCCGTGAACGTATCGCCCGCAACGGCGGGTTTCGGGACGGGCTGCGCAGCGTCGCCGGCAACGTGCGGCGTCGCGTCGGAGGCCCGGGCAGGATCCGGAACCTCCCAGGCTTCAACGTCGATGACGTCGGCATCGTCCTGCCGGCGCGGCGCGGCGGCCAGCCCGCCCCGCAGGGCGGCCTGGATGGCGGCAGTTGCCGCCGATAGATCGCCGGCCTGGGTGAGCTGGGTAGCCCGGTGCATGAGGTGCTGAAAGTCAGGGTGCATGAGGTGACCTTTTTTTTGCGCCGCGAGGATCAGCGGATGCGCTGACGCAGGGCGGCTTTGACGGCGGGGCTGGCATGCAGCGCCCCCAGTACCGTCAGGGATTCGATCGTGGCGAGCGCAAGCTCGGGCGTGACGTCGGAGGCGATGGTTGCCAGGCCCAGCACCCGGATCTGAAGCATTTCGCCCGCGGCCTGGACCGCAAGCAAATCCTGGGCGGTGTAGTGCTGGATGCCGAGCACAAGCGTCTTGCGGCTGACGGCCTGGCGCACGGCGTCGCCGTGGGTGGCAAGTTGATTGCGGATGGCCGTGCGGATGAGATCCGTGCGGTTGGCGTAGAACCCTTCCTGGACGAGCAAATCAATCTGACCCAGGTCGACATAACCCAGGTTGATGGTGATTTTTTCGTCCGCAGGCTTGGGCGTGGAGGCGAGTTGAGAGGTGCGAGGCGGCATGGATCGAATCATAAACCATCCACTTGGATGGTCTATGGATGTTTCAACTTGATAGATCTGCCTTGTCAGCGGGTGCTGGTCTTAGGGTGCCGGTCTTATTGACGCTGGCAAGGCGGACTGAGCTCCGCTACCGTCGTCGTGAACCCCAGGGGATTTCCATGGCGCCACGCCTTGCATCGGGATTGCTCATGTCAATTGCCTGCTCCGCGGCGGCCATCGCCCAGCCGGTTCCGCCCGACCTGTACGGCGCCTTGATCGTCTCTTCAACCTATCGCTACTACGCCTCGATCCTGTATGGCACCGACGCCGCGGCCCGCCGCAGCGCGCTCACCGCTTGCCGGGAAGATGAGCCCCGGGCCACCTGCGCGGTGTATGCCAGCTTCAGGAACCAATGCGTGGCGGTGGCCGCGAACGGCGCGCAGCACATCGTCGCCATCGGCGACAAGGCGTGGGACCGACAGCGGACCGGCGATTACAGCCTGGGGTTATGCCGCGACCAGACGGGTTCCGGGTGCAGACTGGTGCTTAGCGCGTGCTCGACCCAGGCGCAGCAGTTGGAGGACCAAAGCGTCCGCGCCGGCCCGGACGGGGGGATAAGGACGGATTTCCAGGCCCATTACGCCGCCCCGCTTGTCCAATGAACTACAGTCTGTCGGGCAACATTCACCCGAAAGGAAAGCATCATGGAAAATCCGTTTGGCGATTCCGACGAGCCGTCCAGCGACCATCGGCAGTATCTGGTCCTGATCGCGGCATCCAAAGACAACGCCGCGCTCGCGCAAAAAATCCTGGAAAACATCAAGACGCACGTGGATGAGCGCGCCGCGCCTTTGTGGATCGACGCGAAGGGAATCGGCGTGCTGGTGACGACGGAACTGGTCGCCTCCGAGATCTGGCGCGAGATGTTCCAGAAGGCTCCGGGCCAGGATTATGGCGACACGCGCAACCTGCTCATTCTGGAAATCGGCAAGGATTGGGCCGCCCGCCGGGACGACAAGATCGAACACTGGTTGGCCAGCCACGTCGGCGCGCCGCTGTCTGCGCCGAACCGCCCCAAGCGCCGCTAGATAGAAGTCTGGCTCACGCCTGTCCTCGGCTTCCGGCAGTTTCCGGGCTGTTCCGCTTGGCCACGCGCTGCAGAAACGCATCCAGTGCCGGGTTGTCGTGCTGCGCGTGCCAGGCGAGGTACATGTCCGCGTAGAGATCGCGCTGGCCGATCGGCCGGAACACGACACCTTCAAAACGCAGCTCGCGCGCGGAATCCGGCACGAGGCCCACGCCCAGCCCGGCCCGCACCAGCGCCAGCAACGTGTGCGTCTGCCCGGCGCGCTGCACATACTGCGGCTGCACATCCGCCAGGCCGAAAGCGCCCACGATGCGGTCGTAGAAGTACTTACCTTCCCGAGGCGAATACAGCACAAACGGCTGCCCCTGCAGCAGACGCAGCGGCACCGTGGCGTGCTCGCACAAGGGCGAATCGGCGGGCAGCGCCAGCACCAGCGGTTCGCGTTCAAGCAGGCGCGACTCGATACCTGCCTGCTGCGGCACGCTGCGCGCCAGAATGGCGTCCAGTTCGTGGGCCAGCAACAGGCGGCTCAACTCGGTCGTCACGGTTTCGCGCAACTGGATCTCCACGCCCGGCAGCAGCTTGCGCGCATGCATGATCAGCGACGGCATCAGGCGATACGAGGCCACGGCCGTAAAGCCCAGTTTGATGTGGCCGGCTTCGCCCCCGGATGTACGGCGCGCGGTGGCGGCGGCCTGCGCCGAAAACTCCAGCAGGTGGCGGGCATCGCGCAGAAAGCGCCGGCCCGCGGCGCTCAGTACGACCTGCCGGCTGTTGCGCTCGAACAGGGTCACGCCCAGGTCCTGCTCCAGCAACTGGATCTGGCGCGACAGCGGCGGCTGCGTCATGCACAGGCGTTCGGCGGCGCGGCCGAAGTGCAATTCCTCGGCAACCGCAATGAAACACTCGAGCTGACGAAATTCCATCGATTCAATCCTTGAATTGATTGATGCTATTTATAGCTCGAACGGCTATCCATGGACAGGCATCCCTATACTCGGCTGCAGGGCTGGATTCCGGCCCGCGAAGCATCAGGAGCCTTACCCCGCAGCACCATTTTTTGCGGCCCCGCCGCCATCAACGCCATAAAAGAGAAAATCCATGGAGACAAAGAACACCGCCCGGATCCGCGTCCGGCTCCTCGCCGCGGCGCTGGCCCTGGCCGCCACCGCCGCGGTGCCGCACGCGGCCAGCGCCGCAGGCTATCCGGAACGCCCGATCAATCTCATCGTCCCCTTCTCGCCTGGCGGCGGCACCGACATCTCGGCGCGCCTGCTGGCTGCGGCCCTGGGTGAAAAATTCTCGTCGTCGGTGGTGGTGGACAACCGCCCGGGCGCCGGCGGCCAGATCGCCGCCGACCTCGTGGCCCGTTCGCAGCCCGATGGCTACACGCTGCTGTTCGCAAACTCGGGCATGCTGGCGATCAACCCCTGGATCTACAAGCTGCATTCAGACCCGGTCAAGGCGTTTGCGCCCGTGTCGCTGTTTTCGGACCTGCCGTTCGTGCTGGTGGTGCCCGCCAGCCTGCCGGCCAAGAACGTCGCGGAACTGGTCACGCTGACCAAATCCCAGCCCGGCAAGCACACGTTTGCCAGTTCGGGCACGGGCGGCGCCCCCCACCTGTCCGGCGAAATCTTCCAGGAAGCCACCGGCGTGGATCTGGTGCACGTGCCCTACAAGGGCGGCGGCCCGGCGATGACCGATCTGATGGCCGGCCGCGTCGACATGCTTTTCGCGTCCGTCCTGGAGACCATGCCGTACGTCACGGCCGGCAAGCTGCGCGCGCTGGCCGTAACGGGCGCGGCGCGCTCGCCCGCCATGCCGGACGTGCCCACCATTGACGAAGCTGGCGTGAAGAACGCGCAGAGCGGCTCGTGGACGGCGGTGCTGGCGCCGGCCGGCACGCCGCAGGCCGTGATCGACAAGCTGTCCGAGGCAATCCGCGCCGTGGCCGCCGATCCCGCAGTCAAGGCCAAGCTCGAATCGCAGGGCGCCGTAGCCCACGGTTCGACGCCGAAGGAGCTGCAGGATCTGGCCGCTAGCGAGCGCGAACGTTATGGGCAGATAATCAAGTCCCGCAATATCCAGACCAACTGATTCCGGTCCCGGCCCGCCTCGGCGGGCCTTTCCTTCTTACTTATATAAGCCGTATCCATGACTGCATCCCTTCCCGCTTCCGCCGCCGATCTGCTGATGGTCGGCCCCCTGCTGCCCGATCTGGTGGCCGACCTGGAATCGCGCTACCGCGTTCATCGCCTCTGGGAGGCCCAGGACCCGGCGCTGCTGCTGCGCGAACATGGCGCCGCCATTCGCGGCATCGCCACCAGCGGCCGCTTTGGCGCGACGAAGGAATTGATCGACGCCTTGCCCGCGTTGGAAGGCATCTTCAGTTTTGGCGTGGGTTACGACACCATCGACATCGCGGCGGCCGAGGCGCGCAATGTCGTGGTCACCAACACGCCGGGCGTGCTCGACGCCTGCGTTGCCGACACGGCATTGGCGCTGATGCTGGCCGTCTCGCGCCGCATCGCGGAGGCTGATCGCTTCGTGCGCGCCGGCCGCTGGCCCACCGAAGGATTTGGCCTGGGTTCGCGCATGACCGGCAAGCGCTGCGGCATCGTCGGGCTGGGCAACATCGGCCTGCAGATCGCCCGCCGCGCGCAGGCCTTCGACATGGATATCCTGTACACCAACCGCAAGCCGCGCCCCGACGCGCCCGAGGGCTACCGCTATTGCCCGGACATCGTCGAGCTGGCCTCGCAGTGCGACTTTCTGGTGCTGGCCGTGCCGGGCGGCGGCGCGACGCGGCACATGGTGAACGCGCAGGTGCTGGATGCGCTGGGCGCCGAGGGCTGGCTGATCAATATCGCGCGCGGCACAGTGGTCGATGAAGCCGCGCTGGTGGCGGCGCTGCAAAACAAGCGCATCGCCGGCGCCGGCCTGGACGTGTTCGAACACGAACCCGCCACGCCCCCGGAATTGAACGCCATGGACAACGTGGTGATGCTGCCGCACATCGCCAGCGGCACCCACGAAACGCGCCGCGCCATGGCGGACCTGATGCGCGCGAACCTGGATTCGTGGTTCCGTGAAGGCCAGGTGCATACGCGCGTGGTGTAAGGCGGGCCGCTGACTACAGATGCAAGGGCGGCCTGCCGGATTGACCGGCAGGCCGTTTTTCAAACGGCTCATCTGACCGTTCTTCAGGCGGCCTCCACCGCCGGCGGATCAATCCTCTGCTGCGAGACGGACGTGGTGCGATCGCAGCGCGTCCAACCCGACGCAAGGTTGCGCCGGTCGTGCAGGTAATCCCAGTTGGCGCCGCACTCGCCGCAGGTGAACGCCTCGTGCGTGACGCCGCGTTGCGCCATCGGCAACGACCGGACATAGCCCAGGCTGATCAGATTGCCATGCCCCGGCGCCCCCGCCTGGTCCACGGTGATGGCCGCGCATTGGCCGCACAGCATTGTTTCCATCCCCTTTCATTTTGCTTTCAGGGGATGGTACGGACGAAAGTACGAGCAAGGTTCAACAATTCTCACATTCGGTATTGCAGAGTTACCTGGCTCCCGTTCACGGGGCGCCATTGCTGAAAACACCGACGCCTGTCTTCAATCCTGGCGGACTATACTGGATAAATAAACAGTGTATTCCACCATGCCGTTCAAAAACCCGCTCTCTCACGCCGACCTGCGCTTCATCCGCGAACGTCAGCCCTGGAACCCCGATGTGATCGCCCTGCTCTGGGAGGTCAAGCGGCTGCGTTCGATCCTGCTTCGCGCCTATCAGCTATCCGGCGACTTCAAGCGCCCGGCCGGAATTACCGGCGAGCTCTACGACGACTTCATGCGCGACCTGCAACACGAACCGTGCGTGCTGGAGCGCGACGATATGAAGGACGCGCTAATGGAACCCTCCAACCGGCTGCGCAAAGGGATGGCGCCTAGATAGCGCTGGAGCGGCGGCGCGCGCGGGAGTATCGTCAAGACGCAATCCTGGCCCTGCAACGGAGGCGTCCCATGCCTGAAAAACCAGAAATAGACATCGAGGCCGGCGCATCACAGATGGGCAACCTGGTGCAGTTCCTGCTGTGGATCGCCGCGCGGCCGCGCACCTATGCCGAGACCATGGAGGCATGGCGCACCAATTGCCCCCGGCTGTCCGCATGGGAAGACGCCACGACGAATGGCCTCGTCGATATGTCACCAGGCGAAAGCACGGTACGCGGCGAGGCCGTGGTGGTGCTGACCGAAAAGGGGCGGGACTTGCTCGCTAGCCCAAGATAAGGCAAGACCCGGAGCCCCTTTTACACGGTTGCCACAGGTGTGGCCGGCGATCCGACCGCGCCCGGCAGGTTCAAGGGCGGGGCCGTCAGCAGGAAGCGGTTACGGCCGTTGGCTTCAAGCCAGCGCGCGAGTTTGCCCAGGTACCACATCTCGCCAATTGGCATGCCGAGCTTGAAGATGCAATGGTGGTGCAGCGGCAGCGCCGCGCAGCAGGCGTTGGGTTTCTGGGTGGGATAGATCTCCAGCGCGTGGTTGTCGGACGCCATGGCCGCGACTTTCGCGTCCGTGATCCACTGCAGCAGTTTCTCGTCGCTGCCGTCCAACCCGGCGCAGATCTCATGCAGCGTATGTGGGTCGGGCTCGCGTTGCTTCTCCAGCAAGGCGTCGCCGAACTCCGTATGAAAGAGCACGATGTCGCCCTGCTCGATCTCGATCTTGTCCGTCTCAAGGATGCGCATCAGGTCGTCATAACCCACCGATTTCTGCGCGCGGCCGTAGTGCCTGGCCAGATCCACCATGACGCCGCGGCTTTGCAGGCAGGATTCCGCCAGATGCGTGATGTCCAGCTTCTTGGCGTTGGAGGCGGCTCCTTGGCGCAAGTCTGTCTTCGCGAAACCGTCAAGCACGTCGTAGTCCACCGGTCCGACCACATGTTCGTTGGGCCGGAAGCCGTTGTAGTAGACGCGTTCCGGCAGACCGTCGCCATTGGCGTCGAATAGCGCGCCCACGTGCGCCAGCGAATCCCATTGAGTCGAATACTGCAAGCTCATTTCGACGATGTCGTCGCTGAGCACATCCACACATCCCGGCCGCAACCGGCCGAGCGGGAAATTCATGTATTGGTCGCCGTCTCTTTCGGTGGGGCGCAGCTTGGGCGGATGGCGCCGGACATTGACGCCGTTGCCGCCCGGATAGTCCAGCGGCAGCGACAGGCAGAAACTCAGGCCCGCCTTCACTTCGCTTATGCCCTTCAGCACGTTTGCGGGAGTGATGTAATTCAGGCAACCACGCTGATCGTCAGGACCGAAGTCCCCCCAGTTCGATCCTTCGGGACGGCTCAACCATCTCATGCGTCGCAACTCCTTGGCGTTGAAAGCGGATTGACGTAAATTTATCATGTATAGGATACTAGCATCATGGATGTGAAAACAGCAGCTCGAGTTCTGGATGTGCTGAACCTCTTTGCCGAGGAGCAGAAGCCATTGCTGTACAGCGAGATCGCCGCACAGATGCAGATTCCCCTGTCCAGTTGCCATGGCCTGCTCAAGACCATGGTGGCGCGCGGCTATCTGTATGAAATCGGCAAGAAGCACGGCTATTACCCGACCCAAAAGCTGATCCACGTCGCCACCCTGATCTGCCGCAACGATCCGCTGAATGACGTGATCGAACCCGTACTGGAGCGGGTGCGCGACCTGACCGGTGAAACCGCCCTGCTGGCCAAGCTGGCAGACGACAAGGTCGTGTACCTGATCGTGGCGGAATCCAAGCAGACGATCCGTTTCTCGCACCAGCCTGGCGGCTTCAAGGCTGTCCACGCGACCAGTTCGGGCAAGGCGCTGCTCTCCGTGCTGTCGCCTGAAGAACGCCAGAAATGGTTCAAGGCTTATGGCGGATTCACCGCTTTCACTGACAGCACCATCACGACTCGCGCCGCTTTCGATAGCGATCTGCGGGCGGGCGTGGCGCGCGGCTGGCAGCGCTCGGTCGGCGAGAACGTCGAAGACGTGATGTCCATCTCCCTCGGATTCCGGGCATACGAACAACCCTTTGCCATCGTGGTGGCCGGCCCCCTGGGCCGCATGCTCAAGAACGAAGCCACCACTGGAAAACAGCTGGAAGAGGTCAAGGCACTGTTGCACGCCGCCCTGCCCTCGGCCAACCTCACCTTTGTAGGAGAAGACAGTAGATGAATAAGCGCAGCTTTCTTACCGCGGCCTGCTCGGCCCTCGTCGCCACCCTGCCTGTCGGCGGGGCCCTCGCCCACGGCAGCTATCCCGACAAGCCGATACGCGTGATCATGCCGTGGGCGGCGGGCGGTCCGACCGACGTCGTCGGCCGCGTCGTCGCCGTGCAGATGGGCGAGATCCTGGGCCAGCCGCTGGTCATAGAAACCCGCGCGGGCGCCAGTGGCACCATTGGCGCCGCTCAAGTCGCCAAGGCGCCGGCAGACGGTTACACGCTGTTGATGAACCCGTCGGTCCAAGGCATCTATCCTGCCCAGTTCAAAAGCCTGAGCTTCGATCCGATCAAAGATTTCCGGATGGTGGGTGTGCTGGGCACGGTACCGATGGTGGCCGTCGTTCCGCCCACGTCCAAGTTCAAGACTTTCGCCGACCTTATTGACCATGCGCGCGCGCAGCCCGGCACGCTGACCTTCGCGTCGCCCGGTGTCGCCACCCTGCCCCATCTGGCGGGAGAGTTGATCAATTCGTCCACCAAGTCGTCCATCTCGCATGTGGGCTACCGCGGCAGCAGCCCGGCCTTGACCGACGTTGCAGGCGGCCATGTCGATCTGATGTACGCACCGCTTGCTCCCGCCCTGCCTCTGATCCAGAGCGGCAAGGTCGTTCCGCTGGCCGTCACAACGAAGGCCCGGCTGGCGGACCTGCCCAACGTGCCCACCATCGCCGAAAGCGTCCTCCCCGATTTCGACATCGTCACGTGGTACGGCATGTGGGTACCCAAGGACACGCCCGAACCCATCATCGCCAAACTGAACGCGGTCATGGTGCAGGCCTCGAAGTCGCCCAAGGTGGTCGAGGCGCTGAAATCACAGGGCACGCTGCCCAGCACGATGAGCTACCAGGAAGCCGAGACCTTCAATCTGGCCGAAAGCGCGCGCTGGATCAAAGTGATGAAGGACGCCAACATTCAGCCCGAGTAAGGGTCAAGCTCACACGGAGCCGCGTAGGCGGCTCCCCTCCGGATTTACCCTAACCCCTTGAAATAACTCGCGGTAATTAAATATGCGAGGTCATTCGCATTTAGGGAATTTACTTATGCCTTTTTAGTATTTGTAAGGCGCATACTCGAGCGGCCAGAATTCGTCCTTGGCATAAATCAAGACCAATGGAACTCCGTCAACTCGAGGCCTTCGCGGCCGTCATGTCCACCGGCAGCGTCACCGCGGCCGGACGGCTGCTGGGACGCTCGCAGCCGGCGATCAGCCGGTTGCTGCAGGAACTGGAGGCCGAAATCGGCTATCCCCTGTTCGCGCGCAGCGGTCCTCGCGTGACGCCGACCGAACAGGGGTTCCTGCTATATGACGACGTTGAACGCGCACTGACCAGCCTGCAGCAGATTCGTGGCCGGGCCGATGAAATCGCGCGCGGCCAGGCGCAGCCGCTCCTGGTGACCGCCACGTCGGCCCTGGCCGCCGGTCTGGTGCCGGCCGCGCTCAAGCGCATTGAAGACCGGCTCGGGACCGCGCGCGTGCAGTTGCGCAGCGCCTCGCCCGAACGCGTGGTGCACGCCGTGTTGTCGGGCGCCGCGCAACTGGGCGTGACCAGCCTGCCGCTGGAACACCGCGGTCTGACCGTGCATTGGATTGCACAATCCCCCTGCGTGGCCGCCCTGCCCGAAGACGATCCCGTCGCGCAGCATGCCGTGGTGCCGGTGTCGGCCCTTGCTGGACGCCGCTTCATCACCATGGCCAATCCCTACCGTCTGCGCCGCCGCCTTGACGCCGCACTGGCGCACAACGTGCAGGCGCTGGGCACCATCGAAACCAATTCGTCCGTCAATGCCTTGGCCGCGGTCCGCGCCGGGCTTGGCGTATCGGTGCTGGAACCCGTGACCGCCTACGGCTCGCCGATGGCGGGCGTGGCGATCCGGCCCATCGACCTGGACATCCCCTTCTTTTTTGGGGTCATCACCCCGCAGTCGCAAACGCTGACGCCGGCCTGCCAGGCCATGGCGGATGCGCTAGCCGACGCCGCCGCGGACCTGCTGCCCGGCTTCGTGCTGCACGACGCCTGCGAGCATTCGGCGCTGTTGCAGTCGATCTACGGCGATGACGCCCCTGTTATGGAAACACCCGCATCATGAATCAGCCCATCGCCACCCCGCCGCAAGGCCTGCCCGCCCTGGAGGCGCGCCTTCGGCAAGACCTGTCCTGGCTGGAACTCCCCGCCAAGAACTGGGTGACGCCCCGGCAGGTCGACGGCCAGCAGGTGCTGGACGTGGCCATCGTCGGCGGCGGCATGGGCGGTCTGGCGGCGGCCGCGTCGCTCAAGCATCTGGGCATTGATGCGCCGATCTTCGATCAGGCGCCCGAAGGCTACGAAGGCCCGTGGGCCACGACGGCGCGCATGGAAACGCTGCGCTCGCCCAAGCAACTGACGGGTCCCGCGCTGGGCCTGCCCGCGCTGACCTTCCGCGCCTGGTTCGAAGCGCAATTCGGCCTGGACGCCTGGGAAGCGCTGGACAAGATTCCCCGCCTGCAATGGATGGAATACCTGCGCTGGTACCGCCGCGTGCTGAACCTGGACGTGCGCAACGAACACCGCATCCTGTCCGTGCAGCCGCGCGCCGACAAGCTGGTGGAACTGGACATCCAATCGCCCGCTGGACGCCGCACCCTCCTGGCCCGCCGCGTTGTGCTGGCCACTGGCCGCGACGGCCTGGGCGGCGCGTATGTGCCCGACTTTGCCAAGAAACTGCCGCGCGACCGCTGGGCGCATTCGTCCGACGTGATGGACTACAACACGCTGGCCGGCAAGCGCGTGGGCGTCGTGGGCGCCGGCGCTTCCGCCATGGACAGCGCGGCGACCGCGCTGGAAGCCGGCGCGGCCAGTGTCGATCTGCTGATCCGCCGCAACGACATCCCCCGCATCAACAAGGGCAAGGGCGCGGGCAATCCCGGCCTGACCCACGGCCACCTGACGCTGCCCGACGAATGGAAGTGGAAGATCCGCCACTACATCAACGCCGCGCAGGTGCCGCCGCCGCGCGGCAGCACGCTGCGCGTGTCGCGCCATCCGAATGCCTTCTTCAACCTGGGCTGCGGCGTGCTGGACCTGGCGCTGATCGACAACGAGATCCACGTCACCACGCCCAAGGGCGTGTTCGTACTGGACTTCCTGATCTTCTCCACGGGCTTTCGCATCGACTGGACCGTGCGCCCGGAATTCGCGCCGCTCGCGCCTCACGTGCGCGCCTGGGGCGACCGCTACACGCCGCCCGCCGGCGAGGAAGACCAGGAACTGCATGACTCGCCCGACCTGGGCGCCGTCTTCGAATTGCAGGAAAAAGTGCCCGGCGCCTGCCCCGGCCTGGATCGCGTCCACTGCTTCTCGTACCCCGCCGCGCTGACGCAGGGCACGATCTCGGGCGATATCCCCGCCATCAGCGAAGGCGCCAAGCGCCTGGCGCAAGGCATCGCCGGCCTCTTCTACCGCGAAGATGTCGCCACGCACTACGCCAACATGGAAGCGTTTGCCGAGCCCGAAGTGTTTGGCGATGAATGGACCCCGGCCCCATCGCCGGCCCCGGCTACGGCCACGCAGGCGGAGACCGCGCAATGACCGCATGGCTGCTACGCCGCGTGGCGCAGGCCGCCGTGGTCGTGTTCCTGATGACGCTGATCGTCTTCGTGGGGCTGCACGCCATCGGCAACCCCGTCGACATCCTGATCGGCCAGGACGTGGACCAGGTGGACCGCGCGCGCATCATCGCCGAACTCGGCCTGGACAAGCCCCTGTGGCAGCAGTACCTGGCCTTCCTGAACGGCGCGCTGCACGGCAACCTGGGCAACAGCTTCGTCTACAACATCCCGGCGATCGAACTGGTGATCCAGCGCCTGCCGGCCACGCTTGAACTGGCGATCACTGCTCTGTCGTTTGCCGTCATCGTCGGTCTGCCGCTGGGCCTGTTTGCCGGCCTGTACCCCGACAGCCGCGCGTCCAAGATGATCATGGCGGGCAGCATCGTCGGCTTCTCGCTGCCCACCTTCTGGGTGGCGTTGATGCTCATCATGGCGTTCAGCGTGTCGCTCGGCTGGCTGCCGGCCAGCGGCCGCGGCCAGACGGTGGAGTTTCTGGGCTTCCAGTGGTCGTGGCTGACGGCCGACGGCTGGCGCCATCTGATCCTGCCGGCGTTCAACCTGTCGCTCTTCAAGATCTCGCTGGTGATCCGCCTGACTCGCGCCGGCGTGCGCGACGTGATGCCGCTGGACTTCGTGAAGTTCGCGCGCGCCAAGGGCCTGTCGCCCTTCCGCGTGGTCTGTGTGCACGTGCTGCGCAACACCATGATCCCGCTGGTGACGGTGCTTGGCCTTGAGCTGGGTTCGACCATCGCATTTGCCGTCATCACCGAAAGCATCTTTGCCTGGCCCGGCGCCGGCAAGCTGATCCTGGACAGCCTGAACGCGCTGGACCGCCCCGTGATCGTGGCCTACCTGATCGTGGTGGTGTGCCTGTTCGTGACGCTGAACCTGATCGTCGACATTCTGTACAAAGTGCTGGACCCCCGGGTGCGGCTGGAGGCCACGGCATGAGTTCCGTATCCAATACCGCGCAGGCGCCTGCCCTGCGCCGCGAGTCGCCGTGGCGCCGCAACCTGGCTGAGTTCCTGTCGTCCAAGACGGCGGTGCTGGGCCTGGTGGTGGCCACGCTGCTGATCCTGGCCGCCGTGCTGGCGCCCTGGATCTCACCGCAGAACCCATATGACCTGCTGCAGATCGACGTGCTGGACTCGCGCCTGCCGCCCGGCACCATGAATGGCCTGGAGACCTTCCACTACTGGCTGGGCACTGACGGCCAGGGCCGCGATCTGCTGTCCGGCATCCTGTACGGCCTGCGCATCAGCCTGATGGTGGGCGTGGGCTCGGCGCTGATCGCCGGCGTCATCGGCACGCTGCTGGGCCTGTTGGCCGCTTACGCCGGCGGCAAGGTCGACGCCTTCATCATGCGTCTCGTGGACCTGATCCTGTCGTTCCCGTCGATCCTGGTGGCCATGATGATCCTGGCGTATCTGGGCAAGGGCGTGGGCAACGTGGTGCTGACGCTGGTGATCCTGGAATGGGCCTACTACGCCCGCACCGCGCGCGGCCAGGCCCTGGTCGAGCGCCGCCGCGAATACGTCGAAGCCGCCCGCTGCCTGGACATTCCCAACTGGCGGATCATGTTGAAGCACATCCTGCCCAACTGCCTGCCGCCGCTGATCGTCATCGGCACGCTGCAGATCGCGCGTGCCATCACGCTGGAAGCGACGCTGAGCTTCCTGGGCCTGGGCGTGCCGGTGACCGAACCGTCGCTGGGCCTGCTGATCTCCAACGGCTTCCAATACATGCTGTCCGGCGAATACTGGATCAGCTTCTACCCCGGCATCGCGCTCTTGATCACCATCGTGGCGATCAACCTGGTGGGCGACCGCCTGCGCGACGTGCTGAACCCGAGGACCCACAAATGACCGACCGCTCCGCCTCGGCTGGCGCGCCGGCCACGCTTGAAGTGCGCAACCTGCGCACCCAGTTCCATACCCGCGCGGGCGTGCTGCCCGCCGTGGATGGCGTCTCCTTCACGCTGGAACGCGGCAAGATCCTGGGCCTGGTCGGTGAATCCGGCTCGGGCAAGTCCGTCACGGGCTTCTCCATCATGGGGCTGGTCGACGCGCCGGGCCGCATTGCCGGCGGCGAGGTCCTGTTTCAGGGCCGCGACCTGACCAAGCTGCCCGCGCGCGAACTGCGCAAGCTCCAGGGCAATCGCATCGCCATGATCTTCCAGGATCCGATGATGACGCTGAACCCCGTGCTGCGGGTGGACGTGCAAATGATCGAGACCGTGCGCGCCCACACCAGGATGAGCAAGGCCGAAGCCCGCATCCTGGCGCGCGACACGCTGGGCATGATGGGCATCCCCAGCCCCGAGGAACGCCTGCTGGCCTATCCGCATCAATTGTCCGGCGGCATGCGCCAGCGTGTGGCCATTGCCATCGCCATGCTGCACCGCCCGGACCTCATCATTGCCGACGAACCGACGACCGCGCTGGACGTCACCATCCAGGCGCAGATCCTGTCCGAAGTGCAGAAGCTGGCACAGCAGCACGGCACCAGCCTCATCTGGATCACGCACGATCTGTCCGTGGTGGCGGGCCTGGCCGACGACGTCGCCGTCATGTACGCCGGCCGCATCGTCGAACACGGCAAGGTCGACGACGTGCTGGACCGTCCGCAGCATCCGTACACCGTGGGCCTGATCGACAGCCTGCCCAGCAACAATCAGCGCGGCCAGCGCCTGCGCCAGATTCCCGGCATGACGCCGAACCTGCTGCACCTGCCGGCCGGCTGTGCGTTCTCGGCGCGTTGCTCGCGCGCCACCGCCGCCTGCGGCCAGCAACCCGGCATCACCCAAGCCTTACCCGAACACAACGTGCGCTGCTTCCATCCTTCCATCCAGATCCACCGCGAGGTGGCGGCATGAGCGCAACCGCCCACGCCCCCACCCCGCTGATCGACCTGCGCCAGGTCAGCAAGCGCTTTGGCGAACGCAAGATCGGCGCCGCCGGCCGCGCAATGCAATCGCTGGGCCTGTCCAAGCCGCCCGCCATCACGCGCGCCGTTGACCACGTGGACCTGATCGTGAACCCGGGCGAAGTCGTCGGCCTGGTCGGCGAATCCGGCTGCGGCAAGTCCACGCTGGGCCGCATCGCGGCCGGCCTGCTGACGCCATCCGGCGGCGAAGTCCGCATCAACGGCAAGCGCCCCGCCGACATGAGCGCCGCCGAGGCCCACGCCTCGCGCCTGAAAGTGCAGATGATCTTCCAGGATCCCTACGCCAGCCTAAATCCGCGCCTGCGCGTGGACGAGATCGTGGGCGAGGCGGCACGCATCCATGGCCTGGTCGGCAATGGCGACTTCGACGACTACGTCAGCACGCAACTCGAACGCGCCGGGCTGGACCCCGCCCTGCGCCAGCGCTACCCGCACCAGTTCAGCGGCGGCCAGCGCCAGCGCATCGGCATCGCCCGCGCGCTGGCCGTGCAGCCGTCCATGCTGGTCTGCGACGAAGCCGTGGCCGCGCTGGACGTGTCGATCCAGGCGCAGATCCTGAACCTGTTCATGGACCTGCGTGAAGACCTGAATCTGACGTATCTCTTCATCAGCCACGACCTGGGCGTGGTCGAGCACCTGTCCGACCGCGTCGTCATCATGTATCTGGGCCGTGTCGTGGAAACGGCGACGGTCGAAGAAGTCTTCCAGCGTCCCAACCACCCGTACACCCAGGCGCTGCTGGCCGAGATCCCCACCCTGAAGTCGCGCCACAAGATCTTTACCGCGATCAAGGGCGAGATCCCCAGCCCGCTCAACCCGCCCACCGGCTGCCATTTCCATCCGCGATGTCCGCATGCGATGCCGCGCTGCAAGACCGAGGTTCCCACCCTGAAGGGAATCGCCATCAACCACCTGAGCGCCTGTCACCTGAACGACATGGCCTGACGATCAATGACTGCGGCACGACCGCCGCGGTCAATGGACCCACTCCGTTCCCCCTCTACCAAGGATCCCGGACAATGAAACGCCTGATTCTCTCGACCCTCACCGCCGCCATCCTGGGCGCCTCGGCCGCTGCCTCCGCAGACAATCTGTCGATCGGCTTTGCCGACCCGCTGTCGTCGCTGGACCCCCAGCTGAACAACCACGCCGGCGACCGCTCGGTGGCCCTGCACTTCTGGGACCTCCTGATCGAGAACAAGTGGAACAAGCTGCAGCCGGGTCTGGCCGTGAGCTGGAAGCCGCTGGACAACACCACGTGGGAATTCAAGCTGCGTGAAGGCGTCAAGTGGCAGGACGGCACGCCGTTCACCGCCGACGACCTGATCTACTCCTACACCCGCGCCCGCGGCGTGCCCGGCAGCGTCGCCACCTACGCCGGCTACCTGCGCACCATCGACACGATGACCGCCAAGGATCCGCTCACGCTCATCGTCAAAACCAAGGCGCCCAACCCCGACCTGCCGCTGAACCTGGCGTCCATCCACGTCGTCAGCAAGCACGTCGGCGAAAAGTCGTCGACCGAAGACTACAACTCGGGCAAGGCCGTCGTCGGCACCGGTCCCTACAAGTTCGTCTCGTACACCCCCGGCGACCGCGTCCTGATGGAACGCAACGACGCCTACTGGGGCGACAAGCAGATCTGGGAAAAGGTCAACTACCGCTACATCAACAATGCCGCCGCCCGCACCGCCGCCCTCTTGGCCGGCGACGTGGACGTGATCGACAAGGTCTCGGTGTCCGACCTGGCCAAGCTGCAAAAGGCCTCGAACATCTCGGTCTACCCGTACGACGGCCTGCGCGTCATGCTGCTGCAACCCAGCTTCAACCCCGCGCCCAACCAGTACATCACCGACAACAACGGCAAGCCGCTGGACAAGAACCCGCTACTGGACGTGCGCGTGCGCCAGGCGCTGAACCTGGCCATCAACCGCAAGGCCATCGCCGACCGCATCCTGCAAGGCGCCGCCACCGAAGCCAACCAGTGGATGCCCAAGGGCACCTTCGGCTACAACCCCGAAATCAAGGACATCCCCAACGACGTCGCCCAAGCCAAGAAGCTGCTGGCCGAAGCGGGCTTTCCGGAGGGCTTCAAGCTGACCATGCACGTCCCCAACGACCGCTACCCGCAAGGCCCGGAAACGGCCCAGGCGGTCGCGCAGTTCTGGACCCGCGTGGGCGTGAAGACGCAAGTGGAAGTCGTGCCGTGGGCCGTGTACTCGGGCCGCGCCAACAAGAACGAATTCGCCGTCAGCATGCTGGCGTGGGGCAACGGCACGGGTGAAGCCAGCTACGCGCTGGTCAACATCCTGGCCACCGTCGACGCCAAGAAGGGTCTGGGCGCCTCCAACTGGGGCCACTACACCAACGCCAAGGTCGACACCGCGCTGGAGCAATCCACCTCGGAATTCGACGTGGCCAAGCGCGAAGCCATCCTGCGCGACTCCGTCAAGCTCGTGTCCGATGACGTCGGCATCATCCCGCTGTTCCACTACAAGAACATCTGGGCAACGAAGAAGGGCCTGAAGGTCACGCCGATGACCAGCGACCGCACGGCCGCCATGATGGTCACCAAGGTCTCGGACAAGTAAGCCATGGCGCCGACCCTGACCATCACCCCCGCGGACGCCCTCATCGACGTCCCGCGCCAGATCCGCGTCGAACACGTGGCGCCCGGCGCGACCGTCGAGATCACCGCCCTCACCCGCCGCAACGGCGTGGTCTGGCAAGCCCAGGCCGCCTACACGGCGGGCGAGGACGGCGTGGTCGACCTGACCCGCGACGCGCCCGTCTCGGGCGACTACACCGGCTTGTCCCCGATGGGGCTGGTCTGGGCGCAGTCCCCCGACGACGGCAAGAGCCGTGAATACTTCAACCACCCGGTGACCGACGCGCTGGTCACCGACGTGGTGGCCCGCGCCGAAGGCGCAGAAGCCCGCGCCACGTTCACGCAGCGCCTGGCGTCCGACGGCGTCACACGCGTCGAAGTCCGCGAGGAAGGCCTGGTCGGCACCCTGTACCTGCCCGCCGGCAGCGCCCCGGGATCGCATCCCGCCGTCATGATCCTGAACGGGTCCGGCGGCGGCATCAACGAACCGCGTGCCGCCCTGTACGCCTCGCGCGGCTACGCGGCCTTTGCGCTGGCGTACTTCAAGGCGCCGGGCCTGTCGGACTACATTTCCAACACCCCGCTCGAATACTTCCAGACCGGCCTGCGCTGGCTGCGCAAGAAGGTCCAGCCCAAACACGACTTCGTCGCCATCAGCGGCCAGTCGCGCGGCGGAGAACTGGTGCTGCTGTTGGGCGCCACCTTCCCCAAGGAAGTGTCGGCCGTCGTGGCCTATGTGCCCGGCGCCGTCGTCCACAGCGGCCAGAACGCCTGCGACCCCAAGATCGGCCGCGAAGGCCCCACGTGGCTGCTGGGCGGCAAACCCATTCCCCACGTCTGGGAAAACAACCGCACCGCCACCTGGGCCCCGTTCGATGAAGGCCCCGCGCCGCATCGCCACGAAAAGGCCATCCTGACCGCGTTGCAGGACCCCGACGCCGTCGCCCGCGCCCGCATCCGCGTCGAAGACATCGAAGGCCCGGTCATGCTGCTGTCCGGCACCGACGACGGCTCGTGGCCGTCCAGCCTGTATTCGAAGATGGTGCAGGACAAGCTGGCCGACGTGCAGCACCCGTACCCAGTCAAGTGGCTGGATTACGAGAACGGCGGCCACTCCATCCTGTTCCCCTACGTGCCCACCACGCAGCTCGTATACGCCCACCCCGTGTCGGGAAAGATCAGCACCAGCGGCGGCAATCCCAAGGACAACGCTCGCGCCGACCAGGAGTCCTGGGAAGGCGTGACGTCGTTCCTGGATGCGGCGGTGAAGGCCAAGGGCGCGGCGGCTGGGAAGCCGGCTTCGACTGCGAACGACGCGCGCAACGCCGGCTGAACGAAACTTTAGGAGACCTCATCCATGGCACAACAACCCATCGTCTACGACATCAACAAAGACATCGTCGACCAGCTCGTGGGCCTGACGCCCGGCACGCAGACCTTTGACGTGCGCCACAAGCGCGACAAGGTCGCCGCCGCCACGCAAGGCAGCTACGACGCCCTGTTTGACCCAGCCCTGCCCGGCCTGTCGCAGGCCGACCGGCTGCTGGTCGCGCTGTATGCGACGCGCATCACCCCGTCGCCGCTGCTGGCTGCGCACTACCGCGCCCGCGCCGTGGAAGCGGGCGCCGCGGCAGCGGACATCGCCGTCGCCGAATCGGGCAAACCGGCTGACGCCGCCAACCCGCAACTGGCCGCCGTGCTGGAATACACGCGCAAGCTGATTGAAAAGCCTGTTGAAGGCGACGAGGCCGCGTTGAAGACGCTGCCGGCTGCGGGGGTTTCCACGCCTGCTGTCGTGACTCTGTCGCAGCTCATTGCTTTCCTGTCGTATCAGACGCGGCTGGTGGCTGGGCTGGTGGCGATGAAGGCGGCTGAAGGTCAGCCTGCCGGTGCTGCTGCCGCCGATGCCACGGCCGTGGTCAATCCCGGCACCACCGAACCCGGCGCCGTCATCAAGGCCCACGGTTTCACGAACGAAGTCCTGGAATGGAAGGCCTGGCTCGACGTCGTCAACGTCGACACCGCCACGCCCGAGCAGATCGCCGTTCTGGAAGAAAGCCACCCCAAGGCCAAGGTCTCGGATTACTACCTGTTCCTGGTCCACCAGCCGGAAATCCTGCGCCAACGCTCCACGGCCTTCAACGCCATCATGTACGCCCCGGGCGGCATGTCGCGCGCCGAACGCGAACTTGGCGCCACCGTCGTGTCGCGTGTGAACGGCTGCGTGTACTGCGCATCGGTGCATGCGCAGCGGTTCGAACAACTGGCCAAGCGCAATGATGTGATTGAACAGGTGTTTGAGAATCCGATCACGGCTGGCACGACCAAGCGTGAACAGGCGATTGGGAAGTTCTCGATCCAGATCACCGAAGCCCAGGCGGACGTGAATGCGGACAGCATCCAGGCGTTGAAGGACGTCGGGCTGAATGACGGCGAGATCCTGGATCTGCTGCATTCGGACGCGATCTTTGCGTGGGCGAATCGCTTGATGCTGAATCTGGGTGAGCCCGTCCTCGTGACGGTCTGAGACGCTCCTTTGATCTGGGTGTCAGACACCGCCCGTTGCTCCGGGTGTCTGACACCCTGCGCTGACCCAGGTGTCTGACACCCCTGCGCTGACCGAAGTGTCCGCCCCCTGCGCTGACCGAGGTGGCCGCCCCTCTACGCTGACCGAGGTGTCTGACACCCCTACGAGATCGCGGCCGCATTGCGAGCCCGTTCCCAGGGTGTCAGACACCGGCCCCCACCGTCCCAAATTCACCCGGTGTCAGTCACGCGGGGAGTTACACTGTCCCTTCCCGCACTCCACGCGCCCCGCCCCTGCGGGGCGCTTTGCCTTTCCCCATGTCAGAAAAAACCCACGACATCCGCCCCGGCCAGTCGATCGAACTGCTCAAGGCCCTGCACATCCTGACCCGCGACGGCAAGATGAACCAGGACAGCCGCCGCAAGCTCAAGCAGGTCTACCACCTGTTCCAGTTCATCGAGCCGCTGCTCAAGGATGTTCAAGAACAACGCGGCGCCGTTACCTTGGCCGACCATGGCGCGGGCAAGTCGTATCTGGGGTTCATCCTGTACGACCTGTTCTTCAAAGAGCAGCCCGAGGCGCTGAAGAACGGCTCGCACATCTACGGCATCGAAACGCGGGAAGAACTGGTGAAGTCGTCAGAGGAACTGGCCAAGCGGCTGGGGTTTGGCGGCATGTCGTTCCTGAACCTGTCGGTGGCTGAGTCGATTACCTCCGGCAAACTCCCCGCATCGATCGACGTCGTCACCGCCCTGCACGCCTGCAACACCGCTACCGACGACGCGATTCATTTTGCGTTGGAGAAAAAGGCCAAGTACATCGTGGTCGTGCCTTGCTGCCAAGCGGAAGTGGCGTCGGTGCTGCGAAAGAACAAGGCGAAGGCGCTGGCCGATCCGCTGGCCGAGATCTGGCGGCATCCGTTGCATACGCGCGAGTTTGGTAGCCAGATTACAAATGTGCTGCGGTGCCTGCAGCTTGAGGCGCATGGGTATCAGGTCAGCGTAACCGAGCTGGTTGGCTGGGAGCATTCGATGAAGAATGAGCTGATCATTGCGCAGTACAAGAATCTGCCGACCCGCAAGCCTGCGGAGCGGTTGACTGAAATGCTTGATCGGATTGGGTTGCAGGAGTTGAAGGATCGGTTTTTCTTGCCGCAAGTTGCCCAACACTGAAAAGACCGCCTGCAGCAATGAATTTTCCTCAATACCTTGATCGGGTTCGCACGGTCTGCAACGCGCACGGACACGCGCTAAACCTTAACCCGGGTGCGGCGGAATCGGCACTGGAAGCAGTAGAGGCGGAAATTGGCTTAGCCATCGCAGCGGACGCCAGGCAGGCTTGGCTTCTGGCCAATGGCGCCGAGCGCGATGCGCCAGTATTCATGCGGCCGGGCTATCTGACGGCCTATGATTATCTGCCGCTGGAAAAGGCGGTTGCGGGAAGAGCCCGCATGGCGGACCGAGCGCCGCGCTATGCCGGATACGAAGAACCAGAACCGCGGGATGCGCGCATCAGAGGCGGCTGGTTTCAGCCGGGCTGGCTACCCTTCGCCAGTTTTGGTGGCGCCACGCTGTTGTTGATGGTCGACCACTCGCCAAGCGAGTCCGGCACGCCGGGACAGATCATCGCTTTCACCCATGACCCGGACCAGATCACCTGGGTGGCGCCGAGCTTTGAGGCGCTGCTGACGGGGTCGATTGCCGAGATCGAGGCCGATCCGGAGGAGTTTCTCGGGGAGTATTAAGGCGGAGTATTAATAGCCCCGACGAGACAAAGCGCGCGAAATGCTGATGATCCTTATCTTCCCCCTTGTATTCGTCGGCGTACTGGCATTCTGGCTGGCAAGTGTTGTGAAGGGACGCTCGGTAACAGGAGCGCCGCCTGCGCTTACCGCTGCCCTCGTGGCATTGGTAGTTTGCTATGCCTTGGGACTGATACTGATATCAATAGACCCTTGGTTTGACGACAACGGCGTACCAGAATTCATCTCCTGGAAATACCGTTGGGCATGGGCGGCATCGGTCGCGGGCTGGCTCGCAATCGTTGTCTTGCCGGCGCTTCTCGGACTTCGCGCGTTCTTCCTTCCGCGCACTAGGCGTCAGGATAAGCACCAGTAAGCAGCGATTTCATGCTCATGGCAATCGGCCGGAACACGATGCACGACCACACGCCGAGCCAGACTACGCTTGGCCTTCCGCCAACTCATTCATCTGGTCCTGAGCCATCCCCATGGCTACTGGCGGAAAGACGATGCACCACGCATTGAACCATCCCGTGGACCGGCGGCGTGAGGAAGGACGCTGCTCCCGGGCCTCAAATGGCGCTTCATCGAACGACCTGCCCCGAACTGATGCCAGCAGTAGCAGTGCGACCCCCATCGCGGCTATGCCAACAAGTGCCCAATCGCCATCAGATTGAAATTGGAGGAAGATGGACGAAGCTGCATAGTAAATTGCGGAGGTGCTCACCATTTCGCATGTACTCCACACCGCGAAAGCGCTCGCAAACGCGTGTCGGTCGGGCACGGCGCGAGCGTCCAGCGCACGGAGGCAGTTTCTGCTTGCATGAATACCGCCGGGTCAGAAATTGAGAAGATGCCAAAAAAGTGGCCGTGACTTTCGTCACGGCCCTAGATAACGGCTAACTGCGTCACCCTACCTATGCCCCAACTTTCAACGCCATTTAGCCGCCGCTGCTTTATCCAGATTACTGGCCGCAGATCCTCGTGAAATCTGAAGCAGCCGTTCTACAGCGAGCGCTCGCTGGGGACGGAATATGGATTTATCAGCGTTTCACCTGCAGCACATCGCATGCTGCAGGCGTATGAAACCACCGCGTCAATCATTACGGAAATAAGACTACTTCGAATCTTTTGGGAAAATTGGCTGACTGGCCATTAGGAGTGATCGGCTTGGGCTGATTAATCGGCAAGCGCGCTATTCAGAATGAGAGCATTTGGAAATTCTCCATTTCTGTTGGACAGTCCGTTCTCCGTGGAGCCGTATGCGGGCTTGGCCTGGGCGAACCTTCGCAGCCGCGCGCTCCAGGAATGCGATGGCAGCGCCGCGCTTTCGGGCGCCAGTCAGAGCGACCAGTCCACCAGCACCACGCTCGGTGTGCGTGGCCGCCAGGCGCTGACGCCGGACAAGTTCGAGGGTGCGCTCACCGCCGGCGCTGGCTGGCGCCATGCATTTGGCGACCTGAACCCCACGACGAAGATGGCTTTCGACGCGGGCGACGCGTTCACGGTTGCCGGCGTCCCCCGTAACGCGGCGCTGCTTGAAGCCGGCTTGGAATCCTTTAGAAGAGTGCCCGCAGCGAGGCGCTTACCGTACGGTCTGTTGCCCCGCTGCCGAATTGCCCGTCGATCGCCACGCTTGCCGTGACGCGCGACGTGACCTGCAGGTCCAGCCCCGCACCGATCACCACGGCGTCCTTGCCTAGCGGCACGCCGCTGATGGTAAAGACATCACCGCCCTGGAAAGACACATTGGACTGCGGCGTGATGTCGCCGTAGGCGCGGCGCCATCCCACCAGGCCGCGCAGCGTTGCATCAACGGGGCCTGCGCCGATTTGCGTCGATCCCCGCAACCCTAGCGTGGAGAATGTTGTGGCGGTGTTGTCGCCGCGGCTGCGCAAAGCGGCCAAGCCGCCGGTTTCAGTAAAGCCGTCGGTGTGCAGATTGACGTAAGCCAGGTTGACGAAGGGTTCCAACGTTGCCCGGTCATCGCCCAGGCGATAGCCCAGTTCGGCAAAGGCCTGCGCGGTGTTGGCGCGATAGTCCGCCTTCATGCGCCCGCCCACCGCGGCAACGTTCACGTCACGCGCGGAATCGATGTCGTGCCACGTGTAGACGCCGCCCAGCCGTAAGGCGAGCCGATCCCATTGCGTGCCGCCATAGACGCCCAGATGGTAGTCGTCCGTGTCGCTGCGAGCATTCTGATCGTCGACCTTGTAGCGGCCACGGCTATAGCCCGCCAGCACCCCCACGCGCCACGAGCCCGTGGGCACGTCCACGCCCATCACGAAGCCCGCCGAATCGCGGTCAATGCGGCCGGCATTGCCATTTCCGTTGGTGTGGCCCCAGCCGCCCCAAGATTGACCCCAAGCGACTCGGCCGTTGGCGCAGGTGTCGCCGTTCGATCGCCCGTCACGCTCGCGCGGCTGGCCGGCGCCTTCGGTGCAAAAAGCGTTGCGCAACCGATCAATGGCCAGATCGCGCGAATAACGACTGTCGTACAACAGTGCCCCCTTGGCCGAGGCCAGGGCCGAGCCAGACAGCTGATCCAGCGCACTGCGCGCCGCCTCGAAGCTGGGCGAATTGAGCAGCGCGTCGGAGACCGCAGTGCCCGTTGCTCCGCCGACGGTGGCGCTCTGGTTGGGCGTCTCGGCAGCGTCCTGCACGTTGCCGGTTTGCGTCACCGTCAGGTAGGCGCCGTTCTGGTCGTAGCGATCAGCCAGGGTCAGAAACGGAGAAATCACCGTGTCTCCGCTGACCGCATAGGTCCCGGACAATCCGCCCGTCGCGGCAAGCACCTGGTAGGACGTGCCCACCTTGTAGAGTTCGGAACCGGCCCTGACCACGGACATGGCCGCGCCGTTGTCCAGCGTGGCGGTCCCGTCGACCGTGATCCGATCCGACGCGCCGCCGCCGATCTCAACGATGTACGTGGAGCCGGCTTGCTGCAAGTAGTTGCCGTTGATATGCAGCGCGCCGATGGAATTGCCCGGGGCAATGGCGCCGCCCGACTGTACGGTAGTCGCCCCCACGGTGCCGCTACCGCCCAATGTGGCGCCCGCGCCCACGGTGACTGCGGAGTTGGCGAAGACGCCGTTGATGATCAATGCGCCGGCTTGCACGCGCGTGGCGCCCGACATGGCGCCGCCGCCGTTGAGCACGACGCGGCCGATTCCTTGCTTGGTCAGCGTGCCGGAGCCGTCGATGACCCGGCCATCGACCACGTCAAGTTCCTGAGTCAGTACCAGCGCGCCGTCATTGCGGATGTCGCCGCTGCCCAGATTGGCGAACGACGCCACCACCGTTCCGCTAGCGATATCTGTGCCGCCGGCATACGTGTTGGCGCCGGTCAGCGTCAGCGTCCCCGCGCCGGTCTTGGTCAGCTTGCCCTCGCCGCCGATCGCGCCGGTGCTTTGCAGATCGGCGTCGGTCTGCAGGACGCCGCCGTCCGCGCCCAATTGGATATCGCGGGCCGTGCTCATGATTGTCGTCGTGTGCAAGGCGCCACCATCCAACGTCACCCTGCCATTGCTTGCGCCCAGGCTGGCATCGCTGGCTATCGACAACGCGCCATTCCGGATGGTCCAGCTCGTGGTTTCCGACGTGTCGCCTGTGAGCGTCCAGGCACTTGCGCCGTCCTTCTCGAACACGCCGAAACCCTGATAGGCGGCGGCGCTGCCGGCCGCCCCAAGATCGGCGACGTTGAAGGTGGCGTCATTGTTTCCGCCCAGGCGCAAGGTGTCGGCGCGGCTGAATGCCACGGCGTCACCGTTGAGCACCGACCCGGCTTGCAGCTCCAGTGTGTTGACGCCGCCGATGAACGACACGGCCGCGGCTTGCACGCGGGCTGGCGCACCAGCCCCGGACCACGCGCCGCTCAAGGCGCCCGTGATGGTGCCTGCGTTGATGACTGTGACGTCGACGCCCTTGACGCCCGCGCCGCCTGCGCCCGTCTGGCCGCCGACCACGCGCCCTGCGCCGCCCACGCCCCCGGTGATGGTGCCGCCGGCCAGATTCACGACCGTGCCGCCGTGCGTCAGTTGCACGCCGGCGCCGCCGCCTCCGCCGCCGTTCGCCGTGATCGAGCTCCCGGCGCCGCCCACGCCACCCACGATGGCGCCGCCATTGACCACGCTTGCGCCGGCCTTGAGCAGCATACCCATCGCACCGCCACCTGCTCCACCGGTCAGCGTCGCACTGCCGCCAGCGCCGCCGATCACGGTGGCAGCGGTTGCCACATTGACCTGGGAATTGGAAAAGATGCCAGCGCCGCCGCCGCCGCTGCCGGCATTGCCCTGTGCGCGTCCAGCGCCGCCACGCACCGTGACCCCGCTCAGCACGGTCAAGTCCGCCGACGCTGACACGCCTACGCCGCCGCCTCCACCGCCGCCCGCGGTGCTGACGTTGTTCTGCGGATTGCCGCCCGCACCGCCCGTTCCTCCGGTCACGTTGGTGCCGATGGTAGAGGCGCTGGCGATGGTTTGGCCCGTGGTCCCGGTTGTGCCGGCCACGCCGGGACCCTGCCCCAGGCCCGTACCGGTATCGCCCGGACCACGTGCGCCGCCCGCGGCGCCATTGCCGGTGTCAAGGTCCACCGCACCGCCGCCGCCGGCCGAACCGGCATTGCTGCCGATGCCGATGCTTCCCGGGCGGCCCGTGGCCTCGGCCGCCGTGCCGTCGATACCCCCCGCGCCACCTGCGACCTGCGTCGGACCCGAGCCCACCGGACTGCCATAGCCGCCATCGGCTCGCGCCGCCGGGGTCGCCACGACTGCACTGATTGTGGTCGCTACCAGAACCGCCAATGTCTCGGGACGCAAACGCCTTTTTTGGTTTTCTTGTTGACGTTTGTGATGCGACATTCGCGCGCCCCTTTGTTCGGCTTGTGAAGGCTGCGAAGTGTAATAGGGCAGAATTTCGGCGTTGCGAATAACCTTTCGGGCTGGTCAGGCGTTCGGTGTTTCACGATGATGTGCGGTATGCCGCGCATGCGAATTCGCGGCACGGCAAACGCAGAACCTTCTCATCGCCCTGCCTGACGCGACCTGCATCAATTCCCGGAGCTCCGGCGCAACCGATCGGAAGATTCCTTATTCAAGCGCTTCGCTTCGTCTTCCGCGTAGTCTTCCTCGCCCGATTCGTATTGCCCTTCATAGATGCAACTGCTGCGCAGCAGTCCACACTCGCCGACTACTGAGCATCCCGAACTGAGCGCGGCCAAAAACAACACGACACCGCACCGGCCTAATGTTTGAACCGACATATCGCTCCTTATCTTTACTTCGGTTTGAATTGAAAGAACCGATAGCTTAGAGGGGATATGCCAGCCTACTGTGCCTAGCGGTGTATCAAGTTGTCTCGAGCTTGGCGGCATCCAGCAGTCAAAGATGCCGATGGCTGCAGCCCATGACCTGCCCCGTCAGTTCCCCAATCAAGCCAGCCAGCCCTTGCGCACTCTCGCGATCCAGCCCTTCGCATTGCACCATCCGGAATCCCATCGCAAAGGTGTAGTGCCAATCGAGCTCAAGGATGCGGTAACTGCGTCCGCTTTGCTCGCAATGCCATTGGACGGCCGGATTCTCGTAGGCTTCGCCGATGAAGTCGATGTGCGAATCGGCGGGCATCGGCGTGGCCGGCTCGTTCGATCCCGGCACGCTCGGCGCGGAGAGATTTTCGCCGACCATGACGCGGGGATTTGGCCCGTCGAAGGCCAGCAGCATGATGGGGAAGTTTTTGGGATCGGCGTCGTAGTCTTCTCGAACGAGGTCGCTCAGGTAGGGTCTGGCCGACGGGCCGAGGCAGTAATGAACGCTATGCCATGACGCGTCGTCTGCGTCAAAACTGTTGTTGTTGGTGGCGCGGTAGGGAATGGTGTCGCCCTGTGCTGGCAAGACGTAACTCCCTTCCAGCAGCTGCGCTTCCAACGCGGGCCAATTGGGCGGCGGCAGATGGACGTCACGGGGGAAGATGAATTGGTGGTGTTCAGACATGAGCGGGAAATCCGAAAGCCGTGAAGGTTTGGCGAGCTCGCTTGATGACGGACGCGCATTGAAGCGATGATGCTGGAGTATTACAGAAACAGGTGTCATGCAGTTTGACGATCAAGCCGCCCGCATCGGCCCTTCACTTCACCGCAGAGTTTCCCCCGTCAGCGAACATCGCGGACCCTGTGACGAAACTCGCCATCGGGCTCGCCAAAAACAACGCGGCAGATGCAATCTCCTCGGGCCGTGCGATTCGCTTCATGGCATGCAGCCCAGCCGCCCATTCCTTCTGCTCAGCATTCCCGGCCATTGCCGTATCCACGCCGCCCGGCATCAGCGCGTTGGCGCGGATGCCTTGGTCGCCATAGTCCGCGGCGATGCCCTTGACGAGTCCCATCAAACCGGCTTTGGCCGCGCCATAGGCGGCCATGCCCGGCAGACCGACGCTGGTGCCAACGAAACTTGAGGTGAAGATGATTGCGCCACCCCCGCGCGCCAGCATGGCAGGGATCTGATGGACGCTGCCTAGAAAGGCGGCGTGAAGATTGACGGCGATGGTCGCTTGCCAGTCGGCGAAGCTGATATCCGCCAGCGGCCCGACCGGCCCAGTGGCGCCGGCGTTGTTGAAGGCGATATCCAGCCCGCCGAACGCTGCTTGCGCTTCGGCAATCAAGCGCTCATGCGTGCCGGGCTGGCTGGCGTCGCCCGCAACGATACGCACCTCACCGCCTTGCGAGCGAATCCGAGCCGCCACGTCTTCGAGCGCTTCGTCGCCTCTGGCGTTCAATACGACGTTGGCGCCTTCGGCACTGAATAACAATGCCGCGGCGCGGCCGATTCCAGACGATGCGCCGGTAATCAGGGCGACCTTTCCTTGCAAGAGGTTCATGATGGATCTCCGATTTGGATGGATTTCCGTGATTCTCGGCAGGGACCGCCAGAGCGGATATCCGGTTATTGCGGTTTATGTATTGCGCGGTGTCTGACACCCGGGTCAGAGCGCCGCAAACTTGCCAAGGCATCTCCTGGGTGTCAGACACCCGAACCTGTCTTACACGCCCCGCCGGTGTCTGACACCCGGGTCAGCGCCGCTGCAAACTTGCCAAGGCGTCTCCTGGGTGTCAGACACCCGAATTCTGTCGGACGAAGCCCGCCCCGTATTCAGCACGCCTGCAAAGGAGGACAATATTCGGCGACACGGACGGAGCGGAACCATGCGCACTTTCGTAAACCAGCCAAAGGCGGCAGTTCACAATGCCTCGACCGCCAGCCGCGGACGCGGGGCAGCCGGAAATCGTGCGCCCTTGCGCACCACCGAAGACAAGGCCCCGGGCGAGACGAAACGCCCGCTTTCGCGCCCTGCTCACGTGTTCAACGCGATCGCCGTGCTCCCCCCCGCTGCGGCCCTTGCGATAAGCCGCCCAGGTGATGCGTCGGAGCACGAAGCACACCGGATGTCCGAACACGTGATGCGAATGCCGCCGCCACAGGGCGATCAGCCGCGTGGCGTGATGTTGCAGGCCTCGGATCCAACACTGGTGCGATCGCCGCCTCCCCTGCGGCCGGCGGACCCGCGCGGCGCGGCGTCGCTGGATGGATCGCCTGTCGTCAGCGATGTGCTGTCCTCCCCAGGTCATCCCCTCGACGCGCTGACCCGCACATTCATGGAATCGCGCTTCCAGCGAGATTTCAGCCACGTCAGGCTGCACGCCGATGCACAGGCCATCGCTTCCGCCAACGCCGTTGAAGCCCGCGCCTATACCGTCGGCCATCACATCGTTCTGAATGCCGGCCAATACGCGCCCGGCACGTCGGCGGGGCGCGCGCTGTTGGCGCATGAACTCGCGCACGTGGTTCAGCAATCGATGTCGGCCACCCACGGCCGTCGCCTGATCCAGCGCGAAACCAGTGGGCCGACCTACGGGAATTTGTTCAGGGACGCGCCCGCCCCAGGATCCTGGCGTGACGTAGTCAGACTCAAGGAAGTCAACGGCACATGGCGGGAGGTGGGCGGCCGCCATCCGGGGACGGCAAGCGGCAAGTACGACTTTGTCGTCAAGGACGGCGAGATATTTGCCGTCAAGGCCAAAACCACGCCGGGCGCGTTCGGACATACCGAGGCGGCTCAAGGCGGTCGGGTCAGTTGGGCGGGAGAGGTGAGATTCAACAAGAAGGGGCAGCTCCTTTCCTGGAATGACGGCTCGGGCCATTACCGGTCGTTGTCAAGCATGCGAAGCCCCGCCGTCAATGCGGGGCTTCCCAGCGAGAAGGAAATCCCGGGAGTTTCGGAAAAGAAGCAGCTATTCGTACAGCACGAGCAAACTGCACCGCGGCCTCGTCCTAGAGATTCGCTGCCGCAACTCCCCGTCGAACAACCCGCCACCAAGCCGCGTGTCCCCGGCGAACAGCCCAAGGTTCCCGCCGGCCCACCCCGGATGGAGGAATTCGAGCAACGCTTCGGCAAAAAGGCCGCGACGGCTCCGGCCACCACCACCGCCGCCCTGGCCGAGGAAGCCGGTTCGGTCCTGAAAGTCCAAGGCCGTGCTGCCTCGGCGCTTAGCAAGATTGGCAGCGCCGCAGGCTGGGTCGCAGACTTTCTCATGCCCGGCCCGCAAGACGCGATCATGCTGATGGTCCAGTTTGCGATGACCTACGCCGAAGCGCAGGAAGCGGCGCGAGCCGAAGGGATGCGCACGGGCTTCGGCCATGGCCTAGCCGCCGGATTGCTGCGATTGAGCCGCGGCTGGATACGCGACAACTTGGCGCCCAAGGTCATCGGCCGCAGCGTCGCGAGCGAGGTGGCAGCCACCACCGGGTATCGCGAGAAAGGCGTGGTGCAGGGCCTGGTGGCGGGCATTTCATTCGCCGAGCGGCTCAATGCCGATCAGCGCAAGGCCCTGCTGAAGGAAGCCACGCGCGCGATGCGGGCCAAGGGCGATGAGGTGACGTTGCGCGCACGCTGGGAACGCGGCTACACCGCCTACGACATCATCGACCTGTCCGTCGCGCTGGCGCCGCGCATTGATGAAATTCTGGAGGAGGCGCGCAAGAACGAGGAATTGCGCCAAGCGGCCGAGGAGTGGGAAAAGCTAAAGAAGTATGGGCCGCTTTTGCCACTGGCCCCGTTGTTCGAGCAGTAGCCCGTGTGGCATAGTCGCTGTGCCCTGCCCCACCGTTTTCGTCTCATGCGCAACCCGCCCGACCCCTTCGCCCCGCCTCGCAAACAGCGTGCCGCAAAATCCAATTCGCTGCTGTGGATTCTTGAACCGCTGGAACGCGACGCAAGCTACACGCATCGCAAGATGTTCGGCGCCGACGCCGCGTACCTGGACGGCTTGCTGTATCTGATCGTCGCTGACCGCGACGACCCGTGGAACGGGGTCATGGTCTGCACGTCGCAGGAACGCCACGCGGCGCTGCTGGCGGACATTCCCGAGCTCTTGCCGCACCCGGTGCTGGGCAAGTGGCTGTATCTGCCGCAGTCGAGCGAATCCTTCGAATCGACCGCGGCGACGCTAGCGGCATTGGCCGTGGCGCGCGATCCGCGCCTGGGGGTGGCGCCCAAGCCAAAGGCGCGGCGCAGCAAGGCGCGCACGATCGGCCAATAGCACGCCATACCGCCAGTGCGTCAGTCCCCCACCCGCACCACCAGCTTCCCGAAGTTCTTCCCCTCGAGCAGACCGATCAACGCTTCGGGCGCATTTTCCAGACCGTCGACCACATCCTCGCGCCAGCGCAGCTTGCCCTCGCGGATCCACTGCCCGGCCACGTGCAGGAACTCGTCTTCCTGTTCCTTCGGAAAGTCGAACACGATGAATCCCTTCATGGTGATACGGCGGGAAAGGATCTCGCGCATGGTGGCGGGCAGGCGGTCCGGGCCGCTGCGGTCGGCGGGGCCGTCGTTGTAGTTGGCAATCAGGCCGCACACCGGCACGCGGGCAAAGTCGTTCAGCAGGGGCAGCACGGCGTCCCACACGTGGCCGCTGACGTTTTCAAAATAGACGTCGATGCCGTCGGGGCAGGCCTCGGCCAGCTTCTGCGCGAAATCCGGCGCGTGGTGGTCCACAACCACGTCAAAGCCCAGCTCTTCCTTCACAAAAGCGCATTTCTCCGGACCACCCGCGATGCCCACGACGCGCGCGCCCTTGATGCGCGCAATCTGCCCGACGACCGAACCCACGGCGCCGCTCGCGGCCGCGACGACGACGGTTTCGCCCGGCTTGGGCTGGCCGATGTTCAGCAGCCCGACGTAGGCCGTGAGGCCGGGCATGCCCAGCACGCCGAGCGCGGTCGAGGGCGGCGCGTTGGCCGGATCGAGACGGCGCAGGCCAGTGCCGTCTGACAGCGCGTAGCGTTGCCAGCCCGCAGACGACAGCACGATGTCGCCTTCGTGCCAGTCGGGATGACGCGACGTATGAACGCGGGCCACGGTGCCGCCCACCATCACGTCGCCGATCTCCATGGGGGTAGCGTAGGATTTTTCGTCGCTGACGCGCCAGCGCATGTACGGGTCCAGCGACAGGGTCTGGACTTCCAGCAGCACCTGGCCATCGGCCGGTTCGGGAATAGGCGCGCGTTCGACGCGGAAATCGCTGGCCTTGGGGCGGCCAACGGGCCGGGATGCAAGGACGACGCGCTGATTTTGGGGTTGGTTCATGGTGGATGGCTCCTTGAATTGAGTCGGACATTTCGCGACAAGGGTCATCCTAGGCACGCGGCAGGGTTACAGCTAGACTGATATCTCGTAAACCAGATTTCAGGTATTGATAATGTCAGCCGATTTCGACCCCGCCCTGCTCCGCACCTTTGTCGCCGTCTGCCGCTACGGCAGCCTGAGCCGCGCAGCGGACCAAGCCGGCCGCGCGCAGTCAGCGCTTAGCACGCAGATCCGCCGGCTGGAGGAAATGGTGGGCAAGCGGCTGCTGCATCGCACCGGCCGCGGCATGGCGCCCACCACCGAGGGCGAAGTGCTGCTTAGCTACGCCAACCGCATCCTCGCGCTGGGTGAGGCCGCTGCGGCGCGGCTACGCGAACGCGCGGTGGCGGGCAGCGTGCGCATCGGGCTGTCCGAGGACGTGGCGGTGGCCGCATTGCCGGCGGCGCTAGGCCGGTTGCGGCGCTCGTGTCCCAACCTGCATCTGGATGTCGTCATCGACGACGGCGAGCGGCTGGCCGCGCGCTGGCAGGATGGCACACTGGACGTGGCGGTGGGCGCCTGCGTGGGGTTCGTCGACGAACCCATCGAATCGTGGACGGTAGATCTGCATTGGGCATGCGGCATCGACGAAACCCTGGACCCGGACCAGCCGCTGGATGTGATCGTGTACGCGGAGCCGTGCTCGTGGCGCCGGCTGGCCTTTGAGGCGCTGACGGCGTCAGGACGGGATTTCCGGGTTTCGCTGACCAGCCACAACGTGGGGGCCACGATCGCGGCTGTCGAGAATGGCTTGGGCGTTGCCTTGCTGACGACCGAGTGCCTGAGGCCCGACACCATGCGCGTGATTTCCATCGGCGATGAAGGCGCGCTGCCGCTGAGCGCGCAATTCGGCCTCTATGCGGCGCACCGCCTGAACGAAAGCGGCCAGGCTGCTGTATCGCTGCTGCGCGACAGCCTGCGGGGTTGGACCGCGAAGGCCATGCCGCGGGAGGCGGCGCTGATCCCTGCCTGACGCGGAACGGCTAGACCGCGCTGATTGTGCGGCACGCATCTGGCGCACTTTCGCGCCAGATTTGTTACGCCTGCGCCGCCCCTCCCGGTGCCACACTGTTCCCACACCCCGCGCCGCCCCTGCGCCCTCGGGATCAAAGCCACCAGGAGGATCAAGCCATGTCCACGCCCCCCGCATCCGCCGGCAATGGCGCCCGGCCCGCCATGCAAACGCCCCCGGTCGTATCCGCTGAAGACTGGGAAGCCGCCCGCCAACAACTGCTCGTCAGGGAAAAGGCCCACACCCGCGCGCGCGACGCGTTGGCTGCGGAGCGCCGCCGCATGCCCTGGACGGCAGTCGAGAAGGAATACGTCTTTGAAGGCCCGGCGGGCAAGACCACATTGCGCGACCTGTTCGACGGCCGCCGGCAGTTGATCGTCTACCGCGCGTTTCATGAACCAGGCGTGTTCGGCTGGCCGGACCACGCATGCCGCGGCTGCTCGATGGTGGCGGACCAGGTGGCGCACCTGGCGCATCTGAACGCACGCGACACGACGCTGGTTTTCGTGTCCCGTGCGCCGCAGCCGGACATTGAACGGCTGAAGGCGCGCATGGGTTGGACGATGCCGTGGTTCACGCTGACCGACGGTTTCGATGCGGACTTTGGCGTGGACGAATGGCACGGCACCAACGTGTTCTTTCGCGACGGCAAACGCATCTATCGCACGTACTTTCTGAACAACCGTGGCGACGAGCAGATGGGCGGCACGTGGAACTACCTGGACATCACGCCCCTGGGACGGCAGGAGACCTGGGAAGATTCGCCAAAGGGCTATCCGCAAACGCCGCCGTACAAATGGTGGAACTGGCACGACAGCTACGTGCAGGACGCGCCGCCCGATCAGAAGTGGGTAGAGGTGTCCGACGCGGGCGAGAAGGCGTTCCGGAATCACTGCGATCCGAAGTAGGCAGGAATCGCGGAAAGGCGTGTGTTATAGCGCGTGCTTTTTACGCGTGCTCTAGGGCCTGTTTAAAATTGGCGCTCGCAAATTCTGCAGCGCGCGCCATGAAAACAGACCAAGGCCCCCACTCACGCCGTCAACGTTTCTCCAGTCAGCCGGCATGAGCAGTGAACTGGCTGACTGGAAACGCGCCTTCCTGCCTTGCCGCATTCCCGCGATTGCCGCGCTCGTACTCGGCGGCATCGCCATCTACTGCTTCAACGCGGCGAAAGACATTCGCCTGCCTTACGACCCCGCGAAACTGAACACGATCAGTCTGCGGGTGGACAAGGTGGCAAGCTGCGACACCAAGGCGAAAATTCGCGGGCGGTGGGAGTCCTACGGTGCGCTCTGCGTGTATTCGGGCAACTATCCCTACATGGTCTTCAAGTTTTTTGAAGCGACCTACAAGGTTCCATACACCGAGGGCGAGCACGTGCAATTCATGGTGCTGGAAGACGACGCGCAGCTGACCGACAGCACGATTGCACTGCAGTACAACATGGCCATTCCCGTCCGGGTCTACGGCGTGCGCAAGAACGGTGAAACGCTGGTCGATGCCAAGCTGGTTCACGACGCCAACTACGCCCGCAAAATGAAGTTCAACATGAACGGCTGGATCGCGCTGATTCTGGCGGTCGGGGCGGCCGTCATCACGTTCAAGCGCGCCCGGAAGATCCTGAACGAAGGTATGTGGTGAATCTCAGGCGCGCTGGCCGGCGTCGTTGAACACGCGGGACCACGCGTGCAACAACGTAAGCGCGTCGTCATCGGACACATACTGCGGCGCGGCACGTGCCATGGCCGCAAACAGCAGCGCGTCGCACGCCGCTTGCCACATCGGATTCAACACCTGCTCGGTCTCGCCGTCTTCCTCGATCAACGTAAACGCGTTGCCGCCGTCCAGTTGCTCGGCGCGCTGCCGCAATTGGCTGTGAATCAGCAGAAAGCCGGAATGAACCGGCGACCGAGCCTTGTCGCTCCGCCGGGTGGCGGCCAGCGCGCCGCGCCAATCGCCCTCTTCATCCGCTGCCGGCTCGCCGTCCTGCTGCGACCAGCGCATCCAGGCGCGGCTATAGGCCATCCAGGCCCTCTCCGGCAGATGGTCCGCCAACGCCTGCGCGTCCGTGCGTGACAGCGTGCTGATCTGCGCGATGATCTCCAGCACCACCTCGCCCTTCGGACCAAACAGCGCCGACAAGGGCAACGCTTCCAGCAATTCGATGGCACTGGCGCGCCAATAGCCGGGCTGCGCAACCAGATCGGACATATCGCCCTGCTTCTCGACGCGCACGCGCCAAAGCTTCCCGGGCCAGCGGCTGCCGATGACGATGGACTCGAGCGACTCGTCCACCACGATCCACGGCGGAACGGGCTTGATCAGCGCCACGCGGCCGGCGGTCCTCATCAATTTGAATGCGGGGTCGGGCAGGTCGAACCAATATCCGGCGGGCATCGCTTGCCGCACCGCGGCCAGGCCGCTCTCCGTCACATCGCCCCCGCAATGCCGGCATACGCGCGCCTCGCGCAGAATGCGCTCGCCGCAATGCAGGCATTCGATATGCGCGGAAAGGAGCGGCTGGCTGGCGAGCGGCGACCGGTTCGGAATGCGCTTGAGGAAAATGCCGGCGACCGGCGCACTGATCAGGCCGGCAAGCAACGCCCACCCGATGCCATTGCGCCCGCGCTTTCGCGCCATGAAGCCGACCACGATGGCGAGCGCAATCCAGAGAAAGATGATGAATAGCATGGCGCGATGTTAAACCGGGGATGCGCGCCTTTTTTTCAAGGCATTCGTCCTTCGACGTCGCCTCCCCACGCGAGCCGGGGTAATCTCCCGCCAGGAGATGATTTGATGTGCATCGTTGGTCACCCACAAAAAGGAAGCGCAAATGCTTGATATCACTTCAAAATTCCGCAGAACCGCCGTCGCCGCCGTCACGCTGGGCATGGCGGGTTTTCTTTTTGCGGGCTGCACCACGACGGACTCGCGCGCCACGGCAAGCGCCGCCGAAAAGCGCCAGGAACTGGACGCCGCCACCGCGGCCACGTTGTCCAAGCTGTATGAATCCTCGCCGCAATCCCGGCAACTGGTGGAACGCGCCCGCGGCGTGCTGGTGTTTCCGGCAGTGCTGAGCGCCAGCTTCATCGTGGGCGCACAGCACGGGACGGGCGTGCTTCAGGTCAGCGGCCAGGACAAGGGCTACTACAGCGTCACGGGCGGATCCATCGGCCTGCAAGCGGGCGCGCAGTCCAAGGCGATGGTGCTGCTTTTCATGACGGATGACGCATTGGCCAAGTTCCGCGCCAGCAGCGGCTGGACCGTTGGCGCCGACGCCACCGTCGCCGTGGCCAACGTGGGCGTCAACGGCAGCATCGATTCCAACACCGCGCAGCAACCCATCGTGGGCTTCGTGATGAACAACGGCGGCCTGATGGCAGGCGTGTCGGTGGATGGCAGCAAGATTTCGCCGCTGCTGCTGTAGCTGTAGCTGTAGCTGTAGCTGTAGCTGTAGCCGCCATGCCGGCGCGGGCGGATCCGCGCCGGCCTCAATCTTTACAAGGAGATCACGCGTGATTACCGAAGAGGACAAGAAGCACCTGGCACGCTGCGTCGAGCTGGCCCGGCAGGCCCTTGATGCCGGAGACCAGCCGTTTGGATCAGTACTGGTGTCCGGCGACGGGCGGGTGCTGTTTGAAGACCACAATCACGTCTCCAGCGGCGACCGCACGCGGCATCCGGAATTCGAGATTGCCCGCTGGGCCGCCAACAACGTGCCGGAAGCGGAGCGCGCCGCCTGCACGGTATACACGTCCGGCGAGCACTGTTCGATGTGTTCGGCGGCGCACGGCTGGGTGGGACTCGGCCGGATCGTCTACGCCGTGTCGTCCGAACAGTACGGTGAATGGATGCGCGGATGGGGTGTGCCGCCCTCGGCGGTGCGGCCCCTGCCCATCTCCGAAGTGGTCAACGGCATAGAGGTCGAAGGACCCGTGCCCGAGTTCGTCGAGCAGGTGCGCGCGCTTCACGAGGAGAACGTCCGACGCAGGGCTTGACGGCGTTCAGTACGCGGGGCGGTGAAGCATTCTGTTTTCCGTCTAACGATTGGATACAGCTACGCTAAAACCCGCAATTATTTGCGCGCAAGGGCGTGATAAGTTGGCGCCCGTGCCGTAATCGGGGTCAGGGTCGACGACCGGTCCCATCAAGACGAAAGCCGGCGCATCCCCTCTCCTCTCTTGATACAGACCATGCAAACTCACGTTGCCCGCGCCTCGGGAATCAAACGCAAGTCCGGAAACCTGCTGCTTGCGCTGGGCCTGGCCTTCGCCGCCTCCGCGCCCGCCTTCGCAGCGCAAGATCCTGGCGCCGCCATCCTGCCGCCGCGCGCCAACTCCGGCAATCAGGCGCCTGCCCCGCAGCAAGCCCCGGCCCAGCAGGCCCCCGCACAGCGCGCTCCGGTTCAACAGGCGCCCGCGCAACAGGCTCCTGCCCAGCAAGCGCCCGCGCAGCAAGCCGGCGGCGCCCTCGCGCCGGTGCAGAAGACCCAGATCAATGATCAGGCCGCCTACGAACGGCTCCTGAACAACAGCGGCGTCACGCTGCAATGGCTGTGGTCCGCCAAACGCGGCAAGATGAACGCCATCGACGACAACGATGTGGTTCGCCTGGAAGGCACGCAGGCCAACCATGAAGGCACCTTGAAGGTCAAAGGCGAGGTCGTCTCCATTGGCCGCGACAGCTTCGTGCTGCGCGGCACGATCCTGATCCTGGACGCGCCGGACAAGGGCCGCCGTTGCGAGCGCACCGGCGACTACGAGTTCAAGGCAACCGGCAAGCGCAAGTACTGGCGCCTGCAGCAGATGGAAGCGTGCGGCGGTCTGACCGATTACGTCGATATCTACTACTGACCTTTTAGAAGCGACCCGCCCCCATGCCCCCCACCGCAATCAAATGGCTCGTCAGTATCGTCTTCGGATTGCTGATCGGTAGCGCCAGCTTTGGCATCACCAATCCGCTGCTCCTGGCGGTGTTCGGCCTGTTTCCGGACGGGGGGGCAGCTTCTGAGCCGCTGGATTCCGGGTCGCTGGACCGCGTCTCGCTGATAAGTGTGATCCTGTATGGCATGGTCGCGGTGATTGCCGCCGTGGCGCTGGCGCGCATTGCCAACCTGCGCCGTCTGTTCGGCTGGGGCTGCGCGACGCTGGGGGTGATGTTGCTGCTGACAGCGGCCATCGCCATGTTGCAGATCGATCCTGCGATGCACACCGGCGGCGGCGCGGGCGCGCGGGATGCCAATACGGCGCTGTTCTTTACCCTGCTGATCTTTGGCTTGCCGTATATCGGCGGCGGTCTGGTGCTGACGATCGGCGGCGCGGTGCTGATTCGGAAGAATCGGGATAAGCCCGCCGCCTGAACGCGCCAAATACCGCTTAAACCACCGGCAGCTTCAACACCTGCTCCGTCTCGTCAACACATCCCGAATGTGTCGTCGATGCTTGCCAGTGCGGCCCGAGGTAGGCTGTTGTGGTAGACCACGCTGTCGCCGGCGTGAGCCATCAGAGGGTCGCCACGCGACGCTCGGAACAGCGCTATGACGTGCCCGCCCCAAGTTCCCTGTCGAAGCGCAAATTGTGCAAAAATTGAAACTCGTTTTTTGCCATTTACACAGGGAGCGCGAAACCAATGGCTGATGAGCGGCATTCCGCTGTTGGCGGTCGGATCAGCATCTATCGCCGGCCGAACAGCAGGTTCTGGCAATGCCAAGGCACGTTTGACGGCAAGAGCCAGCGTGTCAGCACCAAGACTGACGATCTGACCCAGGCCCGGCATTTTGCGGAGAACTGGTATCTGGCCAAGACAGACGACGCATCAATTGCAGTGGGACAAACCACGGCTTCGCGTACTACTCCCCGCGCCGACCGCCCGACCTACAACTTGCCGCAGCACGACAAGCGTGCGCGATTTCTGGCGGCCGCCATTGATCTGGTCGCAAGCGTGGGCTTTCGCGAAACACAGGTCAACGCCATCGCCGAGCGCGCGGGGATGTCGCCGGCAACGCTATACCGATACTTCAAGTCGCGCGAAAGCCTGCTGGTCGAGGTCGTAGCGCACGTTTCGCAGCACGAGGTCAATGTGGTGGCCGGCGTTGCGATGGGCGACGACACCCCGGCAAATCTGTTGAAGGAGTGCGCATACACCTTCGGCAGCCGCGCCATCCGCGCCAAACAGCTCGGCTATGCCTTGGTCGCGGAGCCTGTCGATTCGGCCATCGAGATCGAGCGGCTCAAGTACCGCAGCAAACTGATGCGCGTGTTCGAAACGATCATCGAACGCGGCATCCGTGGCGGGGAGTTTGCCGACCAGAACCCGGACGTCTCGTCGGCGTGCATCGTCGGATCGCTGTTTGAAGCGCTAGTGGGTCCGCTTGCGCGTAACAACGACGTTCATGAGCGCCTGCGCCTAGATCGCGTCAGGGACATTGCGGATTTCTGCGTGCGGGGCGTTTCGCGGCGATGACGAGTGCGTGCGGCCGACGAACTGCGCCAGTCCCGTCTGCATGGCTGGCGTGCCGGCGTGCAACTCAAGTGTCCTGATTTCATTTTCCAACGCGTCCGCCTTGCTAAGCGTGTAGGACGCGACGAGCAACGACTTGGCCCTTGCAAGGGTGTCCCGATGCGCGACGGACATCTCTTGCGCAAGCGCGAGGGCGGAACGCGTCAAATCCTCTGCGGGTACGACGGAATGCAGAATGCCCCAATCCACCGCCTGCACCGCCGTGATGGATTGGCCAGACAGGATCATCCACTTGGCTCTTTGCACCCCGATGGTCCTGGGCAGCCGGACGCTGCTGCCCCCGCCTGGCAGCAACTCGCGCAAGGCGTGCGCATCGCCAATGGTGGCGTCTTTCGACGCGATCACTGCGTCGCAGCACAGCAACAACTCCAGCCCCCCCGCACGCACGGCGCCGTGAGCCATGCCCACGACAGGCAGCCGGGAGGTCTCGAATCGCCGGCACACCTCTCGGAAACGGTCCAGCAGGGTGCGGACAGCCGTGCGTCCGCCTTCCAGCAGTTCTCCGAGATCGGCGCCCGCGCAGAAATTGCGGCCGGATCCGGAGAAAATGATCGCCTTTACGTCCGGCGCCGACTCTGCCGCGTCGATTGCGGCCAGCACCTCATCCAGCAGACCGGAACTGACAGCATTTGCCTTTTCGGGCCGGTTCAGCGTGATCCACGCCATGCCAGCCTTCACGATGCAAATGGGCGTCAGACGATGCCCCGTGCCATTCAATTCTGCGTCGTTCATCACATCACCTTGGTTTTTCATCGGCATTCACCTTGCAGCGGCCCTGCGCGCCGCGCTCGCATCGGCTCGTCATGGCGCAAACCGGGTTCCGCCGTCAAGCCGATAGCACGTCCCATTGACGTACGGATTGGCGAGAATGGACTGCACCATGGCAGCAAACTCCGCCGGCAGGCCGCAGCGCTTCGGATAGAGAAAGCCTTTCTCCATGGCCTCCATGCCCTTTTGCGGCACGTTCATGGTGAGCTCGGTTTCGAAAACGCCCGGTGCGATAGCCATGCAGCGGATCCCGTACTCGGCCAGGTCACGCGCGATCGGCAGCGTCATTCCGGCGATCGCGGCCTTGCTGGCGCTGTAGGCGGCTTGTCCTTTCAGTCCGTCGAAAGCGGCGATCGAACTGGTGTTGACGATCACGCCGCGCTGCCCATCGGCGTCGGGGTGGTTATGGATCATCCTTTCGGCCGCCAGTCGCAACACGTTGAATGATCCCGTCAGGTTGATGGCCAGGACCCGGTTCCAGACATCCAGATCGTGTGCCACGCCGCGCGAGACCGTTTTGGCGGCCGATGGCACGCCGGCGCAATTGACAACGAATCGAAGGTCTCCGAAAGCTGCCGCGCCCGCGTCCACGCAGGCTTTCACCTCCTGCGCATTGCACACGTCGGCGTGAAGGGCCACATGCTCGCCGGGCAATTCCGATCGGGTGCGTTCCAGCCCTTCGTCGTTCATATCGAGCAGGACAAGCCTGGCGCCCTGCCTGGCTAACAACTCCGCAGTCGCCCGCCCCAGTCCGGAGGCGGCGCCGGTCACAATTCCAGCCGCGCCAGCAATGTTCATGCCTTGACCTCCACACTGCCGCGCAGCTCGTTGCGCAGCACGAATCGTTGGGTTTTTCCGGACGGGGTCTTGGGCAGTTCGTCGCGGTAGTGAATGCGGCGCGGATAGGCGTGCGCCGCGTAATCGGCACGCACCTTCTGCCTGAGCGCCTCGGACAGTTCTTCGGTGGCGGCGTAGCCGTGGTTCAGCACCACGACGGCTTCGAGGACCTCGCCCCTGATCGCGTCGGGGACCGCAACGACCGCCACGTCCCGCACCGCCGGATGCGAGGCGATGACAGACTCCACGTCAAAGGGGCCGATGCGATAGCCCGCCATGATGATCACGTCATCATCCCGCGACGAAAAGCGGAAGTAGCCCTCGCCGTCATACGAGGCCAAGTCTCCGGTCAGATACCACCGCCCGCAGGGCGTCAGCCGGTCGGCGTTCTTTTCAGGAGTGCGGGCATAGCCGTCAAACCACGCCAACGGACTGTCGGAGAGCCGCGCGGCCAGCAGCCCGGGCTGGTTTGGCCCCAACTCTTCATGCGTCGCCGGGTCGATGACCGTCATGTCCCAGCCCGGCAGCGCGCGGCCCATGGAGCCCGGCTTTATCGGCATTGCAAGATCGGGATGGTGATGATTGTTAAGCAGCATCCCGGCTTCGGTCTGCCCGAAGTGATCATGCACCTGCGCGCCCAGACCGGCTGGCGCCCACAGATTGACGTCTGGCGTAAGCGGCTCACCCGCGCTGGATGCGCAACGCAAGGCGACATGACCATCCGGCACGCCATGCGCCTTCAAGCTGCGGTACACCGTGGGCGCCGCGGTGAAGTTGGTGACGCCTTGGCGCGTGAGGACAGCCAAGGTCCCGTCGGGCGTGAACTTCTCGACGTGCATGATGGACTCCACGCCGGTCGACAGCGAAACCAGCACGCCAAAATAAAGGCCATAAGCCCAGCCCGGATCGGCTGCATTCCAGAAGATATCGTCCGAAACGAGTCCGAGACCAAATTCCCCATAGGCCTGAAAGCCCGCGACTGCCCGCAGCGGCACCACGACCCCCTTGGGCTTGCCGGTGGTACCGGACGTGTAGACCTCGATGACGGCCCCATCGCCCGACGTGACGTGGGCAGGGAAGCTGGCTTCGCCGCTCATCTCGATGTCGGCAAGGGTCAGCTCGCTACCCGTCGCGGCCCCCGCCACGGCCAGCGCAAGCCCGGGAAGCTCGCGCACCAACGCATCGAGCTTGGGCTTCTGAGCCGCGTCGCAAACCACGAGCTTTGCCCCGCTGCTTGCCAGCCTCATCTCAATGGCCTCCTTGGCAAACGCCGTGAAGAGCGGCACATACACCGCGCCCAGCCGCCAGATGGCAAGTAGCGTGACGAGGTAATCCTCTCCCTTGGACATCAGCGACGCAATGCGATCACCGACGCCGTAGCCACGTCTTTTCAAACCCGACGCGAGCCTTTCGGAGCGCTCGCGCAGCTGGCCATAGGTAAGGACAACTGCTTCGCCGTTGCTTGTGACGATGCGATAGGCGATGGCCTGCGGATCGTGGCGGTCGCACAGCAGATAACTCGCGCACGCATCCTCGCCTCCGTAGGCGTCGATAAGGCTCGCAAGCCGTTGTCTTATCGCCGGGCTGTATTCCCCTGCCTTCATGGTTGTCTCCTTTCGTATGTCTTTTCATGCGTGCGCCAAAATCCAGGCGCGCGCGGCCACCTCTATCACCCGCGAGAGATATCAGTCCCTTTGGTTTCGCGCGCAAAGATCAGGCTGAGCACGGTGCAGGCCACCGCAATGCCGACCGGGTAATACAGGCCCGCGTAGATGTTTCCGGTGGCCGCCACGATCGCGAAGGCGGTCGCCGGCAGAAAGCCGCCAAACCATGCTGCGCTCAGGTGATACGGAAACGACATGGCGGTGTAGCGGATGCGCGACGGGAACATCTCCAGTAGCGACGTCGTGGACGGTGCAAAGGTGATGGTGCCGAAGCTGAGGAGCACCATCAGCAGCAAAACAATGACCGGCGCATTGACGTCCTGCGGGTTGGCCGTGCCAAGCGGATAGCCTTTGTCGACCAGCGCTGCGCGCAACTCGGCATCGAACCGCTGCTTCTCTTGCGCCGCGTTCGGGGCATCCGCCTGATACGACACGATCACCTTGTCGCCCACCCGGATTTCGGCAAGGGCCGTGTTCGTGCTGGCAAGGCTTGTGTAGTTCAGCCCGAGCCCCGTCATGGCGTTGGTTGCTACGTCGCAGGACGACGTGAATTTTTTCGTGCCCAGCAGGTTGAACTGCACGGAGCAATCCGCAGGGTTGGAAGCGACGGAGATGGGCGCGGCGCGTTGGGCGCGTTCCAGTGCGGGGTTGGCAAAGTGCGTCAGCCCTTGAAATATCGGAATGGTCAACACAGCCGCGAGCACGTAGCCGCCGATGTAGACCGGGCGTCTGCCAATACGGTCCGAAAGATTGGCAAAGACGATGTAGAGCGGCGCCGTGAGCAGCGTCGCAACGATCAACATGAAATTCGCCGTCAGCGTTTCAACCTTGAGCACCTTGGTCAGGAAGAACAGCGAATAAAACTGCCCCGTGTACCAAAGCACTGCTTGCGCGGGCAGGATGCACAATGCACCGATCAGAATGAGGCGCACGTTTTTCCAGGTGCCGAACGTTTCGGCAAGGGGAGACTTCGACGCCCGGCCTTCGGCCTTCATCTTCTTGAATTCGGGAGACTCGTCCAGCTTCAGGCGGATCCACAACGAGATCAGAAGCAGCGCGATGGAAATGATGAACGGAATCCGCCAGCCCCACGCGCCGAACGCTTCCTGCCCCATCGTGAGCCGAAGCGGAATGATGACGGCCACGGCAAGCAGGAAGCCGACCGCGGCCGTCAGGATCACCCACGCCGTCCAGGTTGCGCGCTTGTTCGCCGGGGCATGTTCGGCCACATAAATCATCGCGCCGCCGAATTCCCCCCCGAGTGCCAGGCCCTGGATCATGCGCATCACGACAAAGCCTATGGGAGCGATGAGGCCGGCAGTCTCGTACGAGGGCAGCACGCCGATCAGGAACGTCGAACCGCCCATCAGCACGATGGTGACCAGAAACGTGTACTTGCGTCCCACCAAGTCGCCCAACCGGCCAAAGACAATGGCGCCGAACGGACGAAGCATGAATCCCGCCGCGAACCCTAGCAGCGTGAAGATGAATCCCGCCGTGGGATTTACGCCAGAAAAGAACACGCGGGCGATCTCTGCCGCCAGCAGCCCGATCAAAAAGAAATCGTAGAACTCGAACACCGTGCCCAGGGATGCAGCGACGATGACGCGCTTGTCCCTTTTTGACATGGACGATGAACGCGGTGCAGTTGCGGTAGCTTCCATTTCCCCTCCTCCTGTGTGAAGGCCTTCATCTGGTAATGCTGAGGATTCACCCGTATTGCGCAGCGGATTTGCCGTGCGAACGCACTTCCGCTTTATGTGCAGGAATAATATTTTCAATTATCGTATTTGTCCATATATGTGAAAACCCTCATATCGGGGCGAAACTCGGAAGCAAGCGCGGTGCGAATCCTCAAGCGGCACCGCCCATCCGGCCCCAGTGGTCTGGACGTTCGCCAGTACAATTCCCGCGCTTTCCCCTATTTCTTTCCCGGCAGTCCCATCCCCATGTCCAACCTCATCGTCCACGGCGGCACGCCTTTGCGCGGCCGCGTCGTCCCTTCGGCCAACAAAAACGCGGTGCTGCCGATCCTGTGCGCCACGCTGCTGACCGATCAGCCGTTGACACTGCATGGGGTGCCGGACATCACCGATGTGCGCAAGATCCTGGACATCTTCCGCACGCTGGGCAGCGACGTCCGGCTGGACGATGCGACGCGCACGCTGGCGCTGCATCACAAGAACACGGTCTTCGATGCGGCGAACCACCGTCTGCCCGAGGAGATGCGTTCGTCGATCATGCTGGTGCCGCCGCTGCTGGCGCGCTTTGGCGTGGCGCGGCTGGAAGACAACGTCAAGGGATGCACGCTGGGGGTGCGCGAGATCGATCCGCACGTGGACATCTTCCGATCGTTCGGCGGCCAGGTGGAACGCGCCAGCGGGTCATTGCTGGTGCGCGCGAGCGGTCCGCTCAAGCCCACGCATCATTGGCTGGACTATGCGTCCGTGACCACGACCGAAAACTTCGTGTTGTGCGCGGCCGCAGCTGAAGGCGAGTCGTCGTTGACGAATGCAGCGTCCGAGCCGCACGTGCAGGAGTTCTGCCGGTTCATGGCGATGATGGGCGCCGATATCGACGGCATCGGCACCTCGCGGCTGGTGGTGCGCGGCGGCAAGCGACTGGGCGGCGGCGAATTCACATTTGAAGAAGACTTCCACGAGATCACGACGTTTCTCGCGCTGGGCGCGATCACGGGCGGCGACGTGGTGGTGCGCAACCGCACGCCGGGCAATTTCCCGCTGATCGACCGCACGTTCGCCAAGTTCGGCGTGCGGATCGAGCACAAGGACGGCTGGTCGCGCGCGCTGCGCGACGGCCCGCTGAAGGTGCAGACGCCGTTCACCAGCAACGTGCTGACCAAGGTCGAGGCGGCGCCCTGGCCGTACTTTCCGGTGGACCTGCTGCCGATCTTCATTGCGCTGGGCGTGTGCGCCGAGGGCAATGCGATGTTCTGGAACAAGGTCTACGACGGCGCGCTGGGCTGGACGGGCGAGCTGTCCAAGTTCGGCGCGCACGTGTTCTCGTCGGACCCGCATCGCGTGGTGACGTTTGGCGGCAATCCGCTGACGCCGGGCGTGGTCGAAAGCCCCTACATCATCCGCGTGGCGATCGCGCTGTTCATGGTGGCCAGCAGCATCAAGGGCCGCTCCGAGATCCGCAACGCCACGCCGATCCGCCGTGCCCACCCGCGCTTTGTCGAGAACCTGCGCAGCCTGGGCGTGCAGGTCGAGTGGGCGAACGACGAATAAAGCGAAGACGAATCGACCGAAGTCGAATCATCCGCATTCGATTCAACCGCAGTTGATTCAAACGGCGCCGGCCCATCGAGTTGGCCCGCCAGTGCAATATGTCACGCCAGGCCATGAACTATGTGCCGGCGGAACTGGAGCGGCGCGGCTATCTGCTGCGACGGCCCGGCGCCGCGTCGAATTCGACAGCGTTGCAACTCACGCATAAGGGCCGGCAGATGTACGTGCCGATGCGCAGTTGCGTGACCGCCGTCGAACAGGAATGGAAGGAACACCTGGGCGAACAGCGCTTTAACGCGTTGCGCGAGACCTTGCAGGATCTGTCGGCGTGGCTGGGCAAAGTGGATTGATGCCATCGGACGGTGCGCGGTGCGGGACCGCGACTTTTTGATTTAAGCCACGCTGCTGACACGGAACTGAATGTTATTGTCTTGTCTTTCCGGCACGCGGGCGGCCCGCCGCAAGCGTGACTTGAACGCCATACCCAAGGAGCCGCAATGAAGTTGATCCCGTCCCTGTTGCTGGGCGCAAGTGCGCTGTCGATGACCTTCGCCGCGAATGCCGCGCCTGTCACTTATGACTTGGACCCGTCGCACACGTACCCCAGCTTCGAGGCCGATCACTTCGGCGGGTTGTCGACGTGGCGCGGCAAGTTCAACCAGTCCAGCGGCGTGGTCGTGCTGGATCGCGAGGCCCGCACCGGTACGCTGGAAGTCACCGTGGACATCAAGTCGGTGGACTTCGGCCACGACGAGATGAATCAGCACGCGGTCGCACCCGACATCTTCGATGCCGCTAAATACCCCACCGCCACGTTCAAGGGCAAGTTCACCAAGTTTGACGGCGATAAGCCGGAAGAAGCCACGGGCGACCTGACGCTGCGCGGCGTCACGCGCCAGGTGAAGCTTGATATCGACGACTTCAAGTGCATCGATCACCCGATGGTCAAGCGCGAGGTCTGCGGCGCCGACGCTTCCACGGAGTTCAGCCGTAAGGATTTCGGCATGAATTTCGGGCTGGACATGGGCTTCAAACCCGAGGTCAAGCTGAAGATCCAGGTCGAGGCGATTCGCCGGCAGTGAGGCTGGCGCGAGCATTGCAGGGGACCGGCGTTGCCGGTCCCTTTTTTATTGGGCGTGAGCCGTCTTCGCTTGGCACACGGTGTCAGACACCCTGTGCTTCGCTTGGCACGGTGTCAGACACCCTTGTGGCGCCTGATCCACTTGGTGGTCACTTCTGACGGGTGTCAGACACCTTGACGCAAATCGAGGTGTCAGACACCCGCAGAGCCGCTGTCACATGCTGACGACCCTCTTGCCCGGGTGTCTGACACCGGCCCGGCTGAGCCGCCGGCCCGCGCGGGATATCCTACCCTTGCCCAGTCCGCGCCTGCGCCAGGAAATCCAGCACCGCCCGGTACGATCCCTCGTTCCCGGCCGCGTTGGCCGACGGCGTGCCGCCCGCATCCAGCAGCAACCCCGACATCGCGTGCGGCTTGTTGATCAGTGTGGCGGGCAGGCAGGGATAGTGAACGTGGTGGCCTGCCCCGGCGCAGACGTAATGGTGCGTGGGCAGATCAAACGCCTGGCGCTGGCGCACCACCATTTCGGAATACGCGGTGCTGGGCCAGAAGCCGTCGTCCGATGCACTGACCAGCATGACCGGACCGGGATAGCTTTCGACGGGGATGCGCGCGCGCTCGAAGGCCGAGGCATCGCGCGTGGCGCTCAGGAACGCCAGGGTTTGACGGTACGGCGGCTCGCTGGCATAGGCGGCGTTCCAGTCGGCCGTGGCGTTGTCTTGCCACAAATGCGGCAAGGGCTCGCCATGCCGGGTCCAGACCTGCGCATCTCGTCCCGTGCCCGGCGCCCCGGCGCTGACCACGCCATGCGTCACGGGCGACGGCACGTACGCGACGACGGCGCTGACCAGGTCGGGAAAATGCGAGGCGACGAGCAATGAGGTTTCGCCGCCCCGGCTGATGCCCGACACCGCCACGAAGCCGTCGCGCGGCTGCAGCGATTTTCGGATCCATTTCAGCGCGGCTTCGAAGTATTCGAGCGGCATGTCGTTCAGGTACTTCGGACGGCCGTCGTAATTGAAAATGGCCAGCGCCAGGCACTGGTAGCCGCGGGCGGCAAACAGCGCGGCGCGCGGCGCGTTCACGCCGCCAGACGAGCCGTTCATGTACACCACGACGGGATGCGGGCCCGGGCCGGCCGGCACGTAAAGTTCGCCGGACAGCGTCATGCCGTCCACCTCTTCGCGCACGGACCGGTGCGTGACGCCGTCGGCCAGAAATTCCTGGACCAGCGTCGCCTCGGCCGACAGTGCACCATTCGTGGCGTGAAGGTGCACGGTCAGCGCGTCGGTGCGGTCGGGCGGAAATACCACGCGGTCCATGTCCTGGCACACCATGGACCAGACAATGCCCATGGCGGAAGGCTCGGCGTAGGAACCCGACACGGGGCTGTCACGCCGCAGGTCCAGCCGGCCGTCGTGGCCGGCCACGAACACGGCCTCCGAACGCCACGCCGCGCCGCACATCTGCATGCTGGCCGTGACGGTGATGAAGGCATAGGCCGGAAAGCCTTCGATGTGGATGTCGCGCTCGACGTCGATCAGCGCGCGTTCGGGCGTTACGGTGATACGAGGCTGCGTCACAGTCGTCTCCTTGCCGCTCGCGGCCTCATGCCTTCAGATCGGTCTTGGGAACGCCGTTGGCCTTGATGACCTGCGCCCACATGGCGGATTCGTCGGCGATGACCTTGTCCAGGTCGGCGGACGACGTGAATTCCACGGCCACGCCCTGATCGGCGAATTGCTGCACCAGGCTGGGGTCGCGCGTGCCTTCGCGCACGGCGTGTTCCAGCGTCTTCACGACGTCGGCGGGCATGGCGGCGGGGCCCGAGATCATCATGCGGGTGTAGAGCTCGAAATCGTCGACGCCCGCTTCCTTCATCGTCGGCACATCGGGCAGGCTGGACAGCCGCTTGTCTGCGGTGACAGCCAGCACCTTCAGCTTGCCGGACTTGATGTTGGGCAGCGCCGAGGTCGGGAAATCGAACGTGCTTTGCACGGTGCCCGCCATCAGGTCCAGCAGCGCCGGACCGCTGCCTTTATAGGGCACGTCCTGGAACTGGGTGCCGGTCTTCGATTGGAAATGCAGCAGCGCCAGATGATTGATGACGCCGCGGCCGGCATGCGCGCAGGTGATGTCGTTGGGCTTTTTCTTGGCCAGGGCAATGAATTCCTGCACGGTGTTCACACCCAGATCGGGATGCACGATCAGCAACATGGGAGATTTGCCCATGGAGCCCAATTGCTTGAAGTCCGACGGCTGGTACGGCAGGTTGTTGTAGAGCAAGGGGTTGAGGATCATGCCGTTGGTGCCGGCAAAACCCAGCGTGTAGCCGTCGGGCTCGGCGCGCGCCACCGCGACGGTGGCAATGATGGCCTGCCCGCCCGGACGGTTTTCAACGACGACGTTCTGCTTGAGGGTCTTGCCCATGCGATCGGCCAGTGCGCGCGCGGCGATGTCGGTCAGCCCGCCGGGCGCAAAGCCGACCAGCAGGCGTACGGGACGCGTCGGAAAGGCGTTCTGCTGGGCCCAGGCCGGGCGCGAGATCAACGGCAAGGCGGCAAGCGCGCCCAGGGCATGACGGCGGGTGAATCGCATACGGCTCTCCAGACAAAGGCAAAGGCCAACGCGCGGCCGTTGCGGGCCGCGAGGCAAGACAATGAAAAGGGGAAGGACGCACAGGCCGCTGCCGAACGGCGACGGTCACAATGATCGTATGTTGTATGCAATACAACCGATGGGCTATCTAGGGATATCCCGGTGGACGTCAGCCCGTCAGGCCTTGGTCATCAGCTTCTTCCAGCCTTCCAGACCGAGTTTATTCATCGTGTCGATGTTCTTCTCGTAGATTTCTGCGGCATCCGGGAACGACTCCACCGCGCGGTCGATGCTGTCTTCGCGCAGCAGGTGCAGGATGGGATACGGCGAGCGGTTGGTGAAGTTCTCGATGTCGTCCGGCTGCGTGTCGGCGAATTGGAACTGCGGATGAAAGGTGGCGACTTGCAGTTCGCCTACCAGACGCATGCGCTTGAGCAGGCGGTCGGACAGGTCTTCGAAGTCGTTGAACTCCATGAAGTCGTCCAGCGCGTCGGGGATGATGAGCAGCGTGGTGTCGATCTTGTCGGGATCGGTTTCAGCCAGCAGCGCCAGCTCGTCTTGCAGGTCGGTCAGCACGCCCTCGGCGTCCGTGGCGTCGCTGACGGCAAAGCGGATCTGGTCCTTGACCTGCACCGCCTTGGCGAAAGGACAGAGGTTCAGGCCGATCACCGCCTGGTTCAGCCAGTGGCGGGTTTCTGCGACCACGTTGGCGTAGGCATCGGAAGTGGAAATCATGGAATCAGTCCTGGAAATAGAAAGAGCGCAAGGCCGACGGCCCCGCGCTCTGCATGGCACGCGTGTGCGTCAGGCTGCCGGCATGGCGGCCATGGTCTGGGCCACGGCGGCGGTCAGCTTCTTGCCGTACGGCACGTGCAGGAATTCGTTGGGGCCGTGGGCGTTGGACTTGGGACCCAGCACGCCGCAGACCATGAACTGCGCCTGCGGGAAGCCCTTTTGCAGGATGCTCATCAGCGGAATGGTGCCGCCCTGGCCGATATAGCCGCACGGCGAGCCGTAATACTGCTGCGAAGCGGCGTCCAAAGCTTGGGTCAACCACGGCACGGTGGCGGGCGCGTTCCAGCCGGTGGCGGCGCCTTCGTTGGCCTTGAAGATGACCTTGGCGTTGTAGGGCGCGTCGGCTTCGAGCAGTTCTTTGATTTCCTGCGACGCGGCCACGGCGTCCACCAGCGGCGGCAGACGCAGCGACAGCTTGAACGCGGTGCGCGGGCGCAGCACGTTGCCGGCGCTGGACAGCGGCGGCAGGCCTTCTGCGCCGGTCACGGACAGCGTCGGACGCCACGTGCGGTTCAGCAGCGCCTGTTCGGGTTCGGTGGTCATCGGCAGCACGAAGCCGCCATCAGCGCCGCAGCTCCAGGGGAAACGGCGCCACACTTCGTCGCCCAGAATGCGCGCGGTGGCGCTGACCTGTTCGATGCGTTCGGCGGGGATTTCGCAGTGCAGGCTTTGCGGCAGCAGGCGGCCGGTGCCGCTGTCTTCCAGGCGGTCCAGCAGGTGACGCAGGATGCGGAACGAGGACGGCACGACGCCGCTGGAGTCGCCCGAGTGCACGCCTTCGTCCAGGACCTGGACTTCAAGCGTGCCCGACACCATCCCGCGCAGCGACGTGGTCATCCAGAGCTGGTCGTAGTTGCCGGCGCCGGAGTCCAGGCACACGACCAGGGCCACGTTGCCCAGGCGATCGCGCAGCGCGTCCACATACGGCAGCAGGTCGTAGCTGCCGGATTCTTCACAGGTCTCGACGATGCCGACGCAGCGCGGACGCGGAATGCCTTGCTTGTCCAGCGCCATGATGGCGGTGAGCGAAGCGTACACGGCGTAGCCATCGTCGGCGCCGCCGCGGCCGTAGAGCTTGCCGTCTTCGTACTTGGGCGTCCACGGACCGAGACCGGCACGCCAGCCCGAGAATTCAGGCTGCTTGTCCAGGTGGCCATAGAGCAACACGGTGTCGCCGTTGTCGCTGCGGGTGGCGGGCGCGTCAAAGAAGATGACCGGCGTGCGGCCCGGCAGGCGCACCACTTCGAGCTTCAGGCCAGAGACTTTTTGCGCTTCGACCCACTGCGCCGCATCGCGCACCACGCGCTCGATGAACGCGTTCTTTTCCCAGTCGGCGTCAAAGGCCGGACTCTTGGCGGGAATGGCGATGTAGTCGGTCAGCGCGGGAATGATCTCGTTGTCCCACTTGTCGTCCACAAAGTCTTGTAGGGCTTTGGGGTCAAGGGTGGGCGGCAATGCGTCTTCGGGGATGCGTGCGTTCATGGCGCTGGCTTCCTGTGTGCGGGAAAGGGGCAAACCGCTATTTTATGCCTGCGCGGGTGGGATGTTTTGGTGGGGGTGGCTTTTTTATGACGGTGTCAGACACCCCGTGGGCGGGTGGCGGGACCTTGAAGGCTGTCTTGGCGGGGTGTCAGACACCTGAACTGGTCTGACTTTTGCCGCCAATGGGCGCTACTTGGCGGCGTAGGCCTCGATGCGGGTCCAGACCTCGCGGGCCAGGGGCTTGGCGTTGCTGACCGACTGGTACAGGCGGATTTCCATGTGGATGTCGTTGCGGGCGCCGTCGGCGCGGACCAGGCGGCCGTCGCGCAGGTCGGACTCGACCAGCGTATGCGGCAGCCAGGCCAGACCAAATCCCTGGCGCGCCATGGCGTGCAACGCGTCGGCCAGGTCGGACTCGTAGGTGGTCTGCAAGAGCGGCACCTCGCACAGGCCGCGCAGCTTGTCGTGCAGGATGCGGCCCAGCGACATGCTGTCGGCGTAAGCCAGAAACGGCACGGGCGGGTCGGACGCCAGCTTGGGCACGGCATGGCGAGGATGGTGGCCGCCAGGCGCGACCGGGGCGCTGACGGCCACCAGCTTGTCAGCGCCCACGCGCCGGTACCGGTAATTGGGATTGTCGATCTTGGCGTACAGCGGCTCGTGGGCGTGGCACAGCAGGAAATCGACCTCGCCGTCCTCCAGCATGTCCACGCCGTAATTCAGCGTCGTGGTGATCACCTTCAATTGAAAGGCAGGCAGACTGCGCTGCACGCCCGCCATCAGCCCGGGCAGCACGGAGTGCGCCAGCGTCTTGCCTGACGCGATGGTGATCTTGCGAGCGCGTTCCTGCTCGGGCTTTTGCAGCGTTTCTCGCGTCTCGTGCAGGATGTCCAGCACGTCGATGGCGGCGGCCAGCACGCTGCGGCCCGCGGCGTTCAGCGTGGACACCTGGTGCCCGCGCTGGACCAGCGGCACGCCCGCCCATTCCTCAAGCGCCTTGATGCGGCGCCCGAACGCCGGGTGCGTCACGTTGCGCGACTCCGCGGCCTGATACAGGTTGCGCGACTTCGACAGCGCGACGAAGTCTTCCAGCCATTTGATGTCCATACGTCTCGTCCTTCCCTGCCCGCCCCATGTCTGCCCGGGGCTGGGCGCGTGTTTGCCAGCGGCTCATCGTCTGTGCCGCTTCGGCACAACGAGTGCGCATTTTGCACAAGACAGAAACACCTTGCAACTAATATCCCCGCATCCACTCCTGGAAAACCCTATGCCCGACACGCCTGTCCAGCTCAAGTCCATCCGCAGCCACTACCTCGGCGGCGTCGAAGTCGTCGCCGGCGGCCTGCCGATGCAGCAGCAAAAAGTGGTCGGCAACGCGTCGCCCCGGCTGATCGACATGAACGGCGGCTACAGCGCCGGCCAGCTGTATGTGCAGGAATACCGGCTGGCGCAGCCGACCCAGCCCTACCCCGTCCTGCTGTGGCACGGCGGCGGCATGACGGGCGCGCAGTGGGAAAGCACGCCGGACGGGCGCGACGGCTGGTTGTGGCGTCTGCTGCAGGCCGGCTACGACGTCTTCGTGTCCGACGCGCCGGAACGCGGCCGTGCAGCCTGGGCGATGTTTCCCGAGATCTACGACTCGGCCCCGATCTTCCGCTCCAAGGAAGAAGCGTGGCGGCTGTTCCGCATCGGCCCGGCTTCGGGCTATGCGCGGGCCGGCGAGCCGCGCCATCCGTATCCCGGGCAGCAGTTTCCCGTCGACGCGTTCGACACCTTTTCCAAGCAGTTCGTCCCGCGCTGGCTGACGCACGGCGACATGGCGCTGGAGGCCTATCGCGCGCTGCTCGACTTCGTGGGCCCCTGCATCCTGGTGGGACACAGCCAGGGCGGCGGCTTTGCCACGCAGCTCGCCCAGGAGTATGCCGCGACCGTGCGCGCCGTCGTGGCGGTCGAGCCCACCGGCACCCCGGCCCAGGCCACCAGCGAGTTGCCTCCGCAACTCCTGGTCTGGGGCGATCACTTCAACGCGGACGACACCTGGCAGCGCTATCGCGCCCAGACGGACGCCTATTGGAACGCCCTGCGCGCGGCCGGCCAACGCGCCGACGTGCTGGACCTGCCCGCTGCCGGCATCGCCGGCAACTCGCACTTCTGCATGCTGGATCGCAACAGCGACCACATTGCCGGATTGATCGTCGATTGGCTCGATCGCAGCCTCGACTAACCTTCTCGTGGAGATACAGATGACCCTGAAGAAAACCACCATCGCCCTGGCGCTCTTGACCGGCGCCACGCTGGCGGCTGGCGCTTCGGCCCAGCAGTCCGACTACCCGAGCAAGCCCATCCGCATGATCGTGCCGTTCGCCCCGGGCGGCACCGCCGACATCATCGGCCGCGTCTTCGCCGCGCAACTGGGCACCGAACTCGGCGTCACGGTGGTGGTCGAGAACAAGGCCGGCGCCGGCGGTTCGATCGGCACGCGCTACGTCGCCGACGCCGCGCCCGACGGCTACACCATCCTCCTGGCCTCCTCCAGCACGCACGGCACCAACCCCGCTGTCTACAAGAACCTGACGTACGACGCGTCGCAGGACTTCACGGCCATCACGCAACTGGTCACCGTGCCGGGCGTGCTGAGCGTCACCAAGGACTTCCCCGCCGCCGACCTGAACGCGCTGATCGCGCAATCGAAGGCCAATCCGGACAAGTACACGTACGCGTCGTCCGGCGCCGGCGGCCTGGGCAACCTGGCAATGGAACTGATGAAGTCGATGACGGGTTCGCACCTGATGCACATCGCCTACCGCGGCGCGGGCCCGGCCTTCACCGACGTAATCAGCGGCCAGGTGTCGATGATCTGGGAACCGGTGCCGGCCTCCCTGCCCTACATCAAGAGCGGCCAGATCCGTCCGATCGCCATTGCCGCCGACGTGCGTTCGCCGGAACTGCCCGACACGCCGACGTTCAAGGAAGCCGGCCTGGCGCGCTACGAAGCCAACGCGTGGAACGGCCTGCTGGCGCCCAAGAACCTGCCCGAAGCTGTGAAGACCAAGCTGCACGACGCCTCGGTCAAGGCGCTGAACACGCCCGAAGTGAAAGCCAAGATGGCCAGCCTGGGCGGCACCGTGGTGGCCGGTTCGTCGGACGCCTTCCAGCAAGTGATCGCCAGCGACGTGAAGAAGTGGAAGAACGTCGCCAACGACGCCAAGATCCAGCTCGACCAGTAATGCAAAAGGCCCCGGCGCGTTGCGTCGGGGCCTTGCGTGATACATGCAAGTCGGCCTTTTTCGGGGCCGGCTTTTTTGTTGGAGCGTAACCTCGCCGGGCGGAATCAGGCGCCGATGAGCGCCGGCTCGCCGCCGCGGTTGTCCAGCGCGGGGGCTTCGGCATCGATCACCCGGCCGGATTGCAGTTTGAACACCGCAACCGCGTCGCGCAGGCGCTGGGCCTGCGTTTCCAGCGATGCCGCCGAGGCCGCGGCCTCTTCGACCAGCGCCGCGTTCTGCTGCGTCACGCTGTCCATCTGCGACACGGCCTGATTCACCTGCTCGATGCCCTGCGACTGCTCTTCAGACGCGCTGGAGATCTCGTTGATGATGTCCGCCACGCGGCGCACCGACGTCACGATCTCCTGCATGGTGGCGCCGGCGGCCTCGACCTGGTCCGAGCCCACCGACACCTTCTGCACAGAGTCGTCGATCAGGCCTTTGATCTCCTTGGCGGCAGCCGCGCTGCGCTGCGCCAGCGCGCGCACTTCGCTGGCCACCACGGCGAACCCCTTGCCCTGCTCGCCGGCGCGCGCGGCCTCGACCGCGGCGTTCAGCGCCAGGATGTTGGTCTGGAAGGCGATGCCGTCGATCACGCCAACGATGTCGGAGATGCGGTGCGAGCTGTCGGCAATGCCGCGCATCGTGCCCACCACGTCGCCGACGGCCTGGCCGCCGCGCGTGGCCACTTCCGACGCCGCCATCGCCAGTTGCGCCGCGTTGCGCGAGCTGTCGGCGTTGTTCTTCACGGTGGAGGACAGTTCGTCCATGCTGGCGGCGGTTTCTTCCAGCGACGCGGCCTGCTGCTCGGTGCGCGAGGACAGGTCGATGTTGCCGGCCGCGATTTCGCGCGAGCCGGTGTGGATTTCTTCAACGCCCAGACGGACGGCCGACACCGTGCGCGCCAGGCTGTCCTGCATGCGCTTGACGGCGCCGTACAGGATGCCGATCTCGTTGTTGCCGCGCTGCTCAATGCGGTTGGTCAGGTCGCCGCTGGCGATGCGGTCGAACAGACGTCCGGCTTCATGCAGCGGACGGAAGACGGCGCGGCCGAAGACCACATACAGACCCACGACCAGTGCGGCCACCACGACCAGCAGACAGATCAGGAAGATGATCGCGGTATTGATGCGCGCGGCGGAATCGCGCGCCACGCGCTGGCCGACTTCGTCGGCAAAGTCCACGTATTGCTGGTTGGCCTGGGTGAATTTGGTGCCCAGCGGACTCACCTTTTCCTGATTGACGCGGCCAGCTTCCTTGGCGTCGCCGGCGCGAATGGCGGCGATCATGGGGCCAATGGCCTCGCGCACGTAGACGTCATAGGCAGCCAGCGCGGCCTCGAACAGGGGCTTACCCTGCGGCGACGTTTCCGGCAGCTTGCGCGCGGCTTCGATCTGACTGGTGGCCTTGGTGACGTAGCTGTCCATGCGCTGCATGTTGCTGGCCGTCGAGTCCAGGCTCTTGCCTTCCAGCAGCGCGCTGTGCGCCGCCAGCAGCACCACGCGGGCGCGCAGCAGGTCCGAGGCCGCGTCGTCCAGCGAATTGGCACGGACCAGATTGGTGTCCAGCATCACCTCGATCGAGGTGCGGTTGGACGTCAGTTGCTGGTAGACCGCGATGCCGGTCACCAGAAAGAGTGCAAAGAAGACGGCCAAGGCGGTCGTCAGGATTGCGCGGATACTTAAATTCTTGAACATTGAAAGCCACTCCGGGGGTTGCGTAACGCTTTCCCCTTAACGGCGCAATGCAATGAAAAGTTAAATATTTCACCGGGTTACACGTGATCGGGCGGCCCAGGCGCTGCAAGAAAACAGAGCGCGGGCCGCGGTTCGATAATCGGGCGCCGGGCTTTCAACGCAAAACCGCCGCGGACGTGCCGCGGCGGTTTTGGTGGCATAAGTTTCCGGGGCTTAGCCCCCGACGCTTACTTTAACCAGGCTCGCGCGTTGCGGAAGATGCGCATCCACGGGCTGTACGCGCCGCCCTTGTCCGCATTGCCCCATTTCTCGGGCGCCCACGACATCATGACGTTGCGGGTCACGCGTTCCGGGTGCGGCATCATGACCGTGAAGCGGCCATCGGCGGTGGTGACCGACGTCAGGCCGTTGGGGCTGCCGTTCGGGTTGAACGGATAGGCTTCGGTGGCTTGGCCGTAGTTGTCGATGAAGCGTGCGCCGGCCAGCACGCGGCTGGCGTCGCCCTGCTGGGAGAAGTCGGCAAAACCTTCGCCGTGGGCTACGGCGACCGGCACGCGGGCGCCTTCCATGCCGGCAAAGAAGATGGACGGCGACTTGGCGATTTCAACCATCGACAGGCGGGCTTCGTACTTTTCGGACTGGTTGCGCGTGAAGCGCGGCCAGTGCTCGGCGCCCGGGATCATGGGCGCCAGCGCGGCCATCATCTGGCAACCGTTGCACACGCCCAGCGCAAAGGTGTCGGGACGCGCGAAGTACGCGGCGAACTGGTCCGACAGCTTGCTGTTGAAACGGATGGTGCGCGCCCAGCCTTCGCCGGCGCCCAGCACGTCGCCGTAGCTGAAGCCGCCGACGGCGACCAGGCCCTGCATCTCGGCCAGGTCCAGGCGGCCGGACAAGAGGTCGGTCATGTGGACGTCGATGGCCTCGAAGCCCGAGGTGTCGAAGGCCCAGGCCATTTCGACCTGGCTGTTGCAGCCCTGCTCGCGCAGGATGGCAACGCGCGGACGCTTGCCGGTGTTGATGAACGGCGCCGCCACGTCCTCTTGCGGGTCGAACGCAACGGTCGGGCTCATGCCCGGGTCCTTGGTGTCGTTCCAGACGTCCAGTTCAGCCTGTGCGCACGCGGGGTTGTCGCGGCGCGCCATGATGCGGTGCGAGACTTCGGACCACGCGCGGCCCAGATCGGCGCGCGGCTGGCCCCAGACCTTGCGGCCGTCGCGGTAGAACTCGACTTCGTCGGCGCCGTTCAGGCCGCCGATGACGTGCGAGTGGGCCGACAGGCCCGCGCCGCGCAGCACCTGCATGACGGCATCGCGCTGCGAGGCCGGCACCTGAATGACCGCGCCCGCTTCTTCCGAGAACAGGGCCTTCAGCGTCAGTTCGTCGCGCTGCACCGCGACCTGTTCCGGACGGATCTTGTAGTCGCCCCAATCGGCCGACTGCGGATCGAAGGTCAGCATGTCCAGGTTGACCGAGATGCCCGTGCGGCCGGCAAAGGCCATTTCGACCAGCGTGGCGAACAGGCCGCCGTCGGAACGGTCGTGATAAGACAGGATGGTGCCGGCTTCGGCCAGCGTGCGAATGGTGACGAAGAACGCGCGCAGGTCTTGCGGCGCGTCGATGTCCGGCACGGTCTGGCCGACCTGGTTGTAGGTCTGCGCCAGGATCGAGCCGCCCATGCGGTGACGGCCGCGGCCCAGGTCGATCAGGATGAGGACGCTGTCGCCCGCGTCGGTGCGCAATTGCGGCGTCAGGCTGGCGCGCACGTCGGCAACGGGTGCGAACGCCGTGATGATCAGCGACACCGGCGCGACGACCTGGCGCTGCTCGCCGTCCTGTTCCCAGGAGGTTTTCATGGACAACGAGTCCTTGCCGACCGGAATCGACAGGCCGGTGGCCTGGCACAGTTCGCTTACGGCGGACACGGTGTCGTACAGCGCGGCGTCTTGACCGGCCACGCCGCAGGCGGCCATCCAGTTGGCCGACAGCTTGATGTCTTCAAGGCGCGCGACGTCGGCGGCGGCCAGGTTGGTCAGGGCTTCGGCGACGGCCATGCGGCCCGAGGCCGGGGCGTCCAGCATGGCGATGGGGGTGCGTTCGCCCATCGACATGGCTTCGCCGCGGAAGCCTTCGTAGTCGGCCAGCGTGACCGCGCAGTCGGCGACGGGAACCTGCCACGGACCGACCATCTGGTCGCGGCTGGACAGACCGCCAACGGTGCGGTCGCCGATGGTGATGAGGAACGACTTGTTGGCCACGGTGGGGTGGCGCAGCACGCGGTAGGCGGCTTCGGTCAGGTCGATGCCGGCCAGATCCAGGGGCTCGGACACGCCAGGCAGGCGCGTCACGTCGCGCGTCATGCGCGGCGGCTTGCCCAGGATGACGTCGATGGGCACGTCCACGGGCCGCACTTCGGCGTCGCCTTGCGGGCGGATCGTGTCCAGGCCGGGCAGGCCTTCGCCGTCCACCACGCGCAGTTGGCGCTCTTCGGTGGCCACGCCCACCACCGCGTACGGGCAGCGTTCGCGGCGGGCGATGGCGTCGAAGCGTTCGAGGTCTTGCGGGAGGATCGACAGGACGTAGCGTTCCTGCGATTCATTGCTCCAGATTTCGGCGGGCGACAGACCCGATTCTTCGAGGGGCACGCGCTTCAGGTCAAAGATGGCGCCGCGGCCGGCGTCGTTGACCAGTTCAGGAAACGCGTTGGACAGGCCGCCCGCGCCCACGTCGTGGATCGCGATGATGGGGTTGTTCTCGGCCTGCTGCCAGCAGCGGTCGATGACTTCCTGGGCGCGGCGTTCGATTTCCGGGTTGCCGCGCTGGACGGAGTCGAAGTCCAGTTCAGCCGAGTTGCTGCCCATGCTGATGCTGGAGGCGGCGCCGCCGCCCATGCCGATGCGGAAACCGGGACCGCCCAATTGAATCAGCAGCGCGCCAGGGGGAATCACATCCTTGTGCGTGAGGCCGGCGTCGATGCTGCCCAGGCCGCCCGCGATCATGATGGGTTTGTGGTAGCCCCAGCGCGTGCCGCCGGCGGTCTGCTCGAACGAGCGGAAGTAGCCCAGCAGGTTGGGACGGCCGAATTCGTTGTTGAACGCGGCGCCGCCGATGGGGCCGTCGATCATGATGGACAGCGGCGAGGCGATGCGGTCCGGCAGGCCGTGGTGATCGGCTTCCCAGGGTTGCAGCGCGTCGTCAAAGCGCAGGTGCGACACGGTGAAGCCCGTGAGGCCCGCCTTGGGCTTGGAGCCGCGGCCGGTGGCGCCTTCGTCGCGGATTTCGCCGCCGTTGCCGGTGGACGCACCGGGGAACGGGGCAATTGCGGTCGGGTGATTGTGCGTTTCCACCTTCATGAGCGTGTGCACGGTGGTGTCGCGGCGGATGTACTTGGCGCTGTCAGTGCCCTGACCTGCCAGGCCCGGCACGCCAGCCTGGAAGCGCTGCGCGGGGCCGCCTTCCATGATGGCGGCGTTGTCCGAATAGGCGACGACGGTGCCTTGCGGCTGTGCCTTGTGCGTGGCGCGGATCATGCCGAACAGCGTGTTGGGCTGCGACTGGCCGTCGATGACCCATTCGGCGTTGAAGATCTTGTGGCGGCAGTGTTCGCTGTTGGCCTGCGCGAACATCATCAGCTCGACGTCGGTGGGATCGCGGCCCAGGTCGGTGAAGGACTTGGCCAGGTATTCGATCTCGTCGTCGGACAGGGCCAGGCCCAGCGTGGTGTTGGCTTCGACCAGGGCATCCGCGCCGCGCGTCTGGACGTCGACCGTGCGCATCGGCTTGCCCGCCAGCGGCTGGAACAGGGCCTGGCCGTCGAAGCTGGCGTCGACCACGGTTTCGGTCATGCGGTCGTGCAGGCAGTCGGCCGCGCGCGCCAGCATGGCTTCGTCGAGCGACTTGGCGCCGAGCAGGCCGCGTTCAGGGGTGATGACATAGCGCACGCCGCGTTCGATGCGATGCACGGACGACAGGCCGCAGTTGTGGGCGATGTCGGTGGCCTTGCTGGCCCAGGGGGAAATCGTACCCAGGCGCGGAATCACCAGCAGGGACACACTCTTGGCGGGCGCGTCACCCGTGGCCGGCGTGCCGTAGTCGAGCAGTTGCGTAAGTTGCTGCTGCTGTTCGGCCGTCAGGGCGGCGTCGGTGCTGACGAAGTGCTCGTAGCGGGCGGATATGTCGGCCACCGGCAGGCCGGCTTCCTTCAATTGCGCCAGAAGGCGATCACGTCGAAAGGAGGACAGGACGGAGGAACCAGGCAGATGCTGAACTAGGGACACGATGCGGGCGCCGTATAAAGAGGGGTGCAAAGAAGGGATTTTACCTGTTTAAGGGGTTTTCCCGGAGCCGAAGTTCGCGGCGGGTTCCGGCGATCCGATTCGGCCATTGTTACAAAAGAATTCCGCGCGTCTCGCACTACCATGGTGCATAGCAATATCGACGGCGTCACGGGATGGAAGGCGGTACTTTTGCCCTCCCTGGCGCGTTGCCGTGCGAGTCGTTTGATGCAGCGCAGCATGTTGCTTCGGCCCCGCATTGCGGGAAAACACGAAGACCTGCCCCGGCACTGCGACGGTAGGATGCAGCGACCCTTCCAACAAGAAAAGCGCCTCTCCCCGCGCCCGCTGGCCGCTGCCTCACATGTCCCGCCCAGAAGCCCCCGCCGAGCCCGTAGAACCCATCATCCCCGTAGAAGCAGATCCCGCCGTGAAGGTGCCGCTGGCCGTCGAGGACTGGCTGGCCGTGATCCTGCTGGCGACGCTGGCCATCATCACCTTCTTGAATGTGCTGGTGCGCTATTTCACCGATCAGTCGTTCGCCTGGACGGAAGAGATTTCCGTGTTCCTGCTGATCGTGCTGACGATGGCCGGCGGCAGCGTGGCATTCGTGCGCAACCATCACATCCGCATCGAGATCCTGGCGGACTCGGGCTCGCCGCGGCGCCAGCGCATCATGGCGCTGATCTCGAACGGCTGCGTGCTGGGATTCTTCGTGCTGCTGACCGTGCTGTCGGTCAAGCTGGTGTATGACGAATATATCTACGAGGAAACGTCGCCGGCCATCGGCGTGCCGACCTGGTGGTATTCGATCTGGCTGCCAGTGATGGCGGCTGCGATTTCGCTTCGCACGCTTGGCACGCTGCGCCGCATTGCGCGCGCCCCGGGCCAGGAAGCCCAGCGATGATCGCCGCCATCCTCTTTACCGTCTTCATCGTCCTGATGATCATCGGCGTGCCCGTTGGGGTGGCGCTGGGCATCGGCGGCACGGTTGCGATCGTGCTGACCAACCTGGACACGCCCTGGTATGGCCTGCTGACGGTGCCGCAGAACTTCTATGCCGGCCTGGCCAAGTACCCGCTGCTGGCGATTCCGATGTTCGTGCTGGTGGGCTCCATCTTCGACCGCTCGGGTGTGGCCAAGCGGCTGGTGGATTTTGCGATCGCCATCGTCGGACGCGGTCCGGGCATGCTGCCGCTGGTGTCGATCGCGGTGGCGATGTTTTTGGGCGGCATCTCGGGCTCGGGACCAGCGTGCGCCGCGGCCGTGGGCGCAGTGATGATTACCGCCATGTCGCGCGCCGGCTATCCGGGGTCGTTCTCGGCGTCCGTGGTGGCCGCTGGCGCCGCCACCGACATCCTGATCCCGCCGTCCGTCGCATTCATCATCTATTCCGTGCTGGTGCCGGGCGCGTCGGTGCCCGCGCTGTTTGCCGCCGGCATGATCCCCGGCATCCTGGCTGGCTTTGCGCTGATCATTCCCGCCGTGTGGCTAAGCCGCAAGTACAAGATGGGCGCGCTGGAAGCGCACCTGCCCCGCCCGCCATTCTGGAAGAGCCTGCGCGAGGCGTCGTGGGGACTGGCGGCGCCGGTGCTGATCCTGGGCGGCATGCGGATGGGCTGGTTTACGCCGACCGAGGCCGCCGTCGTCGCGGTGTTCTATGGCCTGTTCGTGGGCGGCTTCATCCACCGCACCATCAAGTTCCGCGACCTGTACAAAATTCTGCGCGAAGCCGCCGAACTGTCCGCCGTGATCATGCTGGTGGTGACGCTGGCCGGGATCTTCGCGTGGGCGCTGTCCACGCTGAGCGTGATCGACCCGATCACGCATGCCATCGTCAATTCTGGCCTGGGTGAATGGGGCGTGCTGGCGCTGCTGATCCTGCTGCTGATGACCGTGGGCATGTTCCTGGACGGCATCTCGATCTTTCTGATTTTCGTGCCGCTACTCATGCCGATCGCCAATGCCTACGGCTGGGATCCGGTGTGGTTTGGCGTGATTCTGACTTTGAAGGTGGCGCTGGGCCAGTTCACCCCGCCGCTGGCCGTGAACCTGATGGTGTCATGCCGCATCGCGCGCGTGCCGATGGAATCGACCGTGCGCTGGGTGGTGTGGCTGCTGGGCGCGATGTTCATGGTGCTGGTCGCGGTGCTGGTGTTTCCCGAACTGGCGCTGTGGCTGCCGCGCAAGCTGGGTTATTGAGAGAGGCTGGACGGGGCCGGCCCGGCAAGGGTTCTCGGCCATGGATGACAACAACAGAAAGACTCGCAGAGAGAGGAGACGCAACATGAAATTCCGCAACCTGATCGGCGCGGCGCTGTGCGCGGCAGCCGTGGTGGGCATGTCGCCCGCGCATGCGCAGAACTACAAGCCCGAGTACAAGCTCTCCATCGTCGTGGGCACCACGTTCCCGTGGGGCCAGGGCGCCGAGATCTGGTCGAACCTGGTGCGCGAGCGCACCGAAGGCCGCATCAACATCAAGGTCTACCCCGGCACCTCGCTGGTCCAGGGCGATCAGACCCGCGAGTTCACCGCCATCCGCCAGGGCGTGATCGACATGGCCGTGGGATCGACCATCAATTGGTCGCCGCAGGTCAAGCAGTTGAACCTGTTCTCCCTGCCCTTCCTGATGCCCGACTACGCCGCCATCGACGCGCTGGTGCAGGGCGACGTGGGCAAGGACATGTTCAAGCTCATCGAGAAGGCCGGCGTGGTGCCGCTGGCCTGGGGCGAGAACGGCTACCGCCAGGTCAGCAACTCCAAGCGCGAGATCAAGCGGCCCGAGGACATGAAGGGCATGAAGCTGCGCGTGGTGGGATCGCCGCTATACATCGACACGTTCACCGCGCTGGGCGCCAATCCCACGCAAATGAGCTGGGCGGACGCGCAGCCCGCGCTGGCCAGCGGCGCGGTCGACGGCCAGGAGAATCCCCTGTCGATCTACACGGGTTCCAAACTCTACACCGTGGGCCAGAAATACCTGACGTTGTGGAATTACGTGGCCGATCCGCTGATCTTCGTGGTCAACCGCGAAGTCTGGAATTCCTGGTCGGAAAAGGACCGCGACATCGTGCGCCAGGCCGCGCTGGACGCCGGCAAGCAGCAGATCGTGATCGCGCGCAAGGGCGTCACGCCGGAAGACCCGTCGCTGCTCAAGGAAATCGCCGGCCATGGCGTGACCGTGACGACGCTGTCGCAGGCCGATCACGACGCCTTCGTGAAGGCGACCAAGCCGGTCTATGAAAAGTGGAAGAAGCAAATCGGCGAGGACCTGGTCAGCAAGGCCGAAAAGTCGATCGCAGAACGCAAGAAGTAAACCGCGGAAAGTTCGCAGCAAGCCCCAGGGGAACCGGCGGCGCAAGCCGCCAACCGAGGCAGGGACGCTAGAATCCCGCCCACCAAACGGGCGCCGGCCACAACCGGCGCCCGTTATCTTTTTGGGTGTCTGACACCCAACAGGCATTCGTGCAGACTTGAGACCATGCTCCATGGGTGTCAGACACCTAGGCCGGCTTGATACGGCATAGGCGTAAAACACCCGGGCAGACTTGACGCAGCGTAGGTGTCTGACACCCCCGACGCATCCGCGCCGACTTGAGACCGTCTACCCGGGTGTCTGACACCGGGGACGATCGGTGACAGTCACCCGCCCTATTCCGGATAGCTGACTTCCAGAATATCCAGCTCATCAATGCCAGCCGGCGTGCGCAGCACCACCGTGTCGCCTTCCCGCGCCTTGATCAAAGCGCGGGCCACCGGCGAGATCCAGCTGATCTTGCCGGCCAGGGGTTCGGCTTCGTCCACGCCGACGATGGTGACGGTGTGTTCCTCGCCAGCCTTGTCCACGTAGACGACCGTTGCGCCGAAGAAGGCCTGGTCGCGGTTGGGTTGGGCCGTGGGGTCCACGACTTCGGCGATGTCCAGCCGCTTGGTCAGAAAGCGCATGCGCCGGTCAATCTCGCGCAGGCGCTTCTTGCCGTAGAGGTAATCGCCGTTTTCCGAGCGGTCGCCGTTGGACGCGGCCCATGACACCACCTGCACGACCGCCGGACGCTCCACGTTCATGAGCTGCGTGAGTTCGACGCGCAGGCGCTCGTAGCCCTCGGGCGTCATGTAGTTCTTGGTGCCCGCCGGCAGCGCCTGGGCCTGCGGCAGATCGTCGTCGTCCTCGTGGTCGGACTCTTTAACAAAGGCTTTGTTCATGGCGGTTGCATCGCGATGGCGCGATCACTATCGAAGCTTGCAGAATGAGCGGCGCGTGCCGCCCGCGTCAGAACCAGTCGTGCCAGACCGGCTTCAGGTCGGAAGGCAGCGGCGGCAGTTGGCCCAGGTCCATCCGGCTTTCCTTGGGACTGTGGAAGTCCGAGCCGCGCGAGGCCAGAAAGCCGTAGCGGCGCGCCACGTCGGCGTACTGGCGGGCTTCTTCCACGGTGTGGCTGCCCGTGTTGACCTCGATGCCCACACCGCCCAGCTGCAGGAACTCGTCGAACAGCGCGGCAAACTGCAGCGGCGTGTACTTGTAGCGGCCCGGGTGGGCGATGACGGCTTGGCCGCCCGCGCCGCGGATCCAGCCCACGGCGTCGGCCAGCGTGGCCCATTTCATGGGTACATGGCCCGGGCAGTCGTCGCCCAAATGCTTGTTGAAGACGGTTTGCACGTCGGGGCAATAACCGGCTTGCACCAGGTATCGCGCAAAGTGCGTGCGGCTGATCAGTTCGGGGTTGCCGGCAAACGGCAGTGCGCCTTCGTAGGCGCCTGGCATGCCCATGTCCGCCAGGCGGTCGCCGATGCGCTTGGCGCGCTCGGCGCGTCCAGAACGGGTCTTACGCAGGCCTTCGACCAGCGCCGCATTGGTGGGATCAAACCGTAGGCCGACGATGTGCACGGTCAGGCCGGCCCACGTGACGGAGACTTCAACGCCAGTGGCAAAGCGCATGCCCAGTTCCTGGGCAGCCGCGGAGGCTTCGGCAATGCCGCCCACCTCGTCGTGGTCGGTCAGCGCCCAGACATCGACGCCATTGGCGAACGCCCGCTGCGCCACGTCCCGGGGCGCGAGCGCGCCGTCCGAAACGGTGGAATGGCAATGCAGGTCGATGTTCAGGGTGGGCGATTTCATGCGGCTATTGTAGAGAAGGCCCGGCAGCGCGCCTAGCGCGGTGCCGTCCCCACATTGCCGCCCGTCCGGTCACGCCAGCAGAAAATCCGCGACCGGATTCACTTGATCATCCGCGATGAGCGTAGGGGCATGGCCCACGCCCGGCACTTCAAGCGCCTGGGCGCGCGGATTGCGCTGGCGCATTTCGTCCACGGTGGCCCGCGTCAGCAGGTCGGACAGTTCGCCGCGCACAATCAGCACCGGGCAATCGAGCGCGTCGTACGACCGCCACAGGATCTGCTCGCCCGCAGCCAGTTCTTCGGGCGTCTGGGCCGCCAGCGCCTGGGCGATGGCCAGGTCGTAATGCTTGACCCACTTGCCGCCCTGCTGCGGGTACAGGTATTTGGCCAGCTCGGCCCACTGGAGGTCGGTGTGCGGACCAAAGGTTTCCGAATTGGCGCGCATCGTCGCGACGGCCTCTTCGAAGGTGGCGAACTCGCCGGGCGCCCCCACATACTGGCCGATGCGCGACAAGGCGCCGTTCTCCAGCCGCGGGCCCACGTCGTTGAGCACCAGTTTGTCCAGGCGCAGCCCCTGGTCGGGCGGCAGCATCCCGGCATGCGGGCGCATCGCCAGCATGGCCTTGGCGAACGCGGCGGCGCCTGACAACGCCATGCCGATCAACCCGCCCATCGACGTGCCGACCCACGACAGGCTGGCCGGGCGCAGGCGCGCGATGAGCGTCACCATGTCGGACACGTACTGGGGCACCGTATAGAACGCCGGGTTGACCAGCCAATCCGACCGGCCCCGCCCGACCACGTCGGGGCAGACCACGCGGTAGGTGCCCGCCAGCCGCCGCGCCAGCGCGTCAAAGTCGCGCCCGCTGCGGGTCAGACCGTGGACGCAGAGCAGCACGCGGTCATTGGCGGGATCGCCCCATTCCCAATAGGCCATGCGGTGCAGGCCCGCCGGGTTGGCGCACGTGACGAATTCCAAACGGGGTTCCAGGCTGGCATCCACTTCGATAGGCTCCACGATCGGCGCGCGCCGGCAGGGCCGCGCCACTTTGGCCGCTATCTTATCGGTTATGCAACGCCGGTGCGGCCTGCTCTGGACTATCGCGCCCGTCGTGGCTACGATCCTTGCATCCTCTGTGCGCCGGGTACGCGCCGCCTGCCCACCTGCCGCGCGACCGCTTCCAACCCGGCACACCCCGCCCGCCGGACATTGCCGGAGGCTATGGGCGCGATCTAATCATTAAATTGGAGTTGCACACCTTTCAAGGCGCACAGTAAAAAGCTTCAGGCATTGCCAGATCAGTCATCCCAAAATTGATATGGAGTCCGTATGCAGCAAAGCAGTCCCGTCACCCCGCTGACCGAGCAGCCTGCCGGTCAAACCAGCGTCATTTCGCCTCCCCCCGCCCCCCCGAAAATCCTGCAGGACCTGATGGCGCGCGCCGACGTGCAGATCAACGGCTCGCGGCCCTGGGACATGCAGGTGCATGACAAGCATATGTACGAGCGAGTGTTCGCCAGCTGGTCGTTGGGGCTGGGCGAGTCGTACATGGACGGCGAGTGGGACTGCGACCAATTGGACGAGCTCTTCACGCGCCTGCTGCGCGCCGACATGGGATCGGCGGCGCTGGGCGTGGCACGCATCAAGCTGATCGCCGAGCACCTGCGCCACAAGTTGTTCAATCTTCAGTCCAAGCATCGGGCGTTTGAGGTCGGCGAGCAGCATTACGACGCCGGCAACGATGTGTTCGAGGCCATGCTGGACAGCCGGATGATCTACTCCTGCGCGTATTGGGAACACGCCCAGACGCTGGAGGAGGCGCAGGTCGCCAAGCTGGACATGATCTGCCGCAAGCTGCAATTGAAGGAGGGCGAGACGCTGCTGGACATCGGCTGCGGCTGGGGCGGATTGGCTAAGTTCGCGGCCGAGCGCTACGGCGTCAAAGTGACGGGCGTGACCGTATCCAAGGAGCAACTGGCCCTGGCGCAGGAACGCGTGAAGGGCCTGCCCGTGGAGCTGCTGCTGCAGGACTACCGCGATCTTCAGGGCCGTTTCGACAAGGTGGTGTCGGTCGGCATGTTCGAGCACGTCGGCCCCAAGAACTACGACACCTACTTCACGAACGTGCAGCGGCTGATGGCGCCCGAGGGCATTTTCCTGCTGCACACGATCGGTATCGCCGCCACCAGCCAGAGCACCGATCCGTGGATCGACCGTTACGTGTTTCCCAACGGCAAGCTGCCATCGGCGCGCGAAGTCGCGGCGGCCGTGGAAGGACGCTTCATCGTCGAGGACTGGCATAACTTCGGGGCCGACTACGACCGCACGCTGATGGCGTGGTGGGACCGCTTCGAGCGCGCCTGGCCCACGCTGGAGTCGCGCTACGGCACCCGGTTCTACCGGATGTGGAAGTACTACCTGATGTGCTGCGCGGGCTTTTTCCGGTCGCGTGAAGGACAGCTTTGGCAGGTGATACTGACGCATCCGCAGCGGCACGAGACCTACCGGTCGCTGCGCTGAGGCGCCGCGTCCGCGCCTGAATCGGCAAGCCGCCCCTGATCGGGCGGCTTGTTTTCATGGACGCACGGCTACTGACCCGCCCCCGCCTCTTCCCGGATCATGTCCGCCGCCCGTTCCGCAATCATGATCGTCGGCGAGTTGGTGTTGCCCGACGTAATGCGCGGCATGATCGAGGCGTCGGCAATCCGCAGGCCTTGCAGCCCGTGCACGCGCAGCCGCGCGTCCACCACCGCGCCGCTGTCGGCGTCCTGCCCCATCGCGCAGGTGCCCACCGGATGGAAGATGGTCGTGCCGATCTTGCCGGCCGCCTGGCGCAATTCTTCTTCTGTCTGGAAGGCCGGACCCGGCAACCATTCATCCGGCCGGTAGCGCTGCAAGGCCGGCGCGGCGGCGATGCGGCGCACCAGACGGATCGAATCGGCGGCGACGCGCAGGTCGTCGTCGGTGCTCAGGTAGTTGGGGCGGATGACAGGCGCCTCGCAGCCCTTTTGACCCGCCGGCCCTTGCGCGTGAACGCTGCCGCGCGACGTGGGACGCAGGTTGCAGACGCTGGCGGTGAAGGCGTCGAAACCGTGCAGCGGCTCGCCGAACGCGCCCAGCGACAACGGCTGCACGTGGAACTCGACGTTGGCGCGTTCCTGGCCAGGGTCGGATTTGGCAAACGCCCCCAGCTGCGACGGCGCCATGCTCATCGGACCGCTGCGGCTGACCAGGTATTCCAGCCCGATGCCCGCGCGGCCCAGCCACGTGGACGCGATGCGGTTCAGCGTCTTGACGCCGTTCACCTTGATGATGACGCGCAATTGCAGGTGGTCCTGCAGGTTCTCGCCGACGCCCGGCAAGGCGTGGCGCAGCGTGATACCGGCTTCGCGCAGGCGCGCGGGCTCGCCGATGCCGGAGACTTCCAGCAGGTGCGGCGAATTGACGGCGCCGGCGGCCAGCACCACTTCGCGCCGCGCGCGCAGCGACTGAGAACGGCCGCCATGGTTGACGCGCACGCCGACGCAGCGATTACCGTCGAAATCGAGTCGTTCGGCCAGCGCGCCGGTCATCACATGCAGGTTCGGGCGTTTGCGCACCGGCCGCAGAAACGCCTTGGACGTATTCCAGCGCCAGCCACTGCGCTGGTTGACCTCGAAGTAGCCGCTGCCGAAGTTGTCGCCGCGGTTGAAGTCCTGCACGCGCGGAATCCCTTCCTGTTCGGCCGCCGAGGCGAAGGCTTCCAGGATGTCCCAGCGCAGGCGCTGCGACTCCACACGCCATTCGCCGCCCGCGCCGTGGAACTCGTCGGCGCCGCGGTGGTAGTCCTCGCTGCGCTTGAAGACTGGCAACACCTGGTCCCAGCTCCAGGCCGCGTCGCCCGAGAGCGCGGCCCAGTCTTCGTAGTCCTGCTTCTGGCCGCGCATGTAGATCATGCCGTTGATCGACGAGCATCCGCCCAGCACGCGGCCGCGCGGATAGATGAGCGAGCGCCCGCCCAGCCCCGACTCCTCGGCGGTGCGGTACATCCAGTCCGTACGCGGGTTGCCGATGCAGTGCAGGTAACCGACCGGGATATGAATCCAGTGATAGTTGTCGCGCCCGCCGGCTTCCAGCAGCAGCACCTGCACGGCGGGATCGCGGCTCAGACGGTTGGCCAGCACGCAGCCAGCCGAGCCCGCGCCCACGATGATGTAGTCGTATGTCTCCATAAGCTCTTCTTATCAGGTCGCGGGCCCGAAACGGACGCCGGCACGGTGAGCCGCCCCGGCTACGGCATAGGATGCGCGCCGGGAATCTGGCAAGACTCTCGCTCAGGACAGGGCGGCTGTCCAATGAAATGTTGAAAAGGGGATTATTAGCGTCTCTAATAATGCTCAGCTGATTTCTGACTCGGGGCGAGGTGTCTGACACCCGTGCGAGACAGTCGTCAAGCCGAAACGCCCGCGCAAGGGTGTCAGACACCGGCGGCATGCCAAGAAAGGCACCAATGGCTTCGTAGGACGAAATAAGGTGTCTGACACCCGTGCGAGACAGTCGTCAAGCCGAAACGCCCGCGCAAGGGTGTCAGACACCGGCGGCATGCCAAGAATGGCACCCATCGCTTCGTAGGACGAAATAAGGTGTCTGACACCCGTGCGAGACGGTCGTCAAGTCGGAATGCCCGCGCAGGGGTGTCAGACACCGGCGGCAGGCCAAGAAAGGCACCCATGGCTGCGTAGGACGAAATAAGGTGTCTGACACCCGTGCGAGACGGTCGTCAAGCCGGCACGCCTGCGCAAGGGTGTCAGACACCGGGGGCAGGCCAAGAAACGCACCCATGGCTGCGTAGGACGAAATAAGGTGTCTGACACCCGTGCGAGACAGTCGTCAAGCCGGCACGCCCGCGCAAGGGTGTCAGACACCGGGGGCATGCCAAGAAAGGCACCCATGGCTTCGTAGGACGAAATAAGGTGTCTGACACCCGTGCGAGACAGTCGTCAAGCCGGCACGCCCGCGCAAGGGTGTCAGACACCGGCAGCATGCCAAGAAAGGCACCCATGGCTGCGTAGGACGAAATAAGGTGTCTGACGCCCTCCAACTCGATTTCCAGGAGCATGCATGGACCTGAAGCACATCCGCACGTTTGCCGCCGTCGCGCGGGAAGGTAATTTGACGCGCGCGGCCGAGCATTTGCATTTGACGCAGCCTGCGCTGAGCCTGCAGCTCAAGAACTTCCAGGAGTCGCTGGACCTGACGCTGTTCTCGCGCACGGCGCTAGGGTTGGCGCCCAACGCGGACGGGCGGGCGTTGTTGCCTGCGGCGCAGCGGGTGCTGGACGCGCTGGATGACTTCCAACGCGCCATCGGTGCGTTGCGCGATACCGTGCAGGGCGAATTGCGCATCGGGACGATCCTGGACCCGGAATTCTTGCGGCTGGGCGCCACGCTGCAATATCTGGTCGAGCATTATCCGAAGATCCGCCCCACCCTGCGGCACGGGATGTCGGGATCGGTCGGCCGGCAGGTGCGCACTGGGGAGTTGGACGTGGGTTTCTTTCTGGGACCGCAACCCCGCGACGAGGATGCGCGGGGCGGCCCGTCGCGGGACGGCCAGCCGCGGAACACCCCTCCCCGCGGCAGCCAGCCATCCGGCCTGCACGCGCAGCCGCTCGCGTCCTTTTCCTATTACGTCGTTGCCCCAAAAAGCTGGAACGCGCAGGTCGCCGGCCGTGGCTGGGCTGAGATCGCGGCGCTGCCCTGGATATGGACCCCGCCCGATTCGGTCCATCATCGCCTGCTGTCCGACAAATTCGACGCCCTGGGCATTGCCCCGCACGCGGTGGCCGAGGTGGATCAGGAGGCTTCGATGCTGGATCTGGTGCGCTCGGGCGTGGGCCTGTCCCTCGCCCGCGATGCCATCGCGCTGCGCGAATCGCAGTCCAGCGGATTGCAGCTCGTAAAAGGCCTGTCGATCCAGGCAGAGCTGTCGTTCATCACCCAGGCCGCGCGGCGTGACGACCCGTTGGTGGCGGCGGCTTTCGCAGCGGTGCAGGCGGCGTTCGCCTGAATAGGCTTTCAGCCACCACCACCCAACTATGTTGCGCTGCGCCAAATGGGTGCAGGCCGCACGCAGAAATGCACCGATACGAAGCATGGGCGCGATCACCCGCAATCCGGCCGCTTCACCTCATCGCGCCTTCAAGGCCCCCTCCTTCCCTATGAATCGCAAGGGAATTTCCCCCAGAACATCGCGCTTCGACATACCTGGCACGGACTTTGCTTAATTGCCTATGTGCGGGTGCAAACCCGGCAAGACAACGTGAGCAGTACCGGCAATGGCGCCCCGACCGAAAGGTCCAGGGCGCCGTTTGCCTTTTGAAATCCGAAAATCCAAGCCTGGGGAAATCCCATGAATGCAGCGGCCACATCCGATTCCTTGCAGACGCTGGTTGTCATCGGCAACGGCATGGTGGGTCATCATTGCGTCGAGCAATTGATCGCCCGCGGCGCCCTCGAGCGCTATCGCATCACCATCTTCGGCGAGGAAACCCGCCGCGCCTATGACCGCGTCCATCTGTCCGAATACCTGAATGGGCGCGACGCCGAGTCGATGGCGCTGGGCGAGGCTTCGCTTTACGAGCAGGACGGCGTGTCGCTGCGACTGGGCGAGCCCGTGCTGGACATCGACCGCCACGCCCGGGAAGTCATCACCGCCAAGGGCCGCTTTGCCTACGACAAGCTGGTGCTGGCGACGGGCTCGTATCCCTTCGTGCCGCCCATCGCGGGCGCCGAGGGCAATTCGCGCCTGGTGTACCGCAGCATCGACGACCTGGACCTGATCCGCGAGGCAGCCAGCGGCGCGCGGCGCGGCGTGGTCGTGGGCGGCGGGCTCTTGGGACTGGAAGCGGCCAACGCGCTCAAGTCGCTGAATCTGGAAGCACACGTGGTGGAATTCGCGCCGCGTCTGATGCCGGTGCAGCTGGACGAGGCCGGCGGCGCGGCGCTGAAAGCGCGCATCGAGGCGCTGGGCGTGGGCGTGCACCTGTCGCGCGCCACGCAGGACATCAAGCCGGGCACCCAATACCGTTACCGCATGCGTTTTGCTGAAGGCGCGCCGCTGGAAACCGACCTGATCGTGTTTTCGGCCGGGATCCGTCCGCAGGTGTTCCTGGCGCGCAAAGCCGGGCTGGCGCTAGCCGAGCGCGGCGGCGTCGCCATCGACGAACGCTGCCGCAGCAGCGATGAAAACATCTACGCCATCGGCGAATGCGCGTCCTGGAACGGCACCGTCTTTGGCTTGGTCGCGCCCGGCTACCAGATGGCCCGCATCGTCGCCGCCGACCTGTGCGGCGCGCCCGAACAGGCATTTTCGGGCGCCGACATGTCCACGAAGCTCAAGCTCTTGGGCGTGGACGTGGGCTCGATTGGCGACGCGCACGGCGTCACGCCCGGTTCGCGCAGCTACCGCTACATCGACGAGGCCGGCTCCGGTTACCGCCGCCTGGTGATCTCCGAAGACGGCAAGCGCGTGCTGGGCGCGGTTCTGGTGGGCGACAACAGCTACTACGACACGCTGCTGCAATACGCGCAGAACGGCATCGCGCCGCCCGCGGATCCGTCCAGCCTGATCCTGCCGCAAGGCCAGGCCGCGCCGCTGCTCGGCGTGGACGCCCTGCCCGCCACCGCCACAATCTGCTCCTGCCACAACGTCAACAAGGGCGCGATATGCGACGCCATCGACGGCGGCTGTACGGACCTGGCCGGCGTCAAGGCCTGCACCAAGGCGGCCTCGGGCTGCGGCGGCTGCGCGGGTCTGCTCAAGCAGGTGGTCGAACACGAACTCGCCAGCCGCGGCGTCGTGGTGGACAAGAGCCTCTGCGAGCACTTTGCCTACACCCGTCAGGAGCTGTACGCGATCGTGCGCGTGAGCGGCGCCGAGACCTTCGAAGAAGTCCTGGCCAGCCACGGCCGCGGCCACGTCGGCTGCGAGATCTGCAAGCCCGCCATCGGCTCGATCCTGGCGTCCTGCTGGAACCGTCCCATCCAGGACCCGCACCTCGTGCCGCTGCAGGACACCAACGACACCTTCATGGCCAACATGCAGAAGAACGGCACTTATTCGGTGGTGCCGCGCATGCCGGCCGGCGAAGTCACGCCCGATGGCCTGATTGCCGTCGGCATGGTCGCCAAGAAATACAACCTGTACGTCAAGGTGACCGGCGGCCAGCGCATCGACCTGTTCGGCGCGCAACTGCACGAGCTGCCCGGCATCTGGTCCGAACTGATCGCCGCCGGCTTCGAGACGGGCCACGCCTACGGCAAGTCCACCCGCACCGTGAAGTCCTGCGTGGGCAGCACCTGGTGCCGCTTCGGCGTGCAGGACAGCGTGAAGATGGCGCTGGACATCGAGCACCGCTACAAGGGGCTGCGCGCCCCGCACAAGCTGAAGTTCGCCGTGTCCGGCTGCACCCGCGAGTGCGCCGAGGCGCAAAGCAAGGACATCGGCGTCATCGCCACCGAGAACGGCTGGAACCTGTACGTGTGCGGCAACGGCGGCATGCGCCCGCGCCATGCCGAGCTCTTTGCCACCGACCTGGACGACGCCACCCTCATCCGCTACATCGACCGCGTGCTGATGTTCTACATCCGCACGGCCGACAAGCTGCAGCGCACGTCGGTGTGGCGCGAGTCGCTGGAAGGCGGGCTGGACTACCTGAAGGCGGTCGTGATCGACGACAGCCTGGGTCTGGGCGCCGAGCTTGAAGCGCAGATGCAGCTGGTGGTGGACCGCTACGAATGCGAGTGGGCCAACGCCATCAGCGACCCCGAAAAGCTCAAGCGCTTCCGCACCTTCGTCAACGACAGCCAGGGCGACCCCGACATCCAGTTCGTGCAGGAACGCGGCCAGCCCCGCCCGGCCCCGGCGCGCGCCGCCCAGCGCGTCATCCCGATTGCCGAGGAGATCGTCTGATGGCCGCCTTGCCCAAAACCCAACCCGCCTGGCGCCGCGCTTGCGACCGCCAGGACCTCGTCGCCAATTCCGGCGTCGTCGCGCTGGTCGACGGCGCGCAGGTCGCACTGTTCTATCTGCCGGACGCGCCGGGCCAAACCCTGTACGCCGTGTCGAACCGCGATCCGAAGTCCGGGGCCAACGTCATTGGCCGGGGCATCGTGGGCCAACTGGCCGGCGACCTGGTCGTGGCGTCCCCCCTCTACAAGCAGCACTTCCGGCTGGCGGACGGCAGCTGCGTGCAATTTCCCGAGCAGCGCCTGCAGACCTGGCAGGCGCGCTTTAACGGCGACGCGGTCGAAATCGCCTGACGGCCGCCGCGAACGTATTCAACACATCAGCACAGCAACAGGAAACATCATGTCCTACCTAGCTCCCTCCGAGTTCGTCACCAAGATGGTGGATGCCGGCGAATCGAAGCTCTACATGGCGACCCGCGACGTCCTGATCCGCGCCTTCATGGCCGGCGCCATCCTCGCGATCGCCGCGGTCTTCGCCGTCACCGTCACGGTGCAAACCGGCTCGCCCATCCTCGGCGCCGCGCTCTTTCCGGTCGGCTTCTGCATCCTGTACCTGATGGGCTTCGACCTTTTGACGGGCGTATTCGTGCTGACCCCGCTGGCGCTCTTCGACAAGCGGCCCGGTGTCACGATGGGCGGCATCCTCAAGCACTGGGGCAAGGTCTTCGTGGGCAACTTCCTGGGCGCGCTGACCGTCGCCGTGCTGATGGCCATCGTGTTCACTTACGGCTTTTCGGTGCCGCCCAACAAGGTCGGCCAGGTCATCTCGCACATCGGCGAAGACCGCACGCTGGGCTACAAGGAATACGGCGCGGGCGGCATGCTGACCATCTTCATCCGCGGCGTGCTGTGCAACTGGATGGTGTCGCTGGGCGTCGTGGGCGCCATGATCTCGACCACCGTCAGCGGCAAGGTCATCGCCATGTGGATGCCCGTCATGCTGTTCTTCGCCATGGGCTTCGAGCACTCCATCGTCAACATGTTCCTGTTCCCGTCGGCCATGATCATGGGCGGCAACTTCTCGATCATGGATTACATGATCTGGAACGAGATCCCCGTGGTGCTGGGCAACCTGATCGGCGGCATTTCGCTGACGGGCCTGACGCTCTACACCACGCACATGAAGACCGCGCCCAAGCGCCGCTTCAACTGATACGCCCCGGCATGGACAGCTTCTCGCCCGCCACCTCGCCCGCCGTCTCGCTCAGGGTGGCGGTGGGCCAGCACACCGATCCCGGCGTCAAGTCCGTCAACCAGGACTTCCACGGGCTGTGCGTGCCGGGCGAGCCGCTGCTCGGCGCCAAGGGCATCGCCATCGCGCTGGCCGACGGCATCAGCAGCAGCAACGTCAGCCACATCGCCAGCGAAACGGCGGTGGCAAGCTTTTTGGAAGATTATTACTGCACGCCCGAAACGTGGTCGGTGAAGAAGTCCGCCCAGAAGGTGCTCAGCGCGGCCAATGCCTGGCTGCATTCGCAGAGCCGCCAGCGCCACGGGCAGGATCAGGACAGCGGCTACGTCTGCACGCTGACCGTGATGGTGCTCAAGGGCGCCACCGCGCACATCCTGCATATCGGCGACGCGCGCATCTATCGTCTGCGGGACGGCGTGGTCGAACAACTGACCGAGGACCACCGCGTCTGGGTCGCGCACGACAAAAGCTACCTGGGCCGCGCGCTGGGCCTGGCGCCGCATCTGGAAATCGACTATCACACGCAGGCCGTGGAATCGGGCGATGTGTTTTTGCTGGCGACCGACGGCGTGTACGAGCATGTCGGCGACGACGATCTGCGTGCGGCCGTCACCGCCAATACCGGCGATCTGGACGCGGCCGCGCGCGCATTGGTCGCGCTGGCGCTTGCCCGCGGCAGCGACGACAACCTGACCATCCAGATCGTGCGAGTCGACGCCCTGCCCGCGCGCCAGGCCGGCGAGCTGGCCCAGTACTCCGGCAGCCTGCCCTGCCCGCCGCTGCTGGACGTGGGTCAGACATTCGAAGGCTTTCGCATCACCGACGAGTTGCGCGCCAGCAGCCGCAGCCACGTCTACCTGGCCGAAGACATCGACAGCGGCGACACGGTCGTCATCAAGATACCGTCGCTGGATCTGCGGCACGATCCCGCCTATCTGGAGCGCCTCTTGACCGAGGAATGGCTGGCGCGCCGCATCGACAGCCGCCACGTCGTGCGGGCCTGGCCGCGCACGCGGCAGCGCCGCTCGCTCTACACCGTCAGCGAATACATCGAAGGCCGCACGCTGACGCAATGGATGGCCGCCAACCCGCGTCCCGCGCTGGAACCGGCGATCGCCATCATCGAGCAGATCGCGCGCGGCCTGCAGGCCTTTCATCGGCTGGAGATCGTGCATCAGGATCTGCGGCCGGACAACATCCTGATCACGCCGGACGGCACGGCAAAGATCATCGACCTGGGCTCGGCCCGCACGGCGGGCATCCAGGACCTGAGCGCCGAGGACGACGACGCCTTGCCGGTGCTGGGCACCGCCCAATATTCGGCGCCCGAGTACTTTCTGGGCGAAGCTGGCACGGCGCGGTCCGACATCTATTCGCTCGCGGCGATCCTGTACCAGATGCTCTCCGGCCGCCTGCCGTACGGCGCCGACGTGGCGCGCTCGCGCAGCCGCGCCGCACAATTGCGTCTGACCTACGTGTCGGTGCTGGACCGGGAACGCGAGATTCCGGCCTGGATCGACAGCGTGCTTAGCCGCGCCCTGCATCCCGACCCGCAGCACCGCACGCCCGAGCTGTCCGAATTCACGCACGCGCTGCGCAATCCGCCCGACGTGCGCGGCGGCGAGCGACTGCCCCTGCTGGAACGCAATCCGGTGGCTTTCTGGAAAGGCCTGTGCCTTGTCCTGGCCATCGTGATCGTGATCCAGGCCCTGAACTCCTGATACGAGACGACCATGCCCGCCACGAATCCCACCGTGTCCCTGATCGGCGCCGGCCCCGGCGACCCCGAGCTGCTGACCTTGAAAGCCGTCAGGGCGCTGGCCCGCGCCGACGTGGTCCTGGTCGACGACCTGGTCAACCCCGAGATTCTGCAGCACTGCCCCCACGCCCGCATCGTTCGCGTGGGCAAGCGCGGGGGCTGCCGTTCCACGCCGCAGGACTTCATTCAACGCCTGATGCTGCGTTATGCGCGCCAGGGGCTGCGCGTGGCGCGCCTGAAGGGTGGCGACCCGTGCATCTTTGGCCGTGGCGGCGAGGAAACGCAGTGGCTCAGCGACCACGGCGTCGCCTGCGAGATCGTGAACGGCATTACCGCCGGGCTGGCCGCGGCCACCTCCGCCGGCATCCCGCTGACGCAACGCGGCATGGCTCAGGGCGTTACACTCATCACCGCGCATTCGCAGGACGGCGCAACGCCCGATTGGTCCGGATTGGCGCGCAGCGGCACGACGCTGGTGGTCTACATGGGCGTGGCAAAGGTGCACGACATGACCCGCCAGTTGCTGGCCGCCGGGATGGCCCCGGACACGCCGGTGGCGATGATCGAGCGCGCGTCGCTTCCCGGCCAGCGGGTCTGTGCGTCGACGCTGGCCGGCATGGCGTTGGACGCCCAGGCCTTCCGGTTACGCAGCCCGGCCGTGCTGGTCATCGGCGAGGTTGCCGCCTGCCGGATGTTCGGCGTGCTGGACGACGCGGCAGGCGCGATTGCGCCGCAACGCCGGACGGCCTGATTTCCGCGAAGACACCGCGCCTCACCCCGCATAGAGATTTCGATGGCCGAACGCCACATGCCGCCGCCGCTGCGCTTTCTGCTTGCTGCCCGACGCAGCGAGCTCCAGGGCCTGGAAATCCTGGCCGCCACCTGCGACCTGGTGCTGCGCATCAGCGCGCTGGTGCATGCGCTGCAAAAAGAGCGCGGCTATTCCAACCTGACCCTGTGCAGCCCCGCAGGCCGGCTGCAGCCGGCGCTGGCCGGCCTGTCGAGCGACGCGCAGGTCGTGGAAGCCGACGTGCGCGCATTCCTGGATGGGCTGGAGGCCGACACCGCGGCCGGCAGCAGCCGCGCGCGCCTGCTCAATTGCATTGCGTACGCCCTATTCCGTCTGGACGAATTGCCGGCCTTACGCCGCCAGATCCGCGACCGGTGCGTGGCGGTGGAAGACGCCGATACCCACTTCACCCAAGTGATCGGCAGCCTGCTGGCAGTGGTCTTCGAAGCCGCCGACTCGTCGCTGGACCCGGACGTGACGCGCCTGTTGGTGGCGCTGTTGAATTTCATGCAAGGCAAGGAACTGAGCGGCCAGGAGCGCGCCTGCGGCGTCATGGGCTTTACGGCCGGCTGGTTCGACGACGCGCGCAAGGCGCGCATGCTGGGCCTGGCGGCCAACCAGGCGCGCAGTTTCGGCGTCTACACGCAGTACGCGCAAGGCGCGCCGCTGCAGGCCTGGGATCAAGTTCAGCAGCAGGCGCAGCCGGTGCAACGCATGCGCGACATGGCGCAGCACACGTCAGACGCGCAGCGTGTCGACAGCGGTCTGGCCGAGTTGTGGTTTGACTTGTGCACCGCGCGCATCGACGCCATGCGCAGCGTCGAGACACAGTTGGCACAGGAACTGGCGCAGCAATGCGCCCGGCGCATCGCCGACACCCGCCAGGAATTGGACGACCGCCGCCTGCTGCTTAGCCGCTACACCGATCACGCCAGCGGCCGCGCCCCCAGCATGGTGTTCAGCGTGCAGAGCCGCATTCTGGACGTGCCGCCCGAGGACGGCGTGGGCAGCGAGCTGGAACGGTCGATCCTGGACATGATGCGCGAGCAGACGCTGCGCATGCAGCACGCCGACGATGCGCTGACCAGCGTGCGGGGCGCGCTGGACGACAGGAAGCGCATCGACCGCGCCAAGCTGCTGTTGATCAGCCGCTATGGCCTGAACGAGCAGGCGGCGCATGAACGCCTGCAACGCGCTGCGATGGACGGCGGCCTGTCGCTGGCGGACGTGGCGCGGCAGATCATTGCGCAGCTTGGCGGCAACTGAACCGCACCCCCCTAGCGGAACACGCGCTGCACTAGGCTGACGGCCGCCGCCGCCAGCGCCACCCCCGCCACGATCTGGAAATGATCCAGGCTGGCCAGCAGCACCGACTGCTGGTTCAGCAGTTGCGCGATCTGCGCCGTGGCAAGTTGCGGCGCCGCTGCCGGCCCCACCGCCGCGGTGAAATAGGCGGTCAGCTGCGCCATCGCCGCCTCGAACTGCGCGTTGCCGGTCGCGATGCTTTCCTGCAGCACCGTGTAGTGCCGGGAGGTGAACCACTGCTGGCCGACGGTGGCCAGCATGATGCCCAGCGCCTGGCCGATCTGCGCCAGCATGTTCTTGACCTGCTGCGCATGGGCGAACACCGCAGGGTCGCCCGTCAGGCCGGTGAAGGTCTGCATCGCGGTCGTGGGCATGAGGGTCATGATGAACATGCCGTAACAGGCCAACGCGGGAAACACGTCGGTCCACATGTTGGCCGTGGGCGTCAGCCGCGACATCCACACCCCGAACGCCGCCAGCGCCAGGAAGCCGGTCACGAAGAACTTGCGTGGCGACGGCCAGCGCGGCAGCAGTTGCGACATGACGGCCCAGGTCAGCACGCCCGCCCCCAGCCCCATCGCGAAGAACTCGCCTGCCGTGATCCATGCCTGCCCCAGCGCGCGTTGCAGCATCAGCGGCACCAGGTAGCCATTGGCGCCAAGCATCACGTAGCAGACCATGAAGAGGCCCAGCCCGCACAGGAACCGCACTTCCTTCATGCCGCCCAGCCTGAGCAGCGGCGCGCCGTTGCGCGTCTCCGACCACACGAAGTAACCCAGCGCGGCCACGCCCGCCGCGGCCGACAGCGCCAGGAAGCTGCCCTGGCTGAAGAAGTCGTAATAGGCGCGCTGCAACGCATGCAGCACAAGAAAGCTGCCCCCGCCCAGCGCGGCGATCGGCAGCAAACGCACGTTGCCAGCCAGCACCGAGCCCGCTTCACGGCCCGGCATGGCCAGCATGACGGGCGCCATCGCAAGCAGCGACAGCGCGGCGATCAGCCAGAACATCAACGGCCAGCCATCGTGCTCGACCGCCATCGCGGCCAACCAGGGCGCCAGCGCCGTGCCCACGCAAAGCCCTGTCGCCAAGGCCTTGATGCCCAGAAAACGCGCCGGACTGGGCGGGATCAGGTTCACGGTCAGCCGGGACGACGTGAGCATCGCCGCGCAGCCCATCGCCATCAGCACCCGCCCGAGCAGGAACCCGGTCTGGTCCTGCGCCAGCGCGCACACGGCCGCGCCCACGCCCGCCGCGGCCAGCGACGCCAGCAGGTAGACCCGCAGACCCAGCCGATGCGTCAGCCAGCCCTGCAACGCGATCATCATCACCGCCACGCAGGCGTAGATGAGCGCGATATGGGTGTATTCCTCGGGGCTGGCGCCGATTTCGCCCATGATGGGCGCGGCGCCGAACGTGGCCATACCGTTCTGCAGGAAGTCGATGAACGTCAGCGCGCCGATGACCAGCAGCAGCGAGACCGGGGGCTTGGGGTGGGACATGTGCGCCGCCCGATCAAAGGTTGGCGTCGATGATGGCGCGCACCTGGGCGTCAGCCTGGGCCAGCTCGTCGGCATATACCGCCGTCGTGTAGGCCTGCGCCTGCCCTTGCGCCGCGACCAGGCGCTTGCCGTCGCGCGCCTCGGTGTCCACCTCGACCCGCATCGACAGGCCAAGCTGCAGCGGCTGCGCCGCGACCTCTGCCGGGTCCAGCGCGATGCGCACCGGCACGCGCTGCACCACCTTGATCCAGTTGCCGGTGGCATTTTGCGCCGGCAACAGCGAGAACGCGCTGCCCGTCCCCGCATCCTGGCCCAGCACGCGTCCGTGATAAACCACGCCGCCCCCGTACAGATCGGTGGTCAACTTGACGGGCTGGCCGATCCGCACATTGCGCAACTGCGATTCCTTCAGGTTGGCGGTGACCCACAGCTGATCCAACGGCACGACCGACATCAGCGCCGCGCCGGCCGCCACGCGCTGTCCGACCTGCACGCCGCGCTTGGTCACCACGCCGCCCACCGGCGCCGGGACCTTGGTCCGCGCAAGCGCCACGCTGGCATTGCGCAGTTGCACGGCCGCGGCCCGCACGTCCGGGTGCGACTCGACCGTCGTGCCGTCGATCAGCGCATGGTTGCGCTTGAGCTGTTCGTTCGCAACGTCCAGCGCGGCGCGCGCGGTGCGCACGGCCTGCTGCGCATGGACCAATTCCTCGCCGGGGATGGCGCCGATCTTGGCCAGCGCAGACCGGCGCGACACGTCCTCCTGCGCGCGGGCCAGGTCGACCTTGCGCAGCGCCACGGTGGCGCCGTCCTGCCCGGCCATCGCAAACTGGCCGCGCACCTGCCGCACGCTGCGCGCCAGATTCGCGCGCGCGGCGTCCAGCGCCAGCTGCGCGTCCACGCCATTCAGCTCGATCAGGACCGCGCCCGCCTCGACCCTGTCGGTGTTGTCCGCGCGGATCGCGGTCACCACGCCGCCGACCTGCGGCGTCACCTGCACGACGTTGCCTTCGACATAGGCGTCTTCCGTCGATACCCAACGGCCGTCGGAATACTCGGCATAGGCGCCGGCCAGCACGGTGAAGGCCAGGATCGCGGCGCCGCCGACGGCGACTTTGCGTGCCAGGCTGCCGCGCGGACGGGACGAGGAGGAAGGCGGGTTCGGGGTGGCTTCGGGCTTCATGGCTTGCGGGGAATCGGTATGGGAAGGAGCGGATGGATGGGGATGACGGTTCATGACGGACGCCCGGCTTCGGTGAGCGCGGCCGCGCCGGATGCCGCGGCTGATGCGGAGGCTGCGGACGTCTTTGACGCCTCGGGCACATAGCCCCCGCCCAGCGCCCGGATCAGTTCCAGATGCAGCGCGCGGTTGCGCGTATCCAGTTCGATCAGCAACTGCTTTTGCTGCAGCACCTGACCTTCGGCGGACAGCACCTGCAGATAGCTGCCCACGCCGCTGCGGTAGCGCGCGGACGCCATGTCGTAGGCTTCCTGCGTCAGCCGCAGCGCTTCCTGCTGCTGCGCTGACCGCTCGGCCTGCCAGCGCAGCGACACCAGCTGGTCCACCACGTCGTGCAGCGCCGTGACCAGCGTGCCGTTGTATTGCTCGACCGCGACGTCGTACTCGGCCTGCCGCGCGCCCAGGTTGCCGCGCAGCCGGCCGCCGTCAAAGACCGGCAGCGAGATCGCCGGGCCGATGCCCAGCACGCGGCTGCCGGCGTTCATCAGGTCCGACAGGCCCAGGCTTTGCAGCCCGGTAAATGCCGTCAAGCTGACGTTGGGATAGAACTGCGCGCGGGCGACCTTGATCTCTGCGCCGGCCGCTTCCACACGCCAGCGCTGCGCCACCACGTCGGGACGTCGGCCGATCAGTTCTGCCGGCACCGTCGTCGGGATCGCGCCGGCAAAACCGCCGCGCAGCGACGGCCGGCGCACCTGAATGCCCGCGTCCGGTCCGCGGCCCACCAGCGCCGCCACCTGATTGCGCGTCAGCGCGATCTGTTCGTTGAGTGCGGCGATGCGTTCGCGCGTCGCGGGCAGCGCGGCTTCGGCCTGCTTCATGTCCAGGCGCGAATCCAGTTGGGCGTCGACGCGGCGCTGGGTCAGCTTGAGCGTGTCCTCGCGCTGGCGCAGCGTGTCTTCGGCCAGGTCGCGCAGCAGATACGCGGTGTCCAGCTTCAGATACGCGCGCACCAGCGACGTCGTCAGCATCAGTTCGGCGGCATGGCGGTCCACCTCGGCGGCCTGCGCGCGCTGCAGCGCGGCGTCCAGCGCCGACCGGTTCTTGCCCCAGAAGTCGATTTCGTAGCCCACGCCCGCCTGCAGGTCGGCCGTCCAATCCCACGAGCCGGCCAGCGGCTGCGGCGTGGTGCTGTGCTCGCTGAAACGCTGGCGCGTTGCGCGGCCATTCAGATTGCCCTGCGGCGACAGCGGCGCCCCCGCGACGCTGGCCAGCGCATCCGCCTGCCGCACCCGCGCGGCCGCGACCCGCAGACTCGGCTGCTCGGCCAGCGCGGCGACCACAAGCTGGGTCAGCTGCGCGTCGCCAAAACTTTCCCACCACGCCTCGGTCGGCCATACGGCCGGGGACACCGGCGTCCCGTCGAGCGACGCGGTTGCCGCCAGCTGGTTGGCGCTGCCCACCGTCGAATGGATATGCAGGTCGCCCGTGCTGGCGCATCCGGCCAGCAGCAGCGCCGACAGGGTGAGGCCCAGGATGTGACGGGGGCACCTTGGGCTCAGGAGAGTTGGGGAGGAGACTTGCATGGTGAAGGGGCCTTTCTTTTGCTCAGGCCGTATATGCCTAGGCAGATAAATAGATAAAAAAATCGGCGGACCCGGGAAACGCTAGTCCGCCCGCGCGTTGATCAGGATGCGGGACAGCAGCTTTTGCAGCAGTTCCGCTTCCGCTTCGGAAAACCCGTCCAGCAACCTGCGAAACGCCACCTCGGTGAGCTGCCGTGCCTGGGGGAATGCCGCCTTGCCCTGCTCGGTGAGTTCGATTAGCGAGCTGCGGCGGTCGGACTCGTTTTCCACCCGGCGGATGAAGCCCTTGGCGGCGATCCGATCCAGCAGCCGGGTCATGGCGCCCGAGTCATAGGCCAGGACGCGGCAGAAGTCGCTAAGCGTGCGGCCCCACCCCTTGACGATGCAATTAAGCACGACGTACTGCTGAACGGTGATCTGCAGCGGGGCCAGCTCGCGGTCCAGCGCTTCGTGAATGCCGTTGCGCACGGAGGTCACCAGGAAACCCAGCTCGCCGGTGCACAGTTCGTCCAGTACGGAAGGTGATGCGTTGCTCATGATGGGCCTGGCGCGTAGTCGTTGGAATCAACGGACGCATATTAGCTGCCTAGGCAGTTATTTAGCAAGCGAAATCTGACGGTGGGTGCCGGATTTCATACCTCCCGTTCCCCCGGCTACCCCCGACGCGTCATCCGATCCCGATCCGCCGCGCGCCCTCGCGGAACAGCGCCTGCGTGTCCGGCTCCAGCCGGAACGATGCCAGGAAGTCCTCTACCCGATAGGACGACTGCGCCTTGCGGATGGCGGGCAGAAAGCCCAATGCCTCGTCGGTCCGGCCGGCCAGCGACAGACAGCACGCGGCAATCGCCAGAATGTGCACGTGCGCGTTGGGCCGCGCGGCCGCCTTGATCGCCCATCCAGCCGCCTCGTCGATCCGGCCGAGCCGCACCAGCGCCAGCGCGCGCACCGCCAGCATGCCGAAAAGCAGCGGATCGAAGGGGCTCAGATGGCGAGAATGGTCGGATGCGCCGATGGCGGCCTCTGCGTCGCCCATCTGGCAGTCGACAAAACCTAGCGTGTAATGGCCCAGCGCGAAGTTCGGGCTGAGGTCTACGGCGATCTGCAGTTCACTGACCGACTGGTCCTGGCTGCCGCGCAGCCACAGCGCCCGCCCCATCGCCCAATGCGCCGCCGGATCCCGGTCATCGGCGATCAGGCTTTGGCCGGCCGTTTCGAATGCCCGATCGATGGCGCCACCCTGCTCGTCCCAGCGCTGAAACGCCGTCTGCCAATGCGTGAACGACAAGCCCGCGTAGGCCCGCGAAAACGTCGGATCCAGCCGCACCGCCAACTCGAAGAAATGCCGCGCCTGCTCGTTGTCGGTACGGTTGAACCGGTACATGTGCCACAGGCCGCGGTGATGCGCCTGCCACGCGTCCAGCGAATTGGGCGGCGTCAGGATCGCGCGGTTGCGCTCGGCGGCTTCAATTTCAATATCGACGGACGCCACGATCCGGTTGCCGATCTCGTCCAGCGCCAGCAGCGCGTCGTCATAGGGGTGATCAAGGACATCCGCCCAGACGATGCGCGCCGTGCGCGAATCAACCAACTGCACGTCCACGGCAAGCCGCTGGCCGTGACGCCGCAGCGAGCCGCTGACGACGTAATCCACGTTGAGTGTGCGGCCCGCTTCCTCCGGTCCCACGCTGCGCTGATCCAGCGCAAACACCGTGCCCTGCGCGATGACGAACAGGCTGCGCAGCTTCGCCAGCCTCGCGATGACGTCAAAGGCCAATCCGTCCGCCAATCCGCCGCGTACGCCCGCCTGCGCGGACCGGTCCACAAACGGCATCACCGCGATGGAGGCGCGCCCGCGCCGGTCGGGCGGGGGGTCGGTAAGGCGGGAAGGAGGATCGGCTTCGGGTGGCGGCTGGCCCGTTGTGTCGGCCGCAAACGGCGCGGCGGTGTCCGTCGTGATCGTTGCTGCGGCCTCTCCAACCCGCGGCATCGCTTCCGATGTCCCGACCTGATCCGAGGCGGAGCTGGGGATCTGCCCTGACGCCTGCCCCCCGCCCGCCCGTCGGGCGCGCACGTCGCGCCACGCCTCGCGCAGCAGCCGCCCGTCCAGTCCCTCGGCCTCAAACGCGCGCACGGCCGCAGCCAGATGCTCCTCGCCTTCGCGCCACTGCCCGCGCAGTCCCAGCGCGTCCAGCATCAGTTCATGCGCCTGCGAATCGAACGGCGCCAGTTGCAGCCATTTATCCAGGCAGGCGAAGCGTTCTTCCGCCCTCGCCGGCAGGCTCGCGGCCTGGTGCGCCAGCACGGCCGCATGGCACGCCCGCAGGCGCCGCCGCTGCGCGGTCAGCCAGCTATGGAAGAACGGGCTGCGGCCGATTTCCAGCCCTTCCAGGAAATCACCCTTGAACAGCGCCGACAGGGCGCGCAGCCTGTCTGGGCTTGCCTTGTCGATGCCCGCCTGCATCGCCGTGCCGATTTCGATGACATCCACGCGGCAATCGGACAGGTCCAGACGCACGGCGTCCTGCACCGTCTCGACCCGGCGCCGGCCCGGCTCGTCCAGGAGGCCGCGCGCCTTGCTCAGGCACCAGCGCAACTCACCGCGCGGATCGTTCGGAATGTCCCACAGCAATTCGCACAGGTGCGAGCGCATCACGGCATTCGGGGCCAGCGCAAGGTAGGCAATCAGCGCCCGCAGCTTGCGCGACGGCGGCAACGCCAGCGGGTCGCCGCCGCGGCTGATCGCCATCGGCCCCAGCATGCGCACGTGGATGCCCGCGCCGGTCGAATCCACGGCAGATTCCACGCCGGCTACCACGCTCGCCTCCACGCCCGGTTTTTATCGTTGTTTCCGGGGCGCACGGCACGCGAATTCCTTCGCGGCGCTGGTTGCACTACCCCGGCGCGCTGGCAATGGATGCCGTCGCGCACCCCACGCAATAACGGAGAATCACCATGTCCATTTCCTCCCTTGCCACCAGTGACGTGCGCGAAACCGCACAGCCCGACCTGGCCGCCTTGAAGACTCGCCAGCAGGGCACCTGGTCCTCCGGGGACTACGCCGTCGTCGGCACCACGCTGCAGATCGTGGGAGAACAGCTTTGCGAAGCCCTTGATGTCCGAGCCGGCCAGAAGGTGCTGGACGTTGCAGCCGGCAACGGCAACGCCACGCTGGCCGCTGCCCGCCGCTGGTGCGACGTCACGTCGACCGACTACGTGCCGGCGCTGCTCAGCCGCGGCCGCGAACGCGCCGCCGCGGAACGCCTGAAGATCGAATTCCAGGAGGCCGACGCCGAGGCGCTGCCCTTCCCCGACGCGGCGTTCGACGTCGTCATGTCGACCTTCGGGGTGATGTTCACGGCCGACCAGGACAAGGCCGCGTCCGAACTGATGCGCGTGTGCAAGCACGGCGGCAAGATCGGCCTGGCCAACTGGACGCCCGACGGCTTCATCGGCCAGATCTTCAAGACCATCGGCAAGCACCTGCCCCCGCCCGCCGGCGTCAAGTCGCCCGCGCTGTGGGGCACCAAGGCGCGCATCGAAGAGATGTTCGGATCGCAAGCCGCGTCGATCCAGTGCGAACCGCGTCATTTCGTGTTCCGCTACCGTTCGCCCGAGCACTGGATGCAGGTCTTCAAGACCTACTACGGCCCGCTGCTCAAGGCCTTCGGCGCGCTGGAACCGGCGGCGCAGACGGCGCTGACGGCCGACATCACCGCGCAGATCCAACGCTTCAACCGCTCTGGCGATTCGGCGGTCGTGGTGCCCAGCGAGTACATGGAAATCGTGATCACCCGCCGGTGATCGCGCGGCGAGCCCCGCCTCGCAAGTGGCGGGGATGGCCTGGCGGTCGGCTGTGTGGTCCATGGCGCAACGCCTTCACGGCCGCCCACCGGCAAGCGCCGGGCAACCGTTGTTGAGGAACCATCGTTGAAGTAGGCAGCGGCGTACCCCGCCGCTGCCGCACTGGGTGCGAGCCCATAGCCGAAATAATACGCCCGCGATCCGCCGATTGGCGCAGATGCGGACGCTTGAGCGATCCGACGTGTAGGACTGAATGAGGTGTCAGACACCGGCTCAAAACGTAGGACTGATTGAGGTGTCTGACACCCTGGGGAGACAGTCGTCGTGCCAAGGGCTTTCCTCAAGGGTGTCAGACACCGGGCCACATGAGACACCGCGGCCACATGAAGGGTGTCGATGAGGTGTCTGACACCAGCCCAAAACGTAGGACTGAATGAGGTGTCTGACACCCTGGGGAGACAGTCGTCGTGCCAAGGGCTTGCCTCAAGGGTGTCAGACACCGGGCCACATGAGACACCGCGGCCACATGAAGGGTGTCGATGAGGTGTCTGACACCCTGGGGAGACGGTCGTCGTGCCAAGGGCTTGCCTCAAGGGTGTCAGACACCGGGCCACATGCACGCCGCCGCCCCTACGGCAAGTTCTCCCGGAATATCACCTGGCTACGCGCCAACTCCACCCCATTCATCGCGCTGCGCTTGTCCCGCAGGTTGCTGAAAATCCGCACGCAGCTCATCAGCGCTTCCATCGGGCTCTGCGTAATGACCGCGTCCATCGTGCCGTCGATCAGCAGCGACCGTGTATCCGGCGTCAGTCCATGCCCGATGAAAACAACCCGGTGCTGCTGCCCTGCCTCTTTCAGCGCGCGAGCCACGCCGTCTGACGCGCCGCCGATGTTGTAAATCCCGGCGAGCTGCGGATATTGCTCCAGCAGCTGCCGCGTCTGCTCGTAGTTGCGCTGCGCGTCGTCATACCCTTCGCGCAGGTCCACCACCTGCATCGCCTGAAACTGTTCGGCGTAGAGCTGCAGAAAACCGCTTTCCCGCTCTTCATGGGCGCGGTAATGCCGCGACCCCGCGATCAGCGCCACATGGGCCGCGCGTAAACCGATGAAGCGCGCGATCAGGTAGCCGGCCGTGCGCCCGGCGGCGCGGTTGTCCAATCCCACATACGCCGTGCGCGCGCTGTTGGCGATGTCCGAAATCACCGTCACTGTCGGCACGCCCTGTTGCGCCAGCGCGTTCACGGCTTCGCGGACCACGGGGTGCTCCAGCGCCATGAACGCAATCCCGTCGGCCCGCTTGCCATGCTTGACCAGCGCCTGCGCCAGCGCGTCGGGGTTGAAGCTCTCTACATATTCGACGTGGCACTTGGCATTGAGCGGCGCGAAGTGCTCGTGCGCGAAGCTGACCGTGTCGCCCAGCATGCGCAGGTAGCGGTTGCTGCCGCGCGGCAGCAGGAACACCAGCCGCATGGGCTCGGGCGCGGGGGCCGCGTACGCCTCTTCGTCCGGCAAGTAGTCCAGATCGATTGCGGCCTTGAAGACCTTTTGCGCCGTGGCCGGGCGCACGCCGGGCCGGCGGTTCAGCACGCGATCGGCCGTGGCGGTCGACACGCCGGCGCGGGCGGCCACATCCGCCAGCCGGGCCAGTCCACGAGAGGAAGCACTTTTATTCACATCAAAAACCATCATGAATAAGATTTGACGATGATAGCGCCTATTCACTATTGTCCACAGTGCCGCATGGCTCAGGCGGTTTTGTGGCACATCAAAAAACATCATAAGTAAGACAACGGAGACAACCATGAAGCTGCTTACTCGCCGCAGTGCCCTGCGCCGCCTTTGCGCGGTCCCCGCCCTTGCCGTCGCCGGCACCGGCTTTCCGCTGATCGCCCGCGCCGCCGATTATTCGCTCAAGTACGGCAACAACCTGCCGGTGACGCATCCGCTGAACATCCGCGCTCAGGAAGCGGCCGAACGCATCCTCAAGGAAAGCAACGGCCGCGTCGACATCAAGATCTTCCCGAACAATCAGCTGGGCGGCGACACCGACATGCTGGCGCAGGTGCGTTCCGGCGGCATCGACTTCTTCACGCCGTCCGCCCTGGTGATCGCCACACTGGTGCCGGTGGCCGCCATCAACGCCGTCGGCTTCGCGTTCAAGGACTACGACCAGGTCTGGAACGCCATGGACGGCGCGCTCGGCGCCCACGTGCGCGCCGCCATCGCGCAGCGCAAGCTCTACGCCTTTGAAAAGATGTGGGACAACGGTTTCCGCCAGACCACCAGCAGCAAGAGCCCGGTCAACACGGCCGCCGACATGGACGGCCTGAAGATCCGCGTGCCGGTGAGCTCGCTGCCGATCTCCATGTTCAAGGGCCTGGGCGCTGCGCCCGCCAGCCTGCAGTTCAGCGAGGTCTACTCGTCGCTGCAGACCAAGGTGGTGGACGCGCAGGAAAACCCGCTTCCCATCATCCAGGTCGCCAAGCTGTACGAAGTGCAGAAGTACTGCTCGCTGACCAAGCACATCTGGGACGGCTACTGGTTCATCGCCAACGGCCGCATGTGGGAAGGGCTGCCCGCCGACTTGAAGACGGTTGTGGCGCGCGGCATCAACGAAGCCGGCCTGGCCCAGCGCGAAGACATCAAGAAGCTCAACGCCTCGGTGCAGGCAGACCTTGAAGCCAAGGGTCTGGTGTTCAACCAGCCGTCCGCGGACAGCTTCCGCGAACAGCTGCGCACCGCGGGCTTCTACAAGGAATGGCAAGGCCGGTTCGGCAACGAGGCCTGGGGCTTGCTGGAGCAGTCCGTCGGCAAGCTGGCCTGAGGTCGCGCGTCATGTCCTCCCTGTCCGCTCCCCACGCCGCGGCGCCCGCGCTGCCGGCCAATCCCCTGCGCCGGGCGGCCGGCGCGCTCGACAGCGTGTTGGGCACCGTGGTCGAACACGTTGCCGCGGCCATCGTGCTGGTCGAGATCCTCGTCCTGTTTGCCGGCGTGGTGGCGCGCTATGCGTTCCACAGCCCGCTGGTCTGGTCCGACGAACTCGCCTCCATCCTGTTCCTCTGGCTGTCCATGCTGGGCGCCGTCGTGGCATTGCGGCGCGGCGAGCACATGCGCATGACCGCGCTGGTGAACAACGTCAGCCCCGCGCGGCGCGCGCAGCTTGAAACCGCGGCACTGGCGGCCTCGCTGGCCTTCCTGGTGCTGATCCTGGCGCCCGCCATCGAGTACGCGCATGAAGAGCACTTCATCATCACGCCCGCGCTGGAGCTCAGCAACGCCTGGCGCGCCGCGGCGATTCCGGTGGGCATGGGGCTGATGGGCATCATCGCGCTGCTGCGCCTGCTGCGCACGCAGCCGCTGCCGCAGGTCGCAATGGCGCTGGCTGGCGTGGCGGCGGTCGTCGGGCTCTTCTGGATGGCGCAGCCGATGTTCGCGGGCCTGGGCAAGCTGAATCTGGTGATTTTCTTCGTGGGCATCGTCGCCGCCACCGTGTTTTCGGGCGTGCCGATTGCCTTCTCGTTCGCACTTGCCACCTTCTCGTATCTGGCGCTGACCACCAACACGCCGATGGTCGTCATGGTGGGCCGGCTGGACGAAGGCATGTCGCACCTGATGCTGCTGGCGGTGCCGCTCTTCATCTTCCTGGGCTCGCTGATCGAGATGACCGGCATGGCGCGCGCCATGATCCAGTTCCTGGCCAGCCTGCTCGGCCACGTGCGCGGCGGGTTGTCGTACGTGCTGATCGGCGCCATGTATCTGGTGTCGGGCATCTCGGGCTCGAAGATCGCCGACATGGCGGCCATCGCGCCGGTGCTGTTCCCGGAAATGAAAAAGCGCGGCGCCAAGCCCGGCGATCTGGTCGCCCTGCTGTCCGCCACCGGCGCGCAGACCGAAACGATTCCGCCATCCATCGTGCTGATCACCATCGGTTCGGTGACCGGCGTGTCGATCGCCGCGCTGTTCACGGGCGGCCTGCTGCCCGCCGTCGTGTTGGGTCTGGCCCTGTGCGCCGTGGTCTGGTGGCGCTACCGCAAGGAAGACCTGAGCCTCGTCCAGCGCTTCACCTTCAAGGAGATCGGCCGCTTCTTCATGATCGCGCTGCCCGCCGTGGCCCTGCCCTTCGTGATCCGCGCCGCCGTCGTCGAAGGCGTGGCGACCGCCACCGAGGTCTCCACCATCGGCATTGTGTACTCCGTCGTCGTGGGCCTTGTGACCTACCGCTGCTTCGACTGGGCGCGTGTGAAGCCCATGCTCATCGAGACCGCCTCCCTGTCCGGCGCCATCATGCTGATCGTGGGCTGCGCCACCGCCATGGCATGGGCGCTGACGCAATCCGGATTCTCGGGCGACTTGGCCAAGCTGATGGCGGGCATGCCCGGCGGCAGCTACGGCTTCCTGGCTGTCTCCATCGTGGCGTTCATCATCCTGGGTAGTGTGCTGGAAGGCATTCCCGCCATCGTGCTGTTCGGTCCGCTGCTGTTCCCGATCGCAGTGCAGGCCGGCGTGCACGAGGTCCACTACGCCATGGTCGTGATCTTCGCGATGGGCATTGGCCTGTTCGCACCGCCCTTCGGCGTCGGCTACTACGGCGCCTGCGCGATCAGCCGGGTCGATCCCAACGAGGGCATCCGCCCGATCTGGGGCTACATCGGCGCGCTGCTGATCGGTCTGATCGTCGTGGCCGCCTTCCCCTGGTTCTCCATCGGTTTCCTGTGACGCGACGCGGCCCCTTGCGGGCCGCGCCCTTCCCGTCTCTCAGCCACCCTTTTTAAAAAGATCCAACATGAGTCGTTTCCTGGGCGAGATCCGCCAACTCGGTTATGTCGTGCACGACATCGAAGCCGCCATGGACTACTGGAGCACCAAGCTCGGCGTGGGCCCCTGGTACTACAACCCGCGCGTGCCCATCGTCAATTACCAATACGATGGCGAACCCCACGAGCCGCACAACTCCGTCGCCCTGGCCAACTCCGGCTATGTGCAGGTCGAACTGATCCAGACCCGCAACGACGTGCCCTCCATGTACCGCGACTTCCTGCAAGCCGGCCGCACCGGCCTGCAGCACGTCGCCTACTGGACCGAAAGCTACGACGCCGACCTCGAGCGCCTGCTGGCGCAGGGCTTCAAGCCCAAGATGAGCGGTGAAGTCGGCGAGAAAGGCCGCTTCATCTACTTCGACACCGAATACCACCCCGGCACCGTCATCGAGCTCTCCGAAGTGGCCGGCCCCAAGGGCCGCCTCTTCGACCTGATCCGCGAAAGCTCGGTGAACTGGGACGGCAAGGACCCGGTCCGCGCCTTCCCCGACCTGAGCCGCCTCTGATACGCCCCTGCCGCACACCGCCACCATGAATTCCCAATCGTTTACCGCCACCTACCTGATTGAAACCCCCGTCGACCCCGCCAAGGTTGCGGAGGTCATGGCCGGCGAGCAGTCCTGCGGCACGTTCACGCGCGTTCAGGGCGAAACGGACGAGCTGCGCGCCCGCGCACGCGCCCGCATCGAATCCATCGAAACGCTGGAAACGGTCGACACGCCCAGCCTGCCCAACGCCTACCTCGCGCGCCAGCCAGGCGGCATGCCCGCCAAGTTCCAGCGCGCGCGGATTCGCATCGCGTTTCCGGTCGCCAATGTGGGCGCCAACCTGCCCACGCTGGCCGCCACCGTCGGCGGCAATCTGTACGACCTGGGCGAAGTCACCGGCCTGCGGCTCGAAAGCATGGAGCTGCCCGCCAACTACCGCGCCCAGTTCGACCTGCCGCAAGTCGGCATCGCCGGCACGCGCGCGCTGACCGGCGTGGACAAGGGCCCGCTGGTCGGCACCATCATCAAGCCCAACGTCGGCCTCTCGCCCGAACAGACCGCGCATCTGGTGGCGCAGCTGTGCGCGGCCGGCGTGGACTTCATCAAGGACGATGAGGTGTGCGCCAACCCGGCCCACGCCCCGCTCGCCCAGCGCGTGGCCGCGGTCATGGCCGTCGTGCGCGCGCACCGCGAACGCACCGGCCGCAACGTGATGGTCGCGTTCAACATTACCGACGAGACCGACGCCATGCGCCGCCACGCCGACCTGATTGAACGTGAGCGCGGCACCTGCGTCATGGCCAGCCTGAACTGGTGCGGCTACTCGGCCATCCAGACCCTGCGGCGCAGCACGCCGCTGGCGCTGCACGGTCACCGCAATGGCTTCGGCGCGCTGTCGCGCCATCCGCTGCTGGGCATGGGCTTTCAGGCGTACCAGACGCTGTGGCGGCTGGCCGGCGTGGACCACATGCACGTGCATGGGTTGCAAGGCAAGTTCTCGCAGGAGGACAGTGAAGTCGTGGACTCGGCCCGCGATTGCCTCGCGTCGCTGACGCCGGGGATCGACGACGCCGTCATGCCTGCTTTCTCGTCTGGTCAATGGGCCGGGACGGTGCCTGCCACGTGGGCCGCCGTGCGCAGCGACGATCTGATGTTCATGTCCGGCGGCGGCATCCTGGCGCACCCGGACGGTCCTGCGGCGGGTGTGCAGAGCATCCGGCAAGCGTGGCACGCCGTGCGCGACAACCAGCGCCTGGAAGACTACGCCCGCAACGCGCCCGAACTGCAGCGCGCGCTGGAATTTTTTGGAAGCCGCGCATGATTGGCGGCACCGCGCCGCAGGTCTGTTGGTATGGCGACGACTTCACCGGCGCCACTGACACGTTGGCCGAGGTCGCCCGGGCGGGCCTACGCAGCCTGCTGTTTTTAGGCGTGCCGTCTTCTGCGCAACTGGAGCGTGCCGGCCCGCTGGACGCCATCGGCATCGCCGGCGCCGCGCGTGGCATGACGCCTGCGGAGATGGAGCCCGAACTGGACGCCGTGGGCCGGTTCATGGCAAGCACCGGCGCACGCATGCTGCACTACAAATGCTGTTCCACCTTCGACAGCGCGCCGCATGTTGGCAGCATCGGCGCCGCCGTCCGCACGCTGCGACGCCACCTGCCCAATCCGCTGGTGCCCATCGTCGGCGGACAGCCCAGCATCGGGCGCTATTGCAGCTTCTCCCAACTCTTTGCGCGCGCGGGCGCCGCGCCGGAGATCCACCGCATCGACCGCCATCCGGTCATGAGCGTGCATCCGGTTACGCCGATGCACGAGGCCGACCTGCGGCTGCACCTTCACGCGCAGGGGCTCTCCAGCATCCACGCCGTGCCGCACATTGCCTATCCGCCGGCCGCCGACAAGCCCGCGCTCGACGCGTGGATCGACCACGTGATCGATACCATCGACGGTCCCCTTCTGCTGGACCTGGTGGATCAATCGCAGCTAGCCATCATCGGCCGCCTGATCCGCCGCGCGGCGGCGCGCGCGCCGCTCCTGGCCGTGGGGCCGAGCAGCGTGCAGCAGGCGCTGGCCCGCGCCACCACGCCCGCCCCCGGACACGGCATGCAAGCGGCGCCCCTGGGCCTCGCAGACGGACCCGTGCTGGTGGTGGCGGGTAGTCTGTCGCCGGTCACCGCGCGGCAGATCGCTGCCTGCGAGCATTACGTCCGGCAGCCGCTGCAGGTCGACCGGCTGCGCACGGATGCCGCCTACGCGGCCGAGCAGGCGCAATTGGCGGCCGCCACGCTGGCCCGGGGCCGCAACGTGCTCGCGCACACGGACAAGCCGCCCGGCCCGGTGAGTGCGCAAGACACCGCCGCCACCGCCCGCGCCACCGGCCGCCTCGTGGCGGACATCGTGCACGCCAGCGGTCAGGCCGGCAGGCGCCTGGCGCGCATCGGCATCGCCGGCGGCGACACCTCCAGCCAGGCCACGCTGGCGCTGGGGTTGTGGGGGTTGGCATTCAGATGCGTGCTGGCGCCGGGCGTCACCGTCAGCGTCGCCCGCAGCGACGATCCCCTGACCGACGGCATCGAGCTGATGCTCAAGGGCGGGCAGATGGGCGGGGACCGGTTGTTTGATCAGTTGGCCACAGGGAACGGCTGAGACGCCTGCGGTCGTTAGCGACCATGCCAATACCGTCCCGCTCGCTCCCGCTGTGCCCACACTTCCAACCCATCGGGTCCCGATTCCGCCCTCACCGCGCCGTCCCGATCGCTGCGCCAGAACTTGCCCCCCGCGCGCATCCAACGCAGTTCCACCGCCCGCGCCGGATGCTTGAACCGATTCAGGTGTCCCGCCTGCGCAATGACGTGCTTGGCCTGCGCTGCCGCCACCAGTTCACGGCTGGACGATGAAGACGAACCGTGATGCGGCGCCAGGACAACGTCGGCATCCGCCAGCCCCAGCGCGACCAGCGCCCTCTCTTGTGCCACGCCCACATCTCCGGTCAACAACAGGGAATGGTCCTTACCCTCCACACGAAGCACGCAACTATCAGCATTGCGGTCATCCGCCTTGCCACTGCGTTCCGAAGGCCCCGGATGCAGGAAAGTGAACACCACCCCATCCGCCTCCCACCGCCCTCCCCGTTCGCACCGCTCCATCTCATCAGGCAAGACCGGCTGCGCATTGCCCACGTCCGGCCACATGCGGGCGTCCCGCCGCACGTAGGCCGGCAGATCGAACGACGTATAACTTCGCCGCACCGGCACCGCCGCCAGCACCGCGCGCGTGCCGCCGACATGATCCATATCGGCATGCGACAGCACCAACACATCCAGCCGTCCGATCCCCCGCGACTGCAAGAATGGCGCGACGACGCGTTCGCCCGCGTCGCTGCCGCCGTAACTGCGCGGCCCGGCATCGAACAGCAACGATTGGCTGGCCGTTTCCACCAGGATCGCGCTGCCCTGTCCCACGTCCATCGCGCTCATGCGCCAATAGCCGGGTTCCGGCTTGTCCGGCCGCCAGAACAGCAATGGCAGCATGCAGGCCCATCCCAGATGACGCCCCGGCCAGCCGCGCGCCTGCAGCGCCCACGCCATGCCCGCGACCGCCAACAGCAGCCACATCCAGCCGGCCGCCGCAACCGGCACGCTGGCCCAGCTTGCGTTGCCCACCCATGCCACCGGCACCATGGTGAGGTCGAAGGTGCCCAGCCCTGCCTGCCCCGCCCACGCCGCCAACGTCTCCGCCCCGGGCAGGCAGGACAGCGCCGCGCAAAGCAGCGCCAGCGGCGTCACGATGAACGTCACGACCGGTATCGCCACCGCATTCGCCAAAGGCGAGCCCAACGAGACTTGATGCACCAGAAAAGCCAGCAACGGCATCAGCCCCACGGTCACCATCCATTGCACGCGCACCGCCTGCCCCAGCCGCGCCGCGCAGCGCGCGCGCCAACCGGCATCGATATCAATCGGCGCGGCGGCGATGCGCATCAGCACCGCCACCGCGCCGAACGATAACCAGAAACCGGCGGACACAGGCGCCCACGGGTCCAGCGCCACGACGGCAGCCGCCGCGCACGCCAGGACGCGGCCGCCCGACAACGGCAACCTCGACAACGCCGCCGCCAGCACCACCAACAACATGAAGAACGTGCGGCGCGCAGGCACGCCCCAGCCGGCAAGCAGGCAGTACAGCAGCGCGACCAGCGCCGCCACCGCCCCGCCCGCGATACGCGCGGGCACGCGCTCCGCCAATCCCACGCCGCGCCAGCGCATTCGACGCCATAGCGCCGATGCGAGCAGACCGCCAATGCCCGCGATCGACGTCACGTGCATCCCGCTGATCGACACCAGATGCGTAATGCCGCTGCGGTTGAAGATCCGCCAGTCGTCGCGCGACACACCGGCCTGGTCCCCGATCGCCAACGCAATCAACACCGGTGCATAGCGATGCTCGCCCAGCGCAGCACGCATGCCTTCGCGCACGTGGTGCCGCGCGCGTTCAATCGCGATGCCCGGCGACGCCCATGGCCGATCTTCCAGCAGCACGGGTTGTCCGCGCACGGTGCCGGTAGCGCGAATACCTTGGGCAAACATGCGCCCCTCCGTATCCGGCCCTGCGGGATTGAGCAGGCCATGCGGCCTGCGCAACACCAAAGCCATGCGCCATACCTGACCCGGCAGCACCTGCGGCACGGTCTGATTGGCCCCGGCCCCGGCCTGCCACGTGACCTGGATGTGCGAGGGAATACCGGGACGCGCGGGCGAATCAAGCTCCGCCAGGAAACGCAACCGGTTCGCGTCGCCATCGGGCAATCCCACCACACGCAACACCAGCCGCGAGACCTGATCCTGGTGCTCGTCGGCCAGCGTGTCGTCCAGGCGGTGCTGGGCTTGCAGGGCCGCGTTGAAAAGCCCGGCGCAGGATCCCAGCGCCAAGGCGGCAAGCACACGCAAGCAAGGATGCCGAACGCGCGTCCATGCGGCGCAGAAAGCCGCGCCGGCGGCAGCGAGCACCCACAGCACAAACGCACCGGGCAAGAACGGCGACATCTGCACCAGCCCCGCGCCGGCCACGAACGCGAGGCAGAATGATCGGCCCGTAATCGCTTTCTCCTGAAAAGAGAAAGCGTAGGACGCCACACAATCGGCGGACGAGCCAGTGAACGGATTGATCCACCTCGGCAAACCGCCATTGTCCGGGCGCGCGAAGTACAGTAGCGCCAAATCAGCCCAAACCCGTCACCCGCTTACCGCCCCGTATGAAAGGCACCCGCAACTCCCTATCCTCCCTGCGCATCTTCCTGACCGCCGCCGAAACCCTGAATTTCAGCCGCGCCGGCGAAGCGCTGAACCTGACCCAAAGCGCGGTCAGCAAACACGTTGCAGCGCTGGAGGACAGATTAGGCACGGCCCTCTTCAAACGCATGCCCGCCGGCTTGCGGCTGACCTACGCCGGCGCCCTGTATCTGGAACGCATCAGCGCCGCGGTGCGCCTCATCGACGAAGCCGACGCGCTGGTCGCCAATCCCGCCTCGCGCGTTGCCCTGAACGTGGCGGTATCGCCGTCCTTTGCGCAGTTTTTCCTGCTGCCCAGGTTGTCCGAGTTCTTCGAACTGCACCCCGAGATCCGCGTCAACATCCGTCCTCGCCTGCTGCATGCGCGCGACCGCTCGGAACGGTTCGACGCGGAGATCCAGCTCCATACAGGCTATGTATCCGGCATGAGCGCTCAGTATCTCTGCGGCCGTGAGATGACGCTGGTCGCGGCGCCGTCGCTGCTGGAACGCCATCCCGTGAAGTCGGTGGATGACATCGCCCAATTGCCGCTCCTTAAGCGTGCCCAGCGCGGTTACGGCTGGGACGAATGGCGAGCCGACGTCGCTCCGCTGTGGTCCGGCCCTGCCGCCACCGCGCCAGAGTACGAAGGCTTTTCCATTCTGCTGCCTGCCGTGCTGAACGGATTGGGTGCGGGCATCATGCCGTTGTGCATGGTGCTGGACCATTTGGAATCCGGACAGTTGGTGCGGCCGTTCAAAGAGACGGTGGAAGGCCGTTATGGCTATCACCTGATGCAGCCTCGGCCCAACGTCGGCGGGCCGTACAGTCAGGCGTTTTGCGACTGGGTCATCGCCCAAGGCCAGGCGCTGAATATTCGAACGCGTCGCTACTCGGGAATGGGGTAAAGGCCAGCGCAACCGGCCAGTCAACCTTCTCGCACCCGAAAGGGCGCGTTATAGGTATTCCAATTCGGAATATCCCATTCGCATACTTCCTTTGCCCGTGGAAAATGCAGCCGCCACAATGACGTGAATTATTCATGGATCACCATAAAAATCATGTTCAAGTGGAAAAAACTGCTGGCCGCCGTCGCCATCCCCACGGCCCTGGCCGCCGCACAAACAGCGTCCGCCTCCTATCCCGATAAACCCGTCAAGATCGTCGTGCCGTACTCGGCGGGCGGCAGCTCGGATGTGGTCGCCCGCGCCATCAGCGACCAATTGAGCGCGCAGCTGGGCCAGTCCGTCGTTGTTGAAAACCGCGCCGGCGCAGGCTCGATGCTGGGAACCGCCTATGTGGCCACCGAAGCGCCCGATGGCTATACGCTGCTGCTGGCCGACGTGCCCTTCACCATCGTGCCGGCGCTGTACAAGGACCGCGTGAAGTACGACGCCAAAAAGGACTTTGCGCCGATCACGCTGCTGGGCCTGTCGCCCATGTACCTGTTCGTGAATCCCGGGTTCGAGGCGCAGGACGTCCCGGCGCTGGTGAAGACCGCCGCCGGCAAGCCGGACACCGTCTCCATCGGCTCGGGCGGCAACGGCTCGCTGACCCATCTGATGGCCGAGCTGTTCATGCAGAACACCAAGACCAAGCTCGCGCACATCCCCTACAAGGGCGCATCCGCATCCGTCAATGACCTGGCTGGCCGTCAAATCGATACCAGCTTCACCACCATGGCCTCGGCCGTTGCCCTGTTCCAAAGCGGCAAGATCAAGCCGATCGCCGTGTCCTCGCCCGTACGGCAGGCCGACACACCGGATGTTCCGACGTTTCAGGAACTCGGCTATCCGGGACTGACCGTGCAAAGCTGGTGGGGACTCGTCGCACCGGCCGGAACGCCTGAGCCTGTGCGCCAGAAGCTGTCGGAAGCCATGGCGAAAGTCATGCAGTCCGAGCCCGTCAAGCAACGGCTGGCGAGTGTCGGCATGAACCTTCCGCCGGATACCAGCGCCACCGCGCTGAACGCGTTGCTGGCGCAGGACTTTGCGCGCTGGGCCGACCTGGTGCAACGCGCCAACATCACCTTCGAATAACAACGTTGCAGCGCCGCGCGGCACGCGCGCGGCGCCGGAGACATCAACAATGACGACACCCTGGCAACAGGCGGCCGCTGACGACGCGGCCCTGATGAGCGATTTTCAGACCATTTGCCGCTTTGGCGGACGGCTGTCCGGGTCCGGGCAGGACGAGGCGGCCATGGACTGGGCGCTGGACCGTCTTCGCGAAATCGGGTCCGACGTGCGGCGCGTGCCGGTGCCCTACGACGGGTGGCGCTGCCTCTCCAGCAATCTGACCCTGCTGGGCGACACGCCCATGGCGTTGGAATGCGTTCCCCTGCTGCGCTCCGCGTCCACTGACGGCCAGGGACTGGAAGGCGTGATCCTGGATCTGGGCGCGGGCCGGCCGGAAGACTTTGAACGTGCCGGCGAATCCGTGCGCGGAAAAGTCGTGCTCGTGCGCCATGAGTACCCGTTCTCGCAAACGCACGTGCACCGCCGCCGCAAGTACGACATGGCAGTGGCGCAAGGGGCGGCCGCCTTCCTCATCGCCAATCCGCTGCCCGGCGCCGGCCCCTTGTCCGGTTCCTCTGGCCGTCCCCGTGACGGTGCGGGTATCCCCGCGGCGTACATCGGCCACGAAGCGGCATTGGCGTTGACGGCAGCCGCTGACGCGCGCGTGCGCTTGCATATCCGGGGAGAAGAATTGCGGGATTCGATGGCCTGCGCCGGCGTTCTGGACTTGCCTGGCGGCCGGGAAAGCCGGATCGTGATCAGCGCCCACATGGACGGCCATGATCTGGGCCAAAGCGCGCTGGACAATGCCACGGGCGTTGCCGTCGCGCTGGCTGCGGCCCGGCTGCTCGCCAAGCAGTTGGGTCCGGACACCCCGGGCCTGCGCATCTGCTTCTTCACCGCCGAGGAATGGGCGCTGGCCGGGTCGGCCCGCTACCTGGCCGACATGCCCACTGCAGAACGCCAGCGCCTGAAGCTCGACATCAATCTGGACACGGTGGCAGGTGACGACACCCTTTGCGCGCTGATCAGCGATTATCCGGCGCTGGCGGGCGTGGTCGACGACACGGCCGCGCGCGCGGGCGTGCCGGTGTCGCACTGGCTGCCCTTCATGCCGAACTCCGATCACGCCAACTTCGCCAGGCATGGCATCCCCGCCCTGCGGCTGGTGGCCGGCTTCGAGAAACCCGATTCGCGCGTGCGCCATATCCTGTCGCGCGGCGACGTGCCGGACATCATTCTGGAAGACGAAATGCGCAATGCCTTGGCGGTCACGTGCGCGATGGCATCGCTGGCGCTGGAAATGACGGATCAGGCGCTGGATGCACTGAAAGCCGGCTCGAACTGCCCGCGCGTCTGACGCGTAAAAGACAATCACCCAGGCCATTGCCCCGCCAGGCACGCCACTTGCTGAGTCTCCAATTCTCAGGCGGCCCACGCCGCCTGTTCCTTCCAAACCAAGGAGACCAACATGGCCGAACATGTAATCAAGGTGCTGAACAATCTGATCGAAACGTCGAAGAACGGCGAAAAGGGCTTTGCCGCGGCGGCTGAAGACGCGAAGGCGCCCGAGATGCAGGAACTGTTTCGCAACCGTTCGCGCGACTGCGCAGCCGGCGCCACGGAGTTGCAGACCCTGGTGACGCAACTGGGCGGCGAGCCCGAGGACAGCGGCACGGTGGCCGGCGCCATGCATCGTGGCTGGACGAACATCAAGGCGGCGGTATCCAGCCGCACCGACCTTACGCTGCTCGAGGAATGCGAGAAAGGCGAGGACGTGGCCAAGGCGGACTACGAAAAGGCGCTCAAGGAAACGCTGCCTGACAACGTGCGCGCTGTTGTCGAGCGCCAGTATCAAGGCGTGCTGCGCAACCACGACCAGATCCGCGATCTGCGTAACCGCTACCGCGCGTCGACGTAAGCACGTCAAGCTGCAATACGCGTTGTATTGAAACCGCCCGCCCGCCGCACCACGCGCCGGGCGGGCGTTGTGTTGCAGTGGCCTTCGAATGCGCAAAAGTGCGGTGTCAAAAATGCCCCGGCGCATAACGTGAATTTTCTTCAATCTGCCCGCAAACCCAATTCACGCTATATCGCCTATAAACCCGGGTCCGCTTTTTACGCCTTTTCCGTCCGGAGTCCGCATGTCCATCCTGTTGCCCACCACGCTCGTCGGTTCATATGCCCAGCCCGACTGGCTGATTGATCGCAAGCGTCTTGGCGATCGCTTTCCGCCGCGGGTGCGCGCCAAGGAACTGTGGCGCGTCGCGCCGGAGTGGCTGGAGCAGGCGCAGGACGACGCCACGCTGCTCGCGATCCGCGACCAGGAAAATGCGGGCATCGACATCATCACGGACGGGGAAGTTCGCCGTGAAAGCTATTCCAATCGCTTTGCCACGGCGCTCGAAGGTGTTGATCTCGACAACCCGGGCGAGGCCCTGGACCGCAGCGGCCACCCCAATCCCGTGCCGCGCGTCGTGGGCAAGATCCGCCGCAAGCACGCCGTGCAGGTGCGCGACGTGCAATTCCTGCGCGTGAACACGGACCGCCAGATCAAGATCACGGTGCCGGGCCCCTTCACCATGGCGCAGCAGGCCCAGAACGATTTCTACAAGTCGGAGGCCGAAATGGCCTACGACTATGCGCAAGCCGTCAACGAAGAGATCCGTGACCTGTTCGCCGCCGGCGCCGACGTGGTGCAGATCGACGAGCCCTACATGCAGGCGCGCCCCGAGAAGGCCCGTGAGTACGGCGTCGAGGTGCTGAACCGCGCCCTCGAAGGCGTGACGGGCCGCACCGCGGTGCACATCTGCTTCGGCTACGCCGCCGTGATCCACGCGCGTCCGAACGGCTACTCGTTCCTGCCCGAGTTGTGCGGCTGCTCGGCGCACCAGATCTCGATCGAGACCGCGCAATCGAATCTGGACTGCACCGTGCTGGACAGCCTGTCCAACAAGGAAATCATGCTGGGCGTGCTGGACCTGTCCACCAATGAGATCGAGCATCCCGAGGTGGTCGCTGCCCGCATCCGCCGTGCGTTGCCGCACGTGTCCCCCGAGCGCCTGATCATCGCGCCCGATTGCGGCCTGAAGTATCTGCCGCGCGACGTGGCCTACGGCAAGATGAAGGCCATGGTCGAAGGCGCCGCGATCGTACGCGCCGAACTGGCCGAACGCGCCTGACCGCCCGCCGCTGCCCCAGGTGACCTCCATGTTGCGCAAACTGATCGCCCTTTCGTTCTCGCTGCTCGCGCCGCTGGCTGCCGCGCAGGATTTTCCGACGCACCCAATCACGATCGTGGTGCCGGTGCCGCCGGGCGGCATCGTGGATCTGGCCGCGCGCCTGGCGGGCGAGCCGCTTGCCACCGGCCTGGGCCAGCCCACCGTCATCGACAACCGCGCGGGCGCCAGCGGCAACATTGCGTATGGCGTCGTGGCGGGCGCGCGTCCCGACGGCTATACGCTCCTGGCCTCTTATTCGATGTACCACGCGAGCAATCCGTCGATGTTCACCGGCTTGCGCTGGAGCGCCGAGTCGTTCAAACCGGTCGGCATGATCGCCGTGTCTCCGCACGTGGTGACGGTGCATCCGTCGCTGCCGGTGCACAACCTGAAGGAACTGGTCGCCTACGCCAAGGCGCATCCGGGCGAAATCAACTACGCCTCGCAGGGCAGCGGTTCCGTGCCGCATGTGGGCACGGAACTCTTCAAGCAGATGACGGGGACCGATATGGTTCACGTGCCGTACAAGGGTTCCGGCCCGGCCATCCAGGACGTGCTGTCCGGCCGCGTGCAGCTCTTCGTGACCACGCCGCCGTCGGTGATCGGCCACGTGCAGATGGGCAAGTTGCGCGCGATTGCCATCGCCGGGGCGACGCGCCATCCGATGATTCCGGACGTGCCGACCGCCGCCGAACAGGGCTACCCCGGGTTCGAGCTGGATGCGTGGGTATCGCTGTTCGCGCCGGCAGGCACGCCCGACGCCGTGGTGCAGAAGATCAGCGCCGCGCTGGAGGCGGGACTGAAGAAGCCCGAGCTCATCAAAACCGCCAATGAAGCGGGCGTGCGGGCGAACTACCAGAATCCCGAGGAACTGGGCCGCACCGTCGCGCAGGATACGGCGCATTGGTCGCAGGTGATCAAGTCGGCCAATATCACGGTGAATTGAAACGCCGCCCGCCTGCATGGCCATCTGGGCGCCGGCGCGGGATGCGGCCGGCGCGGCTGCGCATTTATCGCATCAGTTCGGCATAGACCTGCTTGAACAAGGCGAAGCGCTCTTTCAGCCCCACCAACCCGCCATTTATCCGCCGCGTAATCCTGGCGAAATCCTCCAGGTCATCGTCATGCGTGCGGTCGTCCGCCAGCTCGTTCAGCCCGCGCGACTGCCAATACCACCCGGCGCTCAGCGCAGCCCATTTCGGGTCGGACAGTAACTCGGGCGTCTCAAGCAAATTGACGCCCATGGCGTCGCCAGCCGAGTCGTAATTGCTGCGCCCGGTCAGCTGGATGATGCCGCGTCCGCGATACCGGAATCCGTCGTTGCTTTGCGCATCACCATTACCCATCCGGTTCGCATAAACCAGATTTGCAAGTCCTTGCGGATTGTTCACATACGGCATGGCCGACGCCTCATTGGGAAATCGCTTTGGCCACACCTTGGTCAACCGCGAGGCCGTCGAGTAATTGAGGTTTTCCTCGATCCGGTTGTATTGGCCGGATTCATAACCCGTCTGCGCCAGAAAGCTTGCGATGCGATCCGGAGTTTCGATCTCGTATTTCTGAAATGCGGGCGCCAACGCATCGGCCCACACAGCGGGCGTTTTGCAGCTGGGAAATATACGTTGGATTTGTTCGGCACTCAGCATGGAGGCACCTCTTTTGCTGGCGGGGCCAATGATTGTGATCCAGCCCGCACAACCGCCAATACCTCAAATTGAGTATGCGCCCGCGCAGCATTTGCGGCGTGGCGGAGCCATGGACGATTCAATCAAGTTGTGACACACTCAGATATTTTTGGATACGTTCTAACTTTTCCATTAACAACTGACACCGACGACCATGAATCGATCGACCAAGAATAAGCTGAAACTGGCAGTTGCCTGCGCCGCCGTCCTGGCAGCGACGGGATGCGCGAATGTTCCGCTGGCTTCGCAAGAAAACAACCAGAAGGCCAAAGCGTTTGCGGCGCCGGACGAAGGTAAATCCGGCTTGTACGTGTATCGGGACAGCTTCGTGGGCAAGGCGTTGAAGAAAGACGTGTATATCGACGGAAACTGCCTGGGCGAAACCGCCGACAGAGTCTTCTTCTATACCCAGGTCCAGGGCGACCAGCAGCACAAGGTGTCGACGGAATCCGAGTTTTCTCCGAACGATCTGCTGCTGACCATGCAAGCCGGAAAGAATTATTTTGTCCGCCAGTTCATCAAGATGGGCGTATTTGTGGGCGGCGCCGGCGTTGAAGAGGTGTCCGAAGAAGAAGGCAAGCGGGTAATCTCCAAACCCGAAGTGAAGCTGGCCGCCGAAGGCCAGTGCGGCTGATCATTCGCGCATTCCGCCGCAGGGCCCAAGCACGGGTCGGCGGCGGGAACTTGACACCTCTGCGCCCCCCCGGGAACATACGGCACCGATCCGGGGAGCTTCGCGTCCCCGGCCCAAACCCCGCCCGGCATGACGCATTCCGACATCACTTCCCTCGCCCAACAATCCCAGGACCTCCTCGCCGCTGTCCGCCGTGACGCGCCGTTGGTGCAGTGCCTGACCAATTTCGTCTCCATGAATTACGCGGCCAACGCGGTGCTTGCGATCGGCGCGTCCCCCGCCATGGTGCACGCCGAAGAAGAGGCGCCGGAGTTCGCGCGCTTTGCCGGTGCGGTGGTCGTCAACATCGGCACGTTATCGTCGCCCTGGCTGCGCAGCATGCTGCTGACCGCGCAAGCCGCGGCAGAAGCCGGCACGCCCTGGGTCCTGGATCCGGTGGCGCATCACGCCACCGCTTTTCGCCGCGACGCCATCCAGCGGCTGCTGGACCTTGAACCGGCCATCATCCGGGGCAACGCATCGGAGATCATCGCCTTGGCCGGCGGCCACAGCGCCGGCAAAGGCGTGGACGCCCGCGACGCCGTGGCGCAGGCCGAGCAGTCTGCCCACGACATCGCCGCGCGCCGCAAGACCGTGGTGGCCGTCACCGGCGAGGTCGATTACGTCACGGACGGCACCCGCGCCGTGCGCATTGCGGGCGGTTCGCCGCTGATGCCACGCGTGACCGCCACCGGCTGCGCGCTCAGCGCGGTGGTCGGCGCCTTTGCCGCCGTGTCGAAAAACGATGCGTATGCCGCGGCCGTGGCCGCCCTGTCCTGCTTCGGCATCGCGGGCCAGCACGCGGCGGAGCATGCCGACGGGCCCGGCTCGTTCGCGTGGCGATTCCTGGACGCGCTGGCGGCGCTGGACGCGGATTGCCTGACCCGCGAGTCCCCGCTGCGTTGATTTGCCCCCGTGCATGTCACGGGTAGGTCACACACCGTCCCCAAAATTCTTTCCTTCAACACGGAGGAAAGACGGTGAAGCCACACGTACGCAAGATCTTTGCAGTGACCGCCAGCTTTGCGCTGGTGGCCGGCCTGTCCGCCTGCGGCGGCGATGACGATGACGATGACACCGCCGCGCCCGAGACCCCGCCGCAGGCCAGCGTGCCGCAAGGCACCACGCTGGACGTTGCGATTCTCGGCACCACGGACCTGCACGCCAATGTGCTGGGCTACGACTACTACAAGCTTGCCGAAGACAAGAGCTACGGCATGGACCGCACGGCCACGCTGATCGCCAATGCGCGCAAGCAGTATCCGAACACGCTGCTGCTCGACAACGGCGACACCGTGCAAGGCACGGCACTGTCGGACTATCAGGCGCTGGTGTCGCCGGTACAGTGTTCCGACATGATCGCGATCTACAAACAGATGAAGCTGCTGTCGTACGACGCGGCCACGATGGGCAACCACGAGTTCAACTACGGCCTGCCCTATCTGTCGCAGATCACCAACGTGGATTTCGGGCTGGCCGGCATCGGCAAGGGCACGGCGCAGACCAACCCCGCGGGCGCCAAGGATTGCGCGGCCCCGGCGTTCCCGTTCGTATCGGCCAACGTCGTGTCGGCAGCCTCCAAGCAGCCGATCTTCAAGCCTTATGTCCTGCTTGAAAAAACCTTCACGGCCACGGACAGCACGGGCAAGTCCATCGACGTACCGCTCAAGGTAGGCGTGATCGGTTTTGCGCCGCCGCCCATCATGCAATGGGACAAGGCGAATCTGGAAGGCCACGTGGAAGTCACCGGCTGGAAGGAAACCGCGGCGCGCTACGTGCCCGAAATGAGGGCGGCGGGCGCGGACCTGGTCGTGGCGCTGGCGCACGGCGGCATCGACCTGGCCACGGTCTATAGCCCGGACATGGAAAACGGCGCGGGCTATCTGAGCCAGGTGCCGGGCATCGACGCGCTCATCACGGGCCACCAGCATCTGCTCTTTCCCGACACCAATGCCAAATCGCAGTTCGCCGGGCAGCCGGGCGTCGAACTGGAAAAGGGTTTGATCAATGGCGTACCGACCGTGCAGGCCGGCCAATGGGGCAACAACCTCGGCCAGATCACTTTGACGCTGTCGTATGACCAGGGCTGGAAGGTGCAGAAGGAGGCGACGCAGGTGCAGCGCATCTCCACGAGCCTGACCGCGCAAAGCGGCTCGACGCCGGCAACCTACGTGGCGCCGGACGCGGCCGCGCAGCAACTTGTGCAGGCCGAGCACGCCGCGACGATCGACTACGTCAAGACGCCGATCGGCCAGAGCCAGTTCGACATGGCCACGTACTACGCGCTGGCGGGCGACGTGTCCGCGCTGCAGATCGTGAACATGGCGCAGATCGATTACCTGACGGTTTACATCGCCAAGAACAGCCCGTCGTACGCGGGCCTGCCGATCCTGTCGGCCGCCGCGCCCTTCAAGGGCGGGCGCAACGGTCCGGGCGACTTCACCTATGTGAAGCAAGGCAACGTCGCCATCAACAACGCGGCCGACCTGTATCTGTACCCCAACACGCTGCAAGTCGTGCGGGTCAGCGGCGACATCGTGCGCCAGTGGCTGGAAAAGACGGCCGAGCAGTTCAAGCAGATCGACCCCGCGCAGGTCGCGCCGCAGGATCTGATCGACACCGGCTTTCCGACGTTCAACTTCGACGTGCTGTATGCGGCCGGCAATGCGCTGCAGTATGAAATCGACGTGACCAGGCCAAAGGGCTCGCGCATCACCGCGCTGACGTACAACGGCGCGCCGCTGGACCTGACCGCGCAATTCCTGGTGGTGACCAACAACTACCGCGCCAGCGGCGGCGGCGACTTCCCCGGCCTGGCCGGCGGCAAGGGCGACATCGTGCTGCAGGCTCCGGACGCCAGCCGCGACGTGTTGATCAGCTATATCAAGAAGAACCCCACGCTCGACCTGGCCACGTTCGGCCTGGATCGCAGTTGGCGTTTCGCGCAGGTCAGTTCGCTAGCCGGACCGGTGGTGTTTTCGTCGGTGCCGGGCACGCTGGCGATGGCCACGGCGCACGACGTGACCAACGTCTCGGTGTTTGACGCCACGCCCGATCCGGTGACGCAGCTGTCGCGTTACGCGATCGATCTGACCCAGTAAGCAGTTCGATCCGGCGGGCGCCCAGCAATGGGGAGCCCCGCCTCAGCGGTAGTACACGCAGATGCGCTTGCCGCCGATCTCATGCACATCGATCGGCAGTTCATACAGATCGCTCAGCACGTCCGGCCGGATCAGTTCGGCCGGCGTGCCGTGCCGCGCGATCCGCCCCTGCCGCATCGCCACGATGCGGTCCGCATAGCTGGACGCAAAGTTGATGTCGTGCAGCACCAGCACTACCGTCTTGCCCAGTTCATCGGCCGCGCGCCGCAAGGTGCCCATCATCGCGACGGCATGCTTCATGTCCAGGCTGTTCAAGGGCTCGTCCAGCAGCACGTAGCGCGTGTCCTGGCACAGCACCATGGCCACGAACGCGCGTTGGCGCTGGCCGCCGGACATCTCGTCCAGATAGCGGTCCGCCAGCGGTTCCAGGTTCAGGTACGCAATGGCCTGATCGATGTGGACCTTGTCGTCCATTGTCAGGCGCCCGCCCGTGTGCGGGTAGCGGCCGAACGCCACCAGGTCCTTTACCGTCAGCCGCAGCGGCAGGTGGTTGTCCTGCCGAAGAATGGCCAGGCGCCGGGCCAGTTCGCGGCTGTCGGCGCGCGTGACGTCCAGACCTTCGACCAGCACCCGCCCCGCGCTCAGCGGCAGCAAACGGCTCACCATGGACAGCAACGTCGACTTGCCCGCCCCGTTCGGCCCGATGATGGCGGTGACGCCGCCGGCAGGCAGGTCCAGGCTGACATCGTCGATCACAACGGTGTCGCCATATTGCTTGCTGACGTTCTGGATTTCTATCATCGGCGCCCCCTGCGCAAGATCAGGACGAGGAACATCACGCCGCCCACGAATTCAATCACCACGCTGACCGTGGTGTTCAGCCCAAGCACGCGCTCCAGCAGCGTCTGGCCGCCCACCAGGAAAATGACGCTGAGCAGCGTCGCGGCCGGCACGGTGTACCGGTGCCTGTCCGAGCCCATGGCTTGATACGCCAGGTTGCTGACCAGCAGACCGAAGAACGTCACGGGACCGACCAGCGCCGTCGACACGGACACCAGCACCGCAATCGCCGCCAGTGTCACCACCAGCGTGCGGCGATAGTCAACGCCCAGATTCAATGCCATGTCGCGGCCCAGCGCCAGCACGTCGTACCGCCGGCGCATGCGCCAGACGAAGAACGACGCGGTGCACACGGCGCCGAAAGCGATCGGCAGCAGCTCGACGCGTACCGAATTGAAGCTGGCGAACATGCGGTCCTGCAGGACCAGGAATTCATTCGGATCGATCAGCCGCACCACAAAGCTGGACAGGCTGCGAAACAGCAGTCCGAAGATGATGCCCACCAGCATCATCAAATGCAGGCTGCGCGCGGCGTCGGAAAACAGCCAGCGGAACAGCAGGCACGCGAACGCCGTCATCGCGCACACTTCCAGGAGAAACGCTGCGACCGGATGACTGGCGGCGGCCGCCGCCTGCCCGAAGCCGAACACCACGACCGCCTGGATCAGCAGGTACAGGGCGTCGAAGCCCATGATGGCGGGCGTGAGGATACGGTTGTGCGTGATGGTCTGGAACAGCACGGACGACACCGCCACCGCATACGCCACCAGCAGCATGGCCAGCAGCTTGCCGCCACGAAAGGGAATGACGAACGACCATTGGCCATTCGCGCCCAACGTCATGAAGGCGGCAACGCAGATCAGCGCGCCGGCGCCCAGTGCCGCAAGGCGCCACCTCTGCGGCGCGCGCGGGGCAACGCGGAGAATCGAGGCGGTTTCAGCCAAGGCGGTTCCTCCGCGAGCGCAGCAGCCACAGGAACAGGATGCTGCCCAGCACGCCCACCACGGTGCCGATGGGGATCTCGTAGGGGTGGATGACCAGCCGGCCGATGATGTCGCAGGCCAGTACGAATGCGCCCCCAAGCAACGCCACCCACGGAATGGCGCGGCGCATGTTGTCGCCCAGCACCAGGCTGACGGCATTGGGCACGATGAGGCCCAGGAACGGGATGCTGCCGGCCGTTACGACCACCACGGCTGATATGGCCGAAACGATCAGCAGGCCGACCAGCGTCAGCCGTGCGTGATTCAGCCCCAGGTTGGACGCGAACTCGCGGCCCATGCCCGCCACGGTGTAGCGGTCGGCAGCGGCATAGGCCGCGCAGGCCAGCGCAAACCCGATCCACAGCAGCTCATACCGGCCGCGCAGCACGCCGGAGAAGTCGCCGGTAGTCCACGCATGCAGCGACTGCAGCAGGTCGAAGCGGTACGCCATGAAGGTCGTCACCGCCTGGATCACGCCGCCCAGGATCAGCCCGATCAGCGGCACGATGAACGGCGTGCGCAGCGGCACGCGGCGCAGCAAGGCCAGAAACAGCAAGGTGCCCGCCAGCGCAAAGCCCGTGGCCGTCACCATCTTGCCGATCACGGACGTATCGGGCGCCAGCAAGGTGATGACCAGGATGCCGAGGGTGGCGGATTCGACGGTGCCGGCCGTCGTCGGCTCCACAAAGCGGTTGCGCACCAGCATCTGCATGATGAGGCCGGCGACGGCCAGCGCCGTGCCTGCCAGCAGCAACGCGAGGGTGCGCGGGATGCGGCTGACCATCAGCAGCCGCCATGCTCGCTCGCCCTCTTCGCCGCCGTTCCACAGCGCGGCCCAATGCATCTGGCCAGCGCCCAGGCTGATGCTTGCCACGCACAGCAGCAGCAACACCACCACCACGGCCGTCAAGCCGCCCCACCCGCCGATTGCGCGCCGCCAGCTCACCGGCAGCCCTTCCCGTCTTGCATGCTGCCTACCTTCCTTGCGACAACGCCGCGGCGATCTGATCCACGTTCTGCTGCATGGCCGTCAGGCCCGCGCTGCCGAGCAGATACCAGTTGAAGCCGTTCAGGTAGACCACGCGCTGGTTCTTCCACGCCTTGGTCGGACGCACCAGCTCGTTGTCCAGCATGCGCTGCGCCGACACGCCTTCACGGCCGATGGCCGCGTCGCGGTCGATCACGAACAGCCAGTCCGGATCGGTCTGGGCAATGAACTCGAACGAAATCGCCTGGCCGTGGTTGGACACGTTCAGGCCGGTCGCGGCAGGCTTGACGCCGAAGGCGTCGTGGATCACGCCAAAGCGCGAGCCCGGCCCGTAGGCGCTCATCTTGCCGCCGGTTGTCAGCACGATCAACGCGGTGCCGGCGTTGGCGGCCTTGCCTTTCAGGGACGCAATCGACGCATCCAGCGCGGCCAGCTTTTCCTTGGCCTCGCTCGCTTTGCCGTATAGCGCGGCCAGCGTTTCGGTGTTGCGCCGGACGCTGCCGACCAGGTCCTTGGCGTCGACCGTCAGGTCCACGGTGGGCGCAATCTTGGACAGCTCGTCATACTTGGGCGCCGAGCGGCCGGCCACGAAAATGACTTGCGGCGCGGCGGCGTGAATGACCTCGTAGTTGGGCTCGAACATCGTGCCGGCCTTCAGATATCGCTTGTCGGCGAACTGGCTCAGTTGCGGCGGCAGCTTGGCGGCGCTGGGCACACCCACGGGGTCCACGCCGAGCGTGTGCAGGGTGTCCAGCACGGCCAGGTCCAGCACGATCGTCTTGGACGGATTGGACGGCACCGCGGTTTCGCCGCGGGCGTGCTTGACCGGCGTGGTGGACTGCGCGGCGCACACGGCTGCCGCGGCGCTCAAGGCCAGTGCCACACCGGCCCGGGTTGCCCAGCGGCGGGCGGCGCCCGCCTGTTTTCCATTGTTCATGCAAACCTCTCTGTAATGGGGCGCCAGGCGCCCCGTCATTCTCAGAACTTCACGCCCACGCCCAGCCAGTAACGGCGGCCGTCTTCGACATAGCCGAAGTCGTCGTAGGCGACCTGCTTGTCGAACAGGTTGTAGATGCCGGCATACACCGACACGGTCTTGTTCACGGCGTACGAACCGCCCAGGTCCACGAACGTGTAGGACGGCGCGACCAGCGCGTCCGACGACGGGCCCGTGGTCGGCTGGCTTTCGCGGCCGCGGAAGTTTAGGCGGGCCCACGCCTGCAGCGCGTCGGACGGCTGCCAATTCACCGTGGTCGTGAACAGATGCTTGGGCAACTGGTTCAGAGGCTCGCCCTTGTACTGGCCGGACTTCTGCTCCGACTTCGTGAAGGTGTAGCTGCTGGTCATCGACCAGTCGGCCGCCAGCGGCAGCTTCAGGCTGGCTTCCACGCCGCGCGACACAGCCTTGTCCACGTTCATGTACGTGGTGGGGTCCGAGCCGAACTGGTTGGGGCCGTCCGTGCACTGCGACAGGGGGCACGCCACGCGGGTGATCTTGTCCTTGAAGTCGTTGTTGAACAACGTGATGCCGGCGTTCATGCCCTCGCCGTCGTCATACAGCAGGCCGATTTCCTGGGTCACCGACTTTTCGGGCGTCAGGTCCGGATTGCCGTACATGTTGCCGCCGCGGCTGGTCTGGCCCCAGCCGGCCACGGTCTGGCGCAGGTCGGGCGCCCGGAAGCCGGTGGACACGCCGCCCTTCAGCGTCCAGCGTTCGGCCATGTGCCACACGCCGTACAGGCGCGGGCTGAAGTGGCTGCCGAAATTCTCGTCCTGATCCATGCGCAGGCCGGTCGTGAGAGCAAAGCTTTCGGTCAGGCGCCATTCGTCTTCGGCGAACAATGCCCATTGATACCGTTCCACGTTGCTGGGGCCGCCGGGCAACTGATTGCCGTTCTGGTCATCCAGACGTTGATTGAGATAGCTGCCCCCCAAGGTCAGCATGTGCGAACCCAGCGGCAGCGACCAGCTCGTCTGCAGGTCCAGGTTCTTGATCTTCATCTGGCGCGAGCGGTTGTCGAACTCTTCCTGCTGCACATAGCTGTCGGACACGCCCCAGCCCCAGCGGCCGGTGTGCGACAGCGCCCACTTGCTGCTGCGGTAATCGGTTTCCGACGACGCCGGGCAGCCCGTGCGCGGGCACGCGGTGCCGGGCGGCAGCGGCTCCACCGTCTTGCCCAGGGTGTCCTGGAACTTCTGGCGCATCGTGGTCGCTTCCAGCACGATGTCGTGATCGCGATTGGGCGTCAGCGCCAGCTTGGCGGTCACGCTTTCAGCGTTGCGCTTGCGGTAGCCGTTGTAGATGTTGTCTTCGTCGCGCTGCGTGGCCTGGCCGTAGATCTGCAGGCCCAGCAGGTCGTTCTTGATCGGGCCGGCCAGGTAGAAGTTGCCCTGGTAGATATCGCCCGACTTGCTGCTCTCCTGGATCGTCGTATCCATGCGGATTTCGCCGTGCCATTCGTCGGGCACCTTGCGCGTGATGATGTTGATCACCCCGCCCATGGCGTCCGACCCGTACAGCGACGACATCGGGCCGCGCACCACTTCAATGCGCTCGATGGCCGACAGCGGCGGCGTCCAGCCACCCTCCACGCCCGTCGAATCCGAGTTGGTGCGAGTTTCGCGCGAGCTCTGGCGCTTGCCGTCGATCAGGATCAGCGTGTACTTCGGGCCCATGCCGCGCAAGCTGATGTCCTGGCGATCGCCGCCGCCCGTGACGATGACGCCCGGCACTTCCACCAGCGCGTCGTTCAGGTCGCGGTAGAACTTCTTGTCCAGATCCTCACGCGTGATGACGCTGATCGAGGCCGGCGCATCCTGGATGCGTTGCTCGAAACCGCTGGCCGTGACGACGACCGTGTCCATCGTCGTGGCCGCGTCCGCGGCCTGTGCCCAGACGGCGGACGGCCCCAAGCCAAAACCCGCGGCGCACAAGGCGGCGGCCAGTTGCGTGCGCGACGCGGCGATGCGCTGGCCGCCGGCCAGTTCTTTCCTGCTCATGATTCCAACTTCTCCCGTCCCCGGTTTACGCCACGCCCCACGCGCGGCACGCCCCGGCTCCCACTTATTAATGAAAACCATTCTCATATTAGAATTGGGGCTTGCAGCACGCCGCAACACGCTTTCCGCAACTTTTATCTTCTTTGCCTTTCTTGACACTCCGGCGCGCAGCGTTCGGCCACACTGCCGGATGCTCGACGCCCAACACGCATGCCTTTCACTCATTCAGCGGTGGCGCGCCGCATCTTGCTGATCGACGACGACGTCGAGCTGGCGCAGATGCTGCGCGAATACCTGGAACCCCATCAATGCCAGCTGACGCTGGCGCACACCGGCGCTCAAGGCATGTCCTTGCTGGCGCAGGACGATTTCGACCTCGTGCTGCTGGACCTGATGCTGCCCGACGGCAATGGTCTGGATCTGCTCAAGCACTACCGCCAGCGCTCGCGCCGCCCCGTCATCATGTTCACCGCGCATGGTGGCGAGACCGACCGCGTGCTGGGCCTGGAGTTCGGCGCCGACGATTACCTGGCCAAACCCTTCAGCCCGCGTGAGCTCAAGGCCCGCGTCACCGCCGTGCTGCGCCGCTTTGAAGAAACGCCCGTCCCCGCCAGTCCGTCGCTCAGCCTGGGTGCCCTGTCGCTGGACCCGGCCACCGGCCGCGCGCGCATGGGCGCCGACGAAGTCATGCTGACCGGCGCCGAGCAGCGCATCCTGGAAATTTTGATGCGCGCCCCCGGGCAGGTGATCGCGCGCGACCAGATCGGCCTGTATGCGCTGGGCCGCGCGCCAGACCGCTACGACCGCAGCATCGACACGCACATCAGCACCCTGCGCAAAAAGCTGCGCCTGGATCAACACGCCGACACGCTGTCCATCCGCAATCTGCGCGGGCTGGGCTACGTGCTGGCGGGCGCTGCGTGATGACGTTGTTGCCCGCCCGCTCGCTTTTCTGGCGTGCGTTCCTGACGTTCTGGTGCGCCATGGCGGTCATCCTGGTCTGCGGCATGGTGCTGACGGCATCGGTGGCCTGGTACCGCTTCAACTCGCTGGACGGCTTGAATCCCGGCAACCTTACGCGCGATGCCGCGCAGGTCGCGCGCACGCAGGGCCGGGACGGCCTGGAGCGCTGGGTGCGCGCCATGGACGACAACTACTCGGCGCTGAAGATCTATGTCATGGATGCGCAGGACCAGGAGATCCTGGGCCGGCGCCTGCCCACGCGCCTGCATGACTGGCTGGTCGCGTACCGCGCCGCGCCCGAGCGGCCGCCGCAGTCCGACTATGTGCCGGCCGATCCCGCAGGCGAACGCGTGTCGTGGTGGGAACCGCAGATCCTGATCCTGCCGGATGGCTCGGAACTGCTGATGCTGTTTCTGCCGTTCGATTCGTCGCGCTGGGAAGTCCTGGCGTTGTCGCCCGTCGCGCTGGCGCTGCTGCTGTTCGCGCTGGCGGTGACCGCGCCCTTCTGCTGGGCATTGACGCGCCACATCACCGCGCCGCTGGCGCAATTGCGCCAGACCACGCACGCGCTGGCCGCTGGGAAACTGGACACGCAGACACCGCCAAGACTCGCCACGCGCCAGGATGAACTTGGCCTGCTGGCACGCGACTTCGACGCCATGGCCGTGCGATTGAAGGCGCTGGTCGACACGCGCGAGCAACTGCTGCATAACGTGGCGCACGAGCTCAGGTCACCGCTTGCGCGCCTGCGCCTGGCCTCTGAACTGGCGCGCCGCAACGACGAACGGCGCGATCTGCAGCTCGACCGCATCGAACGCGAATGCGAGCGGCTGGACGCCTTGGTGGGCAACACGCTGCGGCTTGCCCGCGTGGGTGCGCTGCCCGTCCCGACCGAACCGCTGGACCTGTCGGATGTCGTGGCCGGCGTCGTGGACGATGCCCGCTACGAGGCCGAAGGGCGGCATCTGCAAATCGATTGGGACACGCCCGCGCCCATCCGCATTGCCGGCGACCGCGCCAGCTTGGCCAGCGCCATCGAGAACGTGCTGCGCAATGCCCTGCGTTTTGCGCCCGCGCACAGCGTCATCCGCGTGCGGCTCTTGACCAGCGCCAGCGAAGCCAGCCTGGAGATCGAAGACCGCGGCCCGGGCGTTGCCACGCAAGAGCTCACCTCGCTTTTCGAACCGTTCTATCGCGCGGGCTCTGCCGGCGCCGCCAGCACGCCCGGCGGCGGCGCGGGGCTGGGACTTTCCATCGCGCAGGCCGCGATTGCCGCGCACAAGGGATCGATATCGGCCCGCAACGTCGCCCCGCATGGCTTGAGCGTGCGCATGGACCTGCCGCTGCTATCCGCCTCCGTGGCGCGCCCCGCTACGGGATGACGCCACGGTCGACGCCCAGCATCAGAACGTGATGTTCGCCGACATCCACAGACGGCGGCCTTCCAGCACCTGCCGGTACGCGTTGCTCCAGCTGGCATTGACCGCTGGCGCCGTCGCGCCGACCTTGGCCGGACCGTAGTCCACAAAGTTCTTGTCGAACAGGTTCAGCACCGAGGCCGACAACGTCACGTTCTTGCTGACCACATACGAGCCCCCCATGCTGGCCAGCCAGTACGGGCTATAGAACACCTGTTTCTTCTCCCAGTTCATGTCGTTGAACTGACCCGCGCGGTATTCGCCGCGGACCCACGCGTTGAACTGATCGTTGACGCGCCAGTTCAGCCCCAGATTCACTGCGTGACGCGGCTGCGAGCCCAAGGGCTGACCGCGCCTCGCGCCCGAGGTGACCTCACTTGCGGTCAGCGTGTAATTGCCATTGAACGAGAGCCCTGCGTACAGCGGAATCCGGCCGCCCAGCTCAAAGCCCTGGATGGTGGCCGAATCGATGTTCACGCGTTGCGAGAAGTTGGCCACGGGCACGCCGTTGCGCTCCCACACGCCCAGGTCCAGGCAGCCCGGCGCGGGGCCGCCCGCCGCCAGGCAGTTGGGCACGCTCTGGCTGTCGATCTTGTCCTTGAACTTGGTATGGAAAGCGGTCAGGTTGCCGGACAGCCCTGCTCCATCGTCAAACAGCACGCCCAACTCGGACGAGGTGCTGGTCTCCGGCTTGAGCTGCGCATTGCCGAGCAACGGCATGGTGCCCTGCGCGCCGAGGCCGATGATGCCGTCGGTCATCAGGTTGATGTCGGGCGTCTTGTAGCCCTTGCTGACGCCGCCCTTGAAGGTCCACGCCGGCGTGGCGTTCCAGACCAGGTAGCCGCGCGGACTCCACTTGCCGCCGAACTGCTCGTTGCGGTCGTAACGCGCGCCGGCCGTCAGCGCCACGCTGTCCACGATGCGCCATTCGTCTTCCGCCAACAGCGCCCATTGGTACTGCCGCAGATTCAGCGGCGCCGACACCAGCGTGTCCTTGAACTGCTGCTCGCGCCACTGGCCGCCCAGGGTCAGGTTGTGGCGGTCATTGAACAACGGCATCGTCCACTTGGTGTCGAACACCCAGTTGTCGTATTCCAGGTCGCGGCTGGACCCGTCGGTGGGTTGGCGCGGCGTGCTCATCGGATTCGTGCGGCCGATGGTCTCGGTGGTGTCGTAGACCAGGCTGGTGTCCGAACTGACCGAACCGCCGTAGCGGCCCAGATGCGTCAACGCGTAGCGCTGCCGGTTGAACTTCATCTCGGGCTCGTAGCCGCCGCCCTGGCGGTTGGGCGCCACGTCGGCGTTCAGCGTGCCTAATTCCCCGTTGCTGTTGTCGAAGGTCTGCCAGTTGCTGTCCACGTCGAACAGGATGTCGTGGTTGCGGTTCGGCGTCAGCGACAGGCGCAGCCCCATGTTCTGCTGCGTGCTGTCGCCCAGTCCGCTGAAGCTGGCAATGTCGCCGGTGTAGTCGCCGCTGTCGTAGTCGGCCTGGGTGGCGGGGTAGCTGCCTGTTGCGCTCAGGCGCCGGTAGTGGCCGCCGCGCAGGCTCAGGCCGAGCTTGTCCGTCTTCAGGGGGCCGCTCAGGTAGAAGCCCGCGCCGTAGGTGTTGCCGAAACGGTTGTCGCCCTGCAGCGTGCCGTCCAGCGTCAGTTGGCCCGTCCATTCGCGGGCGACCTTGCGCGTGATGATGTTGATGACGCCGCCCATTGCGTCCGAGCCGTACAGCGTGGACATCGGGCCTCGCACCACTTCGATGCGCTCGATCGCGGCCATCGGCGGAATGAAGTTGGTGTCGACGTCGCCGAAGCCGTTGGCCCGCGCCCCCGAACTGTTCTGATTCATGCGCTTGCCGTCCACCAGCACCAGCGTGTAGTCGCTGGGCGTGCCGCGGATGCTGATGTTCATGCCGCCAGCCTTGCCGCCGCGCTCGACCGACACGCCCTCCACGTCGCGCACCGCGTCGGCCAGATTGTGGAAAGGCCGCGCTTCCAATTGCTCGCGCGTGATGACCGAAATGGACGCGGGCGCGTTCCGGATCTCTTGTTCAAACCCCGATGCAGTGACCACGACGGTGTCCAGCTGCGTCACGCCCAACGTGTCTTCCAATCCGGCCGTGCCGGTCTGCGCGTGGATGTTTGCGGCGGCAAGCGCCAACACGATCGGCAAAAGACGGAATCGCGCGCAGGGTGTTGAAGCGGCTCGTGCAGAGCCGTTAAAGCGTTTCTGAGTCGACATGGGAATCAAATGAAAAACCGCCCGATCAGGGCGGCGCGCGCTGTGCGCTGATTGACGTGCTAACGAACGCCAATGATAGGTATTCCCATTACCTCAACTCAATGCCACGAAGGCGTTTTCGAAGAATCGTTAGAAGAGTCGATAGGAGATTCGGACTGGTCCGACGAACGCAATCTTCCCGCACGACGACATCATCATCGCGCACGCGTCTTCGAAGTCAGACAGGTCAGTCCGCGTCAGCCAGAATCGCTGCCGGCAACCTTGGCAACACCCGCATCGCGTTCGCGGTGGTGGCGTGCGCCACCTGCCCCGGCGTGATGCCGCGCAGTTCCGCCAGCACCTGCGCAATGCGCGCCAGTTCGCCGGGACGATTGCGCCGATTGGGTTCGTGCAGCCAAGCGGGCGGGATGTCCGGTGCGTCGGTCTCCAGCACCAGATGCTCCAGCCCGACGTCCACCGCGTGGCGGCGAATCTGCAGCGCCCGCTCGAACGTCATCGCGCCGCCCATTCCCAGCGCAAAGCCATGCTCGATGAAGGCCTGCGCCTGCTGCGCGCTGCCATTGAACGCGTGCGCGATGCCGCCGATGCGCGGATGGCGGCGCAGGTACTTCAGCAAGATGTCCTGGGATTTGCGCACGTGCAGCAGCACGGGCAGGCCAAACTCGACGGCCATGTCCAATTGCGCGGCGTAGAACCGTTCCTGACGTTCGCGCGGCGCACCCGAGGCGATCTCCGGCACGAAGAAGTCCAGCCCGATTTCGCCGATGGCGACAAAGCGCGGATCGCCCAGGGATTCCTTGATGGTCTGGCGCAGCACGTCCAGATCGGCGTCGTCGGCGCGCGCGACGTACAACGGATGAATGCCCAACGCATAGGCGCCGCCGGCAATGCTGGCGGCCAGGTCGCGCACGACCGCAAAGTTTGCCCGTTCGATGGCGGGGATCACGATGGCCTGGACGTCCGCGTGGGCGGCGTGGTCCGCCACCTCGGTCCGGTCAGCGTCGAACTCCCGGGCGTCCAGGTGGCAATGAGTGTCGATGAGCATGGGCGTGTCCTCCTTGTGCGGATTATCCGCCCGCGGCCGCCGCGCGGACCCGCGCGGGCGGCTGTCGCTGCGGACCGGGCTAGCCTGACACCAGGCGGCCGTTTTCCATCAGCAACTGACGGTCGGCGCGGGCGGCAAGCTCGGGATCGTGCGTGACGATCGCAAATGCAGTCCCCGACTCCTGGTTCACCCGCGTCAGCAGTTCGAACATGTTGTGGGCGGTGTGGCGGTCCAGGTTGCCCGTGGGCTCGTCCGCCAGCACGCACACCGGGCGCGTCACCAGCGCGCGCGCCAGCGCCACGCGCTGCCGTTCGCCGCCCGACAACTGCCCCGGGAAGTGCCCTTCCCGGGCGGACAGTCCGACCAGTCCGAGCACTTCGCGTGCCGCCTCGCGCGCCTTGTCGCGGTTCTCGCGGCGCACGATCAGCGGCATCGCCACGTTGTCCAGCGCTGAAAACTCGGCCAGCAGGTGGTGGAACTGGTAGACGAAGCCCAGGCTGCGGTTGCGCACCGCGCTTTTCTTGGATTCGGACAGTCCGATGCCCACCTGGCCGTCAACGGAAACCGAGCCGCTCGTCGGCACGTCGAGCAGCCCCAGGATGTGCAGCAAGGTGCTCTTGCCGGATCCCGATGCGCCCACGATGGCGACCATCTCGCCGCGCGCGACGGACAGGCTGACATTGCTGAGCACTTCGATCCGGGCGGGGCCTTCGTCGTAGACCTTGACGATGTTCTCGGCCTGCAGCGCCGGCGTCGTTCCGGCCTGCGGTTTCTGCGTCGGGGTATCAATCATGGCGCAGCACCTGTGCGGGTTGCAGGCGCGAGGCGCGCCAACTCGGATACAAGGTCGCCAACAGCGAAAGCACCAGCGACGTCACGCCGATGGTGACGATGTCGCCCACCTGCGGGTCGGACGGCAGCGCGCTGATGAAATAGATTTCGCGCGGCAGAAAATGCACGCCCAGCATGCGCTCGATGAACGGCACGATCACGTCGACGTTGTAGGCGATGGCAATGCCGCCGGCCACGCCCAGCAAGGTGCCAATCACGCCGATCAGCGCGCCTTGCACCAGGAAGATGCGGGCCACTTCGCCCGGTCCCGCTCCCAGCGTGCGCAGGATGGCGATGTCGGATTGCTTGTCCTTGACGGCCATGACCAGCGAGGACAGCAGGTTGAACGCCGCCACGGCCACGATCAGCGCCAGGATCAGGAACATCATGCGCTTTTCGGTCTGCACCGCCGCAAACCACGTGCGGTTGTTGCGCGACCAGTCGCTGGCCATGACGTACGGCGGCAGGACGTTGCGCAGCTCGGCCGCCACTTCGGGGGCCTTCTGCATGTCGGCAATGCGCAGACGCACGCCGGCGGTGCCGCTTTCGCGGAACACGCGCGCCGCGTCTTCGTTGTCCACGAACGCCAGCGAGGAATCGTATTCGTAATGGCCCGACGAGAACACACCCACGACGGTGAACTGGCGCATGCGCGGCGCAAAGCCGGCGGGACTGATCGAGCCCTGCGGCGCCATCATCAGCAACGTGTCGCCGACCTTGACGCCCATGCCGTCGGCCAGCTCGTTGCCCAGCACCACGCCGAAGCCACCGGGTTTCAGGTCGGTCAGCTTGCCAGACACCATCTGGCGCGGCAGGTCCGACACGTTGCCCTCGGTGCCGGGGTCGATACCCCTGACCTGCACGCCGCGCAGCGCCTGCCCGCGCACCAGCATGCCCTGCGCCGCCACGAAGGGCGCGCCAGCCTTGACCTCGGGATTGCGCTCGGCGGCGGTGGCAAACTGCTGCCACTGCTCAAGCACCCGTTCGGGCGATGCGCCAGGAAGATAGAGTTCGATGTGCGGCAGCACCGACAGCATGCGGTCCCGCACTTCCTTCTGGAAGCCGTTCATCACGGACAGCACCACGATCAGGGCGGCAACGCCCAGCGCGATGCCCGCCATGGAACTGGCGGCGATGAAGGAGATGAAGCGATCGCGGCGGCCGCGTCGCTGGCGGATCCGGGCAAGGCCCGCATAGCGGGCGCCGATCCATAGTTCGTAGGGTATTTTCAGCACGTGCGCATTATTGCATTAACCGCCCGGAAATCGCCCCGCGGATGTGCGGATCCTAGACCAGGCGTGACAACGTATGGCAGTTGGCCGCGGCGCTAAGTTCCCCATCCCGCCGCGGACTACAATCGCCGCCATGCTGATCGTCATTCCGGGCGCCCTGCCCGCCCTTCCCTTTGCTGCCGAACTGGCCAAGCTCCTGCCCGAGCGCGCGCCCACGCTGCACGGCTGGCTGCAGGCCGCAACGGCCCGTCCGCAAGGCTACGACCTGCGCGCGCACGGCTGCACGGCCTTTGAATCCTGGCAGCTCGAGCGCGCCGGGTATGCACCCGAGCCGGGCCTCTTGCAAAGCGCAGGCCTCGGCCCGCTGCTGGCCGGGCAACATTCCCACACACCGGCATCCGAACCGGTCTGGCTGTGCGAACTGGTCCATCTTGCGCTGGGCGCGGATCAGGCTTCGCTGCTGGATCCGGGGTCGATGGACCTGACCGAATCGGAAACCGCCGCCCTGCTCGACACCGCGCGCCCACTCTTTGAGGGCACCGGCTTCTCGGTCGAGCCGCTGTCGCCGCAGCGCTGGCGCCTGCGCTTGCCGGCGGACCTGCGCCCCCAGACCGCCAGCCCCCTGGCCGTGGCAGGAAAGCGCCTGAACGACTGGTGGCGCCAGGACACCGAGACGCGCCCGTGGCGGCGCCTGCTGAACGAAATCCAGATGGCGTGGCACGAACACCCCGTCAACGAAGTCCGGGCCGCCCGCGGCCTGGCGCCTGTCAACGCGCTGTGGCTCTATGGCGGGGGCACGCCCTGGACGGCGGCGCCCGCCGGCCCGGCGCAGGTGCTGACCGGACTGGACGCCCCGCAACGCGCCGGCGACTGGGCCGCCTGGCTCGACGCGCTGACCGAACTCGACACGCAGCATCTGCGTCCGCTGGCCGCCGGCAAAGGCCTGCCCGCGACGCCCGTGCAGATGCTGCTGCTGGGCGATGACCGCAAGGTCGCCCTTGACCTGAAACCGCGCGGGGGCCTGCTTGGCTTGCTGCCCGCGCCCAAGAAGAACTGGAGCGCCTGGTGGTCTCACCCCGCTTAACGATCCGTCCGGCCGACCTGGCCGCCTGTCACGTCCTCGAATCTTCCGGCATCCACCCGCTGCTGGCCCGCTTGTGGGCCGCGCGCGGTGTGACGCATCCGGATCAGACCCGGCTTGCCTGGCCGTCCCTGCTGCCGCCGGCCGGCCTGACCCATTCTGCCCACGCGGCGGCCGTCCTGGCCGACGCCATCCAGGCCGGCAAAAAGCTGCTGATCGTGGCCGACTACGATTGCGACGGCGCCACCGCCTGCGCCGTCGGCCTGCGCGCGCTGTCGGCGATGGGCGCCGATGTCGACTTCCTGGTGCCCAATCGTTTCGAGACCGGCTACGGCCTGTCTCCCGCCGTCGTGGAACTGGCCTGCCGCCACCGCGCGGGCAAGCCCGACATCATCATCACGGTCGACAACGGCATCGCCAGCGTCGACGGCGTGGCCGCCGCCAACGACGCCGGCATCGGCGTGGTCATCACCGATCACCACCTGCCGGGCGACACCCTGCCGGACGCGCTGGCCATCGTGAACCCCAACCAGCCCGGCTGCGGCTTTCCGTCCAAAAACCTGGCCGGCGTGGGCGTCATCTTCTACATGATGCTGGCGCTGCGCGCCGAACTGCGCCGCCGCGGCGTGTACGCCCCCGATGGCGGACCACGCCTGGACGCGCTGTCCGACCTGGTCGCGCTGGGCACGGTGGCCGACGTGGTCAAGCTGGACGCCAACAACCGCCTCCTGGTCACGCAGGGCCTGCAGCGCATGCGCAGCGGCCGTCTGCAGCCCGGACTGCGGGCGCTCTTCGCCGTCGCCGGCCGTGAGCCGCGCAGCGCCAACGGTTTCGACCTGGGCTTCGCGCTGGGACCGCGCATCAACGCCGCGGGCCGCCTGGCCGACATGAGCCTGGGCATCGCCTGCCTGACCACCGACGACGAGGCGCAGGCGCTGGAAATGGCGCGCGAGCTGGACAACATCAACCGCGAACGCCGCACGATCGAAGCCGAAATGCGCGAGCAGGCGCTGGCCGCCATGGAAGCGCCCGACGCCGCCGCGGGCGCCACCGTCTGCGTGTTCGACCCGGGCTGGCACCAGGGCGTCGTGGGGCTGGTCGCCTCACGCCTGAAAGAGAAATTCTGGCGCCCCACCCTGGCGTTCGCGCCGGCCGGCGACGACGAGATTCGCGGCTCCGGCCGTTCGATCCCCGACGTGCACCTACGCGACGCGCTGGATCTCGTGTCCAAGCGCCATCCCAACCTGATCCGCAAGTTTGGCGGCCATGCCATGGCGGCCGGTTTGACGCTGGGCAAGACCGATTTCCCGGCCTTCGCCCCCGCTTTCGACGCCGCCGTGCGCGAGCTGACCGGACGTGATTCCTTCGAGCCCGTCATCGAAACCGACGGCTCACTGGAAACCGGCTACGCCAACGCCGACGTGGCCGGCATGCTGCAACAGCAGGTCTGGGGCGCAGGCTTTGCCGCCCCCCTTTTCCTGGACGAATTCGTCGTGCGCAACCAGCGCCTGGTCGGCGAAAAGCACCTGAAGCTGTCCCTGGAACGCGGCCACCAGCGCTTCGACGCCATCTGGTTCGGCCACGACCAGTCTCTGCCGGAACACATCCAGGCGGCGTACCGTCTGGAACAGAACGTGTGGAACGGCATGGTGTCGGTGCAACTGGTAATCGAACACGCCGGCTAAAGCACGACGGTGTCTGACACTTGGGCACCGTCGGCGCTTGAAGGTGTCTGACACCCTCCGAGACGCTGACTCAAGCCGACGCGCCTCTTCCCCAGGGTGTCAGACACCTTATGAGACACCGTCCACCAGCAGCGYTACTTCAAAAAGGTGTCTGACACCCTCTGAGACGCCGGCTCAAGCCGACGCGCCTCTGCCCAGGGTGTCAGACACCTTATGAGACACCGTCCACCARCAGCGYTACTTCAAAAAGGTGTCTGACACCCTCTGAGACGCTGACTCAAGCCCGACGCGCCTCTGCCCAGGGTGTCAGACACCTTATGAGACACCGTCCACCGTCTGACACCCTCTGAGACGCCGGCTCAAGCCGACGCGCCTCTCCCCAGGGTGTCAGACACCTTATGAGACACCGTCCACCAGCAGCGCTACTTCAAAAAGGTATCTGACACCCTCTGAGACGCCGGCTCAAGCCGACGCGCCTCTGCCCAGGGTGTCAGACACCTTATGGGACACCGCCACCCAGCAGCGTTACTTGTTCACCAGCTTCGCCGGCTGCGCCAGCGCCACCAGCGCGCCCACCACCAGGCAGCCGGCCAGCATGTACAGCCCCGTATTCGTGGTGCCGGTCAGATCCTTCAGCCAGCCCACCAGATACGGGCTGACGAAGCCCGCCAGGTTCCCCACCGAATTGATCAGCGCAATACCCGCGGCGGCCGCCGTGCCACCCAAGAGCGCCGTCGGCAGACTCCAGAACAGCGGCAGCACCGTGCAGATGCCGATGTTGGCCACCGTCAGCGCCAAAATCGCCAACACCGTATTGCCGCTCCACAGCGCCGACAGGAATAGCCCCACCGCGCCGAACAGCGCCGGCAAGGCCACGTGCCAGCGGCGCTCGCGCTGCCGGTCGGAATTGCGCGAGATCAGAATCATGCCGATCACGGCAAACAGATTCGGCACCGCCGTCAACAGCCCGATCGCCAGCGGACTTTGCACCCCGGTGTTCTTGATGAGGCTCGGCATCCAGAACCCCACCCCGTACAGGCCCATCACGAACGAGAAATAGATCAGCGCCATCGCCCACACGCGCGGCTTGGTCAGCGCGGCGCGGATCGGCGGATCCTCCTTCTGCTGCTCCTCGGCCGCGATATTGCGGATCAGCACGGCCTTTTCGTTGGCCGTCAGCCACTTCGCTTTGTTGATGCGGTCATCCAGATAGATCAGCACCAGCACGCCAATCACCACCGACGGAATTCCCTCCAGAAGGAACAGCCATTGCCAGCCCGACAGGCCGTGGTCGCCGTGGAAGGTCGCCATGATCCATCCCGAGATCGGGCCGCCGATCAGGCCGGACATGGGCACGGCGGTCATGAAGAACGTCGTGATGCGCCCGCGCCGGGCCGCCGGATACCAATAGGTCAGATACAGGATGATGCCGGGAAAGAACCCAGCCTCCGCCGCGCCGAGCAGAAAGCGCAGGAAATAGAACATGTGCACGCTGGTCACGAACATCATGCAGGCCGAGATGATGCCCCACGTGATCATGATCCGCGCAATCCAGATCCGCGCTCCCACCTTGTGCAGGATGATGTTGCTGGGAATCTCGAAGATGAAGTAGCCGATGAAGAAAATACCGGCGCCCAGCCCGTACACCGTCTCGCTGAACTGCAGCTCCTGCAGCATCTGCAGCTTGGCGAACCCCACGTTGACGCGGTCCAGGTACGCCACGACATAGCAGACCACCAGCAGCGGCACCAGCCGCCAGCCCACCTTGCGGTAGATCCGGTCCTCTTCACTGGCGTCAAGCGCCGGCGAGACCCCGGGGGGCATCGTGTTTTCCATCTCTGTCTCCATTCCTCTGGCGGGATAGGCCGGCACGGGGCCGGCGTCAGCGCGGTCCATCCTCCCCAAACGGGGACACGACGGCCACCCGGCAAGCCTAGAGCGGCCGGGTTGACAAAAAACTGAACAACTCCAATTGCGTGCCACCAAACGCTGGAAATCGGACCCGGCCCCCGTCTGCCGCCGCGCGCCCGCGCAGTCGGTCCATCCACGGTAAAATGCCAGGTTTCGCACAAAAGTCATCAGACAGGATCAATCATGGAAGCCGAACGTCAGAACCAGCTCGCAGCCCGCCTCGCCGACTACGCGGAGCGCGAACAGGCTCTACGGAGGTATCTTTGACTACGATGCCAAAGCTGAACGCCTCCACGTCGTAAACGCCGAACTCGAAGACCCGGCCGTCTGGAACGACCCCAAGCACGCCCAGGATCTGGGCCGTGAAAAGAAATCGCTCGAGGTCGTGGTGGAAACGCTCACGAGCCTGGGCGCCGGCGTGGCCGATTCCCAGGAACTCTTCGAAATGGCCGCCGCCGACGATGACGGCGACACCCTCGAAGCGATCGAACTGGATGCCAACGAATTCCAGGAAAAGCTCGAAGCCCTGGAATTCCGCCGCATGTTCTCCAATCCGGCCGATCCCCTGAACTGCTTCCTGGACATCCAGGCAGGCGCGGGCGGCACGGAAGCGCAGGACTGGGCGTCGATGCTGCTGCGCCAGTACCTCAAGTACGCCGAACGCAAGGGATTCAAGGCCGAGATCCTTGAAGAATCCGACGGCGAAGTCGCGGGCATCAAATCGGCCACGATCAAGATCGAAGGCGACTACGCCTTCGGCTACCTCCGCACCGAAACCGGCGTGCACCGCCTGGTCCGCAAGAGCCCCTTCGACTCGTCGGGCGGCCGCCACACGTCGTTCGCCAGCGTCTTCGTGTATCCGGAAGTCGACGATTCCTTCGAGGTCGAAGTGAACCCCGCCGACCTGCGCGTCGACACCTACCGCGCCTCGGGCGCGGGCGGCCAGCACATCAACAAGACCGACTCGGCCGTGCGTCTGACGCACATCCCCACCGGCATCGTCGTGCAGTGCCAGAACGACCGTTCGCAGCACCGCAACCGCGCCGAAGCCATGCAGATGCTGAAGTCCAAGCTCTACGAACTCGAAATGCGCAACCGCATGGCCGAGCAGCAGAAGCTGGAAGACTCCAAGACCGACGTGGGTTGGGGCCACCAGATCCGTTCGTACGTGCTGGACCAAAGCCGCATCAAGGACCTGCGCACGAACGTCGAAATCTCCAACACGCAGAAGGTGCTGGACGGCGACCTGGATCCCTTCATCCAGGCCAGCCTGAAGCAAAACGTCTAAGTTCCGCGATTCTTCCCGCTTTCACGCACCCAGAGGTCCACGAATGTCCGACACCATTGCAATTCTCACCGGCGCTTCGCGCGGCATCGGCGCCGCCATGGCGCGCGGCCTGGTCAAACCCGGCACCCGCCTCATCACCCTGGCGCGCCGCGAAGACCCCGAGCTCACCGCCCACGCGCGCTCGCAGGATGTGCAGCTGGATCAACTGTCCGTGGACCTCTCGGACCTGAAAGCGGCCGAATCCGCGGCCGAACGCATCTGCGCCGCGCTCCCGCGCGACGCCAAGCGCTATCTGCTGATCAACAACGCGGGCACCGTGCATCCCGTGGCTCGCACCGACGAACTCACCGACGGCGCTGCCATCACCGCCGCCTTCAACCTGAACGTCACCGCCGTCATGCTGCTCACGGCACGGTTCCTCGCCGCCGTGGCCGACATCAAGGCCGACCGGCGCGTGCTGAACATCTCCTCCGGCGCGGGCCGCAACCCGAACGCCGGCTGGGGCGTGTACTGCGCGACCAAGGCCGCGCTCGACATGCACGCCCGCGTCGTCAAGCAGGAACAAGGCGCCGACGGCGCGCGCATCGTCGCGCTGGCCCCCGGCATCGTCGACACCGACATGCAGGCCGCCATCCGCGCCAGCTCCGTCGACAGCTTCCCCGCGCTGGCCAAGTTCCAGGACTTCCATGCCACCGGCAAGCTGTCCTCGCCCGCCAACGTAGCCTCCCGCATCCTCGCCTACCTGGATCGCGAAGATTTCGGCACGACCGAAATCGACGACATCCGCAATTACGACTGATCCCCCGACCATGACCGACCACTCGACCACTCCGGCTCCCGCCCAGGATGAAAACCGCTTGATCGCCGAACGGCGCGCCAAGCTGGCCAAACTGCGCGAAACCGGGGTCGCGTACCCCAACGATTTCGTCCCGGACGCCCGCGCCGCGGCCCTGCATGACAAGTACGACGGCGAGGAGCAGGAAGCCCTGGCCGCCGCCGCCGTCACCGTCAAGGTCGCCGGCCGCATGATGCTCAAGCGCGTCATGGGCAAGGCCAGCTTCGCCACGCTGCAGGACAGCACCGGCCGCATCCAGATCTACCTGGACCGCGGCACGCTCGGCGAAGACGTCTACGCCGCATTCAAGCAATGGGACATCGGCGACATCATCGCGATCGAAGGGTCGGTCTTCAAGACCAACAAGGGCGAACTCTCGGTGCACGCCGCCTCGGCGCGCCTCTTGTCCAAGTCGCTGCGCCCGCTGCCCGACAAGTTCCACGGCGTCGCCGACCAGGAACTGCGCTACCGCCAGCGCTATGTCGACCTCATCATGACCGACGCCACGCGCCGCACGTTCGAAGCGCGCAGCAAGGCCGTGGGCAGCATCCGCCAGTTCATGCTGAACGCGGGCTTCCTTGAAGTCGAAACGCCCATGCTGCACCCGATCCCGGGCGGCGCGGCGGCCAAGCCGTTTGTCACGCACCACAACGCGCTGGACATGGAAATGTTCCTGCGTATCGCACCCGAGCTCTATCTCAAGCGCCTGATCGTGGGCGGCTTCGAACGCGTGTTCGAAGTCAACCGCAATTTCCGCAACGAAGGCGTCAGCCCGCGTCACAATCCCGAATTCACGATGATGGAGTTCTACGCAGCCTTCGCGGACTACCGCTGGCTCATGGACTTCACTGAAGAGCTGATCCGCCAGGCTGCCATCTCGGCCTGCGGCAGTGCCGTCCTGACCTACCAGGAACGCGAGCTGGACCTGTCCAAGCCCTTCGATCGCCTGACCATCTGCGAAGCCATCCTCAAGTACGCCGACGGCTACACGCAGGCCCAGCTGGATGACCCGGCCTTCGTGCGCGCCGAACTGAAGAAGCTTGGCGCCGACGCCGACGGCCCCGTGCTCTCGCGCGCCGGCCTGGGCGCGCTGCAACTGGCGCTGTTCGAAGAGACCGCCGAAGCCAAGCTCTGGAACCCCACCTACATCATCGACTACCCGGTCGAAGTCTCGCCGCTGGCACGCGCCTCCGATTCGCGCGAAGGCATCACCGAGCGCTTCGAGCTCTTCATGACCGGCCGCGAAATCGCCAACGGCTTCTCGGAACTGAACGACCCCGAAGACCAGGCCGAACGCTTCCGCTCGCAAGTCGAAGCCAAGGACGCCGGCGACGAAGAAGCCATGTTCTACGACGCGGACTACATCCGCGCCCTGGAATACGGCATGCCCCCGACAGGCGGCTGCGGCATCGGCATCGACCGTCTGGTCATGCTGCTGACCGACAGCCCGAGCATCCGAGACGTCATCCTCTTCCCGCATCTGCGCCGTGAAGACTGATCGTCGGCGCGCGTCATGATCTTCAAGATCCTGATGCTGTTGCTGGTCGTGGCGGGGCTGGTCTACTGGATCAAGCAACCCCGCCGCATCCAGCCGGGCGCTCCCTACCGGACCGTCCCCGCGCGCCGGCCGGTATTCATCGTGCTGTGCGTGGCCACCGCCATTTCGCTGATCGCCGCCATCCTGACTGCCCTGCTCTGGATGGGCGGCGTGGCCGGCGGTGTCACCGGTGGCGGGTATCACGGCGAAGCCGATTTCCTGCTGCCCGTCGCGGCCGCGCTGCTCGCACTGTCCGTTGCCTGCGCCGTGGGTGCGTTCCTCAAGCGGCGGGGTTAGGGTCCACCGGCCACCTGCCCGCGTTCGCCGGCAGCGCCGGCAATGACGCCTGCAGCATCGCGTCGATGAACGCGGCGGGCGCCAGACGCCCGCCCGGCTTGTACCACTGCACCGTCAGGTTCATCGCGCCCAGCACGCATCGCTTGATGACGCGCGCATCGCCGCGCAGCAACCCCGCTTCCACCGCCCCCGCCACCACCGACTGCCACATCGCCTCGTAGCGGTCGCTCAGGACCTTCACCGCGGCCTGGCTGGGCGCAGACAGGCTGCGCCATTCGTACACCAGTGCGTTCATTGCATCCCCGCCCGCGCCGTGCAGCATGCTCCACATGTGCACGCGGAACAGCGCCGCCAGGCGGTCCTCCGGCTCGACATAGCTGGCCAGCGCCTTGCCGCCCAGGTCGATCACTTCCTGGATGCCGTTATTCATGACGGCGACCAGGATTTCCTCCTTGCTGCGAAAGTGATGGAAAAGGCTGCCCGACTGCAGCCCCACGGCCTTGGCTAGCTCGCGGACCGTAGTGCGTTCGTAACCCCGCTTGCTGAAGAGCCTTCCGGCCGCCAGGACCAGTTCCCGGCGCCGCTCGGTCTCCGCGCCATCGTCCCGCGGCGCGGCGGTCCCGGTCTTGTCCATGGCGTGTCAAACCCTCTGGATGATGGTCGCAGTCGCCATGCCGTGGCCGATGCACATGAGCTGCATGCCCAATTCTCCTTCGGTGGCCTCCAGCCCCGCCAGCATCTTGGCCATCAAACCCGCGCCCGTGGCGCCCAGCGGATGGCCATGCGCGATCGCGCCGCCCCACGGATTCACGCGCGCCAGGTCGGCGCCCAGTTCGCGCTGCCACGCCAGCACCACACTTGCAAAGGCCTCGTTGATCTCGATCCAGTCGATGTCCTCCAGCGCCAGGCCCGCGCGGGACAGCGCCTGCCGCGCCGCCGGGATCACGCCCGTCAGTTGCATCACCGGATCCGACCCCAGCACCACCCGCGCCAGGAATCGCGCCCGGGGCCGCAAGCCGTCGGCCAGGGCCGTATCCTTGTCGGCCAGCAGCACCGCCGCCGCGCCGTCGGCGAGCTGGCTCGCATTGGCGGCGGTGACGCCGCCCTGACCCGGCTGCCGCAACGCCGGCGCCATGGCCGCCATGCGGGCCGAGTCCGTGGTCTCGCGGATACCCTCGTCGCGCAGCGCCGGCGTGCCGGGCAGCAGCTCCGCATGCAGTCCGGCGCTGGCAGCCGCCCAGGCACGCGCGTGGCTCTCCCGCGCCCACTGATCCATCTCGGCCTGCGACAGTCCCCAATGGCTGGCGATACGTTCCGCGCTTTCGATCTGATGGATCAGCGGATATCGCGCCAGCAGCGCCGGGTTCAGCGATTCAAAGCCGCGGAATTCCGTCTGGCCAAGCGTGACGTCCAGGAACATGGGCACGCGGCTCATGCTCTCGACACCGCCCGCGACCACGTACCGCATGTCGCCCGCGGCGATGGCCTGTGCGCCGAAATGCACGGCCTGCTGGCTGGACCCGCACATCCGGTTGAGCGCCACGCCGGGCACGCTCTCCGGCAGCCCGGCTAGCATCGCGGCCAGCCTGCCGATGTTGGCGCCCTGCTCGCCCGCCTGGCTGACGCAGCCGGCAATCAGATCCTCGACCTTGCCGCCCGGCAGTCCCGCGCGCGTCAGCAGGCCCTGCACAGTCTCGGCCAGCAGCGCGTCCGGCCGCGTCTGCGCCCACCATCCACCGCGCCGCCCGAACGGCGTGCGCACGGCTTCCAGGATCACGGCTTGGTTCATGCCGTCGTCTCCTCAACGTAGAGCGTTTCGATTTCGTTGGCGTAAGCGCGGTAGATGCTGGCGCGCCGCACCTTCATCGTCGCCGTCACTTCGCCGTCGTCGTGGTCCAGTTCCTTGGTCAGCAGATGAAAGCGCTTGATCTGCGACACCGGCGCCAGCCCGGCATTGGCCCGCGCGACCTCTTGCTGCACCAGTTCGCGCACCTGCGGGCATTCGGCCAGAGACCGGAAATGCGTGAATGCGATGCGCCGCGATTCGGCCCATTTGCCCACCGTGTCGAACTCCAGCTGGATCAGCGCGGACACGTACTTCCTGCCGTCCGCGATGACGATGCATTCCTTGACGTACGGGCTGCCCTTGACCGCGTTCTCGATTTCCGACGGCGTCAGGTTCTTGCCGCCCGCCGTGATCATGATGTCCTTGAGCCGGTCCACGATGCGCACGCGTGCCCCGTCCTGCGCCACGACATCGCCCGTGTGCAGCCAGCCGTCGCGCGTCGCCTCGGCCGTCGCCTCCGGGTTCTTGTAGTAGCCCTGGAACACCATGTCGCCGCGCACGAGCAGCTCGCCGGCATCGCCGATTTTCCATTCCACGCCAAGGATCGGCTCGCCCACCGTGCCCACCTTCACGCGGTCGGGATGCTGGCCAAAGATCATCCCCGTCGACTCCGTCAGGCCGTATACCTCGACCAGCGGCACGCCCAGCGTGCGAAAGTAGCGCACGACGTCTGGCGGTATGGGAGCGGCGCCCGTCATTGCCACCCGCACGCGCCGCAGCCCGATGAAGTTCTGCAGCGCGCGCAACACCAGCCAGTACCACAGCCAGTGCGTCAGGCGTTCGCCCAGCCGGTACTGCGCGGGCGATTTTTCCAGGAACGGCGCGCATTGCACCAGCGCGCGGCCGTACAGCCAACGCTGCACCGGGCCGGCCTCCTGCATCTTGATGGAGATCGCGGCATGCAGCTTTTCCCAGATGCGGGGCACGCCCAGGAAGATCGTCGGCGCGACTTCGCGCAGGTCTTCCTGCACGGTGCGCAGCGACTCGCCAAAATTCACCTGCGAACCCAGGTAGATCGGCACGAACGTGGACAGCATCTGCTCGGCAACGTGGCACAGCGGCAGGTACGACAGGTGCACGCTGGACGCATCCATCGACACGCGATCGGCAATCCCGGGCGCCACGCCGCGCATGTTGCGGTAGCTCAGCATCGCGCCCTTGGGCTTGCCGGTCGACCCGGACGTGTAGATCATCAGTCCGGTGTCGTCCAGGCACTGGCCGTCCAGCATGGCATTCAGCGCGGCCAGTTCCACGGCTTCGCGCTGGCCGCCATCGGCCTCGACCTCCGCAAATGTCACAATGCGCGCGCGGTCCGCGGCCGCATACGAACGCAGGCCTTTCGTCTCGATCACCACGATGCGGCGCAAGCGCGCCAGCCTGTCCGCCACCTGCAGCACCTTGTCGGTCTGTTCCTGGTCTTCACACACAACCAGTTCGACGTCCGCATGCGCCAGCACGTAGCCCATTTCCTCGGCCGGACTGGTGGAATAGACCCCTACCGCCACGCCGCCGGCCGCGCAAGCGCCCATCTGCGTCAACAGCCACTCCACCCGGTTGTCCGACACGATGGCGACCCGGCCGCCCACGCTCAGCCCCAGCGCGCGCAGTCCCAGGCCGACCCGGCAGGCGCGCTGCCAGTATTGATCCCACGTCAGGGGCTTCCAGATCCCAAAGTCCTTTTGCCGGATCGCAACGGCGGATGGCTGCCGTCGCGCCTGCTCGCGCAGCATCTGCGGCAGCGTCAGCAGCGGCCAGCCGCCGGGATCGGTATGCGCGTTCGTCATGACAGCCAGCGCTTGCGGCGCTTGTAGTGCTTGATATCGCGAAAGCCCCGAGCCTCGCCCGAGCCGCCGATGCCCAGATAGAACTCGCGCACGTCGGGGTCGGCCGCCAGCTTGTCGGCAGACCCGTCGATCACCACCTTGCCGGTCTCCATGATGTAGCCGTAATGCGCCACCGCCAGCGCCACGGACGCGTTCTGCTCCACCAGCAACATCGACACCCCCTGTTCGATATTGATGCGCGCAATGATCGAAAAAATGCTTTCGACCAGCATCGGCGACAGGCCTAGCGACGGCTCGTCCAGCAGCATCAACGTGGGCTGGGCGATCAGCGCGCGGCCGATCGCCAGCATCTGCTGCTCGCCGCCGGACAGATAACCGGCCAGCCCGCGCCGCCGTTCGAAAAGCCGCGGGAAATAGCCGTAGACCAGATCGAAGTCCGCGCGCGCAGCCGGCCGCCCTGTCAGCGCATACGTCGCCGCCACCAGGTTCTCTTCCACGGTCAGGTCCTCGAACACGCGCCGCCCTTCCATCACGTGCGCCAGACCGGACCGCACCAGGTTCTGCGGCTTGATGCCCGCCGTGTCGCCGCCACCGAATACGATCTGGCCGCGCACCAGCTCGCCGTCCTCCAGATCCAGCAGACCCGAGACGGCCTTGAGCGTGGTGGACTTGCCGGCGCCGTTGCTTCCCAAGAGCGCCACGATACTGCCGGCCGGTACCGACAGGGACAAGCCGCGCAGCACCTGCACCGCCTTGTTGTAGACGACCTCGATGTTGTTGATGTCGAGCACCGCCTTGGGCGGCGCCGCGGCGTTCGTGCCCGCTCGCACGTCAGGTCCCCGCGCGTCATGTCCCGGATTCACGGCTGCCTCACTTGAGCACGATCCAATCGGACGCCGGCACCATCTGCTTCTGCTTCACGTCCGCGCGATAGATCCGGCCCACGGGGATCGAGTTGCCCTTAATGGAGATCGGCACGCCGATCAGCCCGCCCGTATCGAAGTCCTTGATGCCGTCCAGCGAGGCCTTCATGTTGGCGGCGGTCAGCTCCTTGCCGGCGTCCAGCGTGCGCTTGGCCACCTCAGAGAACAGCATGGCGGCCAGAAAGCCCTGCATGTATCCCGTGCTCTGATACTGCGGCCGCATTTCACGGATTTTCTTCAGCATCGGCGCGTCGGCCGCCTGGTCGTAGTAATAGCGGTACGGCATCACGCCCATGAAGCCCTCGGCATCCTCGCCCATCTGCATCACGGTCGAGTTGTCCATCGTCCAGAACGTGCCCATGTAGCGCGTCTTCAGCCCCATGCGCTTGCCCTGCCCCACGAACTCGGGAATCGGCGCCAGCACGTAGCCATGGAAGATGGTGAAGTCCGGATCCGCACGGCGCAGCTTGATGACCTCGGTCGACACGTCCACGCTGCCCGGCGGCGTCATGATCTCGGTCGCCACCTTCAGGCCCAGCTTCTCGGCCACCGCGCGCGAACTGGCGATCGGATCGCGCCCGAACTCCGTGTCCGAATACACGAACGCCACCTTGGCGCCCGGCTGCTCCTTGGCGATGTAGCGCAGCAGGATGCCGAACATCTCGGTGTAGTCCGGCCCCAGCATGAACTGGGCGGGATACTTGGCCGGGTCGTTCAGCTCGGTCGCAAAGGACGCGCCCGTCATCAGGATGTCGCCCGTACGGTTCAGCTCGGCATTGATGGTCTTGGAAAAGCCGGTCGAATCGCCGTAATAGAAGTTCACCTTGTTCTGGCTGGTGATCTTCTTGAACGCCGCCACCGACGCGTCCACCTTGTACGCGGTGTCCTCCGGCACGTAGCGCAGCTTGCGGCCCTTGATGCCGCCCTGGTCGTTGATGATCTTCACGTAGTCCGTGATCCCGGCGTGGATGCCCTGCCCGGCAAAGGCGAATACGCCGCTCAGCGGAATCGAGCCGCCCAGCACCAGGTCTTCGGCCGCCTGCGCGGCGGGCGCCGCCGCCAATGCCGCCGCCAGGCCCAACGGGGCCAACAATCTCGATAAACCGCTGCCTATCCGGATGCGCTTCATGGTTTGTCTCCTGGGTCTTATAGGTGGCCGCCGTCACGCCGCACGCATCGCGCTACGTGCGAAAAGGCCAGAGGTGAAAGAATCGGCGCACGCGCCGCCAGATTTCCGCGAGCCCGTGCGGCTCGAAGATCAGGAAGCCCACGATCAGCAGGCCGAAAACAATGGTGCGCACCGGCGATATCAGGCGCAGAGCATCACCGCCCACCGGCAGCCAGCCGACGACCAGCTTCAGGAACTCGGGCACCATCGTCATGAAGATGGCGCCCAGGATGGATCCCAGAATCGAGCCCATGCCCCCCACGATGATCGCCGCCAGAAAGAAGATCGACATGATGAGCGGAAAGCTCTCGGGCGTGACGACTCGGAAAAAGTAAGCCCACAGGCCGCCCGCCACGCCCGCGTAGAACGAGGAAAGGCCGAATGACAGCAGCTTGTAGCGCAAGAGCCGGATGCCCAGCACCTCGGCGGAAATGTCGCGGTCGCGGATCGCGATGAATGCCCGGCCGATGCGGGTGCGGAACAGATTGGCCGCGCCCAGCACCATCAGCACCGTCACCGGCACGATCAGCCAATAGATCTTGAACGAGGTGTCCAGGTCCATGCCCAGCACACGTGCCGGCGGCACCTGCAGTCCGCTTGTGCCGCCCGTGAACTGCCAGTTTGCAAAGATGAAGTGCGCGATGAAGGACGCGGCGATCGTCGAGATCGCCAGGTACAGTCCCTTCACCCGCAACGACGGAATGCCGACCAGCAGCCCGCCCAGCATGGCGACGATGCCGCCGGCCAGCAGGTTGACGAGAACCGGCGTGCCCAAGTGCAGTTCCATCACCGCCACGGTGTATGCGCCCAGGCCCATGAACGCCGCCTGGCCCAAGCTGACCAGCCCGGTGTAGCCAGTCAGGATGTTCAGCCCCGTCGCGCTGGCGATGTTGATCGCGACCAGACACGCCAGGTAGAGCCAATAGGCGTTCGCCATGAAGGGAAACAGCACCAGCGAGGCCGCCAGCAGCGCCAGCCACACGTGCTGCGTGCGCGTGTCGAAAAGCGCCTCGTCGGCCAGGTAGGTCTGCTTGGCGGTCGCGATGCGCATGGTTCAAAGCCTCTCGATTTCACGGGTGCCGAACAGGCCATAGGGCCTTGCCATCAGCACGACCACCAGCACGACAAACGTGGCCAGCAGCTTGTACTCGCCCCCCAGATAGGCGCCGGCCCACGCTTCCAGCAAGCCGATGAAGATGCCGCCGACCAGCGCGCCTGCAACGCTGTCCAGGCCGCCCACGATCACCACCACCAGCACCGACAGCCCGAACACGCCCATCGACGACGAGATGCCGCCGATCGCACCCACGATCACGCCGGACACCGCGGCGATGGCGCCCGCCGCCACCCACGCCAGCGAAAACACGCGCGGCACGTTGATCCCCATGGCATAGGCCGCGCCCTGATCCGACGCGGTCGCGCGCAGAGCCACCCCGCCGCGCCAGTAACGGAACACCACCAGCACCAGCAGCGCCAGCACCACCGCCACCCAGAAGCCATAAAACACCTTGGGGGCCACGAACGCTTCGCCCACCATGACGGGCGCGCGCGGCATGAATTCCGGCAGGCGCCGCTGGTCTGCCGTCCAGATGAGTTCGACCGCGCCCACCAGAATCGACGCCAGGCCCACGGTGATCATGAAGACGGAGATCGGCGACTCGCCCAGCATTGGCCGGATGGTCAGGCGCTCGACGACCGCGCCCAGCGCACCGGACACGACGACCGCGCCCACAATGGCCAGCCAGATGGGCCATTGCATGCCTGTCGCGAACGCGTAGAACACGTACGCGCCCAGCATCAGGAACTCGCCGATGGCGATGTTGACCACCCGGGTCGCCTTGTACACGATCACAAAGGCCAGCGCGGCCAGGGCATACAGGCCGCCGCTGCCCAGCCCGGCCAGCGACACCTCCAGCAGGAACAGCCAGTCCATCAGGCCGCCTCCCGCAGCCGTCGGCGCAGATCGCCCACGTCGCCCGCGCCAAGATATGCCTTGACGACCTCGGGGTTGGCCTGCACCTGCGCCGGCGTGCCGTGGGCGATCACCTGCCCGAAATTCAGCACCACGACGTGGTCCGACAGGTCCATCACCATGCCCATGTCGTGCTCCACCATCAGCACCGTCACGCCCCACTCGGAGCGCGCGTCCAGGATGAAGCGCGCCATGTCGTCCGTCTCTTCGCGGTTCATGCCGGCCACGGGCTCGTCCAGCATCAGCACCTTGGGCTGCATTGCCAGCGCCCGCGCCAGTTCCACCCGCTTTTGCAGCCCGTAAGACAACGCCGCGACCGGCGCGTGGCGGATATGGTCGATCTCAAGAAAGTCGATGATGCGTTCTTCGATGTCCGCCCGCAGCGCCATCTCCTCGCGGCGCGCGCGGCCCAGGTAGAACAGCGCATCCAGCACGTTGGTGCGCAGATGCGCGTGGCGGCCCAGCTTGATGTTGTCCAGCACCGTCATGCCGCGGAACAGCGCAATGTTCTGGAAGCTGCGCGCCAGGCCAAGCTTGGCGCGTTCCGGCGCATGCACGCGCGTGATGTCGCGGCCCTCGAAGCGGATGCGCCCGGCGGCTGGCTTGTAGAAACCCGAGATCGTGTTGAACAGCGAGGTCTTGCCGGCGCCGTTCGGGCCGATAACCGTGGTGATGGAACCGGGCGCGACGCGAAAGCCCACATTGGTGAGCGCCTTCACCCCGCCGAACGCCAGCGTCACCCCCTCGGCCTCCAGCAACGCAGGCCTGTCGGACTGATCCACCATTTGTCTCCCCGCTTTTGATGCGAAGTTTTTTTGCCGCCTGAGGCGGGCATTTTTTACGACGGTGAACCTGGCGACCCTGCGAGGCAGGTGATGCAACGAACCTGTCTTTACCTTCGCCAGTACAGCGCCGGAAAATCGTTCTATGCGTTACGCTAAGCGTGCTCAAACCCCAACCAAGCAAGCGCTCGGTTCAGACCATAGCATCGCGGTTTTTTGATCGAAAGTTGGTATTTACCCGACAACGGAGACTCGCCATGAACCAGGAACCACCGGTGTTCCAGACGCTGTTGCTCGAGACTGACGGCGCCCTCGCCACCCTGACGCTGAACCGCGCGGACGCGCTCAATGCCATCGATGTCGCCATGGCTCGCGACCTGCTGCGCGCCGCGCAATGGCTCGACACGCGCGATGCCGTGAAGGTCGTGCTGTTGCGCGGCGCGGGCAAGGCATTCTGCGCGGGCGGCGACATCAGCATGTTCACGGGCGACACCGCGACGGTGCGCGCCACCCTGTCGGATCTCTTCACGCCGCTCAATGAATTTGTCGCGCGCATACCGCGCATGGACAAGGTCTGGCTGGCGCAGGTGCACGGCGTGGCGGCAGGCGCGGGCCTGTCGCTGGTCCTGGCTTGCGACCTCGCCATCGCCGAGGCCGGCACGCGCTTCATGACGGCCTATCTGAAGCTCGGCGCCACGCCCGACGCCGGCATGACGCACGGCCTCCTCCGCGCCGCCGGCCCCAAGCGCGCACTGGATCTGCTGTTGCGGCACGACGCCTTCACCGCCGACGAGGCGCAGGCCTGGGGGATCATCACACGCACCGCGCAGGCTGGCGAACTGGCAGCGTCGGCGCAGACATATGCGCAGGGCCTCGCCCATCACGCGCCGCACGGCATCGCGGGCGCCAAGGCGCTGCTGCGCAGTGCCGCCCATGCGCCGCTTGAGACCCAGCTTGCCGAAGAAACCGCACGTTTCCTGCAGTCGGCCGCGCGGGCCGACTTCGCGGAGGGCGTCGCGGCATTCCGCGAAAAGCGCCCTCCCCGTTTCACCGGCCAATAGCGCTAGCGCGTCTCGGCGACGCTGGCCCAGTCGGGCGCGCGCTTCTGCACGAACGCGTTCAGGCCTTCGCGCGCTTCCGGCGTGGCCGCGGCGTTGCAAAACACCTCCACCGCCGTCGCCACCCGGCGGCGGTATTCGTTGTCGTTGCTGTACACGAACGCGCGGCGCCCCATCGCCAGGACTTGCGGGGGCTTTGCGGCCAGCGCCCGCGCCAGCGCGCGCGCCTGATCCAGCAGCTCGGCCTCCGGCGCCACGCGCGTCACAAGGCCCATCGTGTGCGCCTCTTGCGCGTCGAAGGTACGGCCCGTGAACAGCAGATCGAACGCCCGGTGCTTGCCCACAATGGCCGGCAGATGCACGTAATGAATGGCGGGCAACACGCCCACGTCGATCTCCGGATAGCCGAATGTCGCGGTGTCGGCGGCCACGATCATGTCGCTGGAAATCGCCACCGTCATGCCGCCGCCGCGCACCGCGCCCGACACGACGGATATCGACGGCTTGGTCAGATTGAACTGCGCGTCGTACAGCCTGATGTAGAGCCGGGTCAGCAATTCGCGCACGCGTGCCGGCGTGCTTTGCAGCAGCTGCTTCATGTCCAGCCCCGCGCAGAACCGTCCCGGCAGGCCGCTCGCCAGCAGCACCGCGCGCACGGACGGGTCCGCATTGGCCTCGTCCAGCGCACCGATCAGCGCGTCCAACACGTCCACGTCCAGCGCGTTGACGGGCGCATGGCACAGCTGGATCTCCGCGACGCCGTCGAGGACTTCATAACGCAATGAACTCATTTCGCATCTCCGTTGGAGGCGTGTTGCTGCACGCTGCCATGGGCCAGCATCGCTGCGATCTCAGCGTCTTCAAAGCCCAGCTCCGCAAGGATCTCGCGGCTGTGCTCGCCCAGCATCGGCGCGGGCCGTGCGGCGACGCGCGGCTGACGGCCGAAGCGCACGGGCAGGCCCACGTTACGCACCTCGCCCAGCACTGGATGCTGGCTCGTCACGATCAGCTCGCGCGCCGCGACCTGAGGATGGGCCAGCGCCTGGTCCAGCGTGTGGATGGCGGAGCAGGCAATGCCCGCAGGCTTGAGCAGTGCCAGCCATTGCGCCACCGTGCGCGTCTCGATGCAGGACTGCACCAGGGCAACCGTCGCATCAAAGTTGCGGACGCGTTCGGCATTGGTCGCAAACGCCGGCGCAGTCACGTAGTCCTGCAAACTCGCCGCCGCGCAGAAACGCTGCCACTGCGCGTCGTTGCCCACGCCCAGCATGAGGTCGCCATCGGATGCGCGAAAGGCCTGGTAAGGACACATGGCCGGATGCCCAGTGCCCATGCGACGCGGCACCTTTCCCGTGCGCCAATAGTTCTGCGCCATGTAGGACATCAAACCCAACGACGTATCCAGCAGCGACACGTCCAGGTACTGCCCCTTGCCCGTCTGGCCGCGCTCGAGCAGCGCCGCCAGAATCCCGCTCAGCGCAAACGATCCCGTGCCCAGATCCACCGGCGAAAAGCTGGCGCGCGCAAAATTTCCGCCCGGATCGCCCATCGTGCTGATCATGCCGCTGAAGGCTTGCAGCATGACGTCATAGCCCGGCTCCTGGCCCATGGGTCCCTCGCGGCCATAGCCCGAGATCTCGCAGTACACGAGGCGCGGATTGATACCGGCAAGCGTCTCGTAATCCACGCCCAGACGCGCGGCCGTCTTACCGCCAAAGCCCTGCAGCACGACGTCGGCCTGAGCGGACAGGCGATGCACCACGGCGCGCCCCGCCTCGGTCTTCAGGTCCACTGCCAGGCTGCGCTTGTTGTGATTGACGGCCAGAAAGGTCGCGGACTCTCCCGCATCCTGCGGCAGCCACGCCCGCGTATCGTCCCCGGTGCCCACCGGCTCGACCTTGATCACGCGGGCGCCCAGTTCGCCCAGATATTGCCCGCAAAGCGGCCCCGCCAGCACCTTGCTCAGGTCCAGGACCGTGATGTTCTTCAATGGAGTCATGCGATGCCCGCCTGCCGTAGTCACTGTTCCGCCTTCAGCCCAATGGTGTTCGCCGCCTGCGTCCATTGCGCGGTTTCCTGCTTGAAGAAGTCATCCAGCTTCGACGGCGCCACCTGGAAGGCCTCGGCCCCGCGCTCCTGCATCGCTTTTCGATACGCGTCGCTGGCCACCACCTTTGCGACCGCGGCGCGCAGCGTCTGCACCACGTCGTCCGGCGTGCCGGCGGGCGCCTGCAGCGAGAACCAGAACTTCAAATCCAGACTGGGGTAGCCCGCTTCCTTCAACGTCGGCACGTTCGGCAGCAGGGGCGATCGTTCGGCCGACGTGATGGCCAGCGCCTTCAATCGGCCGCCTTGCACCTGCCCGATGCTGGTGGACATGCTGTCGAACAGAAAATCGACCTGACCGCCGATTACGTCCGTCACCGCATTCGCGCTGCCCTTGTAGGCCACGCCCACAGCCTGGAAGTTGGCCAGCTTCTGCAGCGACGCGCCGTACACATGCGGCGAGCTACCCGGCCCGAACGTCGCATAGCTCAGGCCATGCGGCGCGCTGCGACCGCGCTCGACCAATTCGGCCAGCGTATTGACGGGGGTGCGCTCGGGGTTCACGACCAGCAGGTTCGGCATGGCGCCCGTCGTACCGACCGGCACATAGTCCTTCAACGGATGCATCTTGGCGCTGGGATACATCAGCGGATTGATGGCCTGCATGGCCACCGTGTTGTGCATCAGCGTGTAGCCGTCGGCCGGACCATTGAGCACGCTCTGATAGCCCACATTGCCGCTCGCACCCGGCTTGTTCTGCACGATGACCTGCTGCCCCAGTTCGTGCGACAGCGGCTCGGCCACCAGCCGCGCGATGAAATCCGTCGGCCCGCCCGCCGAAAACGGCACGACCAGCGTGATGGGCTTGGACGGCCACGCATCCGCAAACGCGGGCGCGGACAGTGCCGAGCAAGCGAGGCAGGCGGCAAAAATTTTGTTGAGTGTCATGACGTCTCCTGTGGTTCTTCTTGGATGACGCTCATTATCGGAAGCGGATTGCTATATTAGAAATACCGTTTAAATATGCTGGCCATAACAAAAACATGATGGCCTGCCTCTTTCCGGAGCCCTTCATGTCCATGTCCATACGCGCGATGCAGTGCTTTGTCGCGGTGGTGTCAACGGGTTCGATCAGCCGCGCCGCGGCGGCGCTGCATGTGGCCCAGCCTGCGCTCAGTTTGCAGATCCGTAACCTGGAGGAAGACCTGGGCGTCGTGCTGCTCTATCGCAGCGCCCGCGGCGTCACGCCCACCGCAGCGGGCACGCGCCTCTTGGCGCACGCGCGCGAAATCCTCGGCCGCATCGATGCGGCGCGCGCGGACGTGCGAGAAGACCTCAGCGCCCCGCGCGGCACGGTGTCGCTGGCCATGTCGATGTCCATGGCAAAGATGCTGACCGTGCCGTTGCTGCGGTTCAGCCTTGCCCATTGGCCGGGCGTCTACTTGAAGATCATCGAATCCAGCACGGGCTATATCCCCGGCTTTGTCAGCTCAGGCCACGCCGATCTGGGACTGACATTCAGCGATGAGGCGTCCGTCGATCTGCGTTTTCAGCATCTGATCGACGAGGAACTGGTGGTCGTTTCGCCGCCCGTGGCAAAACACGCTAAACAAGCTAAACGCGCGTCATCGGAGCTGGCTGCACTGCCGTCCATCAGCTTGCGCGCCCTGTCCGCGTTGCCGCTGGTGCTGCCGGGCAATCCGCACAGCCTGCGCCGCTTGCTCGATCAATACCAGCAGCGCGAACAGGTTGCATTTCGGGTCATTGCCGAAGCCAACGCCATCCCGCAGCTGATCGAGCTGGCGCAGGCCGGCGTCGCCCATACGATCCTGTCGTTTGAGGCGGTGCGCCAGGAGGCCGAACGCGGCCTGGTGCAATTGCGGCGGATCAGCCGGCCCCGGCTGACCCGTCCGGTCTTCCTGTGCCGTTCGGATGTGCTGCCGCTGTCGATGGCGGCGGTAGCCGTCGCGGACCGCGTCGCCCGCATCATCACGGACGCAGGGCCTGCCGCGGCGCGCGCGTAGCGCTCAGACGATCCGCTTTTCGACCGCTTGCGCCCAGCGCCGCGCGACCGTGGGCGACGTCGCGCACGTGGCCGACTCGGTCACCACCCGCACCGCGCGTTCCAGCAACTGGATGTCGGCCTCGTGCTGGCGCGCGACATGGGGGTCTTCGAAAAAGATGACGCGCTGGCACTGATGCTCAAGCACCAGTTCCGCGATCTGCGCATCGCCACCCAGGGGTCCGCTCAGGTAACGATGCACCCACGGCGTGTCCTTGGGCCAGCCGCGCGACCAGGCCAGCTCATTCAGCCGGCCACCCGTCGTGCCGGTGGCCACGCGCCGCGCAAAGCGCGAAAGCACATCGAAATGCTCGCTGGCAAACGCCACCATTTCGTCCTTGAGCGCATCGTGGGCGATCATCGCCAGCGTCTGACCCGAGAAATTGAAGTGGCGCGACGCCGACGCGTCCGGCGCCAGCCCGGCGTGGATGCGTTCAACTTCCATCCATTCGATGGCGCCAGCCAACGTCGAGATGAACGGACGGCCGTGCGTGATGCACTGCCGCTTGAGCGCCAGCGCTTCGGGAAAAATCGACGACGGGTCGACGGGATCAATCAGGTAGATCGCGCCGTCAAACGGCGCCTGCCCATCGCGCCCTTCGGTCACGCGCGCCACCAGCTTCATCAGGCCGCCCTCGCGGCCATAGGGATAGCGGATCAGGCCGGGATAGCCCTGCAGCATGCCTTCGCGCACGATCGCATCATGGGTGCGCCCGACCGTGTGCAACTGCACACCCAACTCGCGGATGGTGGACGAGCACGCACGCAGCCAAGTGAACAAGGCAGCGTCGGGGGTTTCGTGGTGCAGACGATTGGCGGCCAGGCCAAAACGCAATTGGGCAGCGGGCATCGGTAGACTCGGCTGGAAAGGTCAAACAAACGGATCCCCGATGATACCGTGGCCCACGAGACGACGGCGTGTCAGACGCAGGACCGCGCTCGAGCCTGTCCGCAGCATGGCGGCAGCGCCCAAAAAAAACGCTCCCAACAGGGAGCGCCTTGCGCAGCCGCAATCAGTCGGCTTCTTCGATCCAGGCCATCTGAATGGCCTCCAGGATCTTCTCGCCGCAATGGGCGGGATCGTCGCTGAAGCCCGGCAGAGCCATGACCCAGTCGCGCAGCTGCGTGAAGCGCAGCTCCTTCGGGTCGACGTCAGGATGCGCGTCGTACAGCGCGGCCGCAATCTCGTAGGTGTCGGTCCACTTCATCAATGGCCCTCTTTGGCGTGATTGATCGTGTACTTGGGAATCTCGACTGTCAGGTCAGCGTCGGTCACCAGCGCCTGGCACGACAGGCGCGACGTCGGGGTCAGGCCCCAGGCCTTGTCCAGCAGGTCTTCCTCGTCGTCCGTCGCGTCTTCCAGCGACGAATAACCCTGCTTGACCACCACATGACAGGTCGTGCAGGCACACGACAGTTCGCAGGCGTGCTCGATATCGATGTGGTTGTCCAGCAGCACGCGGCAGATCGACACGCCTTTGGGCGCATCTTCGATCACCGCGCCTTCGGGACAGTAGTCGGGATGAGGCAATACAGTCAGTTTCGGCATAACTTCTTATCAGGCGATTTCGTCTAGTTTGCGGCCGGCCAACGCGGCGCGGATGCTGCGGTCCATGCGGCGCGCGGCAAAGTCGTCGGTCGCGGCGGACAGCGCTTGCACGGCTTGCGTCACCGTGTCCACGTCCTGGGCCTGCTGCGCCGCGATCGCGGCTTCCAGGCACTCGTCCACCCGCTTGCGTTCTTCCGGCTCCAGCAGGTCGCCATCAACGGCTAGCGCCGCCTGCACCGATTCCACCAGCTGGCGCGCGTCGACTTGCTGCTCGCGCAACATGCGCGCCTTGGCGTCGGTATCAGCCTGCGCCACGCTGTCGGCCAGCATCTGCGCGATCTCGTCATCGGACAGACCGTAAGACGGCTTGACCGACACCATCGCCTCCACGCCCTGGCTCTGCTCGCGCGCGGTAACGCTGAGCAAGCCGTCCGCATCCACCTGGAAGGTCACGCGGATACGCGCGGCGCCGGCCACCATGGGCGGAATGCCGCGCAGTTCGAAGCGCGCCAGCGAACGGGAATCCGCCACCAGGTCGCGCTCGCCCTGCACCACGTGAATGCTCATGGCCGTCTGGCCATCCTTGAACGTCGTGAATTCCTGGGCGCGCGCCACTGGAATGGTGCTGTTGCGCGGAATGATGCGTTCGACCAGCCCACCCATCGTTTCCAGGCCCAGCGACAGCGGAATCACGTCCAGCAACAGCCAGTCTTCGCCCGGCGCCCGGTTGCCCGCCAACAGATTGGCCTGCAGCGCGGCGCCCAGCGCCACGACCTGATCCGGATCCAGATCGGTCAGCGGTTCCGTGCCGAACACCTTGGCCACCGCGGCGCGCACGACAGGCATACGCGTCGCGCCACCCACCATCACCACGCCGCGCACGTCGGCCGCCTTCAGCGACGCATCGCGCAGCGCGCGGCGCGCCGTGTCCAGCGTGCGCTCGATCAGCGGCTGGGCCAGCGATTCAAACTCGTCACGGGTAAGCGTCAGCGCGACGTCGCGCCCGCCCGACAGCGTCAGGTTCAGGCTCGTCACGTCGGCGTCCGACAGCGTTTCACGCGCGGTGCGCGCGGCCATCAGCAAGCCGCGGCGCTCAGCGGGCGACAGTTCGCCCAAGCCCAGCTTCGCCACGGCGTGATCCGCGATCAAGACATCGAAATCGTCGCCGCCAAGCGCCGTATCGCCGCCTGTGGAGATCACTTCGAACACCCCCTGCGTCAGGCGCAGGATGGAAATATCAAACGTGCCGCCGCCCAGGTCGTACACCGCGTAGACACCCTCGGCGGCATTATCCAGCCCATAGGCAATGGCGGCCGCGGTCGGTTCATTCAAAAGGCGCAGCACGTTCAGGCCCGCCAAGCGCGCGGCGTCTCGCGTGGCTTGGCGCTGTGCGTCATCAAAATACGCAGGCACGGTGATGACCGCGCCCACCAGTTCGTCGCCCAATACGTCTTCGGCGCGCTGACGCAGCACCGCCAGGATCTGCGCGGACACTTCCACGGGGCTCAGGTCGCCCTGCGCCGTGCGAATCCGCACCATGCCGGGCGCATCGACAAACTCATAAGGCGCGCGCGTTGCCTGCGCCTCTTCCAGCGAGCGACCCATGAAACGCTTCACGGACACAACCGTGTTCAGCGGATCCTCGGCCTGCTGAGCCAGCGGCTCACGGCCCGTCGTGACCTTGCCGCCAGGGAAATAGCGCACCGCCGAGGGCAGCAAGGCATGGCCTTGCGCATCGGGCAGCACTTCAGCCACGCTGCTGCGCACGGCAGCGACCAGCGAATTGGTGGTGCCCAGGTCAATCCCGACCGCCAGCTTGCGCTGGTGCGGCGCGGGCGACTCGCCGGGCTCGGATATCTGCAATAAGGCCATGATTCTGTTTTTCTGGTCAGTAGGCCGCGCCGGACAGGCGCCCATGACGGGAACGCCCCAGCGCGCCGTTGGCTATCCTGCGGGCTGCACGTGGGCCAGCTCCTGCGCCAGCTTTTCCACGAACATCCATTCCCGCACCTTGCGCCCGGCCGCCGCGTAATCGCGTTCGTCATCCAGAAGGCGCGTCAGCGTGGCGCGCATCTCTGCACGCGCATCGTCCAGTTCGGCTTGCAACGCGTCCAGGACGCCGGCGTCATCGCGCCCATCGTCCAGCATCTCACGCCAAGTCATCTGCTGCATCAGGAAAGCCGCGTCCATCGACGTGTTGCTTTCGGTCTGCAGGTCCACGCCCGCCTGCTCGCACAGATAGCGCGCCCGCAACAGCGGATCCTTCAACTCGCGATAAGCCTCGTTGGCACGAGCCGCCCATTGCATCGCCACGCGGCGTTCCGCCGGGCTGGCCGTGGCAAAGCGGTCGGGGTGCACCTTCGCGGCAACGGAGCGCCAGGCGTGTTCAAGCGCCTGGCCGTCCAGGTCGAATCGTGCCGGCAAGCCAAACAGGCTGAAGTGATCGTCACCAGCCAAGACTTACACCGTGAACGACTCGCCGCAGCCGCAGGTCGCCTTCTCGTTGGGGTTGCGGAACTTGAAGCCTTCGTTCAGGCCCTCGCGGGCGTAGTCCAGCTCCGTGCCATCGAGGTACGACAGGCTCTTGGGGTCAATGAAGACCTTCACGCCAAAGCTCTCGAAGACGACATCTTCCGACTCGACCGCGTCGACATATTCCAACTTGTAGGCCATGCCGGAGCAGCCCGTCGTCCTAACGCCGAGCCGCAAGCCGATACCCTTTCCGCGCTTTTGCAAGTAGCGGCCGATATGGGTGGCAGCCTGTTGGGTCAGGGTAACGGACATGATCAGCCCGCCACAGCTTCGGCGGTGACCGAATGCTTTTCTTTGTAGTTCTGCACCGCGGCCTTGATCGCGTCTTCGGCCAGGATGGAACAGTGCACCTTCACCGGCGGCAGGGCCAGTTCTTCGGCGATCTGCGTGTTGCGGATGTTCATCGCTTGATCCAGCGTCTTGCCCTTGACCCATTCGGTCACGAGCGAGCTGGAGGCGATGGCCGAGCCACAGCCGTAGGTCTTGAAGCGCGCGTCTTCAATCACGCCGGCTTCGTTCACCTTGATCTGCAGCTTCATGACGTCGCCACAGGCCGGCGCGCCCACCATGCCGGTGCCCACCGAGTCGTCCGACTTGTCGAACGAACCGACGTTGCGGGGGTTTTCGTAGTGATCCAGAACTTTGGTGCTGTAAGACATGTTAATTCTCCACGTATATCAAGGCGCGGGCGCTTAGTGCGCGGCCCACTGCACGGTGTTCAAGTCGATGCCTTCCTTGGCCATTTCCCAAAGCGGCGACATATCGCGCAGCTTGCCAACCCGGCTCTTGATCAGTTCGACCGCAAAGTCCACTTCCTTCTCGGTCGTGAAACGACCCAGCGTGAAGCGGATCGAGCTGTGCGCCAGTTCATCGTTGCGCCCCAGGGCGCGCAGCACGTACGAAGGCTCCAGGCTGGCCGAGGTGCAAGCCGAACCGCTGGAAACCGCAAGCTCCTTGATCGCCATGATCAGGGACTCGCCTTCGACGTAGTTGAAGCTCACGTTCAGGTTATGCGGCACGCGCTGGTCCATGTCGCCGTTGAGGTAGACCTCTTCGATTTCCGACAGGCCGTTCCACAGGCGATCACGCAGCATGCGAATGCGCTCGTTTTCGGTGCCCATTTCTTCGCGCGCCAGGCGGAAGGCTTCGCCCATGCCGACGATCTGGTGCGTGGCCAGCGTGCCCGAGCGGAAACCGCGCTCATGACCGCCGCCGTGCATTTGCGCTTCGATGCGGATACGCGGCTTGCGGCGCACATACAGCGCGCCGATGCCCTTGGGGCCGTAAGTCTTGTGCGCCGAGAACGACATCAGGTCGACCTTCAGCTTTTGCAAGTCGATTTCCACCTTGCCGGTCGCCTGAGCGGCGTCGACGTGGAAAATGATGCCCTTTTCGCGGCAGATCTCGCCCAGCGATTCCACGTCCTGGATCACGCCGATTTCGTTGTTCACCATCATCACGGACACCAGCACGGTATCGGGACGCAGCGCAGCCTTGAAGACATCCAGGTCGATCAGGCCGTTGTCCTTGACGTTCAGGTAGGTGACTTCGAAGCCCTGGCGCTCCAACTCACGACAGGTGTCCAGAACCGCCTTGTGTTCCGTCTTGACCGTGATGATGTGCTTGCCGCGCTCGGCATAGAAGTTGGCCGCGCCCTTGATGGCGAGGTTGTTGGATTCGGTGGCGCCGGAGGTCCAGACGATTTCGCGCGGGTCGGCATTGACCAGCTTGGCGACTTCTTCGCGGGCGCGTTCGACGGCTTCTTCGGACTCCCAGCCAAACGCATGGCTGCGCGACGCCGGGTTGCCAAAGTTCTCATAGAGCCAGGGCACCATCGCGTCGACGACGCGGGGGTCAACGGGCGTCGTGGCCGAATAATCCAGATAGATAGGACGGGTGGTCATTTCTACAACTCCTGATACTTCTTATACGGTGGCGTTGGCAGCAACAGTGGTGGTCGGAGCGTTGGCGGCGGTAGCGCCTCCCACCCGGTTCACACGCACTGCGCAGGCCTGCGCTTGATTCGTGGCTTCCTGCAACTGGCGCACGCGCTGCTGATCGACGAGATCCTGCAGGGACACCGAATCCAGGTAATCCACCATCTTGCGATTCAACGTAGCCCAGAGTTCATGCGTCATGCACTTGCCCGGCTTGCCGTCGTTGCCGCTCGTACAGTCCCGCTTGCCGCCACAGCTCGTGGCGTCCAGCGGTTCGTCGACGGCGAAAATGATGTCTGCAACAGTCACGTTGCGCGCCAGACGCGCAAGCGAATAACCGCCGCCCGGGCCGCGGACGCTGTCCACGAGCTCGTGACGACGGAGTTTTCCGAAGAGCTGTTCCAGATACGAAAGCGAAATGTTCTGACGCTGGCTGATGGCCGCAAGAGTGACCGGGCCGCTATGCTGCCGCATAGCCAAGTCGATCATGGCAGTCACGGCGAAACGCCCTTTGGTAGTTAGCCGCATGGTGAATTCCCTGTGATTCCGGCAATGGCCGCCAGCGAATCCAGCGGTCAATACCCGAGTAATTGGCTCAAGTATAGCCTATTCCCGACTAATTTGGTATGGCTCCCAGCTACAAAAAACCGCGCATCTGCGCGGTTATTTACTGCCTTGTGCCTTGAGAGCCGCCCTGCGAGCGGCTCTGCAACCGGCCGATCAGGCAGCCTGGTACTGGGTAGCGCGCTTGCGGACCAATTCGAGGACGCCCTGACAGGCATCTTCCAGGTAGTCCAGGACCTTGCCGAAGCCGTCGGCGCCGCCGTAGTACGGGTCGGGCACGGTGGCTTCTTCGAACTCATTGGCAAAGCGCATCAGGAGCATCAGCTTGTGCTGATACGCCTTGGGGCATTGCTGCTGCATGGCGGACAGATTGTCCCAATCCATGGCGAGGATAAGATCGAAGTCACGGAAGTCTTCCGCGGTGACCTGACGCGCCTCGCAGTGAGTGATCTCGTAGCCGCGCTTACGTGCCGCAGCCTGCGCCCGGGCATCAGGCGCCTCGCCGATATGAAACGCGTGCGTGCCCGCGGAGTCGATGCGAACAACATCGCCCAAACCCGCGTCATTCACCAAATGGCGAAACACGCCCTCTGCGCTCGGCGAGCGACAGATATTGCCCATGCAAACGAAAAGTACCTTGGTCATCATGGGAGCAAGTGTGCGGGAAAACCCGAGATAAGGCAAGCTTTTTTTGCACTCGCGCAATTGATGCAGCGCAAATTAAAGGCCCACATAACAACAACAAAATCATGGACTTGCAAGCTGATATTCAGGTACCCCATGAGACTCAAGCAGCGCAAAATTCCGGAATGGTTACACCATGATGGCAACGCACCACTTTTTGCACAATTTCAGCCCGCAGTAAGCAACGAGACATGACTTGAAACATATGATCCGGCCCTAAACTGCCCCGTCGAGCAACACCCGTTGCTTGAGCGCATTGAGCGAATCTCGCGCGGCCGCAGCCTGTTCAAATTCAAGGTTGCGGGCGTGGTCCATCATCAGTTTCTCCAGGCGCTTGATCTCGCGCGCCAGGGCCTTCTCGTCCTTCAACAATTCCGCAGGCACCGCCGCTTCCAGCGTGTCGTGCTGGGCAGGCGCCACGATACCGTCGATCAGTTCGCGTACTGCCTTATGCACACCGCGCGCCGTGATGCCGTTGTCGACGTTGAATTGCAACTGCTTCGTGCGCCGGCGCGCGGTTTCGTCCATGGCGCGCTTCATGGAATCCGTGATTCGGTCGGCATACAGAATGGCGTGACCGTTCAGGTTGCGCGCCGCGCGCCCAATGGTCTGAATGAGGCTGCGCTCTGAACGCAGGAAACCTTCCTTGTCCGCGTCCAGGATGGCCACCAGCGACACTTCCGGAATGTCCAACCCTTCGCGCAGCAGGTTGATGCCCACCAGCACGTCGAAGGTGCCCAAGCGCAAGTCGCGCAGGATTTCGACGCGCTCGACCGTATCGATGTCCGAGTGCAGGTAGCGCACCTTCACGCCATGCTCGCTCAGGAAGTCGGTCAGGTCTTCGGCCATCCGCTTGGTCAGCGTCGTGACCAGCACGCGGTCGCCTTGCGAAACGCGAGTCTTGATCTGGCCCAGCAGATCATCCACCTGCGTGCGGGCAGGCAGCACCTGCACGATCGGGTCGACAAGCCCCGTGGGACGCACCACCTGCTCCACTACGTTGTCCGCGTGCTCCTGCTCGTACGCGGCCGGCGTTGCCGATACGAACACGCATTGGCGCATCCGGGTTTCGAACTCCTCGAGCTTGAGTGGACGGTTGTCCAGCGCCGAGGGCAGCCGGAAGCCGTACTGCACCAGCGTTTCCTTGCGCGAGCGGTCGCCGCGGTACATGGCGCTGAGCTGGCCGATCGTGACGTGGCTTTCGTCAATGAACATCAGCGCGTCGGACGGCAGGTAATCAATCAGGGTCGGTGGCGGGTCGCCCGGCGCGGCGCCCGACAAATGACGCGAGTAGTTCTCGATGCCTTTGCAGAAACCCAGCTCCTGCAGCATTTCCAGGTCGAAGCGGGTTCGCTGTTCAAGACGCTGGGCCTCCACCAGGTGACCATCATCGACGAAGCGCTTGACGCGTTCGCGCAGCTCTTCCTTGATGGTTTCGATGGCGCGCAGCACGGTATCGCGCGGCGTCACGTAGTGCGAGCCAGGATAGACGGTGAATCGCGGCAACTTCTGGCGGATGCGGCCCGTCAGCGGGTCGAACAGTTCCAGGGTTTCGATTTCGTCATCGAACAACGTGACACGCAAGGCGAGCTCGGCACTTTCCGCCGGGAAGATGTCGATGGTCTCGCCGCGCACGCGGAAAACCCCACGCGTGAATTCGGCATCGTTGCGCGTGTACTGCATGGCAACCAGGCGCGCGAGAATCTCGCGCCGGGCGATCTGGTCACCGGCGCGCAGGATCAGCACCATCGCGTGATAGTCGCCGGGGTTACCGATACCGTAGATGCACGACACCGTGCCCACGATGATCGTGTCGCGCCGCTCGAGCAGGCTCTTGGTGGCCGACAGCCGCATCTGCTCGATGTGTTCGTTGATGGACGAGTCCTTCTCAATGAACAGGTCGCGCGTCGGCACGTAGGCCTCGGGCTGGTAATAATCGTAGTAAGAAACGAAATACTCCACCGCGTTCTTCGGGAAGAACTCGCGCATTTCGGCGTAGAGCTGCGCGGCCAATGTCTTATTGGGTGCAAGGACCAGCGCCGGGCGGCCCATGCGCGCGATGACGTTGGCCATGGTGTAAGTTTTGCCTGACCCGGTCACGCCCAGAAGCGTCTGGTACATGAGACCGTCTTCGACACCCTGGGTCAGCCCTGCGATGGCCGTGGGCTGGTCCCCCGCCGGCGGATAGGGTTGATAGAGATGAAACGGGCTGTCAGGGAAATCGACGAATCCCGGACCTGCGGCGGGAGCCCCCGCGCTTGGATCTATTGCGCTCTTAGGCATGCTAGACTGTTCCAGGGTAAACCCCCCATTATCCACAGCACTTCGTACTGCGTCCACCCACCTCATCAGAGTCCCATGAGCACCCTATTCGATTCCGTCGAGCTCGCGCCGCGCGACCCCATTCTTGGCCTGAACGAACAATACAACGCGGACACCCGCCCCGGTAAAGTGAACCTGGGTGTGGGCGTGTATTACGATGATCAGGGACGGATCCCGCTCCTGGGCGCAGTGCGCAAGGCTGAAACCGCCCGCATCGAGGCCGCTGCTGCTCGCGGCTACCTGCCGATCGAAGGCATCGCCGGCTACAACGCCGGTGCGCAAGCGCTGCTGCTGGGCAAGGATTCCGCGCTGGCCGCCGCCGGCCGTGTGCTGACCACGCAGGCACTGGGCGGCACCGGCGCCCTGAAGATTGGCGCCGATTTCCTGCACCAGTTGCTGCCGGGCTCCAAGGTTCTGATCAGCAATCCCAGCTGGGAAAACCACCGCGCCCTGTTCGAGCGCGCCGGTTTTGAAGTCGGCACCTATGCCTATTACGACGCCACCACCCGCGGGCTGAACTTCGAAGCCATGCTGGCCGACCTCAAGGCCGCGCCCGCCAAGACCGTCGTTGTGCTGCACGCTTGCTGCCACAACCCCACCGGCGCCGATCCCACCCCCGATCAGTGGAAGCAAATTGCCGCTGTCGTGAAGGACAACAACCTGGTCCCGTTCCTGGACATCGCCTACCAAGGGTTTGGCGACGGCTTGACGGAAGACGCCTCGGTCGTGCGCCTGTTCGCCGACCTGGACATGACCATGTTCATCAGCTCGTCGTTCTCGAAGTCGTTCTCGCTGTATGGCGAGCGCGTTGGCGCACTGACTGTCGTGGCCGGCAGCAAGGACGAAGCCACCCGCGTGCTGAGCCAGCTCAAGCGCGTCATCCGCACCAATTATTCCAACCCGCCGACGCACGGCGGCACGGTCGTCTCCACGGTGCTGAACACGCCCGAGCTGTTCGCCCTCTGGGAAGAAGAACTGGCCGGCATGCGCGATCGCATCCGCCTGATGCGCGCGCAGCTGGTCGACAAGATCAAAGAGCACGGCGGCAAGCAGGACTTCAGCTTCGTGCTGAAGCAGCGCGGCATGTTCTCGTATTCGGGTCTGTCCGCCGCTCAGGTGGACCGGCTGCGCGAAGAACACGGCGTCTACGCCGTGTCCAGCGGCCGCATCTGCGTGGCCGCGCTGAACAGCGGCAACATCGACAAGGTCGCAGCCGGCATCGCGGCCGTGCTGTAAATCGCCAGGCGGCGCCGCGCCGTCTTCAACCAAAAACGGGACCTGCGGGTCCCGTTTTTGTTGGCCTCGCGACCGGCTTGCTTTTTTACGCTGCGTCCCCCAGAATGGCGCTGTATATATGTACAGTCCGCTCGCAACGGATCATCGCCATGGCCAGCAAACTCACGGATCGCCAACAACAAATCCTGGACCTCATCAGGCAAACGGTCACGCGCACCGGCTTTCCGCCGACGCGTGCCGAAATCGCCCAGGCCCTGGGTTTCCGCTCCCCCAACGCCGCCGAAGACCATCTCAAGGCGTTGGCTCGCAAGGGCGCCATCGAACTCACGGCCGGCGCCTCGCGCGGCATCCGCTTGAAGGACGCCACCACACCGGTCCAGTCCTCGCTTCCCATCCCCGCCCTCGCCCAGCTCCTATTGCCGCTCGTCGGCCGCGTTGCGGCAGGCAGCCCGATTCTTGCAGCCGAGCACGTTGAACGCGAAGTCGGCGTAGACCCTAGCCTCTTTGCACAGGCGCCCGATTATCTGCTCAAGGTGCGCGGCATGAGCATGCGCGACGCAGGCATCCTCGAAGGCGACCTGCTCGCTGTCAAAAAGGCATCTGAAGCCCGCAATGGCCAGATCGTGGTGGCTCGTATTGGCGACGATGTCACGGTCAAGCGCCTTCAGCGCCAGAACGGCCACATCGAGCTGCTGCCCGAAAATCCCGACTTCGAAACCATCGTGGTCAAGGCCGATCAGGAATTTGCGCTCGAAGGCATTGCAGTGGGCCTCATCCGCACCCAGGCGCTGCACTAGGCCGGGCTCGGCCTATGTAAAGTCGGGCCGCCATCATGCGGCCTGCGCCCCGCCCCTTGCAGGGGGGCCCAAGCTCAAAAAACAAAACCCCGCTCATGTGAGCGGGGTTTTTTGCTTTCGGGGCGTTCGCAACACTTGCGCCACCCCTGGGCTTCGGACGCCCTCTTTCGAGAGCGTCCTGCGTTCAAGACGCCATTAGTGCTTCATGACCGGGTCGGTCGAGCCGGGTTCAGCCGGCTTGGCAACCAGGGCATCCTTGACGGATTCTTCCTCGGCCAACGGCTCCGGCAGACGTTCCAGGGCCAGTTCAAGCACCTTGTCGATCCAACGCACCGGCACGATCTCAAGGTGGTTCTTGACGTTGTCCGGAATCTCCGCCAAATCCTTGACGTTTTCTTCCGGGATCAGAACCGTCTTGATACCACCGCGGTGAGCCGCGAGCAGCTTTTCCTTCAGGCCGCCGATGGGCAGCACTTCGCCGCGCAGCGTGATCTCGCCCGTCATGGCGACATCTGCGCGCACCGGGATGCGCGACAGCGCCGACACCATGGCCGTGGTGATCGCGATACCCGCGGACGGACCGTCCTTGGGCGTCGCGCCTTCCGGCACGTGCACGTGCATGTCGTGCTTTTCAAACACGCTGTCGGCAAAGCCCAGGCGGCGAGCCCGCGAACGCACGACGGTGCGCGCTGCCTCGACCGATTCCTTCATCACGTCGCCGAGCGAACCCGTGCGCTGGATGACGCCCTTGCCGGGCATGTCCGCGACTTCAATCGTCAGCAGGTCGCCGCCGACTTCCGTCCACGCCAGGCCGGTCACCTGACCAGTCTGGTTTTCCTTCTCGGCCATGCCAAAGGCGTAGCGGCGCACACCCAGGAAATCGCTGAGGTTGTCGGCCGTGACGTTGACCGCCTTGACCTCGAGCGTCTTGCCCTCGGCCTTGGCGCGATCGCTTTGGGTCAGCAACTGCTTGATGACCTTGCGGCAGATCTTGCCCACTTCGCGTTCGAGCGCACGGACACCGGCTTCGCGGGTGTAATAGCGCACGATGTCGCGCAGCGCGCTGTCGTCGACCGTCAGCTCGGTCTCCTTCACGCCGTTGTTCTTCATCAGCTTGGGCAGCAGATGGTCGCGGGCGATGTGGATCTTTTCTTCCTCGGTGTAACCCGACAGGCGGATCACTTCCATACGGTCCAGCAGGGCCGGCGGGATGTTCAGCGTGTTGCTGGTGGCCACGAACATGACGTCGGACAGATCGAAGTCGACCTCGATGTAGTGGTCCTGGAACGTGTGGTTCTGTTCCGGATCCAGCACTTCGAGCAGGGCCGACGAGGGATCGCCGCGGAAATCCATGCCCAGCTTGTCGATTTCATCAAGCAGGAACAGCGGATTGCGCACGCCGACCTTCGACATGTTCTGCACGATCTTGCCGGGCATCGAGCCGATGTACGTGCGACGGTGGCCGCGGATCTCGGCTTCGTCACGCACGCCGCCCAGGGCCATGCGCACGAACTTGCGGTTCGTTGCCTTGGCGATCGACTGGCCAAGCGAGGTCTTGCCGACGCCCGGAGGGCCAACCAGGCACAGGATCGGCGCCTTCACCTTGTCCACGCGCTGTTGCACGGCAAGATATTCGAGGATCCGTTCCTTGACCTTTTCCAGACCGTAGTGGTCGTTGTCCAGCACCGTTTCGGCGTTGCTGATCGAGTTGTTGATCTTGCTCTTCTTTCTCCAGGGGAGATTGATGAGCGTGTCGATGTAGTTGCGCACCACGGTGGCTTCGGCCGACATGGGCGACATGAGCTTGAGCTTCTTGAGCTCGGCATCGGCCTTCTTGCGTGCCTCTTTGGGCATGTGGGCAGCGATGATCTTCTTTTCAAGCTCTTCGATGTCCGCGCCCTCTTCGCCTTCGCCCAACTCTTTCTGAATGGCCTTGACCTGCTCATTCAGGTAGTAGTCGCGCTGGCTCTTTTCCATCTGCTTCTTCACGCGGCCGCGAATCCGCTTCTCGACCTGGAGGATGTCGATTTCGGTTTCGAGTTGCGTGAGCAGGCCTTCGAGGCGTTCAGAAGTGCCGGTGATCTCGAGCATCTTTTGCTTCTGCTCGAGCTTCAGGGGAAGATGCGCGGCAATCGTGTCAGCCAGGCGACCGGCATCGTCGATGCCAGCCAGCGAGGTCAGGATCTCCGGGGGGATCTTCTTGTTGAGCTTAACGTACTGCTCGAACTGCGCGACGATGGCGCGGCGCAGGGCTTCGGTTTCGGAGCCTTGCATGGCGTCCGGTTCGATGGGCGACACCTGGCAGGTGAAGTGCGAATCGGCGTCTTCAATGGTGTTGATGCGCGCGCGCTGCGTGCCTTCAACCAGCACCTTCACGGTGCCGTCAGGCAGCTTGAGCATCTGCAGGATGCCGGCGACGCAGCCAATTTCGTAAACGTCTTCAGGCGTGGGGTCATCTTTGCCGGCGGACTTTTGAGCCACCAGCATGATGCTTTTGCCCGCTTCCATCGCGACCTCGAGCGCGCGGATGGAGCGCGGACGGCCGACGAACAGCGGGATGACCATGTGCGGGAACACTACGACATCGCGCAGCGGCAGCAGGGGAAGGTCGATCGGGTCGGAAGGCAGGGTCTGGCTGGCAGACATATGAGGTTCCTCGGTATGACTCGGCGTATGGGGACGGGACACCCGGGTAATACCCGAGCAAACTCGTCAATTACGTCTGTTATGGGAACAATAGCCGAAAATTCAAGATCTCGGCCGCCTGGATCACCAAAAGGCCCCAAAAAGGCCCTGGAACCGCCTTCAGTATGCGGCCATGGCGGACGGCTGAAAAGCGCGATCGGGGGTGTAGAAGCGCCCTAGGCAAAAAAACCCGTTACGAGAACGGGCTTTTTTGAAATATCAGGCGGCGGCATCGCGGACTTCACCGCGCTCCGGCTTCTCTGGCGCGGCGTTTTCATCCGCGTAGATCAGCAAGGGCTTGCCCTCGCCTTCGATGGCGTTTTCGTCGAGCACCACACGCTTGACGTTGCCCTGCGAGGGCAGGTCGTACATGGTGTCGAGCAGCGCCTGTTCGATGATGGAGCGCAGGCCACGAGCGCCCGTCTTGCGGCGCAGCGCCTTGCGGGCGATGGCCTTGAGCGCGGCGGGCCGCACATCGAGCTCGGCGCCTTCCATGGCGAACAGCTTCTGGAATTGCTTGAGCAAGGCGTTCTTGGGCTCGGTCAGAATCTGGACCAGCGCGGCTTCGTCCAGCTCGTCTAGCGTTGCGACAACGGGCAGACGGCCGACCAGTTCGGGGATGAGGCCGAACTTGATGAGGTCTTCGGGCTCGACTTCGGAGAACAGTTCACCGACGCCACGCTCGGACTTGGCGCGCACCGACGCCGAAAAACCGATGCCGGACTTTTCAGTGCGGTCACGGATGACCTTTTCCAGTCCGTCGAAGGCGCCGCCCACGATGAACAGGATGTTAGTCGTATCAACCTGGACAAAGTCCTGGTTGGGGTGCTTGCGGCCGCCCTGCGGGGGCACCGACGCCACCGTGCCTTCGATCAGCTTCAGCAAGGCCTGCTGCACACCCTCACCCGACACGTCGCGGGTGATGGAGGGGTTGTCGGACTTGCGCGAGATCTTGTCGATCTCGTCGATGTAGATGATGGCGCGCTGGGCCTTTTCGACTTCATAGTTGCAGTTCTGCAGCAACTTCTGAATGATGTTTTCGACGTCTTCACCCACGTAACCGGCTTCGGTCAGCGTGGTCGCGTCGGCCATGACGAAGGGCACGTTCAGCATGCGAGCCAGCGTCTGGGCCAGGAGCGTCTTGCCGGAGCCAGTGGGCCCGATCAGCATGATGTTGCTCTTGGAGAGCTCGACTTCGTCGCCCTTGATTTCGCCGTGGCGAATGCGCTTGTAGTGGTTGTAGACGGCCACGGCCAGCATGCGCTTGGGCGACGATTGCCCAATGACGTACTGGTCGAGGAAGGTCTTGATTTCAGCCGGAGTGGGCAGCTCGGAACGAATCGCCGCGCGCGCGGTAGCCTGCGCCTCTTCGCGGATGATGTCGTTGCACAGATCTATACATTCATCGCAGATGAATACCGACGGACCCGCGATCAGCTTGCGGACTTCGTGCTGGCTTTTATTGCAAAACGAGCAATGCAGCACCTTAGCGTCTGCCGATCCCTTTTTTTCAGGCATATTTCTTTCGTATCTCAGGTAAAGATGCGCCAGGCCGGATAAATGGCCTAGCGCATGCGCTTACTCAAACATGATGGCAGCGGGTCTGGATCAACCGGGAAGTCAGCCTTCGGACCGGGAGGCCATGACCTTGTCCACCAGTCCATACGATACCGCATCTTCGGCCGACATGAAGTTGTCACGTTCCGTGTCCAGCTCGATGCGCTCCATGCTCTGTCCGGTGTTGGTGGACAGGATGCGGTTCAGGCGCTCGCGCAGATCCAGGATTTCGCGGGCCTGGATCTGGATGTCGGAAGCCTGCCCCTGGGCGCCGCCCGAGGGCTGGTGGATCATGATGCGCGAGTTGGGCAGCGTGAAACGCTTGCCCTTCTTGCCAGCCGCCAGCAGGAACGCGCCCATGCTGGCCGCAAGGCCGGTGCACAGGGTGGACACGTCCGGCTTGACGAACTGCATGGTGTCAAAAATGGCCATTCCCGCGTACACCGACCCGCCGGGCGAGTTGATGTACAGGGAAATGTCCTTGTCAGGATTCTCCGATTCCAGGAACAGCAACTGAGCCACGACCAGGTTGGCCGTGGCGTCGTTCACCGGACCCACCAGGAAAATGAGCCGTTCGCGGAGCAGACGCGAATAGATGTCGTAGGCGCGCTCGCCGCGCCCCGACTGCTCGATCACCATGGGAATGTAGCCCAGGCCGGTGGGGGTCACCGAAGACCCGCCATTCATTGCCGCATAGAAATCGGTGAATCTCTGCATAGTGTTACGCCATCCCCATCAACTGATCGAAAGCCACCTTTTCGTCGGTGACCTTAGCCTTTTCCAGAACATGCGCGACGACGTTGTCTTCGAGCACGATAGCCTCGATTTCAGCACGACGCTGGCGGTCTGCCAGGTAATAGCTGACAACCTGGGCGGGTTGTTCGTAGTTCTGGGCGAATTCTTCGATGCGCGCGCGAACCTGTTCCGGCTTGGCTTGCAGCTGAGCTTGCTTGACCAGTTCGGACACCAGCAGGCCCAGGCGGACACGGCGCTCGGATTCGGTCGAGAAGGCCTCGGCCGGGATCGGCACGGATTCGGCGTTCGGCACGCCGCGCTGCTTCAGTTCTTCGCGGGCAGCGGCGATACGGCCTTGCACGTCGTTGTCGATCAGGGCCTTCGGCACGTCGAACTTACCGGCTTCGACCAGGGCGTCCATGACGCTGGACTTGGTGCGGCCTTGCGAACGAACTTTGACTTCGCGCTCGATGTTGCTGCGGATGTCGGCCTTCAGCTTTTCGACGTCGCCTTCGGCTTGGCCGAGCGACTTGGCGAATTCGCCGTTCAGTTCGGGCAGGACGCCTTCAGCCACTTCCTTGATGGTGATGGTGAATTCGGCAGTCTTGCCAGCGACTTCCACACCTTGGTAGTCGTCCGGGAACTTGAGCTGGAAAACCTTGGTTTCGCCAGCCTTCAGGCCGCGGGCGGCTTCTTCGAATTCCGGCAGCATGCGGCCTTGGCCCAGCACGAACGGGAAGTCTTCGGCCTTGCCGCCTTCGAACGGCACGCCGTCGATGGTGCCGGCGAAGTCGAGGGTGACGCGGTCGCCGTCGGCGCTGGCGCGGCCTTCACGGGCTTCGAACGTGGCGCGTTGCTTGCGCAGCACATCCAGCGTCTGCTGGACTTCTGCGTCGGTGACGGCGGTTTCGTAGCGGGTGACGGCCAGGTCGGACAGGTCCGGCACGGCGACTTCAGGATAGACCTCGAACGTGGCGGTGAACGCCAGCGTGTCGTCGGAAACGCCTTCCGTCTTGGGCTCGAGGTTCGGGGCGCCAGCGACGCGCAGCTTGGCGCCGTCGATGGCTTGTTCAAAGGCACGGCCAACTTGGCTATTGATCACGTCGTAGCGGATGCTGGGACCATGGCTGCGCTCGAGCATGGCGAGCGGCGCCTTGCCCGGACGGAAGCCGGGGACCTTGGCGGTCCGAGCCACGCGCTTCAATTGCGCCTGGACTTCCTTTTCGACGTCGGCCACCGAGACGGCCAGATCAACACGGCGCTCCAGGCCGGAGAGGGTTTCAACCACAGGCTGCATTAAAAGACCTATTTTCCGAGAGATGAGATTACGGGCGGATAAACGCGGCATTTTACCGGAAACTTCCGGAACCCTGACGCAAAGGGGCGCGAGCCCCGGAATTGCCCGGATGCTCGCGCCCCGTTTATCGCCCAAAAAGCGAGGACGGACGCCTGGCCGCGAGGTTACTTGGCCTTGGCGATGCGATCTTCGATGTGCTGCGCACGCTTGGTCGAGGACGGGTGGGAGCTCATCATATCGCTCTTGCCGCCGTTCAGCTCGGCCAGCTTCTGGAACGCGGTCACGAGACCACGGGTGTTCTGCTTCTTGGACTGCAGCAGATCAAACGAATAATCGTCCGCCGCGCTTTCCTGCGACTGCGAGAACTGCGCATTGATGAACTTCTCGGACAGGTCGCCCAGTTGCGAGGCGCTCAGCTTGGCAACAGTCGCGCCGCCCGCCGCGCCAGCCGCGTCACGCGCCGCCGACACCGTGTAGGCCGTCTGCATCGCCTTCTTGGTGTGACCCAGCGCCACGTGGCCGATTTCGTGACCCACCACGCCCATCACCTCATCGTCGGTCATCAGGTCCATGAGACCGCTATAGACGCGGATGCAGCCGTTGGCCATGGCCCACGCATTGACATCCTTGGTCATGTAGACCTTGTAGCTTGCCTTCTGGCCATTGACCGAGCTGCCCAACGACTTGGCGATCTTTTGCAGCCGGGCGTCATATTTGCTGCCCGGCGCGGCGATCTTTTCTTGCGAGTCGAGTTGCGCGCACGCTTGGTCAGACACGGACTTGATCTCGGCGTCGCTCAGCGTAGCCGCCTGGACAACCTTGCTGCCCGCGCCAACGAGCCCACCGATATCGAACGCATGTGCGGCCGAGTACGGTGCGAGCACAAAGGCCAACGCGGCGACGGTGTAGCGGATCTTCATGGGAACAAACTCCTATTGACTTGTTCTATGCAAACGAGGCGGCAATTCTATATACGCCAATAGCTCTCGAAGCATTCCGGCACAGAGTTTCGCAAATGCGATTTTCACTTACCAAAAAGCCGAGCAATTCGAGGGCTGCCATGCTACGCACCGCCAGGCCTCTTGAAGCCAGCCAAAAGAGATGTCCGCTGTCCCATGGCGTTGTTAGAATTGCCGCCGCGCTTTTTTTCGCAAACCCCAACGGCTCGCACCCAACATGATCCCGAATCCCCCTCCCCGCCTTGGCCTGCTTCCCAGTCTCATCTTCAGTTCGCGCTGGTTGCAGCTACCGCTGTACCTGGGCCTGATCGTCGCGCAGGGCGTCTATGTCATGCTGTTCCTCAAGGAGCTCTGGCACCTGGTCACGCACGCCACCAGCTTCGGCGAAATGGAGATCATGCTGATCGTGCTGGGACTGATCGACGTGGTCATGATCTCCAACCTGCTGGTGATGGTCATCGTGGGCGGATACGAGACCTTCGTGTCCCGCCTGCGCTTGCAGAACCACCCTGACCAGCCTGAATGGCTCAGCCACGTGAATGCCAGCGTGCTTAAGGTAAAGCTTGCGATGGCCATCATCGGCATCTCGTCGATCCACCTGCTGCGCACCTTCATCGAAGCCGGCACCATCGGCACGCCGAACGCGCGCTTTACCGAAGCCGGCGTGATGTGGCAGACCATCATCCACGCCATCTTCATCCTGTCGGCGCTGGGAATCGCCCTGGTCGACAAGCTGTCGTCCAGCGGCAACGGCAAGCACTGAAGAAAGCCAGGACAAAAAAAGCCCCCACGCAGCAAGCCGTGGGGGCTTTTTTATGGATAGAACGCCGGGCGGACCCGGAACGCTACCCGAGAGATCTCAGGCCGCGACCTTGATGTTCTTGGCGCTGGGACCCTTGGGTCCGGTTCCAACGTCGAAAGTGACCCGCTGGTTTTCTTGTAGCGACTTATAGCCTTCGCTACGGATTTCAGAGTAGTGAGCGAAAAGATCCTTGCTGCCGTCGTCGGGCATGATGAAGCCATAACCCTTCTCGGCGTTGAACCACTTGACGATGCCGGTTGCCATGGGATGTCCTTGACCTAAAAAGCGATTGCTCGCGGGACGCCAGATCTTCAAGGATGGGAGAGGATAGCAACCGCGGCACCACTGACGGCGACCAAGGAGAACGCAGACCGCGTCGCTTGAGAATCTCGCTGAAATCAGTTTATTGGCGAACCCGGAAAAACGTCAAATGTCCGAAAGGGCGGGATTGACCCCGGAAAACGCCTGCTACACCCGCTAAAGAGCGCAAGCCGGGCCCGTGCGGGCGCCCAACATTTTCAACTTGCCACGTACCGATACACGTGGACACCGCGTCGCTTCGCGCCGCCTGCGCGCAGCGGAGCCCTACCCTGCAAAACCGCCCGACTCCAGGAACTCGCGTTCAGCCTGGGTGGTCTGGCGTCCCAGCGCCGCATTCCGATGCGGGAAGCGTCCGAATCGCTTGATGATGTCGCGATGCAGGACGGCCCAGCGCACGGCGTCGGCGCCCAGCGGCTCCATCAACGCGATAGCCCGATTCTGCGCGGCCAGGTTCTCGGCGTGTTCGAACGGCATATAGAAAAACTGGCGCAGCGAGGCATCGACTTGCAGGTCGTGGCCTGCCGCGATGGCGCGTTCGGCAAAATGCAGCGCCAGCGCATCGGTGGCGAACATATGTCCAGTATCGCGGTAGGCATTGCGGGGGAACTGGTCCAACAGAATCATCAGCGCGATCGCGCCCGCGGGTTCGTCCAGCCACGCATCGAGTTGGCGGGCAGCAGCCGCCATGTGCGCGGCTTCGAAGCGCGCGCAAAAGTCGGCATCGAACTGTGCGCTCTTACTGAACCATTGCGCGGGCCCGGAATCGAGCCAGAAATCGACCACTTCGTGGGGTTGCGTGACGAACGGCGTGGCAATCGGCGTGGGCAAGGTAGCGGTCATGGCGGCGATGGATCCGTAGGATTGATAACGCGCAGAAAACAAAAAAGGCCCCACTAGGGGGCCTTCTTGAGAAAACTCAGATCCTTACAGGACTTGAATCTTCGTGGCTTGCGGGCCCTTGGGGCCATTGGCCGTCACAAAGCTGACGCGCTGGTTCTCTTCCAGAGACTTGAAGCCCGAGCCCTGAATTTCGGAGAAGTGAGCGAAGAGGTCCTTGCCGCCCGCTTCCGGGGTGATGAAGCCATAACCCTTTTCCGAATTGAACCACTTAACGACGCCGGTTTCCATACTGTATTTCCTAGAGATAATGGGCAAATGCCCGGAGGTCACGAATCAATCAAGGAGGGGACAGTAGAACAATAACGCTGAGCCGGAAAAGGCACGGCACTGATCGAAAATCGCAACGCTTGTGATCGTGTGCCGACACTATCGTTATGTTCCCCTCACAAGTCAACATAATCCTAAAAAATACGTGCCAATAATGCAACAAAGAGAAACTGCGCAGTTAATTCGCACGTTTTTAAAGGCAAAACGGGTCCCTGCATAGGTGTAAACACCCATACATCATAAAAAAACAAACAAGGCTTATATAAATGCCATCTAAAGTCAGCGCGACCTGCAATACGCCGTTTGGATGACACTATGGTTTGCCGTCAGGCTTACTCGTCGATAGGTAAACCCAACAAGTCGAGCGCCGCGCCGAAAGCATCGGGGCCCGAGCAAAGGAAAACCGCCACGTCGCCGGGATTCATATTTTCCAGCACTTGGTCGATCTGTTCTTGCGCATTATCAACATTGTCGACATTGGCGGCGTGTATGTCCGCTCCTGCTTCGACTTTTTCGCGCGGCACGATGTCTGCGATCGCATTGAGATCATCCACGCCCATGACGGCGTAGACGCTGATGCTTTCGCCATCCAGCGTGGTGTGCAGCTCGACGCCGCCCGCTACGTCGGCAACGTGCCGACTGAGTATTTCCATTTCCATCTTCCTTGATTTGCGGGCCGAGCCCGCCAGGGCGCGCACCGTGCAGGTGCTCACGCACGCCCAGGCGCGACTATAACAGCCTTGGGCTAACGTTTCTTGGTCAGGGGGCCGAGTGACTGGCGAGCGGCCCCGGATGTGGCGGCCACACTGCGGCTGCGCACCCCGGCTTCGGCCAGCACACGGGCCAGCGGCTTCTGTGCGGCCAGGAACGCGGTCTTCTCGTCACCAGCCAGCTTGCAGAGGAACATCTGAGCTTGGAGCTGGGTGCGGCGGGCCTTGCGGTTGTCGGCCTCTTTGGCGAGCCATTCGCCCACCCAGACGGCGGCGGACTCGGCATCGCCCTGCTGCTTGACGTGGCCGAGCAGGTCGTAAACGGTCACGCCGTCGATACGCTCATCCTCGCCGCGCGAGAGATACAGCTTGGCGGACTGGCCCGTGTAGCCGGGGACGACCGCCAGGCAATCCCGTTCTGCGGGTTTTTTCATGGTGTTTTCGAATGTGGTTTAGCAAGAACCCCGGACTGTAACGCAGGCGCGCGCGCTGTCCTATTGCTGCAGCCGAAGTCTGCTATCGTCGTCGTGTTCTTTTATCCCTACATGGTGGACATCATGCAACGCGATTTCGATCTGGTCGTCACGATTCTGGGCGCCCTGCGCGACGCCCCCGGCCCCAACCTGAGCACGCACGACATCAAGAACGCCGCGCTGGCGCCCCACCCCGAAGAGCAAGGCCTGCAGGTCATCGCGCATCACCTGGACTTGCTGGAAGACGCCGGCCTGGTCAAGCAGGTCAGCGAGACTTCGGCGAATGCGGGCGCAACGCGCTGGCGCATCACCTGGAAGGGGTACGACGCCCTCGAGCAGGATGAGGACGACGAAGACGATGAGGACGAGGACTACGACGCGGAAGAATGAAGCCGCTGCTGCCGGATGCGACGCGTCAGCAGCGCCGCTGCCGCGCCAATCACCAGGCTGAACATGAAGGCGGCGATCGACAGCATCGCCGCCAGTTCGTCGAATCCCCCCTGGCGCGCAAGCAATAGCACCGCCGTGAAGATCGCCGCCGCCAATCCCAGCAGGCCGATCACCAGATGCTTGATCGACTGCAGCCGGCCGCACAAGGCGCCGCCGGCAAGCGCGGCGGCCACCATGGCAGCCATGGACCAGAACAGATACTCGTAGTGCATGTGGACGGTCTCCGCCAAGGGCATTGAGGCGCAGGCATTATAGGCGGCGCCTGTCCTTCGGCCTTTGGGGCCACACCCTCCCCCCCCGGGCAGAATGCGAACCGCGTTCAGGTCACCGCTACCACACTGATTTCCACCAATGCGCCGTAGTGGAGTTCACGCGTGGGCACGATGGCGCGCGCCGGGCGATGGCTGCCAAAGCAGGCTTCGTAGACCGCGTTGACCTCATCCCACAGGCTGACGTCCGGGATGTACACGGTGACGTTGACCACCGACGACAGCGACGAGCCCGCGGCCTCCAGAATGGCCCGCACGCTGCGTAGCGCCTCACGTGTCTGGCCGGCCGCGTCCGCCGCCAGAACGGGACGCGCGCCAGGTTCGGCCGGCGGCAAAAAGCCCAGTTGGCCCGAGACGAAGACGAAGCCGTTGGCGCGAACCGCCTGGGAGTAATGCCCGGCGGGCGGCGTGGCCTCGGACGTTTGAATGAAGTCCATGGCGGATTCCTTGTTGAGGTGCGGCCTACCAGCCACGGAAGCGTTCCCAACGTGCAACGACGCCCGGCTCGCCGGGACGCACGACCTCGTAGGCATCGTGCTGCGCGCAGGTCGCGCAAGCGTGATTCGGGACGATGCGCAACTTGGCGCCGATGGGCAGGTCGGGCAGGACCGCGTTGCTGCCGGGGCGCACCTTGATGATGCCCTGCTCCTGGTTGGTTTCGGCCAGCAGCACGTCCGGGTAGACCTTGCCCTGCGCATCGCACACCAGGCCGTATAGCTGGTCTACCGGCTGCTTTGCCGTGCCGCGGTCCCGCGACATGGCCATCCATCCCGCGTCGACCAGAATCCAGCCCTTCTCGGGCTGATGGCCGATGACGGTGGTGAGCACCGTGGCGGCGATGTCGTCCACGCTGCACACGCCCAGCCCGGCCATGACCAGATCAAAAAAGACATACACCCCGGCGCGGACTTCCGTCACGCCATCCAGCTTGCGCGCAAAGTGCGCGGTGGGCGTTGAACCGACGCTGACCACCGGGCACGGCAGGCCTGCGCCGCGAATCGCTTCTGCGCAACTGACGGCGGCCCAGCGCTCCTGTTCGGCCATGTCTGCAATCGCCTCGACGCTGCGGCACCCATAGGATTCGCCCGCGTGCGTCATGACGCCGCGCAGGCAGGCGCCGTCTTCGTGCAGCACGCGTGCGATCGCCAGCAGTCGATCCGTGTCCTTGGGCTGCACGCCGGCGCGGTGGCCATCGCAATCGATCTCGATGAGCGCCGGAATGGGGTCGCCAGCGGCCTTCGCACGCGCCGACACCGCACGCGCGGCTTCCAGGCTGTCGACCACCACTGTCAGGTCCACGCCGCTCTGACGCAAGGCCAGCACGCGGTCGAGTTTCGACGGCGACACGCCGACTGCATACAGCAGATCCGTGACGCCTGCGGCGGCAAACTGTTCGGCCTCCTGCAGGGTCGAAACGGCGGCCGGTCCTTGCGGCGTTGCCATGAGACGACGGGCTACCTCGATGGATTTGGGGGTTTTCAGATGGGGACGCAACCGGACGCCGTGACCGGCCATCAAGCCGTTCAGCCGTTCGATATTGCCCGTCATGCGCGTTTCGTCGAGCAGCAGGCAGGGCGTTTCCAGGGCATCCAGCGTGGACGCGGCGGTTTGCAGGGTCATGGCAATCTCTTCGGCGAGGGAGCGCGGGCACGACGGACCCGCGGGAATCAGCGTGCAGTATGGCGCGGATGCCGCTTACCGGGTTTAATAGCAACTTAATATCCCATTAAGCCTTGACTGAATGATCGCGACCGATGATCTGCGTTTTTTTCTAAGCCTGTCCTCTGCCGGCTCGCTTGCGCAGGCGGCCCGCGCGCTGGATGTGACGCCGCCTGCGGTGACGCAGCGTCTGAATGCGCTGGAGAAGCGGCTGGGCGTCAGATTGGTCAACCGGTCGGCCCGCGGCATTGCGCTGACCGAAGAAGGCCATCTCCTGACCAAGCGCGCCGCACAGATCTGCAATGACCTGACCGAGCTGGCGGACGAGCTGGCGGGCCGGCGCGGCGTCGTGGCGGGGCATCTTCGTGTGGTGGCGCCGCTGGGATTCGGCCAGCGCTACATCGCCGGATTGGTGGCGGATTTCCGATCGCGCAGTGAAGACGTGACGGCCAGCCTGACGTTGTCGGACGGCCCTCCCCGCCTGGCGTCGGACAACTGGGACGTGATGGTCCACATCGGTGAGCTGCGCGATTCAACGCTGGTTGCCTACCCGCTGGCGCCCAACCGCCGCATTCTGTGCGCGTCGCGCGATTACCTGGCGCGCCGCGGTGCGCCCGCGACGCCGGAAGACCTGCGCAACCACGACTGCATCGCCTTACGCGAGAACGACGAGGACGTGACGCTGTGGCGGTTCCGGCGTCTCCGCGGCACGGCTGTCGGCGTGCGCATCGCGCCCGTCATGTCCTGCAATGCGGGCGCGACAGCGCTGGACTGGGCGCGTGCTGGACACGGCATCATTGCGCGATCGGAATGGGACGTGGCCGAGCACGTGCGCACGGGCGAGCTCGTGCCGCTGCTGTCGGGCTGGAACTTGCCCGACGCGAATGTGGTGGCGCTGGTGAAATCGCGGCAGGAACTGTCCGCGCGCACGGCGGGATTTCTGGCGTCCCTGCGCGCCGCCTTCGCCGTGCCGCCGTGGCGCGAGGCGCCGGCATGACGGGCCCGCAGGCATCGCGCCCGCCGGCCTGCAATCTACTCAATCCAGCATCGCTTCCGCTTCAATCTCGATCAGCCATTCCGGCAGCGACAGCCCGCTGACGATGATCCATGAAGACGGCGGCGGATCCACCTTGAAGCGGTCCCGCAGCGCCTGCGCCACGACTTCCTGTTCGGTACTTACCGAGTCGCAGATGTAGATGCGAAGCATGATGACCTGCGACAGATTGCCGCCGCCCGCCGCCAGTACCCGTTCGATATTGTCCAGCGCGGCCTCGGTCTGCACCTGCAGCCCCGGGCCGACTGTCTTTTCGTTGGCGTCCACGCCAACCTGGCCGGACAGCAGCATGCGGCGCTGGCCGGTCACGATGACCGCCTGGCTGAAACCGTACTGCACAGAGTTGAATACCGTATCGGGATTGACGACGATTCGGGACATGAACTTCTCCTGTGCAAGCCGGCGCTGAGGGGCCGGCCATTCTAGCAACACGAGCGGCACGCGCCAGAAAACGGGCGCTGCGCAGGATCGACCAAACGCGGTATGGATGGGCGGCACGGCGTTTGCTACGCTGGTTCATCTGTTCAGCCAGGGTGATGGCCATGAGCGACAAGATCCGAGTCCTGTGCATTCAGCCCGCCTCCACGTCCGCGCGTTTCGCGTTTTTGCTGATCGCCTTGAAGTGGTCGCTGGGCGCCACGCCCCGGCCGTCGCGGCTGCAGATAGGGCCCCATGATCTGGCGCCCGAAGGTTCGGAAGCCGCGTTCTGGCAGTTTGCGCTGCGCCACGCCTTTTCCAGCCAATCCATTCTTGTGACGCGCGGCGACCATTGGGATGTGTCGGCGTCGGTGGACGGCGACGAGGTCCGCGCGTTTGGCCGGACCTTCGCGCTGAGGCAATGCCTGTTTTGATCCGCAGCGTGATTGGGTCCGCAATGTGACGCGCCTCAGGCGTCGGCGGGGGCCTTGCGGTGAAAGGCAGCTAATTCCTCGGCGGTCCAGCGCTGACGCGCCTCATCCTGACAGCAGGTGCGGTACACCAGGGCGCCCACGTCCAGGAAGCGCTTCACATCGGTTTCCGTGAGCTTTCCCTGCACCTGCATGAGACAGTCCGCAAGGGTGGAGAGTACGCCATCCCACCCGTCGAACCTGCCCGGCGACACTGGCAATGTGATCATGCGAGCCATCATTTCACTATGGTCCATGCTGAATCTCCGCTAAGACTCGGCGCCGCTCGGTCCGCATAGGCGAGGCGCCCCTGGATTCCTGCAGCAAGTGGCGTTCCTGATGGGAACCGGTGTCTGACACCTGCGTAGCCGCACGGAAGGGTCGCTCATCGGGCGGGCGCTCGCCCTGTCACCGGATCCGGCGCGCGGCCCCGCAGCAACGATCCCGGATGGGTTTGCAGGTAGTCGGCCAGTTCCCGCAAGGAACGCGCCGTGCGCGCCAGTTCTTGCAGCAGCGCGCTCGTGTTGACGGGCAAACCGGAATCGGGGCTGAGCAGCCCACCGACGGCGGCCAGTGACCGGCTTGCCTGACGCAACGTCGCGGTCGCCTCGGGCGCAAGCTGCGTGTCCAGGCGCTTTATCAGCTTGGACGTGCCCTGCAGCAGGTTGTTGAGTTCGCTGCCCAGGCCTTCAAAGGGGATCCTGTCGAGCTTGGTCAGGATGCTGTTCAGTTGAAGCTGCAACTGGTCCAGATTGTTCGGCACCGTGGGGATGAAAGGCGCTTCTTCCATCTTGAACGTCACGGGCTCGGCGTCGGGAAACACCGCCATGGCGACATACAACTGGCCCGTCAGCAAATTGCCGATGCGCAACTGCGCCCGCAATCCCTGGTCGATCATGGCGGCCATCAGCTTGCCGCTGGGATGCGTGTCGGTCGAGCCGGAAAACTCCTTGATTTCCTCGAACGTCTTCGCGCCCAGCCGCTCGGGATAGAGGGTGGCGTCCACCAGCGCATAGAACTGCTGCGTGGTGCGATCCAGTTCCAGTCCGATGGCATCCACCTGCCCGACCGACGCGCCGAACGCGTCGATCGGCGCGCCGACGGACAGTCCTCGCACCGACTGATCGAACCGCATGCGGATGCGCAGCGGCGCGCCGTCCGGCTGCGCGCGCGCCGCGGTTTCGGAAGGGAAGATGACGAACGCGGCGTCCGGCTTGGCCGCAGTGTGCAGCCGGGTCTCGACGGAGTCGAAAGCGACGCCGCCAACGATCACCGAGACCAGCGACGGAGACCGCACTTGCAGCCCGCCCGCGTCCACCGAGAAATCCACCCCGCTGGCGTTCCAGAAACGCGTGCCTTCGTTGACGAAGGCGTCGTTGGGGGCATCGACGAACACCTGGATGTCGACGCCCTTGCCGGCGGCATCCAGGCGATAGCTCACCACCTGTCCCACCGCGATGCGCTTGTAATAGACGGGCGACCCGATGTCCAGCGAACCGAGGTCGTGGCCCTTTAGGGTGAAGCGCTTGCCCGGCCTGTCCTGCGTCACCTCGGGCGGGACCTCCAGGCCGGCGAAAGCGAATTTGGTCGCCTTGTCAGGATCGCTGCCGCCCTTCAGGCCGGCGGGATCCAGCCCGATGTAGGCGCCGGACAGCAACGTGCTCAGACCGGAAACGCCGCTGAGTGTCAGGCGGGGCCGCACCACCCAGAACACGGTGCCTTCTTGCAGGAGCCCTGCCGCGTCCTTGTTCAGCCGCACCGTCGCGATCACGCCGGTCCGGTCCGCGTTGAGCGCCACGCGTTGGACCGTGCCGACGTTCACTTCCTTGTAGCGGACCTGTGTCTTGCCGGCCTCCAGCCCTTCGGCCGTCTGGAAGCTGATCGTGGCCTCGGGCCCGGCGTCCATCCACACCTTCAACACAAGCAGCAGGCCACCCAGCGCCGCGACGATCGGCACCAGCCAGATCCAGGAAAACCGCCGGCCACGGCCAGCAGGCGGCGGCTTGTGGGCCGCGGCAGTCGAAGTCTCGGGCATTGAGGGCATCCTTCGTGAGCACGCGTCCGGACTCTGGGTGCAATCCCGATCAAGCGTCGCGCCGGGCGGTCCGCCGCGCAACAAGGGTATTCCCGACGTCGCCACCTGCCCCCTGCGCCAATAGCGAGTAGGATAGCCATCCCAATAAACAGGAAAGCTCCGTGAACATCGAAATCCGTCCCGCCGCGCCGTCGGACGCGGCCCAGATCCATGCCTTCATCACCGAACTAGCCGTCTATGAGCGCGCTGCCCATGAGGTGATCGCCAGCGCCGCCGACGTCGAGCGCACCTTGTTCGCCGAAGGCGCCCCCGCCCGTGCATTGATGTGCCTGCTGGACGGCAAGGCCATCGGCTACGCCGTCTATTTCTACAGCTATTCCACTTGGCTCGGAAAGAACGGCATTTACCTGGAAGACCTATACGTCACACCCGAGCACCGTGGCATCGGCGCCGGCCGCGACCTGCTGCGCCATCTGGCGCGCGAGGCCGTGGCCAACGGCTGCGGACGGCTGGAATGGAGCGTGCTGGACTGGAACCAGCCCGCCATCGACTTCTATCAATCCATCGGCGCCCTGCCCCAGGACGAATGGGTGCGCTATCGGATGGCGGGCGACGCATTGGTCAACTTCGCCGAGGGCCGCCGCTAGGGCAGCCCGGGCCTGTCAGAACTCCGGCAGGTCGAACAGCGTGTGCAAGGTCGAACTGGGTACCGGCACGGATGCGAGGTGTTCTCGCCCGCCGGCATCCACCAGCACGCGCACCGCGCGCGATGCGACGGTCAGGCCATCGACGCTGATCGCGGTTTCGACGTCGGCGCCGTCCTTGATGAGTTCGATCACTTCGGAGGCTGCGGCCGTCGTGGGCTCCGAGATCCACCCGGGGACGCCGCGCACGGCCTGCCCCCAGCGCACGTAGGCGATATGGCCGCTCCCGGCCTCTTTGCGCACGGCGACGATCACATACAAAGACATCCAGGCCTCCCTAAAGTGTGGCCTGGATCGTATAACAGCTTGGCGGCCGTGTGATGACCGCGCGCGCGTCAGGGTTCGATGTCGATCGGCGCAAAGGACTTCACCAGGTCGTCCAGCTGCTTGAGCTGCGTCAGGAAGGGTTCAAGCTTGTCCAGCGGCAGGGCGCTGGGGCCGTCGCATTTCGCGTTCTTGGGATCGGGGTGGGCTTCCAGAAAGAGGCCCGCCAGCCCGACCGCCATGCCGGCGCGTGCCAGGTCCGCCACCTGTTCACGACGGCCACCGGATGCCGCGTCCAGCGACGAACGCTGCTGCAGCGCGTGGGTCACGTCGAAGATCAGCGGGCGGTTGCCGGACACCTTTTTCATGACGCCGAAGCCCAGCATGTCGACGACCAGGTTGTCGTAGCCAAAGCTTGTGCCGCGATCGCAGAGAATCAGCTTGTCGTTGCCGGCTTCGGTGAACTTCTCGACGATGTTCAGCATCTGCGCGGGGCTGAGAAACTGCGGCTTCTTGATGTTGACCACCCGCTGCGTCTTGGCCAGTGCGACCACCAGATCGGTCTGGCGCGCCAAAAAGGCCGGCAGTTGCAGGATGTCTGCGACTTCGGCCACCGGCGCCGCCTGCCAGGGCTCGTGCACGTCGGTAATGACCGGAACGCCGAACTCCTTTTTCACGGCTTCGAAGATCTTCATGCCTTCTTCGAGGCCCGGTCCGCGATACGAGTGGATCGACGAGCGGTTGGCTTTGTCGAACGAGGCCTTGAACACGTAGGGGATGCCCAGCTTGGCGGTGACGCGCTGGTATTCCTCGCAGGCGCGCAGCGCCAGATCCTTGGATTCCAGCACATTGATGCCGCCGAACAGCACGAAGGGCCGGTCGTTCGCGCAGGCGATCGAGGGGGAAATTACGACTTCTGGGGCGGTCATGATGGGCGATCCTGTAAAGGTGAAGCAGGTGATAGTGCGTAATGTACAACCTGCCTCGTTGCCCCTCGCCCGGACCGCCCCCGTTTTCCAGCTGGCGGCGCCAAATTTGATCCGCGACGCCGCGCTTCGGGCTTGTCAGGCGCGCTCGATCGCCGGGTCGCTGACCAACCGGTAGGCCACCGCCCCGATGATCGCGCCAACGATCGGCGCCACCCAGAACAGCCACAACTGTTCCAGCGCCCAGCCGCCCACGAACAGCGCCGGTCCGGTCGATCGCGCCGGGTTCACCGACGTGTTGGTGACCGGAATGCTGATGAGGTGGATGAGGGTCAGCGCAAAGCCGATGGGGATGGCCGCAAACCCGGCCGGCGCCCGCCTGCTGGTGGCGCCGAGAATCACGAAGATGAACCCGGCCGTCAGCACCACTTCGGTCACCAGCGCTGACAGCAGCGTGTATTTGCCCGGGGAATAGGCGCCATAGCCATTGGCGGCAAAGTGGCTAGCCTTCAGGTCGAAACCCAGTTTGCCGTTTGCAATGCACGCGAGAACCGCCGCAGCCGCGATGGCGCCCAGGACCTGGACGATGACGTACGGCACGATTTCGCGGGCGGGGAATCGGCCGCCAGCCACCAGCCCCACCGTGACGGCCGGGTTGAAGTGCCCGCCGGATATGTGGCCAACGGCAAAGACCATCGTCAGGACAGTCAGGCCGAATGCCAGCGCAACGCCCGCGAATCCGATGCCCAATTGGGGAAATCCGGCGGCCAGCACCGCCGCGCCGCAACCGCCCAGCACCAGCCAGAAAGTGCCGAAAAACTCCGCGCCACAACGCTTGGGTAGTGAGTACATGTCCAATCCTTAAAAACGAAAGCCCTAAGGTATCGGCAAGCGCACGAGGCAATATTCAAGAATCGACAATCTTGACGATTCTTGAATGCCCGGCGTGCCGGGCGCACAGGTGCTGGACAAAATAGCCGGAGCGCCGGCCGCGTGAAATCGTGCGGATGGGCGATGGCGCCGCCGTGTTCGGGCGCGATCAAGGGACGAATTTCGTTGGCGAAAACAAACGGCGAGTGCTAATTTCAGCGGCACGCCTTCGCCGGAGGAACATCCGTGAAACTACTGCTCGCCTTTGTTCCCTTCATCACCTTTGCGCTACTGGAGCACCGAGTCGGCACCCACGCCGCGCTCGTGGCGGCCACGGCCGTTTCTGCCCTTCTGGTAATCCGGGACCGGTTCATCCTTCATGCTTCGCCCAAGACACTGGAAGTGGGATCGCTGGTCCTCTTTGGGGCGCTGGCCTTCGCGACGCGCTTCGCGGAATTCAGCCCGTCGCTCTTGAGCGTTCGGCTGCTGGTGGACGCGGGCCTGCTGGCCATCGTGCTGGGTTCGATCTTTGCCGGCCGGCCTTTCACGCTTCAGTACGCGATAGAACGCGTGACCCCCGAAGTGGCCGCCCGTCCCGCGTTCCGGCGCACTGCGGAACGGATCGCGTGGGCGTGGGCTGGCGCTTTCATGGTCATCGTGCTGGCGGATCTGGCGATGATGTACGTGCCGGCTTTCACGCCCACCGTCGGCACGGTGGTCATCCTGGCGGCGCTGGCAGCGGCGGCCTGGTTTACCGCGTGGTTGCCGAAGGCGGCAAGGCGGTAAATTCGCGCGGTGACTGCCGTGGCGGATCAGTCCCGCCGGACGCGCTCCGGCCACCGCACGGCAGGCACCCCATTGAGCGCTGGTCTGGCAAACAGATAGCCTTGGAACCGTTCGAATCCGGCGGCTTGCAGCCAGCACCATTCCTCGACCCGCTCCACGCCTTCGGCGACGGGCGTGATGCCCATGGCGCTGCACGCGCGGGCAATGGCGCAGACGATCGCCTGGCGGGGTCCATCCAGATGAATGTTCTGAATGATTTGACGGTCAATCTTGAGCTTGTCCGGCTGAAATTCGGCCAGCAGCGACAAGCCCGCAAACCCCGCGCCGAAATCGTCGATCGCGACGCCAATGCCTGCCCGGCGCAGGCGCTCGATCGCGTCCCTGAAGGCATGCGGCCGTTCGATGGCTTCCTGTTCGGTGATTTCAACGATTACGTTCTGCGGCAATAGCTCGCACGCAGCGACCTGATCCACTAGGCGGTCGACGGCGGACGAGTCCTCGATCAGCGACATGGGCAACAGATTGACCGACAGCTTCACGTCGGTCAGGCCCAGCCGTTGCGCCAGCGCGAATGCCGAGGCTTTGGACTCAAGGTCCACGCGGTAACGATCCGCGGGATCGAGGCTGGCGAACAACTGTTCCGGCGAGCCGCCGGATTGCCCGCGGATCAGGAATTCAAAGGAGGTTATCTCGCGCCGCAGGGGATCGACGATGGGTTGCAGCGCAAAAGGATACGGCCGCGCAGGCGCCGCGGGGTCTTCATGGGCCAAGGGGGCATTGCTGGTCTCAAACCGCCAGTTGACCGCGTCCTCGCCTTCGACGATATGGTCCGTGCCATGCGCATCGGCATACCAGCCAAGGATCTTCAGCACCCGGTCATCACTGCCCGCCCACCGCGCCGGCTTTTTCATCTTTGCGAGGATGCGCGCGGAAACCTGTTGCGGGTCGAGCGCTCGCAGGTCAAGCAGGGCCATCGCGTCCCCGCCAAACCGGCGGGCGGGACCATGATCCCGCATGAGAAGCACAACGTTCTTGTGGGTCTCGTCGCGCTGGATGGCATCGAATATCCGGCTGACCGCCGCATCAGGGCCTTCCAGCAGTTGCACGAAATGAACGCCGTCAAAGAGCAAAAGGCCGGTGACCTGCATCGCAGCGTTGCGTGCGCGGGCGGGCGTCAGGAGGTCGTCCAGCGCCTGAGCGTTCATCGGTTCGACAGCTCGGCTGCGGTATATCAGTGTCGAAAGCATGTCGTGCTCTTTGCAAACGGGTCTGAAGGGTAATGGCTCGCGGCCAGACAGTTCAACCAGGCAGGCGACCGCTGCGGGCAATCTGTGCGCATGCGCCGTAACTGCGGCTACGTTGATTGATCGGCCAGTGGGCGCCAAGCATGCGGCGCTGCAGATGAACCGTGTGGATGGTGCCACGGCTGATTGGCGCGAAATGGCGGCCGATGCCGTCTGGAGTCTGGAGACTTCAAGACCGCAGGCATGCGGCCTGAAAGGATCGCTCTGGCGGGTTCGGGCTGGATGATTCGGGAAAACCGGAGGTAAACCGGAAACCTTCCAAGAACCGAAGCCGTCGCGGCCTGATCGGTCCCAATCATTCCGAAAATGACAGGCTCAGGACCTAAATCATTGAAATCATGGGGGGGTTTGGTGGTGCGAAGGAGGGGACTCGAACCCCTACACCTGTTACGGCGTCAGGACCTAAACCTGGTGCGTCTACCAATTTCGCCACCTTCGCAATAGGCCAAGCCCGCTATTGTAGCTTGCTTGTTAAAATCTTGCGTCATGAATCCGCGCCTCGATGCCCTACACCCCTACCCGTTCGAAAAACTGCGGGCTTTGCAGGCCTCTGCCAGTTCGCAGCCGGACGGCATTGCGCCCATCAACCTGTCGATCGGCGAGCCCAAACACGCCGCGCCGGAGCGCGTGGCGCAAGCCATCCGCGATAGCATGGCCGGGCTGTCCGTCTACCCGTCCACGAAGGGCGATCCTGCGTTGCGCCGGGCGATTTCGGAGTGGCTGGCGCGCCGGTACAGCATTCCCGCGCCCGACGCCGACACGCAGGTGCTGCCGGCGCTGGGATCGCGCGAGGCGCTGTTTGCGTTCACCCAAACCGTGATCGATCCCTCGGCCGGCTCGGTGGTGATCTGCCCCAATCCGTTCTATCAGATCTACGAAGGCGCCACGCTGCTGGCGGGCGCGACGCCCTACTTCGTCAACGCCGATCCGGTGCGCAATTTTGGCAGCGACTGGAACCAGGTGCCGGACGACATCTGGAAGAAGACGCGCCTGGTGTTCGTGTGCTCGCCGGGCAATCCCGCCGGCAACGTCATGTCGCTGGAAGAATGGGAAACCCTGTTCAAGCTCTCCGACCGTCATGGCTTCGTGATCGCGTCGGACGAGTGTTATTCCGAGATCTACCTGGACGAAGGCGATCCCCCGCTGGGCGGTTTGCAGGCGGCGCGCCGTCTGGGCCGGGACGACTACCGCAATCTGGTGGCGTTCTCCAGCCTGTCCAAGCGGTCCAACGTGCCGGGCCTGCGGTCTGGCTTCGTGGCGGGCGACGCGGCGCTGGTCTCCCGGTTTCTGCTGTATCGCACGTATCATGGCAGTGCGATGAGCCCGATCGTGTCCGCGGCCAGCGTTGCCGCGTGGACGGACGAGTCGCACGTGAAGGAAAACCGGCGCCAGTACCGCGAGAAATTCGATGCGGTCGTGCCCATCCTGCAAAAAGTGCTGGATGTGTCACGGCCGCAAGCCTCGTTTTATCTGTGGGCGGCAACGCCCGGTTCGGATACCGCGTTCGTGCGCGACCTCTATGGCCGCACCGGTGTTACCGTGCTGCCGGGCAGTTTCCTGGCGCGCGAAGCGCATGGCTTCAATCCCGGCCAGGGACGCATCCGCATCGCCCTGGTGGCGCCTTTGGCCGACTGCGTGCAGGCGGCCGAACGCATCGCCCATTTTGTACATACCTCTGTTTGACCAACCTTTAAAAGCTGAGCCGATATGACTCTCGACCTGCAGACCACCATTGAACAAGCCTGGGAAAACCGGACCAACCTGTCGCCCACCGACGCCAGCGCGGAAGTGCGCGAAGCCGTTGAGCACACCATCGACGGGCTGGATCTGGGCCGCCTGCGCGTGGCCGAGAAGATCAATGACGACTGGGTCGTGCACCAGTGGATCAAGAAGGCCGTGCTGCTGTCGTTCCGTCTGAACGAGAACGCCATCATGGGCCAGGCGCCCCTGCAGTTCTACGACAAGGTGCCGCTCAAGTTTTCGGAGTTCGGCGACAACGCGTTCAAGCAAGGCGGCTACCGCGTGGTGCCGCCGGCCGTGGCCCGCCGCGGCTCGTTCATCGCCCGCAACGTCGTGCTGATGCCGTCGTACGTGAACATCGGCGCCTACGTCGATGAAGGCACCATGGTCGACACGTGGGCCACCGTCGGTTCGTGCGCCCAGATCGGCAAGAACGTCCACCTGTCGGGTGGCGTCGGCATCGGCGGCGTGCTCGAGCCCTTGCAGGCCAACCCCACCATCATCGAAGACAACTGCTTCATCGGCGCGCGCTCCGAAGTCGTGGAAGGCGTGGTGGTCGAAGAAAACTCGGTGCTGGCAATGGGCGTGTTCCTGTCGCAAAGCACCAAGATCTATGACCGCGCCACGGGCAAGGTCACCTACGGCCGCGTGCCCTCGGGTTCGGTCGTGGTCCCCGGTTCGCTGCCGTCGGCCGACGGCTCGCACAGCCTGGCCTGCGCCGTGATCGTCAAGCGTGTCGACGCGCAGACCCGCGCCAAGACCAGCATCAACGACCTGCTGAGGGCTTGATGAGCAATTCGGCCGTACTGGATCTGGTCAAGGACCTGATCGCGCGTCCCTCCGTGACGCCCGCGGACGAAGACTGCCAGGCGGCGCTTGCCGCCAGGCTCGAACGCATCGGCTTCACCTGCGAGACCATCGCGCAGGGCGGCGTGACCAATCTGTGGGCCCGGCGCGGCAGCGCCGCCCCGCTGACGGTCTTTGCCGGCCACACCGACGTGGTGCCCCCGGGTCCGCGCGAAAAGTGGCACAGCGATCCCTTCGTTCCCACCGAACGCGAAGGCTGGCTGTATGGCCGCGGCGCGGCCGACATGAAAAGCTCGATCGCCGCCTTCGTGGTGGCGGCCGAGGAATTCGTGGCGGCCCATCCGCAGCATGGCGGTTCGATCGCCCTTCTGATCACGTCCGATGAGGAAGGCCCGTCCATCGATGGCACCGCCATCGTCTGCGACGCGCTCAAGGCGCGCGGCGAGCAGCTGGATTACTGCATCGTCGGCGAGCCCACGTCGGGCGACGTGCTGGGCGACACCTGCAAGAACGGCCGCCGCGGCTCGTTGTCGGGCAAGCTCACGGTCAAGGGCATCCAGGGCCACGTGGCCTACCCGCATCTGGCGCGCAACCCCGTGCACCAGCTTGCGCCGGCGCTGGCCGACATCGTGAACATCGAGTGGGACAAGGGTAATGAGTACTTCCCGCCCACGACGTTCCAGGTGTCGAACCTGAACTCCGGTACGGGCGCCACGAATGTGGTGCCGGGCGAGGCAGTGGCGTTGTTCAACTTCCGCTTCTCGACCGCCAGCACGCCCGAAAGCCTGAAGCAGCGGGTTCATGCCGTGCTGGACAAGCACGGCCTGGAATATGACCTGGAGTGGGAACTGGGTGGCGAGCCCTTCCTGACCCCGCGCGGTTCGCTCACCGATGCTTTGGTGCAGGCGATCCACGCAGAGACGGGCGTGACCGCCGAGCTGTCGACCACGGGCGGCACGTCCGACGGCCGCTTCATCGCCAAGATCTGCCCGCAGGTCATCGAGTTCGGCCCCGGCAACGCCACGATCCACAAGGTCAATGAGCGCATCGAGGTCGCCTCGCTGGAACCGCTTAAAAACATCTATCGGCGCACGCTGGAAAACCTGCTGTTGCCCGCATGATGCACGCGCCGGCGGGACTCGCGTCCCGCCGCGCACACTTTCCAGCCCCCTTCCAGGGGGCGTTTTTCCGTTTTCCCCCTGGGGCGGTGAATTGAATGCCTGATACGAACGCAACCTCCCGCGAAGAACTGCAGACCGTGCGCGACCTGATCCGCTACGGCGTGTCGCGCCTGAATGGCGCCCAGGTGTCGCTGGGACACGGCAGCGACAATGCCTGGGACGAGGCGGTCTACCTGACCTTGCACGCGCTGCATCTGCCGCTGGATACGCTCGATCCCTTCCTGGACGCCCGCGTGGTGCGCGAAGAGCGCGAGCGCGTGCTCGACCTGCTGGACCGCCGCGTGACCGAACGCGTGCCCGCCGCCTACCTGACCAACGAAGCGTGGCTTCGCGGCCACCGGTTCTACGTCGACAAACGGGTCATCGTGCCGCGCTCGCCGATCGCCGAGCTGCTGGACCAGGGGCTGTCGCCGTGGGTGCAGGATGCGCTGGCGGTAGAGAACGTGCTGGACATGTGCACCGGATCAGGTTGCCTGGCGATCCTGTCGGCGCTGTCCTTCCCCTACGCGCACGTGGACGCGGTGGATGTGTCCGCCGACGCGCTGGAAGTCGCCCGCCGCAACGTCGACGACTACGGTCTTTCGGACCGCCTGGACCTGCACGCCAGCAATCTCTTCGACAACCTGCCCGCGCGTGAATACGACGTGATTGTCTGCAATCCGCCCTACGTGAACAGCGGTTCGATGCGCGTCCTGCCCCAGGAATACCTGCACGAACCGCAACTGGCCCTGGCCGGCGGCGACGACGGCATGGACCTCGTGCGCCGCATCCTGGACGCGGCGCCCCAATACCTGTCGGAGAACGGCGTCCTGGTGCTGGAGATCGGCCATGAGCGCGATTTCTTCGAGGCCGCCTTCCCGCAGCTTTCGCCCGTCTGGCTGGACACTGAAGAAGCTTCGGACCAGCTTCTGCTGCTTACCCGCGAGCAACTGAGCCTGTGATACGCGCCAATGGATTGACCCTGCGCCGCGGTACGAAAGTGCTGCTGGACGGCGCCGAATTCGTCGTAAACCCGGGTGAACGGGTCGGCATCGTGGGCAAGAACGGCGCGGGCAAGTCCTCGCTGTTCGCGCTGCTGACCGGCTCGCTGGACCTGGACGCCGGCACTTTGTCGTTGCCCGCTGGCTGGCGCATCGCCAGCGTCGAGCAGGAGCTTCACGCAGACGACCGCCCTGCCCGCGAGTTCGTCATCGACGGCGACACGCACCTTCGCGCGCTGCAGGCGCAGCGCGCGGCGCTGTCCGATGATCAAGGCACGCAGATCGCGGAAGTGGAAGCCGCATTGGTGGAAGCCGGCGCCTGGAGCGCCGCGTCGCGCGCCGAACAACTGCTGGCCGGCCTGGGCTTCAAGCCGGCCGAATGGACGCAGCCCGTCGAGAGCTTCTCAGGCGGCTGGCGCATGCGCCTGGCCCTGGCCCGTGCGCTGATGGCCCCGTCCGAATTGCTGCTGCTGGACGAGCCCACCAACCACTTGGACCTGGACGCCATGCTGTGGCTGGAGAAATGGCTGGTCGCCTATGAAGGCACCGTCATGCTGATCTCCCATGACACCGAATTCCTGGATGCGGTCGCACGGTCCATCCTGCACTTCGACCATGCGAAGCTGACGCGCTACCGCGGCGGCTATGGCGACTTCCTGACGCAGCGCGCAGAGCGCCTGCGCCAATCCAACATTGCCTACGAGCGCCAAACGCGCGAGACGGCCCGGCTGCAAGGCTTCATCGACCGCTTCAAGGCCAAGGCATCCAAGGCCAAACAGGCGCAGAGCCGCGTGAAGGCGCTGGCGCGCATGCAGGTGCTGGCGCCGCTGCAGGCCGAAGCGGGCATCGACATCCGCATTCCGTCGCCCGAACAGGTGCCCGATCCGCTGCTGACGCTGGAACACCTGTCGGCCGGCTACACGGACGCCGACGGCAACGCCGTGCCCATCCTGCGCGACGTGACCCTGATGGTGCGCGCCGGCAGCCGCGTGGGCGTATTGGGCGCCAACGGGGCTGGCAAGAGCACACTGATCAAGACCCTGGCCGAAGAGATCCCCGTGCAGGCTGGCGAACGCCGCGCTTCACGCGGCTTGGCCATCGGGTACTTCCACCAGCACCAGCTAGACATGCTCGATGTGGACAGCACGCCGATCGCGCACCTGGCCCGCCTGGCGCCGGAAGCGCGCGAGCAGGAGCTGCGCAATTACCTGGGCGGTTTCGGTTTTTCGGGCGATACGGTGACCAGCAAGGTCGGCCCGATGTCGGGCGGCGAAAAAGCGCGGCTCGCGCTGTCGCTCATCGTGTGGCAAAAGCCCAACCTGCTGCTGCTGGACGAACCCAGCAACCACTTGGACGTGGAAACGCGCGAGGCCCTGGCCACCGCGCTGGCGGACTTCGGCGGCAGCATGCTGCTGGTCTCCCACGACCGGCACCTCTTACGCACCACCGTGGACAGCTTCTGGATCGTGGCGGACGGCGCGGTGCGCGAGTTCGACGGCGATCTGGAGGACTACCGCGACTGGCTGGCCGCCCGCAATGCGGACGAGCGGGCCGAGGCGCGCGAGAACGCCGAGAACGGCGGCGACGCGGTCGTGGATCGCAAGGCCCAACGCCGTGCCGAGGCCGAACAGCGGCAACGCCTGTCCGCCCTGCGCAAGCCGCTGGAGTCCAGGCTGGCCAAGGTGGAAACCGAGATGGAAAAGCTGAAGGTGAAACTGGCGGCCCTGGACGCGGTGATCGCCGATCCGGACCTGTATTCCGACGCGCGCCGCGCCGAACGCCAGAAGGTCATGGCGGAACACGGCGAACACGGCAAGCGGATGGGGGAACTCGAAGAGCAGTGGCTTGAGCTGCAGGGCTCGCTGGAAGAGATAGACCAGAGCGAAGCCTGATCCAAATGAAATCGGCCCCAATTTGGGGCCGATTTCTTTGGGCTTGCTTGTACCCGCACGCTTGCCTGGGCAAGCCTGGGTCACGCGACTGCGGTTACGAGTACGGACGCTCGCGCAGGCGGGTGTGGTTGTCGATGACCGTGTCGATCACTTCGCGCAGGATGGTTTCAGCCAGATCCGGCGGCACGCCCGCTTCCAACGCCAGCCGGCGGATGCGCTCGACCTGCTGGGCCTCGCGCTTGGGATCGACCAGATCCATGCCGTGGTTGGTCTTTAGTTCGCCGATCATGTCGGTGCACCGGAATCGCACACCCAGCAGCAGCATGATCTGCTGATCGATCTCGTCGACTTCGGCGCGTAGGGACGCCAGCTCGGCTTTGGGGGAATCGTTGGTGGCCATATGTAGTCAACCCTGAACAATGTCGAGCTTGGCGATGCCCAGCGCCAACGTCTTGGCGCCTACGTCGCGGAAGTGGATTTCCGCCTGTGCGTCCTGACCCGCGCCGCTCAGACCGATGATGGTGCCGTCGCCGAAACGCGCATGACGGACGCCCTGACCCACACGATACTGCTTGTCGCCCACCGTGACGCCGGTGGCGACGCCGCGGGGTTGACGCGGCGCAATGGTGTTGGTCGGCTTGCGGCCGAAGGCGTCGCCCCGGTTGCCGCCGCCCCAGCCCGCGCCCGTGGCGCTGAGCGGCGCCAGTCCGGCTTTGGGCGTCAGCCACTTCAGGTGCTGTTCGGGAATTTCGTCCAGGAAGCGCGAACGCATGGCATAGCGCGTCTGGCCATGCAGCATCCGGCTTTGCGCCAGGCTGATGTACAGGCGCTGGCGCGCACGGGTGATCGCCACATACATCAGGCGGCGCTCTTCTTCCAGACCCGCCGGCTCGAGGATGCTGTTCTCGTGCGGGAACAGCCCTTCCTCCAGGCCGGTGATGAACACGGCGTCGAACTCCAGCCCCTTGGCGGCATGCACCGTCATGAGCTGGACGGCGTCCTGCCCTTGCTGGGCCTGGTTGTCGCCGGCTTCAAGCGCCGCATGCGACAGGAACGCGGCAACCGGCGTCAGGTTGTCGCCCGCAACCGGCGGCGCGTCCACCACGCCCGGCATGAGCGTGGACGACATGTCTTGGTCGGGCACCACGCCGGCGGGCATGCCGTCGTAGTTTTCCTCGGACGCGAACACCGCCGCAGCGGTGATCAGTTCGTTCAGGTTTTCCAGCCGCTCGGCGCCTTCGCGTTCGGCCTTGTAATGGGCGTTCAGGCCGCTGGTCTCGAGCATGTGCTCGACCATTTCAGGCAGAGGCAGCTCGCGCGTTTCTTCGATCAGGCGATGGATCAGTTGTGCAAACTGGGCCAGATTCGAGCCGCCCTTGCCACCGACCAGCGCCACCGCGCCATACAGGCTGGTGTCGTGCTGGCGCGCGGCGTCAGCCAGTTGCTCGAGCGTGCGTGCCCCGATGCCGCGCGTTGGAAAGTTGACCACCCGCATCCACGAGGTGTCGTCGTGCGGATTGGCCATCAGACGCAGGTAGGCAAGCGCGTGCTTGATTTCCTGGCGTTCGAAGAAGCGCAGGCCACCGTAAACCTTGTACGGAATGCCGGCGGAAAAGATGGCGTGCTCGATGACGCGCGACTGCGCGTTGCTGCGATACAGGACGGCGATTTCGCGGCGGTCGCTGCCTTCGTGGATGAGCGAACGGATTTCGTCCACGATCCATTGGGCTTCCATGCCGTCGGATGGCTGCTCGATGACGCGCACCGGCTCGCCTTCGCCCTGGTCCGTCCAGAGATTCTTGCCCAGGCGGCCCGAGTTGTGGCCGATGAGGGCGTTGGCCGAATCCAGGATGTGACCGAAGGAGCGGTAGTTCTGCTCCAGGCGGATGACGGTGCCGTGCGCGTAGTCGCGCTCGAAGTCGGCCATGTTGCCGACGTTGGCGCCGCGGAACGCATAGATGGACTGGTCGTCGTCGCCCACGGCAAAGATCGCCGCGCCACCGCCGGCCAACAGGCGCAGCCACTTGTACTGCAGGGTGTTGGTGTCCTGGAACTCGTCGACCAGGATATGCCGGAAGCGTCGTTGATAGTGTTCGCGCACGGGCGCGTTGCGAGACAGCAGTTCGTAGGCGCGCAGCAGCAGCTCGGCGAAGTCGACCACGCCTTCGCGCTGGCACTGGGCTTCGTAGAGCTGATAGATCTCGATCAGGCGGCGGCGATGGGCGTCGTAGGCTTCGACGTCAGGGGGGCGCAGGCCCTCTTCCTTGGCGCCGTTGATGAAGCGCTGCACATCGCGGGGCGGGTATTTTTCATCGTCGACGCCGTTGGCCTTCATGAGGCGCTTGATGGCCGCAAGCTGGTCCGTGACGTCGAGGATCTGAAAGCTCTGCGGCAGACCGGCGTCGCGGTGATGCGCGCGCAGCATGCGGTTGCACAGGCCGTGGAACGTGCCGATCCAGAGGCCGCGCGTATCAATCGGCAGGATCGCCGACATGCGCGCCAGCATTTCGCGGGCGGCCTTGTTGGTGAACGTGACCGCCAGCAGCCCAAAAGGCGAAGCCTGGCCGGTTTGAATCAGCCAGGCCATGCGGGTGGTGAGCACCCGGGTCTTACCGCTGCCCGCCCCGGCCAGGACCAGGGCGTGCTGCGGTTCTAACGTTACTGCGGCGCGTTGTTCAGGGTTTAGCTTCTCTAGCATCATGCCGCGTAGCGGCGCAGATGTTGAGCGAACTGCTCAAGCCCAGCGATGCCGCTTTGCTGGGCCCGCTGGCACCAGGCCTGCAGGTCGTGAAGAAGCTGTTCGCTGCTGGCGCTGGAGCTTTCCCAGATGCGGCCGAGTTCGCGGCGCATCTGCACCAGCGTCGACAGCGACTGGTTCTGGGCGATGGCCTTGTCCACGGCAGCCAGTTGCTCGGGCTGCAGGATTTCTTCGTTGCGATGGATGGCGCGGCGCACGCTATGCAGCTTGGTGTAGCCGCATTCGGCGTTGCCTTCCTGACGCGAGGCCTTGAGCTTGGCCAGTTCTTCGCGGGCGGCGCCCTTGATCACGTCCGCATAGCGGGCCATGACTTCGTAGCGGTGCGTGATCACGCCTTGCAGCGTGCGCAGGTCGATGCCCGTGCGGGAGTCGTCTAGCTTGAGCTTGGGCGCAACCTTCTTGATCTTGGCCAGGCCAAAGAACTTCAGGATGTTGATATAGCACCAGCCGATGTCGAACTCGTACCACTTGGCCGAAAACTTGGCCGACGTGCCGTGGGCGTGGTGGTTGTTGTGCAGCTCTTCGCCGCCAATCACGATGCCCCACGGGAACACGTTGGTGCTGGTGTCCGGGCTGTTGTAGTTGCGATAGCCCCAGAAGTGGCCGATGCCGTTGACGACGCCGGCGGCCCAGAAGGGAATCCAGGCCATCTGGACAGCCCAGACCGTGACGCCGGCGGCGCCGAACAGGGCGACGTCGATGGCGAGCATGGTCAGCACGCCCCAGAGGCTGTGCTTGCTGTACACGTTGCGTTCGAGCCAGTCGTCGGGCGTACCGTGGCCGAACTTGGCCATGGTTTCCTTGTTGTTCGATTCTTCGCGGTACAGCTCGGCGCCGCGGAACAGAACCTTCCAGATGCCGAACAGCATGGGCGAGTGCGGGTCACCTTCCTTTTCGCATTTGGCGTGATGCTTACGGTGAATAGCCACCCATTCCTTGGTGACCATGCCGGTCGTCATCCAGAGCCAGAAGCGGAAGAAGTGCATGACAGCCGGATGCAAATCCAGACCGCGGTGCGCTTGGCTGCGATGGAGAAAAACCGTGACCGCAACAATCGTGATGTGCGTCACGACCAAAGTGAAAACGACGATCTGCCACCAAGTCGCTTGGGTCAGGCCGCCGGCAATAAAGGAGAGGATGTAATCCATAAAGCTGTTATGAGCCTCGCATGAGAAGGTGGCTGAAAGTTTAGCGTACCTTAGCCGCCTGATGACAATCTAGTTTCAAAATAGTTATTGAGAGAAATCAATGACTAAGCGGCGGTTTTGAGCCAAAAAGCCGCGCCCGACGCGCTTTGGGCGCGCGCAGAGCCTTTACTTGTGCTGCTGCGGCGGCTTTGCCCAGAGGGGGACAGCATGAATTTCGCAGTCGCACCGGGTTTTGGCACCATTTGGCGTTTAAAGTTCCGGTAAGGCAAACCCGCGGTCTTGAAGGCGCCACGATACCGGGGCACACTGCACCCCGTTCCGCCCGCCAACTGTCTCATTTCTCCCACGAATGCCGCCCAACACAATGCGTCACCGTTTTCTAGCTGCCCTGACCGTACTCGGCATGGGGATCTCGGCCCCAACTTTTGCGCAAACCCTGAAGTCCGGGGACGTCGCCGTGCTGGCTTCCTACTATGAGATCCGTGGTTCGGATTGCCTGGCGCTACGGGCGCCGCGCGTGTCGATTACGCAGATGCCGACGCTAGGCAAGGCCAGCATCCTGCAGACGCGCGGGCAGTCCAATAATTCCGGGCGATGCGCGTACAAGGCGGTGCCCGTGGCGCAGGTGGTCTACCAGGCCGACCAGCCGGGTTCCGACACGCTGTCCTGGGAAGTGAAGTACCAGAACAAGACCATCGGAACCCGCCGCTACAGCGCGACGGTGGGGGTCACGCCGGGTCCTTGACCTCGGATTCCTTGACGTCAGAAGCTTTCACTTCGGCTTCCTCGACAACGGCCTCCTCAGCCATCACGGTCTGAGCGTCGGCTTGAGACTCGGCCTCTGCGCCATCGGCCGCGTCGACCCGGTCGTCCTCTTCTGCGAGGTCGGCTTCAGCAGCCTCAGCGGCATCCGTGCCGGCCCCCTTCTTCTTGCGCTCGAATACGGCGGCGAAGAAGCCATCGGTGCCGTGCAGGTCCGGACGCAACTGCACGTACGGGCCTTCCAGCTTCAGTGCCTCGCAGCGGGCACCCAGGATTTCGGCGGCGTCCACCCGTTCGAAATCGGGGTGGCTGGCCAAAAAGCGCTCTGCCTGGACTTCGTTTTCTTCGGCCAGCAGGCTGCACGTGGCGTAAACCAGTCGGCCGCCGGGTGCGACGCAGCGTGCGGCGCTGTTCAGGATGCGTTCCTGGAGCTGACCCAGTTCCGCCAACGCCTCGGGGTGCTGGCGCCATTTCAGGTCCGGATTGCGGCGCAGGGTGCCGATGCCGCTGCAGGGCGCGTCAACCAGCACGCGCTGCGCCTTACCAGCCAGACGCTTCACGCGGGCGTCGTTTTCATTGTCGATCACCACGGGCACCACGTTCGAGAGGCCGCTGCGCGCAAAACGGGGCTTGGCGCGCGCCAGGCGAGCCGCCGAGACGTCAAACGCGTACAGCCGGCCGGTCGAACGCATCAACGCGCCCAGAAGCAGCGTCTTGCCGCCCGCGCCCGCGCAGAAATCGATGATCATTTCGCCGCGGCGCGGGGCGACCAGAAGCGCGAGCAACTGGCTGCCTTCGTCCTGGACCTCGATGCTGCCGTTTTCGAATTGGGGCCACCGGTTGATGGCGGGCCGGCCTTCCATGCGAATGCCCCAGGGCGAATAGGGCATCGCCGTGGGCTCATAACGGCCCGCGCCTTGCTGCAGCTCCGCCAGCATGGCGTCGCGCTCGGCCTTGAGCGGGTTCACGCGCAGGTCCAGGCTGGCCTGGCGGTTCAGGGCCTCGACCAGTGTTTCCGGGCTTTCCATGGCGCTCAGGCGCTCGTCCAGCCAGTCAGGAATGCTGCCGCGCACGGCGCGGGGCAAGGTGGCGACATCGATACGCGTGACGCGTTGCAGCCACTCGGCCTCGGCGGCGTCCATGCCTTCCTGAAGGAACTCGGCGCCCAGGGTCGCGTTCAAGCCCAGGATGGCAAGACGGCGCGATGCGGGGCCAACGCCGCTTTCGCCGTACTGCCGGTAGCGGCGCAGGTGGCGCAGCACGTCATAAACGGCCTCGGCGACTTCGGAACGGTCGCGCGCGCCCAGATTCGGGTGATGGCGCAGCCAGTGCGAGAGCGCAGCGTCTGCCGGATAGGTCCACTGCAGGATTTCACCCAGCACGCGCTGCACCTGGTCGATGCGGATGGCCGCGTGCGACAGACGGGGACGATTGGACTGGGGCTTTTGCGGCGCGTGATCACGTTCGCCACGATATTCGCCGCGCTGGCCACCGAAGGACGAGCGGGAGTCCGGGCGTCCTTGCCCTTCGCTGCGATCCTGGCCGTACGAATTGCGTTCACCGCCTCGGCTTTCGCCGCGATCCTGCCCAAAGGAGCCGTGACCTTCGCGGCGGTCCTGGCTGTACGAACCGCGTTCACCGCCGCGGCCCTCGCCACGCTGGCCGCCGAACGACGAGCGGGAATCCGGGCGTCCCTGGCCTTCACGGCGATCCTGGCCGTACGAGCCGCGTTCGCCGCCACGGGCTTCGCCGCGATCTTGTCCATAGGAACCGCGACCCTCGCCGCGCTGGCCGCCGAACGACGAGCGGGAGTCCGGGCGTCCTTGGCCTTCGCGACGATCCTGTCCGTACGAACCGCGTTCGCCGCCTCGGGCACCGCCGCGATCTTGTCCTTGGGAACCGCGCCCCTCGCCGCGCTGGCCGCCAAACGACGAGCGGGAGTCCGGGCGCCCCTGCCCTTCGCGACGTTCCTGGCCGTACGAAGCGCGTTCGCCGCCACGGGCACCACCGCGGTCTTGTCCATAGGAACCGCGACCCTCGCCGCGCTGGCCGCCAGACGGCGAGCGGGAATCCGAGCGTCCCTGCCCTTCGCGGCGATCCTGGCCGTAAGAAGCGCGTTCGCCGCCACGGCTTTCGCCGCGATCCTGGCCAAAGGAGCCGCGGCCTTCGCCACGCTGACCCCCGAACGACGGGCGGGAGTCGGGGCGGCCTCGGCTTTCGCCGCGCTCTTGGCCGTAGCCGCCGCGATCGCCCGCACGTTCGTCGCGCGCGCGGTCGCCGGATTCCGCCCGGTCACGCGGCGCCGGTTTGCGGGCGTCGCCCTTGGGACGCGAGAAGAAAGACCGGCCGTCGCGGCCTTCCGAGCCGCCGCCGAAGGAGCCGGCCGGACGGGAACGCGGGGATTGGGGTTTAGTCATGGTGTATTCCAATGGGGCGGAGGCGTTCCGCCCGAAAAATGCTTTTCAGGGCCGTTCAAGCGGCCGGCGACCAGGAGAAAAGGCGCACAGGGTCGCCCTGGACGGCCACGCGGTGATCGTTTGTCAGGGTAACCCGGCCTTCGGCGAGCCAGCGAACGGCAGCCGGAAAGGCCTGATGTTCGACGGCCAGCACGCGCTCGGCCAGCAACTCCGGGGTGTCCCCCGCCAGGACCGGCACGCAGCCCTGGGCGATGATGGGACCGTGGTCCAGTACCGGGGTGACGAAATGCACCGTGCAGCCATGCACGCGCACACCGGTTGCCAGCGCCTGCGCATGCGTGTGCAGGCCGGGAAATGCGGGCAGCAGCGACGGATGGATGTTGACCAGGCGGCCGGCGTAATGGTTGACGAAGCCGGGCGTCAGCACGCGCATGAATCCGGCCAAGATGACGTAGTCGGGCGCATAGCGGTCGATTTCGGCAGCCAGCGCGGTATCGAAGGCTTCGCGGCTGGCGTAGTCCTTGTGATACAGGGCGGCGGTGGGGATGCCCTGGGCGGCAGCCCACTCTAGCCCGCCGGCATCAGGACGGCTGGCGATGACGGCGGCGATTTCCGCCGGCCAGCGTTCGTCGCGGCAGGCCTCGGCCAGCGCCTGCATGTTGCTGCCCCGCCCCGAGATCAGGATGACGAGGCGGCGCTTGATAGAAGAAGTTTCCGGCAAGATGAACAATTCCAAGGGGAAACGGACGGTTCCAACCCCCAAGACCCGGCGCGCGGGCGGGATAAGAACAAACCCGTAATCCAAAATTGTAAACTCTCGCTCGTGAAACCATCGCTGCGCATCTACCGATCCCTGCCCCCGCCCGACCGGCGCGCCCCTTGCGCGCTCACGATCGGCAATTTCGACGGCGTCCATCGCGGGCACCAGGCCATGCTTGCCCGCGTCTGCCACGTGGCCCGCGAGCGCGGGCTGACGCCGGCCGTAATGACGTTCGAGCCGCACCCGCGGGAGTATTTCGCCACCCTCAACCAGCGCCCGGAACTGGCGCCGACCCGAATCTCGGGGCTGCGCGACAAGCTGGCCGCGCTGGCGCGCTATGGCATTTCGCAGGTCGTGGTCGAGCGGTTCAATGCCCGGCTGGCTGAAATGTCGGCCAATGCCTTCATCGAACACCTGCTGGTGCAAGGTCTGCAGACGAAATGGCTGCTCGTGGGCGAGGACTTCCGTTTCGGGCACAAGCGCAGCGGCGATATCGACCTGCTGCGCGAAGCCGGCATGATGCATGGCTTCGAGGTCCAGACGCTGGCGGACGTGACGGACCGCCAGGGCCATCGCATTTCCAGCTCCGAGGTGCGCACCGCGCTGGCGGTGGGCGACCTGGAGCGTGCGCGCCATCTGCTGGGCCACCCCTTCCATATCAGCGGCCACGTCATCCACGGCCAGAAACTTGGCCGCACACTGGGTTTTCCGACCATGAACCTGCGCGTGGCCGAACGATGCGCCGCGCGTTCGGGCATCTACGTGGTGCAGGTTCATGGGTTGGCCGACCGCGCGTTGCCGGCGGTCGCGAGCCTGGGCGTGCGCCCGACGGTCGAGGACCGCGGCAGAGTGCTACTTGAGTCACACCTCCTCGACGAGTCCGTCAACGCTTACGGTAAACTCGTACGCGTTGAATTCCTGCAAAAGCTGCGGGACGAAGAAAAATTTCCTGACCTCCCTTCCCTGACTGCCGCCATCGCCGAAGACGCGCGAAACGCGCGCGCCTATTTTGCCGTTCATGGACTATAAAAAGACCCTCAACCTGCCCGATACCCCCTTCCCCATGCGGGGCGACCTCGCCAAGCGCGAGCCCGCCTGGATTGCGCAATGGGAGGAAAACCACGTCTACCAGGCGATCCGTGCGGCCAGCCGCGGCCGGCCCCGCTTCGTGCTGCATGACGGCCCGCCCTATGCGAACGGCGACATCCACATCGGCCACGCGGTCAACAAGATCCTGAAGGACATCATCGTCAAGAGCCGCAACATGGCTGGCTATGACGCGCACTATGTGCCCGGCTGGGACTGCCACGGCATGCCCATCGAGATCCAGATCGAAAAGAAGTACGGCAAGCACCTGCCCGTGGCGGAAGTGCAGTCCAAGGCCCGCGCCTACGCCCTCGAACAGATCGATCGCCAGCGCAAGGATTTCAAGCGCCTGGGCGTCCTGGGCGAGTGGGATCGTCCGTACATGACGATGAACTACAGCAACGAGGCCGACGAGATCCGTGCGCTGGGCCGCATCCTGGACAAGGGTTACGTGTTCCGTGGCCTGAAGCCGGTGAACTGGTGTTTCGACTGTGGCTCGGCGCTGGCCGAAGCTGAAGTCGAATACGCGGATCGCGTGGATCCGGCCGTCGACGTGGCCTTCCCGTTTGCCGAGCCTGCCAAACTGGCCAAGGCCTTCGGCCTGGATTCGGTTGACGACGGCGCCATCGTGATCTGGACGACCACGCCCTGGACCATCCCGTCCAACCAGGCGCTGAACGTCCATCCCGAAATCGAATACGCGCTGGTGCGAGTTACGCCCACGCCCAAGTTCGGCCCCCTGCTGCTCATCGCCAAGGAACGCGTCGAGGCCTGCCTGAAATCCTGGGAGCTCGAAGGCGAAATCATCGCCACGGCGCCCGGCGAGGCCCTGTCCGGCATCGAGTTCCGCCATCCGCTGGCGCAGTTCAACGCCGCCTACGATCGCAAGTCGCCCGTGTACCTGGGCGACTACGTGACGGCCGACTCCGGCACCGGCGTGGTGCACTCGGCGCCGGCCTACGGTATCGAAGACTTTGTGTCGTGCAAGGAGCACGGCATGAAGGACACGGACTTCATCAGCCCGGTCATGGGCGATGGCAAATACGTGGACAGCCTGGCGCTCTTTGGCGGCCTGTCGATCTGGGACGCGAATCCCAAGATCGTCGAGGCGCTCAAGGAAGCCGGCGCGCTGATGCACGTCGAAAAGCACAAGCACAGCTACATGCATTGCTGGCGCCACAAGACACCGATCATCTATCGCGCGACCAGCCAATGGTTCGCGGGCATGGATGTCTCCCCCAAGGACGGCAACCCGACCCTGCGCGAATCGGCGCTGGCCGGCATCGAAGCCACGGCGTTCTACCCCGCCTGGGGCCGCGCCCGTCTGCACGCCATGATCGCCAACCGTCCGGACTGGACCCTGTCACGCCAACGCCAATGGGGCGTGCCGATGGCGTTCTTCGTGCACAAGGAAACCGGCGAGCTGCATCCGCGCACCGCTGAATTGCTTGAGCAGGTGGCGCAGCGCGTTGAACAAAACGGCATCGAGGCCTGGCAGGCGCTTGATCCCCGCGAACTCCTCGGCGACGAAGCCGACCTGTACGAAAAGAACCGCGACACGCTCGACGTGTGGTTCGATTCGGGCAGCACGCACGCCACGGTGCTGGGTGGCAAGGACGGCGAATTTGCCGGCTCGCATGGCGCCGAACTCGGCTGGCCCGCCGACCTGTATCTGGAAGGCTCGGATCAGCATCGCGGCTGGTTCCATTCGTCGCTCCTGACCGGCTGCATGCTGTACGGCCAGCCGCCCTACAAGGCCCTGCTGACGCATGGCTTCGTGGTGGACGGCCAGGGCCGCAAGATGAGCAAGTCGGTCGGCAACGTCATCGCCCCGCAGAAGGTGTCGGATTCCCTAGGTGCCGAAATCCTGCGCCTGTGGGTGGCCTCCACCGACTATTCGGGTGAGCTGTCGATTTCGGACGAAATCTTGAAGCGTGTGGTCGAAGGCTATCGCCGCATCCGCAACACGCTGCGCTTCCTCTTGGCCAACCTGGCCGACTTTGACGCGGTGTCGCAATCGGTGCCTTACGGCGACCTCTTCGAGATCGATCGCTACGCGCTTGCCATGACGGCGCAGATGCAGTCCGAGGTGCAGGCCAACTACGAACGCTACGACTTCCATCCGGCCGTCTCGCGCCTGCAGACGTTCTGCTCGGAAGACCTGGGTGCGTTCTACCTGGACATCCTGAAGGACCGCCTGTACACGTCGGCCCCTGGCAGCCGCGCCCGCCGCTCGGCGCAGACGGCGCTGCTCGACATCACGCAGACGCTGCTCAAGCTGATGGCGCCCATCCTGTCGTTCACGGCGGAAGAGGCCTGGAAGGAACTGGTTGCCTCCGCCTTGAAGAACCAGGCCGACGCGGCCCGCGCCACGATCTTCACCGAGGTCTATCACGTGCTGCCGCCGTTTGCGGACGCCGATGCCCTGACCGCCAAATGGACGCGCCTGCGCGCCATCCGCGCCGAGGTCCAGCGCAAGCTGGAAGAAGTGCGCACGGCGGGCGACATCGGTTCGTCGCTGCAGGCCGAAGTCGAGCTGTACGCCAACGGCGAAGACCAGCAATTGCTGGCCAGCCTGGGCGACGACCTGCGCTTTGTCCTGATCGTCTCGCGCGCCGCCGTTCACGCGGGCCAAGGCGACACCCGCATCGAGGTCACGCCGTCGGCCCACAAGAAGTGCGAACGCTGCTGGCACTGGCGTCTTGACGTCGGCCAGGACGCCGATCATCCCGAGATCTGCGGCCGCTGCGTGTCCAATCTGTTCGGCTCGGGCGAAGCCCGCGACAAGGCTTGAACATGGCCCGCCCCTCCGCACCCGGGGTGACGGACGCCGCCCCCGCCCGCGCCGCACCGGCGCGCGTGGGTGGCTGGCTGGCGCTGGCCTTGCTGATCATCGTCCTGGACCAGTTGACGAAGATCTATTTCAACACGTCGTTCCAGTACGGCGAACGCGTCAACATCCTGCCCTTCTTTGACTTCACGCTGGTGTTCAACCGCGGAGCTGCGTTCAGCTTCCTCGCCTCCGAAGAAGGTTGGCAGCGCTGGCTGTTCACCGGACTCGGCTGCGTGGCGGCGGTGGTCATCGTATGGATGCTGCGCCGCACGCACGGCCAGCCGCGTTTCAGCCTGGCGCTCACACTCATCCTGGGCGGCGCCATCGGCAACGTCATCGACCGCGTGGTGTATGGCCACGTGGTGGACTTTCTGCTCTTCTACTGGAACGACTGGCAGTTTCCCGCCTTCAACCTGGCGGACGTCGGCATCACCTGCGGCGCGGTGCTGCTGGTGCTGGACGAACTGCTGCGCGCCCGCAAGCCGCAGGCCTGACGAGACGGGGGGCATTGCGCCCCCCCTTCCCTTTCGCTTCCCGCGGCTTTCGTCCGGTTTGATGCCCCCTCTAATACATGACGAACGGCGCATTGCGGCAATGCAGAATAAAATCCCTTCCAATTCCTCGATTACGCGGCGCTGAACCCGCCGCCCCGTCCTCATGCTCGATCTCGCCCGCAAACGCATCGTCCTCGGTCTGACCGGGGGCATCGCCTGCTACAAAATCGCCGAGCTGGTGCGGCGCATGACCGAACAAGGCGCCACGGTGGACGTGGTGATGACCGAGGCGGCCACGCACTTCATCACGCCGGTCACCATGCAGGCACTGTCGGGCCGCCCTGTGTTCGTCGACGCCTGGGATGCGCGCGTGCCCAACAACATGGCGCACATCGACCTGACGCGTGGCGCGGATGCCGTGCTGATCGCGCCCGCCAGCGCCGACTTCATGGCCAAGGTGGCGCACGGCATGGCCGACGACCTGCTGTCCACACTGTGCGTGGCCCGCGCCTGTCCGCTGCTGGTGGCGCCCGCCATGAACCGCGAAATGTGGGCCAACCCGGCCACACAGCGCAACGTCGAAACCCTCCGAGGCGATGGCGTCACCGTGCTGGGCCCCTCGGCGGGCGAACAGGCCTGCGGCGAGACCGGCGATGGCCGCATGCTCGAAGCTCACGAGATCCTGACCGACCTGATCGCCTTCTTCCAGCCCAAGCTGCTGGCCGGCCGCCACGTGCTGCTGACCGCCGGCCCCACGTCCGAACCCGTGGATCCGGTGCGCGTGCTGAGCAACCGTTCCTCCGGCAAGACGGGCTATGCACTGGCCCGCGCCGCCCGCGAAGCCGGCGCCCGCGTCACGCTGATCACCGGCGCCACGTTCCTGCCCATTCCGCGCGGCGTGACCGCCCTGCCTGTCACCACCGCCCGCCAGATGCACGACGCCGTCATGGCCAGCGTGGGCGACGCGGACATCTTCATCGCGGTAGCCGCGGTGGCGGATTGGCGCGTCAAGAACGTAAGCACGCAGAAGCTGAAGAAAACCAGCGAAGGCGGCGGCGCGCCGCTGATGGAATTCGAACCCAATCCGGACATCCTGGCCGAAGTGGCCAAGCTTGAGAACGGCCCCTGGTGCGTGGGCTTTGCCGCCGAAACCGAGAAGCTGGCCGAACACGCCGAAGCCAAGCGCGCGCGCAAGGGTATCCCGCTGCTGGTCGGCAATCTTGCGCACAAGGTCATGGACGCCGACACCACCGAACTGGTGCTGTTCGACGCACAAGGCACGCACCCGCTGCCCGCCGGCAACAAACTGGACGCCGCGCGCCGTCTCATCGCCGAAATCGCGGCGCGAATGCCGGTCTGACGCTGCTAAAAAAAACGCCAGGCCCTCTCGGTTCTGGCGTTTTGCTTTGCAGCGGCTGAAAGCCTTTTGCTGCGCCTTACTGCTCCAGGCTGATGTTCGCAGCCTTGACGATATCCGCCCATTGCTTGCGGTCGTTTTCAAGAAACTCGCTGAACTTCTCGGGCGCCATGCCGGTGACGGGTTCCGAACCCAGGCCGGCCATCTTCTCGATCAGCGCGGGCTGCTTCAGCACGTCCTGCAGCGCGGCGTAATAGGCGGCCAGCACGTCGGCGGGCAGGCCAGCGGGCGCGAACACGCCTTGCCACGTCGGCATGTCAAAGCCCTTCAGGCCTTGCTCGTCCAGCGTGGGCACGTTGGGCAATTGCGCGGCGCGCTTGATCGAAGCCACCGCAATCGCCTTGACCTTGCCTTGCGAAGCCAGCGGCGCGGCGGTCGAGATGTTGTCCATCGTCATGGCGATGTGGCCGCCGAGCAGGTCGGTGATCACGGGCGCGGCGCCGCGGTAGGCGGCGTGCGGCACTTTGACGCCCAGCTTGTACAGCATGGTCTCGGCGATCAGATGGTTGGAGATGCCGACGCCCGCGGTGCCGTAGGTGGCCGTCGGGGTCTTCTGGAAATACTCCTTCAGCTCGGCCAGGTTGTTGGCCGGCACGTCCTGGTTCACGATGACCACATTGGGTTGCACCGCGGCCAGCGTGATGGGCGTGAAGTCGGCGGGCTTGTAGTTCGTGCCCTTGGGATTCAGGACATGGGTGATGGCCATCGAACCGGCCGCGGCGATGCCGATGGTGTAGCCGTCGGCGGGTGCCTGGCTCAGGCGGTACGCCATGATGTTGCCACCGGCGCCAGCCAGGTTCTCGACGACGACCGGTTGGCCCAGACGGGCGGACAGCGGCTCGGCCAGCAGGCGGGCCAGCGTATCGGCCGAACCGCCGGGGGCAAAGCCCACGAGCAGGCGAACGGGTTTGGCGGGCTTCCAGGCGTCCGCGGCATGCGCGCAAGTGGCCGACAGCGCGGCGACGGTGAAGAGTGCGCCAGCGGCGCGGTGCAGGGTACGGCTGATCATAAAAAAACTCCCAACGATTGATTGACGAAGTCGGCTTCGTCTCCTATCGCCGCTCGCCCGGACCAGCCGCGCGAACCTGTGCAGCCGGAACTTCGGGATTGCGTCCGGCGGCGTTATTCCAAGATTTGTGCCAGGGCCTGGGCCACCAGGCGGTTGGACAGCAGCACGGGGCGGCCCGACGCCTGCGCAACGGCCTGGCGCATGGACTGCGCGTAGCCCATGCAGTGCATGACGATCAGATCGCAGGACGCCAGCTCGCGTCCGGCGGCCTCAAAGTTGCGGGCGGCCTGCTGCGCGTCGGCCTCGTAAGGCGACGCGTGCACGACGTGCGTTTCGCATTCCAGCGTCACGGCCATGTGAAAGGCATCGACCTGCGCTTCCAGCGGAACCACCAGCCCGACCTTGCGGCAATGCTGCGCCAAACTTGCGACCAGGTGATCCACGACCTGCTGCGGCTCCACCACGAGGGTGCGCATCGGCGCGATGGCCGTGCCGGTGCACAGCGGCACCAGGATGTCATAGCCCTGCCCGTCCGCCTGGCGCATTACGTCGGCCAAGCGCCTCTCGGCGGCGGCGGCGTCCAGTTCGATCTGGGAACCGTCACGCATGCGCGTGGCAAAGCGGTATTCGCGTGGGCGCGGCGCCAGGGCAGCCAGCGCGGCGGCATCCAAGCCGTCGAGCGCGCCGAACTCGTCGATGCGCACGTGGGCGCCGAGTACGGGCGCCATCTCGGGCACGACGTCGCTGCGGGGCGATTGACCGATGGTGAAGAACGCCACGCGGCGCGGTGTTTGGGCGCTCATTGCGTGGCGCCGTCTTCGCGGCCGATGGTCTGCAGGTGCGCCATCGAACCGTAGCGGGCCTGCAGGGCACCCCACTCGGCGTCGTCGAAGAAGGTCATGACGCGCTGCCCGTACAGCTTGGCGATCTCGATGCAGAAGCGCATGGCGACGTCGGCATCGACGGCATTGGTGACGCCGGTGGCGCAGCCGGGCACGGTGGTCTGCGCCGTCAGGGCCACGCCAACGACCGGCGCGTCGGTGACGATGGCCGGCTGCATCAGGGAGTTCACATGCCACAGGCCGTTTTCGTAGGGCGTGATGTCCTGCGTGGTCAAGGGCAGCGTCACCGGCAGTTCACCGCTGACCCAGCCCATGACGTCCAGCATGGTCTCGGGGATACGCAGCAGGTAACCCTGCTTGGCGACAGGCGTGAGCGCCACGCCGCGCTTGTTCACCAGGCGGTTGCCGCGCGTCGTGTCCACCGACAGGATCGCGTCCATGCGCGGATCCACTTCGTGCGACATCATCTCGCGCATGGGGAACGGCGAGCGCATCATCGGCACCGGATGATGCGGGCGCGTGCCAGCACGCGGGCAGATGTGGGTGCGGATGCGGACCGTGCCGGGCATCACGTCGCCCTGCTTCGCCATCGCCATCAGCTTGAGCGCAGCTGCAATTGCCACGACCGCGCCGTCGCTGTCGGACACCAGGCCCGTCACCGCGGGGCGCGCGCCAATGCCGCCCAGGCGGCCCACGATACCCAATTGCGGAGCCGAATCATCCGCGCCGGGAATGACGATGGACAGGAAGTCCGTGGCCAATCCGTCACGCGCAAGGTGCGTGACCTCAACTTCGCAATTGCCGGCATCGCGCAACACCTGCGCCACGGACTCGCCCGTGACGTGCGCGGACGACAGCAATTCGATGACGTCGATCACCTGCTTCATGCCGGGATCTCCACCGGGCCGGGACGGAACATGCGCGGTTCTTCGCGGCCCAGGAAGAGCGGCGCGTCGTGCGGACCAACCAGCGCGATCTCGTGGCCGCGCACGCGCAGACCTGCGCCTTCGGGCAGGCCCAGCACCGGCATGGCCGGATTCAGCGTGCAGAACTCGGCGAGGCGCTGCGCGCGCGTTTCGCCGCGGTGGCCGGGAGGGTGCGCGTTGGTGTAGTGCGGATTGATCTGGAAAGACAACAGACCCAGCGCGTCGAAGCCTTGCGGATCCGTGATGGGCATGTCGTTCGTGGTGCAGATGGTGGGGCAAGTCAGGTTGGAACCCGCGCTCCAGCCCAGGTAGGCGGCGCCTTCGCGCACGCGCCGCGCCACGACGTCGAGCAGACCCTGGCGGCGCAATTGGCCCAGCAGGTTGAACGTGTTGCCGCCGCCGACGATGATGACCGACGCGCCCTCAAGCGCCGCGACCGGATCCTGCGCGGTGTGCAGGCCCTGGATGGCCAGGCCCGTGTCCGCCAGCGCCGACGTGACCAGCGCCGTGTAGTCGTCCCAATTGCGCGTGACCCCGGCAAACGGCACGAACACGGCCGGCGCGCCTTGCGGCAGGGATTCGATCAGTTCGCGGATGTCGGCCATGGCGTGCACCAGATAACCGGCGTCGCTGCTGGAATTGCTGAGGAGCAGAAGGTTCATGAATAAGGTCCGATGGGTGAAGGTTCTGTAAGGCTGGATTCGTTCGAAAACTGTTGGAACGGTCAGGTCAGCCAGTAGGGATCGTTGAGCTCGCGGCCCAGCGCGCCGACGTGTTGCAGCACGGATTCGCGCAGCACCGCCACGCGCGCGGCATCGGCCTGGAACGAGACGAACGACAGGCATAGCCCGCGCAGTTCTCCGGTGGCCGGGTCGCGCACGGCAGCCGCGACGGCGCCGATGCCCGGCATCGCCTGGTCGATGGCGACGCCGCAGTGATCCGCGCGTGTCTGCGCGACCAGGCGTGTCAGGTCACCGACAGTGGCCGGGCAATCGCGCCCTTCCATGGGCAGGGACTGGGCGGGGTCGGCGCCATACAGGGCCTGGAATTCGGTGTCGGTCAGGCGCGACAGCAACGCCCGGCCCATCGCCGTGCCTGACGCGGCGCGGCGCGATCCGGGCGGCGACAGCACCTGCACCGGATGCGAGCCGTTCAGCCGTTGCAGCACGACCGTTTCGCGCTGATTCAACGTGGAGAGATAGGCCGTCAGCCCGCTGTCGTCGGACAGCCGGGCAAGAACGGCGCGGCAGGCCTCGTCCAGCGGCGTGGCTGCCATGCCGGCTCGTACGGCCTGCGCCAGCAGCGCGCCCGCGCGATAACGGCGCGTGGCCGGATCCTGATCGAGCATGCCGTAGTGCTGCATCTGGTTCAGCAGACGCGAGGCCGTGCTCTTGGGCATGGCCAGGCGCGCGGCGACCTCGGTAAAGCTCAGTTCGGCCGCGCCCTCTGCGTACAGCGACAGCACGCGTTGGACGCCGTCAAGAATACTCATACTTGTTCCATAAAACGGAACCTAAGTTCCTTATTAGAGAACAAGAATAATGCAAGCGACGGAAGCTGGTCAATACAGCGCCAGCAAGAAAAAAGGCTCCCGGATCCCGGGAGCCTTTTTGCTGCGAGGCCATAGCCCCAAGCCGGCCTACTGCTTCGCCAGCTCGGACCATTGCGAAAGCGGCAACGGCGGCTGCGCATGCAGGATGCGTCCGAGCACTAGCTTCAGTTCATTCCAGCCGCCCCGGTTGGTCGGCCAGACCGTCGGCGTGACCGCACGCCACGCACCATCCGGCGTGCGCTCGGCCATCTTGAAGCGGAAGGTGTAGTGACCCGCCATGCCCATGCGCAGGTCCGACACGACCAGCGCATTGCCGATGACGTCATACCGCAGCCAATCGTCGGTGAACCAGCGCAGCCGTTCGTGCAGCGGCTCGCCCGTCAGTACGCGTCCGGCCTCCAGATTGAGCGGCAGGCGCACCCATTCCGGCGGATCGCGGTCGAACAGGCTACTGACCGATTCGTAATAATCGCCATCGCCGGTCTTGGCGAACACCCGCCACACCAGGGTGTTGAACGGCATGGGGACAGCGCGCAGCTGCGTCACGATAATGCCTCGCGCCTGCAGGGCGTCCCTCACGCGGTGCTCGGCCGCCATGCGGCCGCCCAGTCCGAAGCCCAGGTACAGCGTGCTGAAGACCAACGCCCCCACCAGCAGCCGGCGCGCGGTGCGCGTCATGCCTACGCCGAGGGCGAACAGAACGCCCAACAGCAGAGGCACGGTGTACACCGGATCAATGATGAACACGGTCGACCAGCTTTCTGGCGTTAGCGCCAGCGGCCAGAACAACTGGGTGCCGTAAACGGTGAACGCATCCAGGATGGGATGCGTCACCAGGACGAGCCATATCGTCAGGAACAGCCTGCGCCCGCCATAGGGCGCATTAGGCCAATACTTGCGTATCAGCCAGGCCAGCAACATCGCCAGGCCGGTCAGCACGAAAACGGAATGCGAAAAGCCGCGGTGATAGGTCATGAGCGACACCGGATCCGGGTAGCTCATCAGGACATCCAGATCCGGCAAGGTGGCCAGCGCCGCGCCATAGATGAGGGCGCGTCTGCCCTGCACGCGCCCCAGCATGGCGCCTTGAATGCTGGCGCCCAGCACCGCTTGTGTAACTGAATCCATGTTTCTCCAACGTCGAGCGTTACGCCAAATGGCCTAGCCGCGTCACGGCCGGCCGCGCAGGCGTTAACATACCCGATTGCGTTCAGCTAATTTTCAACTTTGCATTCATGGATGAATACATCACCCAGATCGGCCAGTTCATAGAAGCCAACCAGGCTTGGGCAGGACCGATCACCTTTTTGCTTACGCTGGGCGAGTCCATGGTACTCCTGGGGCTTTTCATTCCCGCTACCGCATTGATGCTGCTGACAGGCGGCCTGATCGGCTCGGGCACGCTCGCGCCCTGGGGCGTGATCACCTGGGGCATCGCTGGCGCCATCGTGGGCGACGCGCTCTCGTACTACCTGGGTCGCTGGGCGGGACCCGGCGTGCTGCGGCGCTGGCCGCTCAAGCAGCAGCGCACCGGCGTGGCCCGGGCGCGGCTGTTCTTCTACCGCTACGGCTTTGCGTCCGTGCTGATCGGCCGCTTTCTGGGGCCCATCCGCTCCACCATTCCAACGGTGGCGGGCGTGATGGGCATGGCACATGGCCGCTTCCAACTGGCCAACGTGCTGTCGGCGGTGCTGTGGATGCCACTGATGCTGGCGCCCGGCTACATTACCGCGCGCAGCCTGGGCACGGCGCAAAATGCCCAGCAGATTGCCATGATGATCGGCGCGGGGCTGTCGGTTTTGCTAGGATGCGGGCTTCTCCTCGCCATGGTGCGCAAGCGCCGCCAACCGGTGCGCGCGCGGCGGGGCAATTGATCCGGAGAGCGTCATGGCCATAGATGCCGAGCCCAAGAACGGTGATTTCGCGCGCTATATCGAAGAATTGACCAGCGCAGGAGGCGCCTCGCCGGGCCGCATCGCAAGCCGGCGCGACGCGCGCAGGCAATCGGCCCCGGTTGCCGTGCCGATGCCGGTTGCCGTCCCGCCCTCGCCCACGCCGGGCTCGCTGTCGGACGCGCCCTGGGGCAATACCGCCTCTTCGTCCCCGCGCTCGCGCTCGGCGTCTCAGGCGCCCCTGGCGACCTTGCCGGGCCAGCCCGACCAAGCCAACGTCTCGCTCGCCCAGCAGGCGCGGCGGCGCAAGATCGGCGCCGTGCTGACCGTGGCCGGCATCATGGCGGGCTGGGCCGCGGCCAACATCGGTTTCCGCGCGCTGCACAGCCCCCGGTTCGAACTGGACGAGTTCATGCCCGCCGTGTTCCTGGCGTTCTTTGCCTTCATGCTGTTCAAGGCGGCCAGCGGCGCGCGCAATCCTCGCAAGACGCCCCTGAACAAGCTGCCGCCGCTGACGCCGTCGTCATACCGCAAGGACGGCGCCTGAATCCCCGGGGCGTAACTGGCGGGCGTTGGTGCTAACATTTCCGGCCATTGAACCAGCCCCCTCCCGGAGTGAAAGTGAACAACGTAGTCGGATTGAACCAGGCCCAGGCGGCCACGATGCTGAAGCTGCAAGGCCATCTGAACAGCATGATCAATCCGGACTGGGTCAACGGCGGCGCCCGCTTCCTGCGCGCCGCCTTCGTTGAATCGGCCGAAGCCCTGGAACACTACGGCTGGAAGTGGTGGAAGAAGCAGACCATCGACCTGCCGCAGGTCCAGATGGAACTGGTCGACATTCTGCACTTCTACCTGTCGCACACGATTGTGCAGGCGGGTGGCGACGTTGAAGCCGCCGCGCGCGCGCTGGTCGCCGACCTGGCCACGCCGGCCACTGTCGCGCTGGACGGCAAATCCTACGCCCTGGACGTACTGAACGTGCCGGAATTGCTCGAGCTGATCGGCGGGCTGGCCGTGTGCGGCCGGGCCAGCTTCAAGGTCCTGGAGCAGACGATGACCGCGTGCGACATGACCTGGAACGACGCCTACACGCAGTACGTGTCCAAGAACGTGCTGAACATCTTCCGCCAGCAGCACGGCTACAAGGAAGGCACCTACATCAAGATCTGGAACGGCGAGGAAGACAACGTCGTGCTGGCGCGCCTGCTGTCGCAGCAGGATCCCGCCAGCGCGGACTTTGCCGATGTCCTGCATCGCGAGCTGGAAGCGGCGTACGCCAAGTTGTGAGCGGCGTGGCCGGGGACGGCCAAACCTGAGCGCAAGAAAAACGCCGCAATCGCGGCGTTTTTTATTTGACTTGCCTGACCGCCTAACGCTGCCCGAAGCGCGTCTCCCCAAACAGTGCCTTCAACTCGCGCGGCTGCGACCGCCAGTATTGCTTCGGCGCGCTGACCTGGCCGTCCAATTCGGCCGCCGCATGCCACGGCCAGCGCGGGTCGTACAGCATGCCGCGCGCGAGCGCGACCATGTCGGCCTTGCCCTGCGCCAGGATGTCCTCAGCCTGCTGAGCCTCGGTAATGAGCCCCACCGTGATGGTCGGCATGCCGATCCGGCGCTTGATCTCTTCGGCGAACGGGACCTGGTAATTTGGCCCCACCGGGATCTTCTGCTGCGACGACACGCCGCCGCTGGACACGTCGATGAATTCACAGCCGCGCGCCTTCAGCGCCTCGGCGAACACCAGCGTCTGTTCAAGGTCCCAGCCGCCCTCCACCCAATCGGTGGCCGACACGCGCACGCCCAGCGCCACGGACGGCGGCGTGATCTCGCGCAGCGCCTGGAAAATTTCCAGCGGAAAGCGGATGCGGTTTTCCAAAGATCCGCCGTACGCGTCGTCGCGCTGATTCGACAGCGGCGACAGGAACTGATGCAGCAGATAGCCATGGGCGGCGTGCAACTCGATGGCGTCAAAGCCCAAACGCAGCGCGCGGCGGGCGCTGTCGACGAAGGCATTGCGAACGCGGTCAAGGCCCGCGGCGTCCAGTGCATGCGGCGCAGGCTCGTGCGCATTGTGCGGCACGGCCGACGGCGCCCAGCCCAGCCAGCCGCCGGCGCTTTCGGGCACAAGCTGGCCGCCGTTCCACGGCGCGTCGCTGGAAGCCTTGCGGCCAGCATGTCCAAGCTGGATGCCCAGTTTGATGGGCGAATAGCGGCGCACGGCGGCGACCACCTTGCCCAGTGCGGCTTCGGTCTCGTCGGACCAGAGGCCAAGGTCCCCCGGCGAGATGCGGCCGTCGGCCTCGACCGCCGTGGCTTCAGTAAACAAAAGCGCGGCGCCCGACAGCGCCAGGTGCCCCAAGTGAATCATGTGCCAGTCGGTGGCGCGGCCTTCTTCCGCCGAGTATTCGCACATGGGCGCGATGACGATGCGGTTGGGCAATTCGACGTTGCCGATTGACGTGGGGCTGAACAGATGGCTCATGCGGAAGGCTCCGGGTGCGTTGGACGTCACAGCATAGCGCCCGCCCATGCAAAGGCCGCCAATCCCAACGCCCCCGGCAGGGTCAACCCGGCAACTACTGCCCTTCGATCACCGAATCCAGGAACTGGCGCGTGCGCGCCTCCTTGGGCTGGCTGAACAGCACCGAGGATTCGGCGTCCTCAACGATGTTGCCCTGGTCAAAGAACAGCGTGCGGTCCGAGCTGCGTTCGGCGAATTTCATCTGGTGCGTGACGATGATCATCGTCATGCTGCGGCGGGCAGACAGGTCGCGCAGGATCTGCAGGATCCCGCCGACCAGCTCCGGGTCCAGCGCCGACGTGACTTCATCGAACAGCATGACCTGCGGACACATCGCCAGCGCCCGCGCGATACCGACCCGCTGCTTCTGCCCGCCCGACAGTTGCGCCGGATAGACGTCCAGCTTGTCGCCCAGCCCCACCATCTCCAGGTACTCGACGGCGCGATCGCGCGCCTGGTCGCGCGGCATGCCCAGCACGTGCAGCGGCGCCTCCATGGCGTTGCCCAGCGCCGTCATGTGCGGGAACAGGTTGAAGTGCTGAAACACCATGCCGATCTTGCCGCGCACGTTGCGCAGGTGTTCGGAGTTGACGCCGGCGGGGCGGCCCTGCGGGTCGGTCCACATCGGTTCGCCGTCGATCTCGATCTCGCCGCTGGTGGGCGGATCCAGCGTCATCAGCACGCGCAGCAACGTGGATTTGCCCGAGCCCGACGGACCGATGACGGCCACCGTCTGCCCCGCCGGAATCTCGAGATTGATGCCGCGCAGGACTTCCACGTCTCCAAAACGCTTGTGCAGATTCTTGATGCTTACGCTGGCGCTCATCGCTTTCCTCCAAATCGTTGCAGGCGGGCCTCCAGGCCGCGCACGCCCCAGGCCGCGACCAGGCTCAACGCCAGGAACAGCAGGCCCACCAGGGTCAGGGGTTCGGTGTACCGGAACGTCGCCGATCCGATCATCTTGCTTTGCTGCAGCAGCTCGACCACGGTGATGGCCGACAGCAGCGGGGTGTCCTTGAACATGGCCACCAGGTAGTTGCCCAACGCAGGCACGACGGGCGGGATTGCCTGCGGCAGCACCACGCCCACGGCCGTGCGCCAGCGCGACATGTTCAGGGCCGTGGCGGCTTCCCACTGGCCGCGCGGCACGGCCTCGATGCCGGCGCGGTAGACCTCGGCGCAGTAGGTGGCATAGTGCAAGCCAAGCGCCACGATCCCCGTCATGAGCGGCGACATCTGCGCCCCGGTCAGCGGCAGGACATAGAACAGGAAATACATCTGCACCAGCAGCGGCGTGCTGCGCACGAACTCGATGAAGAATGCCGTGGGCAGCGACACGATGCGCAGCCGGGACCGCCGAAGCATCGCAAGCACCAGCCCCAGCGTCACCGCCACCAGCATGCCAAGCATGGTGGCCTGGATCGTGATGACAAGCGCCGAGGCCAGCGTGGGCAGGATTTCCAGTGCGAAAGACCAGTCGAATATCGGTGTCATCGGACTCGGACCCTCCGCTCAAGCAGGCGCATGCCCGCGGTGATCAGCAGCGCCACGCCGAAGTACATCAGCAGCATCAGCGTGAAGATCTCGGTCGTGCGCAGGGTTTCACTGCGCAGCAACTGGCCGCGGAAGGTCAGGTCGGTGATGGTGATCAGCGAGACCAGCGCGGTGTTCTTCAACAGCTCGATGAGCAGGTTGCCAGCGGGCGGCAGCATGGCGGGTACCGCCTGCGGCAGCACGATGCGCTGCATGATCTGGCGGCGCGTGAGGTTCAGCGCCACGCCCGCTTCACGCTGCCCGGGCGGAACCGCCCGGATGGCGCCGCGCACGACTTCCGCGCCATACGCGCCCGCGTTCAGCGCCAGCACCAGAATGCCGACCAGCATGGCCGGCAACTGCACGCCAAATAGCGGCAACACGAAGAAGAACCAGAAGAGCTGCACCAGGGCGGACGTGCCGCGAAAGACCTCCACGTAGACCGAGGCCGTCCACCGCACCGGCCGCACGGAAGACAGGCGCCCAATCCCGGACAGCAGCGCAAGCGGCACCGCCAGGACCACGGCGCCCGCCATGATCTGGAGCGTGACGGCCAACCCTTCGAGCAGGGGCGGCACAAGCTCCGCGATATGTTCAGACATCAACTGCATCGGCGCCCCTTACTGTCCGCTGCAGAGCTTGTCCGCAGTCACCCCTTGAGGCAGTTCCTCGGCGGTAAAGCCGAACGGCGCCACGAGCTTTTTGTGTTCGTCCGTGCCGATGAACTTGGCGAGTTCGGCATTGAAGGCGTCCGCGAAGGCCTTGTCGTCCGTCCGGAAGGCGTAGGCGCCGTAGCCGCGCACGCCCTTGCCGTCGATGACCGGATCGGTGAATGGATCGGCCTTCTCCAGCCCGCTGCCCTCCTGCGTCTTGCCCATCAGGTCGTTGACGGTCAGCGCGGTAGCGGCATAGGCGTCGGCGCGGCCGGCCTGCACGCCGGACAGCGCGCTGACGGCATCCGGGAACACGACCACCTGGCCGGCCGGAATCTTGACCTTCTCGGCGTACTCGCCCTCGATGGCGCCGACCACGACGCCCAGCTTGGCGTCCGGGCTCTTGAGCACGTCTTCGTAGCTATGCAGATTCTTGGGATTGCCCTGCTTGACCAGGAACGCTTCACCGACGCCATACGTCGGATTGGAAAACGCAACCTGCTGGCAGCGGCTGGGCGTGACATACATGCCGGCTGCGATGATGTCGAAGCGCTTGGCGGCCAGGCCGGGGATCAGCGATCCAAACTCGGTCAGCACGCCCTTGACTTCGTTGATGCCCATGCGCTTGAGCACCACCCGGGCGATTTCCACGGATTCCCCGGTGACCTTGGCCTCTTTGCTATCCATATATGCGAACGGCGCCTCGTTGGCGTAACCAATGCGGATCTTGCCCGCCGCCTTGGCCGCTTCCAGGGTGCTGGCGTTGCTGGCGGGCTCGCCGCCTCCGGCCGCGGACTTGTCGCCGCCCGAGTCCGAACATGCGGCAAGCACGCCCAGGCTCAGGGCCAGCAACAGTCGTCTGGATTGGATGAGGGTCATGAATTATTTCTCCCGAGTTTATTTCTAGGTGCATGGCTTCACTAAAAATAATACGCTAAGAAATGATTCGGACACTAATGATATAGGCATGAAAAAGCAGGCCTAAGCCTGCTTTTCGCGTCCGTTGCCCTATGAAGCGTTAGGACACGTTACGAACGGTAGACAGATATGGCACCGTTTATTGGGCGTACGAAAAGCGCCCATTTTTGACCGTGCCCATCACGCGCGCGCGCTCATCAAAGCCCTGGTGATTGTCCTTGGTGATGTTCAGGACGCCATTGGGCACGACCAGATCGCGAGTGCTTTCCAGCGCGTCGCGCAGAGCGAGGCGGAACTCCGGGGTGCCGGGTTTTGCGCCGGTTTTCAGAGCGCGCGACACGGCCGAGTCCAGCAGCATCCAGGCGCCGTAGGCGTCGCCGGCGAACTGCGTCAGCGTGTTCGGGCCGTACTGCTGCTCGTACTTGTCGGCAAATTCCACCGCCACCTTCTTGACCGGGTTGGAATCGGGCAGCTCGCGCGCCACGACGCCCGGACCCGTGGGGAAAAGCGTCCCTTCGACGTCCTTGCCGCCCACCTGCAGGAATTCCAGCGTGCCGATGCCGTGCGTCTGGTAGACGGCGCCGGTGAAGCCGCGTTCCAGCAGCGTCTTTTGCGGCAGCGCCGCCGGCGTGCCGGAACCGGCAATCAGCACCGCGTCGGGCTTGGCCGCAATGACTTTGAGCACCTGCCCGACCACCGAGGCGTCGGTGCGCTGGAAACGCTCCTGGGCCACGATCTTCAGGTCCGAGCCGGCAGCGGCCGAAAACTCTTTCCACCAGCTATCGCCATACGAATCCGCAAAGCCGATGAAGGCCACGTTCTTCAGGCCTTTTTTCTTCATGTCATCGACCAGCACGGTCGCCATGAGCGAGTCGTTCTGCGGCATCTTGAAGGCCCAGGTGCGCTTGGGATCCGACTGCGGCTCGACGATGACGCTGGACGCCGCCAGCGCAATCATCGGCGTCTTGGTTTCGGCCAGCACGTCCAGCCCGGCCAGCGCCGCGGCGGTGATGTTGGGGCCGACAATGGCATCGACCTTGTCTTCGGACGTCAGCTTGCGCATGTTCTTGACCGCGCGGCTCACGTCCGTGCCGTCGTCCAGCACCACGTAGCGCGCGGGCTCGCCCCCCAGGGTGTTGGGCCACAGACGGATCGCGTTGTTGGTCTGAATGCCGATGGCGGCGGCGGGGCCCGTGGTGGAGACGTCCACGCCGATCACGATTTCGGCTTGAGCGGACAAGGCGGGAACGGCCAGCGCGACAACGCAGGCGTAGCGGGCAAGGATGCGGGGCATGACTACGGCTCTTGGGTAGGAGTGAAGGAGATGCCGCTATTTTGCCTGATGCGCTCGCGTCCCCTCTTGATGCGGCCGGCCCATTGCCGCGTGCCGGCCAACGGCCGCTTGGTCCGTTACATCGGCTTGCCGTTGCGTACCGGCGTTTTCCGCGCGGGGCGGCGTGCCGGGCCGTATCATCGACGGTGCCGCCTGAGGCAAGGCGCGCCGTCCGCGAGACGGCGCCGCTCTCCCACCCCGGACGCGCCGCGCACGGCCGCGTTCCCACACAGGAGTCCTGTATGAAGAAAACCGCATCCGCCGCCTGGTCGGGCGATCTGAAGACTGGCAAAGGCACGATTTCCACGCAGAGCGGCGCGCTCAAGAGCCAACCCTACGGCTTCAATACCCGGTTTGGCGACACGCCGGGCACCAACCCCGAAGAACTGCTGGGCGCGGCGCACGCCGGCTGCTTCACCATGGCGTTGTCCAACATTCTTTCCGAGGCCGGCCTGGTCGCGGACAGCCTGGACACCAAAGCCGAAGTCACGCTGGACAAGCTCGACGATGGTTTTGCCATCACCGCCGTCCATCTGACCGTCGAGGCCGTCATTCCGGGCGCCTCCGCCGAGGCCTTTGAGGACGCTGCGCGCAAAGCCGAAAAGGGCTGCCCGGTTTCCAAGGTGCTGAACGCCAAGATCTCGATGGACGCAAAGCTCAAGTCGTAATTAACGCGAGCGATCCGGCCTCCGAACCGGGGCCGGATCATTGGCGCGCCCTATCCCGGGCGTGGCCAAAATCAATTTGACGGTGCAAAGTCGCTTCTGGACAATGAGAACCATTCTCAGGAGCGACGCATGACCGGATTCATCTACGCGATTTCAGGCGGCAATGCCGCCCAGGCGCAGGACGCGCGGATTTCCGCCAACCTGCGCCGCATGGTCGGGTCCGGCATCCTCGTGGCCGTCGGCTACATCGACCCGGGCAACTGGGCCACCGACATCGCCGGCGGCAGCGGCTTCGGCTACGGCCTGTTGATGGTCGTCATCACGTCGGCCTTTCTGGCGCTGGGCTTCCAGGTGCTGGTGTCGCGCCTGGCCCTGGCAACCGGCCAGGATCTGGCCACCCTCACCGCCCGCCACCTGTCGCCCCGTCTGGCCAAAGCCGCCTGGCTGGCCGGCGAGGCCGCCATTCTGGCCACTGCGCTGGCCGAACTGATCGGCGGCGCCATTGCACTGCGGCTGCTGTTCAACCTGCCGCTCATCGCAGGCGTTGCGGTCACGGGCATCGGCACCTTTGCCGTGCTGGCCATGACGCGCGGCAACGCCGACCGGCATGAACGCGTGATCGCTCTGCTGCTGGCGGTGGTTGCGTTGTCGTTCGTGTTCCTGCTGTTCAAGGCCAATCCCGCCTGGTCGGAAGTGGCGCACGGCGTGACCGAAACCGGCAAGGCGCTGCGCGACCCCCAAGGGTTTCTGATTGCGCTGGGGATTCTTGGCGCGACCCTCATGCCGCACAACCTGTACCTGCATTCCGGCACGCTGGCGCAGCGGGCGCAGGGCTTGCCCGCACAAGCGCGCGGCATGGCGATGCGCGTGGCGCGCAACGACACCATCGTGTCATTGGGCGTGGCGATGCTGATCAACGCGGCCATCATGATTGTGGCCGCGGCGTCGCTGTCCGGGTCGGGGATGGTGGTGTCCAGCCTGGACGACGCGCACGCGGTCATCGGTCATACGCTGGGCATCGTGGCGGCAGTGGTATTCGCCGTGGCGCTGTATGCCGCCGGGCAAAGCTCCACTATCACGGGCGTACTGGCCGGCCGCATCCTGTCGCGGGGATTCCAGGTGGGCAGCAACTGGTCGGACCGCCGCCGTGCGCTCATGACGCGCGTCGTGGCGGGCGCCGCCGCGGCAGGCCTGCTGGCGTTTACGGGCGGCAAGGATCCGGACGGGCTGCTGGTGCTCAGCCAGGTCATCCTGAGCCTGGCATTGCCTTTCGCGTTGGGACCGCTGGTGGTGCTGGCGTGCCGCAAAAGTCTGATGGGCGCGTATGTGCTGCGAGGCGCATGGGCCTGGGCCGCCATCGGGGCGACCGTGGGCATCATCGTTTTGGACGGCTATCTGCTGCTGGACATCGTGGTCTGACCAAGGCGCGTCGCCCAAAAAGAGGGCAAAAAAAAACGCCAGCGATCAAAGCTGGCGTTTTTTCTGGCGGGGGACTTCAGTGGTAGGCGGAGACTACCGGGTGCTGACGGCGGCCAGCGTCCATGTTGTGCAGGACCTCGCCGACGGCGCCGCCCAGCGCGGCCATACGCAGCTTCAGGCGCAACCAGCGCGAGCCTGCAGAAGGACCGGACAGGGTTTCCGCCTTGATGGCCTCGCGGATCAGGGACCGCTCCAGCGCATCCGACATACGGGCATTTTTCAACGCGGTATCGCTCATGATTCTCTCCTTGAGAAAAGCGATGTGGAACAACGTGAAGCCATCTTAGAACCACGTATGCTGCGTTGCAATAAAAATAACAAACATTTTTTTCGCCGTTGCGCAATGGGTACAAACACCACCAAAACGGTGCGCGCCGCACAGGGTTACGCACCGCTTTTGTGCAGCGCCCTAAGCCGTTCGGCGGGGTAAATGCGCCTGGATCAGCTTGTCGGCCATCGCGGCCACCCTGCCCGCCGGTCCGCCTTCACCAAAAAGCTGGCTGGAGACGAAAGCGCCTTCGATCAATAGCAGCAGTCCGTCGGCCAGGGCCTCGGGATCTTCCGCGCCCATGCCGGCGGCCATGGCGTTCAGCCGGCGGCGCAGTTCGCGCTTGTGCTCGACGGCGACGGCGCGGGCGGGATGCGCCGATTCCGGATACTCGACCGCTGCATTGGTCAGCCCGCAGCCCCGGTAGCCGTTCTGCACGGCGCGGCCGGCCATGCCGGTCAGATAGTCGAGCAACTGGGCGCGCGGATCGCCCGGATGGGCGGCGCAGGCGGCGTCAAAGCGCGCCCAGAATTCGGCGTCGTAGTCGCGCAGGTACGCGGCAGCCAATTCGTCCTTCGAGGAGAAACTGCGGTACAGGCTGGGCTTCGTCACGCCCGCCTGATTGACGATGGCGTCCACGCCCACCGCGCGGATGCCGTCGCGGTAAAACATCTCGCGGGCGGTCTTGCGGATGCGGTCGGCCGCCAGCAGCGGCTTGGACGCGGATTTGCCGGTGTTGCCGGCTGCGGCGGAGGGGGAATTCTTACTGGCCATGCTGGGCTCCTTTTCTGCGGGATGGCATCGATCAGCCCGCCCGAAAACAGGGTCGCCAAAAAGCGCTTGACGATGTTACTGACCGGTACGTACTATGCGCAGACCTCAATACGTACCGGTCAGTAACATGAGTATAGCCCACCCTCCTTTCCCTTTCCGCCGCGCCGGACAGAAGTATGCATTCGTGGTCGTCGGCGTGATCTTTCTGTCGCTGCTGGTCGCCGCCGGCTTGCGGTCTTCGCCCAGTGTGCTGCTGGTGCCACTGGAAGAAACGTTTGGCTGGAGCCGCAGCGCCATTTCATTTGCCGCCGCGCTGGGCATTTTTCTGTACGGATTGGTGGGCCCCTTTGCCGCCGCCGCGATGGAACGCTTTGGACTGCGGCGCGTGCTGATCACCGCGCTGATCCTGATGTCGGCCTCCAGCGCCGTCAGCGCGTACATGACCGAGCCCTGGCACCTGCTGATGACCTGGGGCGTGTTCTCAGGCCTCAGTTCGGGCGCCGTGGCGATCGTGATGGGCGCCACCGTGGTCAACCGCTGGTTCGTCAAGCACCGAGGACTGATGATGGGCCTGCTGACCGCCAGCGCCGCCACCGGCACGCTGGTGTTCCTGCCGGTTCTGGCCGCGCTGGCCTCGTCGGGCGACTGGACGCGCGTGGTGTGGACCGTGGCGGCCGCCGCAGCCGCGCTGGTGCCGCTGGCCTGGTGGCTGGTGCCCGACCGTCCGTCCAGCGTGGGCCTCGTGCCGTTCGGCAGCGATCCGCACTCGCCGCCCGCGCCCGCCGCCCCACGTACCGGCATGGTGGCCGCCACGTTCGGCACGCTGGCCCGGGCGGCCAAGACCCGTACGTTCTGGTATCTGTTCGCCACGTTTTTCGTGTGCGGCTTCACCACGAACGGCCTGGTCGGCACGCACCTGATCGCGCTGTGCGGCGACCACGGCATGCCCGAGGTGCAAGCGGCCGGCTTGCTGGCCATGATGGGCATCTTTGATCTGCTCGGCACCACGGCATCCGGGTGGCTGACCGACCGCTACGACCCGCGCAAGCTGCTCTTTGTCTACTACGCGTTGCGCGGTCTGTCGCTGATGTACCTGCCCTACTCCGATTTCTCGTTCTACAGCCTGTCGATCTTTGCGATCTTCTTCGGCCTGGACTGGATCGCCACGGTGCCGCCGACGCTGCGCCTGACGACGGAAGCCTTCGGCGAGCGAGACGCGTCGATTGTCTTCGGGTGGATCGTGGCGGGACACCAGATGGGCGCGGCCAGCGCCGCCTGGATGGCCGGCGCGTTGCGCGAAGCGCAGGGCAATTACCTGATGGCCTTCGTGGTGTCCGGCGCGACGGGCATCATCGCCGCCGTGCTTGCCTTGATGATCGGCAGAAAGCGCGTGGTCGCGCAGCCCGCCTGATTCCCCACCGCATGGCGGCGCCCGCCGCCATGCGGTCAGGCCGCGCCGTTGCCGGTCCGGCCGCGCAGGTTGTAGGCCTTCTTGCCGCCGACGTGCTTACGGATAAGCGCTTCGGCGCGTTCGCCATCGCGCGCCAGCAGCGCCTGCACAAAGGCTTCGTGGTCGGCCACCGCAGTCGTCCATTCATCCAGGTCGAAATTGGATTTGTAGCGCAGGGCCTGCACCTGCAGGTTCAGCCGGTCGTAGGAATGTGACAACGCCGGGTTGCGCGCGGCGCGGTTGATCGCGATGTGCGTGCCCATGCTGGCCGCGAAGTACGCGCGGATATCGCGTTTCTCGTAGTTTTCAAGCATCTGCGCATGCAGGCGCGCGATCTGGGCAAGCTCCGCTTCGGATGCGCGCTCGGCGGCGCTGCGCACTGCCAGCCCTTCCAGCACGGACAGCACGTCGAAGATGTTCTCGATGTCTTCGGCGGACAGTTCGATCACCATCGCCCCGCGCTTGGGCTGCAAGGTCACCAGGCCATCGGACGCCAGCATCCGGTACGCCTCGCGCAGCGGCGTGCGGGAAATCTTGAGTTGATCGCACAGATCCCGTTCGTTCAGCCACGTGCCCGGCTTGAGGGTGCCGTCGATGATCAGTTGGCGCAAACGTTCCGCCACGACCGCCGGCAAGGTGGGATGGTGGATGGCCAAATCGGGGACGGACACATCGGCAATCAGGGGTTCAGGGTTAGCCATGGGTTGTTCATGCTCGCGACATCGACTATTTTTGTATCTGGTATACCAAACACCAGCGGCATACCAACCTGACCCAATCATAGAGCAAGCAGCCCCTGGGCAGGCCTCATCCACCAAAGGAGACCCTATGAAAAAGCATGCTCGCGCCTGGACCGGCGTACTGGCGCTGGCCGCCGGTTTGGCGGCCGCCAGCCCCGCCCTGGCGCAGGACTACTCGAAATGGCCGGAACGCCCCATCCGCCTGGTCGTCGGTTTTGTCCCGGGCGGCGGCACCGACGTGTCGGCCCGGATTCTGTCGGCACGCCTGTCCACCCTGCTGGGCCAACAGGTGGTGGTCGAGAACAAGCCGGGCGCCTCCGGCCTGATTGCGGCCGATTATGTGGTCAAGGCCGACCCGGATGGCTACACGCTGCTCCTGGCCAACATGCAATCCACCGTCGCCGCCCCGTATGTCGTGCAGTCCAACATCGACCCCAACAAGGATTTCACGGCGGTGCGGTACATCGGGTCTGTGCCCAACGTGCTGGTCGTGAACCCCGACAAGCACGCCTATGCCACCGTGCAGAACCTGGTGGACGACGCCCGCGCCAAACCGAAGCAACTGCTATATGCGTCGTCCGGCATGGGCAGCCCGCAGCACCTGAGCGCCGCGCGGTTCTCGCAGATTGCCGGCGTGTCGATGGAGCACGTGCCCTACAAAGGCAGCGGCCAGGCCATGACCGATCTCTTGGGCGGCAACGTGGACCTGAACTTCGACACGCTGCCCGGCGCGATCAACCAGATCCAGGCGGGCAAGCTGCGTCCGCTGGCGGTGACCAGCCCGGAACGCAGCAAGCGGCTGCCCGACGTGCCGACGCTGGCCGAATCCGGCATCAAGGGCCTGGACGTCGTGCAGTGGTACGCCGTCCTTGCGCCGGCCAAACTGCCCCGCCCGATCATGGAGAAGCTGGATCAGGCGCTGGCCAAGACGCTCGCCGACCCCGAGATCGCCGCCAAGCTGGCCGACCAGGGCATGGACCTGGGCGGCGGTCCGCAAACCCCCGCAGCCTTCGCGTCCTACGTGCGGGACGAGTGGAGCAAGTACGGCAAGCTCACCGCCAGCCTGGGCCTGAAGAAGCAGTAAGCCCCCCGCCGCTGACCCAACCCATCCGGCGGGGGACGCTCCCCCGCGCATGCAAAAGGAACCCCATGACTGCCACCGCTACCCCTGACACCTCGCCCATTCTGCTCGAGCGCAACGGCGACATCGCAACCGTGGTGTTGAACCGGCCCGAAAAACTCAACGCCTTCACCATCGACAGTTGGCGGCTGCTGGGCGACACCTTTCTCGAACTGGATCGCGACGACGGCGTGCGCTGCGTGCTGCTGCGTGGCGCGGGCGAGAAGGCGTTTTCGCCCGGCAACGACATCGGCGAATTCGAGACCGCGCGCAGCAACAAGCGGCAGGCCGTGGAATACGGCGCCGTCATGCGCCGCACGATCGAGGCGATCGGCGGCTGCCGCCATCCCGTGGTGGCGCAGATACACGGCATCTGCGTGGGCGGCGGGCTCGAGATCGCCAGTCTGGCCGACCTGCGCATCTGCGGCGAAAGCTCGCGGTTCGGCGTGCCCATCAAAAACCTGGGCCTGGTGATGTCGTACTCGGAGCTGGCGCCGCTGGTTCGGCTGGTCGGCCCGACCGTGGCGCTGCAAGTGCTGCTGGAAGGCAGCATCTTTGACGCGGCCGAGGCGTTGCGCCTGGGCGTCGTCACGCGCGTGGTGGCGGACGACCAGGTGGCCAGCGAGGCGCAGGCGGCCGCGCGCCGGATTGCCGATGGCGCGCCGCTGGTGGCCCGCTGGCACAAGAAGTTCGTGCGCCATCTGGTGCAGGGCAAGACGCTGACCGACACCGACCGCGACGAAGCCTTCGACTGCTTCGATACCGAGGACTTCCGCGCAGGCTATCGCGCCTTTCTGGCGAAGGCCAAGCCGCAATTCACCGGCCGCTGAACGAACGATCGAGGAACACGCATGCACAACGACACCCGCGGCTCTGGCCGCTCGCACTCCCCCGCCTCCGTCACCCCTGCCGGCGCGCTTGCCGGCATGCGCGTCATCGAGCTGTCGCAGATCATGGCCGGTCCCACCTGCGGCATGATGCTGGCCGACTTGGGCGCCGACGTCATCAAGGTCGAAAAGATCGACGGCGGCGACGATTCGCGCCAGTACCGCGACCCGCAGATCAACGGCATCTCGGCCCCCTACCTGATGCTCAACCGCAACAAGCGCGCCATCGCGCTGGACCTTAAGCACCCCGACGGCAAGAAGGTGCTCCTGCGCATGATCCGCGACGCCGACGTGGTGACCGAGAACTTCCGCAAGGGCACGATGGAAAAGCTGGGGCTCGGCTACGAGACGTTGCGCAAGGAGAATCCGGGCCTGATCTATTGCGCCGTATCCGGCTATGGCACGACCGGTCCCTTTGCGGACAAAGGCGGCTTCGATCTGGTGGCGCAGGGGTTTTCAGGGCTGATGGCCATCACCGGCGAACCCGGCGGCCCGCCGCTTCGCACCGGCAATTCGGTGGCCGACATCAACGCCGGCCTGCTCGCCGCGTTCGGCGTGCTGGCCGCGTATCAGCACAAGCAACGCACCGGCGAAGGCCAGATCGTGGAAACCTCGTTGCTGGAAGCCAGCCTGCAGCAACTCTATTGGCACGCCGCCATCTACTTTGGCAGCGGCGTCTCGCCCGGTCCCACGGGATCGGCGCATGTGCTGAGCGCGCCCTATCAGGCGTTTCCCACCCGCACCGACTGGATCATCATCGGCGGCGCCAACGAGAAGAACTGGCAGCGCATCGCGCAGGCGCTGGGCAAGCCGGAATGGGCGGAAGACCCGCGCTTTGCCCGCAATCGCGACCGCATGCAGAACCGCGACGAATTGGTCGAGGGCATCTCCGCCATCCTGAAGACCCGCGACGCGCAGGAATGGCTGGACATCTTCGATGCCGCCGGTGTGCCCGCCGGCCCGGTGCATTCGATTGCGCAGGCGTTGTCGCACCCGCAGACGCTGGCGCGTGAAATGGTGGTGGAACAGGACCATCCCGTGGCCGGCAAGGTCCGCACTGTGGGCATGCCCGTGAAACTGTCGGCCACGCCCGCCCGCTATCATCGCGCCGCGCCACGGCTGGGCGAGGACTCGATCGCGATCCTGGGCGAATTCGGCTATGGCAAGGAAGAGATCGACGCGCTGATCGGCGCCGGTGTGGTCGCGGCCGTGGACCGTGAGCCGGTACAGGCTTAAAGCGGGGGAACGCAAGGCGGCAAGACCGCCTTGCGTCCGCTTGATTACTCCACTTCGCCCAGGTACGCCGCGCGCACCTTGGGATCGTGCAGCATGTCGCGCGCGGGGCCGGACAGCGTGATCTCGCCGGATTCCATCACGTATCCGCGATGGCTGTTCTCCAGGGCCAGACGCGCATTCTGCTCGATAAGCAGAATGGTGACGCCTTCGCTGGCGATGGTGCGCACCACGTCGAACACCTTTTCCACCATCAGCGGCGCGAGGCCCATCGACGGTTCATCCAGCAGCAGCAATTTGGGACGCGCGATCATCGCGCGGCCCATCGCCACCATCTGCTGCTCGCCGCCCGACAGCGTGCCGGCGGCCTGCTTGCGGCGTTCGGCCAGGCGGGGGAACAAGGTGAAGACGCGATCCGTATCCTGGCGGATCTGGGCCGCGTCGCGGCGGATGTAGCCGCCCATCGCCAGGTTTTCCTCGATCGTGAGCTGCCCGAAGATGCCACGGCCTTCGGGCACCATGACCAGGCCCTTGCGGACCAGTTCGTGCGATTTCTGACCGCCGATGGATTGCCCGGCGTAGACGACTTCGCCGCCGGCCAGCGGCACCAGTCCGCAGATCGCGCGCAGCGTCGTGCTCTTGCCCGCGCCGTTCGCGCCGATCAGGCAGACCAGTTCGCCATCGTCCACGCGCAGGTCGATGCCGCGCACCGCGCGGATGCCGCCGTAGGACACTTGCAGGCCCCGCAGTTCGAGCAGGGGTTGGGATGCCGTCATGTTGCCTGGCCCTCGTTATGGATGAGCGGATCCTGTGCGGCGCCCGCGCCCAGATACGCTTCAATGACCTTGGGATCGCGCTGCACCTGGGCGGGTTTGCCCATCGCCAGCACCTTCCCGTACTCCAGCACCAGCACGCGGTCGCACAGGCCCATGACGAGCTTCATGTCGTGTTCGATCAGCAGCACGGTGACGCCGTCCGCGCGGATCTTTTCGACCAGCTTGCGCAGCACCACCGTTTCCGACGCGTTCATGCCCGCGGCGGGTTCGTCCAGCGCCAGCAACTTGGGATCCGTCGCCAGCGCACGCGCGATTTCCAGGCGGCGCTGGTCGCCATACGGCAGCGACCGCGCGACGTCGTTGGCGCGATGCCCGATGCCGACGTAGTCGAGCAGCTCCTGGGCGCGCGCCTCGATGCCGGCTTCTTCCGCACGCGTTGCACGCGTGCGAAACACCGCGCCCAGCACGCCGGCGCGGGTGCGCATGTGGCGGCCGATCATCACGTTCTCGATCGCGCTCAGGTTGGCGAACAGGCGGATGTTCTGAAAGGTGCGCGCCAGGCCCGCGTAGGCAACCTCGTGCGGCTTCTTGCCCGACATGGATTCGCCATTGAACGTGCAGGTGCCTTCCTCGGGGATGTACAGGCCGGTCAGCACGTTGAACAGCGTGGTCTTGCCCGCGCCGTTCGGTCCGATCAGCCCGTAGATCTCGCCCTGTTCAATATCGAAACTAACGCCCGACAAGGCCTGCAGCCCGCCGAAGCGCTTGCCCAGTCCCTGGGCTTGCAGCAGTTTGCTCATGCCGCGCCTCCTTGCGTCTTGGTGGCAAGTTCGCGCTTGCGCACCGCCGACGGCCACAGGCCGGCCGGACGGAACAGCATCACGCACACCATGGCCAGGCCGAACAGCAGCATGCGGATGCCTTCGGGATCCAGCACCACGGCGCCGAACAACAGGTGCTGCACGGGTTCCACCACGGCACGCAGGAACTCCGGCAACGCCGCCAGAATGAGCGCGCCCAGGATGACGCCCGGAATGTGGCCCATGCCGCCCAGCACCACCATGCACAGGATCGAAATGGACTCCATGAGCGAGAAGCTTTCGGGGCTGACGAATCCCTGCATCGACGCAAACAGCGCACCGGCCACGCCGCCGAACGACGCGCCCATCGCGAAGGCCAGCAGTTTGATGTTGCGGGTGTTGATGCCCATGGCCTTGGCGGCGATTTCATCTTCGCGGATGGCTTCCCAGGCGCGGCCGATGCGGGAGTTCTGCAAGCGCACGCAGACCACGATGATGATCAGCGTCAGCGCGAGCAGCAGGTAGTAGTACTTTTCCGGCCCGGTAAAGCGGATGCCCAGCAGGTTCTGGGTGCGCCCGAACGCAAACTCGCCGACCTTGAACGTGTCGATGCGATTGATGCCCTGAGGCCCGTTGGTGATGTTGATGGGCGCATTCAGGTTGTTCAGGAAGATGCGGATGATCTCGCCGAACCCCAGCGTCACGATTGCCAGGTAGTCGCCTCTTAACTTCAGCGTCGGGGCCCCCAGCAGCACGCCGAACAGGCATGCCACCGCCAGCGCGATCGGCAGGATCGCCCAGAACGGCAAATGCAGCCCGAAATGCGGCGACGCGAGCAGCGCCCAGGTGTAGGCGCCCACCGCGTAGAACGCGATGTAGCCCAGGTCCAGCAGGCCCGCAAAGCCCACCACGATGTTCAGGCCTAGCGCCAGCATCACGTACAGCAGCGCGAAGTTCAGGATGCGGACCCAGCTTTGCCCGGCCATGCCGATCACGAACGGCAGGACGGCCAGCACGACGCCGATCAGCGCGATGCCGATCAGCGTGCGGGTTGAGAACCCGCTTTTCTTCAGATGCGTGCTCATGCGCGATCCCCCACCCGTTCACCCAGCAGGCCCGAGGGACGGAAGATCAGGACCAGCACCAGCACAAAGAACGCGAACACGTCCTGGTAATGGCTGCCCAGGAAGCCGCCCGTCAGGTCGCCGATGTAGCCCGCGCCCAGCGACTCGATGATGCCCAGCAGCAGGCCGCCGGCCATCGCGCCAACCAGGTTGCCGATACCGCCCAGCACCGCGGCGGTAAAGGCCTTCAGGCCCAGCATGAAGCCCATCGTGTATTGCGACACGCCGTAGTACGTGGCGACCATCATGCCGGCCACGGCGGCCAGTGCCGAGCCGATCAGGAAGGCGGCCGAGATCACCGTATTGATGTTCACGCCCATCAGGCCCGCGACCTCGCGATTCTGCGCGGTGGCGCGCATCGCGGTGCCGAGCCGGGTCTTGTGCACGACGGCCAGCAGTCCGCCCATGATGAGCGCCGCGATCACCACGATGGCGATCTGCAGCGTGCTCATGCGCGCGCCGGCAAACTCGAACACCTGCGGCGACAGCACTTGCGGAAAGTTCAGGTAATTGCGGCCCCAGGCCATCATCGCGACGTTCTGCAGGATGATGGACACGCCGATGGCCGTGATGAGCGCCGCCAGACGCGGCGCGCGGCGCAACGGCCGGTAGGCCACGCGTTCGGCCGTCCAGCCCACCGCCATGCACAGCGGCACGGAGACCAGCAGGCCGACGCCCAGCACCACGAAGGCCGAGGCGCCGGGATCGCCGCCCACCAGCGTAATGGCGACCGTGGTGGCCGCCATTGCGCCGATCATGACGACGTCGCCATGCGCGAAGTTGATCAGCCCGATGATGCCGTACACCATGGTGTAGCCAAGGGCGACCAGGGCGTACACGCTGCCGAGCGTGACGCCGTTAATCAGTTGTTGAATGAAGATATCCATAGGGGCCGCTGAATAAGCCTGGAAGAATCGCGCGTGGCGGCCAGGGCGCAAAGGCCTGACCGCGCGTCGCGCGCAGCACGCGCCGGACGGCGCCTGCGGACAAGCGGGCGGACCGTGGCGCAGCCAGGTTCCGCCCTCGTTCAAGCCGGCTTAGTTAGCCTGGCTGACCATCGTTTCAACCATCTCCCACTTGCCGTTCTTGACTTCGTAGATGGTGACCGAGATTTCCTTCAGATCGCCCTTGTCGTCGTAGGAAATGTGCTCGCTCGTCGCGCCCTTGCGGTTCAGCTTGGCCAGCTTGGGCAGGTACTTTTCGGGGTCGGCGGAACCGGCCTCTTCGATGGCCGTGATCATGTTCCAGGCGCCGTCATAGGCATACGGCGCGTAGACGCCGGGGGCCTTCTTGAACCGGGCCTGGTATTTCTGATCGAAGTCCTTGCCCGCGGCCATCTTGTCCAGCGGCACGCCGGCCAGCGAGGCGTAGGTGCCATCGGCGGCGTCGCCGGCCAGCTTGATGAAGGTGTCGCTACGCGTCATTTCGCCGGACACCAGCGGCGCCTTCAGGCCCAGCGTGGCGAGCTGGCGCTTCATCGGGCCGGACTGCGCGTCCAGGCCGCCGTAGAAGATGGCGTCAGGCGCGGAGCCCTTGATGTTGGTCAGAATGGCCGTGAAGTCGTTGGCCTTGTCGGTGGTGTATTCGCGGCGCACCACCTGGCCGCCGGCGGCCTTGACGGCCTTCTCGACTTCGTCGGCCAGGCCCTGGCCGTAGGCGGTGCGGTCGTCGATGATCGCGACCTTCTTGGCCTTCAGGTTCTGCACGATGAACTTGCCGACCGCGGCGCCCTGCTGGGTGTCGCTGGTCATCATGCGGAACGTGGTTTCGTAGCCTTGCTTGGTGTATTCGGGCGACGTTGCCATGGCGATCTGCGGCAGGCCGGCTTCGTGGTAGACACGCGACGCGGGAATCGTGGTGCCCGAGTTGAAGTGGCCCAGAATGCCCACGACGTCCTGGTCGACGAGTTGCTGAGCAACCTGCACGCCCACGCGCGGATCAGCCTGGTCGTCGCGCGAAACCAGCACGAACTTGGCCGTCTCGCCATCAATCTTGATGCCCTTCTTGTTCGCTTCTTCGAGGGCCAGGTTCAGGCCGTTCTGCATGTCCTCGCCGTAGTGCGATTGCGGACCGGTCAGCGGGGCTGCGAAGCCGAACTTGACGTCGGCGGCCTGCACGGCGGCCGTCATGCCGGCGGCGGCGATGCTTGCAGCGAGAAGCTTCAAAGTGGTGCGGAACTTCATGGGAAATCCTCCGAAATATCGGACTAAGGCCTTGTTATACCTGAGCTTTTAGTCAGGCTTTTGGTTTTTTACTACCGCGAGCCCAGTGATATCCGGGTCCCGCGCATGCATTTTCTGCAGAGCCTGAATGCCGGATTGCGGCAGCCAGACCAGAGGTGCGACCGGATTTTCGTTCCAGTGCAACCCAGCCCGATATTGGAGATAACCCTCAGTTTTCCGAGGGTTACCCCTGGTCACGCTTAGCCGATGGTCATGAGGCTGGCGTTGCCGCCCGCCGCCGCCGTGTTGACGCTGACGGAACGCTCGGTCAGGAGGCGTTCAGGCACATAGCTGGCGCCCGCCGCCAAGGCGTCGGAGGTCAGGCCATGCACCGCCAGGATAGGACCCGGACGCCGCGCGATGCGCTGGTTCAGCGCCTTGAGCGCGTCGCCATCACCTTCAAACAACACGGCCTGGTAGTCGGCCTCGTCAACGTCGGCATCCGGAAGGATGCCTGCCTGGCCCTGCTGATCGGCGTCCAGCGTCGCCAGCAGCGCCTGCGCCGCGGGCGTGTCCGCAAACCAGGCATGGTTGCCGGTCAGACGGGCCACGGACCACTGCGCCCGCGCGCCGGCCTCGGTAGCGGCCACGCAGTACACGGCGCCGCGCGGCTCGACCATATAGGTGTTGGTCTCGCCCGTCGGGCCGGGCAGCGCGATGCGCTGCGGCAGCGGCGCCGCGGCGTCCAGGGCCGGCGGCAGGCCTGCGGGACGCGTACCCAGCAGGCGATACATGTACAGCGGACCGCCCGCCTTCGGACCCGTGCCCGACAGCGCTTCGCCGCCGAACGGCTGCACGCCCACCACGGCGCCCACGATGTTGCGGTTGACGTAGACGTTGCCGGCGTGAACCTGGCCCGTCACGTGCGCAATGGTTTCGTCAATGCGGGTGTGCACGCCGAACGTCAGCCCATAGCCCGTGCCGTTGACGGCGTCGAGCAACGCGTCGAGTTCGTCGCGCTTGTAGCGCACCACGTGCAGGACCGGCCCGAAGACTTCACGGGTCAGCTCGCTGACGTTGTCGATTTCGATGATGGTCGGCGGCACGAAGGTGCCGTGGCGGCATTCGCCGTTCAGTTCGACCTGGTCGATGCGATGGCCGGCCGTGCGCATGGTTTCGATGTGACGCTGGATGCCGTTGCGGGCATCGGTGTCGATCACAGGGCCCACGTCGACCGACAGGCGGTCCGGGTTGCCGACGGCCAGCTCGCGCATCGCGCCGCGCAGCATCGTCAGCACGTGGTCCGCGTTGTCTTCCTGCACGCACAGCACGCGTAGCGCCGAGCAGCGCTGGCCGGCCGAATCGAAGGCCGAACTGAGCACATCGAACACGACCTGCTCCGACAGGGCCGACGAGTCCACCACCATGGCGTTCTGGCCGCCGGTTTCCGCGATCAGCGGGATCGTGTGGCCGTTATCGTCCAGACGGTCGGCCAGGGTGCGGGCGATGATGCGCGCCACGTCGGTCGAGCCCGTGAACATCACGCCGCGCACGCCAGGATTGGCGACCAGTTGCGCGCCGATGGTTTCGCCGCGGCCCGGCAGCAACTGCACGGCGCCGGCAGGCACGCCGGCCGCGCGCAGGATGGCCACGGCTTGCGCCGCGATCAGCGGGGTTTGCTCGGCCGGCTTGGCCAGCACGGTGTTGCCCGCCGCCAGCGCGGCCGCGACCTGGCCGGTAAAGATTGCCAGCGGGAAATTCCACGGGCTGATGCACAGCACGGTGCCCAGCGGACGGTGCGTATCGTTGCTGAATTCCTGCTCGGCCTGATCGGCGTAGTAGCGCAGGAAATCCACGGCCTCGCGGACTTCCGCGATGGCGTTGGGCAGCGATTTGCCGGCTTCGCGCACGATGAGGCCCAGCAGGGTCTGCATCTGCTCTTCCAGCAACTGCGCCGCACGGCGCAGGCACTGGGCGCGTTCGGCGACAGGCGTGGACTGCCAGATCGGCGCGGCATTGGCGGCAGCGCGCAGGGCGACTTCAGCGTCGGCCGAATCGGCTTCGATCACATGGCCGACCACGTCGCGCAGATTTGCGGGGTTGCGCACTTCGATCGCCTTGGCGGCATCCCAGTGCTCGCTCCCTTCACCCAGCATCGGACCGGCGTGCCATGGCGTACCGGCGCTGGCCAAAAGCGCCGCCGACAACGAGCCCAGGCGATGTTCGTTGCTGAGATCCAGGCCCGCCGAGTTGGCGCGGGCGCCGTCCTGCGGATTGCCGTAGAGCTCGCGCGGCAGCGGAATCTTCTCGTGCGGGGCGCCCAGCGGCGTGATGCGCGCGGCGGCTTCCACCGGGTCAGCGACCAGCGTTTCGACCGGGATGGTTTCATCGCCGATGAGGTTCACGAACGAGGTGTTGGCGCCGTTTTCCAGCAGGCGGCGCACCAGGTAAGCCAGCAGCGTTTCGTGCGTGCCGACCGGCGCATAGATGCGGCACGGACGGTTGAGCTTGCCCTGGGCCAGCGGACCGACCACTTCTTCATACAGCGGCTCGCCCATGCCGTGCAGGCACTGGAACTCGTACTGGCCGGGGTAGTAGTTCTGGCCGGCAAGCTGATAGATCGCGGCCAGCGTGTAGGCGTTGTGCGTGGCGAACTGCGGATACACGGCCTCGGGTGCGGCCAGCAGCTTGCGGGCGCAGGCAATGTACGCCACGTCCGTGTACAGCTTGCGCGTGTAGACCGGGTAGCCTTCCAGGCCGTCGACCTGGGCGCGCTTGATTTCGCTGTCCCAGTAGGCGCCCTTGACCAGGCGCACCATCACGCGGTGACGGCTGCGGCGGGCCAGGTCGATCACGTAATCAATGACGAACGGCGCACGCTTCTGGTAGGCCTGGATGACGAAGCCAATGCCGCTCCAGCCTTCGAGTTCAGGCGTGAAGCACAGCGCTTCCAGCAGGTCCAGCGAGATCTCCAGACGGTCGGCTTCTTCGGCGTCGATGTTCAGGCCGATGTCGTAGCTGCGCGCCAGGATGGTCAGCGCCTTCACGCGCGGCAGCAGTTCCGCCATGACACGCTCGCGCTGGCCGCGCGAGTAACGCGGATGCAGGGCGGACAGCTTGATGGAGATGCCGGGGCCTTCGTAGATGCCGCGGCCCGCGGCGGCCTTGCCGATGGCATGGATGGCCTGCTCATACGACGCGTAGTAGCGCTCGGCGTCTTCGGCCGTGGTCGCGGCTTCGCCGAGCATGTCGTAGGAGTAGCGGAAACCGCGCGATTCCATCTTGCGGTTGTTGGCCAGGGCCTCGGAAATCGTCTGGCCGGACACGAACTGTTCGCCCATCATGCGCATGGCCATGTTCACGCCTTTGCGCACCAGCGGCTCGCCGCCCTTGCCGATCAGGCGCGTCAGCGCCTTGGACAGCGACTGCTCGCTGCTCACGGCCACCAGCTTGCCGGTGATCATCAGACCCCAGGTGGCGGCGTTGACGAACAGCGATTGTGAACCGCCCATGTGCGACTTCCAGTCGCCGCGAGCGACCTTGTCGCGGATCAGCGCGTCGCGCGTGGCGCGGTCGGGAATGCGCAGCAGCGCTTCGGCCAGGCACATCAGCGCCACGCCTTCCTGGCTGGACAGGGAGAATTCCTGAATCAGGCCTTCGACCCCGCCACCGGTGCGCTTGCCGCGCAGCTTCTTGACCAGGCCGGCCGCCATCGCGTGCACCTTTTCCAGGTTCGGCACGCGGGCCTGGCCCAGCAGCAGCGGCACGCACTCGGGCTCGGGACGGCGATAGGCCGCGGTGATGGCCGCGCGCAGCACGGACTGCGGCTGTACGTCCTGGCCGAATTCATAGAACGGCGGCGTGGGTGCTGCATGGGATTCGGCCGCATCCTCGTCCCCCGCGGCATCCGCGCTCAGGTGGGACATCTCGGCGGGGAGATGACCGCGTTCGATCTTGTCCAGATAGGACAGGATCGCCTGCTTATGCAGCCAGTGCGGCGTGCAGTTGAGCTTGTTGGCGGCGGCTTTCAGGCGGTCGCGGAGTGCGTCGTCGACTTTGACGCCGAGGGTCGTGCTGGCCATAAGAGATTGCTTCCTGTCGCATGGCAAAGGTGTAACTGGGCCCAATCGGGACCCAGTATGGGTAGGACCGTATGCTAGACAGGTTGCAACCGCGTTTGTATTAAGGTTAACCCTAGGTTTAACCCAGTTAACCGCTTGAGATCGCGAGGTTTATCCCGAAACCCGGGGTGGATCATTCCTTCAGCGCGGAACATCCCATCATCTGAACCGAGCCCGACCCCGCTGGGGTCTGGCCGAGAATCGCCGCTGCCATGACGCCCGCCAGGCTGACCACCGCGCGTTGTTGCGCGGCGATCAGGGTGGGAATGGCGTCATCGGAAACGTTCTCGGTGACAACGCTGCGGCACAAGAGGCCCGTACCCTTGGTGTCGACGGGCCGCACGCGCCACGTGGCATCCAGTTGCGCCATGCTGCCGGACACCATTTCAAAGCGCTGCACGTCGGTCTGCACGCGCCAGATCGGCGCCCCCGGCCCCGGCTTGACCATCTGCACGTCGAGCGCACCCAGATCGCGCTTGAGCGCATCGGACAAGGCATTGCGCAATTCGTCGCCCAGCGGCGAACTCCAGCGCTCGGAATACAGGGCGGAGATGCTGCCATCGCCGGTGCGCACCATGAGTTGCGGCTGGTCGGCCTGCGTCGACAGCGTGACGGGCTGCACCTCGATCAGGAACGAGGCCGAGCCCGGCGCCGCACCGGGCGCCGCCGACCGCTCGGGGGTCTGCAGCGTGTAGTAATGAACGGGCGGCGACGAGCCGCAGGCCGCCAGCGCGCCGGACAGCGCCAGCACGGCGAGCGCGGCGCGCGCGCGTCCGTTGCGGGACGGGGTTGCGGAGCAAGAGAGTCGGCTTTTCATGAGCGTCTAGTTCCTGACTGGGCCGGCGCCCGGGATGGGGTCTTCACCTCTGCCGCGCAGCAGGGCTTCGGGATTGGATTGCAGGAAGTCGGCCAGCGCGCGCAGCGAACGCGCCGCCCGGCTCAGTTCCTGCATCGCCCGTTCGGTATTGACCGGCAGCGAGGCGTCGGAGGCCAGCAGCGAGTTGATGTTCGCCATCGAGTCCTTGGCCGCCTTGAGCGCCTTCTGCGCTTCGGGCGCCACCTGCTTGTCCAGGCGGTTCATGAGTTTGGACGTGCTGGCCAGCGTGGCGCGCAGGTCCTCGCCGATCTTGTCGAACGGAATCTTCTCGATCTTGGTGACGATGTTGGTGACCTGCTGCTGGAGCTGATCCAGGTTGCCCGGCACCGTCGGGATCATTGCGGGCTCGGACATCACGAACTCGACGGGCTTGGCGTTCGGCACGTTGTCCAGCACCACGTAGAGCTGGCCGGTCAGCAGGTTGGCCGTGCGCAGTTGTGCGCGCAGGCCATGCTTGACCATCACGCCCAGCAAGCGGCCGCCCGCCACATCGCCGTCCTTGATCGCACGCTCGCGCACCTCTTCGTAGACGCGGCCCAGCCGCTCCGGATACAGGGTGGCGTCCACCAGCGAATAGAAGCGCTTGGTGGCGGGATCGAAGTCCAGCGTGATCTGCGTGACGTCGCCCAACGTGATGCCGTTGAAGTCGACAGGCGCACCCACGGTCAGCCCGCGGATCGACTGGTCAAAGCGCATGCGGATCGGGAAGGCTTCGCCGTCCGGGTTGGCCTTGGCAGCAGCCTCGGTGGCGTACAGGTCGAACTCGGCGTCGGGTTTGGCGGGCGCTTCGCCATCGCGGGCGTTCTGCACGGACGCGAACGCCACGCCGCCCACCGCCATCGACACGAGCGATTGCGTGCGCACCTTCAGGCCGTCGGCGTTGACACTGAAGTCCACCCCGCTGGCGTTCCAGAAGCGGGTGCCATTGGTGACGAACTTGTCGTTGGGTGCATCGACAAACACCTCGACGTTCACGGCACTGCCGTTCTCGTCCAGGGCGTAGCCGATCACGCGGCCCACGTTGATGCGGCGGTAATACACGGGSGAGCCGATATCGAGCGAGCCCAGGTCCGAGGCCTTGAGCATGAAACGCTTGCCCGCGCGATCATGGGTCACGGCGGGCGGGGTTTCCAGGCCTTCGAAAGACAGCTTGGTGGCGCGGTTGCTGCCGTCCTTGCCCTCTTCCGCGTCCACGCCGATGTAGGCGCCCGACAGCAAGGTGCCCAGTCCCGAGACACCGCTTACGTCCAGCCGCGGCCGCACCACCCAGAAGTTGGTGCCTTCGCGCGCCAGGTCAGAGACCTGCTTGGACAGCTCGGCTTTGACAACCACCTTGCTGCGGTCGGAATTAAAACCAATGGATTTGACCGTGCCGATGTTCACGTCCTTGTAGCGAAGTTGGGTCTTGCCCACCTCCAGACCCTCGGCAGTATTGAAAGAGATGGAAATGTCGGGCCCGGCCTGCATCCAGGTCCGCACGACCAGCGACAGGCCCATCAACGCGGCAACAACGGGGACCAGCCAGATCCAGGAGATCCGGCTTTTCTTCTTGCGCGAGATCGCGGGCGACGCGAACTTCTCTTCACCAGATCCGGGGGCTTGCTCGGACATCTACTTTTTCCTTTTCTGAGCGGAAAACAACGGCGGGAGGCCTTTCCTAGCCCACTTGCTTGCCGGAGACGGACACCGGCGCATGCCGGCCCTCCACCGGCGCTGATTCAATCTCGGTCTGACCTTCAAGGTCCCAGCTACGGCGCAGGTCGAAGCTCATGGCCGCCAGCATGGTCAGGATGACGACCACGCCGAACGCGGCAGCGCCCGCACCGGCGCTGATTTCCATCAAGCCCTGAAAGTCGGCCAGCGCCGCCAGCAATATAACGACAAATACATCCAGCATCGACCACTGGCCAATGAATTCAACCATCTGATACAACCGCGTACGCGCCCCCAGATTGGTTGTGCTACGCCATTGTTCAGTAAGCAACAACAGGATCAACGCCAACAGTTTGGTCAGCGGCACCGCCACGCTGGCGATGAACACGATCAGCGCAATGTCCCATGAGCCCATCTGCCAGAGTTCCACGACGCCGCCCAGAATGGTGTGGGCGCTGTCGCCGAGCAGCGAATTGACTTTCATCACCGGCAGCACGTTCGCGGGAATGTAGAACACCACGGCCGCCAGCAACAGCGCCCATGTGCGCGCCACGTGATCGGGCTTGCGGTAATGCACCACCGCGTCGCAGCGCACGCAGTGATGGTGCGCCTCGGGATCGGCGTCCCGCGGCAGGGCCTGCACCTGGCCGCAAACGTGGCAACCGGTCAACACGACGTCGGGCCCGGCTTCGGGCACATGCACGGGCACCACGCCGACGGATTCGGCATACCGCCACAACACATGGGGCGACAACCTGCCCAGAATCGTGAGCAGCACGGTCAGGACGCCGAACGCGGCCAGGCCGATGCCCGGCGCGACCGCGGCCATCCCCGCCAGTTTCACCACGGCGACCAGCACGCCCAACAGAAACACGGGCACCATGCACCATGGGCGCAAGACGCCCAACAGGCGCATGGCGGCGTGGAAATCCGCCGGTTCGCGGCCCCGGGACAACGGGCCCAGCACCCACAGCAGCACGATCAGTTGCAGAAGCGGCAGCGCGAAGCCCGCCAACCCGGTCATGATGGACACGAGCCAATGGCCCTGGCGCCAGGTAATGGAAATGGAGTCCAGCAGAGAAGCCTGCTGCACCATGCCCTGCACGGACATCGAAGCGACCGGGTAGGCATTGGCCACCCCGAAGACGATCAGGGCGGTGATGGCGAGCGCCAGCCAATTGGACAAAGTAAGCCCGCTGTAGCGCCAGAGGACGGCACCGCAGCGGGCACAATTGGCGGTCTCGCCAGGTTCAAGCTGATGTCGGCGATAAATGCTTGCGCAGTGTTCGCATTCGATCAGCGGCTGGCGGTCCGCGGTCATCAGTCGACGAGTTCGACTTCCTGCTTGTCCGGCGCGTCCGACGAAGGCGGCTTGCCGCTGTCGTCAAAGTCCAGCGTAACCTTGCCCGACTCGTCCAGATCCACTGTGACCGAGCCGCCGTCGACCAGCTTGCCAAACAGCAGCTCGTCGGCCAGCGCGCGCCGGATGGTGTCCTGGATAAGGCGTTGCATGGGACGCGCGCCCATCAGCGGATCGAACCCCTCCTTGGCAAGGTGTTCACGCAGGCGCGAGGTGAATACGGCTTCCACGCGACGTTCGTGCAACTGGTCTTCAAGCTGCATGAGGAACTTGTCCACCACGCGCATGATGACCTCGTGGTCCAGCGCGGCAAAGGGAATGATCGCGTCCAGGCGGTTGCGGAATTCAGGGGTGAACATGCGGCGGATTTCCGCCATTTCGTCGCCCACCATCCGCGAATTCGCGAAACCGATCGACGGACGGTTCAAGGTCTCGGCGCCCGCGTTGGTCGTCATGATGAGAATGACGTTGCGGAAGTCTGCCTTGCGGCCGTTGTTGTCGGTCAGCGTGCCGTGGTCCATGACCTGCAGCAGGATGTTGAAAACATCCGGGTGCGCCTTTTCGATTTCGTCGAGCAGCAGCACGCAATGCGGCTGCTTGGTGATCGCCTCGGTGAGCAGGCCGCCCTGGTCGAAACCCACGTAGCCCGGCGGCGCGCCGATCAGGCGCGACACCGCGTGGCGTTCCATGTATTCCGACATGTCGAAACGCAGCAGTTCGACGCCCAGCGTGAATGCCAACTGACGCGCGACTTCGGTCTTGCCGACGCCCGTGGGGCCCGACAACAGGAAAGCGCCGATCGGCTTTTCCGGTTTGCCCAGGCCCGAGCGCGCCATCTTGATGGCGGCGGACAGCGCGTCAATAGCGCCATCCTGACCAAATACCACCGTCTTGAGGTCGCGGTCCAGCGTGGCGAGCTTGCTGCGGTCGTCGTTGGAGACGGACTGCGGCGGGATGCGCGCGATCTTGGAAACGATGTTCTCGATATCGACCTTGCCGATTACCTTTTTCTGGCGCGAACGCGGCAGCAGACGCTGCGCGGCGCCGGCCTCGTCGATCACGTCGATGGCCTTGTCAGGCAGGTGGCGGTCGTTGATGAAGCGCGCCGACAGTTCGGCCGCAGCCGACAGCGCCGCAGCCGAATAACGCACGCTGTGGTGCTCTTCGAAGCGGCTCTTCAGGCCGCGAAGAATCTGCACGGTCTGTTCGATGCTGGGCTCGGGTACGTCGATCTTCTGGAACCGGCGCGACAGCGCGTGGTCTTTCTCGAAGACGCCGCGGTATTCGGTGTAGGTGGTTGCGCCGATGCACTTCAACTGCCCCGACGACAAGGCCGGCTTGAGCAGGTTGGAGGCATCCAGCGTGCCGCCCGACGCGGAACCGGCGCCGATCAGCGTGTGAATTTCGTCGATGAACAGGATCGCATCGGGATTGCCGCGGATCTGCTTGAGCACGCCTTTCAGACGCTGTTCGAAATCGCCGCGGTACTTGGTGCCGGCCAGCAGCGCGCCCATGTCCAGCGAAAAGACCTGAGCGGCCTGCAGGACTTCGGGCACTTCGCCGCGCGTGATGCGCCAGGCCAGGCCTTCCGCGATGGCGGTCTTGCCCACGCCGGCCTCGCCCACCAGAAGCGGGTTGTTCTTGCGGCGGCGGCACAACACCTGAATGACGCGCTCGACTTCGTGCTCGCGGCCGATCAGGGGATCGATGCGGCCGGCCAGCGCGGCGGCGTTCAGGTCGGTGGCGTACTGATCCAGCGGCGACTGACGCGAATCGCCCTGCTCTTCACCATTGGGCTGTTGCTCTTTCTGCACGGCGGCGGACTCCACCTGCGGCTGTTTGGTAATGCCATGGGACAGGAAATTGACCACGTCCAGGCGCGTGACGCCCTGCTGTTGCAGGTAGTACACGGCGTGCGAGTCCTTTTCGCCAAAAATGGCCACCAGCACGTTCGCGCCCGTCACGGGCTTCTTGCCCGTGCCGCCGGCGGAGACATGCATGATCGCGCGCTGAATGACGCGCTGGAAACCCAACGTGGGCTGCGTGTCGACTTCGGCGCCACTGGGAATTACCGGCGTATTTTCCGAAACGAACTGGCGCAGGTTGCGGCGCAGGTCATCCAGGTTGGCCGCGCAGGCGCGCAGGACCTCGACCGCCGAAGCGTTGTCGAGCAACGCCAACAGCAGATGCTCGACGGTAATAAATTCGTGCCGGGCCGAACGGGCCTCGACGAAAGCCATATGCAGGCTGACTTCAAGCTCTTGAGAAATCACGCTTCCTCCGTAACGCATCGAAGCGGGCTAATACACGATTCATATTCTATGCCGATCATGGCGTAACGCCAGCGATTTCAAAAACCACACTGTCGTGCCGGCCATGTGTATCCATGACGGTTAGCGTATACCGGCCGTCGTGCGCCAGCACCAAATTAAACGGATGACCCGCGGCGCCATGACTTGCGACACGACCATCGAGCATCCACCATACTTCGCCTTCAGCGCCCTGGACATCAACGTCCAGCGCGACTTGCCGCATGCCGGGCACGGGCCGCAGCACCGAGCCGTTGGCCACGCCACCGAGCCGCAGCGGTCCCTGGGTGGCATCGGCATAACCGGCAAACGACGGCGGCGCCGTTTCATTGAGCATCCAGGCCGCGCGCTGCTCGGGACACGTGCCCGAGGGCTCGCTGCCCAGCCTGTAACCCAGGGGCCAGCATGTCACCACCGCCTGCACCGTTTCGGGCCTGACGCGGACTTGCTGGGCGCCTTCGGGCAATGCCGCCACGATATCTTGCAGTAGCGGCGCCGCCACATTCGCCCCGAAAAATCCCGGATTCGGCGTACCGTCGGGCCTGCCGACCCATACGCCGATCGTCCATCTGTCGGTCACACCGATTGCCCAGGCGTCCCGGAAACCGAAACTGGTCCCGGTTTTCCAGGCCAGTTGCCGGCCGGGATTGCCCGACTGGTAAAACGGCCGGTCCGGGTGTCCACCGCCTTCGAGGATGTCCCGGACGATCCAGGCCGCGCCAGGACTCATCATACGGGACTCGACAAGGGGCTGCTCCGGCCTGAGACGGGGCCGCCCCGAGACACCGTCCCGGGCCAACGCGCGATAAGCGCCGACCAGTTCTTCCAATGTGGTGCCACCCCCGCCCAAAATCAAGCTCAGATTTGGCTCGGCGCCCGCGGGCATACGTAACTTCACGCCGCCTGCCAGCATAACCGAGGCAAAACTGACCGGCCCGACCCGGTCCAGCAGGTCCACGGCGGGCACATTCAGCGACCGTTGCAACGCCTGCGCCACACTGATCGGCCCCGCGAAGGCGGCCTGGAAATTGCCGGGCGCATAACCGCCGAACGACATCGGCGCGTCCATCAGCAGACTTTCCGAATGGATCAGTCCCTCGTCCAGCGCCTGGGCATACAGAAACGGCTTGAGCGTCGAGCCCGGCGACCGCACGCCGCGCACCATGTCGACGTGCGAGTACCGCGAATCGTCCGAAAAATCCGCCGATCCGGCATAGGCCTTGATCTCCAGGGAGTCGTTGTCCATGACGAGCACGGCCATCGACACCTTGGGCGGAAGGTTATCGACCCGGTCCAGCAACATTTGTTCCACCGATGCCTGCATGTCGGCGTCCAGCGTCGACGTGACAAGCGGCGGGCGGTCGCCGGCACGGCGCGCGCCGCCCGCCTCCAGCAGCAGGCGCTGGGCCGCCAGCGGCGCCAGCCAGCGCGCTCGCAGCGGCGGCGCAATGACCGTCTCGATCTTGGCGTCGGCGACCTCGGCCGGGGTCCAGCGGCCCAGTTCGGCCATACGGTCAAGCACCTTGTCGCGGGCGGCCTGGGCGGCCTCGGGGTGGCGGTCGGGACGCAGCCGCGACGGCGCCTGCGGCAAGGCAGTGAGCATGGCGGCCTCGGCCGGACCCAGATCGCGGGCCGGCTTGCCCAGCCACAGCCGCGAACCCATTTCCACGCCTTCGACGATGCCGCCCATGGGGGCATGCGTCAGGTACAGGGAAAGGATCTCGTCCTTGCTGTAGTGCATTTCAAGCTGCACGGCGCGCCACGCCTGCCGCAGCTTGGCCGACATCGTGCGCGACGGCTTGCCCGCCAGTTGCGGATCGATCAGCCGCGCCACCTGCATGGTCAGCGTGGATCCGCCGGACACGATGCGGCGGTTGGTGGCCCATTGCCAGCCCGCGCGCGCAAGCGCCACCGGGTTCACCCCGGGGTGCCAGTAAAACCAGCGGTCCTCATAGGTAAGCAGCGTTTCAAGATAGCGGGGCGAGACCTGATCCGGCTGGACCGGGTAGCGCCAGATGCCGTCGCGGCTGGGATAGTTGCGCAGCGGCGTGCCGTCGGCCGCCACGACAACCGCCGCCCCGCCCGAGTCGATGGGGGGCAGCGGATACAGACGGTCGAGCGCGAATAACAACGCGGCCAGCGCTGACAACGCGCTGGCCGCGATGATGCCGCGCCGCCGCCAGCGGCGGGCGCGCGATGCGCCCGCCCCGGAAGCAGCGGCGGCGTTCAAGGACGCTTGGCGCCGCGATCGCGGATTTCGACCGTGCTCCATTGCTCACCCACGCCGCGGATTTCCGGCCGGTACATATCCTCGGCCACCGTCGACGGCACCGCGTAGCGGCCCGGCGTCACGACGCGCACCAGATAGAACACGTCCACCTTGCCACGGCCCAGCGATACCGCCGCGACGTAGCGGTCGTCGCGGAACTCGCGATGCTTGACGTTGGAATCCGACATTGCGTCGGCCACGCGGCGTCCGCCAATCGACCAGTCCTGCATCTCCGGGCTCTGCGACAGATTGAGGTTTTCGACCTCGAAGCCTGCCGGCACGCGGTCAACCAGCAGCCCGTCCGGGATGTTCTGGTTGGCGCTGGCCTGCACCCACACCACCAGCATGTCGCCGGTCTGCAGGGTGCCGCCATCCCACGGACGGCCGTCCGGACGGTACCAGCCGCGCTTGAGCTGGATGATGTCGTTGCGCGGCGCGGGGGTCGCGGTCGGGCTGCCCTGGATGTCGTATTCGACAAACAAGGACTGGCTGCCGGTGTTCTGCAACTGCGTACCCGCCAGATCCGCGGCCGACAGCGAGACCGTCTGGTCGCTCTTGCCGCCGGTCAGCGGCTTGCGCTCGCCGTTGACGGTCAGCACCGCTTCCCATGGCGTGTTCTTGCTGCCGCCCGCGGCACGCGCGGCCAGCAGCAGGGCCATCTGTTCCTGCGTGGACAGGTACGAACGGTTGCCCAGGCGGCTGGAGAGCTGCGTCAGCAGGTTTTCACTGCGCTCATGGCGCAGCTCGTACTGCGAGACCAGCGCGTAGGACAGCGCGTAGTCGCGCACGCTGCTGCCGTAATCGCCCATCCATTCGTCGTAGTAGGCGCTGCTGCGGTTGTTGATGTTGATGCCGTAGGCGCGCGCCATGGCCAGGTCGAGCGCCTGCTTCATGCGCCCTTCATCGCCCATCAGCTTGAAGGCGGCGGCCAGTTGCACCAACGGCAGCGGCGAGCGCGCGCGTTCCTGGTAGTTGTCGAAAAGCTGACGCACGGTCGACAGCGGCGCCTTCTTGTCGCGCGCCAGCACGAGTGCGGCGGTGGCCAGGCCCGCGAAGCGGCGATGGTCTTCGCGCAGCACGTTGGCGTCGCTGCTGTCGATGCGGTTGGCCTCGACGTTGCGGCGCAGGTTGGCCGACCACGTGCCGAATGCGCCCGCGCTCTGCTGCACCTGTTCCAGCAGCCAGGTCCGCGAGCGGTCCAGCGAAGCCTCGGGCACGTCGAAACCACGATCCCGGGCGTCCTGCATGAAGCCCACGGCATAGGCCGTCAGCCACACATCGCGCGAGGACGCGCCGCTCCAGAGGTTGTACGAACCGACCGAGTTGCGCATGCCCGACAGGCGGCCGATGGCGCCCGCGACCTTGGCGGCGCGTTCGGCCTCGGTGCGCGGCTTCAGGCCGAACTGCTTGGCGGCATCCTCATCCAGCATCACCCACGGCATGGTCGCGCTGATGGTCTGCTCGGTGCATCCATAGGGATAGTTGAGCAGGTCCTCGACCAGGCGGTTGACGTTGAACGGCGGTCGGTTGGACACGGTCAGGCTGACGGTCGTCGAGTCCGGGTAGTAGGACGCGACCCAAGAAGCCTGCGCCGATTGCGACTCGCCCGGATTCAGGCGCAGACGCCGGACCTGGCGCTCGGGCGCGTGCGCCGGCTGCACCTGCAGCACGGACTCGCGCACGATGTGCACCGGCTTGGCGCCGCCCTGCCCGTCTACCGTCAGGCGCATCAGACCCAGGCCGTAGGAACCGGTGGTCGTCGCCGTGAAGCGCAACGTCGTGCGCTGCTTGTCTTTCAGCGTGACGGTGCGCACGCCATCAACGATGGCCAGCGGATCCAGGGCCTCGAGCTTGACCGAGATCTTCTGCTCGGCGCCGCTCAGGTTGGTGACGTCCAGCGCGATGGCGGCCTGGTCGCCCGGCGTGATGAAACGCGGGGTGTTCAGTTCCGCCACGATCGGCGCGGCCACGACCATTTCGGCGTCGGTGCTGCCGTAGTTGTCGGGCGTGAACGCCACGGCCATCAGGCGCAACGTGCCGTTGAAGTCGGGCAGGTCCAGCGGGATGTCCGCCTCGCCCTGCGCGTTGAGCGCAACGGGGCCAGAGAACAGATCCACCAGCTTGACCTTCTTGGGCAGGCTCTTGCTGTCGCCGCGCATCGCGGCGTCACCACCCCACTTCAGCTTGCCCTTGGTGCCGTCCATCTTCTCGATGAGCTTGCCGTACATGTCCAGCAATTCGGGCGCGTAGCGGTGCTTGCCGAAGAAGTAATCCAGCGGATCGGGCGTGGCGTACTGGTTGATGTTGAGAATGCCCACGTCGACCGCGGACAGCGTCACCATCGCCTGCTTGCCCTGCGCGCCGTCAACCTTGACGCGCACGGTCGTCTTGGTTTCCGGCACGGCCTTGGGCGCGGCGGTGAGCTTGACGTCCAGCTTGCGGTCGGCGCTGGCGATCGGCAGGAACGCCAGGCCCAGCGCGCGGGCCGGCGTGACGCGGTCACCCTCGCTGCCCGGGCGGAACACTGCCGCAGCCACGTACAGGTCGTGACGCTTCCATTCCTTGTCGACCGGAATCTCGACCTCGGTGCCAGTGGCCTTAACGGCCACCCATTTGGACCACAGCATGCGGTCGCCTTCGACGGTGATGAGCGCCTGCCCATCATGCGGCGGCGTCAGCGTAAGCTTGACGGTGTCGCCCGGCTTGGCGGGCACGCCTTCCAGCTTCATCTGCACGCGGTCGGGACGGTTGCCCATGGCATCGGCGTCCTGCGCGTTCCAACCGGCATAGAAGCGATAGCGCATCGTCTCGCCGGTTTCCGGATCCGTGATTTCCAGACGGTAGCGGCCCCACTTGACCGGGACGGTCAGTTGGGAGCGATCGTTCAGCGCGATCTCGCGCGAGTCGACCAGTTCTTCGGTTTCGGTGTAGCCGCTGTTCCAGCCGCGCTGGTCGTCGAACCGCCAGTAGTACTGGCGCTCTTCGCGGAACAGACGCATCTGCGCCTGGGCGAGCGGTTCGATCTTGCCTTGCGCGTTGGCGCGGATCACTTCAAAACCGGCCGGCGAGTTCTCGCGTGCCACGTCGCTGTCGAACTGCGGACGGACGGCGATCAACTTGTCGGCGGGCCAGACGGTGCGCTCGATGGAGCGGACCACCGGGCGGCCGCCGGATTCCAGCAGGCTGGCCGACACCCGGACCTTCATGGGCGAATGCGTGCCGGCGGCGTTCGGGTTCACGTCGAGCTGCGCGCGGCCCTTGTCGTCCAGCGCGGACTCCGGCAGTTCGCCGAAGCTGCGGCGCGTGTCGTCGGCCACATCGCCAAAGATGAAGCCCGGCCATTGCTGGGCCAGCGCAAAGCGGTCACGCTTGACCTGGAACGTCGCCAAGAGGCGGTTGCCCGCGGCTGGCGCGCCGTACAGGTAGTCGCCCTGCACATCGACGGTCAGTTCCTCGTCGGGGGACAGCACGTCCTGGCCCGAGGTCAGCGCCATCTTCATGCGTTCGGGCAGGAACTCCTCGACCTGAAACTTCCACGAGGCATCCGGGGCGCGCGAGGACGGATCCACGCGCAGTTCCAGCAGCCACGTGCCGGTCTGCGCATCCAGCGGCAGATCGATCGCGCGCTCGACATAGCCGGGCAGATCCTTCTGCGGTTGCCACAGCGCGGTCTGCATTGTGCGGCCATCCGGACGCTTGAGGGTCGCGGTCAGCGGCGACGGCGTCAGCACGCGGCCGTCCAGGTCGCGCGGCAACACCGATACGTGGAACGTTTCGCCGGGGCGGTACAGGTTGCGGCCGGCGTAGACGAACAGATTGTTCGCGCGCGATGCGTGGCCGCCCGTATCGAACTCGGACAGGTCCAGCGCCGGCTCGCCCAGCGCCAGCACGGTCATTTCCTTGTCGCGCGAAGCGCGGATGACGCGGGCATTGGCAAAGCTGCCGTCAAAGCGGACATGGCCCTGCGCATCGGCGGCGGCCTTGGCCAGCGGCTTGCCGGCGCCGTCCACCAGTTCAAACACGGCGCCCGAGATGGCCTGGCCGGACTTCAGCGACACCGAATACGCTTCGATGCGGTCGCTGTAGCGGCGTGCGTGCAGCCCGATGTCGCTGACATAGAAATAGGTGACTTGATATTCGTAGCGGAAACGGCCCGGCTGGCTCATGACCGCAACGTAGATGCCCGGCTCCTGCAGTTCCTTGATGCCCTCGACGGGCAGGAACGTGACATGGCGGCGATTCGGCTTGTCGTCGGTGACGAAACGGCCTTGATAAACGCTGGTCGTCAGCGAATTCAGCCGGTCCAGGTCCCAGTTGCTGACCGAGCCCTTCAGGCTGCGATTGCCGGCATAGCGCCAGTCGTTCTCGTCATAGTTGCCGTCGTCCTCGTCTTCCGAGGCGGCGGGCGTGCGACCCACGCCCAGGACAGCGTCGAAGAGTTCGGGCACGCGGTCGGGGGACACGCGCAGGAACTGCACGTCGACCTCGGGCACGTTGACCGTCGCCACCGGCAGACCGCCGTTCTGGCCAGCCGGCAGCACCACGCCGCGGCTCGCGAAGTAGAACGACGGCGGCATGGCCTGCGTGCTGACTTCGCAATGCGACGCCTCGGTCAGCGCGACCTTGTCGCCCGCGCCCGGCAGGCCCGAACGGACCGTGATGGCATAGGAGCGCTGCGGCTGCACATAGGGGAAGTACACCACGCGCGGGTTGTCGCCGACGACCCAGTTGCCCTTGAGTATCTTGCCCTTGGGCGCGGAATCGCCAGGACGCACCGAGGCCGGCTGCTGGCCCGGCGTGGCGGCCGATTCGCTGTCCTCGTCGGCCTTGCCGGCCGTGGATCCCGTATCGGTCACCTGAAGGAAAGCGTCCAGATTGCTCTTGGCATCCACCGGCTGCGTGAAGGTCACGGCCAGCGACAAGGCATCGTTGTATTGGCGAGGCTGGCAATTGAGCGCTGCGAAGGGATCTGCGGCGCCCACCGTTGCGGTGGCAGGCAGCGTTGGCGCCGCGCTGCTCGGCGCCTGCGCGGCCGTGGCGGTTGCCGTCTGCGCCGCTGGAACCGCTGCCGGACTTGCCGGCTGCTGCCCCTTGCCCATCCACCAGCCCACGCCAATGGCGCCGGCCAACACCGCGACCCCGGCTACGGCCAACCAGGTCTTGTTGAACTTTCCACTCACGGCGAAACCTCCCCGCCCACTAGAACACAACGCTCCTTAGCGGCGGAGCTGCCGACCCGCATGTGCCGCGCGCTTCCCGTTACGCGGCAAAACCGTTCATCCCGGAACCCGGGATGCAACCGGCAGCACAACGCCGCCATTGCTGGCGGCGCTGTATTTTGTCGAAATCAAACTGGTTCCATCACGCACTGCAGCGGGTGCTGACGCGCCCGCGCATATTGTCCGACCTGCGCAATGCGCGTGGCGGCCAGGTCACGCGGGTAAACCCCGCAGACGCCTCGGCCTTCGTGATGCACTTGCAGCATGATCCGCGTCGCCTCTTCCTGATTCTTATTGAAGAATTTCTGCAGCACTTTCACGACGAACTCCATCGGGGTGTAGTCGTCGTTGAGCAGCAGCACCTGGTACATCGGCGGCGGCGCAGTGCGTGCCGGCGCCTTCTCGACGACCAAGTCATGCTGGGAATCCAAGGTAGAACTCATAGGGCGGGTATTCTATTTAAACTGGGGACGGCAACCACTCAACTTACTGAAAATTACACGCAGAAATACGTAGTATCCATACTTGACTAGGTCAAGAAAAGCGGCGCATTATCCACGCATTCTGGGGTTTTCAATTTACCGAAAATCTGCCAGGAAGCCGGAGGGGGGACAGGGGTCTAGACCACAATGCCCTTCTGTCAACATACGATTCAATGAGGCAGGCCGCATGTCTGATACGACCGCAACCGCCGTCCAAGGGGACAATCCCAAATCGACGGGCACCGTCAAATGGTTCAACGATGCAAAGGGGTTTGGCTTCATTACGCCCGACGATGGCGGTGAAGATCTGTTCGCCCACTTCTCGTCCATCCAGATGAATGGTTTTAAAACCCTGAAAGAAGGCCAGAAAGTGGCCTTCGAGATTATCCAGGGGCCTAAAGGTAAACAGGCGCTCAATATTACGGCTGCCTGAGTTACCCTTTAAAGCGCAACGGTTAGGTTGCGCCATTATGCAGGCGGGGCTTTCGGGCCCCGCCTTGTTATTTTCTTATTACTCCGCCGGGCCATGCTGAAGATTGCCGTTTTGTTTCCCATTGTTCACACGCTGTTCAAAACAACGTTTACCAAAGCATCGTCAGCGGGCACCGCGGCCGGCCGCAAGGTGTCGGTGATCGCCGCCGCAGCCCTCGCGATCGCAACCGCCGCCCTGCCCCTGCCCGCCAGCGCACAGCAACAGACTGGCCCGCAGCCGCGACTGCCCACCACGCAACTGTCGGCCGGCATCCATATTATCCGCGCGGAAGTCGCAGACACGGACGCCACGCGGCGCGACGGCCTGATGTTCCGCAGAGAGCTGCCCGGCAACGACGGCATGCTGTTCGTCTTCGACCGCCCGGATGTGCAGTGCTTCTGGATGCGCAATACGCTGCTGCCCCTGTCGATTGCCTTTATCGCCGACGACGGCACGATCGTCAACATTGAAGACATGGCGCCCCAGACCGAAGATCCGCATTGCGCGAAAAAGCCGGTGCGCTACGCGCTGGAAATGGCGCAAGGTTGGTTCGACAAGCACGGCATCGCCGCCGGCAAAAAGCTCGACGGCCTGCCCTGAAGCTTTTCGGCAGACCATCGACGTACTGAATGACAAAGGGAGCCCGAGGGCTCCCTTGTTGTTTGCCTGGCAGCGCCATGTGCCCCGCCGGGCGTTCGACGCGCTTTACACGCGCTCGATGATCAGCGCGATGCCTTGGCCGACGCCGATGCACATCGTGCACAGCGCGTAGCGGCCGCCGGTGCGGTGCAGCTGGTTGATGGCCGTGGTGGCCAGACGCGCGCCGCTGGCGCCCAGCGGGTGGCCCAGGGCGATCGCACCGCCGTTGGGGTTGACGCGCGGGTCGTTGTCGGCGATGCCCAGTTGACGCAGCACGGCCAGACCTTGCGCGGCAAAGGCTTCGTTCAGTTCGATCACGTCCATCTGGTCCAGCGTCAGGCCGGTCTGGGCCAGCACCTTCAGCGTGGCGGGCGCCGGACCGATGCCCATGATGCGCGGCGCGACACCGGCGGTTGCCATGCCGACGACGCGGGCGCGCGGAGTCAGGCCATGGCGGGCAGCGGCTTTTTCGTCGGCCAGCAGCAGCGCGGCGGCGCCGTCGTTCACGCCCGACGCGTTGCCGGCCGTGACGCTGCCGCCTTCGCGGACCACGCCCTTGAGCTTGGCCAGCGACTCCAGCGACGTTTCACGCGGGTGCTCGTCCTTGGAGACGATGATCGGGTCGCCCTTCTTCTGGGCGATCGACACGGGCACGATCTCCGCGTCGAAGAAGCCTTCCTTCTGGGCGCGCGCGGTCTTTTCCTGGCTGGCCAGCGCGAACAGGTCCTGGTCGGCGCGGCTGATGTTGAAATCGTCGGCGACGTTTTCGGCGGTCTCGGGCATCGAGTCCACGCCGTACTGCGCCTTCATCAGCTTGTTGATGAAACGCCAGCCGATGGTGGTGTCATAAATGGCGGCGCTGCGCGAGTAGGCGCTGTCGGCCTTGCCCATCACGAACGGGGCGCGGCTCATGCTTTCCACGCCGCCAGCCAGCATCAGGCCGGCTTCTCCGGCACGGATGGCGCGCGCGGCGGTGCCGATGGCATCCAGACCCGAACCGCACAAACGGTTGACCGTGGCGCCGGGCACTTCGACGGGCAGGCCGGCCAGCAGCGTGGCCATGCGCGCCACGTTGCGGTTGTCTTCGCCCGCCTGGTTGGCGCAACCCATGATGGCGTCGTCGAGTTCTTCCCAGCGCACGCCAGGATTGCGCGCCGCGAGGGCCTTGATGGCTACGGCAGCCAGATCGTCGGGCCGCACGGAAGCCAGCGCACCGCCGTAGCGGCCGAAGGGGGTACGAATCGCATCACAGATAAAGGCATTCACGGTCATGGGAAGCTCGGAGTGAAGTGAAAGAACTCGGGATCCGACGATGTTAACGCAGCGGTTTCGCGCCAAGTTGGTGCGTGGCCAGGATGTCCGCAGCACGGACAGTGTCCAGTGGACGTTCACATTACCCGGCGCGCGCGTGCACGAAACCGGGCGGCCATGCCCGGGATCAGTGCGCTCCGGACTTGGCCGCGCGGCCCGCGTCGACGATGGCCTGACGGCGGAAACGGCCGGCCGCCAGATGGTAGAACGGTTGCGGGCAGAACTGGCGCGACACGCCCGATGCCAGCAATGATCCCACCAGCAGCCAGAAGAGCATCGGCTGGCTGCCCGTCATTTCCATCACCACGACGCTTGCGGTCAGCGGCGCCTGCGTGGCGGCCGCCAGAAAGGCGGCCATCGACAGCAGCACCAGCACGCGCTGGTCGACGCCCTCGCCCGCCAGCTCCCAGATGTGATGACCGATGCCCGCGCCGGTGGTCAGCGCCGGCGTGAAGATGCCGCCGGGAATGCCCGCCCAGTACGACGCCACGGTGGCCGCCAGCTTGGCCAGACCGAAGCCGTCCGGCACCGAGTCCTTGCCGTTCAGGAGGTCGGCCGCCACGGCATAGCCGGTGCCGTACACGCTGCCTGCCGTGCACAGGCCGATCACCGCCAGGGCCAGCCCCATGACAAACGCCGTCCAGATCGGATGCGCGCGGATCCATGCGCGCCACGACTGCGGCGCCGCGCCGATCGGCCCCTTGCCCAGCAGGCGGGCGAAGATGCCGCCCAGCGCACCATTGAGCGCGGCGCAGATGACGATCCACATCACCATGTTCTGCGAGAGCGGCGCGCCGGCGAAGACGCCGAAATAAGGATTGTTGCCTTCCACCGCCACCACCAGGAAGCCGGCCGAAAGCACGCCGATCAGCACCAGCCGCTGCCAGCGCAGCACGGTGCCCCGCCCCAGTTCCTCGATGGCGAAGATCACGCCGGCCAGCGGCGCGTTGAAGGCCGCCGCCAGGCCGCCCGCGGCGCCCGCCGCGATCAGCTCGTTGGCGTGAAAGCCGCGCAACTGCAAGCCGCGGCGCTTCCAGAAATCGCCCCACGCCAGCATCAGGGCCGCGCCCACCTGCACGGAGGGCCCTTCACGGCCGATCGACGCGCCGCACAGCATGCCAAAGAATGCCAGCGGAATCTTCCACAGGCTTTGGGCCAGCGACACGAGGCTGTTCTGGCTGGGGCCCGGCGGCAGCGACAACGCGCCGATAACCTGGGGAATGCCGCTGCCAGAGGCGTTGGGCGCGAAGCGCAGCGTGAGCCAGCGCAGGGCGGCAAGCCCGAACGGCATGACCAGCAGCGCCAGCCAGCCGTTGTAGGCGACCCATTGGCGGTTCCAGGCCAGCGCCTTGTCGGCCAGATAGGTAAAGCCCAGCGACATGAGCGCCACCATCGCCGCGCCACCCAGCAGCAGCCCAAGCTGCACGCTCTTCTTCGACAGACGGTTGATCTGACGCACCTTGCGGCGCGCGACCCGGCGTGTTCGGGCGATGACGCGGCGGACGGGGTCGGGCAGACTCATGGAGGGGGACAGGGCGGCGTGGGAAGTTGCCAACCTTACCATCCCAGCCTGACCCGTAGCCGAAAGATGCAGCGTTCCGCAACCGGAAGTTTGGATGGGAACGGCCGTCAACGGCCGTCCATCGCCGCGCGGCCGGACCTCAGAATGACGACCAGTCGTCCTGCGAAGCGCTCGCCAGCGCAGGCCGCGACTGCGCCGCACGGGCTGCCGGCGCGACGGGCTTGCGCACCGGCGCGCGTTCGGCCGGCATCAGCCGGGCCTGCGGCTGCGCCGCCGACCCGCCGCTTGCATCCACCTTGAAACGGCGCACTTCCTGCGCGAGACGCGTGGCTTGCTCCTGCATGCTGGCTGCGGCGGCCGCGGCTTCTTCGACCAGGGCGGCGTTCTGCTGGGTCACCGTGTCCATCTGCGAGACGGCCTGGTTCACCTGACCGATACCGGTCGATTGCTCTTCCGATGCGCCCGAGATCTCGCGCACCAGCGTCGCGACCTGACGTACGCTGTCGACCACTTCGCGCATCGTGCGTCCGGCCTCGTCGACCTGACGCGTGCCACCTTCGACGCGCGTCACCGACTCGTCGATCAAGGCCTTGATTTCCTTGGCCGCCACCGCGGAACGCTGGGCCAGCGTGCGCACCTCGCCCGCCACGACCGCGAAGCCGCGGCCCTGCTCGCCCGCGCGCGCCGCTTCCACGGCCGCATTGAGCGCCAGGATGTTGGTCTGGAATGCGATGCCGTCGATCACGCCCGTGATGTCGGCGATGCGGCGCGAGCTGTCCGAGATCGCGCTCATGGTCTGCACCACGCCCTCGACAACCTCGCCGCCGCGCACAGCGACGGTCGACGCCTGGCTGACCAGACGGTCGGCCTCGCTGGCATTGTTGGCGTTCTGCTGCACCGTGCTGGTCAGTTCTTCCATCGATGCAGCGGTTTCTTCGAGCGAGGATGCCTGCTCTTCCGTGCGCTGCGACAGGTCGGCGTTGCCCTGCGCAATCTGCGACGACGCCGAGGCGATGTTCTCGCAGCCGTCGCGCACGTCCTTGACGATGCGGGCCAGGCTTTCATTCATGGCCTTGAGCGCGCCCATCAGGTCGCCGGTCTCGTCGCGCGTGACCACACGGATATCGGTGGTCAGGTCGCCCGCGGCCACCTGCCGTGCCGCCGACACAGCCTCGCCCAGCGGACGCACGATGCCGCGCGTCACCAGCCATCCCAACAGCATGCCGATGGCCACGCCCGCGATCGCCAGGGCGATCATGATGGCGCGAACCGTGTTGTAGAGCGCCGTGCCTTCCGCCACCGAGCGCTCGGCGACCTTTTCCTTGCTGATGGCCAGGTTGGTCATCAGGTCATCGAGCTTCTGCGACGAGGCGATGACACGCTTTTCGATATCGGCCACGCGCGGATCGGTCTGGGTCATGGGCTGCGACTTGGCCGCATCGAAGAACGCGGCAGCCTCACGCTTCCACACCTGCTCGGTTTCGCCGAACTGGGCCAACAGGCTTTTGGTCTGTTCTTCGTAGAAGTTCGCGGCAGCCTTCTCGCGCAGCACATCCATGTTCTTGACCGCGTCGTCAAACTGCTTGCGCAGCGCCTGACGCTCCTGGTCGGTGGACGCGCCCAGGTATGCATTGCGCGCGCGTCCTGCGTAGATCAGATTGATGTTGGCTTCCTTCAGATCCGAAATGCCGCGCAGTTCGGTGTCGTAAAGCCTGTCGTTCATGTCATTGATGCGCGCCAGCCCCCACACCCCAAAGGCCCCGATCGCACCGCCTATTACCGCCACCAGCAAAAACGCCCCTGTCAGGCGAGCGCCGATGCGCATCCCCGAAAATAACCGCAACATGCTTCCCTTCCCTGTGATTGCCCCGGCTTTTGCGGTCTTGCCGCAGCCATGTGCTCCGGGGTGCAGCCGCTGACCGTGGGCAACGATAGCGACGTTTCGGTAAGGGCTTACCCTGAAGAAAAGCCAGTTCCCGCGTCAGTTCCGTGTAATGAACGCGACAATCGACAGGGTTTTCGAAACTGACTTTTTCCTGAACAAAAAGAAAACCCCTCGCCGGGGCGAGGGGTTGAATTCAGGGCTGCGGCGCAGAGGCCGCATGCATGCCGGAACCGCCGATCAGGCGAAGTTCTTGGCGGCGAAATCCCAGTTCGCCAGGGCCCAGAAGTTTTCGAGGTACTTGGGACGCGCGTTACGGTAGTCGATGTAGTACGCGTGTTCCCAGACATCACAGGTGAGCAGCGGCTTGTCGGCCGTCGTGAGCGGGGTGGCCGCGTTGCTGGTGTTGACGATGTCGACCGAGCCGTCGGCCTTCTTGACCAGCCAGGTCCAGCCCGAACCGAAGTTGCCGGCAGCCGACTTGTTGAAGGCTTCCTTGAAGGCGTCGAAGCTGCCCCACTTGGCGTTGATGGCGTCAGCCAGCGCGCCCGTCGGTGCGCCGCCGGCCTTGGGAGCCAGGCTGTTCCAGTAGAACGTGTGGTTCCAGACCTGGGCTGCGTTGTTGAAGATGCCGCCCGAGGACTTCTTCACGATGTCTTCCAGCGACAGCGTTTCGAATTCCGTACCCGGGATCAGGTTGTTCAGATTCGTGACGTACGTCTGGTGATGCTTGCCGTAGTGGAACTCCAGCGTTTCCTTGGAGATGTGCGGCGCCAGAGCGTCGAGTTCGTAAGGCAGGGGGGGAAGAGTATGTGCCATGTGATGGTTCCTTCTGTTGAGAGCACGATCAAGCCGGACAATTGTATCGGCAACTCCCGAGGATACCGTGTTAACCCCGCGCTGGCGCGGGGTTAACAGGCACATGCTTATGACCCTGCGTTGTTGCGCCCGCGCGCGGCGGCGCGCATGGCGTCACTTCACGTAACGCAGCTCCCGCCCGCTGCCGGTCTCGACCAGCGCGCCGTCCTTATCCATGACCAGGACCTTGTGCAGCGGCGCGCTGGCCGCGGCGTCGGGCACGTCGACGTCGATGCGCACGGCGCGGGTGGCGGGGTCGATGCGGGCGACATCCACGTCGTGCCAACGTCCGCCCGACGGCACCGGCACGAAGACGGCCAGCGCCTTCAATGCGCCCGCCGCGATGGGAACGGAAACGCCGTCCGCCCCTTCAGATTGGCGTGGCCCGCCGCCGTAATCCTGATCGGCTGAAGACATCGCCACGTCGATGCTGACCGGACGGCCACGGTGATAGACGCGCACCGTCAGCATGCCGGGCTCGGCCGGCCTGTTGCCGGCGCTTGTATCGGTGCGTGTATCGGCGCGCACGTTCGCAATGGCGGAGTACGGCCGCAGCGGCGGCGTGTCCAGGAAGACCTGCTTGCCATCGGTGCGCCAGGCCCCGCGCGCATTGATGTCGACCGCGCCATAGCTCAGGAAATATTCGAAGTTGCCGTCTTCCAGAAGCAGCAATTCGCTGCCCACTTCCCGCACGCCACGCAGGTAGTAGTGCCCCGGCACGCGCAGCGCTTCGGATGACTTGCTGGCGGCCTTGGCGCCCACGCGCCGGCCTTGCGCGGGCGGCGGCGCGCAGTCCGCCTGCAGCGTGATGCCCGCATCCTGCAGGACGCGGGCGAAGGCCGGATCGGATTGGCAGGCAAGCGCCGTGCGGAACGACTGGCCCGACGGCGCCACCGCCGCGTCGAAGCGCGCGTGGTGCTGAGCCAGCAGGGACAACATGGCGGGTTGGCCGGTTTCAAGTGCGATCCACGCAGGACCGCGGCCCGCGCCGTCGTCGGCGTCAGGGCTTGCGCCGGCATTGAGCAACGCTTGGGCGAGGTCCCGGCGGCCCAGCCGGATGGCCACGTTCAGCGGCGTATCGCCATCGGCCAAAGGCGCATCCAGATCGGTGCCCGACTCCTTCAACTGGCCCAACACCTGCACCACCGTGTCATGCCGCGCGGTGATCAATTGCCGGCTCTGCAGCAGCATCGACACGATGCGCTCGGGCAAGGGGCGCCCATCGCGCGCGCATGACGATGGCTGGCCGGTGAAGCCGGCCGCATGCAATGCCGCAAAGTAGCCAGGCTTGTCGATCAGCACGAACTCCCCGTTGTCTGGCATGCACGCTTGCGCAACCGGCTGGCGGTTCGCCGCGCTCACGCGGCGCACCGTTTCCATGTCGCCGGACACCACGGCCGCGTTGAGCAGCGCGTACGGTTTGGGCGCGACCGGCAGCCGCGGGTCGTCCAACCGCGCACCGGCGCGCAGCAGCCGATCCAGCATGGCGGTGTCCTGACGGCCGATCAGCCAATACAAGGCGCTTTCGCCGTCCGGCGCGATGGCGGCGGGGTCGGCGCCCTTGGCCAGCAATGCATCGACGACCGCGACCTGGCCGGACGTTGCCGCCAACAGCAGCGGCGGCGTGCCGCGCGGATCGTCCATGGCCATCGGCAAGCCGTCACCGCCGGTTGTTTGCGCTGACGGACCCACGGACGGATTCACCGGCACGCCCGCGTCGATCAGCATCATGGCCATCGCCGTATCGCGGCTTTCGAGAGCCTGGCGAATGGCGCTTGCGTCCAGCGTCTTCATGTCGAATCCCGCGTCCGCGAACATGCGCAGCACCGCCGCGCCCTGCCCGCCCGGCTGCCGCAACAGTTGCGCGATGGGCGAGTCGGCAGGGTTCTGCAGCGCCGCGCGCAGGGCGTCGGGTTTCATCGCGGCCAGCAGGGTGCGCAACAGCGTTGTGTCTCCGGCCCGCACCGCAACCTCCAGCGCTGACCGGCGGTCGTACCCTTCGCGCCGCAAGCCCGGATCGGCGCCCCCGGCCAGCAGCGCCTTGGCGGAGTCGGACTGGCCGGCTTCGACGGCATCGGCCAAGGGTGTGTTTCCATGCGGCTCGGCGGGATCGCCGTCAACCGGCGCGCCCAAGGCCAGCAGGCGCTGCACTGTCTGCGTGTCGCCGCGCTGGGCGGCCAGATTCATGATGGGACGGTTGTTCATCTGAGGCTTGGCGAAGATCAGGCCGCCCGAGCCCACTTGCGGGCCGCGTTGCGCGAAGGGCATGCCCGCGCGCAGCAGTTGTTCGGCGATTGCGGGATGCCCGCCTTCGACCGCCGCTTGCGCCGCATCCAGCCAAACGTCGCGATGCCCGGTTTCGCCGTACGCCGTGGCCGGGATCGTGCGCGGCCCCTGGTCCATCAGGTACGACACCGCCTGCGCATCGCCCTCGTAGGCGGCGAACGCCAGGGCGGTCAGTTCCTCTTCATAGGCGGGCTGGCTGCCGGTCGCGGCCAGCGCTCGCAGGGCTTGCCCGCCTTCCGTCAATTCCACCAGAGGCAGCCAGGACCGGAAGTCCGCCGCAGGCCGCGCTTTGCCCTGTCCGTCCTTGAAAACACTCGTCGCGGTCTTGTCGGCCGCATCGAGCGCCGCATACGGGCGGCTGGCGCCGGCGCCGAACAAGGCCACCACCATGCGCGTCAGGTTCTTGCGATCGACAAGGCGCGGCAGGTACGTCATGCGCACCGCGAATTCGAAATCGCGGTTCAGCAGGAATTCCAGCGGCGTGTCGTTGGCGTCGCCACGCTGATCGGGGTTGGCGCCCGCGGCCAGCAACGTTTCCATTATCTCGGGCGTGCCATACAGCAGCGCCAGGTGAAGCGGCGGCCGGCGCGAGTCGTACGTAATGTCGTTCAGTCCCGGCTTGGTGGCCAGCAGCGCGGCCAGCATGCGCGCGCGGACCGGCAGGTTGGCCTCGTGGGCCTTACGCAGCCGCGCCGCGTCTTCCGGCGTCATATCCCAATACACGTACTGCGATCGCAGGCTGCGAGTCGGCATCAGCACGGCGTGCAGCAAGGGGACGCCGTCCAGAGCGTAATCGCCGGGCCGCGCCACCTGCGCCAACGCGGCCAGGAATGCCGCCTCATCGTTGCGGCTTACCGCTGCGAACAGCGCCTCGGTCTGCGGGGTGTCGGCTTTCTTGTATTCGCGGTACGGCGACGCGCAGTTGCAATCGGCGGCTGCGGATGCCGCCGGGGAAACGGCTGCGTTTTCCGCATGGGCCACGGAGCCAACTCCAGATGCCCATATCGCCGCGGCCAGACCGGTGGCCGCCCATTTCAGATTTCTGTCGTGGAACATCCTGCCGCCATGGTTTGGGTGGAAAGGATTTGCGGCGACCGAGCCGCACGCCGCCCCAGTCGGGGGCTCGCGGAAAAATCAGCTTGGGTCGCGCGTGGTACGGGTGGTTTGCACCTGAACCTGCGCGCCGCCCTGCGCGAAGCTCAGGTCCAGCGGCTGGCCCGCCGATAGCGCGGCCGCGTCACGAACAATGCGGCCCTCCGCGTCGCGGGCGATCGCGTAGCCGCGCGCCAGCGTGTTGCCGGGATCCAGGGCGCGTAGCTGCGCCGAGGCGGCGGCAAGCCGATTGCGCCGCTGCACCAGCAGGCGGGCATGGGCCTGCCCCAATTGGCGTACGGCGCCAGCCAGACGTTCGGCTGCCCGGCCGGTATCCGGCACGCGATGGCTGAGGCGCTGCGCCAGCAGATTGACGCGCGCGGCGCGCCGGCCTTGCGGCGCCGACCAGGCCGAGGCCAGGCGGTATTGCAGGCTGTTCAGTCGTTCGCGCTGGTGTTGCAGGCGTTGCGCCGGGGACACCAACTGCGCGGTGGCGCGATCCAGGCGCTGCGCCGCCCGCTCCAGCCGGCGCTGCTGGCCGCGCACCATGGTTTGCAGGGACTGCATGACGCGGCCAAGCAGTTCGGCGCGCGGCGCGCACGCCAGTTCAGCCGCAGCGGTGGGCGTGGGCGCGCGCAGGTCCGACACAAAGTCCACGATGGTGAAGTCGGTTTCGTGGCCGACGCCGCTGATGACGGGAATCTCGCTGACCGCCACCTGGCGCGCCAGGTCTTCGTCGTTGAAGCTCCAGAGGTCTTCGATGCTGCCGCCGCCCCGTACCAGCAGCAGCGTATCGACTTCGGCCCGCTCGTTGGCCAGACGCAACTGCGCGGCCAGCTTGTTGGCGGCGTCCGCCCCCTGAACCGGGGCCGGATAAATGATGACCGGCACCTGCGGCGCGCGCCGGGCCAACGCCGACAGCACGTCGCGCAGCGCCGCCGCGTGCAGCGAGGTGATCACGCCGATTGCGCGGGGCAGAGGGACAGGCTCACGTTTGCGGGCCGGATCGAACAAGCCTTCGGAGGCCAGTTGCTCTTTAAGCCGCAGAAAGGCCTCGTACAGATTCCCTAATCCTGCCCGCCGCATGGCGTCAGCCTGGAGCTGATAGTCGCCCCGCGGTTCGTACAGGGAAACGCGGGCCCGGATCTCGACCTGGTCGCCCGCTCGGGGGACAAAGCCCACCGCGCTGGCGCGGCTGCGGAACATGACGGCCCGCACGGAGGCCCGGCTGTCCTTGAGCGTGAAGTACCAATGCCCGGACGCGGCTTGCGTGAAGTTGGAAATCTCGCCGCGAACCCACAGCGCCGGGATGCTGCGCTCCAACAACTGCCCCACTGCTTGGTTTAGCTGGGCAACTGTAAGGATTTCCCGCGCAAATGCGTTGTTTGTGACTGGGAGCTCAATTGTCATGGGGCTTTCCGATGCGAACCTGTCCACAGGGCAGGCGTAGCGGGGCGCAATGATACCGCGTCCGCAGAAATTTGCACGAACTGCCCAGAACGCCAGCAAATTCGGTGCAAGCCATTGATTTCAATGAATTTTTATAGGACACAGCAGTGCGCGCAATTGAAGCAAACAAGCGCAAGCCCCGTGCCCATAAGCCTTCTGGCTGAGTTCTACACAGAATTATCCACAGATTCTGTGGATAATTTGGGGATCCCCCTGCCTTGCCACATGCGCGCCGCACCGTTACAGTTTCGGCTTATTCAGATGCCACTGCGCGCCGCTTGCGGCGCCTTCGGCTCCTCAGGAGTTGACCGCTTTGCTTTCCATTCTGCGCGAGGCCGGCTGGCCTATCTGGCCCCTGCTGGCGACATCCGTGCTGGGCTTGGCGCTGATCTTCGAGCGCTTCCTGTCCCTGCGCCGGAACCTGGTGATGCCGCGCGGCCTGAACGACCAGGTCGCCGAGATGCTGCGCAACCACCAGGACACGGCGGAATCGATCCACCGACTGGAACGCAATTCCCCGCTGGGCCGCGTGCTGGCTGAAGTGATGCGTCACCGCCACTTGCCGCGCGAAGAACTGCGCAACGTGGTCGAAGACACCGGCCGCGCCGTTGCGCATGACCTCGGCCGCTACATCTCCGCCATCGGCACCATCGCCGTCGTCGCCCCGTTGATGGGCCTGTTCGGCACCGTTGTCGGCATGATCGAAATCTTCGGCTCCTACACCCCCGGCGGCGGCGACCCCGCCCAACTGGCGCGCGGCATCTCGATCGCGCTTTACAACACCGGTTTCGGCATTCTGATCGCCATTCCCGCCATGATCGCGCACCGCTATCTGCGCGGTCGCGTGGACGGTTACCTCAACGCCATGGAACAGGCCGCTTCGCGCCTGATCCGCGCGCTCTCGCCCGCGCGCGCCTCCCGCGAGGCCCGTCCATGAATTTCCGCGGTTCCCGGGGCGACCGCGATGAGCTGGACATCAACCTGATCCCGCTCATCGACGTCCTGCTGGTCATCCTCATCTTCCTGGCGGCCACCACGTCGTTCACCCGCTTCACGCAGTTGAAGGTGACGTTGCCGCAGGCGTCGTCCGAACAGGACACGCCGCCCGCGCTGGAAGTCGCGGTCAGCCAGGATGGCCGCTACGCCTTGAACGGCACCCTGATCGACGTGTCCACCCCGCCCGAAATCGCCGAGGCCTTGCGCCAAGCCGCAGCCGGCAAGACCGAGCCGCTCATCATCATCAATGCCGACGCCCAGGCCACCCATCAGTCCGTGATCAACATCATGGAAGCCGCGCGCCTTGCGGGCATCGGCCGCGTCAATTTCGCCGCCCAGACCAACCGTTGAAAACCCGACGCGCATCACTGCTGGCCCGCCAATGGCAGCGCGGCGGCTGGCTGTCCACCGCCCTGCGCCCGCTGTCCGCGCTGACCGCCTGGGCGGTCGAGCGCAAGCGCGCGCGCTATGCCAGCGGCGCCAAGGTGTCCTACCGGCCGCCCGTGCCCGTGGTCGTGATCGGCAACATCTACGTGGGCGGCACGGGCAAGACGCCCATGGTGATCGCCACCGTCGAAAACCTGCGGGCCCGGGGCTACACGCCGGGTGTGGTCAGCCGAGGCTACGGTGTGAAGGTCGGCCCGCATCCGCGTGTGGGGCTGGGCGACCTGGAAGCCGCCCGCTTTGGCGACGAACCGGCGCTGATCGCCCGCGCCACCGGCGCGCCCGTGTGCATCCACCCCAAGCGCGCGCGCGCCGCCCAAGTCTTGCTGCAGGCCCATCCGCGGGTGGACGTCATCGTCTCGGACGACGGCCTGCAACACCTGGCCCTGGCGCGTGACATCGAAATCGTGGTGCAGGACCAGCGCGGCGTGGGCAACCGGCGCCTGCTGCCCGCTGGCCCGCTGCGCGAGCCCGCCAGCCGGCTGGCCGACGTGGACGCCGTGGTCACCAATATCGGCACGCCGGGCAATTCTCTTGCGGTGTCTGACACCCTTGAGGCACGTTCGCGGCATGACGGACGGCTGCTTGCGGTGTCTGACACCCTTGAGGAACCGTCACAGCCTGACGGCCGGCTCCCGAGGGTGTCAGACACCGCAAGCAGCCGTCCCCGCCAGGTCCAGATGTGGCTTGAACCCGGCCTGGCGCGCCATATCGGGGGACACGCCACACAGCCGCTATCGGCCTTTGCCGGCCAGCCCCGCATCGCGGCGGCGGCCGGCATCGGCAATCCGGAGCGTTTTTTCGCCACCCTGCGGGCAGCCGGCATCACGCTGTCCGCGACGCTTCCCCTGCCAGATCACCACGACTACGCCACGTCACCCTTCCAGGCGCTGGACGCCGACGTCATCCTGGTGACCGCCAAGGACGCCATCAAATGCGGCGCCTTGAACGATCCCCGGCTGTGGGAAGTGCCGGTGCAGGCCGCGTTCTCCGACCCGGAGCTCTTTGACTGGCTGGCCGACGCGCTGCGCGCTTGCAAAGAGCGCCCGGTCAGTGGCCAGAACGGCGGCGGCAAAAACCGGGGCCGCAACCCGGCCGCGTAACGGGCGGCTTGCTGCAACCCCGACGCGCCGCGCGCTGTCAGGCGGCAAAACTGTTTTAGAATCCCGGTCATGGAATCCCGCCTTCTCGACATCCTCGTTTGCCCCTTGTGCAAGGGCCGCCTCGAACACGACCGGCAGCAGGCCGAACTGGTCTGCCGTGCGGACCGGCTGGCCTTCCCGCTGCGCGACGGTATTCCGGTCATGCTGGAATCCGAAGCCCGCGCGCTGGACGACGCCGCCGCCTCCCGCTGAACGCCGCATCGTGAGCTTCATCGCCATCATCCCGGCGCGCACCGCCTCGACCCGGTTGCCCGACAAGCCGCTTGCCGACATCGCCGGCAAGCCCATGGTCGTGCGCACCGCCGATCGCGCCGCGCTGTCGCGCGCCTCGCAGATTTTCATCGCCACCGATGACCTGCGCGTGCAGCAGGCTGCGCAGGCGCACGGCCTGCGCGCCCTGATGACCCGCGGCGACCATCCCACCGGCACCGACCGGCTGGCCGAAGCGGTCGAGCAGCTTGGCCTGCCCGACGACGCGATCGTCGTGAACGTGCAGGGCGACGAGCCCCTGATCGAACCCGAACTCATCGACGCGGTGGCGGCCAAGCTGCAGGCCTATCCGCAGGCCGACATAGCCACCTGTGCATGCCCCCTGGCGGATGCCGAGGCCCTGTTCAATCCCAACGTCGTCAAGCTGGTCTGCGCCGCCGACGACCGCGCGCTGTATTTTTCGCGCGCCCCCATCCCCTGGGCCCGGGACGCGCTGGGCGGCGGCGAACGCGTGCTGGCGCAGGGCCTGCCCGCCTGGCATCACATCGGCCTGTACGCCTACCGCGCGTCGTTCCTGCGCCGCTTTCCGACGCTGCCGCAAGGCGCGCTGGAACGCTTTGAATCGCTGGAGCAACTACGGGCCATGGAACACGGCCACGTCATCGTCGTCCATCGGGCCTCGACGCCTCCTGCGGGCGGGGTAGATACCCCGGCCGATCTTGATCGCGTCCGCTTGATCTACAGCAATCAGATATAAGGGTTATTTCGCATGGCGCAGCCCCGCATTGGCTGCTGCGTTGCGGCATAATCCCCCGGATCACAAAAAATAAACCCCTTCAGGAGCACTCATGCGTCTCATCTTGCTCGGACCCCCCGGCGCCGGCAAAGGCACCCAGGCCGCGTTTCTAACGCAGCACTTCGGCATTCCCCAGATCTCCACCGGCGACATGCTGCGCGCCGCGGTGAAAGCGGGCACCCCGCTGGGTATTGAAGCCAAGAAGGTCATGGACGCCGGCGGCCTGGTTTCCGACGAGATCATCATCGGCCTGGTGCAAGACCGCCTGACGCAGCCCGACTGCGCCAACGGCTACCTGTTCGACGGCTTTCCCCGCACTATCCCGCAGGCCGACGCGCTCAAGAGCGCCGGCGTCAAGCTGGACTACGTCGTGGAAATCGCCGTCCCCGAAGAAGACATCATCGAACGCATGAGCGGACGCCGCGTGCACCAGCCCAGCGGCCGCAGCTACCACGTGCGCTTTAACCCGCCCAAGACCGAAGGCAAGGACGACGTCACCGGCGAAGAGCTGGTCCAGCGTGACGACGACCGCGAGGAAACCGTGCGCCACCGCCTATCGGTATACCGCGAGCAAACGCGTCCGCTGGTCGATTACTACTCCGCCTGGGCGCAGCAAGATTCCGCCGCTGCCCCGAAATACCGCAAGATCTCGGGCGTGGGCGCCGTCGACGAAATCAAGTCGCGCCTGTTCGAAGCCGTTCAAAGCTGATCGGCGCCTCGATGGCCCAAAGGCCTTCGGCGCCGGCCGGACGCAGCGCGTCCCGGCCCTGGCCCGAAGGCCTTGTTGCATCCGGCGCCCGGCGCGCCGCCTTCCTTCCCTTGAACTGATCTGGTGGTACACACATGGAAATCGCGAACAAGGTATTCATCGTTACCGGCGGCGCATCCGGCCTGGGCGCCGGCACCGCCCGCATGCTGGTTGAACATGGCGCCAAGGTCGTCATTGCCGACCTGCAGGACGAGCCGGGCGAAGCGCTCGCCAAGGAACTCGGCCAGCGCTACGTGCACTGCGACGTCACGCAGGAAGCCGACGGCAAGAAGGTCGTGGCCGCCGCGCTGGAACTGGGCGCGCTGTTTGGCCTGGTCAACTGTGCGGGCGTCGCCCCCGCCGCCAAGATCGTCGGCAAGAACGGCGCACACCCGCTGGAGCTCTTTCAGAAGGTCGTGTCGATCAACCTGATCGGCAGCTTCAACATGATGCGCCTGGCCGCCGAGGCCATGAGCGCCAACACGCCCGAGCCCACCGGCGAACGCGGCGTGATGATCAACACGGCGTCCGTCGCCGCCTTTGACGGCCAGATCGGCCAGGCGGCCTATGCCGCTTCCAAGGCGGGCGTGGCGGGCATGACGCTGCCGATCGCGCGCGACCTGTCCAAGACCGGCATCCGCTGCATGACCATCGCGCCGGGCATCTTCGGCACCCCGATGATCTTCGGCATGCCGCAGGAAGTGCAGGACTCGCTGGCCGCCAGCATCCCCTTCCCCGCGCGCCTGGGCCGCCCGGAAGACTACGCCAAACTGGTCCACAGCATCATCACCAACGACATGCTGAACGGCGAAACGATCCGCCTGGACGGCGCCATCCGCATGCCGCCAAAATAATGCCCCCACGCTTCACCCGCTGCGCGGGTTCTCTGCCCCCCGAGGGGGCGCTTTTCCCCTTGGGGCGGCCCGGCGGGGAAAGTATGCCCCCAC